>CAVUNL010000022.1:0-66500 GCA_963742795.1 uncultured Actinomycetes bacterium
TAACATGGAATTTAAATGGCCTCGGCTCATCAATCGTCTGCGGAAGAAAGAGTCAGGTGTGGATGAGATCCAAGGTGATTGAACTTAGCGTCGAGCATCCGGAAAGTGCCATGGCCAGATCGAATTCCCGGCGCATCATCTCCAGAACATACCTGACGCCGGATTCGCCACCGGAAGCGAGTCCCCATAACACAGGCCGTCCGATGAAGGTGGCGCGCGCGCCACAAGCGATCGCTTTGAGCACGTCGGTGCCGCGCCTGACACCACCGTCAACATAGATTTCGACAGCCCCGTCGACTGCATCGGCTATCTGCGGCAAAACCGTGATTGTCGCCGCGGTCGTGTCGAGCTGCCGCCCGCCGTGATTTGACACAATGATCCCGGAGGCACCGTTTTTGACGGCAAGCAGCGCATCATCTGAACGCAGGACTCCTTTCACGAGTACCGGCAGTTTCGTGATTCCGGCAAGCCATTCAATATCTTTCCAGGTCAACGCAGGATCGAAAAGAGAAGCGATGTAAGGGGCCAGCTCGGAGCCACCAGCTTCATGAGGGAGTCCTTGTAGTCCGGCGGGCAGAAGATTTTAACCGAAAGTTCATCCGGCAACTTAAATCGATTTCGGACGTCGCGTTCACGTCTGCCGGGCGCTAGGACATCGACCGTAAAAACGATAGCCTTACAACCGGCGGCTTCCGCCCGTCTCACTAGGGACGCGCTGATTCCCCGATCCTTGAAGATGTAGAGCTGGAACCACACAGGTCCCTTTCTCGCCCAACGCGGTCGTGCCCACGTCCCTTCTGCTCGAGTCTGTCAGCACGCGCGGGAGCAACGTTATTCGCTCATAGGCAGCTCGGTTCTCGCGCAGCGTGAGCTCGTCGTTGGCACCGCCCGCATAATAGTCGTAGACCGCCGGCGGCAACAACTCGCGAGCCTTCGATTCTAGCTCCAGCAGATTGATCGCTTCCAACTTTTGACTAATGCTATTGCCGTTTGCCATACTCACTTGTTCCTGTTTGATTTGGGTCTCTCCCATTTGCATATGGTACGGATGTCACCGGATTTCTACACCCTTCGCGGGTCGGTGCGAAGATGATTGCCGCTGTATACCGCAGCGTTCTCCCGCTGGCGCTGAAACACGGGGTCACTACGGAAGAACGGAGCGGGTGGTTTTTCGAAGAAATCCAAAAATCAGAGAGTGCCAATTACTATCCTCATGTTGCTGTTCGGATGGATTGGTCTCGTCGTGGTCGCGGTGGTCGCGGTGTTGGTTTTCGTCGGGACGTGTTATGGAGGTCCCGATGAAGAAGTGGCGCCAAGGGTCGGCGATCGCTTTCAGGCGGTTACCCGTGATCACGGGCCGTGCCGGGTGGGGAATCGGGGGAAAACGATGGAGACGGCCTTCGGATTGTGATCAGAGCCGGTGGCGAGTTTCGTCACCAAACCGATCAGGGGTCGAGATGAGGCTGATCTGGGGTGCAGACCCTCCGGCGTCAGTTAACAGGTACCTATTGCCGGACGAGCATCAGCTTATTTGCGTCCGACAGCATCCCGCGGTCTTGCTCGGGCCCATTACCCTAACCACCGCTGGCCTGCTGGTCGCTGTGCTGCTGACCATCGTCGCGCCAATCAGCAGCACCGGGCTCTCTATCATCTGGCTGGCCTGGGGCGTTGTATTGCTCTGGATGGTCTCGAAGATGGCCGTCTGGTCCGTTAACTACCTCGTCGTGACGTCGGGCCGGATGTTCATCGTGCAGGGGCTGATGAACCGGAAGCTGTCGACCATGCTGTTCTCTGACGTCATCGACCTGAACTTGCGGCGCTCTCTGCTGGGCCACGTATTCGGGTACGGCTAGTTGGTCGTGGAGCACGATTTGCCCGATCAATCTCTGAGCGTCGTGATCCTTCGTCACGTACCCGGATCAGGTTTACGTGCATCGTGGTCGGGCCTGACCCGCGCGATCTCATCGAAGACGTGGTGTCGCGTATCCGCAGGGTAGTTGCTCCCGTATCACCATTTAAGATCGTCCGGTTGCTCGACAAACATCCGGAAACCAGGGCCGGGATTCGCCTGCAGTGGCTCGAGAGCTGCTTTACCGTACGGTCGCCGATCGACTGGATGAAGATGCTCACTCGAGCGACGTCCGGAACTCCATAGTTATTTGGCAGATTATCACAATTACCTGTGTCGGCGGAACAATACAGAGAACGCCAGGCTGACGGCAAGATTTCTGAGGTGATCGCTGTCATATCAGCGATCACCCTCGGGTTGTTGCTTGGGATTGAATATTCTAGCTCAGTTAGACTAATCTCGCTAGGCGCGGTGCTAACTCTATTCATCGCGGCAGCGTCCTTCAGTGTTCTGCTGATCACATTGATCTGGCTACTTACACAGAGAATCGATTCTCTCAATGAACAGATAGCGTGGGCGGCTCAGCGTGTCGACGACGAAATACTGGATGATTTTAAGGCGATCACGTCGGAGCTCTCGGTAGAGCTTCAGCACGAAAGCGAAGACCCGATGCTGCAACTGTCTGCTGCGCCAGCGCTGATCGAACTTGAATCTGCGCGTGTCCAGCCGTTTGCAAGCTTCAAGGATGTTATCGAATTCCTCGAAAGTCACCGTACATCGGCTGTAGGCGTAGGCGGTCGGAGAGGAATAGGAAAGACGGCGTTGTTGCGCTGGATAAAATACGAACTGGAGCCGAGGTGGATCGTAGTTTACATACCAGCTCCTGCCACGTACGATGCTGCCGACTTCGTGCGCACGATATTTATCATGACTGCAAAAGAAGTAATACAGAAGTACTCGGTTGTGTTGAGCGAAGGATGGCTGGCCTCCTTTACCGAGCCATTTCGGCAGTTGAGTAACAACCGTCGGATCGGGGGGCTTTCGCAGCAAGCCCTAGACTCGATCACGGGCTCACGGAGCGACCAGCGAACAACTGCGGCCGGAATAGCGGGGAAAGGCATGACCCTGCAACGAGGACGACAGTCTATCTGGACGCAGCGCGAGCGAAGTCATCCTGAGTTGATTGCCAGCGTTTAAAGAGTACCTTGAGCAATACCGCTTGTGGGAGGGCGTCCTGTAGCAATTGCTATTGATGAACTGGATAAACTGCAAAGGCAGACGAGGCCATCGCTGCGGTTAACGGTCTAAAGGATCTGTTCCACATCCCGAACACGCACTTTGTCGTCTCCGTTTCTGAGGATGCCTTGCACCGATTCGCTATCGCGGCGTCCCATTTCGTGACGTTTTCGACTCAGCTTTCGACACGATCGTCAAACTCCAGGTGCCATCTCCTTATGAGGCTCGGGAGATGCTTGCGCGCCGATCAGGCGAACTGCAGGGATTTCCGATGCCAGTCGTATTGTTTTGCTACGCGTGGTCTGGGGGTGTTCCTCGCGATATCATCCGCGCAGCTCGTGCATGCGTTAATATCAGAAATCGTAAAGGCCGCCCCGTGGGCGTCGCCGAACTGGCTCGAAGATCATAAGACGAGATGTTGCCGACATTGTTGATGGAGGCCGTAGGCGGTAGCCTAAGACAGCTGGCATTGTTCAGATTGACTGGCTTCTGACACTCCAACACCAGCTCAGGAATGAGTTCTTCGTTTAAATCTATACTGGAGACGTGCAGGTTCCGAATGAAGTGCAGCTTTATCGGCGAATCCATGAATACTGCTCTGCTGATGCGAATTTCGAAGATGTGGAATGGAGCTGAACCTCGAATATATTCCGATATTGACGACTGCTTGCTATTCATTCCGGACCATGTGTTCGGCGGGGTGGAAGATCTGGCAAGGGCCAAGGCAGCGCTGGCGGTGTCTCCTACTCAGGCACGATGGTATTTTTCCCGTGCGTACGAAGAAATGGGGTCGCCCATTAGGGTCTTAGCCCTTGACCGGCCGAACCGAGGCCCAGAATGACTGACAACGCGCCCGACGTGATTTCTGGAGAGCTCCGCTGACCGCTGGACCACGAGTGAGCATGCGCGCCGACAGCACGCTCTCGCTGCTCGGTGCGCGCTGCAGGCCTTGACAGTCCAGAACCTCCCGGCATCTACTTCGACGGTAGGAGCTGCACGGTGAGGTCCCGGTTCATCGAGTGAGAAGCTGGGCCTTTTCACGTGCCGTCTCCCTCCGAACCCAGCGGGCCGTAGGGTGCACCGGCTCTCCGGCGACTATGCCGCGTTCGCGGCGGGTTGACGTCGATGTGCTCAGCGGCAAGGAACGGACGACGATATCGGTCTTGCACCACATATATTGCCCACGCGGGCGGGCCTGGTCCGGGCTTGCCGAGCCGGGCAAGCGCCGGCGACCTGGTGCTCGATTAGGTAGCATTGATGGCCGGGGCCCGGTCCAGGTCCGGAAGGCGAGCAGCCAAACGGCGGTCGGGCGCCAGGTTGACGCCACGTGGTCGGGGCGGATCTGCACCTGGCCGGTGCTCACCGACACCCGGCGGATCGGATGGGTCACCCTTCATCTCGGTGTCCTCCGGTGACGTGTCGCAGCGGCCCTCGCCGCTGTGCAGGATCATGCGGGCAATGGCTCTTCAGGCAGGCGGAGCTAGCTGCTGCCGGTTTCATCGGGGTCGTGCTCGGACATTGGCGCAGTGGCCGGTCTGCCTCCCGGATCCGGCTGTCCCACCGGGGGTAGTAAGGGCGCACGCCGAAGATCTTCGCCACCGCCCACAACGGCGGGAGCATCAGGTTCTGCATGCCGATGGGCGGTGAGGTGACCCGGCTTTCGTGGCGGAAATGCCAGAAAGTGGCGCCGAGCTGGAGCGGGTTACGCGGCGCTCCCCGGGGCGTGGTCCTGCCGTCAGCGGCCAGGCCCGCGACGGCCTCATGGAACTCCTTGCTCCGCAGCGCTGGCCGCAGCTCCACGACGGCCAGGATCTCGGCGGACCCGGGGTTTCCCTCAGAATGGCGCACCCCGGCGGGCACCACCACCGTGTCGCCCGCCCCGGCCACGAGTTCTTCACCGTCGAGGGTGAACCGGGCCTGGCCGGAGGTGATGATGAAACGCTCCTCCTGGCGGGGATGGATATGCTCGGTGATCACCCCGCCGGGCACGCTACGCCAGCTGAACCGGACCAGTTGCCCGTCGCAGTCCTCAGCAACCGCGGTGAACTCGATCCACTCGCCCGTGGCCCGGTTGAAGAAGGGCCGGAAGCCGGTCATCGTGCCCTCAGCCCAGCGAGCCGTGGCGGGTCTTGCTGACCAGGTTCCCGGCGATCGAGGCCTTCTCGTCCTCCACCGGGATGATGGCCCACGCCACCAGTTAGGCCAGGATGCCCGCGCCGCCGGTGATGACGCAGACGACCGCCACGACTACCCGGACCAGGGTCACATCCCAGCCGAAGTAGTCCGGCGGCTCCCGCGCAGATTCCGGCCACCATCCGGTCCGTCCGTGATCGCCGTGGGCGGCGAGCAAGAACCTCACCGCAGCTGCGGACTGCGCGCTTCGGGACGCGCGAGGTAGCTGCTGCTGCGCGGAGCGCAGCCGGGGCAGACCGCCGCGTTCATGTCTGCCTTCCTCCGTTGCATGCCAGCCGTTTCGTGGCGCGCGGGATCTTGCGGGGCCTTGGCTGTGTCGGGATGTCACTAGGTACCGACCGGCTCGGGTGCGGGTGCCTGGACTGCGCCGGGCGCGGGACCGTCGTCTTCGTGGATGCCGTGCCGGGCATAGAAGCGGCGCAGCGGTCCGGGTGCCCACCAGTTCGCGTCGCCGGCCAGCCGCATCACGGCGGGAACGAGGAGCAGCCGCACCAAGGTGGCGTCGAGGATCAGGGCGATGATCATGCCGACGCCCAGCAATTTGATGAAGGTGATGCTGGACAGGGAGAACAAGCCGATCACGATGACCAGCAGCAGCGCGGCACTGGTGATCACGCCGCCGGTGCGCTGCACGCCGCTGGCGATCGCGGCGGTGTTGTCATGGGTGATGTCGTAGCTCTCGCGGATCCTGGAGAGCAGGAACACCTGGTAGTCCATCGATAGCCCGAACATGATCGCGAACATCAAGATGGGGATGGTGGGGTTGATCGTGCCGTTCGGGGTGAAGCGCAGCAGCCCGGACAGGTGCCCGTCCTGGAAGATCCAGGTCACCACGCCGAACATCGCTCCCAGCGACAAGATGTTCATCATGATCGCCTGCACCGGCAGGACCAGCGATCCGAACGCGAGGAACATCAGCAGGAACGTCGCGGCGATGACGGCCGCCGCCATCCACGGCAGGGTCTGCCCGAGGCTGGACAACTCATCGGCCAGCGCGGCGGTCTGCCCGCCGGTGTAGGCCGTGGCCCCAGGGGGCACGGCGACGTCGCGGACCTGCCCGGCGATGGCCCGGGCTTGCGGCGTGCAAGGGCCAGGGCCGTAGGTCATGTCGATCCAGTGACCAGCGGGTTTGGTTCTCTCGTCCGCGGGAGGACCGCCGTCCCGCAGGCAGCGTCGCCCGGCGCCATCGACGTCACCCCGGCTCCCGTCCTGTTCCTCAAGCAGCTCATCGAGGCGGGGAAATACCGGGAGATCATCGACCGGTGCTACCCGTTGAAACAAGTCATCGACGCCACCAGGTACCTCGAGACAGAGCAGAAGACGGGGAACGTCGTGCTGACAGTCAGCGGCGACAGCCGCTGGAGCACCTGGATCAAAGAGCCCAGCTCTCCACCGCGTGGCTGGGCGACCTAGTCGGGCCTGCACGTGCGTATGACGCACGTGGAATGGCTCTTACCGCGCTGATGCGCGACGAGTACCCGCCGTTTCGGCTCGACGCGGGCGGCACTGACCCGGTGTCCACCTCTCCCCCGGCTCCGGCTGACCCGCCTGCACCGCAGCCGGCCCCCGCGGGCAGCCATTCGTGACGACCCTGCGCCGGATGGCTGCCCGTCCGGTCCCCGAACCGGTCACGGTCATCCGCGGAGCCGGGCATGAGCCCGATGGCTGCGGTGGACATTTATACGAATCTCGGACGACCGTTACATATCGACAATTAATGAAAATTAACCACTGATGGTATAGGCCGCTTATTCCACTAAGGTATGCGGGTGTTAGGAAAATAGCCCCTAAGGCCGGGCACTCAGCGTACGGTTCATACTCACAACCATCCAAGGGGAGGGCTGCGAGATGTGGCGTGCTAGCTCATCCGGCGCGGGCGCCTGCTGATTGGAATCGGCCCTTCTGGCATAAGTGCCGGATCATCGCTGTGGGCGCGACGCTAGCTGTTGCATTAGCGGGTTCGTCGATGGCTGGCGAACCGGCGGCGGCGTCAGCGAGCGCAACTGAAACGGTAATTGTCACCTCAACCGGTCTGTTGGGCGCGGCTGAGGCCGTGCTGGGACTGAATGGGGTCATTTTGACCGCGTATCACCTCATCGACGCGGTGGACGCCACAATCCCGACGGCGTGGAGCCGCGCTCGCAGCGTTGCCGGGCATCACGGTGACTCCTGATGCTTCGGTGAGCGTGCAGTCCACGCCCGAATCGACCGGGCCGCACACGCCTTCGGATGAATTCCTCCAGCAGACCGGGGCTACCCGGCTGGTCTCAACCGGCGACACCGGTCAGGGCGTCACCGTGGCCGTATCGATACGGGCATCGACAGCGTGCCCGACTTTTCGGGGCGGCTGATCGGCGGGGTGGACCTGACGAACGGGAGCGACCCCTCCAGGACAGCTACGGCCACGGCACCTTCGTGGCCGGGCTGATCGCCGGCGACGGGGCCTCGTCGGGCGGGCAGTACTGGGCGAAGCGCCGGGCGCAAAGCTGGTGTCGATCAAGGTGGCCGGCGCGGACGGCACGACCGACCTGGGTCCTTGATATCGGCCTGCAGTGGGCGGTCGATCACAGGGCGGCGACAACATCAAGGTCCTCAACATCTCCCTGGGATTCAAGCCGGCCAGTCCACCGTCATCAACCCGCTAGACCAGGCGGTGGAGGCGGTCTGGAACGCCGGCATCGCCGTCGTAGCCTCGGCTGGAAACACCGGGCCGTTCAACGGCAGCGATCCTGTCTCCGGGCGACGATCCACTGGTCATCACCGTCGGGCGCGCTGGACGACCTGGCCACGGCATCCGTCGCCGACGATGAGATGAACGACTTCAGCGGCGTGGGACCAACCTCGAGCTGACGGCTGGGTCAAACCAGACCTGGTCACCTCGGGCCGGTCGGTGGTCAGCGTCGCAGCGCCGGGCTCAACGATCGACACTGACAATCCGTCAGCCAGAATCGGCTCGGCGAACTTCGTCGGCTCGGGTACCTCGTTCAGCTCCGCCATCACCAGCGGGGCGGCGGCGCTGGTGCTGGCCGACCACCCGGGCCTCACCCCGAACCAGCTAAAGGCCCGGCTCCTCGGTACGACCAGTCCGGGCCCGGTCGGCAACCCCTTCGTGGACGGCCACGGGGCCCTCAACGCCTATGCCGCGGCCAACTCGGGCCCGATGAACCTCAACCAGTCGACAGTCGGTCTGCTCCCGATCTTGGCTGGTACTGCCGTATCGCTGGCCCCCACCGGTCCGGCCGATACCTGGAACGCGAACCTGTGGTCGGGGGTCTCCTGGAATCAGTCGCCTTCCGCCGGTCAGGCGTGGAACGGATGGGCGTGGAACGGCGCAGACTGGAACGGCTGGGTCTGGACCGGCCGGGCCTGGAACGACGGCGGGTGGGCCGGCGCCGAGTGGAACGCCGGAGCCTGGACTGGCCGGGCCTGGAACGACGGAGCCTGGGCTGGCTCGGCCTGGGCCGGCGCGGCCTGGGCTGCTGGCGCGGCCTGGGCCAGCTCAGCATGGAACTGACCCGGGCCCGACCGGTAGTCAAGCCATGAAGATGCTCCGCGCCACGTGGGCGATCATCGCCGTTGCGGTCGCGGGTGGCGCGTTTGTCCTGTTCTTCGCCGCAGGAGGCAATCGGCGTCGGGGCACGTCAACGAAGGCCAATGGGTCGTCGCAGCTGCCATCGGCGTTCTTGCCCTGGGGAGCTGGGTATGGCCCGTCGTGGTCTACCGGGGAGTCGAATCCGAGGCCTTCAACATGGACGAGGGTTTCTTTGTCATCCTCGCCGTGCTCGTGCCGCCGGTGCTGGTGCTGGGAACCCTCGCGGTGGCCACCGTCGTGGCCCAGGCGGCCCGCGGCGTCCTGTCGTCAAGTCGGCTTTTAACGGCGGCCAGGTCCGGTCGCGGCGGGGCTGGGGCTGGCCGTGAGCCGGGCGCTGGTCCTGTCCGGTTCGGTCAGCCAGGCCAGATCGCTGTCGCCTTTCTCGGCGTGGCCGTGTTCGCGACGTCAACTCGTCTCGTGGCCGGCGTTGCGGCCTCGATGGGCATGACCTGGAGGGAGTTCACCAACGACCTGCGGCTCCAGTTGACCCTCGCGGGCGCGGCAGCGCTGGGGGCGTGGTGTTGGCGCTGGCGATACCGGACGCATTGGGCCCTCGCGCTGGCGGGCCCCGGCCTGATCCTGGAACGCTGGCTGATCGGGGCGCGGTTCGCGGCCCTGTATGACCGGGCCAGGATGGAAGGGCTGTACCAGGTCACGCTGGAGGCCAACCGGGGGCTGCGGCAGCAGGCGGTGCTGCGAGACGATCCTGGGGTCGGTCCGGCAACTGCTGCGCAGCCCGCAGGCCAGCGCTGACGCCAGACGACCCGGGCCCCGGCGAGCTGGCCGTGCCCATGACCGTCGACGATCAGCAGCAGTGGCTGGCGGCGTCGGGTCGACGCCGCGATGAGCCCTTCGACGACGCCGACCGCGGGCTGCTGCAGGGCCCTGGCCGCCGTGGGAAGCGGGGCGCTCAGCAACGCCGAGCTGTACCAGCAGGTCCAGGTCGAGCGCGAGCGGCTCTCGTCAATCACGCTCAATATCGGAGAAGGCGTGTGCGCTATAGCCGCAGACGGCAGGCTGACCTTCGTCAACCCGGCCGCAGCCGACCTGATCGAACTCCCGCTCGCTCATCACCGCTGATCAGGCCCCGGCGCCTGGTGCCCTGACGGCGCCCGACTTCCTGCTCGGCCCGGCCTGCCAGGCCATGCGCACCGGCCAGACCATCCGGGAGCACGACGCGCTGTTCCGCCGCAGGAACGGCGGCGCTATCCCGGTGGCCTACACCGCCTCGGCCATCATGAGCGACGGCACGCCGTCAGGCGCGGTGATCACCTTCCGCGACATCACCGAGCGCAAAGCGTTCGAAGACGAACTGCACCATCACGCCTGCTACGACAGCCTCACCGGGCTGGCGAATCGCCGGCTGCTGGTCGAGCGCCTTGAGCAGGCGCTGCGGCGGTCAGCCGTGGACGGCAGGACGCACGCGCTGATCTTCGTCGACGTGGACCGGTTCAAGAGCATCAACGACAGCCTCGGTCACGTGACCGGGGACGAGTTGCTGGTCGCGATCGCGGCCCGCATGAGGAGCGTGGTGCGGAGCCACGACCTGATCGCGCGGTTCGGCGGCGACGAGTTCGTGGTGCTGCTGCAGGACGTGGCCGGAGAGTACGAGGCGGTCGCACGCGGCGCGGCGCATCTGCGCCGCGGTGGAGCGCCGCATGGTGCTGCCCGACGGCTATGAAATGGTGGCAACCGTGTCGGTCGGCATCGCCCTGACCGAGCCGGGCAAGACACCGACGACGTGCTGCGCAACGCCGACGTGGCGATGTACGAGGCGAAGATCAAGGGCGGGGGCGGCATCTACAAGGTGTTCGACCAGGCGGTCATGGGGAGCCGTTCGTCGGAGCGGCTGCAGATCGAGGCCGACCTGCGCAAGGGCTGGAGCGGGACGAACTGGAGGTGCACTACCAGCCGTTCTACTCCCTCGACGACCAGCACATCGTGGGCGCCGAGGCGCTGGTGCGCTGGCGGCACCCGCGCACGGCCTGATCGGCCCGATGAGATTCATCCCCCTGGCGGAGGAGACCGGGCTGATCATGCCGCTGGGTCGTTACGTGCTGGAGCAGGCGTGCCGCCAGGTGCGCTCGATCCAGGGAGCGGCTGAACGTGGACCTGCCGATCAGCGTCAACCTCTCACCCCGCCAGTTCCAGGAGAGCGGGCTACTGTCACAGGTGGAGGCGGCGCTCGCCGCCGACGGCCTGCCCTCGGAGCCGCTGATATTCGAGATCACCGAGACCATGGTCATGGAAGACCTGTCCGGTGCCCGCGAGGTCATGAAGAAGCTCAACCGGCTGGGCGTGCGGCTTGGCCATCGACGACTTCGGGACCGGCCATTCCTCCCTGGCGTACCTCAAGCAGTTCCCGGTGCACGAGGTAAAGGTCGACCGCGCCTTCATTCAGGGGGTGGCCGAAAGCCAGGTGGACCTGGCCATCGTTCGTGCCATCATCGACCTGGCCCATGCCATGGGCATATCGGCAGTGGCCGAGGGCGTGGAGACCAAGGATCAGGCCGCCGAGCTCAATATGCTCGGCTGCCCCGTGGGCAGGGCTTCTACTTCTCTCAGCCACTTCCCGCTGAGGAGTTCGGCGAGTTGCTCATCCGCCACTTCGCTTGGTCTGCGGACCGAACGGCCGGTGCTGATCAACAAGGACGCGTAGACGCGGAGGGTCGTCACTGCGTCTCCCCAGGCCTGCGAAGTGGCAGAATGACACCGCTCATAGCCACGCCGTTGTTGAATCCGCACCTGCCCGGGCGAGATGCCGTGCTCGACGTGCTCAACAACGACACCGTGCCCTCATGCGTGCCGAACCA
Organism: uncultured Actinomycetes bacterium; assembly: GCA_963742795.1. Taxonomy (GTDB): domain Bacteria; phylum Actinomycetota; class Actinomycetes; order Streptosporangiales; family Streptosporangiaceae; genus Palsa-504. Next base: position 11,684 of record CAVUNL010000022.1, read on the forward strand.
CAAGGTTCCGCCGCCGGGCGGAGCTCCCTTGCAGCAGGAAAGCTAGGCATCCTGGATCGCCGCGGCTTCCCTGTCGCAGCCGAGACGGCAGGCCAGGTCGTGGCTCGCACCGGCGAGAAGCTACTCGCCGGTGCCGAGGTCAGCGACTTGCTCCACGCCGCCGTTTATCTTGCCCGCCGCGGGTAGCTGATAGCCACGCAGGTAGCTGATAGCCAGAGTGGTCGACGATGGGTGTGCGAATGGTGAGAGAAGCCGGAGGACATCTCCCCGAGGAATTGAAGGAGCTACACGACGCGCTGGTCAATACCGACGGCGTCGAGCAGTTCCTGCACGAGATGGCCGTCCTGGCGGCCCGCCTGGTGGGCGGCGGCCTGTCCTGCGGGATGACCATGCGGTCCAACGGGCGGCCGGTCACGGTGGCTTGCAGCGACCCGGTGGCCGCCACGGTGGACGCGGTGCAGTACGAACTCGACAACGGGCCGTGCCTGCACGCCATGCGCGATGGTCACGTGGTCCGCATCGAGGACACCACGGACAAGGCGCGCTGGCCCGAGTTCGAGCGGCGGGCGGCCTCCCACGGGATCCGGTCGTGCCTGGCGCTGCCCCTGAGATCCGAGGGCAAGCGGATCGGAGCCCTCAACCTGTACGCGCGCGACGCGTCGGCATTCGGCGCGGCCGAGGCCCGGCGCGCCGCCGATTTTGCCGAGAATGCGTCGGGGGCCCTGACGCTGGCCATCCGGCTGGCCTCACACGCGGCCCTCATCGGGCAATTGCGTTCGTCGCTGGCGTCGCGGACCGTCATCGATCAGGCGCTCGGGATAGTCATGGCCCGGGAGCAGTGCACGCAGGCCCGCGCCTTCGCTATCCTGCGCTCCGCATCGCAGAACAGAAACGTAAAACTACGCGAGATTGCCAGTGCCATCGTTACCAGTGTCAGCGGCGAGCCCCCGCAGCCGTCGCCGGCCTTCGACGATGAATTATCGGCCGTAGGCGCCAGGTGATGGCCGCCATAGGCCAGGTTCAAATGCGGTGATTATCTCTCTAGGCGGCTCCGCCGTCGGTATCCACGGTGGCCGCGGCATGCCCAGAATTAGGCGAAGCGCCGAGCGACGCGGCCACGCTCGGATAAATATCCAGCAGGCGATCGATGCCGGTAAGCGCCAGCACCCGTTGCACGGCCAGCGTGCTGACGACCAGGCGCATTTCACTCTGGCTGGCCTTGGCGCGCCGGAAACTGCGGGCCAGGGCGCTTACGCCGGCCGAGTCGCAAAAGGTGGTCTTGCTCAGGTCGGCGATCAGCAGGACCGCGCCCTGATTGAGGACCGAGAGCAGGTCCTCACGGACCTGGTCGGCGTTGGTGATGTCGATCTCCGCGGGCAGGGACACCACCGCGGTCCGGCTGATCCACAGCACCGGATAGTGCTCACCGGACATGACGGCCACCGCCCATTCATCGCTGGAGGGCGGGCCACGTCTCTGGACCCGGGAGGAAGCGCGGCCATCGGCTGGCCGCCACCACGTTGCGCATATTATTCACGGCGCCCTAGTGCCGCGCAAGCGCTTGCTGGCGTTCCGACCAGGCTGGCCTAACCCTGGCCTAATCCTGGTCGTAGCCGTAGAAGCCGTAGAAGCCGTAGCGGGCGAGCGGATCGATGAGCTCTCGCTCCTCGTAGGCGAGGTGGGAGAGCAGGGTGTCGGTGAGCAGGTCCGCGGCGTCGGCCAACTCGCTGGTATCGCCGGATTGGCCGAGGTAGTTCACCAGCGCGTGGTCAACCGTGTCCAGGACCCCGTGGATGACGCGGTGCTCCTCCTGCAGCCGGTCCAGCACCGGGCCAAGGCCGTTGTCCCGGGCCCGCAGGTACGGGAAGACCGCTGCGTCCTCCAGCGAATGATGCTGGGTCACGATCCGGCAGTAGCTCTGGCAGTAGGCACCCATCGTCCAGTTGTTCTGCCGCATGGTCACACGAGCGATTCCAGCGTCGCCCGCGCCCCGCGCTGGTGCAACGAGGTCAGCGCGGACCGGTACGCGGAGACGAAGGGCTTCTGGTCGACCAGGTCCCCGAACACATCCCGGTTGTCGATGAACGCGTCGGGGTCCTCGTACTGCCGGCGGGCGAGCCGCGTGAGGGTGTCCCGCAGCCGGTCGACCACCTCGATCGGCTGGCCGGCCTTGTCGAACCCCTCCGCGTACCGGGCCCAGCTCGCCACCACCGCAGCCGAACGCCGGATCTCACCGCCGGTCACCAGCTGCGCGCGCACCACTGGCAGCAGCCACTTCGGGATCCGGTCGGAGCTTTCCGCGCAGAGCCGGGCGATGGTGTCGCGGACCTGCGGGTTGGAGAAGCGCTCAATCAGCGTGTGCTTGTACCCCTCCAGGTCCACCCCCGGCACCGGAGCCAGCGTCGGAGTGGCCTCGCAGTCCATGTAGCCGAGCATGAAGGCCTGGAACAGCGGGTCCTGAGCGGCCTCGTGCACCAGCCGATAGCCGGCCAGGTAGCCGAAGTAGGCCATGGCCTGGTGGCTGCCGTTGAGCAGCCGCAGCTTCATCAGCTCATACGGCTCAACCTGCTCGACGACCTGCACTCCCACGTGCTCATACGGCGGCCGCCCGGCCGTGAAAGCGTCCTGCAGCACCCACTGCGTATAAGGCTCGCACACCACCGGCCACAGGTCCTCGATGCCGAACCGTTCCCGGATCTCGGCCCGGTCGGTGTCGGTGGTTACCGGGGTGATGCGGTCCACCATGGAGTTGGGAAAGCGCGCTTCGCGCTCGACCCAGTTGCCCAGGTCCGGGTCCCGCAGCCCGGCGAAAGCGGTGAAGACCCGCTTGCTCAGGTACCCGTTATCCTGCAGGTTGTCACAGGACATGACCGTGAACGGCGCCAGGCCGCGCTTCCAGCGGCGACGCAGCGCCTCGGTGATCAGGCCGAACGTGGTCCGCGGAACCGCGCCCGGCTCGAGGTCGGCGAGCACGTCCGGGTTGGCTACGTCGAACTCGCCGGTGACGTCGCTCAGGTTGTACCCGCCCTCGGTGATGGTCAGCGATACGATCCGGGTCGATTCCGCGGCCATCTTCTCGATCACCGCCTCCGGGTCGTCGGGCGCGAACAGGTACTCCACGATCGATCCGATCACGCGCGGCTCGTAGGTGCCGTCGCTGTGCTTGAGGACCAGGGTGTAGAGGCCGTCCTGCGCGTCCAGGACCTCCTTCATCCGCCGGTCGGCGGCCATGACCCCGACGCCGCAGATGCCCCAGTCCAGCGCCGTGCCCTGGTTCATCAGCTGGTCGTGGTACATGGCCTGGTGCGCGCGGTGGAAACCGCCCACGCCCACGTGGACGACACCCGCCGTCACGAGGTCACGGTCGTAGTCCGGCACCGGCAGCCGACCACGCCAGTACGCCAGCGTCCGCGCGTTGAGCGGCTGCGGTTTAGCCGGCAAGCCGGGCTCCGGTCACCGGGTGGAACGCGAAGACGTCATCCGGCTGGACGCGGAAGGTGACCTCCTGTCCCGGGGCTGGAGGCTTGCGCCCCTCGGCCCGCGCCACAACCTGGTTCCCGCTGCCGGCCAAACGTACGTGCAGCAGGGCGTCAGCCCCGAGTTCCTCAACCAGCAGCACCTCGCCGGCGATCTCCCCGGCCCCGTTGGCCAGGTGCAGGTGCTCGGGCCGGATGCCGAGGACCAGCTCGCGCAGGCCGGCCTGGCTGGCCGCGGTCCGCACCGCGAGGGGCAGCGGGATGACCGTCCCGGCCAGCCGGGCGCCGCCCTCGGTGAGCGGGACCGTCTGCAGGTTCATCGCGGGCGAGCCGATGAACCCGGCCACGAACTGGTTCACTGGGTTGTCGTAGAGCTGGCGCGGGGTGTCGCACTGCTGCAGCTTCCCGTCGGCTAGCACCGCCACCCGGTTTCCCATGGTCATGGCCTCGACCTGGTCGTGGGTCACGTAGACGGTGGTGACGCCCAGGCGGCGCTGCAGTTCGGCGATCTGGCTGCGGGTCTGCACCCGCAGCTTGGCGTCCAGGTTGGACAGCGGCTCGTCCATCAAGAACACCTTGGGCTCGCGGACGATGGCCCGTCCCATCGCCACGCGCTGCCGCTGCCCGCCGGACAGGGCCTTGGGCTTGCGGTCCAGCAGCTGGTCGTCCAGGTCGAGCAGCCGGGCGGCCTCCTTCACCCGGCGGGCCCGCTCGTCCTTGGGGACGTGCTGCATCTTCAGCGCGAAGCCCATGTTCTCCGCGACGGTCTTCTGCGGGTACAGGGCGTAGTTCTGGAACACCATCGCGATGTCCCGGTCCTTGGGCGGGACGAAGGTGACATCCCGGTCGCCGATCTCGACGCGCCCGCCGTCGAGTGGCTCCAGCCCGGCCAGCATGCGCAATGCGGTGGTCTTCCCGGATCCGGACGGCCCGACCAGGACCATGAACTCGCCGTCCTTGACATCCAGGTCGAGCGCGTTGACCGCGGGCGGCGCGCCCTTCGCGTACACGCGGGTCGCCGACACGAATTTCACATTTGCCATTGGGGACCTCCGTCCGGTACGCGGTCGTTCACTCGATTCACTTGATGGCTCCCATCGACAGGCCGCGGACCAGCGAGCGCTGGGCGATCCAGCCCACGAGAATCACCGGAACCGAGGCGACCACCGCCGCTGCCGACAGGTGCGCAAGGTACAGCCCTTCCTGGGGGACGGAGCTGATCAGGAACATCGGCATGGTCGCGGCGTTCGTGATCGTCAGGTTGAGCGCGAGGAACAGCTCGTTCCATGCGAAGATCACGCAGATGAGCGCGGTCGACACTAGCCCGGGCGAGATGACGGGCAGAATGACGCCGGTGATCTCCCGGATGCGGCCCGCGCCGTCCAGCCGTGCCGCCTCGAGCAGTTCCCTGGGCACCTCGAGCATGAAAGAGCGGATCATCCAGATCGCCAGCGGCAGGTTCATCGCGGTATAGAGGATGATCAGCAGCCAGATGCTGTCGAGCAGGTGCGCCTTGAGGGCGATGACGTAGAGGGGACCGATTACGGCCACGATCGGCAGCATCTTCGTGGAGATGAAGAAGAACAGGCCGTCGCGCCAGTGCGGGACCGGATGCACGGACAGCGCGTACGCGGCCGGGACGCCCAGCAGCAGCACCAGGAGCGTGGAGACCGTCGTCGCGATCACCGAGTGGGTCACGAACGGGCCCCAGCCCGAGAAGACCAGGCGGAACTGTGACAGCGTCGGGGAGAAGATGAACTTGGGCGGCCAGGTCTGGGCGGCCGACTCCGGCTTGAACGCCGTGAGCACCATCCACAGCACGGGCAGGAAGAACGCGATCCCCACCACCCAGGCCAAAACCCCCCAGCCCACGTTCCCCGCCATCTCACGGAACCTTTGCGGCCCGGGTTCACGGGCCCGCATCGGCACGGCACTCGCACTCAAACTCCTGCCTCCTCGAACTGGAAGACCCGGGCGAACATCCGCAGCGCGAACGTGGCCACGATGATGGTCAGGATGACGGTGACCACGCCGGCTGCGGCCGCCCCTCCGATGTCAAACGCGTTATTTACCTCTTGGAACAGGTAGAAGGGGAGGTTGGTGGTGGAGGTACCGGGGCCGCCGTTGGTCATCAGCCGGACCGCGTCGAACACGTTGACCAGGTAGATCGAGCCGAGCAGGATCCCGAGCTCGATATAGGGCCGTAGGTACGGGAACGTGAGCTCGCGGAACGTGGCCAGGGCCCCGGCGCCGTCGACCTTGGCCGCCTCCAGAGTATCGGCGGGCTGGCCCTGCAGGCCGGCCAGCACGATCAGGGTCATGAACGGCGTCCACTGCCAGATCATGACCAGGATCACCGAGCCCAGCGCGTGCGTGCTGAGCCAGGCCACGTGATGGACACCGAACGGCTCCAGCAGCCAGTTCACCAGCCCGAAGTTCGGGTCGAGCATCGGGCCCGCCCACACCAGCGCCGCCGCCGCCGGCATGACCAGGAACGGGGTGATGATCAGCGTCCGGACCACGCCGCGGCCGAAGAACTTGCGGTCCAGCAGCACCGCGAGGGCCACCCCCAGGATCATGGCGACGATCACGGCCGTGACGGTCATGACGACCGAGCGCACCAGCGAGCCCCGGAAGGCCGGGCTGGTGAAGACCGTCTTGTAGTTGCTCAGCCCGTTGAAGTGCGCGCCCGCCGAGGTGTTCCAGAAGTAGCTCTGGAAGCTGTACCAGAGCGTCACCAGGAACGGGATCTGGGTCACAACGATCGTGTAGATCAGCGCGGGCAGCAGGGGGAGGCGAAGCTGCCACCGTTCACGGCGGCTGATCCCGCGCGGCCGGACCTCCACCTGGGGAGGCGGTGCCAGGTCTTCGAGTACCGTCACGGAAACGCCTTTCTTCCGGGGTGCCACGACTTGATGCAGCCGCGGGTGAGCCGGGCCCGCTAGGGCCCGGCTCACCGGGCGCGCTAACCGCCGGACAACTGCGCCGGCGTGTACTGCGAGGCGGCGGATTGACCTGCCTGCAGCGCCTGGCTCACGCTCTCCGTGCCGGCGATCGCCCCAGCGATCTGCTGGGCGACCGTCAAGCCGAGGCTTTCGAACTGCGGGATGTCGACATACTGGATGCCGACGTAGGGGACCGGGTTCAGCGTCGGGTGTTCCGGGTCTACCGAGTTGATCGAGGCCAGGGTGATCGCCGCGAACGCCTTGGCGGCCTGCTGGTACTGCGGGTTGTTGTACAGGGAGGTCCTGGTGCCGGGCGGCACCGCGGACCAGCCGTACTTGGCCGCGACCAGCTGGTCGTATTGCTGCGAGGTCGCCCAGGACACGAACTTCCACGCGGCACCGGCGTTGGCGGTGCCCTGCGGGATGCCTAGCGCCCAGGTCCACAGCCACCCGGAGGACTTGGTGAGGTTCACCGGCGCGAGGGCATAGCCGGTCTGGGCGAAAACGGACGGGTAGGTGGTCGCGATGGAGGTCGCCGCCACCGTCGCGTCGTACCACATCGCGCACTTGCCCTGCCCGTACAGCGTCAGCAGCTGGTTGAAGCTGTCGTTGGCCGCGCCGGGCTCGCCGTACTTGCGGACCAGGTTGACGTAGAAGTTGGCCGCGCTCTCAAACGCCGGCGAGGTCAGCTGAGGCTGCCAGTTCATGTTGAACCACTGGCCGCCGAACGTGTTGACCACCGTGTCCAGGGCCGCCATGTTGTCGCCCCACCCGGCCAGGCCGCGCAGGCAGATCCCGGACTGCTTACCCGGCACGTTGAGCTTGGCCGCGAAGGTCTGGATCTGCGCCCACGTCGGATTCGCCGGCATGGTGAGCCCGGCCTGGGCGAACAGAGCCTTGTTGTAGAACATCATCGACGACTCACCGTAGAACGGCACCGCGTACAGGTCGCCCTTGTAGGACAGGGCCTTGGCGATAGGCGGCAGCAGGTCACCGGCGCCGTAACCCGGATCGCTCGCGATGTACTGCGTGGACAGGTTGGTCAGCCAGCCGCTCTTCGCGAACAGCGGCGTCTCATAGGGGCCGATCATGATGACGTTGAACGCGTTGCTGTGCGTGGCGACGTCTTTTTGGATGGCGGCCCGAAGGTCGCCCTCGGTGTAGGTGGCGAACTTGACCGTGATGCCGGGGTTCTGTTTCTCGAACACCGACTGGGTCAGCGGGATCATCTGCCCGGTGATCAGCGGGTTGGACACCACCGCCACGGTAATCGTGCCGGAATTGCTGCTGGTGCCGGCCGCGCCGCTGGAGCTGCTGCTCGAGCAGGCGGCCAGCGCCACCAGGGCGGCCACAGAGCCCAGTGCCCCGAGCGTGCGGAGCCTGAACGGCGGAGAACTCATGAAACAACCTCCACAACGGTGAGGACGTTCTGGGGCGGGTACCTGGCGAGGAATTCCGACGGGACCCTGCGTATGCTCATATGAGCAAGTAGCGCTCATATGAACCATGACCTCACAGTGATCCCGTCACTAGGCAAAGTCAAGAAAAGCTGCAAATATGAGATCTGGATGCTCAGATGAGCGGCCAGATGAACTGAACAGGAGGGTACATGGCCGGCTTGTCGGCTGACCGCCCGTCCGAGGTTGTCCTGGCCGCCCGGGTGGCGCGGCAGTACTACCTCGAGGGCGTCTCCAAGGTGGACATCGCCGACCGGCTGGGGATCAGCCGGTTCCGCGTCGCCCGCCTGCTCGAGGGCGCCCGGGACGCGGGCATGATCCGGATCGAGATTGGCCTGCCCGGCGGCAGCCTCGATGCGGCCCTGTCGGCGGAGCTGTGCTCGGCCTTCGGGCTCAGGCACGCCTTCGTGTTCAACTTCCCCGACGACGAGCCAGCGCTGCTGCGGCACCGGCTGGGCGAGGCGGCCGGCCAGGCCCTGATGGACCTCATTACGCCCGGCGACGTCCTCGGCATGTCCTGGTCGCGCGTGCTGAGCGGGCTCGCGGCGTCGCTGACCCAGATCCCGCCGTGCCCGATCGTCCAGCTGACCGGCGCGGTGCCGCCCCCCGACGGCCGGGACCTGCTCGACCTGGTCCGCAGTGTGGCCCGGGTCGGCGGCGGCCCGGCCCACGTCTTCTACGCCCCGATGCTCCTGGACGACGCGCAGACGGCCGCGGCGATCCGTCGCCAGGGGGATATCGCCGAGGCCTTCGCGCTGGTCCCGTCGGTGACGATCGCCGTGGTAGCGATCGGCGCCTGGGCGCCCGGGCTGTCCACGATCTACGACGCCATCACCCCCGCCGAACGCGACGCCGTGGCCGCCCTGGGAGTATGCGCCGAACTGGCCGGGGTGTTCATCGGCGAGGACGGCAGGCCGGTGCCCACGCCGCTGGACAGCCGGATGATCGTTACGCCCGGCCCGGCCCTCGAGCGGATCCCGTTCGTCCTGTGCGTCGCCTACGACGTCGCCAAGAGCCCTGCCGTCTGCGCCGCAATCCGAGGAGGGCTTGTCCATGGCCTGGTCACCCACGCGAGTCTCGCCCGAAGCATGCTCGGTGCTAGCCCGTCACCCCACGGGCCTTAGCCCGTCGCCGCTCCCGGGCGGGACGGCCAACCGCGGGCTGGTCGTCCGGGTGGGCAACACCGTGCGCCGGCCGATCGCGCCCTGCTGGCCCGCGACTCACGCCCTGCTCGCCCACCTGTCGAAGGTCGGCTTCGACGGCGCCCCGCGGGTGCTGACGGTCGGCCCCGCCACCGAGACCCTGACCTACATCGACGGCCAGGCCGCCGTCCCGCCCCTGGCCGAGGACACGCTCACCGACGCCGCCCTGGTCAGCGTGGCCGACCTGCTCCGCCGCTACCACCTCGCCGCGGCCTCCTTCGACCCATCCGGGTACTCCTGGCCGCGGCCGATCCCGGCCCGGTTCCGGACCGGCCTGGTCAGCCACAACGACGCCCATCCGGCCAACCTGGTCTTCCGCGCCGGCCGGGCGGTGGCGCTGATCGACTTCGACTGGGCCGGGCCGGGCAGCGCCATCTGGGACTTCGCCGCAGCCGCGCGCTACTGGGCACCGCTGCAGGATGAGGCGGACATCACCGATAGCCGCCAGGGCCGAGCGCTGGACCGATTCCGGATCCTCCTGCACGCCAGCGGGCTGCGCCGCGCCGATCGCCGTCTGGTGGCTGAGGCCGTCGTGCCCAACCACGACTGGACCTACGCGATCGTGACCGAAGCCGCCGCCGCGGGCCATCAGGGCTTCGCCGACCACTGGAGCGCGGTGGCCGAGCCCGCCGCCCGGGCGCGCCGCTGGGCCCAGCGCCACCACCGCGACCTGCTGGCCGCGGCCCGCTGACCCCGGGCCAGAAAGCTAGCCTGCCCGCAGCAGGATGCCGCGGATGAACGCCGCCTGCCCGGCGTGCTGCAGGCAGTCCGAGATCACGCTGATCAGCCGGACCCCGAGGGTCACCGGCGGGTTCCACCGCTCGTCCACCACCCGCGACAGATCTGCGTCGGTGATGCCCGACACCAGCGCGACGGTCTGCTCGTGCACCGCATCCTGGTATCCGGTCAGCAGGCCGGCAGAAACGCGCACCAGAGCAACTTGCGCCGGGCTGTCCCCGTAGCCGGTCGCGCCCGGCCCGAACGGCAGCCCGAACTGGTCCATGAAACCGGGCCACACCTGCTCCACCCCGAACGCGCCGGCCAGGTGATCATCCTGGACCCGGGCCAGGTGCCAGCACAGCCACGCGATCGAGTTTGCGTCCTGGTCCAGGCGGACGGCCAGCTGGGCCGCGGACAGCCCGTCGACCGCCTCGTGCACGGTCTCCTGCACTCGCCCGAAGGCGTCCGTCAAAAGCTCGGCACTGGTCACAGAAAAAAGAATCTAGCGGAACGGGCCATCGTGCTTCACCCCGGGCCACCGTCACGCCACCCCGGCTGCCGAACGCCCATCCTGACACGCCGCGCCCACCTGGCCTGGGCTCCGCCTGGTCGCCGCACCGGCCCGCGCGAGGTACCGTTCCACCGTGTCAGCAGGCGGTCCCACCCGTGTTGGTCCCCCCGGACCCACCCAAGCGGACGTTCCCTCGGTGACCGAACTGCTCGCCGCGGCGGTGGCGGGCATCGGCGGGGCGGAACGGCCCGGTCAGGTCGCGATGGCCGAGGCGGTCCAACAAGCCATCGAGACCGGCGAGCACCTGGCCGTCCAGGCCGGGACCGGCACCGGGAAGTCGCTGGCCTACCTCGTCCCGGCCATCCGGCACGCGCTGACCACCCGCAGCACCGTGGTGGTGGCCACGGCCACGATCGCGCTGCAGCGCCAGCTCATCGACCGTGACCTGCCGCGCCTGGTCACCGCCCTGGCGCCGCTGCTCGGCCAGGAGCCGGCGTTCGCCATCCTCAAGGGCCGCCGCAACTACTTGTGCCTGCACCGCCAGCGCGGCGGTCCCCCGGATGACCAAGAGGCACTGTGGGATCCCGTCGATACCGGACCCGCGTCCCCGCTGGGCCGGCAGGTCAAGCGGCTGCACGAGTGGGCCGAGGAAACCGCCACCGGGGACCGCGACGAGCTGGTCCCCGGCGTGCCCGAAGCGGCCTGGCGCCAGGTCTCGGTCAGCGCGCAGGAGTGCATCGGCGCCTCCCGCTGCCCGTTCGGTTCGCGCTGCTTCGCCGAGAAAGCCCGGGAAACCGCGGCCAAGGCCCATATCGTGGTCACCAACCACGCGCTGATGGCCATCGACGCCACCTCGGACATCGAGGTGCTGCCCGGGCATGACGTGGTGATCATCGACGAAGCCCACGACCTGGTGGACCGGGTCACCTCGGCCACCACCGGCGAGCTGTCCGGGCCCCTGGTTGATACGGCCGGCCGCCGTGCGGCCCGGCTGACCGAAGCGGCGACACCGGAAGGCAGCGGCGCCGTGGCCGACCAGTTGCGCCAGGCCGCCGCCGCGCTCACCGTGGACCTCGGTGACGCCCCGGCCGGCCGGATGGATACGCTGCCCGACACGCTCGCCGCGACGCTGAAGTCCGTCCAGGACGCGGCCAAGGCCTGCACCGACGCGATCACGGCCAGCGCGGCGGGCCTGGAGGACGATCCGCCCCGGCTCGCGGCCGCGCGGATCGCGCTCAGTTCCCTCGGTGAACTGGGCAGTGCCTGCTCCCGCATTCTTGGCTCGTTCACCGAGGAGCTCGAAACCCGCCCCGAGGTCGTCTGGCTCGACCGCCCGTTCACCGAGGACGCGCGGCGGCCGCCCACGCTGCGGGTGGCGCCGCTCGAGGTCGGCCCCGTGCTGCGCGAGCGCCTGTTCGGCGAGCGAACCGTCACCCTCACCTCGGCTACCCTCGCCCTCGGCGGCTCCTTCAACCCCCTGGCCAGCCAGTGGGGCCTGAACCTGCCCGGCGACGACCAGCTGTCCTGGAACGGCCTCGACGTCGGCTCCCCGTTCGACCATCCGCGCAGCGGCATCTTGTACGTGGCCCGGCACCTCCCGCCACCCGGCCGGGACGCCCTGCCCGAGGCCTACCTGACCGAGCTCGAGGAACTGATCGAGGCCGCGGGTGGCCGCACCCTCGGCCTGTTCTCGTCCATGCGGGCGGCGGTCCAGGCGGCCGGCGCCCTGCGCGAACGGGTCAAGCAGCCGCTGCTCTGCCAGGGCGACGACGTCACCGCCCAGCTGGTCAAGCAGTTCGCCGAGGACGAGCCGACCTGCCTGTTCGGCACCCTGTCCCTGTGGCAGGGCGTGGACGTGCCGGGACCCTCGCTGCGGCTCGTGGTCATCGACCGGATCCCGTTCCCGCGGCCCGACGATCCGCTGGCCTCGGCCCGGCAGCGCGCCGTGGCGGCGCGCGGCGGCAACGGGTTCATGACCGTGGCCGCGGCGCAGGCCGCGCTGCTGCTGGCTCAGGGCACCGGGCGGCTGCTACGCACGATGACCGACCGCGGCGTGGTCGCGGTGCTCGATCCCCGGCTGGTGACGGCGCGCTACGGGGACTTCCTGCGCGCGTCGCTGCCGCCGTTCTGGACGACCACCGACCCGGCACTGGTCCGGGCCGCGCTGGGACGCCTCTCCGCCGGTGACTCCCCGGCTTAGGCCCCTTACCGGGACATTAACTCCCGGTGCTGGTGGGATAAAGGCAAACAATGCTGGGTAGCATTTTAGGAACTACAGGCTGTGTTTATCCGTTTGGCCAATGACTGGCCTACCCAGTCATAACGGGGGGGTGGTCACAGCGGGAGGTCGGGCATGCGGCCCACGACGGGCGGAGCGCCGCGCGAGGGTAAGCGCCACGTGCTCCGCTGGGTTGCCGTCGGGGCGGTCGTCATCCTCGCCGCGGGCACGCTGGCCGCCTATCTGAAGTACCGTGCCGTCTACGACAGCATCACCCGGGTTACCGTTCCGGGGTCCGAACTCGGCCAGCGCCCGCCGGATTACAGCACCGCCTCGGAGAACATCCTGGTTTACGGCGATGACAGCCGGAAGGGCCTGGACAAGCACCAGCAGGTCCTCCTGCACACCGGCAATGACCAGACCGACAACACCGACACCATCATGATCGTCCACCTGTCGCCGGGCCATCACGCGGTCACCGTGATGAGCATCCCGCGCGACACCATGGTGCCGATGTACCAGTGCGACAGCGGTCCCGGCTACGCCGGCCAGTTGGCCGATCCCAATTCCTACGTGCAAATCAACTCGCTGCTCCAGGCGGGCGGCCCGGGGTGCCTGTGGAAGACGGTCGAGCAGCAGACCGGCATCTTCATCAACCACTTCATCGGGATCGGCATGCTCGGCTTCGTCAAGGTCGTCAACGACCTCGGCGGGGTCAACGTCTGCGTGCCGTACAAAGTGAACGATCCGGTATCCGGCCTCAGCCTGCCCTCCGGGGAGAATCACATCAGCGGGGTCCAGGCCCTGGCCTTCTGGCGGACCCGGGAGGACATCGGGAACGGGTCGGACCTGGAGCGGATCCAGCGTGATCAGTTCATGTCCGCGCAGGTGGTGAAAGGCGTGCTGGGCAGCGGGCTGCTGTCCAACCCGTTCCGGCTGCTGTCCGTGGTCACCGACGCAGCCGCGTCGATGACCACCGACGGCGACATGAGCGTCTCGGACCTGGTCGGCATCGCCGAGAGCCTGCGCAACGTGTCCAGCAAGAACGTCCAGTTCGTCACCGCGCCGAACCAGGCCTGGCCGGCCAACCCCAATCGGGTGCAGTTCGCCCAGCCGCAGGCCGGCGAGGTGTTCTCGGCCATCGCGCACGACGTGACCGTGCCGAAGGTCAAGGTCACGCCGTCGGCCACCACGTCGTCGGGTGCGCCGCAGGTGCTCACCACGAGCCCGTCCAACGTCAAGGTCAAGATCTTGAACGGCTCCGGCAACCCCGGCATCGCCAGCCAGGCCGCGACCGGGCTGACCAGCCGGGGTTTCGACGTGACCGGCACCGGGAACGCCACCAGCTTCGCGTATACCAACTCGGTGATCGAGTACGCCTCCACCACGGACATGGCCGCGGTGAACACCCTCAAGCGGGAGCTGACCAACGTCACCGACCTGCAGGACAGCACCCTGACCCCCGGCACGGTGGACCTGATCCTCGGCTCGGACTTCACCGGCCTGGCGCCCCAGGATTCCCCGGTTACCGCGTCGGCCACGCCCACGACGCCGGCCACCCAGAGCTCGGGCACCCAGAGCTCGGCCACCCAGAGCTCGGCCACCCAAAGCGGCTCGCCCACCGCGAGCGGTTCGGCCAGCCCCAGCGCGTCCGGCTCCGCGGTGGCCAACCTGGCCCAGTCCAACGGCGGCATCACCGCAGCCGCCAGCTGCGCCAGCGACAGCTCAGCCTTCGCCGGCCCCATGAGTCCCTGAGCCCGGACCTAAAACCCGTCAGCGCGGCACGATGGCGCTGACGTCGGCGACCGCCTCCGGGAGCCTGCGCATGCTGGTTACGCGGCGCTCGGCCAGCTTGGCCGGATGCCCGGTGCCGTCCCGGTCGACCCAGACCTTGCGCAGGCCCATCCGGGCCGCGGGCAGCATGTCGTGCACCCAGCTGTTGGCCACGTGGATCCAGTTCGACGGGGTCACCGAGGTCTGGTCGGCGAACGCCCGGAAGTGTCCCAGGTCGGGCTTGTAGCTGCCCACCTGCTGGGCCGTCACCACCAGGTCGAACGGCACCGGCAGGTGCGGCCGGGTGGTGGCGAACAGGTCGTCGTCGCAGTTGGTCAAGATGGCCAGCCGCCAGCCCTCCCCGCGCAGGGCGGCCAGCGCAGGCCCCGCGTCCTCGAACACCGGCATGTCCGGCCAGGCCCGGACGAACGTCGCCTCACCGCCGTCGGGCAGGGTGATCCCCTCGTGCCGGGCCGCCGAAGCCAGTCCCGCGGTCAGCACCTCCCGGTAGGGCATCCAGCCCGGGCCCGCCTCGAGTTCGAGCTCGGCCTGGTGGTAAGCGGCCAGCAGTTGGCCCGCATCACGCCCCACGACCTTCTCCAGCGGGCCGGTCATGCCGGTGTTCCAGTCCGCGATCGTCCCGTAGCAGTCGAACGTCAGCCACTTGTCCGCCACTGCTCACCTCCACTCGCAAGTCCGTCCAGCATCCCATTTCCCGGCTCGCTTCAGTTACCTCGGTGAGCACATCCGCGCAACAGAATCCACATCCCCGGCGGGAAGCAGGCGTCCGGGCAGCTACGCTGACGTAGCGCGCTCAACGACCGATCACCACCGGAGCTGGGCGATCTTGTCGTAGTCGGCCGCGGCGTACCCGACCAGGCCCTCGGACAGCGCGAAGATCCACTCCGCCACGCCCAGGGACAACGCCAGCCGGCTGCACCGCGCGCAGAAGTGCGGCGCGTCCAGGCGGACCGAGTCGTCGGCCTCGAGCCGCACGTAGATCAGCTTCGCGCCCGGCAGCAGCCGCCAGCCGTCGCCCTCACGGGCCAGCGTGATCGCCCGCTGCTCGGCGTGGATCCGGCACTGGTCGTGCTGGCCGAAGTCGCCGACCTTGCAGTAGCAGTGGTCTTCCCCGGGATACGGCACCCCGTTGGTGCCCCAGCCCAGCATGCTGCCGTCCTTGACCAGCACCGCGGCATGCCGGGTCCGGGCGTGGGAGTCCCTGGCCAGTTCGGCCGCCCGCGCCACCATCTGGTCGGCCTCATGGCTGTCGCTTCGCTTCAGCGGGTGCCACTGGGGCCCAGACTCTGGTTGCATGCGCAATACGCTACGGGAAACGGGCCCGGACCAGGCGGGGGACCGCCGCAAGACCGGTGACGGGCCGGAACCGGTCCGATGCCGCGCTCAGCGCCTGGTACTCGCCGTCGGTCAGGTCGATGTCGGCCGCGGCCACGTTGCTCTCCAGCTGCTCCAGGCTCGAGGCACCCGGGATCGCCACCACCGCGGGCCGGTGGATGGCCCAGGCCAGGGCGATCTGAGCGGGCGTGGCCGAGTGCGCGTCCGCCACCTCGCGCAGGGTCGCGATCAGGTCGCCGGCCCGCTCCAGGTTCTCGGGCAGGAACAGCGGGTTGGCGCTCCGGACCCGGTTGGCCGGCCGGTGGCCCCGGTGGTACCGGCCAGAGAGCAGCCCCTGCGCGAGCGGGCTGTAGGCGATCACGAGGTGACCGGTCGTTTCGGCGAACGGCAGCAGGTCCCGCTCCGGCGCCCGGATGGCCAGGCTGTACTGGACCTGGTTGCTCAGCACCCGCTGGCCCAGCGCGCGCTCGGCGGCTCGCCAGCGGTCCAGGGAATAGTTGCTCACCCCGACCTCGCCGACCAGCCCGACCCGCTGCAGGGCGCGCATGCCGCGCATGATCGTCCCGTCCCGGACCACCGGATTGGGCTGGTGCACCTGGTACAGGTCGAGGCGGCGGACTCCGAGGCGGTTCGCGCTGGCCACTGCGCGCTGCTCCACCACCGGGGCGACCGGCAAGACCGGGAAGATCTTCGTGGCCAGGAAGGCCGACTCCCGGTCCTCGCCCAGGGCCTGGCCCAGGATCCGCTCGCTGCGGCCCAGACCGTAGACCTCGGCGGTGTCGAACAGGGTCACGCCCAGTTCCAGCGCCCGGCGCACGATGGCGTGCGCCTCCTGCCCGGCGTAGGACGACCCGTAGCCCCACTCCCGCGAACCGAACTGCCAGGTGCCCAGCCCGATCAGGGAGATCCGCGCCGCCGGGGCGTCGGGGCCCGCGTTGAGGTATCGCACACCACCAGGCTAGAGGACGCTGCGGAACCTCGGTGACACGCCGTGTGACCTGGACATCTGTGACACGGGGGCATTAAAGGGGGAGCATCAGCGCTGTGCAGACATTCCAGATAGGAAGGCCACGCCGATGCTCCCGGAGCCGACCATACCAAAGCGGCGTTCCGCCGCACCGGCCCCGCAACCGTGGGTGATGACTCCATTGTTCTGCGTGCCGGATGAGGACGAGACCCGGGTACCATCCTCATCCGTCTCCGGACGCCGGGCGGCGCGTCCATCTAGCCGCCGCGTGAACCCGCGTGGTCCGGCAAGCCGGGCTAAGCGCGATGGTCTGTCAGATCCGCCGGATCTCCTGACCGTCACCGCGCAGCGGCTCCGGCGGGCGCTGGCGCGTAGTTTCCTGCGCTACGGCGTCCCCGGGGATCCCGAGGTGGCCGTGCACGCGGCCATGAACGTCATCGAGCCGGTGCTGCAGGCGCGGGACATCGAGATCGTGCGGCTGCGCCGGCTGATGCCGGCCAAGCGGCCCGGCCGGTAGCTCCTGCTCTGCGCCCCGGCACGTAGGATGCCGGGATGCACGTGGTCGTGACCGGCGGCGCCGGATTCCTGGGCTCGCGGCTGGCCCGTGAGCTGCTGGCGACCGGGTCGCTGGCGGTCGCAGGCGGCGCGCCCCGCGCAGTGTCCCGGCTGACGCTCGTCGACCGGGTCCCCGTGCCGCCGGACCTGGCCGCCGATTCGCGCGTAGCGGTAATCCTCGGCGACCTCGGCGATCCCGGCTTCGCCCAGAACGCGCTGGCCGGCGCCGAACTGATCTTCCACCTCGCGGCGGCCGTCAGCGGCGAATGCGAGGCCGACTTCGACCTCGGCCTGCGTGCCAACCTGCAGGCCACGCAGGCGCTGCTGGCATCCTGCCGCGCGCTCGGGACCGGCCCAGTGGTGGTGTTCACGAGTTCCCTCGCCGTCTTCGGCGGGTCGGCCGAGATGGTCATCACCGATGACACCTGGCCCGTTCCGCAGACCAGCTACGGCACGCAGAAGGTCATGTGCGAGTACCTGCTGGCCGACTACACGCGCAAGGGTTTCCTGAACGGGCGGGCCGTGCGCCTGATGACCGTCAGCGTGCGCCCGGGCCGTCCCAACGCCGCGGCCTCGGGCTTCCTGTCCGGCATCATCCGGGAGCCGCTGGCCGGCCAGCGCGCCGTCTGCCCAGTCGCCCCGGGCACCCAGGTGGCCCTGGCCTCGCCGGCCAAGGCGGTCGGGGCGCTGATGTGCGCCGCCACCACCTCCGACCAGGCCTGGGGCGGCCGCACCGCGCTCACCATGCCCGCGCTGACGGTGACGGTCGCGAAGATGGCCGCCGCCCTGACCCGGGTCGCCGGGTCGCAGGTCAGTGACCTGATCGACTGGGTCCCCGACCCCACGATTTCCCGGATGTTCGCCACCTGGCCCGCCCGGATCCAGGCCGACCGCGCCGCCCGCCTGGGCCTGACCCCCGACCCCGACTTCGACTCCGTGATCAGGATGTACCTCGCCGAATCATGACCGATCCGGTCCTGGAGGCCGAGGCCATCCTTGGCCTCTCCCCAGTGATTTGATGGGGGAGTGAGCGAGTACATCTACCAGCAGGGGTTCGGGAACGAGTTCGCCAGCGAGGCGGTGCCGGGCGCGCTGCCCGCGGGGCGTAACTCCCCGCAGCGCGCGCCGCTCGGCCTGTACGCGGAGCAACTCAGCGGCACCGCATTCACTCAGCCGCGGGCGGTCAACCGCCGGACCTGGGTGTACCGGATCATGCCGTCGGCTGCGCACCCCCGGTTTTCCCGCATCGGCAACGGCACGCTCCGCGGCACCCCGTTCGACGAGATCGAGCCCGACCCGAACCGGCTGCGCTGGGACCCCTTGCCGATGCCGGGCAACGACACCGACTTCATCGACGGCCTCTACACGGTCGCTGGCAACGGCGACATTAAGACACGCGCAGGAATGGCCGTCCACCAGTACGCCGCGAACCAGTCCATGACCAGCCGGTACTTCGTCGACTCCGACGGCGAGCTGCTGTTCGTGCCCGAAGCGGGCCCGGTCACCCTGCACACCGAACTCGGCCCGCTGGCCGTGGCCCCCGGCGAGATCGCGGTGATCCCGCGCGGCATCAGGTTCCGGGTCGAACTGCCCGCCGGACCGGTCCGCGGCTACCTGTGCGAGAACTTCGGCGCCGCGTTCACCCTCCCCGAACGCGGCCCCATCGGCGCGAACGGCCTGGCCAACGAGCGCGACTTCCTGGCTCCCGCAGCCCGCTACGAGCAAGAAACGGGCCTCGTGCAGGTGGTGCAGAAATTCGGCGGGAACCTGTGGGCCGCGGACTACGACCACTCGCCGCTGGACGTGGTCGGCTGGCACGGGAACTACGCGCCCTACAAGTACGACACGGCCAACTTCATGGTGATCGGCACGATCAGCTTCGACCATCCCGACCCGTCCATCTTTACCGTGCTCACCTCACCCAGCGAGCTGCCCGGCCTGGCCAACGTCGACTTCGTGATCTTCCCGCCGCGCTGGCTGGTCGGCGAGGACACCTTCCGCCCGCCCTGGTACCACCGCAACATCATGTCCGAGTTCATGGGGCTGGTGCACGGCGTCTACGACGCCAAGGCCGAGGGGTTCGTGCCCGGCGGGGCCAGCCTGCACAACACGTTCACCTCGCACGGCCCGGACGCTGAGACATTCGCCCGGGCCAGCACGGCCGAGCTGCGCCCGCAGAAGATCGACGGGACACTGGCCTTCATGTTCGAGAGCCGCTGGATGATTATCCCCACCCAGCAGGCCATGCGGGCCGGTCACCGCCAGCAGGACTACGACGCCGTCTGGGGCAGCCTTGGCCGATCGTTTACGACGTAGCCTGATACGCGGAGGCACGATGTACATACCCGCCCATTTCGCGGCCGACCCGGCGGAGGTCGACGAGCTGCTGGCCAAGCACGGCGCGGCCGACCTGATCACGCTGACCGACGATGGCCTGCTGGCCACCATGCTGCCGTTCGCCTACGAGCCGTCGGCCGGCGAGCACGGTGCCCAGTGGGGGGCCCAGTGGGGGGCACTGTACGGGCACGTAGCCCGGAACAACGACCAGTGGCGCAAGCCGGCCCTCGGCGAGTCGCTGGCCATCGTCCGCGGCCCCGACGCTTATGTGTCCCCGTCCTGGTACGCGGCCAAGGCCGAACACGGCCGGGTCGTCCCCACCTGGAACTACCTCACGGCCCACGTATACGGCCAGCTCCTGGTTCATGACGACCCCACGTGGGTCGAGGACGTCGTCCGCCGCCTCACCGCCAAGCACGAAGCCGCCCGCCTGGCCTCACCCCGCCAGCCACCCGCGTGGTCGGTGGACGACGCGCCGCGCGCGTTCATCGAGGGCCAGCTGCGCGCCATCGTCGGCCTGGAGCTGCGGATCACCCGGATCGAGGCCAAGGCCAAGCTGAGCCAGAACCGCCCGGTAGGCGACATCGCCGGCATCGTCGACGGCCTCGCCGCCCGCGGCGACGATCCCATGGCCACCGCCGTCCTGGATGCCAACACCCAGCGTGTAAACGGCGCGTAACACCACGATCCGTTCGGCCAACTTAAAGACTGGCTACGGCGGGGATGACGTCTGAGGCGATCACCTCGAGCGGGGTGACCTGCCATACGTTCGCCACCGCGCCGATCGCGGCCTGGAAGCCCATGTCGGCCAGACGGCCGAGCTGGTCGACCACCTCGGCGGCCTTCTCGCCCTTCTCGCCCACGTCGAAGATGAAGTAGCAGGTCTTGGTGATCGCGTCGTAGTCGCGGCCCTCGGCCTCGCAGTGCGCTCGCAGGACCTCGAGCTTGCGGGCCAGGTCGGGGGTCGGGAACAGGTTGCACGCGTCGGCGTACCTGGCGACCAGGCGCAGGGTCTTCCTCTCCCCGCCGCCGCCGATCATGATCGGCGGATGGGGCCTGGTCAGGGACTGCGGCGAGTTGATCGGGCGGTCCAGCTGGTAGTGCACGCCGTCGTACGGGCTCTCGTCGCCGCGCCACATCTGCCGGCAGATCTGCAGGGTCTCCTCGAGGCGCTCGAACCGCTCGGCGACCGGCGGGAACGGGATGCCCAGCCCGCGCGACTCCTGCTCGTTCCAGGCGGCTCCGATGCCGAGCCAGGCCCGCCCCCCGGACAGCACGTCCAGTGTGGTCACGGTCTTGGCCAGGATGCCCGGGTGCCGGTATACGACCCCGGTGACCAGGGTCAGGAGCTTGGCTCGCGACGTGCACGCGGCCAGGTAGCCGAGCGTCGTGTAGGCCTCGAGCATGTCGCGTTCGGCCGCGCCGATCGCGCCGATCTGGAAGAAGTGGTCCATCACCGCGATGAAGTCGAAGCCCGCCTCGTCCGCGGTGCGGGCCACGGTGCCCAGGTCCGCGCCCAGGCGGGCCGGGCCGCCGGGGGTGGTGAAATCGGGGATCTGCAGGCCGATCTGCACTGCGCTCACCTCCGGAGCCGGACCCAGGGTTGTGGGCCCTTAGTCTTCCATGAGGACCTTGCGGTGCTCGTACAGGGCCTTTAGTGACCCCAGGAACGCGTCCCGGTCTGCGGCAGGCAGCACCGCCAGGACCTGTTCCTCCTCCCGCCGGATGCCGGCCTCCACGGACCGCCGCAGCCGGTCCCCGGCCGGGGTCAGCGACAGCAGGTGCACCCGCCGGTCGGTCTCATCCGGCTGGCGGTGGATCAACCCACGCTCCTGCAGTTCGTCCAGGACGCTGATGATCCGGCTCTTATCCGCGTGGATGGCCTGGGCGAGCGCGGCCTGGGTGCGCACCGGCTGGTCGACCAGCGCGGTGAGCACGATGTAGCCCCACATCGAGATGTCGTGCGCGAGCAGCACCGGTTCCTCGCGCGCGATCAGCGCCCTGGTCAGGGGCGCGAACATCGCCGCGAGATCCTTCCGGTCGTCAGGAAACGCGCTCATCGTGCCGGAATAATAACAGGGTTGCGCAGATAATACACTCCCTCATACGATATGACGCAGCATACGATATGAGGAGGCATACGCAGACATGTCGGCTCCGGAAGCAGGCCCGGAAGTAGGCCCGGAAACAGTCAGGGACATCGTGGGGCTGGACGCCCGGGCCGTGCGGGCCAGCGTCCGGATCGTGTCGCAGGCCAGCGCCGCCGATCTGGCCCGGCCGACACCGTGCCCAGACTGGACGCTGGCTGAGCTGCTCGCGCACATGACGGCGCAGCACAACGGCTTCGCCGCCGCGGCGGCCGGGGACGGCGCGGATCTCGTCCACTGGCAAACAGGGGCGCCAGTGGCCGACCCCGTAGGGGAGTACGCCGCCGCGGCCGAGCGGGTGATGGCGGCGTTTGCCGCGGCGGGCGTACTGTCCGGGGAATTCGTGCTCCCGGAGATCAGCCCGAAGTTCCCGTTCCCGGCGGCGGAGGCGATCGGCTTTCACTTCGTCGACTACGTTGTGCACGGCTGGGATGTCGCCCGGGCGCTCGGACGGGCCCACGACCTCGAGCCCGACGTGCTCGCGGCGGCCCTGCCGATCGCCCAGGCGGTGCCGGACGGCGAGAGACGGCGGCGGCCGGGGGCAGCGTTCGCGCCCCGGGTCGCCGCGTCCAGCGGCGACCCGCTGGGCCAGATCGTCGCGCTGCTTGGTCGGCGGCCCGACTGGTCCCCGTGATTCGCACCAGTCACCGTGTGATCGCTGGCCGCGGTTACGGTTGAGCCATGAGCGCTAACCGGGTCGACGTGGTGATCATCGGAGCAGGGCTGGCCGGATCGGCCACGGCGTGGGCGCTGGCCCGCCGCGGGCGTTCGGCGGTGGTCTTGGAGGCGTTCCAGCCCGGACACCGGCGCGGCAGCTCGCACGGCAGCGCCCGGATCTTCCGGCGGACCTACTCCGATCCGCTCTACGTCCAGCTGACCGGGGTGGCGCAGCGACTGTGGCGGCAACTGGCCGACGAGGCAGGGGAGGAGCTCGTCCTGACCACGGGCGGGATCGACTTCGGCCCGGCCCGCGAGCAGGAGAAGATGTACGAGGTCCTGCGGGCGTTCGGGGTGCCCGCGGAGCTGATACCGCCCGGGGAGGCCGCCGAGCGCTGGCCCGGCGTGGCGTTCGGGACCGATCCGGTCATGTTCCACCCCGAAGCCGGGGTGATCGACGCGGAGCGTGCCATGGGCGCGATGCGCGCGCTAGCCGAGGCGCGGGGAGTGCAGATCCACTACAACTCCCCGGTGCTGAGCGTGGCTGCCTCGGCGGACGGGGCGGAGGTGCGGACGGCCGACCGGTCGTGGCAGGCGGCCGCCGTGGTCGTCGCCGCCGGACCCTGGGTGGAATCGCTGATCGGCGGGCAGGTCTCGCTGCCGCCGCTGGTCGTGACCCAGCAGCAGGCCTTCTACTTCGCGCCGCGAGCCTCGGCCGGGCCGCGGCCGGTCTTCATCTACCGTAGCGAGGTGGCCGCCCTCTACGGGGTGCTGGCCGGGCGCGACGGCGAGGTGCCCGGGGCGATCAAGATTGGTGAGCACGGCCACGGCCCGGTCACCACGGGAGATGGCCGCGACGGGATCGTCAGCCCGGTCAGCCGGGAGACGGTCCGCGCGTTCGTCCGCGACACGCTCGAGGATCTCGATCCGGACCCGGTCGGCGAGCTGACCTGTCTGTACACCTCGACGGTGACCGAAGACTTCATCCTGGACCGGCAGGGCCCGTTCGTGGTCTGTTCGGCCTGTTCGGGCCACGGCGCCAAGTTCGCTCCGCTCACCGGCGAGATCGCCGCCGACCTGGCCTGCGGTGGCACCAGCCCCAAGACCCCCGACCGCCGCTTCACCCTCGCTGCCCACCGCGCCTGAATCGTTGAATCGCCGACGCGGGTCGCGGCCAGCCTTCATGACCGAAGCCCTCAGGTAGACCCTTCCGGGCCGGCTTGAGGGCTTCGGTTACAGCGATAGGACCGCGGTCAGCTGCTGGCGGTCTCCGCGGCTTGTTTCTGCTCGACGAGCTCACCTTCGATCGTGATCTGGATTTCTTCGCTCACGACGATCCGGCCGTCCAGCACCATGCTGAGGCTGACGCCGAAATCCTTCCGGTTGATCTTGGTGGTGGCGCCGTAGGCGATGCGGTGTCCCATCATTCCCGGGTCGTTGAACTCCCCGTACCTCACCACGTCGAGTACCACCGGGTGAGTGGTCTCCTTGATGGTCAGGTCGCCCGTCAGTTTGTAGTGGTCGCCTCCGGACGGCTCCACGCTGGTGCTCTTGAACTTGATCTCCGGATACTTCTCCACCTCGAGGAAGTTCGAGGAGCGGAGGTCGTTGTCCCTGATCCCGTTGTTGGTGCGGATACTGGCGGTCGAGATGGTCACCTCGACCGATGCCGTCTCCGGATGTTCGGGGTCGATATCGGCGGTCGCGCTGAACTCGTCAAAGTAGCCTCGCACCGTCATCATGGCCAGGTGCTTGGCAGAGAATTCGATTTGCGTGTGGTACGGATCGAGCTGCCAGTCGCCCATGAAGGGCCTCCTTTGCTCCCCCCATAAACTGGACGCGACACGATCGTGCCGTCAGCTGCGATCGTAGCCCAGGCGGCCCCTATTTCTGGAGGCTACCCTCCGTATGACCTGGGGTGCTTCTAGATCGGGTACCTGGTCGGTTCGGTGACGTACTGCCGTCCCGACGGCGCGGTCCACCGGACGTAACCTCCCGGGAGCTGTTCGGCGTTCCAGCGTGGGTGTTGCTTGAGCCGGTGGTCGTGGCGGCATTTGGGGTTCCCGTTGCACATACACGTCCGCCCGCCTGCCTCGTAAGGCACGTTGTGCTCGAAATCGCACCTCCCAGCCGGCCGACGGCAGCCCGGGCCGGTGCAGGTGGCGTGCCGGACTTCGGTCAGGTGCCGGAGCATGACCCCGGGATCGTGGCCCCGGGCCTGCCACCGGTGATCGCACTCCCCGGTCGGGATCGGCCCGATCTTGATGACCAGGTCCTGCTGCCCGGTGGTGAACCGCCAGGTGCCGTACCCGCCCGGCGGACCGGGCTGATCGGCGGGGGTGAAGGTGAACGATGGACCGCCGGGCGGGTCAGGCCCGTCTGGTTTTCGGCGTTTCACGGGCCGGGCGCAGCCGTGCCCGACCGCGTGCCCTTCCTTGTCGGTCACCGTCACGCACCAGGTGGACCTGGGATTACGGGCCGCGGCCTGGGCCAGGTCCCGGGCCAGGTCCGGGTCGACCGGCCCGATCCCGCCCAGCTCTCCGGGCCGGTCCGCCCGGCCGGTCAAGGTGGCCTCGGGGACGGTCAGCATCACGTGCCCGGCGAACCCGGGCGGGATCATCCCGGCCAGCGGCCCGCCCCCGCCCGGGCCCGGGCCCGGAGCTGGGTCCTGGGGCCGGGCTGGGTCCCGGGGCTGGGCCGGGTCCTGGGGCTGGCGGGTACCGCCCGGCTTGGCGCCGAGGGGCCGGGAATCCATGCCGAGCAAGATGTCCAAGTAAGCCTGGGCCCGCAGCGCGTCCATCCCGCCGTCCAGGCCGCCCTTCCTGAGCTCCTTGGCCCACGCGGTCACCCGCTGGTCGGCGGCCAGCACCTGCGCGGGCGGCAGCTCCCGCCCGGCCAGCCCCGCATTCCCGCTCGCCTCAGCCCACCGCTCCACCCGGGTCTTCTCCGCCGCATGCTCCCGCCGCTTCTTCGCCTTGCCCGGCGCCACCTCCATCACTGCCCGGACGATCGCGGCCCGCAGCCCCGGGCGGAGTCAGCGCCCCGGCCCGGTCCAGCACCATCGCCTCAGCGGCCCGGGCCTCCTGCGGGTCCAGCAGCACCGTGGCCTCGGCGATGATCATCGCCTTACGGCGGCTCAAGATCCCGGACCGGAACGCCGCCCGCGTGCCGGGCAGGTTGATCTCCAGCTCCTGGGCCAGCGACACGATGTCCCCGGCCGCCGCGCGGGACTCACCCAGCACCGAAGCCAGCTCCTGAGCCACGAACTCATCACAGGCCCCGGGCATCCGCGCCGGGCCCGCCACCGCGGCGCCCGGGCGCGGGACGGCGCCGGACCAGCTCCGCGACCGCGGCATGCTTGCGGCTGCTCGCGTAGGCCTCGACCCGGTCCCACGCGCAGATCACCCCGGCCAGCTCATCATCGGACGCGCCCGGGTACCGGTCATCCTCCCCGGCCGCCTCCTCCGCGAACTGCGCCAACGTGGTACACCCGGGCGCGGTATCCAGCGGCTTCCCCGACGCGAACCCCGACGCCCGGCTGGCAAACACCCCCGGGGACGACTGCGCGGACCCGGGCATCCCCGGCCCCCGCCGCCCCGCCGCCGCCGCGGCGTCCGCCGCCACCGCCGCGGTCAGCCCCGCCCCGGCCAGCACCGCCGCCTCCCGGGCCTGCTCGCCGGTGATCCGCTCCGCCTCGGCGGCCAGCTCCTCAGGATCCACCTCCGGCGGCGGCGCATCCTCAGGATCGTCAGGTCCAGGTCCAGGCCGCGCGGGATCCTCGTCCGCGGCCCGCAGGGCCAGGTACGCCGGGTCATCCATCCAGCCCGGCCACGCCGGGGCCGGGCGGGGGTCCTCGTCCCGCCCGGGATCTGGGGGAATCGGTCCTGGAGGCATGTACCACGGTCCGTTCGAATGAATGATCTTGTATCAAACACTGTAACGAAAAATGTCCCTCGAAGCGAGGCGACACGCCGGACATCGCGTCGCCGTGCGAGCGAGGCGCAGCCCCGCAGCCCGCAGCCCCGCAACCGCGCAGCCCCGCAGCCCCGCAGCCCCGCAGCCCCGCAGCCCCGCAGCCCCGCAGCCGGCACCGTTTCCGCGCTCCCGCGATAGCGTCATCTCAGCCGCTCATGCTGGGCGCCGGCACGGGGATGAGGACGATATGACCGCCGAGCAGAACAAGCTCCTGATCCAGCGCCTGGTCGAGGAGGCCGTGAACCAGGGCAACCTCGACGTCCTGGCCGAAGTCGCCGACGGCGAATTCGCTCAGGCGGCGAAGCAGTGGGTCGGGCCGTTCCGGGCCGCCTTCCCCGACTTCAGCATGAAGATCGTGGGGCTCGTGGCCGAGGAGGAGAAGGTGGCGGCGCACTTCCGCTGCTCGGGTACCCACCTGGGGGAGTGGATGGGCCGCCCGCCGTCCGGCCGGCGGTTCCAGGACGTCGACGAGATCTACATCTTCCGGGTGCGAAACGGGAAGCTGACGGACGCGACCGGCGTCGAGGACAACCTCAGCCGGATGCGGCAACTGGGCCTCGAGGGGTGACACCAAGGCGGAGACCGTAAAGCGACTAGCAGGCGATAGAAAGTACTGAGAGTAACCGAGAGACGACAATCAGGAGCCAAATCGCGTAGCTACTGCCGATACCAGAGTTAAATCTGCGCCTCCTGTGGCATGAATCTGGCAGTTTAGCAATCAAAAACCGATTTGACGAGTTCTGGCCCATTTGACCGAAATACCGGATTACACCAGTTAGGCTGCCCCGATGTCAGGCGCTCCGAAGGCTGCCCGCATGTTGGGCAGCCTTCCTCGTGAGCGCGCACTGCACGGAAAGGAGCCCTTTGGGCTGCCACAGGAAACAATCCTCGATCCGAATCTCACGCCGCCTGCCGGGCATTGCCGTGCCCGCACTGGCAGGCGTGGCTGCGGCGTTCTGCTTGGCGCCGCAAGCCCTGGCCGATCCATCGGCGGGCCAGGGAACCGCGCATCACGCCGTGGTCGCGGACACCGCCAGCCGGCCGGACCCCTTGTCGGCGCAGCTGCTCTCGGTGATCAAGAAGACCGAGCAGACCGCGCAGAAGCAAACAGGTTCCGGCCCGGCATCGTGGTACACGGTCAAGGCGGGTGACTCGCTCTCCGTCATCGCCGAACGTTCCTACCACAACCAGAACGCGTGGCCGGTGCTGTACTGGGCGAACCGCAACCGGATCCACTGGGCGAACGTCATCGAGCCCGGGCAGGTGCTGCGCATCCCGGTCAAGCCCGCGCAGATTCCCGCCGCGCCCTCGCTTCTCGGGCCGGCGCCGGCCCCGGCGGCCGCGACCGCCGCGCCGGAAGCCGCCCCAGCGGCTGCGACCGCCCAGGGCGCCGCGGTCGTGAGCAGCAGCGCAACGCCGGGCGGGTCGTTCGCTCAGTGCGTGATTGCCCGCGAGTCGGGCGGTAATTCCCAGGTCATGAACGGGAGCGGCCACTACGGCCTCTACCAGTTCAGCGCGTCTACCTGGGCCGCGTACGGCGGTTCGCCGGCTGACTTCGGCAACGCCAGCGTGAGCGAGCAGAACCAGGTGTTCAACAACGCGGTCGCCAGCGGCGGCCAGTCCAACTGGTCGGCCTACGACGGCTGCTGACCCGGGTCGAGGCATCGACAGCTGATGGTGGCTGGGCCTCGCGGTGGTCAATTCCGCGAGGCCCAGCCCGGCCTGTAAACCGAACCGACCTGGGCAATCGCCAGCTTGCCCCGGAGCCTGAGCGCTAGGCTGCCGATTAGGGTCACGGCACCGGACCACCGGAAGCCAGGCGAGCACGTCCCAGGAGTACCGCAAGCCAAATAACGCAGGGGATATCAGGCCTGAACGGCGCGCCTGCTTGCCGGCACCAGGCCTAAGCCCTAGAGTCCGTACCCAGGTTCCGTGGGCAACGTCGCGGCCAGAGCCCAGGAGGTTAGTGCTTGTGGCAGCATCGCGTATGACAGAGCCCCAGGCAGGAGCGCTGGGTCCGACTGGGAGGCCGTTCTCGCGCTTCCCCGACCCAGAGCCGCTGATGGAGCACGGTCCCGCTCGCACGGTGGCCGTCTGTAACCAGAAGGGTGGCGTTGGCAAGACCACCACCACGATCAACCTTGGCGCCGCCCTGGCCGAGGTGGGGCGGCGGGTCCTCCTCGTCGACTTCGACCCGCAGGGCGCGCTCTCGGTCGGGCTCGGCATCCAGCCGCACGACATCGACAACACCGTCTACAACCTGCTCATGGAGCGCGACGTCTCCGCCCACGACGTGCTGTACAAGACCGGCGTCGACGGCATGGACCTGCTGCCGAGCAACATCGACCTGTCCGGCGCCGAGGTCCAGCTCGTCCACGAGGTCGGCCGGGAGTACGTGCTCGGCGGGGTGCTCGAGCCCCTGCTGCCGGACTACGACGTGA
This sequence comes from uncultured Actinomycetes bacterium, assembly GCA_963742795.1. Lineage (GTDB taxonomy): Bacteria > Actinomycetota > Actinomycetes > Streptosporangiales > Streptosporangiaceae > Palsa-504. Next base: position 40,421 of record CAVUNL010000022.1, read on the forward strand.
TCATGATCGACTGCCAGCCGTCCCTGGGCCTGCTGACCATCAACGCGCTCGCCGCCGCGGACGGTGTGGTCATCCCGCTGGAGTGTGAGTACTTCGCGATGCGCGGCGTGGCCCTGCTGATGGAGACCATCGACAAAGTTTCGCGCCGTCTGAACACCAAGCTAACAATTGATGGCCTTCTGGCCACCATGTACGACTCCCGGACACTTCACACCCGCGAGGTCCTGGCCAGCATGGTCAATGGTTTCGGCGACCAGGTTTTTCATACTGTAATCAACCGCACAGTCAGGTTCCCGGACGCTACGGTGGCTGGAGAGCCTATTACCAGCTTCGATTCCGGATCTATGGGGGCGAATTCCTACCGGGAGCTGGCCAAGGAGGTACTGGAGCGGTGGCGGCAGGCAGAGGACGATCACGGAGGGTAAGCCTGCCCGGGGTCGCGGAACTCTTGCGACCCGCTGCTGCTCCCGGTCCAGACGGCGGCGACCTGCGCCTGGCCAGCGGCCGGGAGAAGCACACCCAGAAGATCACCGTCTACCTGTCCGCCGAGGAACTGCTTGACCTGGAACGTGCCCGGCTCGCCCTGCTGCGTTACGGCGCCGCGGCCGACCGTGGCCGGATCGTCCGGGAGGCGATCGCCGTGCTCCTCGCCGACCTGGACGCGCGGGGCAAGGAAAGCCTGCTGGCCCGGCGCATCGCCACCGCCAACCAGGCCGCGAACACCGCGAGCGAGGCCAGCGCCGACGACGCCGCCAGCGGGACCGCCGAAGAAGCCGGCTAACTACCGATCGGAACGGCAGCGCGCCGGGACCGCGCTACCGTCATGACTGTGAACGTGGACGGCACGGTGGGCGACGACAGCAGAGCGCAGGCCCCGTCCAGCACGCCCGGCTTCGAAGTCCACCTGGACGTGTTCGAGGGCCCGTTCGACCTGCTGCTCGCGCTGATCTCCAAGCACAAGCTGGACATTACCGAAGTCGCCCTGTCCCAGGTCACCGACGAGTTCATCGCCTATATCTCGGAGCGTGCCGACGGCTGGGACCTGGACCAGGTCAGCTACTTCCTGGTCGTCGCGGCCACCTTGCTCGACCTCAAGGCCGCCCGCCTCCTCCCGAGTGGCGAGGTGGAGGACGAGGAGGACCTGGCCCTGCTCGAGGCCCGGGACCTGCTCTTCGCCCGGCTGCTGCAGTACCGGGCGTACAAGGAGGTGGCGGCCGTGTTCGCCGCCCGGATGACCGTCGCGGCCCGCCGCTTCCCGAGAAGGGTTCCGCTCGAGCCGCGCTTCGCCGAACTCCTTCCCGAGGTGCTCCTCGGTCTCGGTCCCGCCGAATTCGCCCGGCTCGCCGCGCTGGCGCTCGCGCCCAAGCCGCCGCCGAAGGTCTCGACCGAGCACATCCATGCGCCGGTGATCAGCGTCAAGGACCAGATCCGTATCCTGACCGCTCTGCTTAAACAACTGGGCCGCGCCAGCTTCCGCCAGCTCACCGCGAACGCCCAGGGCAGCTACGAGGTCGTCGCGTCGTTCCTGGCCCTGCTCGAGCTGTACCGGGAGGACGCGGTGTCTTTCGAGCAGGTCACCCCGCTCGGCGAGCTGTACGTGACGTGGACCGGCCACCAGGACGCTGCTGATAGCGTCAATGAGCTAACCGAAAGCGACGACGAAGACATATGAGCGCGGAACCAGAAGACACCCAGGAAAGCCAGGGGCCAGGCCTAAGCGCCAGCCTGGAAGCGATCCTGCTGGTCGCGGACGAGCCGGTGCCGGTGGTCGTCCTGGCCCAGGTGCTCGAACGGCCCAGGAACGAGGTTACGGCCGTGCTGCACGACCTGGCCGAGGAATACCAAGCCGGGGGCCGGGGCTTTGACCTGCGCGAGATCGCCGGCGGCTGGCGGTTCTACACCCGCGAGGACTGCGCGCCGCTGGTCGAGCGGTTCGTCAGCGACGGCCAGGAGGTCCGCCTCACCCAGGCCGCCCTGGAGACCCTGGCCGTGGTGGCCTACCGCCAGCCGGTCAGCCGGGCCCGGGTGTCGGCCGTCCGCGGGGTTAACTGCGACAGCGTGATGCGGACCCTGGTGCTGCGCGGGCTGGTCGAGGAGACCGGCACCGACGCCGAGACCGGCGCCATTTTGTACCGCACCACCGGGTACTTCCTGGAGCGGCTCGGCCTGCCCGGCCTGGAGGATCTGCCGGACCTCGCGCCGTTCCTGCCTGAGGACATCGAGGACATCGAGAATGAGAACGCCCGACCATAACGTCAAAGACGATGACGACGAAGACGACGACTTCGGCTACCCAGACGGCGAGGACCGCGACAGCCTGACCGACGTTCCCGGCGGCGTCCGGCTGCAGAAGGTCCTGGCCGAGGCGGGGATCGGCAGCCGCCGGCACTGTGAGGAAATGATCGGCGCCGGCCGGGTCGAGGTCGACGGGCAGACGGTCCGCCGGTTCGGCGCGCGGGTCGACCCCGAGCACCAGGTGATCAGGGTCGACGGGAAGCGCATCCCGGCCAAGCCCGGCCTGGTCTACCTGGCCTTCAACAAGCCGCCCAAGGTGCTGACCGCCATGTCGGACCCCCGCGGGCGCAAGACGGTGACCGACTACCTCGGCGACCGGTCCGAGCGCCTGTTCCACATCGGCCGGCTGGACTACGACACCGAGGGCCTGATGCTGCTCACCAACGACGGCGAGCTCGCGCACCGGCTGGCCCACCCCAGCTTCGAAGTGGCCAAGACCTACCTGGCCGAGGTCACCGGCCCGGTGCCGAAGGACCTCGCCCGGCGCCTCCAGACCGGCGTCGAGCTGGACGACGGCGCGGCCACCGCCGACCGCTTCCGGGTCGTGGACCGGTCCGGTAACCGCGCGCTGGTCGAGATCACCCTGCACGAGGGACGCAAGCACATCGTGCGCCGGATGCTGGCCGCCACCGGGCACCCGGTGACCCGCCTGGTCCGCACCGACGTGGGCCCGATCCGGCTCGGCAACCTCAAGCCCGGCGTCTCGCGCGACCTGACGACCAGGGAAATCGGCGAGCTCTACGCCGCCGTGGGGTTGTAACGTGTCCCCGGAGGAGGGAGAAGCCAGGATGACGGTCAGGGCGGTTCGCGGCGCGGTGCAGATCGACACCGACGACCGCGACGCGATACTCGAGGGCACGGCCGAGCTCGTGACGGAGGTCATGACGCGCAACGAGCTCACCACCGACGACGTGATCAGCGTGCTGTTCACCGCGACGCCGGACCTGACCGCCGAGTTTCCCGCGCTGGCCGCGCGCAAGATCGGCTTCCACGACGTGCCGCTGATCTGCGCCTCGGAGATCGCCGTGCCCGGAGCCATGCCGCGCGTCGTCCGGCTGCTGGCGCACGTCGAGACCGACCGCTCGCGGTCCGCGATCCAGCACGTCTACCTGCGGGGCGCCGCCGCCCTCCGCCTGGACATCGCTCAGTGAAAGTCGCCGTCGTCGGCACCGGCCTGATCGGCACCTCGATCGCCCTGGCCCTGCGCGAGCACGGCGCCAGCGTCTGGCTCACCGACGCCGACCCGGCCGCCGCCCGGCTCGCCGCAGACCTCGGTGCCGGGGAACTGCTGCCCGCCCAAACCCGGGACCCGGCCGATGTCGCCGTCATCGCCGTCCCCCCGGCCGCCGTGGCCGCCACCCTCGCGGAGGCGCAAACCAGAAACCTGGCGGACTCCTACACCGATGTGGCCAGCGTGAAACAGCTCCCTGTAGCCGACGCCAGGAACCAGGGCTGCGACCTGACCCGCTATGTCCCCGGCCACCCGCTGGCCGGCCGGGAGAAGCACGGCCCGGCCGCGGCCCGCGCCGACCTGTTCCTCGGCCGCACCTGGGCCCTATGCCCGTTGCCGGAGACCTCGGAGGCGGCCATTCAGGCCGTCACGGACCTGGTCCGGACGTGCGGCGCGGTCCCGGTCCGTACCGACCCGGCCTCCCACGACCGGTGGGTCGCGCTCATCTCGCACGCCCCGCACCTGGTCGCCGCGGCCATGGCCGCCCGCCTGGAGGAGGCACCGGGCGAGGCCCTGGACCTGGCCGGGCAGGGGCTGCGCGACGTGACCCGGATCGCGGCGGGCGACACCGCGCTGTGGACCCAGATCCTGTCCGCCAACGCCGCTCCCGTGGCGCAGGTGCTCGCCGAGGTGGCCGCCGACCTGGCCGAGGCCGCCCGCGTGCTGGCTGAGGACGACGACTCGGACAAGGCCGTCGCGGCGCTGCTCGACCGGGGCCAGGCGGGCGTGGCCCGGATCCCGGGCAAGCACGGCGGCGCGCCCCGCGAGTTCGCCGTCGTCCAGGTGGTCATCCCCGACCAGCCCGGCGAGCTGGCCCGGCTGTTCGACGCGACCGGCGCGGCCGGCGTCAACATCGAGGACGTGCGGATCGAGCACTCACCCGGCCTTCCGGTCGGCGTCGCGGAACTTTCCGTGCGCCCCGCCGAGGCGGGCGTGCTGCTCGATGCCCTGGAGGCAGGCGGCTGGCCGGTCCGCCGCTAGAGCGAACCGGCCCGCGCCCCTTTCTCTCTTTCTTATCTGGCCGAACGGAGCGTGGTGCTTGCCTCCGCAGGCCGTGCGTGCCCACCACCCAGCCGGCCAGGACCGCATCGACCCGTTCCTCCAACCCCCCGCCCCCGGTAGCATCGCACGAGTGAAGATTTCGGCGGACCTGGACGGCGGCACCGGCGAGGAGAGCGACACGGGCAGTGCAGCTCGGGGGGACGACCCCCCCAAGCCCCCCCGGGAGCAAGCCAGGCTCGTCGTGGCGGTCGACGGACCCTCGGGCGCGGGCAAGTCGAGCGCCTCCCGAGGCGCGGCGATCGCCTTGGGCGTGCGGTATCTGGACACCGGGTCCATGTACCGGGCCCTGACCTGGTGGCTGCTTGAGCGGGGGGTAGCCGTCAGCGACGCCGGCCTGGTCGGCGAGTTGGCCGGCGAACCGGTCATCGAAGTCGGCACCGACCCGCGCGCGCCGTGGACCCGGGTCAACGGCGCCGACGTGTCCGCGGTGATCAGGACCCGCGAGGTGACCAGCGCGGTTAGCGCCGTGGCTGCGGTTCCACGGGTCCGTGCGCACCTGATCGCGCAACAGCGGGACATCATCGCCGAGGCGGACGGCATCGTCGCCGAGGGGCGCGACATCGGCACCGTCGTCGCGCCCGACGCCCCGGTCAAGGTGTTCCTCACCGCCGACAGCACCGCCCGGGCCGGCCGCCGGGCCGGCGAGACCAGCTGGTCCGCCGCCTCCACCCAGGTCGAGCAGGACCGCCGCGATCGCCTGGACGCTGCGCAGAGCGGCAAGGCCGACGACGCGGTGGAGATCGATTCCACCCAGCTGGACCTGGACCAGGTGATCGACATCATCGTCCGGCTGGCCCGTGAGCGCGGCGGCGTACCGCACCCGCGCCAGCAGACCCGATAGCAAAGAGCAGACACCGATGACGAGCGAGACTTCTTCCACTTCCGTGCCCGTTTCCGTGCCCGTGGTGGCCGTCGTGGGTCGGCCCAACGTGGGCAAGTCCACGCTGGTCAACCGCATCCTGGGCAGCCGGCAGGCAGTCGTGGAAGATGTCCCGGGGGTGACCAGGGACCGGGTCGCCTACGACGCCCTCTGGCGCGGCCGGGCCTTCACGCTGGTGGACACCGGTGGCTGGGAGCCCTCGATCGAGAAGACTGAGAGCCTGGCCGCGCGGGTCGCCGGCCAGGCCCGGGTGGCGGTGGAGGCCGCGGATGCGGTCTTGTTCGTGGTCGACGCGACCGTCGGCGTCACCGACGCCGACGCCACGGTGGCCGCCGTGCTGCGCCGGTCCGGTAAGCCGGTCGTGGTCGCGGCTAACAAGGTCGACGACACGAAGGCCGAGCCGGAGGTCGCGGCGCTCTGGTCGCTGGGGCTCGGTGAGCCGGTGCCGGTCAGCGCGCTGCACGGCCGGGGGAGCGGCGACCTGCTCGACGTGATCCTCGACGCGCTGCCCGACGCGCCGAAGGAAGCCGACGAGGCCGAAGGCGGCCCGCGCCGCGTCGCGCTCCTCGGCCGCCCGAACGTCGGCAAGTCCAGCCTGCTCAACAAGCTGGCCGGGCATGAGCGCTCGCTCGTCGACCCGGTAGCGGGCACGACCCGGGATCCGGTCGACGAGCTCATCGAGCTGGGCGGCACGACGTGGCGCTTCGTGGACACGGCGGGCATCAGGCGCCGGTTCCGCGAGAACCAGGGCGCGGACTACTACGCGGCGCTGCGCACCGCCGGGGCGCTGGACCGGGCCGAGGTGGCTGTGGTCCTCATCGACGCGAGCGAGCCGCTCACCGAGCAGGACCTGCGGATCGTCTCGATGGTCATCGAGGCCGGCCGCGCCCTGGTCATCGCGTACAACAAGTGGGACTTGGTCGACGAGGAGCGGCAGCATTATCTGGACCGGGAGATCGACCGGCAGCTGCACACCGCCCGCTGGGCGCCGCGGGTCAATCTCTCCGCCGCCACCGGACGGCACACCGACCGGCTGGTGCCTGCGCTGGAGAAGGCGCTGGCCGGCTGGGAGACCCGGGTCCCGACCGGCAGGCTCAACGCCTGGCTGACCGGCCTGGTGGCCTCGACCCCGCCGCCGGTGCGCGGCGGCCGGCAGCCCAAGATCCTGTTCGCCACCCAGGCCGGTATCCGGCCGCCGCATTTCGTCCTGTTCGCCTCGGGGTTCCTCGAGGCCGCCTACCGGCGGTTCGTGGAGCGGCGGCTGCGCGAGGAGTTCGGCTTCGAGGGCAGCCCGATCCAGGTCTCGGTGCGGGTCCGGGCCAAGCGCGAAAACCGCCCCGGGCGTCGGTCGGCCGCCCGCACCCCACGCCGCCGCTAACACCGCAAAGGCGTCGGCCGGCGGCTCGGGGGAAGGGGTCGCGTTCGCGTCGGTAACCGGCTTGGCCCCGCCCGCGAACCGGACTAGATCCTCGTCGTACAGCACCCGGCCCGGCATCGGATCCGCGGCCGTCAGCCGGGTCAGCGCGTGGACCGGGAGCGGCTCCGGGCTCGCCACCAGGACCAGGTTCCCGAACCTCCGGCCGCGCAGCACCGCCGCGTCGGCGATGAGCGCCACCTGCGGAAAGACTGCTCGCGCCGTCGCCACCTGCACCCGGGCGTGGGCCAGCGGCGCCCCGTCGGCCACGTTGGCGCCATAGACCCCGCCGGGGCGCACTGCGCGACGGACGGCCGTCATGAACTCGACCGAGGTCAGATGGGCCGGGGTCCGCCCCCCGGCGAACACGTCGGCGATCACCACGTCGAACGAGCCGGCCCGCAGCCGTTCGAGCACCGCCCGGGCGTCCCCGATCCGGACCCGGACCCGGCGCAGCGGCAGCCTGCGCCGGACCAGGTCCACCAGCGGGGCGTCGACCTCGACGGCCAGCTGTGTCGAGCCCGGCCGGGTCGCCGTCACGTACCGGGCCAGGGTCAGCGCCCCAGCGCCCAGGTGCAGCACCCGCAGAGGCTCAGCCGCCGGCGCGGCGGTGTCGATCACGTGCCCCAGCCGCCGTACATACTCGAAATCCAGGTAGCCGGGGTCGTCCAGATCGACGTGCGACTGCGGGACGCCGTCGACCAGCAGCATCCATGCCGCCCGCCGGTCGGCATCCCGCAGCAGCTCGGCGCGGCCGTATGCTCCGTCGACGCTATGGGCCGACGTGGGCGCCGGCCGCCTCCCGGTCGCTCGGGTCATAGCGCCAGTATGGTGGTAGGTACGTCTCACGCCCAGGGAGGTCCGCATGGCTGTCGAGCAATCCGGAGCCGAGGCCGCGCATCAGGATGACGCGCCGCCCGGACCCGAGGGAAAGACCGAGGACACCGAATCCGACCTCGACGACATCAAGCGCAGGTTCCGCGAGGCGCTGGACCGTAAGCGCGACGCCCACGCCAGCGCCGAAGGCGCGAAGGACACCGGCCGGGTACACGGCTCGCACGGCCCCGCCGTCAGCCGCCGCTCGTTCCGCCGCAAGAGCGGCGGCTAGCGCCGCTCAGCCCTCGGCAGCCGCCGGGACCGCGCGAAACCAGCTGCGCGCCTCGCTCAGGCCGTGGCCACCGGGACCGCGCGGAACCAGCCGCAGTCCTCGGTCAGGTAGCGGTCCAGCCGCAGTCCCGCCGCGCCGAGCGAAGCGGCCAGTGCGCCGTCATCCAGCCGCTTGGTAGTGAACGTCTGCGTCCAGCACTGATCGCCGACCACGTACTCGACGGTCGCTGAGACCAGGTCCGGAGCAGGCCGGGACACGTCGCGCAGCCGGTAGATCACCCCGTCCCGGGTCACCTCGCTGTCTTTCGCGGCGGCGAACCACTCTGGGCTGTGCTGCTGGACGATCACGCACCCGTCGTCGGCCACGTGCCGCCGGCAGGCGTCCAGGAAGACGCTCCTGGTCTCGTCGTCCGCGTTGATCAGGTGCGAGGCCAGCAGCACCGCGCCGAACCGCCGCCCGAGGTCCAGATCCTGGATCCGCGCGCGCACCCTCTCGGCCCCCCGGACATGTGCCAGCATCTCCGGCGACTCGTCGACCGCCACCACCGGGTGCCCCAGCGCGACCAGCGGATGAGTAACCCGCCCCGCCCCGCAGCCAAGCTCAAGAATCGACGCTCCCGCCCCCGCCGCCTCATGCACGATGCCCGGCTCCCCGAAATCCGGCATCAGCGCATAAAAGTCCACCGCGCACCCATCCGGCGTAATGACCCCCGGCCCCGACCCAACCGGCTGTCCCAAAGAACTCATCCCCCCATTCTGCCCAATCCGTGCTACCCCACGTCCCGCCTGGCTCTCCGCCTAAGCGGCCGGGCATCCATAAAATAGGCCCATGCGCTATAGGCCGCTTGGCGAATCAGGACTCGTGGTATCGGTGGCCGGGCTCGGCTGTAACAACTTCGGCGGCCGCCTGGACCTCGACGGGACACGCGCGGTGGTGGACGCGGCCATCAACGCCGGCATCACCTTGTTCGACACGTCCGACACCTACGGCAGAGGCGGCGGGTCCGAGCGCGCGCTCGGCGAGATCCTCGGCCGGCGCCGGGACCAGATCGTCCTGGCTACCAAGTTCGGCCACCAGAGCGCTGACATGGGCTACGGGCAGGCCGCGGGGGCCAAGGGCGGCCGGGCCTACATCCGGCGGGCCGTGGCCGAGTCGCTGCGGCGGTTGCGCACCGACTACATCGACCTGTACCAGCTGCACACGCCGGATCCGGTGACCCCGGTCGAGGAGACCATCGCAGCGCTGGACGAGCTGGTTGCCGAGGGCAAGGTCCGGTACCTGGGCCACTCGAACTTCTCCGGCTGGCAGCTTGCCGACGCCGCGCACCTGGCCACGATCGGCGGCCGCACCCCGTTCATCTCCGCCCAGAATCACTGGTCGCTGCTCGAGCGCGCGGCCGAGGCCGAGGTCGTGCCCGCGGCCCGGCACTTCGGCGTGGGCGTGCTGCCCTACTTCCCGCTGGCCAACGGGCTGCTGACCGGCAAGGTCCGGCGCGGCCAGCCGGTTCCGGCCGGAAGCAGGCTGGCCAGCCGGGCGGGCTACGTCACCGAGGAGAAGCTGGCCAAGGTCGAGGCGCTGATCGCCTGGGCCCAGGAGCACGGCGTCACGGTCCTGGAAGTGGCCATCGGCGCCCTGGCCGCCCAGCCGGGCTGCTCGTCGGTGATCGCGGGGGCGATGACCCCCGAGCAGCTGAAGGCGAACGCGACGGCTTCGGAGTGGATCCCGTCCGCGGCCGAACTGGCCGAGATCGACCAGATCGTCCCGCCCCCACCCGCCCGCTAGGTACGCGGCGGGGATCAGCCGCCTGCCGCCTGCCGGTATAGGGCCGCGACGTTCGCGCCGAACATCGACGAATAGGAGACCTGCGGGGTAAGCCCACCCTGCTCGTAGCCGCCGATGACCCCGATCACCGTGCCCTGCCCGGTCAGCGGGTTGACGCTGGCCAGGAACGGCCCGCCGCTGGTCCCGTCGGTGTAGCCGCCGCAGTCGAACTCGAGCTGCTCCGACATCGGCTCCCGGGTCCAGTTCCGGCAGACGATCGGCTGGCTGCCGGAGTCCGGGTAGCCGATGACCTCGACCAGCTGCCGGGCCGGCGTCCCGGTCTTGAGTGCTTCGGCCCCGGTCACATCCTCGATCGGCACGGTCGAGCCGGCCTGGCTCACGCGCAGGAAGGCCACGTCGTCGTCCGGATTGGAGGAGGACGTCCATGACCGGTCCACGTAGATCCTGGTCACGGTCCAGATCCCGTACGGGGCCGCGCCGCGGTCGTAGCCGGGCTCGAAGACGATGCCGGAGGTGCCGGTCACGCAGTGCGCGGCGGTGATGACCAGGTCGCCATGCGGGCTGCCGATCACGCTCGCCGTGCAGAAGTGCCGACCGAGCTTGCCCTTGGACATGGTGAACAGAGCGCCGACCGCCGGGGTGCCCGCGAAGTCCTGCCCGTTCTGCGAGGTTGAGACGAGGTGCCGGACCGCCCGCGCGAAGCTGGAGGCGATGTCGCCGGCGGCGCCCTCGGCCGGGGTCACCGTGACCACCACGCCGACCGTCAGCACGGTGACCATCGCGACCGCGGCCGGCGTCCGGGGGAACCATCGGGCCCGCTTGCGCGGGCCGTTATCGTCCCCGGGCCGGGACTCCTCGCCGCCGCGGAGCCGGGCTTGCCGCGCCGCTCGCAACCGCACCTGCTGCCGACACCTGCCTCGCTACGTCACGAATTCTGCGACTCTCGGACCTAGGCTGATACCTAATTGTGATGGACAGGGTGCGACAGTACCAGAGGTAAACCTGCAAAGTCGGTCAGAAGCCGCCCGATCGAGCTGGGGATTCCCTGCGAGGAGCCTGCGGGCCGACGGCGCTTCGGTAAGCGCCGGGGGTGATTCCGTAGTAGCGCCGGAACCAGCGGGTCAGGTGGGCCTGGTCGGCGAACCCGGCTTCGGCCGCGGCCGCCGCCGGCGGCAGGCCGCGGGACAGCAGCGCGCGCGCGGCGCGGACCCGAAGCTGCCGCTGGTAGTCGCTCGGTGCGAGCCCGTAGGCCTGGTGAAAGGCCCGGTAGGCCGCGTACCTGCTGCATCCGGCGGCCGCGGCCAGGTCACCCGCGGTCAGCTCCGCGGTGGTGCCCGCGTCGTGGATGAGCGCGCGGATCCGCGCGGCCAGGCCCGGATCGGCCCCCGGCCGCGGCGCGCCCGGCGCCGGGACGCGCCGGGAGGCGTGCCGGACCAGCAGCCGGGCCGTCGCAGTGAGCCGCTCGCACCGCTCCAGTTCGCCAGCGGGCCCGGTGAGCGCCGAGTGCAGTCGGCGCAGCGACCGGGCGACCACCGGATCGGCCAGCACCGGCACGCGGAACAACGGGAGCGGGCGGCCGGCCCCGGCCAGGCTGGCGAAGAATTCCGGCCAGATGTGCACCATCCGGTAGGTGAACCCGCCATCCACGGCCGCGTGGCCGTCGTGCGGATCGTCGGGATTGAAGGCCATCACCATGCCCGGACCGCTGACGTGACGCCCGTGGCGGCAGGTGAACGCCTGCGCTCCGGTCTCGGTCACGCCGAACGAGTAACTCTCGTGGCTGTGCCGGTGGTACACGTGCGAGGTGAAGTGCGCGTGCATCGCCTCCACCGGCAGGGCGTCCGCGCGCCAGTACTGGGCCCAGTTCGGGGACGAAGGGGCGTCGCTACCAGCCACACACTCCATTATCGCAGCCGTCGCCCCGCTCCAGCGTTCAATATTCCGGAGCGCGACCGGGCCAGGATGGGACCGATGACCATACGATTCGACACCAAGATCGCCATCGCCGTCCGCGCCGACCTGGAGCCGTGGCAGAAGCTGAACGTCACCGCGTTCCTGGCCAGCGGCATCGCCGCCGCCAGCCCTGACGTCATGGGAAAGCCGTACGAGGACGGTTCGGGGAACACCTACCTGGAGCTGTTCCGCCAGCCGGTGGTGGTCTACGCAGCCGACGGCCCGACGCTCAGCCAGGCGCACCAGCGGGCGCTGGCCCGCGCGATGCCGATGGCCGTCTACACCATGGACATGTTCGAGACCGGAAACGACGACGACAACCGGGCCGCGGTGCGCGCCGTCGTAGCGGCTGACCTGCGCTTCGCCGGGCTGGCGCTGCACGGGCCGCGCAACGCCGTGGACAAGATATTCAAGGGGACTACGCTGCATCCATGATCGCAGCGTTGTACCGGCAAACCGGACCCGCGGCCGACGTGCTGGAGGTCGAGGAGGTCGAGCGGCCACAGCCGGGGCCCGGGGAGGTCCTGGTCCGGGTGCGCGCCTCGGGCATCAACCCCACCGACTACAAGTCTCGCGCGGGGCTGACGCCCCGCCCCATCGACGGCTTCCAGGTCCCGCACATGGACGGCGCCGGCATCATCGAGGGGGTCGGCCCGGGGGTCAACCCGGGGCGCGTGGGGGAGCGGGTGTGGCTGTGGCTCGCGGCGGCCGGCCGGCGCTGGGGGACCGCCGCCGAGTGGACCGTGGTGCCAGATCGCCAAGCCGTGCCGCTGCCCGACGGCGCCTCGTTTGACCTGGGCGCCTCCCTGGGGGTGCCGGCCGTGACCGCGCACTACGCCCTGTTCTCGGACGGCCCGGTGACCGGTCAGACCGTACTGGTGGCCGGAGGTGCCGGAGGTGTCGGTCACTTCGCTATTGAATTGGCCAAACGGTCCGGGGCTCGTGTGATCACGACCGTCAGCAGCGCCGAGAAGGCGGCGCTGGCCGAGAAGGCGGGCGCGGACCTGGTGGTGAACTACCGCGCCGCGGATGCGGCCGAACAGATTCGCGCGTTCGCCCCGGCCGTCGACCGGGTGATCGAGGTGGCGCTCGGCGCCAACCTCACGCTCGATCTGGCCGTGTCCCGGGCCGGGACTACGATCGTGACCTACGCGGCCGAGGCCAGCGACCCCGTGCTGCCCGTCCGGGCCTGCATGAGCGCCAACGTCATCCTCAGGTTCATGCTGCTGTACCGCCTCCCGGCGGCCGCGCTTGACCGGGCGGCCACGGACATCACGGCCGCGCTCGCCGCCGGTGACCTCACCGGCCTGCCCGTGCACAAGTTCACGCTGGCCGACATCGCGGCCGCGCAGGAGGCAGCCGAAGCAGGCGTCGTGGGCAAGGTCATCGTCACGCCTTAGGGTGGGTACAGGGGGGCGAATAGGGTGGGCCCGGGGGGAAATCAGAGCGGGCGAGCCGGCGGCGCGGGCGGGGTCGCGAGCCAGCCGGTCCTGGCCCGGCGGGCGCGCGCCTACTTCTTGTTGGGGAAGACGCCGCTACCCTTGGTCCCCCCGTAGAAGACCTGCGTGCCGACGCGGTCGAGCTGACCGCGCCCCTGGCACCTGCGGCAGCGCCGGTACGAGCCGGGAAAGACGGCGCCGAAGTGCCTGCCGCTCATGTTGCACCGGGGGCACTTGCGGAGCGGGTGAATTCGCAGCGACACCAGGTAGCCGACCGCGATTATGACAATAATGAGTACCAGCATCGTCGAGCTCCTATTCTTCCCGCGCGGAAACCGCCCGTAGCCCCGTGCCGTCGCACAGTCCGGGCCTGCTACCCAGCGCGAGTTGACCACCGCCGTCGGCGCCCGGGGGCCGAGGATCACCCCTAGTGCCGACTCACTAGCACAGAGTAAGCCATCCCGGATGAGTATGTGAAGAATTTTGCCATGGTGGTTCGCACGATGAGCGCACTTACCTTATTTTCACTAGGGCATCAGCGGCGTCAGCATACATTTTTACTGAGGCATCAGCGGCGTCAGTGATACGCGCTGATGCCCAGTTTCACCGCCAGTCCAAGCCCGCACAGGCTGACGAACACGCGGAACGCCCCCGCGGGAACCCGGCGGGCGATCTTAGGGCCGATCCACCCGCCGATCAGGAAGCCCGCCGCGAGCGGGAGCACGAGTTTCCACCGCACGTCGCCGAACAGCGCGAAGCAGACCGCGGCCAGGGCGTTCGCCATCCCGGACACCGCGTTCTTGATCGCGTTGACCCGGACCAGCGGCTCGCGGATCACGGCGCTGAGCACCACGAGCAGCATGACCCCCGCGGCCGCGCCGAAGTACCCGACGTACACGGCCACCGCGAAGAGCGCCGCGCCCAGCGCCAGCCGATGCCTGGTGTCCAGGACCTCAGGCGGCGTGAGCAGGCTGATCCTGGGCTGGACGAGCAGCACTAGCGACGCACCGCCGATCAGCACGGGAACGGCCACGGTGAACGCGCTCGCCGGGGTCAGCAACAGGACCGCCGCCCCGGCCGCGCCGCCGAGCGCGGTGATGACGCCCAGCCGGAGCACCCGCCTGCCCTGACCGGCCAGTTCCGGCCGGGACGAGGCGACCGAGCTGGCCCCGGTGAACACGAGCGAGACGGTATTGGTCATGTTGGCCGCCAGCGGCGGCACCCCCAGAGCGAGCAGCACGGGATAGGTCACCAGCGAGGCGATGGCCACCACCGTGCTGAAGATGCCGCCCGCCGTCCCGGCGGCCAGCAGCACGAGCGCCTCGGAGACTTTCATCCGAAGCAAGGATGACGTACTCGCGGGCGGTGCAGGCCCCCCGAGACGTGTGATCCGCATCGCACCGCTAGCATCGCGTCATGCCCGACCCGCCGAAGCTCGACATCCGGCACGCCCACTCCGCGCGCGTCTACGACTACTGGCTGGGCGGAAAGGACAACTTCGCCGCGGACCGGGACGCAGCCGAGCAGGCTATCGCCGCCAACCCAGGGATCGTGGCCGACGTGCGGGCGAACCGGGAGTTCTTGGTCCGCGCGGTGCGCTTCCTGGCCTCGGAGTGCGGCGTCCGCCAGTTCCTGGACATCGGCGCCGGGCTGCCCACGGCGAACAACACCCACGAGGTGGCGCAGGCCGCCGCCCCGGACGCGCGGATCGTCTACGTCGACAACGACCCGATGGTGCTGCTGCACGCCCAGGCTCTGCTGAGCAGTAATCCCGACGGCCGCACCGCGTACGTCGAATCAGATCTGCGCGACACCTCGGCCATCATCAGGGAAGCATCACGCACCCTGGACTCGCGCGCCGATCGCGTGGGTACTGGTCGATCGTGCACGCTGGTCCGCGCTCGGGCGCAGTACGATCCGGCCAAGTTGGACGACCGATGCCTTCGGCAGCACCTGGTGCTCGCCCACCCGGCCAGCCACATCCGTGCCGCGATATGGCGGAGATGACCAGCGCGGGAACGGGCGGATCGAGTCCGGGCGACGATCTTCGACCGGGCCGCGGTCACCCGGTGCTCGAGGGCTCGAGCTGCGCCGACCCGGCGTGGTCCAGCCCTCGCAGTGGCGGCCCGACCCGGTCGTGATCAGCCCGGATCAGGTCTAGCGAGCGGAGTCGCCCGTAAGGGGTAGCCACTATTCGGCGGGCCGGGTGGCTACCGCGAGCACGGACTGACCGAAGGGCGGGCGCCACCGCCGCTCCAGCCGCTTGAGCTGCGGGACGAGGTACCTGTCGAAGATCTTGACCGGAGTGCCGTGCGTGGGTGTGCGGCGCAGGAAGCGGGCCAGCACCAGCCACGCCACCGCGCCAACGGCGTTGACGTACCTGACGTCCAGTACCTCGTATCCGGCGTCCGTGAGCTGTTTCCGCAGTCCAGGCCTGCGATAGCGCCGGTAATGACCGATCCTCCGATCGAAGTCACTGTAGAGAAGCGAGAATGCGGGTACCCACAGAACGACGCGCCCTCCGGGTCGCAGGAGCGGCCGCGGAGTCCCCGCAGGGCGCCGTCATCGTCCTCGATGTGCTCCAGGACATTGATCAGTATCACGCTGTCGAAGGGACCGTGCGCGGCGGCCGAGTCGACAGATCCGTGCAGAATCTTCACCGACTCCTCACCCGAGAACCTTTCGCGCAGCCTGCTGACGCACCGCTCCGATAGGTCGGAGGCGACGACCCGCTTGGCCTTCCTGGCCAGCATCTCGGTGAAAGTTCCGTGACCTGCGCCAATCTCCAGCACTTCGTTGCCTAGGTACGGCTCGATAGCTCGAAGATCCATCCCGCGTAGTTGTCGGCGCCGTCGAGGTTGTCGAGCGTGGCCGCCAGTTCCGCATCCGCCGCCGAGAAGTCTGCGCGGACTCTCGTGCGCTTGCCCGTCCGAGTCCCTGCCATCCGGACGACTCTACCGGAGCAATCGCCCCCGCCCCGGCGCGTTGGTGCTGGCGCCCACTAGGCTGCCCGTAATGATCGAGGGGCAGACCGCTAGCAAGCCGGGACGAGCGGCCCGCGTGCCAGGGCGAGTGCGGGCGGCCGCCGCACGCCCCTGGGCACGGGAGGCGGCGGTGCTGGCCGGCTTCCTGGCGGCCGGGGTCGCGGTGACCTGGCCGCTCGCGTCCTACCTCGCCGGCAGGCTGCCGGTCAGCAGGGACGTATCCATCTATGTATGGGACATGTGGTGGGTGGCGCACCAAATTGTCCACCTGCACAATCCGTGGTCCACCACCTACCTGGCCGTGCCCGTCGGACTTCAGCTGGGCTACCAGACGCTGGTGCCGCTGCTCGGCGCGGTGATGACCCCCTTCACGCTGGTCTTCGGCCCGTCGGCCTCCTACAACCTGCTGAACATCCTCGCGCCCGGCCTGGCCTGCTATGCGATGTACCGGCCCGCCCGGCTGTGGCTGTCCACTAGGGTCGGCGCGATCGCGGCCGGGGCGTTCTTCGGCCTGTCGGCGATGCTGACGTACCAGGCCTGGTACCACATCAATATCGTGTACGGCACGGTGTTCCTGCCGCTGACCCTTGAGGCCGCCGTCAGGCTGCGTCGTGACCCTACGATCGGCCGGGGCTTGATCCTGGGCGTGGTGCTGGGCGCCTCAGCGCTGGTCAATCAGGAATCAGCGGTGATGGCCGTGATCCTGGCCGTTCTCGCGCTGATCCCGTGGCTGCTGTCGGCGCGCGCCCGGTCCACGGCCCTGACCCGGCTCAGGGTGCTGGCCGTCGGTGCCGTGACGGCCGCCGTGGTGGCCAGCCCGCAGCTGGTGGCCATGGCCCAGCAGGCACGCGCGGGCGGGACCGCCGCTCCGGCAACGTCCTACGGGTACACCACCTGGGTCGCCAACCTGTCCAGCCTGTTCGCGCCCTCGCCCCGGCTCGTCAACGACGGGCTGACCGGCCTGGGCCGCATCTACACCTCCCGCACCCACCTTGAGACGCTTAACACCTTCGGCGTGGTGCTCAGCCTGCTCGCGGTCCTGGGCCTGCTCGCGAGCTGGCGCCGACGCAGCGCTTGGCTGCTCGCGCTGCTCTGGCTGGGCGGCGCCGCGCTTGCGCTCGGGCCGGTGCTGGAGGTCGGCACCCACGTGTACGTGCCGCTGGCCCAGACCTGGGACGGCCTGCGGGTGTCGGCATTGATGCCGTACACCTGGTTCCTCCGGACACCTGGGCTGTCCATCTTCCGCGAGGCCGACCGGCTCGCCCTGCTCGGGCTGGTCGGCGCGGCCCTGCTCGCCGGGGCAGCGGTGGACTGGCTGGCGCGGCACCGGGCCTGGCCGGTGATCCTGGCGGTGGCGGCACTCGGCGTCCTGGAGGCGGGCTGGTCGGGCAGCCCGGGAGGTGTCCGGCTATGCGAACCACGCTGCCCGCACTGGACCGCCCGATTGCCGCCGACCACTCCGGCTCGATCGTCGTGGACGTACCCTTCGGCCTGTACAACCTCCCCTTCTACGGCGAGCCGCCGACCACCCAGGCCATTCTCATCGCCACCGCTGACGGGCATCCCCGGGCGGCCTGCTACACGTCCTGGGTGCCCACGCGGACCGTCGCGGGGATCGCGGGGCATCCGTTTTATGCCCAGCTCAACGAGGCCCAGCAGGGCCGGAGGAGAACGCCAGCGCAGGTCGCGGCGGCCCGGGCGGACCTGCGGATCCACGTCGGCTGGGTGCTGGTCTGGCTGCCGCAGCCCGGCCCGGCCCTGTCGCAGTATCTGTCCGCTACCGGCTTCAGGTTCAGCTACCGGGCCGACGGGGCGTCGGTGTACCGGCCGGCTTCCTAGGGCCGCTCAAAGTCCGCGAAACCCTCCGGTTTTCTCGACACCGCCAGCGCCACGAGAACATCGCACTGAACCTGCCGATCCCCTCTGAGTTCCTTCACGTCAATTACGTTGTCTCGTCAGGCGGATGCGGGCCAGGATCCACATCGCCTGCACCCCGTCTCGCCAGGTGATCTTCTTGCCTGCTTCGCGCTGCGGGCCCGGTACGTGATCGGTACCTCGAACGGGCGGATGCGGCGGGCCAGTAGCTTGCCGGTGATCTCGGCCTCCATGCCGAATCCGTCGGCGGTGATGTTCAGGCTGCGCAGCAGGTCGAGCGGCATGGGCTTGAAACAGGTCTCCAGATCTGCGATATAGGCGTTGAACAGGACGTTCGCGAACGTCGTCAGGGCCTTGTTGCCCTGGACGTACAGAACGAATACGCCGAATGGCTGCCGAAGGTCCGGCTGCCGTAAACGACGTCGGCGTCACCGCTCAGGACCGGTTCGAGCAGTTTGGGGATCTCTTCCGGCTGGTACTCCAGGTCCGCGTCCAGCGGCACCATGAAATCACCGGTAGCCGCCGCGGTCGCGGTGCGGATCGCGGCTCCCTTGCCGCGGTTCGCCGGGTGCGGATTGATCAGCCTCTCGTCGTGAACATGGTCGATGATCTCGGCTGTTCCGTCGGTGCTCGCGTCATCGACGATCACCACCTCCACCTGGCAGGGGAAGCTAACGTCGAGCACCCGTTTGATGACGGTCTGCACGGTCTTGGCCTCGTTGTACACGGGCATCAGGATGGAGAGTTTCACGGCGGCGCTCATCCCGCACGCTCCCGGAACCACTCGATCGTGCGGCCCAGGCCTTCCTCCAGGCCGACCGCGGGCTTCCAGCCGAGGACCTCGCGGGCCAGGTCGATTCGCGGCTGCCGCACCATCGGGTCGTCCTGCGGACGCGGGATAAAGGTGATAGGCGACTGTGACCTGGTCATGCGCCGGATCGTCTCCGCCAGTTCCAGCACCGACATCTCACCGGGGTTCCCGATGTTCATCGGGCCGGATGCGGTGACCGCAGCAACCTCAGGATGCCCTCTATGAGGTCGCTGACGTAGCAGACCGAGCGGGTCTGGTTGCCGTCGCCCGACACGGTGATCGGCTCGCCGCGCAGCGCCTGGCTGATGAACGTGGGAATGGCCCGGCCGTCGTCCGGCCGCATCCGTGGGCCGTAGGTGTTGAAGATCCGGACGATCTTCGTGTCCACCCCGTGGTTCTTGCCATAGGCCACGGTCAGCGCTTCGGCGAAGCGTTTCGCCTCGTCGTAGACACCGCGCGGGCCAACCGGGTTCACGTTGCCCCAGTAGTCCTCGCTCTGCGGGTGGACCAGCGGATCACCATAGACCTCGGAGGTGGAGGTGAGCAGGAAGCGCGCGCCCTTCTCCCGGGCCAGCCCCAGCGCGTGGATGGTCCCGATCGAGCCGACCTTCAGCGTCTCTATGGGCAGTTCGAGGTAGTCGACCGGGCTCGCCGGGGAGGCGAAGTGGAGCACCACGTCCACCGGGCCGCCCACGTAGAGGTACTCGGTCACGTCGTAGCGCATCAGCCGGAACCCGGGGTTCTCGAGCAGATGCGCCACGTTAGCCGGGGTCCCGGTACAGAAGTTATCCAGGCATATCACCGAGCAGCCGTCGGCGAGCAGCCGTTCGCAAAGGTGCGAGCCAAGGAAGCCAGCTCCGCCGGTGATGACGATGGTCTCCAGGCCAGACATGTCCCTTCCCTCCGTAAAGGAGCTAACCTACCGGGCAAAGCTTGAAGTACGGGGTGCCGCACGCGAGCATGTCACCGACCTGGATCGTCGGCGGGCCGAACTCGGCGGTCAGATAGCGTGCCAGCCGCGTGTTCGCGGTGGTGACGGCGACGATCGCGGTCGGATGCCAGTAGGCGAGATCCTCGCGCAGCCGCACCCGGGAGGGCGGGTGCCCGCCCGGCGACCCGGGGTAGAGCGCCCCGAGGTACTCCACGGTCGGGCGCCGGCTGTAGACGTAACTCGTGGCCTGCCCGCTCCGGTTGGGCTCGATGATCGCGCCGCCGCCGACCATGGAGCCGGGCACGCCGGACTCCGCCTGCCATCCCATGCCGTACCTCAGGTCAGGGATGACCAGCACATCGGCACCGGAGGCCAGCCCTAGCCCGGCGAAGGCCTCCTGCCAGCCGGCCGGGGCTTGGCTGACGCTGGCGGCAGGTAGCGGCCGAGGCACCAGGGGGAGGATGGCCAGGACACGGCCGCGGCGGCGCGTACCCCGCCGGTCCCCAGGCTCGCCCGCGTCCGTGAAGCCGGATGGGGAGGTGATTCGGGCCGGGCCGCGCGCCCGATCCAGGGCGAACGCGAGCAAGGCAGCTCCGCGCCGTCCGCGAGAATGGAAAGCCTGTCCGGCAGAGCGTCGGCCAGCACCGGCAGACCCTGCAGCCAGTGCCACGGCAGAAGCGCGGCCGGGTACCGCATCCCGTGGAAGGTCACGCTGGCGGCACCGAGCGAGAACAGTTCCAGCAGCGCGAAGGTCACCGCCGTCAGCCGGACCTTCGGGTCCCGCCAGAAACACACCGCGGCCACGATCGCGACGATGAGCAGTGGCCAGCCCAGGTAGGCGAGGTATTCGGGCTGGGGCTCAGGGTAGCTGGCGGCCGCGGCAGCGCTGGAACTGGTGTGGAACAGCAACGCGCCGGACGGGGTCACGAAGGCATACAGGTAGTTATGGAACTCGCTGACCTGCCACGGGCTGCCATGCGAGGCAAGCGGGCCGCGGAACTGCACCCACAGCGGGTACCCGCAGGTCAGTGCCAGGACCCCGACCGCGGTGCCGAGAGCGGCCACGGCCGTACGGGCCCGACTCCGAGCGCCTCAATGGCTGCGCGCGGCTGACCGAGGGCGAGCACCGCGATCATGATCACAGCGGCCACGGCGGTGTCGACCAGCAGTTCTTCCCCGATGAACAGCTGGGCGGCGGTCAGCAGGCCGAGCCGGACGCCGGACCACAGGACACTGCCGCGGCCGGTGACAATCCCCAGCAGCGCATGGATGATCAGCGGCGGGAGCACGGCGAACTGCAGGTGGAAGTGACCCATGCTGGCGGCGACCAGCGCCGGCGAGAACCCGTATACGGCGCCACCCACCGCCGCTGCGGTGATACTGGCTCCCCACCACCTGAGCACCCAGAACAAGCTGGCCGCGGAACCGGCGAAGCCCAAGGTCAGCAGAAGGTTCAGGCTGGCCCACGGGCCTGCCAGCAGCGTCACCGGAGCCAGCAGGGTCCCGGGAAGGAGCATCGACGCGTTCCACATCAAGTTGATGCCCTGCGGCGCGTTCAGCCCGGTCGTCACCAGGGCCGGGAGTCGGCCGTGCGAGACCGCGGTCGCGCTGTACCGCATGAACCATGCCACCAGGTTGACGTCTCCGGGGTTGCCGCCCACCATCCGCGCCCCGGGGTCGGCCCAAAGCCGCCAGGTCAGCGCGTAGGCGGCCAGCAGGTACCCGCCCATGACCAGCCACGGAACCCAACCAGGGGTGCGGATCCCGGGAGCGGACCTGGTCGGCCCGACTCACCCGTGGGGGAGTGGCCGTGCTCGCTCGTTACGCTGCTCACTCCGCCCTAGCCTAGGGCGAGCGCCCGGAGGAATGGCCGCCGACTCGTCAGGCCGACGCGGGATTTATTTCGACCTCAAATGATTTGACATGGAAATAGCTGCGGTGGAGACTTGGCGCCGTGCACGAGGTCGAAGTGGCCGGGGTACCGCCACCAGAGGAAACGGGACAGGTTGCCAGGTCGCGGAACACAGCGGACGGCGAGCACGGGCCTGCCGGATGCGGTCCGAGACTGGGCGTCGGCCATGGCGCCGGATGGATCTGGGGCGATCCGGCGGACGGGATTCCCGCGGACGCGCCGCTGCATACGCTGCTGCTGGCCGCTTCCAGGATCATGGGCGCCTACTACGCCAGCACGCTGGTCCAGGCGGGCCTGCGGATCAGCCCTGCAGGACTGGGCGTGCTGCGGGTCCTGCTGGCCGGGGACGGGCTCAAATCGAGTGACGTGGCCGCCCGGGGCTGGTCGTCGCCTGGCACCCTCACCTCCGTGGTCGACACTCTGGTGCGTGAGGGCTACGTGGAGCGGCGCCGGGATCCCGGGGACCGGCGGGTGGTCAGGCTGTACGTGACCGAAGGGCCGCCAGATCTGCGAGAACTACCTGACGCTGGCCGGACCCACTGGCGGTCCGCCTTCGACTTCGTGGGGCCGGCCGACGAGCCGGTCATCCGCAAGTTCTTCATCGACACGATCCGCCAGTTCAGCGAGCTGACCAGGAAGGAGCGCGGCCGGTGACACGGGGTAGGGAGCACGAGTGTCAACTCAAGTTGACAGTGTGCGCTCGTCAACCTAGGTTGACATCATGACGGTAAACGGCGGGGGAACTTCGGGGAGTGGCACATCGGGGAATAGCACATCGGGGTACGCGATTCGCACCGAAGACCTGCGCAAGACCTACAAGTCGTCCCGCGGGGACGTACCCGCCGTGCGCGGCATCGACCTGTCCGTCGAATCCGGGCAGTTCTTCGGCCTGCTCGGGCCGAACGGCGCCGGCAAGTCCACCACGATCGGCATGCTGACCACGCTGATTCTGCCCACCGGCGGCCGGGCCTGGGTGTCCGGCCTGGACGTGGTGGCCGACCCGGTCGGGGTCAAGCGCCGGATCGGCGTGGTGACCCAGAACAACACGCTCGACATGCAGCTGACCGTGGCCGAGAACCTGGAGTTCCGCAGCCGGTTCTTCGGCCTGAGCCTGCGCGAGGCCTCACGGCGCGCCGAGCAGCTGCTCGAGGTGTTCGGACTGGCCGACCGGCGCAAGGCAATGTCCACTGACCTGTCCGGCGGGCAGGCCCGTCGGCTGCTCATCGCCCGGGCCCTGGTGCACCGGCCCGACGTGCTGTTCCTCGACGAGCCGACCGCCGGCCTGGACCCGCAGACCCGGGTGAATCTCTGGGACATCCTGCAGGTGCTGCACGCCGAGGGGCAGACCATCCTGCTGACCACGCACTACATGGAGGAAGCCGAAGCGCTGTGTGAGCAGATCGCCGTCATCGACCACGGCGAGGTGCTCGCGTCGGGCACCGTGTCCGAGCTGAAGGACGGCGCGGGCGCGGAGACGGTGATCACGGTCCGGTACGAGGACACGGTCCCCGAGGACCTGGCCGCCAGGACCGGGCTGGCAGAACGCCCTGGCGTCAGCAAGGTGGAAGCCGACGGCGACTCCGTCCGGGTCTTCACCCGTGAACCCGAGGGCGTGCTCGGTGAGCTCGTCACCGCCGGATCCGCCGCCGGACTGACCGTACGTGACGCGACCCAGCTCAAGCCCAGCCTGGAGACCGTGTTCCTCACCCTGACCGGACGGGAGTATCGGGAGTGACCACAACCACGCGCAGAGCCCCCATCGAGGTCGCCGAGCCCGGCGGGGCGCCCTCGTCGGCGGCCATCGCTGATCTGATAACTAATGCGCCGGTGCCGCGGCCGACCCTGGTCAAGACGTTCAACGCCATGATGGCCCGGGAGTTCCGGGTGCTGCGGCGCAACGCCGTCGCCACCTTCACCCGCGCGGTCATGCAGCCGCTGTTGTTCGTCTTCGTCTTCGCCTACGTGTTCCCCAAGATCGGCGGCGGCTTCAACCTGGGCGGCGGCGCCGCCGCAGCAGGCGCGTCCGTCAAGGGCGGCATCAACTTCGCCACCATCCTGGTGCCCGGCCTGATGGCCTCCATGCTGCTCATGCAGGGCATCATGGCGGTAACGTTCCCGCTGGTGATGGAGTTCTCCTGGCAGCGCACGATCGAGGACCGGGCGCTCGCCCCGGTGCCGATCCGAGTCCTGGCCATCCAGAAGATCGTGGCCGGCGCGGTCCAGTCGTTCATCGGCGCGGTCATCGTGTTCCCGATCGTGCTGTTCGTGCACGCGGCCGGGCAGGCTCCGCACGTACACGTGACCAACTGGGCACTGTTCATCGTGATCCTGGCCTTCGCGTCGCTGCTGACCTCCTCGCTCGGGCTGCTGCTCGGCACGATCATGGATCCGCGCAAGATGCAGATGCTGTTCGCGGTGATCCTGCTGCCCGCCACGATGCTGGGCTCGTCTACTACCCCTGGTCGGCGCTGCATCACATCCGGTGGCTGCAGATCGCGGTCCTGATCAACCCGATGGTGTACATGTCCGAGGGCCTGCGCGCGGTGCTCACCCCGGTGCTCGGCCACATGCCCATGTGGGGCGTCATGCTCGCCCTCATCGGCGGTACCGCGGTCTTCAGCTACCTAGGTACCCGTACCTTCACCAACCGCGTCCTCAACTAACCGCCCGCCCGACCTGGATCGCGGACCGTTACTGTTGCCATGGAATCAGTGACGGTCCGCGATCATGCACGCGGCAAGTTGACCCTGTCCCGGCGGGAATACCGCTTCGCGTCCCGGTGCTGTTAGGGTTAGTTGTTACAGCTCGGCGCCTAGGTGCCGGGCGCGTGAAGCGGAGGACCACCTCCCACCCGGTCGGCCCGGTTACTACCGGGGCAGGCGGGTCTGGCCAGAAGTCCCAGCGGCGACACGTGCGGAACGCGCGTACGCTGCAGTAAGTGGTGGCGCGGCGCATTCCCGTGAGGGGACGGCGCCGTTGTTGTGGTTGCCCCGCGAAGCGCATCGCTCGCGGGGCTTTCTCGTGTGCGGCAGCTGCCTTCACGGGCGGCCGCGGCGCCGGGAACACCGGGGGGCGAGTATCCGCCGCCGGAGGCGCCGACGGCGGGATACAGGCTCAAGGAGGTCACATCAGCGCCGAAGCACGTATCAACGAGCGCATCCGTTCTCCCGAAGTCCGGCTGGTCGGGCCGAAGGGGGAGCAGATCGGGATCGTCTCGATCAATGACGCACTCAAGCTAGCTCAGGAAGCCGATCTCAACCTGGTCGAGGTTGCCCCGACTGCCCGGCCCCCGGTGGCCAAGCTCATGGACTACGGCAAGTTCAAGTACGAGGCCGCGGTTAAGGCAGGGAGTCACGCAAGAACCAGACACAGACGATCGTCAAGGAGATCAAGCTCCGGCCGAAGATCGACCCGCACGACTACGGCACCAAGAAGGGCCACGTCGAGCGGTTCCTCAAGGCGGGGACAAGGTCAAGGTGACGATCATGTTCCGAGGACGTGAGCAGTCACGCCCGGAACTAGGCTTCCGCTTGCTGCAGCGTCTCGCCGGAGACGTTGAAGAGCTTGGCTTTGTGGAGTCGCAGCCCAAGCAGGAGGGGCGGAACATGATCATGGTGATCGGCCCGCACAAGAAGAAGAGCGAGGCAAAGGCACACGCCGGGCAGTCGCACAGCAAGTCCGTGCCCAGCCCGCGCCCCGCGGCGCCAGCCGTTCAGGGCAGCCCCGCGGCGCCAGCCGTTCAGGGCAGCCCGCTCAGGGCAGCCCCGCGGCGCCAGCCGTTCAGGGCAGCCCCGCGGCGCCAGCCGCTCAGGGTAGCAGTGCCGCGACAGTGGCGCCCGAGCCCGCGACGAGCGAGCCCGCCGCCGACAGCGCAACGGTACCGGGTCCGGCCTAGCCGGTAGCAGCACCCGGCCGGACTGATCCCCCGGCGGCCCTGCCAAAAGGGCCAGCGCCGGGGACGGTGACTGCTGTGCCTGGCCGACCGCGGTTAACGCCGCGGCAAGAGATAGAGAAACGGAGACGACGGCGACCATGCCGAAGATGAAGACCCACAGCGGCGCCGGAAAGCGATTCCGGCTGACCGGTACCGGCAAGGTGATGCGCCGCCGCGCCAACCGCAACCACAAGTTCGTGCACAAGTCGTCCCGCCTGACGCGACGGCTTTACGACGAAGTGACGCTCGCGCCGAGCGAGTCAAGGAGATCAAGAAGCTGCTGGGAGAAGCCCGGCCCGCGCGAGGGAGACAGAACAACAATGGCACGCGTGAAGCGGGCGACCAACGCCCACAAGAAGCGCAAGGTTGTCCTCGAACGGGCCAGCGGCTACCAGGGGCAGCGGTCACGGCCGTACCGCAAGGCCAAGGAGCAGGTCCTTCACTCGATGACCTACGCCTACCGCGACCG
>CAVUNL010000023.1:0-69488 GCA_963742795.1 uncultured Actinomycetes bacterium
CCCACCCGCGAGCCAAAGGGCGCCTGCGCCGACTGGACTGTGTTCCCCCACGGACCCACCCCAGGCGCGACGAAGGAGCGACGAGGGAAGGAGGCGCCTCAAAGGGCGGCCGGAGGCGAACGGGCAGAAACACAGCGCCCCGGAGGCGAGTGGGGAAACGATAGAGCGGGCACCACGGTCCGTTAGGGATATAAAAGACCTTTTCTTTTGACCGAACGGAGCGTGGTTTTACCGGTCAGGCTACTGATTCGAACTTGTAGCCGAGGCCACGCACGGTGACGATATGCTGCGGGTGGGCGGGGTCGACCTCGATCTTGGCCCGCAGGCGCTTGATGTGCACGTCGAGCGTCTTGGTGTCGCCCACGTAGTCCGCGCCCCACACCCGGTCGATGAGCTGCATCCGGGTCAGCACGCGGTCGGCGTTGCGCAGCAGTACCTGGAGCAGCTCGAACTCCTTGAGCGGGAGCTGGACCGTGCCGCCGCGGACCGTGACCACGTGCCGGTCCACGTCCATCCGCACCGGCCCGGACTCCAGGGCCGACTCGGTCACGTCCTCCGGCTCGCCGCGGCGGCGCAGCACCGCGCGCATCCGCGCGACCAGCTCGCGGGAGGAGAACGGCTTGGTCACGTAGTCGTCGGCGCCGAGCTCCAGCCCGACCACCTTGTCGATCTCGCTGTCCTTGGCGGTCAGCATGATGACCGGGACGTTCGACTTCTCCCGCAGCGAGCGGCACACCTCGCTGCCCGGCAGGCCCGGCAGCATGAGGTCGAGCAGGACCAGGTCGGCGCCGGTCCGGTCGAAGGTGTCGAGCGCGTCGGGGCCGGTGGAGCAGACCGCCACCTCGAAGCCCTCCTTGCGGAGCAGGTACGAGATGGCGTCGCTGAACGAGTCCTCGTCCTCAACTACCAGCACACGTGTCACTTGAGTCCCTCCTGGGGCTCGTGGGCGTTCCGCAGCGGGATGAACAGGGTGAACGTCGATCCGGACCCCTCGACGCTGCGCACCGTGACCCGGCCGTTGTGCGCGGCCATCACGTGCTTGACGATGGCCAGCCCCAGCCCGGTCCCGCCGGTCGCGCGCGAGCGCGCCGGGTCGACCCGGTAGAAGCGCTCGAAGATCCGCTCCAGGTCGCGCTCGGGGATGCCGATGCCCTGGTCGGTCACGCTGAGCTCGGCGTTTCCGTCGCTGGCCTTCTTCAGGCTGACCACTACCCGGGTCCGCTCCGGGCTGTACGCGACCGCGTTCTCCAGCAGGTTGCGCAGCGCGGTGACCAGCAGGTCCTCATCGCCAAGGACGGACAGGCCGCGGGCGCCGGCGGACGCGAGGGTGATACCACGGGCGTTCGCCTTCATCCGGCAGCGGTCCAGGGCCTCGGCGACCACCATGTCCAGCTCGACCGGGCGCGGGTCGGGGACCGGTTCGACGGCCTGGATCCGGGACAGCGTGATCAGGTCCTGGACCAGGTTGGTCAGCCGCTGCGCCTCCTGGCGCATCTTGCCCGCGAAGCGGCGCACCGCCTCGGCGTCGTCGGCCGCGTCCTCGATCGTCTCGGCCAGCAGGGCCAGCGCGCCGACCGGGGTCTTGAGCTCGTGGCTGGTGTTGGCCACGAAGTCGCGCTTGACCTCGTCCACCCGGCGGCTCTCGGTCTGGTCTTCGGCCAGCACCAGGACCAGGCCGCCGCCGCCGACGGCCGCGCCCAGCGGCGCCACGCGGACGGCGAAACTCGTGGTGCGGCCGCCGAGCCTGGGCACCGGGACCTCGAACTCGCCCTCGCGGATCTCGCCGTCCCTTCTGACCTGGCGGGCCAGGGCGGCCAGTTCGGTGACCATGAGCCGGTCCCCCTTGACCAGCCCGAAGGCGCGGGCCGCGGCGCTCGCCCGCAGCACCCGGTCGTTGCTGTCCACGACCACGGCCGAGGAGGAGAGCACCGACAGGACCGAGGCGATGCCGGGAGGCAGTCGCGTGGGCTGGTGAGCAGCCCGGATGCGGTTACTGCGGTTCTGCCTTACGGTGCCTGGCCTGGCGCTTCTTATTGCCATGCGATCTCCGCTGTTCGCCCCGGCGGGGGGTGCCAGGGGGGCGACCCCCCGGTGACCAGCACTGTCCAAGGACGTGAACTGGGAAGACTCACATACTCAATGGTATGCGGTAGGCCTATGCGGAAAACAGCGGCCCGAGACTCGCCGGGCGATATTCGAAGGTTGTTCATTTATCGGACAACCCTCGGTAATGCCGGATTTACGTGGCTGCGGGAGTGACTCCGCGTGGTCAGCGGCCTTGGTTCCTGACCGCCTCGGCGGCCCCGGCGGCCGCCTCCGGGTCCAGGTAGCGGCCGCCGGGGACCTCGGGCCGGAACGCGTCGTCGAGCTCGTAGACCAGCGGGATGCCGGTCGGGATGTTCAGCTCCGCGATCGCGGCGTCGCTGATGCCGTCCAGGTGCTTGACCAGGGCACGCAGCGAGTTGCCGTGCGCGACGACGAGGACGTTCTGGCCCGTGTTCAGGTCCGGCACCACCGCGTCGTACCAGTACGGGAGCATGCGGGCCACGACGTCCTTGAGGCACTCGGTGCGCGGCCTCAGCTCCGGCGGCATTCCCGCGTACCGGGGGTCGTCGGACTGCGACAGCGGGTCGTCGTCGGCGATGGGCGGCGGCGGCACGTCATAGGAGCGGCGCCACAGCATGAACTGCTCGTCGCCGAACTCCCGCCGGGTCGCGGCCTTGTCCTTGCCCTGCAGCGCGCCGTAGTGGCGTTCGTTCAGGCGCCAGCTGCGTTGTACCGGGAGCCAGAGCAGGCCGGCTGACCTCCAGGGCCAGGTTGGCGGTCTGGATGGCGCGGGTCAGCACCGAGGTGTGCAGCGTGTCGGGCCTTATCCCGGACTGGCTCAGCAGCTCGCCGCCGCGGACGGCCTCCTGCTTGCCGACCTCGGACAGGCCCACGTCCACCCAGCCGGTGAACAGGCCCTTGGCATTCCACTCGCTCTCGCCGTGCCGCAGCAGCACCAGGGTCTTCATGGTCCCTGAGCTTATCGAGGTCCTCGAGTGGTCGGGGGAACAGGCGGTGCCTTGCCACGGTTGCTTAGAACGTGCAGCGCAGGAGCCCCCGCCGGATCGCGACCATCAGCTTGCACACGTCCCCGCTTGACCAGCCGGGCACCGGTGACGCCGGCGGGCTCAACGTCTACGTGGTCGAGGTGTCCAAGCGGCTGGCCGAACGCGGCATCGAGGTCGAGATCTTCACCCGCGCGGTCTGCCGGGACACGCCGCCCACGGTCGAGCTGGTCCCCGGCGTGCTGGTCCGCAACATGGTGGCCGGGCCGTTCGAGGAGCTGGACAAGAACGCGCTGCCCGGCCAGATCTGCCCGTTCACGTTCGGGGTGCTGCGTACCGAGGCCGCGTACGCGCCCGGCCGGTACGACCTGCTGCACGCGCACTACTGGCTGTCCGGCCAGGTCGCCGCCGTGGCGGCCGAACGCTGGGGGGTTCCGCTGGTGCAGTCCATGCACACCCTGGGCAAGGTCAAGAACCTGGCTCTGGCGGTTGGGGATTCTGCGGAGCCGGCGGCGCGGATCCGCGGCGAGGGCGAGGTCGTGGCGGCCGCCGACCGGCTGGTGGCCAACACCGCCGAGGAGGCACGGCAGCTCATCGACCTGTACGGCGCCGACCCGTGGCGGGTGGAGACGGTCAACCCGGGAGTGGACCTGTCGGTGTTCCGGCCAGCTTCCGGGCTTGCTTCCGGGCTTGCTTCCGGGCTTGCTTCCGGGCTTGCTTCCGGGCTTGCTTTGCGGCGGCGGCTGGGGCTGGCTTCGGACGCGGTGGTGCTCGCGTTCGCGGGGCGGATCCAGCCGCTGAAGGGGCCTGACGTGGTGCTGCGGGCGGCGGCTTCGCTGCTGCGCCTGTGCCCCTGGCTTGCGGACCGGCTGGTCGTCGTCATCGTGGGCGGGCCGAGCGGGTCGGAGGTCGGGGCGCCGGGGCGGCTGGAGGCGCTGGCGTCGTCGCTGGGGATCTCGTCCCTGGTACGCATGGAAGCGCCTTGCCCGCAACCGGAGCTGGCGGACTGGTACCGGGCCGCGGACGTCGTGCTTGTGCCGTCGCACTCCGAGTCGTTCGGGCTGGTGGCGCTGGAGGCTCAGGCGTGCGGCACGCCTGTGGTGGCGGCGGCGGTGGGGGGCTTGCGGACCGCCGTGCGGGACGGCTACTCCGGGGTGCTGGTGGACGGGCACGATCCTGAGGTGTGGGCGCGGGTGCTGGCGGGACTTATCGGGTCGCCGGCGCGGCTCGCCTCGCTGTCGCGCGGGGCGCAGGAGCATGCGGCGGCGTTCAACTGGCCCGCGACAGCACAGCGGCTCGTCGCGGTGTATACCGGTGTGATGAACGAGGCCGCTGAGACCGTGCGCGCATGAGCGACGCGGCTTCGGCTTCGGCTTCCGCTTCGGCTTCCGCTTCGGTGGAGGCGGCGCTGGAGGCGCTCGGGCTCTCGTATTCCAGTGAGCGGGCCGGGGCGTACCTGGTGCGGCTCGAGGGCCAGCACAAGCTGGCCACGATGACCTGGCTCATCGTGGGCGCGCACAGCCTCGCCGTGGAGGCGTTCTTCTGCCGGCAGCCGGACGAGAACCACGCCGCGTTCTATCGGTTCCTGCTCGAGCGCAGCGGGCGCATGTACGGGGTCCACTTCAGTCTCGACCCGGTCGGCGATGTCTACCTGACCGGGCGGCTGCCGCTATCGGCGGTTTCCACCGAGGACATCGACCGGCTGCTCGGCTGCGTGCTCAGCTACTCCGACGAGAACTTCGACACCGCGCTGGAACTCGGCTTCGCGTCCGCCATCCGGCGGGAATGGGCCTGGCGGGCCAAGCGCGGCGAGAGCCTGGCCAACCTGCAGGCGTTCGCCCGCTTCGCCGACCCCGACCGCTGAAGGTTCGGGGGCGTGGGTGGCTTATGGGTGCTGCGGTGCGGGTGGGAGCTGCGACAGCGGCCTGCGGTGCGCGGCAGCGGGGTGGTTTAACCGCGTGGATGTGGCACCCTAATGGGTCTATCCGTCAGGGTGCCACTTTCATGCTGTTGCGGCGGGGCTAGCCGGTCAGGGCGGCTAGGGCGCGGTGGAACTGCTGGTACATGTCGGGGGTGAAGAGGACGAAGCGGGCTTCGGTGAGCGTGGGGTGCTCGGTGGCGGCGTGGACGGTGGTGAGGGCGATGCGGGCCGCGTCGTCGGCTGGCCAGCCGTAGATGCCGGCCGAGACGGCGGGGAAGGCGATCGTGCGGGCGCCGAGTTCGGCGGCGACGCGGAGCGACTCGGTGTAGCAGGAGGCGAGCAGGGCCGAGCGGTCCTCGCCGGGCGAGTACACCGGGCCGACGGTGTGGATGACCCAGGTGGCGGGCAGCCGTCCCGCGGTGGTGGCCACGGCCTGGCCGGCGGGCAGGCCGTCCGGGTAGGCCTCGGCGCGCAGCCCGCGGCACGCGGCCAGGATCTCGGGGCCGCCATTACGGTGAATGGCGCCGTCCACGCCGCCCCCGCCGAGCAGGGAAGAGTTCGCCGCGTTGACGATCGCGTCGGCCTGCTGCCTGGTGATATCCCCTTGTACGAGGGTGATCTGCATTCGCCCCGCCTATTAAACGACCCCGGCTATTCGATAGCCCGCATAACGGGTACATTGACGACCGTGAACCGGTTGGGTGATCTTGAGCGTGCCATCATGGATGTTCTCTGGGAGACCGACACACCTCTCACGGTGAGAGAGGTCAGTGCTAGGCTGACCGAACGTAATCTAGCTCACACCACCGTGATGACGGTGCTCGACAGGCTCGCGAAGAAAGGTTTCGCCAAGCGGCAGCGCGACGGGCGGGCCTGGCGCTATTGTCCTGCCGCGACCCGCGAGACCTACGTGACCGAGCTGATGCTGACCGCGCTGGATCAAACCGGAGATCGCACGGCCGCTTTGACGCGGTTCGCCCAGTCCGTCTCCGGGGTCGAGGCAGACGTGCTGCGCGATGCCCTGGATGTATTTGAAGGTGGCGGCGAAGGAGATGAAGGGTCTGGCTGACGCGGCGCTACTAGCCGCGCTCGCCATGGGGAGCGTCCTCGGAGCTTCGGCGCTAGTACAAGCCAGCTGGCCGCGCCGGTCGCCGGCCGCGGCCATCTTGCTCTGGCAGGCGTTCGGCCTGGCCGGGGGGCTGGCGGCCGTCGGCACACTGGTCAGCCTGGGCCTGCCCGGCGACCACCCGGGCGTGATCGGCTCCCTGCTGCACCTCGGGACCGTCTTCCCCGGCGCGGCCTTCCGGTTCCCGGTCGCCTTCGGCATGGTCAGCGCTCTGCCCGCCATGCTGCTCGTGTTCCGGCTGACCTGTCTGGGTGCGGGGCTGGCCCTGCTCGCCTCGCTGTGCTGGGTGCTCATCGCCGCGTCGACGGCGGCCCTGCAGGCCCGGCGCCGGCAGCGCACCCTGCTGGCCCTGCTGGCCCACGGCGACCCGAAGGTGCCCGGTGCCCTGGTCGTCGACTATCCCACCGTGGCGGCCTACTGCCTGCCCGGGCTGTTCTCCCGGATCGTCGTGCTCAGCGTGGGCACCGTCGAGCTGCTGGGCCGGGGCGAGCTGGCCGCGGTGCTCGCGCACGAACGGGCGCACCTGCGGGAACGGCACGACCTGGTGCTACTGCCGTTCACCGCGCTGCGGCGGGCGTTCCCGCGCTCGGCGATGTGCGCGGAGGCCCACCGCGCGGTGGCGCTACTGATCGAGATGCTCGCCGACGACCGTGCCCTGCGCGGGCGGCCGACCCGGGAGCTGGTGTCGGCGCTCGTGCGGTTCGGCACCGCGGGCACCTGCCCGGCACCGGCAGGCGCGCTGGCGGCCGGGGAGGGCGACATGGCCGCCCGGGTGGCACGCCTGCTTCAGCCCGTGCGACCGCTGCCCGCGGCCGCGAGCGCATCGGTCTGCCTCACCGCGGGCCTGCTGGTCGCGGCCACGATCGCGCTGCTCATCGTCTGAGCGGCGGGATCCGAGAAGTCGCCTGGGCAGGGCCGCCCGAGCGGATTCGTCTACCAGGGGCCGTACGGACCCGAGCTGGTTCCTCCGCCGTTGCGGAACTCCTTGACCTTGGGGCGCACGTCGGCCAGGTAGACCGCGGCGGCGACGAACGCCGCGACGGTCAGGATCGACGTCGGGCCGATCTTGTACACCACTCCGGCCAGCCCGACCACGGCAGCCACGCCGAGGATGATCAGCCACAGCTGCTTGGTCTTCTTGCCGGTGGCCACGAAGGCCTGGCCCGGCCGGGTAATGGCGTCGATGAAGGCCCAGGCCTCGACGATGAACGCCGCGGCACCGAGGGCGAGGAAGAAGTCGTTAAGCGGGGTGTAGGCACCGAACACGGAACTCACGCTACCCAATCGGAGGGACGTTTTGACCGGGAACGTCATCGGCGTTACCGGATGGTTCGTCCTGCTCGGCCTCAGCGGTAGCGGCGGACCAGGACGTGCGGGATGGCCGCCCGTCGTCCGCCGCTTCGGCGGCGGCCTTGGTCGTGGCGGCCGTGGCCGTGGCTTCGGCGACGGCGGCTTCCGCGGCGGCGGCTTCCGCGGCGGCTTCGACCTCGGCGGCCTGTGCGGCGACCTCGGCGGCCTGGGCTTCGGCGGCGGCCGCGTTCTCCTTGCGGAACGACTCGTAGATCTCCATGAGAACCTGCTTCTGCCGCTCCGACAGCTCCGCGTCGGCCAGCAGGGCCGAACGGACCCCGGTGTCGGCCGGCCGGTCCTCCAGGATGCCCGCCTGCACGTAGAGCGCTTCCGCGGAGATGCGCAGCCCCTTGGCGATCTGCTGCAGGATGTCTGCGCTCGGCTTGCGCAGGCCCCGCTCGATCTGGCTCAGGTACGGGTTGGACACTCCGGCCTGCTGCGCTAGCTGGCGCATGGAGATCCGGGCCTGCTCGCGCTGCTCCCGGATGTAGTCGCCGATCGACTTCACTGTCTCGTTACGCATGCCTTTAGTCTGCCACGGAGTGCTTGCAGTTGCAAACAGACCAGCAAGCGCTGCAGCCGGGGGTGGCCGGTCCGTGCTCAGGCCGGGCGGCCGGGGAGGCCGAGGAAGTCGCGAGCCTCGGCGGGACGCATGGGCGGACGCTGGGCGAACCGGGCCAGTTCGGCGGCGCGTTCGACCAGCTCGGCGTTGCGGGTGACGGGGCGGCCGCGGGCGAAGGACAGCGTGTCCTCCATCCCGACCCGCAGGTGACCGCCCGCCCCGAGCGCGCCGAACAGGACCGGCAGCGTGGTCCGGCCGATCCCGGTCGCGGACCACGTGGCGCCGTCCGGCAACGCGGCCGCGGCCGCGGCCAGCGTGGCCACGTCGCCCGGCATGCCGCCGGGTACGCCCATCACCAGGTCACAGTGCACGTGCCCGCCGGCCGGCGGCCCGAACTCACTCAGCAGCCGGTGCAGCGTGGCCACGTGCCCGAGGTCGAACAGCTCGAACTCCGGGACCACCTGACGCTCCTGGGTCAGCCGGTACAGCTCTTTGATGAACGTCCAGGGGTTGCTGAACACGTCGTCGCCGAAGTTGACCGTGCCGCAGGTCAGCGAGCAGGCGTCGGGGGCGGCGTCCAGCACGGCCAGCCGGGCGGCGAAGCTGTCGGTCACCGCGCCCCCGGTGGAGAGCTGGACGATGAGGTCGGTGCCCTCTCGCAGCGCGGCCACGGTGTCAGCCAGCCGACCGCGGTCCAGGGTGGGCCGGGCCGCCTGGTCCCGGATGTGGACGTGGATGACCGCGGCGCCGGCGGCCTCGCACTCCTTGGCCGTGCCGACGAGTTCGTCCAGGGTCACCGGAAGGGCGGGTACCGCCGTCTTGTCGGCTTCGGCTCCGGTCGGGGCCACGGTGATGAGCGTGCTTGGTGCCATGGCATGGAGATTACCGTCGGGCCCACGGGCGGCGCTTATCCTCAGTTGGCGCTTACCCCCGGGTCGCCTGCCCGGCGGCGAGGGACAGGTGCTCCCGGGCGAAGGCCAGCGACTGGGCCAGGTCGGCCAGGCGGGCCTCGCGGTTCGGCGCCCGGTTGGTGTTCACCTCGACCACCACCGTGCCCCGGTACCCGGTCGCGGACAGCAGGGCGAGCAGCCCGGCGCACGGCTGGCCGCCGCGCCCGGGCACCAGGTGCTCGTCGGGGAGCGGCCCGGTGGGCGACCCGGTGCCGTCGGCCAGGTGCACGTGGGCCAGGCGGCCGCCGAGCTCGGTGGCCATGGCCAGGGCGTCCGAGCCCGAGGCGGCGGTGTGCGACAGGTCCAGCGTGACGTGCGGGACGTCGAGCGCGGTCGGGTCCCAGTGCGGGGAGTACGGCGCGACCTCGCTGCGGCGCACCCGCAGCGGGTACATGTTCTCCACCGCGAAGATGACATCGGTCCCGGCGGCCAGCTCGGCCAGGCCCTTCTCGAAGCCGCGCGCGTAGTCCTGCTGCCAGCGGAACGGCGGGTGCACCACGACGACCGGAGCGCCAACGCGCTCGGCCAGGTCCTTGGCTCGCCGCACCTTCTCCCACGGCTCGCGGCCCCACACCCGCTGGGTGAGCAGCAGGCTCGGCGCGTGCACGGCCACGATGGGCAGCTGGTGATAGGCGCTGAGCCCGTTCAGCGCGTCCGCGGTCTGGCTCACCGGGTCGGCGAGGACCATGACCTCGATCCCGTCGTAGCCCAGGCGGGCGGCGATCTCGAACGCCTCCGGCGCGCGTTCTGGGTAGACCGAGGAGGTAGACAGGGCGACGGGCGTACCCGGGACCCTCGCCGCGCCGCTCACTGCGTGCTCCTTCCGTAGACGTTCCACTCCAGCTTACTGAGATTGTCAGTGGTCGCCGTTATGGTGCGGGCATGGCGAAGTCATCGGCGGGGACGGCCGGCTACCGGTGCACCGAGTGCGGCTGGCAGGCGCCCAAGTGGACCGGACGATGCGGCGAGTGCCAGGCCTGGGGAACGGTCGAGGAGGCCGGGACGCCCCGGCTGGCCCGCGCGGGCATCCGGGCCGTGACGTACCGGACGGCCGCGCCGGTCAGCACGCCGGCGGTTCCGATCGGCCAGGTAGACGCGACCGACGCCCGGGCCCGCCCGAGCGGCCTGGACGAGCTGGACCGGGTGCTCGGCGGCGGGCTGGTGCCGGGCGCGGTGCTGCTGCTGGCGGGCGAGCCTGGGGTGGGCAAGTCGACCCTGCTGCTGGAGACGGGCGCGCTGGTCGCGGAGGCCGGGCCGGTGCTGTACGTGACCGGGGAGGAGTCCGCGGCCCAGGTCCGGTCGCGCGCGGACCGGATCGGCGCGGTCAGCGATCAGCTATTCCTGGCCGCCGAGACCGACCTGGACGCGGTGCTCGGTCACGTCGACGCGGTCGAACCCCGGTTGCTCATCATCGACTCGGTGCAGACCATCGCCGCCGCGGGGGTCGAGGGGTCCCCCGGCGGGGTGACCCAGGTCCGGGCGGTGGCCAGCGCCCTGATCTCGGTGGCCAAGGAACGGTCGATGGCGACCATCCTGGTCGGGCACGTGACCAAGGATGGCTCGGTGGCCGGGCCGCGGGCCCTGGAGCACCTGGTCGACGTGGTGCTGCACTTCGACGGCGATCGCCATTCCCAGCTGCGCATGGTCCGGGCGGTGAAGAACCGGTACGGGCCGACGGACGAGGTCGGCTGTTTCGACCTGGGTGAGTACGGGCTGATCGGCCTGCCCGACCCGAGCGGGCTGTTCCTCTCCCAGCACCGCGAGCCGGTGCCCGGGACCTGCGTCACGGTCACGCTGGAGGGGCGCAGGCCGCTGCCCGCCGAGGTGCAGGCCCTGGTCGGGAACTCGGTGCTCGAGGTACCGCGCCGGACCACGTCGGGGCTGGACGCCGCGCGGGTGGGCCTGGTGCTGGCCGTCCTGCAGCGCCGGGCCGGGCTCAAGCTCGGCCGGCAGGACGTGTACGCGGCCACGGTGGGCGGCGTGCGGCTGACCGAGCCCTCGGTGGACCTGGCCGTGGCCATCTCGCTGGCCAGTTCCGCGGCCAACCTGAGCGTGCCGCACGGGGTGGTGGCCATCGGCGAGGTGGGGCTGGCCGGTGAGGTGCGCCGGGTCGCGGGGCTGAGCCGCCGGCTGGCCGAAGCCGAGCGGATGGGCTTCAGGCGCGCGGTGGTCCCGGCGGGCTCGGCGGGCCTGGAGGGCACCCGCGACGCCTCCGCAGCTCATCGAGGTGGTCCAGGTCGAGGACATCCGCCAGGCGCTGGCCGCGGTGCTGGGCACTTAGCTGCCCGGCTTCGGCATGCGAGAGGGCGTGTCAGGATAGGGGGCGTCATGACCACGCCCTACACGGAGCCGGTGCTGGCCTGGTTCTCACGCCACGCGCGGGATCTGCCGTGGCGCGGGCCGGGCGCGACGCCCTGGTCGGTGCTGGTCAGCGAGATCATGCTGCAGCAGACGCCGGTGGCGCGGGTGGTGCCCGCGCACCAGGGCTGGTTGGCCCGGTGGCCGACGCCGGCTGCCCTGGCCGCTGAGCCGGCCGGCGAGGCGATCCGGCAGTGGGGCCGGCTCGGGTACCCGAGGCGCGCGCTGCGCCTGCACGAGACGGCCACCATCGTGACCGCGCGGCACGGCGGGACCGTGCCCGACGACATCGACGCCCTGCTGGCGCTGCCGGGGATCGGCAGTTATACCGCCGCGGCGGTGGCCAGCTTTGCCTTCGGCCAGCGGCACGCGGTACTCGACACCAACGTCCGCCGGGTGCTGGCCCGGCTGGTGGACGGGCAACCGCGGCCGCGCAGCACGCCGTCACCGGCCGAGCGGCGGATGGCCGAGTCGCTGCTGCCCGCCGAGCCGGCCGTCGCGGCGTGCTGGTCGGTGGCGGTGATGGAACTGGGCGCGCTGGTCTGCACCGCGGCCAGCCCGCGCTGCGCCGAGTGCCCGGTGGCCCGGCACTGCGCCTGGCTGGCCGCCGGCCGCCCGCCGGAAGGCGCGGAGCTGGTGCCGGCGCCGGGCGCAGCGGTACGACGGCACGGACCGGCAGTGCCGAGGGCGCCTGCTCGCGGTGCTCCGCGACGGCGGCGGTCCCGCCACTGCGGCCGAGTTCGACGCGGTCTGGGCTGACCGGGCCCAGCTGGCCCGGGCCCTGGACGGGCTGGTCGCCGACGGCCTGGTCGATCCACTGCCCGACGGCCGCTACGCGCTGCCCGGGGCCGTCCAGCCGGCTGCGTCGCCGCTGTGACGTCCGGGTTTTCGGGTCGGTGGGCCGTTGTACCAGCTCTTACAGGGTCCATGCGCCATCGACCAGGTCGCGGGCCGGGACGACGGGAACAGCGTGAAGCCCGGGCCTCGTGGAGAGGCCCGGGCTTCAGGTCGGCTGGTTAGCCGAGGGCGGAGGCGGTGCCGCCGTCCTGGGCGCCGGCGCTGCCCGTGGAACTGCTGACCGCGCTGCCCTTGGTGGCCACCGGCTCGTGGACATCCTCCTCGGGGACCGACGCGTCGGGCAGCTACCTCGGGCTTGGGCACGCCGGTGAACGTGAACTTGGCGGTCTCGCCGCTGCCCTCGACGTCGACGATGACGATCTGCCCCGGCCGCAGCTCACCGAACAGGATCTTCTCGGACAGGCTGTCCTCGATCTCCCGCTGGATCGTGCGGCGCAGCGGCCGGGCGCCCGAGCACCGGGTCGTAGCCGCGCTGGGACAGCAGGTCCTTGGCCTCCGGGCGCAGCTCGATGGCCATGTCGCGGTCCTTCAGCCGGTCGTCCACCTTGGCGATCATCAGGTCGACGATCCTGAAGATCTCCTCCCGGAGGAGCTGGTGGAAGACGATGATGTCGTCCACGCGGTTGAGGAACTCCGGCCGGAAGTGCTGCTTCAGCTCCTCGCTGCACCTTGGACTTCATCCGGTCGTAGGAACCCGTCGACTCACCCTGCCGGGCGAACCCACGGTCACGCCCTTGGAGATGTCGCTGGTGCCCAGGTTGGTGGTCATGATGATCACGGTGTTCTTGAAGTCCACCATGCGGCCCTGGGCGTCGGTCAGCCGGCCGTCTTCCAGGATCTGCAGCAGCGAGTTGAAGATGTCCGGGTGCGCCTTCTCGATCTCGTCGAACAGGACGACGGAGAACGGGCGCCGGCGGACCTTCTCGGTGAGCTGGCCGCCTTCCTCGTACCCGACGTAGCCGGGCGGGGAACCGAACAGCCGGGAGACGGTGTGCTTCTCCATGTACTCGCTCATGTCCAGCTGGATGAGCGAGTCCTCGTCGCCGAACAGGAACTCGGCCAGCGTCTTGGACAGCTCGGTCTTGCCGACGCCGGACGGGCCCGCGAAGATGAACGAGCCGCCGGGGCGCTTGGGGTCCTTCAGGCCGGCCCGGGTGCGCCGGATGGCCTGGGACAGCGCCCTGATCGCGTCGTTCTGGCCGATGACCCGCTTGTGCAGCTCATCCTCCATGCGCAGCAGGCGCTGCGACTCCTCCTCGGTGAGCTTGAACACCGGGATGCCGGTGGCGGTGGCGAGCACCTCGGCGATGAGCTCCTCGTTCACCTCGGCCACGACGTCCATGTCGCCGGCCTTCCACTCCTTCTCCCGGGAGGCCTTCTTGGCCAGCAGCTGCTTCTCGGTGTCCCGGAGCGCCGCGGCCTTCTCGAAGTCCTGGGAGTCGATGGCCGATTCCTTCTCCCGGCGCACCTGGGCGATCTTCTCGTCGTACTCGCGCAGGTCCGGCGGCGCGGTCATGCGGCGGATCCGCATCCGGGAGCCGGCCTCGTCGATCAGGTCGATGGCCTTGTCCGGCAGGAAGCGGTCGCTGATGTAGCGGTCGGCCAGCTGGGCCGCGGCGACCAGCGCGCTGTCGGTGATGGACACGCGGTGGTGCGCCTCGTACCGGTCGCGCAGGCCCTTGAGGATCTCGATCGTGTGCGAGATCGTCGGGCTCGGCGACCTGGATGGGCTGGAACCGGCGCTCGAGCGCGGCGTCCTTCTCCAGGTACTTGCGGTACTCATCCAGCGTGGTGGCGCCGATGGTCTGCAGCTCGCCGCGGGCCAGCATCGGCTTGAGGATCGAGGCGGCGTCGATCGCGCCCTCGGCCGCGCCCGCCCCGACCAGCGTGTGGATCTCGTCGATGAACAGGATGATGTCGCCGCGGGTGCGGATCTCCTTGAGCACCTTCTTGAGCCGCTCTTCGAAGTCGCCGCGGTACCGCGACCCGGCCACCAGGGCACCCAGGTCGAGCGTGTAGAGCTGCTTGTCCTTGATGGTCTCGGGCACCTCGCCCTTGACGATCTTCTGGGCCAGGCCCTCCACGACCGCGGTCTTGCCCACGCCGGGCGCGCCCACCAGCACCGGGTTGTTCTTGGTCCGGCGGGACAGCACCTGCATGACCCGCTCGATTTCCTTCTCCCGGCCGATCACCGGGTCGAGCTTGCCCTCGCGCGCGCCCTGGGTCAGGTTGCGGCCGAACTGGTCGAGGACCAGGGACGTGGACGGCGCGGACTCCGCGGCGGTCGCCGGCCGCGGCCGGCTCCTTGCCCTGGTAGCCGTGCAGCAGCTGGATCACCTGCTGGCGCACCCGGTTCAGGTCGGCACCCAGCTTGACCAGCACCTGCGCGGCCACGCCGTCGCCCTCGCGGATGAGGCCGAGCAGGATGTGCTCGGTGCCGATGTAGTTGTGGCCGAGCTGCAGCGCCTCGCGCAGCGACAGCTCGAGCACCTTCTTGGCCCGCGGCGTGAACGGGATGTGCCCGGACGGCGCCTGCTGGCCCTGGCCGATGATCTCCTCGACCTGCTGCCGCACCGCGTCCAGGCTGATCCCCAGCGACTCCAGCGCCTTGGCCGCTACACCTTCGCCCTCATGGATGAGGCCGAGCAGGATGTGCTCGGTGCCGATGTAGTTGTGATTGAGCATCCTGGCTTCTTCTTGCGCCAGGACAACCACCCGCCGCGCTCTGTCGGTAAACCTCTCGAACATGTCGTCGCTCTCCTCACCGCACGGGGGCCGGTCTGGGCCGGGATGGGTCAGGCCCTACCTTGCCTACTCCGCATAGTAGCCGCGTGCCCACCGTCGCGCTTAATGCGTGTATGCGTCACGTACACCAAGACGTTCCCTGGACACGGCCGTTCACCCACATCAAACCTGCTGGACGAGATCCGTGTTCCCGTAAACACCCCCGGTACGCCGCAAGCGAACGCACATCCCCAGCGAGCCAAAGGCCCGCGGCACCGCCGGCTGGAGCGAGGACCGACCCCCAGCGAGCCGCAGACCGCGGACGACGACGAGGAACGAGCGAGGAAGGAGGCGAAGCGTCTTGGCGAGCCAAAGGCGAGCGGGACCCCAGAGCGGCCGGGGCCCCGCGAGCCAAAGGGGCGCGGCGCCGCCTGGACTGAGGAGCGACGAAGGAGCGACGAGGGAAGGCGGCACCTCAAGAGCGCCCCGGAGGCGAGCGGGAAAGTAGAGCACCGCTGGCCCTCAGGCCCGGGCCAACGGTGCGAAGGTGACCGGCCGGGCTCGCGGGCCCGCGGCGGTCCTTTGTAACGCCACTGCTAGGAGTCGCTCGCCACAGGGCGAAGAACCCGGGAGAACGCCAAAGAACTCGCGAACTCCGGTGCGTGCGTGCTAGTGCGCGGCTTCGTACTCCGCGACGATGTTCGCCGGAATGCGGCCGCGCTCATTGACCTTGTATCCGCGCTGCTTCGCCCACGCGCGGATTTGCGCACTGCGCTCACGGCCCGGGCCAGTGCGCGCCCGGCGACGCCGAGCCGGAGCACTTGCTTTACGTGCGTGGTCCACATAGTGAGCAAGCTCTTTACGAAGCTTGCCTGCGTTGCCGGTACTGAGATCGATCTCATACGAGGCGCCATCGAGTCCAAACGCTACGGTCTCTGTCGCCTCGCTTCCATCGAGATCGTCGACGAGAAGCACCTGCACCTTCTGTGCCATCGAATCGGCCCTTCTGACGGAGCAACCTATTTCGGATGCTAAACATATACCCAATCCCTTGTCGTTGACAATTCCGTGGCTACCGATTCGCGAATAATCCGCCAGCTAGCGTGGCCATCCGACTAGGGCCCGGGACGGCCGTAACTCTCCGTAATCGGGCATTGGTAGCATCGTTAGCGCGGTCAAGCCAGAAGATGGACGAGAAGATGGGCGGTGAACCGTTCCGCCACTTCCAGTGCAACTTGTTCTGCCAGGTTCGGCATATACCCGGCCGTTCCGTGAAATATCAAGACCGCCGGTCACGCGGTCGGCGCCGGTCGCGGGGCGTGCCGCCGCGCCGGGCGCCCATCTGCCGGCGCAGGAAGATGGCCAGGCCGATGATGAACGCCACGCAAACTACCAGCGGCGGAGTCAGCGCCGCGAGGTCCTGCCACATAGCACCGCTCCTTCCTGCTAACCCGCCGCGGACGGTGCTCCCGCTGGGCTTGTATCGTCTCGTGCGCAACGCCGATGCTCATTTCACCGCTCCGGTAAGAGGCGCAACAGCATGCGGGTGTTGCCCAAGGTGTTGGGCTTTACCCGCTCCAGGTCGAGAAACTCGGCCACGCCCTCGTCATAGGAACGCAATAGCTCGGAGTACACCTCTGCGGCCACCGGAGTGCCGCTGATGGGCTGGAATCCATGGCGGGCGAAGAAGTCAACCGCGAAAGTAAGGCAGAACACGCGGCGCACGCCGAGCACGCGGGCCCGGCTCAGCAACTCGTCCACGATCGCGTGGCCGATACCCAGCCCTTGGCGGTCGGGCACAACGGCCACCGTCCGGATCTCGGCGAGATCCTCCCACATCACATGCAATGCGCCACAACCAGCCAGCGAGCGTCATCAACCAGTTCTGCCACGCAGAACTCCTGGACGTCTTCATAGAGCGTCACCGTGGCTTTACTGAGCAAACGTCCAGACTCCACATTGGAATCGATCAGCTTGCGGATCATGGGCACGTCGCGAGTGCGCGCGGGCCTGATCGTGTATGCCATAGCGAGGTCCACGATAGCCGCTGCCGCAGCGGGCCACGATGGCCGCTGGATCGGCGGGACCGGACCCGGCCAGCGGGCGGCCAGGCCGGAAAACTTCCCGGAGTCGGTTGAGCAACAGGCCTCCGAGTCCAATATCGTGCATCGCTGTGCGCAAACTGAGCGGAGCGGCCTGCCTGGCCGCCGCCACGACCGCGCTCGCCCTGCTCGTCCCCGCCGCGGACAGCATGGCGCAGACCACCGCGCCGAAGCCCAGCCTGACCAACCTGGTCGCGCAGGCCAAGCAACTGGAATTCCAGATCAACGCGCTGAGCGAGCAGTACGACGGCCTGCGCATCCAGCTCAGCCGCGCCCAGGCCGACGCGCAGATCGCCGAGCGGGCCGCCGCCCGGGACGCGACGGCGCTGGCCAGCGGCCAGCAGGCCATCGCTCAGCTGGCCGCGGAGAACTACATGAGCGCCGGGCTGGACCCGACCATGCAGGCGCTCACCACGGGCAATCCGGAGCAGTTCCTGGCCCAGGCGTCCACGATCACCGAGCTGGATCAGGCCACCGGCGACAAGGTCAGCACGCTGGCCACCACGAGGAACAGGACCAACGCGCCCGGCAGACGGCCGACCAGCAGGTCGCCGCGGTACAGCGCGCTGCAGGCCCAGCTGAACGCCAAAAAGCACGCCATCGACGCCAAGATCGATCAGGTCAACAGCGCGGCGATGAAGCAGGCCATGGCCGATCTTCACGCAAACCGGGCAGTACCCGGACATCACCATTCCGACCGCTAATACGGTCGGCGCCCAGGCCCTGACGGCGGCGCTGTCCCGGCG
The DNA here is from genome assembly GCA_963742795.1 of uncultured Actinomycetes bacterium. GTDB lineage: Bacteria > Actinomycetota > Actinomycetes > Streptosporangiales > Streptosporangiaceae > Palsa-504. Next base: position 17,748 of record CAVUNL010000023.1, read on the forward strand.
CGGCGATCCGTATGTCTGGGGCGCGGCCGGACCGGGCGAATTCGACTGCTCGGGCCTGGTGGTCTGGGCCTTCGCCCAGGAAGGCATCTCGCTTCCGCACTTACACCGGAGACCTGTGGAACTCCGGCGTGCATATTCCGCGGGCCGACCTGGAGCCCGGCGATCTGGTGTTCTTCTTCTCCGACATCTCCCACGTGGGGATTTACCTGGGTGACGGGCTGATGGTGGACGCGCCGGACTTCGGCGAGGTGGTCCGCGTCGAGCCGGTGTACTGGGGCGCTTATTTCGTGGGCGCGGTCCGGATCGGCTAACCGGCCGATTCCGTGTTTCTTTCGTAGACCAGCCGCAGGCCAATCAGGGTGAGCCACGGCTCGTAGGCGTCGATGACGCTGACCTCGCCGAGGACCAGCGGCGCCAGCCCGCCGGTGGCGATCGTGGTCACGGCGTCCGGATCGTCGGGCGAAAGCTCGCGCGCCATCCGGGTGGCAATTCCCTCCACCTGGGCGGCGAACCCGTAGATGATGCCGGATTGCAGGGCCTCCACGGTGTTCTTGCCGATGACGCGGGGCGGCCTGGTCAATTCGACCTTGAGCAGCTGAGCGGCGCGGCGGGACAGGGCGTCCACGGATATCTCGATTCCGGGGGCGAGCGCGCCGCCGACGAACTCGCCCCGCGCGCTCACCGCGTCGAAGTTGGTCGAGGTCCCGAAGTCCACCACGATCGCCGGGCCGCCGTAAAGGTGCACCGCGGCGAGCGAGTTCATGATCCGGTCGCTGCCCACTTCTTTGGGGTTGTCGGTGCGCACCGGCACGCCCGTCTTTACCCCCGGCTCCACGATGACCGTGGCCAGGTCACCGTAATAGCGCCGGCACATCTCGCGCATCTCGTGCAGCACCGACGGCACGGTCGAGCACAGCGAAATGCCGTGGATCTCCCTTTCGCTAAAGGCGGTCGCTGCGGCCCAGCAGGCCGTGCAGCACCACGGCCAGTTCGTCCGCGGTCCGGTCCGGGACCGTGGCGATCCGCCAGTGGTCGATGACCCGGTCGCCGTCGAATACCCCGAGCACCGTATTGGTGTTCCCGATGTCAATGGTCAGCAGCACCGCGGGAAAGTCCTTCCGTATCCGAGCCGTCGGAGATGGGCCCGGAGATGGGCCCGGAGATGGGCCCGGAGATGGGTACAGTCAGCACGACCGGCACGTTATCGATCAGCCGGGTGCCGCCCGCGGTGACCGCGGCCACGATCAGCGCGGGCCCGGCGCCGGGCCGGCCGGGGCGAACGTGCGCGGATCGACCACCGCGACGTAGTCGACGGCCAGCGCGGGCTCGGCGCGCAGGACCTCCTGCGCGGCGGCCAGCACGGCGGCGGCGTCCGCGGTGTCGGCGTCTCCGGGCGGCATTTGCCGGGCGCGGCCGCTCCGGCCCGCGCGCAGCGCGCGGGGCAGCGTCAGCGCCAGCGCCCGGTCGGCCGCGGACAGGTACCGGTTCCGGCTCGAGGTGGCCAGCCCGTCGGGGTCACGCACGATCGGCACCGGCTCGATGGCCAGGCCCAGGTCGGTGTCGCGCGACCAGCGGCGGACCAGCGCGAGCTGCTGCGCGTCCTTCTCCCCGAACACCGCGACGTCCGGGCGGACCAGGTGGAACAGCTTGAGCACCACGGTCAGCACGCCGCCGAAGAAGCCGGGCCGGAACTCGCCCTCGAACACCCGGCCCACCGGGCCCGGGTCCACGGTCACCTGCGGCGGGCCGCCGGGGTAGATCTCGGCGGCGGACGGGGCGAAGACCGCCGCACCCCCTCCTGCGCGCACATGGCCAGGTCGTCGTCCAGGGTCCGCGGGTACCGGTCGAGGTCCTCGCCGGGCCGGAACTGCAGCGGGTTGACGAAGATCGACACGATCACGCTGCCGGCCGCCGGTCCGGCCCGGCGCGGGCGCGGGCCGCCCGCAGCAGGGCGCGGTGCCCGGCGTGCAGGGCGCCCATGGTCGGCACCAGGACCACCGGGGCGGGCAGGCCCGGGCGGGCCGCCGCCAGGTCGGCCTTGGTCCTCAGGAGGACCGGGGTGCTCACGGGCGGCCGCCCAGCACGCCGAGCAGGCGTTCGGCGTCGGCCGGCTTGAGCAGCCCGGTGGCCAGCGCGCGGTCGGCGGTCAGCCGGGCCATGGCGATGTAGGCGGCGACCGCGGCGGGCGAGGCCGACGGCTCGGCGTCCAGCGCGGCCACGTGCGCGGCCACGGTGTCCGCGTCGCCGCGGGCCACCGGGCCGGTCAGGCCCGCGTCGCCGAACCGCAGCGCGTTGTCCAGGGCGGCGGACAGCAGCGGCCCGAGCAGCCGGGCCGGGTCGGCCACCCCGGCCGCCCGGAGCAGGTCCTCGGCCTGGGCCACCAGCGTGATCAGGTGGTTGGCCGCGCCCGCCAGCGCCGCGTGGTACAGGTCCCGGTGCTCCTCGGCGATGAACACCGGCTCGCCGCCCATCTCGATCACCAGGGCCTCGGCCGCGGGCCGCAGCACCTCGGGCGCGGTGACCCCGAAGCACGTGCCGGCCAGCCGGTCCACGTCGTCGCTGCGCCCGGTGAACGTCATCACCGGGTGCAGCGCCAGCGGCAGGCCGCCCCGGCGGGCGGCGGGCTCGAGCACGGCCAGGCCGTGACGGCCGCTGGCGTGCGCCAGCATGCGCCCCTGCAGCGGGGCCTCGGTGGCCGCCAGCCCGGCCACCAGGCCCGGCAGCACGTCATCGGGCACGGTGAGCAGGGCCAGGTCGGCCCGGCGCAGCACCTGGCGGGGTTCGGTGATGACCGCGCCGGGAAAGGCCGCGCGGGCCCGGCGCACGGACGCCTCGGACACCGCGGAGACGGCGACCACCTCGTGCCCGGCCCGGGCCAGGGCCGCGCCGAGCGCGGTGCCGGCCCGGCCGGCGCCGATGACGCCGACGGCCAGCCGGGCGGGGTGGGCACGGCTGGGCCGGGTTCGGCGCGGGCTGTGACGGCGGGTGCGGACTGCGGGCCGGCGTGGTCAGGCCCGGGCTCGGGGCGGGCGGGAAGATCAGGGTTCATCTCGTTCCAGTCCTGACGGGTACCGGACGGTGGTTGCGGTGACCAGGATAGACGAAGGGCCACGCGGAGCTAGTCGTCGAAGCAGCGGGCGTCAGCGAAGGCGAGGATGCCCGCGGCGAGCCCAGGCCAGCAGGTAAGGCGGGAAGCGGGCTACCGATAAGCTCCGATTCCATGGCCGTTCATTGGTCCGGTTTGAGTCCCGAGCTGCTGCTCGCCCTAGACCGGGGGCGGGGCGCGGAGCCGTTGCGGTCCCAGCTGGAGAACCGGCTGCGCGAGGCGATCAGGTCGGGCCGCCTGCGGCCGGGCGAGCGGCTGCCTTCCTCGCGGGAGCTGGCCCGCGAGCTCGGCACCTCGCGCGGCCTGGTCCAGGAGTGCTACGGGCAGCTCCAGGCCGAGGGCTACCTGAACACCCGGGTGGGCTCGGCCACCACGGTCGCGGCGCAGGCCAGCGCTCCGCCGTCCCGTCCGGTGGAGCTAGCGAGCCCGGGGGTTGCGGGGGGTTCGGGGGGCTTGGGGTTTGCGCAGGCGCGGGCGCGGCTGATGGCGGACTTCAGGTCGGGGGTGCCCGACCTGGCCAGCTTCCCGCGCGGGGACTGGATGTGGGCCCAGCGGGAGGCGTGCCGGACCGCGCCCAACGAGGCGCTCGACTACGGCGACCCGCGCGGCAGCCCGGTGCTGCGCGAGGTCCTGGCCGCCTACCTGCGCCGGGTCCGCGCGGCTGCGGCCGACCCGGAACACCTGGTCATCTGCACCGGGTTCGCGCAGGGCCTGGGCCTGGCGCTGCGGGTGCTGCGGCGCCAGGGGACCCGGCGGGTGGCCATCGAGGACCCCGGCTACGACGACGCCGCGCAGGTGGCGGCGTGGGCCGACGTGGAGGTCATCCGGGTCCCGGTGGACTCCGGCGGCATCGACGTCGGACGGCTGGCCGCGACCGGGGCGCAGGCCGTGGTGCTCTCCCCCGCGCACCAGTGGCCGACCGGGGTGGTGCTGGCCGCGGCGCGGCGGCACGCGCTGGCCGCCTGGGCGGCCAGCACGGACGCGATCATCATCGAGGATGACTACGACGCCGAGTTCCGCTACGACCGCGAGCCGGTCGGCGCGCTGCAGGGCCTGGCTCCGGACCGGGTCCTCGCGCTGGGCACGGTCAGCAAGTCGCTGGCGCCCGCGCTGCGGCTCGGCTGGCTGGTCTGCCCGCCGGCCCTGACCGGCGCCATCGCCGAGGAGAAGGAGTACGGCGACCGCGGCTCACCGGTGCTCGACCAGCTCGCCCTGGCCAACCTGATCGAGTCGGGACGCTTCGACCGGCACCTGCGCCGGATGCGCGGCGTGTACGCGGCACGCCGGCAGGCACTGGTTGCGGCGCTGGCCCGGCACGCGCCCGCGGTGACGCCTGACCGGCCTGGCGGCCGGGTTTCACGCCGTGGCGCATCTGCCCGGGCCAGCGGCCGAGAGGTCCGTCGTCGCGGGAGCCACGGTCCGTTCGGTAGGACTGTATGGAATGAGCACCTACAGATCTTCCGGTGCGGACCGGCCCGGGCAATTGGTCGTCGGTTTCGGCAACCTCAGCGGGCGGACCATCGAGGCTGGCATCGCCGCGGTCGGCGACCTGCTCCAGGGCGGGTGAGGCCGCGCGCGGCGGTCAGGGCAGCGTCGGTCAGGGCAGGCGGGCGCCCTCGTCGGTGCGGTCGCGGTCCGGGAGGTCCGGCACCCGGCAGCAGTACTCGAGGTAGAGCGCGGCGCAGGTGAGCACGACCGCGGCCGCCAGCGTGACCGCCGCGGTCAGCGCGTCCTGGCGCGGTACCGGCGCGCTCAGCGAACCGCTCAGGTAGATGACGAACCCGGCGGTCAGGCCCGCGATGGCCGCGGCGGCCAGCGAGCTGGCCTTGGCCAGGGCCACCATCCGGGACACGAACAGCGGCGCGGCGGGCTTCAGCCCGCGCTTCCCGGCGATCCGGTCCTTCAGGTCACGGCCGGTCCAGGCCTCGGCCACGGCGGCGATCAGGAGCGCGGGCACGCCGGTCCAGGGCAGCGGCGGCAGCCGCTGGTAGAACGAGTGGAGCAGCAGCCAGGCGGCCAGCGCGCAGACGACGGCCACGATCGCGAGCGTGGACGTCCGGGTCGGCCTCATGACCGCGGCCCCTGCAGTACCGCGGCCGGGACCGTCCGGACGCCGGTACCTGGTCCAGGCCGGCCAGCAGGTTGGCTATCGGGCCCGTACCCGGGAGTTCGGCGCCGGGGTCGATGTCGTGCCAGGGCGCGAGGACGAAGGCCCGCTCGTGCGCGCGGGGATGCGGCAGGGTCAGCTACCGGGTCGTCGCTGACCTGGCCGGCGTAGCTGATGATGTCGACGTCGAGCGTGCGCGGACCGAACCGCTCGGCCCGGACCCGGCCGAAGTCGGGCCTCGATGCGGTCGATCGCGTCGAGCAGGTCGCGGGGCGGCAGGCCGGTCTGGATCAGGAGCACCGCGTTCAGGTAGTCCGGCTGGGGCGGCCCGCCCACCGGGGTCGTCTCGTAGACCGGGGAGATGGCCAGCACGTCAGTGTCCGGGAGCCCGGCGATGGCTTGCACGCATCCCTGAAGGGTACCCAGCCGGTCACCCAGGTTGGCGCCCACCGACAGCACCGCGCGCGCCCGCATGGTCATGGCCGGGCTGGTCGAAGCGTCGCGCCAGGCGGCCGCGACCCGCACCGCGTCGGCGTTGGCCGGCACCTCGTGCACGCGCACGCACCACGCGCCCGCGGCGGCGGCCAGGGCCGAGATGGCCACGGTGGCCGCGTCGCGGCCGTCGAAGGGGCGCGGCGTGCCGTCCGGGCCGGCCAGCAGCAGGCCCAGGAAGCGTTTCCTGGACGCGCCGACCAGGACCGGGAAGGTGCGCCCGCCGAGCTGGCCGACGTCGGCCAGGTGGGTCAGCAGCGGCCAGTTGTGATCCGGCCGTTTCCCGAAGCCCGAGGCCCGGGTCGACCACGATGCGATCCGGGTCGACCCCGGCCGCCACCACCGCGTCGATGCGGGTGGTGAGTTCGTCGCGGACCTCGGCCACCACGTCGGCGTAGACGGCGCGGGCGTACATGTCGTGGCTGTGGCCGCGCCAGTGCACGACCACGTAGCACGCTCCGGCCGCGGCGACCAGGCGCGGCATCTGCGGGTCGGCCAGGCCGCCGCTCACGTCGTTGACCAGCACGGCCCCGGCGTCCAGCGCGAACTCGGCCACCGGGGCCCGCATGGTGTCGATGGAGACCGGCACCCCGGCCTTGACCAGTTCGGTGACCACCGGGCCGATCCGCCGCAGTTCCTCCTCCTCGGAGACGCGCTGGGCGCCAGGCCGGGTGGACTCGCCGCCCACGTCCACGATGTCGGCGCCCTGCGCGGCCAGGTCCAGGCCGTGCTTGATGGCCGCGTCCGCCCCGAACCACCGGCCGCCGTCGGAGAACGAGTCGGGCGTCACGTTCACCACGCCCATGACCAGCGTCCGCTCCGCGCTGGGCAGGCGTCCAGCCCGGTCAACGCTGGGGTACCGGCGCGCGGCGCAGCTGGCCGCCGGAGCTTGGACAGGCCGAGCTTGCGCGCGATCCGGCGCAGCTCGAGCCGCGGCCAGACCAGGAACGCCTCCGCCTCGAGGGCGGCCACCGCGATCCGCGGCGCGTCCCTGGTGCTCGGGAACACGAAGAACCGCGGCTGCCAGACCGGCCCGAACTTGGCGTTGAACTTGTACAGCGACTCGATCTGGAACCACTTGGACAGGAAGATCAGCACCGACCGCCAGGCCCGCAGCACCGGGCCGGCGCCGATCCGCTCGCCGCGCTCGAGCGCGGCCCGGAAGACCGCGAAGTTCAGCGAGATCCGCTTCACGCCCAGGCCGGGGGCGGCCTTGATCGTCTCCACGATGAGGAAGTCGTTCAGGCCCGGCTGGGCGGCTTTGTCCCGGCGCATGAGGTCGAGGGACAGGCCGTCGGCGCCCCACGGGACCAGCTGCAGCACGGCCCGGACCACGCCGTCCTCGGTGGCCGTGGCCAGCACGCAGTTCTCGTCGCCGGGGGCGCCGATCCGCCCCAGGGCCATCGAGAAGCCGCGCTCGGTCTGGCTGCCGCGCCAGGAATCGGCGGCCCGCACGATGGCGTCGATTTCCCGCGGCGGGATGTCCCCCACCCGGCGGACCTCGGCCACGTAGCCGTTCTTGGCCACCCGGTTGACCATCTGCCGGACGTTCCGCATGGAGCGGCCGGACAGGCTGAAGTCGGCCACGTTCACGATCGCCTCGTCGCCGAGCTCCAGGGCGGTCAGGTTGCCCTCGCGGCACCATACTTCGGCGCCGAGCTCGCTGCACCCCATCACGGCCGGGGCCCAGGCGTGCCGGGCCGCCTCGTCCAGGAACGGGCCGATGGCCCCGGGCCACGCCTCCGGGTCGCCGATCGGGTCGCCGCTGGCCAGCATGACGCCGGACACGACGCGGTAGCACACGCAGGCCTTGCCGGTCGGCGACCAGATCACGCTCTTGTCGTCGCGCAGCGCGAAGTACCCCAGCGAGTCCCGGTCCCCGTGCTTGTCGAGCAGGTCCCTGACCCGCGCCGCGTCGGCCGGGCCCAGCCGGGCCCGCGGCTCGGCCGGGCGCAGGAACAGGTACACGGTGACGACCAGGGTGAAGATGCCGAGCGCACTGGCCATGATGGCGAACAGGTCGCCGCGCGCCTCGGGCACCCACTGGACCGGGCCGGACACCCCGACCAGGCCGTAGATGGCCTCCTGCACCCGCTGGCCGAGCGAGTAGTTGGTCAGCCAGATGCTGGGCCAGCAGGATGTAGGTGCAGCCGATGACGACATCGGCCACGATCAGGCAGGCGAACACCCACAGCGCCCGCCACCGGGTGCGCGGGTCGCCCTCGGCGTAGAACTCCTCGCGGAAGTACAGCAGCGCGATGAGCAGGACCAGCCGCGACGACGCGGTCGCGATCCGGTGCGCGTTGGCGAAGTGGATGGCGATGTCGAACGCCAGCAGCGCGGCCACGGCCTGCCAGGCCCGCCGTTTCCGGCGGCGCAGCCCGTGGGCCAGCATCAGCAGCATCAACCCGATGATGACGTCGGCGCTGCGGGTCACCGTGGTCAGCGTGCCCGGCACCAGGTAGTTGATCTTGTGCAGCCTGTACACCAGGTCGGGCCGGAAGATGGCCACGATGTCGGACAGGCCGATGAGCAAGGTCAGCAGCGCGGCGCTGGCCGGCACCCAGGCGTGCTGATGCCTGCGGTCGACAGGATCGCCATGCGTCCCTCGCGAACTGCCCCCCCTGGCTTCGGGCAGATCAGCGCCGTTTGCGTGTCCAGCTTCGTCGCTGTCGCTCATCTCGGCAGCTCTCTTGTCAGGCCCCAGATCACGGTGCGTCAGCGTAGTCATCGTGTCGCCTCGCGTCCTGCTCTCACGGTACCTCCCAAGCCTAGGCAACGGTCCCGTTCGGCGGGACGGACTTGGTCCACCGGCTCACCGCGGCCCGGCACCTAAGGGTCACCGGCGGCCCGGGGGGATCGGCTGGGTGCTCGGGGGAAGCACGGGGGGAAGCGTCCCGGAGTCCCTTCGGGTCGTGGCTCACCTTTTAGACGACGCAGCAAGCCTTTCAGTTCAGCGTTGAGGCGAAGTTAATTCCCGGCTCAGTGGTGGCCGTAGATCAGGCTCATGGCCTCGGCCCGGGTCACGGTGTCCCGGAACGCCCCGCGCATGGTCATGCACAGGTGTTCGGCCTCGATGACCACCACCACCCCGCGCGGCTCCAGGGTGTCCATCAGGGCGTCCGCGATCTGGCAGGTCATCCGCTCCTGGACCTGCGGCCGGCGGGCGTACACGTCGACCAGCCTGGCCAGCTTGGACAGCCCTGCGTCATCCGTTGTCGCTGTGCTCGTCCACGTCGCCGACGGGCAGGCCACCACCGGGGTTATAGCCGAGCGCCTGGCCGTTGCTCGGCAGGGACAGGCCGTTACCGCCGTCGGCGGCCGCCAGCGCGAGCTCCTTGGGCGACAGCACCGGCGGGCGGTCCGAGGGCAGGCGCTTGCCGTAGCCGGTGTACGAGCCGCGGGACGGCCGCTTGACCACCGACGCGAAGATCTCCAGGACCTCGGGCCGGGCCACGGTCTCCTTCTCCAGCAGCCGCGTCACCAGGGCGTCGAGCACGTCGCGGTACTCGACCAGGACCTCCCAGGCCTCGTCGTGGGCCGACTCGATCAGGCGGCGGATCTCCTCGTCGATGGAGGAGGCGATCTCCTCGGAGTAGTCCCGGCCGTGCGACATGTCCCGGCCCAGGAACGGCTCGCCGTCGCCGGAGCCGAACTTGCGCGCGCCCAGGCGCTCGCTCATGCCGTACTCGGTGACCATGCCGCGGGCGATCTGGGTGGCCTTCTCGATGTCGTTGGCGGCGCCGGTGGTCGGCTCGTGGAAGATGAGCTCCTCGGCGGTGCGCCCGCCCAGCAGCATGGCCAGCTGGTCGAGCATCTCGGCCCGGGAGACCAGGAACTTGTCCTCGGTCGGCAGCGCGCTGGTGTAGCCGAGCGCGCGGCCGCGCGGGATGATCGTCACCTTGTGCACCGGGTCGGCGTTCGGCATGGCGTGGCCGACCAGGGCGTGCCCGCCCTCGTGGTAGGCGATGACCTTCCGCTCCCGCTCCGACAGCAGCACGCTCTTGCGCTCCGGGCCGGCCATGACCCGGTCGATGGCCTCCTCAAGCGCGCCCATGCTGATCTGCTTGCCGTTGGTGCGCGCGGTCAGCAACGCGCCCTCGTTGATCACGTTGGCCAGGTCGGCGCCGGTGAAGCCGGGCGTCCGGCGGGCGATGATGTCGAGGTCGGTGTCCGGCGCGAGGGGCTTGCCGCGGGCGTGCACCTTGAGGATGCCCCTGCGGCCGGCCAGGTCCGGCTGGGCGACCACGATCTGGCGGTCGAACCGGCCCGGGCGCAGCAGCGCCGGGTCCAGGATGTCGGGCCGGTTGGTGGCCGCGATCACGATCACGCCGCCCTTGGTGTCGAACCCGTCCAGCTCGACCAGCATCTGGTTCAGCGTCTGCTCGCGCTCGTCGTGCCCGCCGCCGAGGCCCGCGCCGCGGTGCCGGCCCACGGCGTCGATCTCGTCCACGAACACGATCGCGGGGGCGTTCGCCTTGGCCTGCTCGAACAGGTCACGGACCCGGGAGGCGCCGACACCGACGAACATCTCGACGAAGTCGGACCCGGAGATCGAGTAGAACGGCACGCCGGCCTCGCCCGCCACGGCCCGGGCCAGCAGCGTCTTGCCGGTGCCGGGCGGGCCGTAGAGCAGCACGCCCTTGGGGATCTTGGCCCCGATGGCCTGGAACTTGGCCGGGTTCTGCAGGAACTCCTTGATCTCCTGGAGCTCCTCGATCGCCTCGTCCACGCCCGCCACGTCGGCGAACGTGGTCTTGGGCGTGTCCTTGGTGATCAGCTTGGCCTTGGACTTGCCGAAGTTCATGACCCGCGAGCCGCCGCCTTGCATCTGCGACAGCATGAAGAAGAACAGCAGGAAGATCACCAGGTAGATGAACGCGGTGGGCAGCAGGTCGAGCAGGGCGTTGCTCTTGGGAATGGTGACGTTGTACCCGGTCTGCGGCAGGGTGCCCTTCTCGACTTGCTGCTGCAGCTCGTTCGCGAGCTGCAGGCCCTGGCCGGAAACCCAGGACGCCTCGAGCTGCTTGCCGGCCTTGGTGGTGATCTGGATCGTCTGGTTCTTGTCGGTGATCAGCGCGCTCTTGACTTGGCCCTGATTGATGAGGCTGACGATCTGGGAGGTGTCTACCTGCTGGTAAGAACTCCCCGAATTGGCGTAGTCGAGCACGAAAAGCAAGAGCAGCACCGCGACCGCGATCAGCAGCAGTGGTGCCCGGAAAAAGCGCCTTAGCTCCATCGATGAGCGGCCCGTCGGCTCGGGGCCGTTCCCTCCTGACCAGCCTCACAGTCCCGTCGACCTCCGGCGGGATGGCCATTTCCGTCCTCGCAGCCCGTGTTCGGTGCTGGCTGCGACCGTAAACTACGACGGTACACCGCCTACGGCGCCGCACCTTGAGGGTGAACGCTTCTCCGAGCGGATTGTGTTCCCCTGCCGTTTCCTGCGGGGCCAGCCTAGCTGCCCTGGTATACCGCCGGAGCCAGCGTGCCGATGAACGGCAGGTTGCGGTACCGCTGGGCGTAGTCCAGGCCGTAGCCGACCACGAACTCGTCCCCGATGTCGAAGCCGGTGTACGCCACGTCCACATGCATCTGCGCCGACCCCGGCTTGCGGAGCATGGCGCACACCGCCAGCGAGGCGGGCGCGCGCGATTGCAGGTTGCCGGCCAGCCACGACAGGGTGAGGCCGGAGTCCACGATGTCCTCGACGATGAGCACGTGCCGACCGGTGATGTCGGTGTCGAGGTCCTTCAGGATCCGCACCACGCCGGAGGACTTGGTGCCCGAGCCGTACGAGGAGATCGCCATCCAGTCCATCTGGACCGGCAGGTGCATGGCCCGGGACAGATCCGCCATGACCATGACCGCGCCCTTCAGCACGCCGACCAGCAGCAGGTCACGGCCGGCGTAATCGGCGTCGATCTGGGCCGCGAGCTCGCCGATGCGCGCCTGCAACCGCTCAGCGCTAATGAGGATCTCCTTGAGAGCAGATCCCACGTCCCGTTCGTCCAAATTATTCTTCTCCGCCCCTGGAGTTGCCTGCTTCGGTGCTGGTGAACCACACCTTGCCATCCTGGCGCCGGGCGCGCACCCCGCCCGGCAGGTCGACCCAGCGCTGACCGCGCCAGCCGGTGACCAGCTCCTCGATTCGCTCGACGTGCCCGGCCGTCAGGGCGCCCTGCGGGCAGCCCGCCATGATCGCGGCGTCGCGCAGGACGCGAGTTCTTATCGCGCTTGGCAGGTCGGCCAGACGCTTGGCGGCGAGGCCGGCCGGGTCCGAGCAGTTGCCGCGGAGCTGTCCGCTTTCCGCGAACGCAAGGTCATCGAGGCATTCGGCGTCGGCGCGCAGCTGGCCCGCGGTCCGGGCCAGCGCCTCGGCCACGCCGGGACCGAGCGCCTCCTCCAGGACGGGCATCAGCTGGTGCCGGACCCGGGCCCTGGTGAACCGGAAGTCGTGGTTGTGCGGGTCCTGCCAGGGATCCAGCCCGAGTTCGGCGCAGGCGGCGGCGGTGGTGGCGCGGCGCAGGCCGAGCAGGGGCCTGCGGTAGACCCCGCGCCGGGCGGGCATCCCGGCTAGCGACCGGCTCCCCGAGCCGCGGGCCAGCCCGAGCAGGACGGTCTCGGCCTGGTCGTCCAGGGTGTGCCCGAGCAGGATCGTGATGGCGTGCTGTTCGCGGGCTTTTTGGTCCAGGGCCTCGTAGCGGGCCGCCCGGGCGGCGGCCTCGTTGCCTTTAGCGGGCGTGACCGTGACGCTGTGCGCCGGGTCGAGGCCGAGCCGGCGATGAGGGCTGCCACCGTGGCGGCCCGCTGGGCCGAACCTTCCTGCAGGCCGTGGTCGACGGTCACGCCGCCGGCCCGCAGGCCGCGCGGGGCCACGAAGGCCAGGGCCGCGGCCAGGGCCAGGGAGTCCGCGCCGCCGGAGCAGGCGGCCAGGACCAGCTCGCCGGTGTCCAGGTCGTCCAGGGTTTCCCGGACCGCGTTGCGGACTTCCGCTACCGCCGGGCTAGGACCCATCCCTGGCTACGACTGGTCGGCGACCCGGTCCAGCCACAGCTGGGGGTTCGCGAACTCTTCCTTGGTCGGCAGGGTCTCCGGGGAGGTCCACACCTTGTTGAAGGTAGCCATGCCGGCCTTGTCCACGACCTCGCGGACGAACCGGGAGCCCTCGGCGTACTGCTTCATCTTCAGGTCGATGCCGAGCATGCGGCGCAGGGTCTGCTCGATCCGGCCCGACGAGCCGCGCCGGGAGTTGAACTTTTCCCTGATCTGGGCCACCGTGGGCACCACCTGCGGGCCGACCGCGTCCATCACGTAGTCGCCGTGCCCCTCGACCAGCGTCATGACCGAGGTCAGCCGGTCCATGATCTCCCGCTGCCCCGGGGTGACCACCGCCTCGATGAGGCTGCCGCCGTCGCTGCCGCGAACCGCGCCCGCCATCGCGTCGGCCGCCGCCCGGACCCGCTGCAGCATGGCCGCCGGGTCCAGCTCGGAGGCCAGGAGGAACTCGGTCATCTGGCTCTGCACGTAGTCACGCAGCCACGGCACCGCGGTGAACTGGAGCCGGTGAGTTTCCTCGTGCAGGCAGACCCAGCGCCGGAAGTCGTGCGGGTCGACGCCGAGTTCGCGCTCGATCATGACGATGTTCGGCGCGACGAGCGTGAGCCGGCCCGGCTGCTGGCCGTCCACCGGAGAGGTCTCCGGCGGCAGGAACAGCTCGTACTGGCCGAGCACCCGGCCGGACAGGTAGGCCAGGATCAGTCCGGCCTGGATCCCGGTCACCCGCGACCCCACCGAGCTGATCACCGAGGCGGGCCGGGACGGGGCGGCCGCGCCCTGGGCCCGTTCCCGCAGCTGGTCGACCAGCGGCTCAAGGACGACACGGAAGCCGTCCACGTTGGCCCTGATCCAGCCGGGCCGGTCCACCACGGCGACCCGGCCCAGCGAGCCGTCCCCGTTGGCGGACATTCCGGTGACCTCGTACACGGGCTGCTGGACGGCGCCGGCCAGGTCGCGTAGCTCTGTGACGGTCCGTCGCGCCTCCGCCAGGCTGACCTGCGGCCCGGGGCGGGCCCAGCGGGTACCGGTGGAAATGGCGAGATCCCAGTCGATCATCTGCGTGCTGCTCACACTCCAACGGTACGTGCTACGGACAGTGCGCGTAACCGCGTCCGTTACCGTTGCGCGTTACCCGTTGCCGTTATCTGTTGCCGTTGCGGGTTACGGTGGCACGTTACCGGCAGCCGCAGCCGGCCAGGGCGGAGGCCGCGGCGTCGATGGCGTTCGCCGCTTCGTCGAGCATGCCGGCGGACGGGACCTGGTCCGTCATGAGGGCGAAGACCAGCACCCCGCCGTTCTTGTCGTAGGCGAGGCCGGCCAGGGACGCCACCGTACCCAGGTTGCCGGTCTTAGCCCGGACCGAGCCCAGGGCCGCGCCGGTGATCCCGCTGAACACGCTCTCGCCGGCCGACAGCGTGCCGGAGAAACCGGCCACCGGCAGGCCGGTGAGCACGGCGCGGTACTTCGGGTTGCCCGCGGCTAGCTCGAGGACCTTCACCAGCGTGACCGGCGCGATCGAGTCCCGGGGCGACAGGCCGCTGCCGTCCACCAGGTGGATGCCGGTGGTGACGCCGAGCCGCTTCAGCTCCTTGGTGACCGCCTGGGCCGCGCCGCTGAACGAGGCCGGCTGGCCAGTGGCCACCGCGACCTGGCGGGCCAGGTTCTCGGAGATGACGTTGTTGCTCTCCTCCAGCATCTGCGCCACGAGGGCCGACACCGGCGGCGAGGTCACGGTGGCCAGGGTGGCGGATCTCGGTGCGGCCGTCTGGGGCTGCGGGGAGCCGGTGACGTGGATGCCGTCAGCGGTGAGCAGTCCGGTGAAGGCGCTGGCGGCCGTTCCGGCCGGATCCTGCGAGCGGGCGGCCAGGTTGTACGGGTCGTCCGAGTCCTCGGGCTGGCCGGCCGCGGTCAGCCGGCCCTGGTCCACCTCGAGGGGGACGATGGGGGTGATGTCGCCCGCGGTGACGTAGGCCGCGGGCCAGCCGGGCGCCAGGCCCGGGCCGGTGTACAGCGAGGTGTCATAGCCCAGGGCGACGGTCGGGTGGCCCTGCGCTCTCAGCGTCCGGGCGGTGGCTTTTGCCAGGCTGGCCAGCGTGGCTGGCTGCGGGTAGTCCCGGGCCGGGAACTGGTTCACCGCGAGGGTCGGGTCGCCGCCGCCGACCAGGATGATGCTGCCGGGTGTCGCCCCGCGCACCACCTTGGTGGTGAACCTGGCGTTCTGGCCGAGGACCGCGAGGGCAGCCAGGCCGGTGGCCAGCTTGGTGGTGGAGGCGGGGATCATGGGCCGGGAGCCGTGCTCGGACAGCAGCACCCGCCCGGTGACCGGGTCCGCGACCAGCGCCGATACCTGAGGACCCAGGGCCGGCGCAGAGAGCGGGCCGGCCAGGGCTTTCTGTAGTCCGGTGCTGGTCGGCAGCGGGCCGTCCTGGGTTCCGGTAGCGAGCACCGGGTCTGCGCCCGCCAGCGGGCCGGCCGCCACGGTGGGCACCTTCAGCGCGGCCAGGCGCGGCGGGAGCATGCGGGCCACGGCGATGCCGGCCGCCAGCGTGAAGACGTTGATCATGGCCAGCGTCAGCAGTGCCGCGATCCGTGTGCGGCGCACCATTCCCCTAACCACCTCGTGCGGTCCGGGCGTACTGCAGGGACAATGGAGTTAATCATCCGGATCGGGATGGAGCGAAACCGTGGACGTTGAGGTCACCATCGAAATCCCCAAGGGACAGCGCAACAAGTACGAGGTGGACCACGCGACCGGGCGGATCAGGCTGGACCGCATGCTGTTCACCTCCACCAGGTACCCGTCCGACTACGGGTTCATCGAAGACACGCTGGCCGACGACGGCGACCCGCTCGACGCGCTCGTGCTCCTCGACGAGCCGACGTTCCCGGGCTGCCTCATCACCTGCCGGGTGATCGGGATGTTCCGGATGCGGGACGAGAAGGGCCTGGACGACAAGGTGCTCTGCGTGCCCGCTACCGACCCGCGGATGGCGCACCTGCAGGACATCTCCGACGTGCCCCCGTTCGACCGGCTGGAGATCCAGCACTTCTTCGAGGTCTACAAGGAGATCGAGCCCGGCAAAATGGTCGAGGGCGCCGCGTGGGCGGACCGCGCGGCGGCCGAGGCGGAGGTGGAGGAGAGCCGCAAGCGCCGTGTGTCCCGACCTCACTGAGCACGGCCGGGAATCCCATAAGACCGGGTATGGGCATGCGGTACCGTGGGCCGGGGTCACCGCTTCGGGGGGCCGGATGGGGGTTCGCAGACTTGCCACGCTATCGCAGGGTCGTCGTCAAGCTCAGCGGTGAGGCGCTCGCCGGAAGCGCGAACACCGGCGTCGATCCGGCCAGCCTGTCCCGGGTCGCGCAGGAGGTTCTGTCCCTCCGGGATCTCGGCGTTCAGGTAGCGGTGGTGGTCGGGGGCGGCAACTACTTCCGCGGCCGGATGGCCGAGGGCTGGGGCATCAGCCGGGCCGAGGCGGACAACATCGGGATGCTCGGAACCATCATGAACGCGCTCATGCTCCGGGGCGCGCTCACGGCCAGGACCGACATCGACATCCGGGTCATGACCGCGGTGCCCATCCACAGCGTCGCCGAGCCGTTTATCCGGCTCCGGGCCGTCCACCACCTCGAACGCGGCATGATCGTGCTGCTCGCGGGGGGCATCGGCCAGCCCTACGTCACCACCGACTACCCGGCGGTGCAGCGGTCCCTGGAGCTCGACGCCGATGCCCTGCTGGTGGCCAAGCGCGGTGTCGACGGGGTCTACGACAGCGACCCGAACATCAATCCCGATGCCGTCCGCTACACGCGGCTGACCTATGACGAGGCGCTGGCGGCGGGCGTTCGGATCATGGACACGAGCGCGTTCGTGCTGGCTAACGAGCAGAACCTCACCATGCACGTGTTCGACGTGGCCGCGGCCGGGGTCATGCGGCAGATCTGCGAGGGCGCCGAACTCGGGACGCGGATCAGCGTCAAGCCCAGCTGAGCGGTTACCCGGTTACCTCGCCCCGGTTACCTCGTCCCGGTTACCTCGACCGCGTGGCCGCCGGCACCGCAGAACCAGCGCAGGGTACTGGCGGTGAAGCCTGCCCGGGCTAGCCAGGCGCGCCGATGCCACTCCTCAGCGCCACGATCCTGAGACGATCGCGCCGTCCGGATTCCCTGAAGGTTGTTCGCCCCGGTGGCTCCCAGTGTGGCTCCCAAGGAGCCTTGCGGTCACGGTCGCGCTCGAGCATGGAGGGGCGGGCACGTACACTCAGCGGGCCATTCCCGGAAATGAGCCCAGCAAAGGCTCTTGCGCTTCCGTGCTGTGCGGTAACGTTCCCGGAACGATCCAGGCGTAGTGTCGTGCTCTGTGGGGGAAGCGCAGGCAGAGGGCGGGCAGGTACCGGCGGCGGAGGTCACGGCCCGCCGGTTCCGCGTGGCGTCACCGGCGACCTGGATAATCCTGCTGGGAGGTCTGGCGGCGCTGTCCTTCGTGGCCATGATCCCGCTGATGCTCATGGCACATCAGCTGTTCAACGGGCTCGTGGCACTGGTGATCGGCGTTCCTTGCGCGGTGGTCGGGGTGCTGGTTGCGCGGCGCCAGCCGCGCAACCCGATCGGGTGGCTCTTTCTAGTGATCGCTGCCTGTGTTTCTCTGGGCACCGATGGCCCTGACTACGCGTTCCTGGGCTATCGCCTCGGGCACCATCTTCCGCTGAGCCCGGTGGGGCTGGCGCTCGGCCAGCTATGGGGACCCGGCCTCCTCCTGCTGTTCGTGGTGATCCTGCTGTTCCCGGACGGCAGGCTCCCGTCGGGGTTCTGGCGCCGGGCCCTCTGGGTTTACTGCGCGATCTACGCGGTGCTGCTGGTGGCAACTGCCGTGGCGACGGCTGGTGCCCTCGTCGCGCACCCGATCCGCGTCGACTCCAACGGTGGGCTGTCCGCTGTTGACGCCCCGGCCGACTGGTACAAGGCCGTCCAGGGCCCGGCCAGCATCATGCTGATCGTGCTGTCGCTGTGCTTCATCGGCCGCCAGGTGCTGAGCTGGCGGCGCTCGTCCAGTGACCGACGCCAGCAGCTGAAGTGGCTGGCCAGCGGCGGGGCCTTCACTCTTGTCTGTGCGGCTCTCTCGGGGTCGCTCGGCTCGTCGGGCATAACCCTTCTGAATGTGGTGGGCGGGTTGACCTGGTTCGGCTGGGCGGCGCTGCCGGTAGGCATCGGCGTGGCGATTCTGCGGTACCGGCTGTACGACATCGACCGGATCATCAGTCGGACCCTGGCCTACGCCATCGTGACCGGGCTCCTGGTCGGGGTGTACGCCGGGCTGGTGCTGCTGGCCACCCAGGCGCTGCCGGTCTCGCTGTCCACCCCGGTTGCGGTAGCCTGCGCCACACTGGTGGCGGCCGCGCTGTTCAACCCTGTGCGGCGGCGGGTGCAGCGACTGGTGGACCGGCGGTTCAACCGGGCCCGCTACAACGCCGACAAGACCGTGGCCGTGTTCGCGGCCCGGCTGCAAGACGCGCTCGACCTGCATGCGGTCCAAGATGACCTGGCCGGTGTCGTACACCAGGCCCTGGAACCCGCCCACTTGTCGCTGTGGATAAACGAACGCGGGTAACGCTGGGTTCGTGGTCCGGATTTCCTCATGGTTTCTGTCGGGCGCCAAATGCTTGGAAGCCGATGCCGGGTCAATACCCGGCGCTGGCCGACCTCAGCAACACTATCGATGCGTGAGGTAGCGACGCTGGACCCTTGACCCGTTGCTTAGAAGCTCGGTTTGCGCAGCGGGTCAGGCTGCCTGTTCGCGGGTGAGGCGATGCTTACGTCACAGGACCGGCCTTCCCCCCGGCGACGGCGGGGGAGGAAAATGGTCCCATTCTCGACCGGTCTCGGTCCTGACGGAAGGTCGAGCATGCGGCCTCGGCAGATGGCAATGGTAGCGTTGGTCCTCGCGCTGACCGTTGCGGCTTTCTTCGGAACCCGCCTGTTCGGCGAGCGAGACGCGCGACTGAACTCCGAGTACCGCGCGAAGGTCGCCGCTGCGCAGATCCGCGGGCGCGTCGAGCAAGGATCCTTCCTGGCCGAGAGCCTCGCGCAGTTCATGTTGAGCGTCGCCGGCAGCCGGGACGCGGGCGAGGAGTTCGAGAGCAACGCATCGAGATGGCTCAGCCCGGCTGGCTTCCCCGCCGCTGGGTGGGTCGAGCAGGTTCCGGCTTCTCAGCGTGCTGCGTATGAGCGGCGAACCAGTCATCCCATCGTCACAGTCGACCGGCAACTCAGGGTCGTGCCCGTCGGCCCGCGACCCTGGTATCTGCCGGCCACCCTCGTCAGCGGCGTCTCTCCCATGGACCTGCCTGGAATCAATCTCAGCGGCGAAACCGGCATGGCTCCGGCGGTGACCCGCGCCAGGGAGCTTGATGCCGTGAGTGCAACCCCCTTGGCAACCCTTCCCGATGGCGCGAAGGGGCTCCTTCTCGCCCGGTTGGCTCCGAGCCCGATCGGGGGCGTCGGCATACCGGCGTTCGTCGTGGTGTTCGTGTCGGAACCCTCGTTGCAGGCAGCGGCTACGTACAGCGCGCCGGTGCAGCTCACCGTCGGCGCCACCTCCGCTGGAGATCTTGGCGGCGCGGCGGCCGTGCGTAGCACGTTCATGGAGGCGGGACAGCGATTCGACGTCGCCGTGCCGCTGGAGTCGGTC
This sequence comes from uncultured Actinomycetes bacterium, assembly GCA_963742795.1. Taxonomy (GTDB): domain Bacteria; phylum Actinomycetota; class Actinomycetes; order Streptosporangiales; family Streptosporangiaceae; genus Palsa-504. The sequence continues at coordinate 37,197 of CAVUNL010000023.1, forward strand.
TCCGGCGCCGCGGCGGTCCTGCCGTGGGTCATCCTCGCCGTCGGCCTGGTCCTCGCCGGCCTCGCCGGCGCGCTCGGGGTCAACGAGGCGCGGCGCGCCAGGGCGCAAACCGAACTCGACCGCATCTTCAATCTTTCTTCCGACCTGATTGCGGTGGCCGATTTCGAGGGACATTTCACGCGCGTCAATCCGGCCGTCGAGCAGATCCTCGGCTACACGGCGGCAGAGTTCCTCGCGCGGCCTTACCTTCAGTCTGTCCATCCGGACGACCGTGAGAAGACCCGCGCGGAGACGGCCCGAATCCTCCAGGGGGAGACGGTCACATCGTTCGAGAACCGCTATGTCCGAAAGGACGGCTCGTACAGAGTGCTCGAGTGGACGGCGACTCCTGTCCTCGACGAGAAGTTGATGTACGGGGTGGCACGCGACGTGACGGAGCGTCGGCGGGCCGAAAGCGAGCTGAGACGGCTTGCGGGCGAGCAGGCGGCAAGGCGGCGCGTGGCGACGCTCGTCGCGAGGGGCGTGTCACCGGCTGAGGTCTTCTCGGCTGTCGCCGAGGAGGTGGAGCGGCTTCTCGACGCCGACGCCACAGCGATCGGCCGGCTCGAGCCTGACGGGACGATGGCCATAGTCGCCAGCAGCGGGACAGCGAGAGACGAACTGCCGGCGGGCAGTCGTTTGAAGCTCGAGTCAACGATGGCGTTGACTGCCGTGGTTCGCACTGGTCGGCCGGCTCGCGTGGACAGCTACAGCTGTGCCTCCGAGTTGGTCAGCCGCAGGGTGCAACAGCTGGGGATTCGTTGCATCCCACATGCAGGTTTCGCTCGCGACACGCAACGGCAGCCTGGTCCTGTCGATCCGCGACGACGGCGTAGGCGGAGCGGACGCCGCCGAGGCTCGGGACTGGTCGGCTTGCAAGATCGCGTCGAGGCGCTCGGCGGGACAATCGGGATCGATAGCCCGCCCGGCGACGGAACGTCGATCCTCGTCACGCTTCCGCTCGACGTCGAGTCAACGAACGCGAAGCCGACTGGATGACGGGACGTGCGACAAGACCCCGGATCCACCGCCCACGGCTCGACTGCGATGCCGCTGTCCCGGCGTGCCTTCCTGGCCGGGACCGCTGGCGGCACGGCGCTTGCCCTGACCGGCTGTGGCACCGGCACGGGACAGCTCCTGTCGGACGGCGGCCCGGGAACCACGATCACGTTGGCGCTCGTGTCGAACTCGCAGATGGAGGATGCGATCAGCCTGTCCTACCTGTTCGAGCGCGAGCACCCGGGCGTGCACCTCAACTTCGTGTCGCTGCCGGAGAACGAGGCCCGCGCCAAGATCACCGCAGACGTGTCCGCGCAGGGCGGCGAGTTCGACGTGGTGATGATCAGCAACTACGAGACGCCGATGTGGTCCGCGAACGGCTGGCTGGTGAACCTCCAGCCGTACATCGACGCCACCCCGGGCTACGACGCGCAGGACTTCCCGCCCCAGCTGCGGGAGGTGCTGTCGCGCAACCGGGACCTGTACTCCGTGCCGTTCTACGGGGAGTCCTCGTTCCTCATGTACCGCAAGGACCTGATGGCCAGGGCGGGCATTACGATGCCGCTGCATCCCACCTGGACCCAGGTGGAACAGATCGCGGCCGAACTGCACCAGCCGAAGAGGGGCCTGCCGGCATCTGCCTGCGCGGGCTCCCCGGCTGGGGGGAGAACCTGGCGCCAATCGATACCGTGATCAACACGTTCGGCGGCCGCTGGTTCAACACGGCCTGGCAGGCGCAGATGACCAGCCCTGAGGTGACGCGCGCGGTCAGCAGCTACGTGTCGATGGTGCAGAAATACGGGGAGCCCGGCGCCCCCGAGTCCGGGTTCTCCGAATGCCTGACGCTCTACAGCCAGGGCGGCGCGGCCATGTGGTACGACGCCACCTCGGCGGTCAGCGTCATCGAGGACCCGGCCAGCAGCGAGGTGGCCGGCCGCAACGGCTACGCCTGGGCGCCGAGCCAGGACGGCCGCCCGTCCGGCTGGCTCTATACCTGGTCGCTGTCCATCCCGTCGATCTGCCCGGACAAGCAGGTCGCGTGGGACTTCATCTCCTGGATGACCTCGAAGTCCTACATCCGCACGGCGGGAGAGAAGCTGGGCTGGTCGCGCGTGCCGCCGGGCAGCCGGTTCTCCAGCTACCAGATACCGCAGTACAAGAAGCTGTCGGCCGCCTACGGCCCGCTGACGCGGCAGTCGATCAACGCCACCAACTCAGCGCATCCGACCGTCAAGCCGGTGCCGTACACCGGCATCGGGTTCCTGGACATCCCGGAGTTCCAGGACCTCGGCGAGAACGTCAGCGAGCAGTTCAGCGCGGCCATCGCCAGCCAGAAACCGGTGGCGTCCACGCTCGCCCTGGCCCAGCTGTACGCACAGGCCGTCGGCAACACCTACCGGGTTGCCTGACAGCAGCATGACGGCGTCAACAGTCACTGCCGCTGTTCGCGTAAGTCCGCAGCGGCGAGAGGTAGTCCATCCACGTGGCTCCCAGCGTGGCTCCCACGGCGCCGGTCCGCTCGACTCCCGGCTATAAGCTGCGATCCGCGACAACCGGAAGGAGGTGACCGTGAACCCAGCGGTTCCGCCCGGCGAGTCCGCGGGCGTTATGACCCCGGCCGGGCGAGAGGCCCGCTGGGCGTTGTCGGTGCGGGTTTGCGATCGAGGCAGCCAGCGAGGCCGAGGCTCGTGCCATCCTCAGTCAGGCCCTGGCCCGTCTGGACAGGGAGCTGCCGTTGCAGGGCGAGCCGACGATTACCCCTCTCCGGCTTCGGGACGGTATCTGGGTGGCCACGCTTATGCCTGACCTGACCGCGCTGGCGTCGGTTGAGCCCGACGACGCGACGAATCGTTGCCGCTATGTCTCTAGTCACTTCGGCGTGGGCGTGGGCTGGATGTCTCGCGATACCGAGCGTGTAGCGCGGTGGGATTGGCCGGCGGATATCTGGTCGAGGTCCCCCGAGGACGACATCCTGCTGCATCCGGCGGTGCAGGCAGTGATGATCCTGTGCGAAGCAAAGTAGGGCGAGACCTCTTGCTTAGGAGGACGTAAGCGCCGCTGTCGTAAGCTTCGTAGCCGCGGGTCAGCTCAGACGGCGGCTTGTCCCTCAGTGTCCGTGAGATATCCGGGATCACCGTCCGATCGGGTACGCAGCGGGCACGACATTGCTCCCCTGCTGAATGACTGCTGCACCGTGCAGGGGATGGCCCGCGTCCGGTCCGGGCCGGTTCCCACGCAAGACAGCCTGTACGCGGCGGTGAGATAGGTTAAGGCAGGATGCCAGACTTCGACCACCATGCAGATATTAAGATCCTTCATGACATAGATGTAGTGACGGCTCAGATTCCACTTGCAGGTCACGCCAGCCCACACTGGATATCCCTGTTTCACAAGCTGACCTCGGGCACGGTGCCCGGTTCGGACGGGCTGGTGCCAGGTGCGGAAGCCCACAACCGGACGGACCGCACGTGGGTGATCGTCAGAATTCCAGCCCCTGCCGCCGGTCCTGCCCCAGATCCGGCGGCGGTGCTGGAGGGCCAGTGCAAGCGATCCAGGACGCCAATGTCCTAGAGCAGCGAGATTCAAGCGCCGCTCGCGTCGAGGCCGCCATTCGCGCCTGGTGGGTACGCGAGCAACGCTAGCCGCTTCGTACGGCCTGACTTGCGGAGCAGGATGTCCATGAGTGACCGTGAGAACGCGCGTGGCCGCGAGCTGGACAAGAGAAGCCGAGGGAGATGGCCTTGCGCTGCACCGGCCCGCATGGCGTGTGAGCCTCGCTGATCTGTTGTCGACGATCACGGAATTCGGGCAGGGGATCTGCGGCGGTGATGGTTCAGGTGCCGGTGCGGAGGGTTGCTATCGTGCGTCTATGGACGACGGGTGGCGCGTCTGCATTGCGTTCGGCATCCTGCCTCGCAGCCTGCATTCCTTCCGGCAGGCGCTGATCTCTGCATTGGGCAGCCGCCTCGGCGATCAGGTAGCGGTCAGCTCGAGCCGGTGGGGTACCCGGATCTTCTTGTACGCCCCCAGCGCCGGATCGGCTGATGAGGCCGCACAAGTGGCGCGTGAGGTGCTCGCGCGGCACGACGTCAGCGCGCCCGTCCGGACGGAGTTCTGGAGCCCGCGGGACCAGGTGTGGCGTGATGCGGCGGACGAGCCGTCCGCCGATCCCGTTGCTGAGCAGCAGGCTCGGCACGAAGCCCGTCAGGAGCGAGAGCGGCAAGCGTCGGTGGCGTTCGGCCGCCCCGCGCGGGAGGTGTGGGTCGAATTGCCGTCACACGACGATGTGGTGCACCTGGCCGAGCATCTTGCCGCCCAGGGATGGCGGGTCCGCCCGCACCGCAGGCACCTCATCGTCGGGGCGGACTGCGAAGACGACGCTAAGAGCCTCGCCCGGGAGCTCTCCGGTGACGGCCGCGCTGATGCGGATAGGGCCTTCCGGGTCCGGCGGGTCGATATATATGCATCCTGGACTGACGGTGGCGCCGCCTTTGGTGGCGGTAGTTGATCCAGGTCGTTTGAGAGTCTTGCGGCCCGCGTTGCGGGCAGGAAGGCTCGACATCAACATGGCTACGAGGAAGAAGCACACGCCGGAGCAGGTCGTGCGGTCGGGCGCGGCGTGGAGCCTGGCACGCTGCGCGCTTATCAGGACGCCCTGCGAGTTCCCCGCGAACAAGCTGGGCCATCGCAAGCTACAGAGCATCGGCACAGCCGACGTCAACGCGGTGGTCGATTTCATGCTCACCAAGGGCAGGAAGAAGGGCGGCCAGGCCGGCACCGGGCTCGGGCCGCGGTCGGTGCAGATGATACTGACCGTGCTACGGCGGACGTTCCAGGAGGCCGTACGGGACCGGAAGATGGCCTGGAATCCCGCCGAGGGCGTGCGCGGTCCCCGGCAGCGGCCCCGCAAGGTCACACCGTGGACCGACGATGAGGTCCGGGCCTTCATGGACACGGCCCGCCGCGATCGTCTCCACGCGATATGGCGGCTGTCCCTGCTGGCCCTGCGCGCCGAGGAAGTGTCCGGCCTGCGCAGGGATTCAGTGGACCTGACCGTATGCACGCTCACGGTCGCCCGCGTCCAGGTGATCGTGGCCGTTAAGGTGCTCGAACGGGAGACCGCCAAGACGCCCGCAGGCGAGCGGACGCTCCCGCTCGATGAAGGCACGATCTACGCGCTGCGCGACCTGCGCAAGCTCCAGCGCAAAGAACGGATGGCAGCGGGAGAGGCGTACCGGCCGGGCAGCCACGGCGGCTACGTGGCCGCCGATGAGATCGGTGCTGGTTACTCCATGCAGCGGCTACGCGGAGCCTTCTACCGCCTCGTGCGGTCCGCCGGGCTCCGCCGGATCACCTTCCACCACGCTCGCCGCTCCGCGCTGTCCTACCTGCTCAACTCGGGTCAGGTGCCGATCGCGGTAGTGGCCGCGTGGGCCGGGCACGCTGATGGCGGCGCGACCGCGCTCAAGCACTACATCCGGGTCCGGCCGGGCGACCTCGAAGCCGCCAGGGACGCCATCGCCGGGCTCCTCGGCGCGTGAGCGCTTCGGGGCGGATGTAAGAAATTATGAGAGATCCGCAGCCAATGACAGGTCGTGACAGGCCCAAGCTAGCCGGTAGGACGCCGTTGAACTGGCGTTTTACCGTGGAGCGGGTGACGGGAATCGAACCCGCACTATCAGCTTGGGAAGCTGGTGACGCACTCTGGCCGGGCACTCCGGTTATCGGCTGTGACCAGGAGATACAACCTCTCCAGCTCCACCTCGCTGCCTGTTTGGGTAGAAAATTGGGTAGAAAATCGCCGCTGCCTGGAATCTGTGGAGACTGGTGCAGCGTGGTGCCGTTCCATACGCTCCAACACCCGGACACCCGGACACCCGGACACCCGGTGGCTCGTCGCACGGGTGTCCGGTGCCGCTCACGTCGGCGCGGATGTGCGCCTCGCTCAATTCCAGTGCGATCACATAGCGTCAGTCCGGGAAGCCGGGCTCGCCGCCAATTCGGGTTCTACTTGCTGTCATCCTTCTTGCTGTCATCCTTCTTGCTGTCATCCTTCTTGGCCGCTGCGCTTTTCGTGCCGCCAAGCAGCGGCTTGATCGCCTCGGTCATGCCTTGGGCGTACTCCTGGGAGGTGAGCAGTTGTTCGGCGAAGTCGTAGGCGCTGGCGATGAACTCCCCGGGCTTGGCCAGCATGCCGACAAGGTCCTCGGGCTTGGTCAGCATGCCGAGGAATTCGTCGGGCGTGAGCGGTACCTCGCGGTGCCGCGGGGTGGGTGAGGTTTCCGGTTGGGTGATGCCGAGATTGTTCACCACGTCCACGACGCCATCAATGTCCCAGGTCAGCCGGCCCGCCACCTGGATCAGGTCATGCTCCTGCGCGGACCCGAGCGGGCCTGCCAGGGTGACGATGCCGTTCCGCACCGCTACGGTTACGCCGCCCGGGTCCGCCTGGGGTAGCTGGGCGAGCATCTCGCGGACCGCCTTGGCGATGTCTTCGTCTGGGCGGAGGAAGACGCTGAGCAGGTCACAGCGGCTCACGATCCCGGTCAGCTTGCCGCCGACGCCGCCGCCGAACGTCGTTCCGGCCTCGACGACCGGCAGCCGCTTGATGTGCCGGCTGCTCATCAGCCTCGCGGCGGCCGGCAGGGGCGCGTCCGGGTGCGTGGTGATGGCCGGCGAGGTCATCAGCTCTGCGGCCGTCAGGCCCCGGTGCTGCTTGACGCTGGCGTGCCGGCGGAAGTGGCCGGCTGACTCGAGCTGGGCCTCCCGCAACCGCCTTTCCTGGGCGCTGAGCAGGTCGGCCTCAGAGACCACCCCGGCGACATGGCGGCCCAGTACCAGCACCGGCACGGCGCTGATCTGGTGCTGGGCCAGCAGCGCGGCGATCCGTTTGTACGGGGTACGCAGGTTAACACTCACCACAGGCGTCGTCATGACGTCCCCGACCCGCTGCTGCCATCGGCCGTGGTACTGCCTGGGTTCGCCACGGGCATGCCCGGGCTCGCCGCGCTCCGGCCGGCGGCTCCCGGCGCGATCGGCTGCGGCGGCTTTGTCGTGGGCGGACTGGTAGTGGGCGGCGCCGAGCTCACGAGCTAGGCCGTCCCGGTGAACATCGCTGCGTGGCATGTCCGCTCCCCTCTCGCGACCTGTGACGGGGATACTGCACGCTGTTTGCAAGCGTCAGCTTTCCCCTCCCGCGCCGGGTCCATCAGGGCCATCTGTCACCTGTGCCACAGACCTCGGTCCCTAGCCAGCACCGCCCCGGTAATCAAAGCTTGCGCCGCACCATCGCACAGCATCCGGGCCGTCCGCGACCGCGGAGCCACCGGGCACCGGGGGCTCAGCACGTCACCGGCCATGACCGGAGCAGCGCATCGGCCGCACCCTCGACGCCGATGCCCGGCGTCGGCGTCAACGTCGACCTGCTGTTGCCGGTCCGCGTCTCCGATGACCTGTTCTTCGCCGTGATCTGCGTCGACGACGCGGGCAAGGCCCGCCGCGCGCTCGCCGCGCAGGTAATCCGCGGGGGTGACTTCGCGCCGTAGGCCCCGCCGTCCGTTCAGTCGGCGGCCCGGCAACCCAGCGGCCGGCGCCGACAGCGGCTCGTAGCGGCGACGCTCGTGACGCCGGTCCGTGCTAGTACCGCTGCGGGAAGGCACCGTCGGACGCCCTGCTGGCCCAGCACGGGTTCTGCACGCTCGCCGGGATCGCAGGGGCGGCCAGGTGCGCCACCTGCCATCCGGCACCGGCGTGACCCACCGGGGCATTGAGAACCTGCGCCGCCTGGAATCCGGCGGGAATCGAGGCCATCGTCTGCGGTCACGGCCACGTCGACCACGCCACCGGGCTGCCCGCCGTAGCCAGCACCTGATCACGCCGGCAAGCCGCGCGGTCATCGGTGGGTTCCATCTGACCGGGCCGCTCGTCGGGGGACACCGTCACCGCCCCGCGGGCAACTTGCAACAGATGTGATCGTCCCCGCCGCCGGCTGGAAAGCCACGCACCCGATCGCCCGGCTGCCCGGCGCATTCATGCACAACCGCTCCGGCCCGGCCTCGCGGCCACCGCCGTGACCGCCGCGTGACGGCCGCGCCAGCACTGCCCGCCGCGGTCGTGGGGCGGAGATGTGGCATACCGCCGTCCGGCGACAACCGACCTTCGGCCCGCGCACCCGGGACCCCTGGCCCTGGGCAGCCTCCTGGACACCTCGCAGACATGAAGATATCTGCGAGGCGAAACAAGAAGCTGGACCGGACGCACTGCCTGGCCAATACCCGGGAGTCACGCCGGAAAGGCTGAGAAGCCGGACAGCCCAGACGTTGAATAATGGTGACCTAGGGCCTGATCTTGACACCGTCGGCGAACAGAGATCGCCCCGGCGGGTCACCTCTTTGACCAGGCAAGGGCGCGCGCCGCAGCGGCGCAGCCGCGCGCCCTTGCCTGCCTGCTGACCCCGGGCCAGCAGCCAGGCAACCGGCACCTGGCCAGGACGAAAGGGCGCAGGTGACTGGTGGCGGCGGACCGCAGCACGACCCTGGCCCCTGCCGAGCCGCCGGTCATCCTGGTTCCCCCGCGGCAGCAAGTCCGCGGTCTTGACCTGACACCGGACCGAGCTCCTGGTCAAAACTAGCTCGCGCATAACGATCTTCCGGTGCGGCGCCGCCGACCTTAGCGGCCAACTCGGCTGGCATACCGATCGCCGGATATTTTGCGCAGATACGCATGGACTCGGTTGCCCTCCGTGATGGTCTTCCCGTCAGGCCACGTGCTCAGCTGGCTGGGTCCGCGGGCTGCCGCAAGATCAGGTTGATCACACGATCTGGGCGCTATCGCGCGGCGTGACCTCCGGTGATCGACCGTCCGCGGCAGAACAGCGGGTTTCCGGGATACGGTCCAGCGTGCCGCGCATACTGCCGGCATGCCCGTTCGACTCCACCACATCGTCGTTGACGCTCACGATCTGCCCGGCCTGGCCCGGTTCTGGACGCAGGCGCTGGGCTGGAAGGTCCTGTCCGAGCGGGGAAACGAGATCGTTATCGGGACCGACGAGAACGCAGCCGTCGGCATGTGCTTCATGCCGGTCACTGACCCTAAGACGGTCAAGAACCGGGTGCATCTTGACCTCACCAGCAGCGCCGCGGACCGCGATCAGGAGATTGACCGCCTTCTTGCGCTCGGGGCGCGCCGGGTCGACATAGGGCAGACCGGCGCTGAGTCGTGGACTGTCCTTGCCGACCCGGAGGGAAACGAGTTCTGCGTCGTGCGGCCGAAGGAAACGCTCATCCGATGAGGCTTGGCACCGAGAACCGCAGACAGACCTTGTCCGCGGCAGAAGAGTGCGACGGGCGTCGCTCGGCACAGGCCTGGTGAACGCGAGACCATTGGTTCGGTCGCCACCCGCGCGCTGACCGAGGACTCGGCCGAGATGGAGTTCCTGACCGACGACCCGGTGGCGCAGGCCGTCACCTGCCAGCGAGTGACGTTCGACGCGCGGGCACCACGCTGCGGCCGCTACGGCTGCGCTGCTGCCGGGCGAGTGAACCGGACCTGACGGACCGGCTGGCCGCCTGCGGCTGCGGGAGCGCTACCAGGACCGGGACCGCGGCCCGTTCACCGGGGAGAGCCAGGACCACATCTCGGTCTACCGAGGTCACCGCAGCGCCTGCCGGATGAACGTGGCCACGGCGACCGGCTTCGCGATGAACGCGGTGTGCGAGCCGTCAATGGTGTCGGTCGTGGCGCCCATCCGCTGCGCCATGAACCGTTCCGCGTCCGGCGAGATCGCGTGGTCGTGCTCGGAGACCAGGAACCAGGACGGCTTGGTCTTCCAGCCCGCCGCGGTGGCGTTCTCGTTGAGCGCCGCGGCCGCGAGCGGGCGCTGGGTCGCGAACATGACATCGGCCATGTCCACCGGCACGTCGGCGCAGAACGTCTCCCGGAACCCGTCCTTCTGGACGTACAGGTCGGGACCGCCCGCGGCGCCGGGCGCGTCGTAGGGGGTCGGGGCGGCCGTCTTGGCCAGCAGGGGCGGCGGGAACGGCTGCTGCACGCTCGCGCAGCTCTCGCCCGCCTCCAGCCCGAACGCCGCGAGAAAGACCAGGCCGGTCACGTTCTCCAGGCCGGCCGACGCCTGGCCGATCACGGCGCCACCGTAGGAATGCCCGACCAGCACGACCGGGCCGTCGATGGCCTTGACCACGTCGCTGACGACGCTGGCGTCGAAGGCGACGCCTCGCAGCGGGTTCGGCGGGGCGAGCGCCGTGTGGCCGGCGCTCTCGAGCTCCCGGATCACTCCCGCGAACCCGGATGCGTCGGCGAAGGCACCGTGGACGAGGACGACGGCGGGACCAGGCATGGGGTTCTCCTCAAGGTTGGAGAGGTGACCCCGACGACGTTACGTCACCGGACCCGAGCGAGCCGGCCCAGGGGTGCGCCGCCCGGCACGTAACCGGTTGGATGCCTCCTGGACCCGGACTTGTGTTGCTCTTGTGTGTGCGCCGCGAGGCGCTGTTTGGCAATGTGGAGGTGAGAGACCGTCCATCGGCTCGCTGTCGCAGCAGCGAGCTGGAGCTGGAGGCAGCCTGATCCGGGGATCGCCGGGGAGGGCGGGAGCAGCCTCGACGAAGTCGCGTCGGCCTGGTACTGCCGGATGGGCCGGGCGCGGTGAGCGAGACGGGAAGGTATACGCGAGGAACCGGTGTCGTTACGCCTCTTGAAGCAACGCCAGCTCAAACCCGGTGGATACGGGCTGGTTCGCGGCGCGTACCCGCCTTATCGGGGCGGGGAACTCCTGTCCGGGTCTACACAGCCTGGGGTGGGAGGCCACGGTGAATGCCTACGGCGTAGCCGTAGCGGCCTGCTGCCGTCGTGTTCGCCGAGTCCGCGGCCGACGTGGCTCGCGCGGTGCGGTTCGCCCGGGCCCACACGATGCGCATCGCGCCGCAGGGCACCGGCCACGGCGCCGAGCCGCTCGAGCCGCTCGAGGGCGCGGTGCTGCTCAGGACGAGCCGAATGCGGCGGGTGGACATCAACACCGCCGCCAGCACCGCACGCGCCGAAGCCGGCGCCCTGTGGCGGGACGTGACCGTGCCGGCGGGCGAGTACGGCCTGGCCGCGCTCGCGGGTACCTCGCCGGACGTCGGCGTGACCGGTTACACCCTTGGCGGCGGGATCGGCTGGCTGGCCCGCCGCTACGGGCTGGCCGCCAGCAGCGTCGCCGCCGCCGAGATCGTGACCCCGGACGGCAGCCTGGCCCGCGCCGACGCCGGTCACGAACCGGACCTGCTGTGGGCGGTCAAAGGCGGCGGCGGCAGCGTCGGCGTGGTGACCGCGCTGGAGATGAGCCTGTACCCGGTCCGCGAGCTGTATGCCGGGTCGCTGTTCTTCCCCATCCAGCGCGCCGCGCAGGTGCTGCACGCCTGGCGCGCATGGACCGGCACGGTGCCGGACGAGGTCACGTCCCTCGGCCGCATCCTGCGCTTTCCGGCAGTTCCCGAGGTACCCGGGCCGCTGCGCGGCCGGGCATTCGCCCTGGTCGAGGCCGCCTGCCTCGCCGACGCAGCCGCCGGCGCCGAGAACCAGCAGCAGCTCATCTTGGCCGGGCGGGGCGGCCAGCTCGTTGATCAGCGCCGTCACCAGCCCCTCGAACGAAGCGGGTGCCGGCGGGCCCAGCAGCGCGCCCACCCGCTCGGCAATGCCCGCCCGCGCCCGGTCCAGCGCCGCGACCGCGTACCGCCAAAACCGCGCCGGGTCATTGTCGCCAGCGTCCAGCGACAACCAGGCCACCGGCCGGTCACCCCGCCGGGCCCAGCCGGCCAGCAGCGCCGTCTTGCCGAACCCGGCCGGGGCGCCCACCAGGATCAGCCGCCGTACTAGCCCCTCATCGAGCGCCTGCACCAGCCGCGGGCGGGCCACAAAGCCCGGTTGCAAGCGCGGCACGTGCAACTTGGTGGCCAGCAGCACATCCCGCTCCGAAGCAGCAACCCCAGAATGGGCCGCCGCAGATAGCCCGGTCATCGGCGACCTAACGCTCAGCGCGTCCAGCGATGGCCAGCGTCGCTGCTGGTCCAGTCAGTCTAACGACCGCCACCCCGGACGCGGCGCTCACCTCGCGCTCCAAGAGCCAGGTCACGGAGCCTGTCCACGAGCCTAGATGCGGCGGTGGATCAGTTCCGGTCCCGGCCGCTCGACTGCGCCACTACCGGTTCATGCAGGCTGACGCCTCGACCGTCAAGGCCCGGGTTCTGTCGCCGATCATCTGGCGGGGGCGGCTGGGTCTTGCCGCCAAGGTGGCGTGATCATGCTCTGGCTGCTCTGGTATTGGCAAGTTGCTGCCGCACCTGTCGGCCAGTGCGTCCCTCCGGTACGGGTTAGCCACAGCTTCTGATTGCTTGCCCGCCCGTCGTCGTTTCTCCTCCTGCGGCTCACGCCGCGTTCTTTGGGTAGCTGTGGTAGGCCTCGATGAGGGCCCCTCAGGTGGCTACGCCACGATGGCCGGTCGGAGGTGGATCGGGCGGCGCGGGGGAACCACCCGGCCATCGGGCAGGATCTCGCCCATGTCGTCGAACACGATCACGCCGTTGCACAGCAGGCTCCACCCCTGCTCAGGGTGGATGGCGACAGTGTGGGCGGCGTCGCGGTCCGGGCGGTCAGCCGACGGGCACCCGGGCGACGGCCCTCAGGCGAGGCGCGTCAGTATGGTGGCACTCGGCTGACCAGCAACGGCGCGGCCGTGGGCCCAGCGGTTTGAATCTCCGCATCCAGCAGCGAAGCTGGCCATCGCTGGACCGGGAGGTGGTCGCCGATGGCTGGGCCGCCTGCAGCGCACCTGCACAGGGGTGCCGCCCGACGGCATTGACGGCCCACACCGAGGGGTGGGTGGCCGGGTTGCAGCTGGCCTGTCGCTTCGGCAAGAGTCCGATGTGGCCGGGTCCGTGGCAGCGTTCAGCGGCAGCCACCGCTACATCCTTGACTATCTGACCGAGGAAGTGCTGGAGCGCCAGCCGGATGAGGTCCGCAGCTTTCTGGTGGAGACGTCGGTCCTGGAGAGGCTGTCGGGAGCGCTGTGTGATCCGGTCACCGGCCATGCCGGCAGCCAGGCGATGCTGGAGCAGGTGGAGCGGGCGGGCCTGTTCTTGGTGCTGGACGAGGTGCGCGGCTGGTGGCGTTACCACCAGCTGTTCGCCGACCTGCTCCGCGCCCCGCCTGCTGGAGCAACAGCCCGGCCAGGCGGGCGCAGCTGCACCGTAACGCGGCGGCCTGGTGTGAGGAGCATGGGGCCCGGCCGAGCAGCTGACCGCCGCGAGCTGGAAATCCTGGTGCTGCTGGCGGCGGGCACGCCGAACTCGCGGATCGCCGCGGAGTTGGTGGTCAGCCCCGACTCGGTCAAAAAGCACGTCAGCCACCTGCTGGGCAAGCTCGGCGCGGCCAACCGCACCGAGGCCGTCACCCGCGCCCGCTAGCTAGGCCTGACCCCTAGCCCGGCACCTGCAGCCGATCCCGGGGGCACGGCCGTGCTCCCGGCCGGCCCCGGCGGCACTGTCGTGCCCCGGGGCCGGCCGCCGAAGATTCCACCCGCATGTGCACCTTCGGGTGACGCCCCACTGCGGCGCCGGCTCCTACCTTCCTCGAGAACGGTCCACGAACGCGGCGGGCCCCTTCCCTACTACCGGGCCTGGACATGGCGACTGGCCGAGGAGATGACAGTGAAATGCATCGGTACGCAGAGGTCGAGGGCCCGGCGCGAGCGCCCCGGGCGTGGGGCCCTTCCGCCCGGCCCGCGAGACCCAGATGTCGTCCGGGCCATAGCGCTCGGCCGGGCCGGCAATCCCCGTCGGCGGGTAGCGGGCCGTGCTGTCACGGTCCCACGTCTTGCAGATGCGAGCGGTTTCGTCCCATCGGGCCCTGTCATGGCGGCCTGCTGGGTGCTGGCCGGGTGCCCGGGTCCGCGCCCGGCCGCATTGTGGTGACCGGCGTCCTGCTCGACTCCGCACCCGTACGTCCGCCATCCGGCATTCCATGAAGGAGATACCCATGTTGAGATCGACAAACGCCCGCGCACTTGCGCCGGAGCGGCACCGAAACCGTCCTTCCGCGACGCGGGTCCGAGCGCTGGTGCTGCAAACCCGCCTGGGGATCGGTGAGACCGGACAGGCAGAACGTCTGGTAGCCGAAATGACCCGCGGAGAACGCGGAACGGGCCCGGTGCGCCCGGTCGTAGTCCTGCTGCCGCTGGCCGGGGACGACCGGGACGCGGCGATGAGGTCTTGGGAGGGTGACCGGCCGTGGAACACGTGATCGCGGGGCCGGTGAGCGGCGAGCCGCCGCGCATCCTCATCGTGGGCGGCGGATTTGTCGGGATGTACACCGCCCGGCATCTGCGCCGTCGGCTCCGGCGCGGCGAAGCGGTCGTCACGCTGGTGGATCCGCGGGGCTTCATGACCTTCCAGCCGTTCCTGGCCGAGGCGGCGGCCGGCGCCATCGAGCCGCGGCACGCCGTCACGTCGCTGCGGCGGGTGCTGCCCGGCACCGAGGTGCTCACCGGCCGGATCACCCGTATCGACCACGCGGCCCGGCGGGCCTGCTTCCAGCCGCGGGACGGCACCGCATACTCGCTGAGCTACGACATCCTGGTGCTAGTCCCGGGTTCGGTTTCCAGGACGCTGCCCATCCCGGGCCTGGCCGAGAACGCAGCCGGCTTCAAGAATCTGGCCGAGGCTATACACCTGCGCAACCACGTGCTCGCACAGCTCGATAACGCCGCGTCGGTCCAAGACCCGCAGCAACGGCAGCGGGCGCTGACGTTCGTGGTGGTCGGCGGCGGGTTCGCCGGCGTTGAGGCCCTCGCCGAGTTGCAGGCCATGGCCGAGCGCGCGTGCACGTATTACCCCTCGCTGTCACAATGCCAGATGCGGTGGGTGCTGGTGGAGGCAACCAGCCGGATCCTGCCCGACCTGGACCTGGCGCTGGGGCAGTGGACGATCCGTACCTTGCGCCGCCGGGGCATCCAGGTCCGCCTCGGCACGAAGCTGGTCTCCGCCGAGGGCGGCCACATCGTCCTGGATGACGGAACGGAACTGGACGCGGGCACCCTGGTGTGGACCGTCGGCGGAACGGCGAACCCGCTGGCCAGCGCCAGCGACCTGGCGGTGGACGAGGCGGGCCGTGTCCGCGTCACCGAATGCCTGTCGGTCACCGCCGTCTCGGATGCTTACGCGGCGGGCGACGGCGCCGCGGTACCGGACCTTACCCGGCCCGGGACGATCTGCGGACCCAACGCCCAGCACGCCGCCAGGCAGGCCAAGACGCTCGCCGGCAACATCGTCGCCGGACTGCGCGGCCAGCCGCTGCGGCCCTACCGCCACCGGTACCTGGGCTCGGTGGCCACGCTCGGCCGCCGTCAGGGCGTGACCCAGGTATACCGGCTCAGATTGCATGGCTTCCTCGCCTGGCTCATCGCCCGCGGATACCACCTGGCCTGGGTGCCGACGCTGAACCACAAGGTCCGCATCCTGGCCGACTGGGCCCTGTCGATGTTCTTCCACGCCGACACGATCCCGCTCAGCGACCTTGAGCATCCCGAGCAGGAGCTCATGCCGCGCCGGGCATCAAGCAATCCACGAGGAACCTCCGATGGCGCCAGCGGTCCAGGTCATCGGCCTGCTCACCGAGGAGAACCCGCTGATGATGACCGGCCGGAATCACCTGCCGCGCCGCGTCCTGCGCCCCGATGTCCGCAACCCCACGACCTCGGGCCCCCGGCGGCCCTGCCGTGAAGCGGCTGGCTGCCGGGACGTGGCGGCTCGTTCCTGATGCGCTGCGGCGCGACCCGGAGGATCGCTGGGCTGCCGCGTTCGGGCGGATCGCGGTCTACTCGTTCATCGTGGCGCTGATCAGCGGCGTGCTGCTGCTGCCGTTCTTCCGCTCGTCGATGGCCACCGTGGTGTATCACGGCTCCTACCGCAAGCTGGACGGCGCCCCGGTGAGCCAGGCGTACCGGTCCGTGCTGGCCATCAGCGTCGACGTCCGCGGGGGGCTGCTGATCCGGCAGGTGCACCACTGGTCGGCGGACCTGTTCGTCGCGGCGATATGCCTGCGGCTGCTGCGGGCGTTCTTCCGCGGCCGGTTCTCCGGCCGGGCGCTGCCGGGCTGGCTGATCTGGGTGACGCTGCTGCCCGTGGGGATGCTCGCGGCCTACACCGGCACCATCCTGCCCGACGACGGCCTCTCCGGCGGCAGCCTGGCCGTGATCACCGGCGTGCTGCTGTCCGTGCCGGTGATCGGGACGCATCTGGTGTTCTGGATCTTCGGCGGGGCGCCCCCCGGGCATCAGATCATCGGCCGCGACTACTGGGTGCACATCCTGGTCCTCCCGGCCCTGGCCGGCGCGCTGCTGCGGGCGAGCTTGCGGCCGTCGCTGCGGCGGCCGCGCCGGGTCGATCCGCTGCTGCCGTTCACCTGCGCGGTGCTAGTCCTGCTCGGCGCGATCGCGCAGATCAACCCGGTGTGGCTGTACGGGCCGTTCCAGCCGGGCAGCATCAGCTCCGGTTCGGTGCCGGACTGGTATATGGCGTTCCTGGACGGCGGGCTGCGGCTCATGCCGGCCTGGGAGCTGTCGGTCGGCGGGCATCCGCTGGCTCTCGGCGTGCTGATCGCGGGCCTGGTCGTGCCCGGCCTGTTCTTCACCGCCCTGGCCCTCTACCCGATTGCGGACCGGCGCATCGCCGGCGGGCGGCCGCCGCGCGGGCTGCTGCCGCCCACGCCAGCCGACCCGGCCAACCGCACCGCGGCGGGCGTGGCCGGCGTCATGTTCTACGGCCTGTTGTGGGCCGCGGCGGCCAACGACCAGATCGCCTACCACCTGCAGATCCCTGTCTACACGGTCACCTGGTTCTTCCGGGTGCTGGTGCTGGCCGGGCCGGTGCTGGCGTTCGGGCTCACCCGGGTCATCTGCCACGCGCTGGCCGGCCGGCGACGCGACGAGGAACTACACGGCCGGGAAACCGGCCGGATCGTGCGGAACCGGCACGGCGGCTATCACGAAATCCGCGAGCCAGCCCACCGGGCGGCGCCGCTTAGCGCCGGCCCGCCCGGGCCGGCGGCCGCCGGCCAGATCCCGGAAGGAGGCCCGGTGCCATGGACAGGCCGAGCTTGATATTCATCGTCATGCCCCTCGTGACCCTGATTGCCCTGGTCACGGGCATGGCGCTGCCGTTCATCGCTGCCAGCCGGTCCGGGCGCGCCCACGCGTGGGGGCAGTCGGCACGCGCAGATGAGCTGAAGCGGATCGGCGCCGCCGGGCGGACGCCCCGGCCGGCGAAACCCGGCGCTGCTGACGCCGCCCCCGCAGGGTACCTGTACGTCCCCTGCGTCCGCAACTCCCACGACGGCTACCCGGCCCAGACGCGCCGCTGGGTCCAAGAGGTGCCGATCGTCAAGAAGACGGCCAAGCTGATCTACTACACCAGCGACAGCTGGGACCGGCGCGCGGCCGTGGTCAGCCCCGGCTGCATCAGCCGCGAACAGTTCGAGACCGACACCCGGTGCCACGATGACTGCCCGGCAGGCACCCGCGGCTGGCGGTGCGCACGGCACGGGTACACGTGGGAGCACTGCTCGCCCGGGGAAGATCGGTGCCGCCGCGGGTACCCGGCCGGCGTGATCCCGGTGCCCGGTGGCCGCCACCGCCCCGGATGGGCGGGCCGGCTCTTCTTCGCCACCCGCCAGGCCGCCGAAGACCACCTGTACCGCGGGGAACGCGAGCGAGCCGGACAGGCCGCACCGCAAGCACCACCCATCAAGGAGCTGCGCCGCGCCATGGCCGACGCTCACCCCGACCGTGGCGGCACCGCCGAGCAGTTCATCCAGGCGCGCAGCCGGTACCAGACGGCGCTTGGGCCCGCGCGACGGTAACGTGCTCACCTGGCCGGCCCGGGCAGGCACGACGGCGCCTGGCGAGGAACAGGCGACGGTCCCGGCGAAGGACCGCCCCGCCGGCCACCGGATGAGACCATGCGGCGATCTGTCGCACCGCGGCGAGCGCGGTGCCGGTGTCGCTGCCAGTGGTGTTGGCCTGCAGTCGATGTCGCGGGTGGGTCGGCGCTCCCCGAGTCTGGTACTGCCGGCGGCGGGCATGCCCAACCCGCGGATCGCTGACGAGCTGGTGGTCAGCCTGGAACGGTCAAAAAGCACGTCAGCCACCTGCTGGGCAAGCTCGGCGCGGCCAACCGCGCCGAGGCCATCACCCGGGCCCGCCAGCTCGGCCTGATCCCCTGGCGGCCCGGGCTCCGGTCCCGGGCGGCACTGTCGTGTCATGTCCTGTCAGGGAACGTTCCACCGCTAAGTACACCATCGGGTGACGCCCTCCCATGGCTCTGGTTCCTACCGTGCTCAGTGACCGCACCTCACCGACAGGTCGGGACAGACCCTTCAGGAGAAACCCTCATGTCTCAAGCCAGATCCCTCACCCGGCGGAGGGTTTCCCGCTCATCGCCGGCACGGTCATCAGCTGGGCGGCTATCAGGCCCTCACCGCCACCCTGCTCGCCATCGCCGCCCTCGAACTCGCCATATCGGCCAAACCGCCGACCGGAGGGATCGGGTTGTTCCGCACCGCTCTTACGCACCGGGCCGAGCCAGCGGAGATTAGTTCCAATCGGCTAGCCGACCCACTGCGCCGGGCAACCGGTGCGCGTGTGGCAATCCACCGGCTCGACGCCGACACGCTGCGTCGCGGCGGTGAACTGCGACTGAACCCGACCGAGCGCTGGCTCGGGCCATGGCCCCGCTGTTCACGCACGGGCAGAAAGCCCCGGTCGTCCCCGACCTGGAATTCGATGACGAGGAAGACCTAGATGGATGATTCCAGGGGTGTGGTGGCGGTTAGTGATCGTAGGCGGTCAATGATCGTTTGACTGGCTGGCTGGTCTTGTCGTTGTGCCAGATCGCTGCGGTCAGGGCGAGGATGCGGGCCAGGACGCGGGCGATGATGCCCTCCGGCGTCCGGCCGCCGTGCCGTTCCAGGTCGAGCTGGCCTTTGAAGGTCCAGTTGACCGATTCGATGACCTGCCGCAGCGGCTTGAGCAGCTGCGGGGCGGCGCGACTGGCCTCGCCCTTGCGGACCGGGCGCAGCAGTACCAGGTCACGCCCGGCCAGGTCGGTCTCGAAGTCGCGGCCGAAGTAGTTCTTGTCGCCGATGAGGGTCTGCCCGGGATGCTCATCCACCACGTCGCGGCCGGCCTGGAGCATGTCCAGGAGCGTCTGGCGCTCATCGGCCTTGGCGCCGGCCAGGGCGAACAGCACCGGCAGCCCGGACAACGTGCAGACCAGGTGCAGCCGCAGCCCCCAGAAGTACCGGGAGTGACTGGCGCAGTAGCCGTACTGCGCCCACCCGGCGGCGTCGCTGCGCCTGACCGTTTCCCGGGACCGGCCGCACTCCACCGGCGTGGAGTCCACGACCCACACGTCATCGCTCCACAGCGTGGTATCCATCGCCAGCATCCGGATCACCCTGATGAACAGGAAGAACGCCTTGCGGAGCCGCTTGTTGTACCCGGGCTGGCCGATCCGCCGCGGGAACATCGCCGCCAGGTGATCGCTGGCGTAGCGCAGCCACCGGCGCTCGGAGGTGAATCCGAGCAGGGCAGACATCACCGCCATCGTCAGCAGCTCCGCATCGGTGAGCGCGGGCGCGAAGCCATCAGCAGGGCGTCCGGGGGGCAAGGTCCGGCCAGTCCCGCAGCATGTCATCGATCTTGACGTATTAGGCCCAGCTCCGGATTATGTGCAGCAGCCGGCGAACCGGCTGTGATGGCGAGATGGGCGGGGTTGAAGGCTGCACATAATCACAGTTCCTCGAGGAACGCGAGCAGCTTGTCTTTTGCCCGGTATCTCGTCAGCTGCTGCGCCGGGGCGGTCAGGCGCTGCAGGGCGGCTTCTTTGGTGGCGAGGTCGGCCTCCAGGTACTGATGGGTGGTGGCGGGATCGGCGTGCCCGAGCCAGAGGGCGATGACCGCAAGATCGACCCCCGACTGAAGGAGGTGCATCGCGCAGGTGTGGCGAAGCGTGTGCGGCGACACGCGGCGGCCCTGGAGCGTTGGGCAGCACTGCGCCGCGGCGGAGACCGCACGGTCGAGCCGGTCGCGCACGCCGGAACGGGCGAGCGGCCTGCCGGCGCGGTTCGGGAACGCCGGCGCAGCAGGGTCCTCGTCGGTTCGCTGCAGCCATCCCCGCAGTTCAGCGGCCGTGCTCTTCCACAGCGGGATCGCGCGTTCCTTGCGCCCCTTGCCGTGCAGATGGACCGCGGCCTGCCGGTCGAGGAGGACGTCGCGGACACGAAGACCTGTGATCTCCGAGACACGGGCCCCGGTGTTGTACATCGTGGCAAGCAGCACCGCGTCGCGGTGTCCGCTCCAGGTGCTGCGGTCGGGGGCGGCGAGGACCGCGGCCACCTCGTCTCGGGTCAGGTAGCCGAGGACCGGCTGGTCGAAGCGCTTGGCGGGGATCGCGAGGACCCGCTGCGCGACCGGCAGCGAGGGGGGGTCGCGCACCGAGGCGTAGGCCATGAATGATCTGATCGCGGCGAGCCGCGCGTTGCGGGTGCGGGCGCTGTTGCCCCGTTCGGACTCCAGGTAGTCCAGGAAGTCGGGCACGAGCGGGGCGTCGAGGTCGGCGAGCGAAAGCGCCGAGGGCAACTTGCCGGTGCGCCGCCCGGCGAAGGTGAGGAGGAGCTCGAACGCGTCGCGGTAGCTCTCGACCGTGCGGGCGCTCGCGCCCCGCTGCCCGATCAGCCGCCGGAGGAAGAAGTCCTGGAGGAGGGCAGGGAAGGCGATCTCTGGCGCCCTCATCGCGCACCTGCCGGGGACTGCTCGCCCAAGGCCGCGAACCGCTCGGCCGCGACGGCCATGAGCTCGGGCGTGGCACTGAAGTACCAGTACAGGTCCGAGACGCCGGCGTGACCGAGGTAGGTGGCCAGCGCGGGCAGCTTCGCGTCGACTTCGGCGTTCTCCGCGTGCCAGGCGAGCAGGCGCTTCACGGCCATCCGGTGGCGAAGGTCGTGGATGCGCGGCGGTCTGGTCCGCCCTTCACCGCTCCAGCCGAGCCGCCGTCTGAGCCCGTTGAAGGTACTGCGGACCGCGGCGTAGGTGAGGCGGTCGTGGTCGTCGGTGCGGAAGAAGGCCGCCGGCCCCGCCGTGGAGCCGAAGCGGTCGCGCCGGGAGAGGTAGGCGCGAAGCGGCTCCAGGGCGCTTTGGTGCAAGGGGACGAGACGCGGCTTCTCGCCCTTGCCGGCACGGACGGTGATCACGCCCTCGGCGAGGTCGACGTCGTCGCGGGCGAGCGCGAGCGCCTCGGAGATCCGAAGCCCCGTGCAGGCCAGCAGCGAGAACAGCGTGACGTAGCACTGCGGCCGCAGGCCCCCCGCCGGGGAGAGCGCGGCCGCGGCCCGCAGCAGGCTCGCGATCTCCTCGTCGGAGTAGACGTGCGGCGGCGTGCGGTGCCGGGCGGGACCGAGCAGTCCCGGTGGCGGGATCTGGGTAGATCCGTCGAGAGCGGCGAGGTGGCGGAGGAAGCCCCGGACGGCTGCGAGGCGCCGTGCGGGGTTGCGGGGATCGCTCGCTGACGTCGCGGTCGCCCACTCGACGCTCAGCCAGAGCGGGACCGGGCCGCGCTGCCCGGAGCGGTCCAAGAAGCCAGCGAAGCCCCGCAGGTAGGTCTCCCGCCGGTAGCCAAGGCCGCGGCGCATCGCGAGGTAGTCCTGGGCGAGCTCGGTGAAGGTGGCGGTCACCACGTCACCTCCGGCCAGGGCAGTGCAGCCTCGCGCAACGCCGCGACGTCGACCTTCGCGTAGATCTGGGTGCTCGAAAGGGCGCGGTGGCCGAACAAGTCGGCGATCTGCTTGAGGTTCGCCCCGTGCGCCAGCAGGTCCGTGGCGAGCGAGTGCCGCAGCAGGTTCGTGCCGTGGGCCGGTGCGTCGATGCCGGCGCGGCGCAGCGCCCGGTGGACGGCGTCGCTGGCGGCGTGGCGATCGATCGGCGCGCCGACATGCTGGCGGTGCAGGAGGAAGATGTGGCGGTCCTCGCTCGCCTGCCGTCCCCGCTCAAGGTATGCAGCGAGGGCTTCTCCCACCTCATAGGGCAGTGGCAGCAGCGCGCCATGGCCGGTCTTGCGGGTCTGGACCCTGACGGTGCCCGAACGCCAGTCGACGTCGTCGAGTCCCAGGCACGCGATCTCGCCCGCCCGCAGGCCCAGCCGGGCGGCGAAGAGCAGGACCGCCCGGTCCCGAAGGCCCTGCGGCGACGACGAGTCGAGCGAGGCGATCAGGCCGGCGAAGTCGGCAGCACCAAGGTGCCGCGGCAAGGACGCCAGCCGGCGGCGGGACACCATCGGGACAGCCTCCTCCAACCGGTCCTCACGCAGACCCTCGGACCGGACGAAGCGCAAGAACGATCGCAGCGCGGTGGTGAGCAGCTGGACCGTTGAGGGCCGATAGCGAGCGGTCGCTTCACTGACGAACCCGACGACGTCGGGAACGCCCAGGTGTGCGAGGTCCACGGGACCATCCCCGAGAACCGCTTCCAGGAAATCCCGCGCGAAGCGCGAGTAGCTCTCCCGAGCCGACGAGCCGATCCCCCGCGCGCGACGCAAGTGATCGTCGAACGCGACGATCACAGCATCTGTCGTTGCCAGACCATGGACGGCCATGAGCTGCTCCCTTCCGAGACGATGTAGAAGGAAGCGTCGTGATTATGTGCGGTTCATGCCAGATCACTCCGGCAAGGTGCAGGGAACATGCAGCCACGAGGACCAGGCGCTGCAGGGCTCGCCGGCTGCTGCACATAATCCGGAGCTGGGCCTAATACGTCTTAGGTGTAGCTGCGCATAACACGTACAGTGCGATCAGGAGAGTGTCCGCGTCGGCGATCACGATGACCCCCATGGTCAGACGTGTGTTGAACACGCCGACCTTGGACACTCTTCACTTTTCAGTCACGAACCCGGGCGTGGCGTGTCGCCACCCATGCCGCTCACCAGCCGCGAATCCCCGGTCATCGATCTAGCACGGCACCAGCAGCCGATCCCCCGGGAGGCACCGTCGTGCCCAGGTCCTGCTCGGCGGCACGACAGTGCCACTGGGCCGGCTGGAGAAGATTCCACCGGCATGCGCACCGTCGGGTGACGCCCCATGGCGTGCCGCTCGTACCGTCCTCGAGAACGGTCCCCAAACACGGCCGTGTCCTCACAAGACCAAATACATCCGCAGCCCCAGACCGAAGGTGCGCAATGTGCCCACGCCGACCCTCGTGCCCCCCGGCTGACCGCCCGGAGAGCAACGCCGCCCACACCGCCGCCTTCCCACCCCCGGCAGGGCCCGCGCCTGGCGCAGTTTCGTCGCGGGCGATGGAGTGCGCGCTTTCGCCGGATCACCACCTCCAAGTACGGCGACTGGGCTCGCCGGCGACGACCTAGTGGCCATCCGCGCCGGCCACCGGGCGGCGTTCACGCACGCGGCCCAGCTATGGCAAGCCGAGCACGTCGCCTGGGCCGTCTGGTGCGCCGTCGCCGTGGTCACCACTACCCGCGGCCGGTGGTGTCACCTGGCCTGGCTCTACCCGGCCGCTACCGCGCTGGTGGTGCTGGCCTCGGCCAACCACTTCCTGCTGGACGCGGCCGGCGGCCTCGCCGTTGCGGGCCCTGGGCATGCTCGCTACCAGCCGGCCCAGCCAGCTGCTGACGCGCCGCCCGACCGGGCGGCTCCACGGTCGCACGGAAGCACAAGCGCAGGGAGACGCAGATGTCTGTTACAACCTTTCTCCAGCGAGCGACGGACTCCGTCGCATTTGCCGGCGGCGGCAAGCGGGGGGCCTTCCCGCAGTGCCGGGAAGGAGCTGACCATGACTGAGCCCGCTGCACCCGTCGGCGAGCCCAGCGGGCGCGGGGCCGGGACTGAGCGCAGTGCCCGGCCTGACCATCGGATCGGGCCGGCAGGCAGCGGGTCCGCTGAGCACCGGTATCCGATCCTTACCGGGTACGACGGCTCGACGGCCAGCGGGCGTGCGCTGGCGTATGCGGCCGGAATGGCACGGCGGCTGGACCGCTGGCTGGTGGTGGTGTACGTCTGGCGGCCCATCGGCTCTGCGGACTTGCCGCTTGCCGAGCTGATGCGCTGGCTGCGCGCGGAGCTCGCCGGCGCCGACCTGACCGGGCTGGATATCGAGATGATCGTGCGGTATGGCAGCCCGGCCTTGGAACTGCGCGCCATCACCGCGGAACGCAAGGCGGACGCGATCGTGGTCGGCGCTCCCGAGCGGTTCCCGCACCGGTTCACCGGATCGGTGGCCGCCTGGCTGGCCAGGCATGCCCGGTGCCCGGCGGTAATCGTGCCGTGAAGTCTCATCACGGAACGCTCAAACAAGAGTCACCGCCACGGCCCGCGGGTGTCCAGCCGTGCCGGGGGGATGAGGGGTCACCTCACGGGACTGCTGCGATGCGGCGCCCGGCTGCTCCGGCGCAGCCAGGAGGACCGCTGGTCGTTTCTGTTCAGCCAGATCGCCGTCTGCTCGTTCGTGGTGGCGCTTGTCAGTGGCGTGTTCCTTGTTGTTTCTTCAGGCCGAGCATGACGGGCGTCACTTACCACGGCTCGTACCACGAGCTCAACGGCGTCCGGATGAGCGAGGCGTATAAGTCAACGCTGGATATCAGCTTCGACGTGCGCGGCGGGCTGCTGATGCGACAGGTCCACCACTGGTCGCCTCGGCCGCGGCAATCAGATGATCAGTCCCCTCGGTGCGCAGCCGGTTGGTGGTGGCGAACCACCGATCCATGTGCTTCATATCGGGTTTGTCGGCGTGCGCCATCGAAATCGCGGTCATCTGGTGCATGATCGCGTCCGGCCGGGCCCTGGCCACTGCCTCACCGACCGACGCCGCATCCAGCCGCCGACCCAGAACCCCGGTACCGCCTGCCACAAACACCCGCATAGCTATCACCTTCCTGATTCCAGAGTCAGTCTCTGGATCTGAGGCGAGACAGCCCGGCCGTCTGTGACATGGCAGGGATAGCGGTCGAGAGGAAATCGTTGCGCCTACCGGATACCGCAACGCGAATGTGATGCGGGTCACGGGAACGGCGGCTGTCCCTGGCTCCTCTTCCTTGCGAGAAGTCCCGCCACCGGGAGAAGTCCTGCCAGAGGAGCAGCCCATGACGATCACTACCCCGCCGCCTGCTGGTGGCCCCGTCCCGGACGGCCAGGATGCTGGCTACGCCGGGGATACGCTACCCGGCTCCGGCGCCCGGCTGTTGCCGGACGTGCCCGGGGTGACGCACCGTTTCGTGACGGTGCGCGGCGTCCGCCTGCATGTCGCCGAGGCGGGTGGCGGCGAGCCGGTCGTGCTGCTGCACAGCTTCCCGCAGCACTGGTACGCCTGGCGGCACGTCATTCCGCTGCTGGCCGGGCAGTACCGGCTGATCTGCCCGGACTGGCGCGGCTTCGGCTGGTCGCAGGCGCCGCCGCGCGGCTACGACACCGCAACCAGGGCCGCCGACATCCTCGCGCTCATGGATGTCCTCGGGCTGCCCCAGGTGCGGCTGATCGCGCACGACTGGGGCGTCCACGCCGCGTTCAGGGCCGCCCTGCAGGCACCCGAGCGGGTCGGCCACCTGCTGGCGGTCAACGCCGCGCACCCGTGGCTGGTGCAGCGGCAGCTGCTGCCGCACCTGTGGCGGTTCTGGTACACCGCGTTCTTCGAGTACCCAAGAACCGGGCGGCTGGTGCTGCGCCACTGGCGGGCCTGACCCGGTTCCTGCTACACCGCGGGGCGGCCAGCCCGGCGGCGTGGCGGCCCGGCGAGGTCGAGGAATTCGTCGCGGCCAGCCGCCAGCCGGGCAGCGCCCGGGCCGGCGAGGCGCTGCACTGGCAGTTCGTGCGGCACGACATCCCGGCGATCATCCCGCGCCGGGACCGCGGCCTGCGGCTGAGGGTGCCCACGGTGATCCTTGCGGGCGCCGAGGACTGGATGCTGCCGCCCGGAATGCTGGGCGGCGGCGGGCGGCACGCCGACAGCCTCCAGTTGCGGGTCGTTCCAGGCGCGGGGCACTTCCTCCCCGAGGAGCGCCCCGCGGTGGTGGCAGAGGCGGCCCGCGAGCTGTTCCGGCGGAGGTGATCCAGCCGTCCGCGCGACAATGGTGCTGATGACCGGCCCACCCGAGATCGACCCGGCGCTGGTCCGCGCGGCGCAGGCCGGGCGACCAGATCGCCGTGGCAGACCTGATGGACGCACTGGCCCCCTATGTGGGCCGGGTGTGCGGCCCGATCGCGCTGCACGACGGCCCGGACGCCGCCCAGGAGGCGCTGATCGCGATCTTGAAGAATCTGGGCGGGCTGCGCGACCCTGCCGCCATCTACGGCTGGGCGCGCGCCATCGCGGTGCGGGAGGCGGTCCGGGTGGCCCGCAAGGCCGCCCGGGTCGTCCCGGCCGAACTCGCCGATGTCCCCGCGCCAGGGGATCCGCAGCTAGCCGCCGACGTCCGCGACGTGCTGGCAAGGCTCACCCCCGAGCACCGCGCCGTCCTGGTCCTGCGCGACCTGGAGGGACTGGACGAGCAGGCGGCCGGCGCGCTGCTCAACGTGCCCGCCGCGACCGTCCGCACGCGGTTGTTCAGGGCCAGGCGCAGCTTCAGGAAGGCGTGGTTGCCGTGACCCAGGACTGGCCAGTGGCCGAGCTCGACCCGGTCCGCCGGATGCGGGTCCTCGCCGCAGCAACCCCCGGCGTGGCCTACGCGGAAAAACTCATCCCGGCGCCGTTCAGCGCGGTGTGGGAAGCCGCCAGCGACCTGGAACACGGACTCCCCCGCATGGTCACCGACCTTCGCTCGTTCGAGATCACCAGCGCCCGGGGCGAGCGGCTGACCGCCCGCGCCCGCGGCAGGCTCGGCCAGCGCGCCCGGTTCGACGTGGTGCTGCGCCCGGGCTGGTGCGTGATGCAAAGCCGGTTCCTCATCGGCGGCATGGCCGCCGTCCCCGAGGCCGACGGTACCCGGTTCGCCTTCCTCGGCGGGCTCCGCCTCCCGGGGATGCGCCTGCTCGACCCGGTGCTCCGCCCTGCCGTCAGGAGGCTCGCCCTGCGTCCCATCAGCCGGCTGGAGCACCGGCTCCGGGCCCGGGCGACCACGGCCGACTGACTGCGACCTTGCTGGACCGGCTCGCGGCTCTGGCTGAGGGAGTCTGCCCGCCCTGGCGCGGCGGCCAGCCGCAGTGCAGGCCGGGACCGGCTGCCGGTGCCGGTTAGCGGATCAGGCCGAGCTGGCGTGCCCGGGCGACGGCCTCGGTGCGGTTGGCGGCGCCGAGTTTGCCGCGCGCCTCGCTCCGCCGCGACGCTGGAGATGTCGGCCGCGACCACGGACCATCCGCAGAAACCGATATTCAGTGAACACGCCGGAGTCCTGCTAGCACCGCCGCTGCGGTGGGGGCATGGGCAACTCGGCCAGCGCATCTGGGTACGTCGCCGGCGGCACGTTGCGACGTCACTCGGTCACGATTGACCTGGTCAGCGTCGGCGCGGCGATCCTTGTCATCGCTGTCGTGCTGCTCATCACCCGGAAGCTGACCGGCAGGCTCGTGCTGCGAGCCGAGGCCGCATACCCCGGCCCGCTCGAATAAGACAATCCACGGCGTCTGGGAATCGCAGCCGCGCTGCTGTCTGCTGGCCCGCTCAGGCCGCCTAGGCATGTCTGCTGCAGCCGCCCGGGCGAGTCTGTTCAGGTTGCCTGGGCGAGGTAGCGGGTGAGGAGGCTGATGCCCTCGCGGTAGGTGGGTGCCTGGAGTGTCCAGCCGAGTTCGGCGATGGCTTTGGCGTTGGATAGCCGCAGCCCGCCGACGATGAGGGCCCTGGCGTAGGGGGCGGCGGCGAGCAGCCAGCCGGGCACGGCCCGCGGCCGGGGTGCCCCGATGGCGGCGGCGAGGGCGGTGAGCACGGTGGCGAAGCTGGCCGGCTCATTGTCGGTGATGTTGTAGGCGGCACCCGGCTGCCCGCGTTCGAGAGCGGCGGTGGTGGCTGCGGCGGCGTCATTGACATAGACCCAGGGCTGCACCCCGGCGCCGCGCACGATGGGGATCTTGCGCTTGCGCAGCCCGTCGATGATGGCGTCGCTGGCCGGCCCGGGCCCATACAGGAAGCCGTAGCGCAGCGCGACGCCGTCCAGGCCGCCGGCGGTGAAGACCTGCTGCTCGTTGGCGCGCATCGCGGCCAGGTGTTCCTCGAACCGGCCGTGGCCGGGCGGGGCGAACGGGTCGGCCTCGGTGAGCACCCTGCCGCCCCAGTCGCCGTAGCCGTACCCGAGCACCATCGGCTGGGTGAGAAACCGGCGAGCGCCGAGCTGGCGGGCCGCGGCGATCAGGTTCGCGGTGCCCTCGGTCCGCAGCTGGTCGGTGGCCGCCATGTCCTTATGCGCCGTCGGAGTCTTCTTCAGCGCGGTGAGCTCGGAGATCACCGCATCTGCCCGCTGCCCGTCCAGCGCGGCCAGCAGCCCGGCCCCGTCCAACACATCGACCTGGATGGGGGCCGCCCCGGCCGCGGCGAGCCGGTCCCGCCCCCAGGGGGACTTGTGGATTGCTATCACTTCATGGCCGGCCGCGTACAGCTGGCGGATCAGCGGCATGCCGATGGCGCCGGACGCGCCGGCGAGCGGGACTCTCATCTCGGTTTCCTCTCTCGGTGAGCGGGCTTGGTGAACTCAGGCGAGGCGTGCGCTGGCCGAGGCCGGTCAGGATGCTGAGTCCAGCCACTCGGCAAAGGCGGGGCCGGTGAGGATGGCGCCGGGGCCGGGAAGCAGGGCACCATTCTCGTTGAGCTCGCGGTCTGGGTCGGCCGGATCGCTGACGCCCTCGATCTGCGGCGGGTAGCCGCGCCGCGCGGCGAGCAGCCTCGCCATCTCGACCAGGCTCTCCTCCCGCGGGCCGGCGACCTCGGTGAACAATGCCCCGGCCGGTACCGGTTCGGTGGCCAGGCCGACGAGGACCTCGGCAACGGCCCTGGCCGCGACAAGCTGTGTGCGCATCTTTGGTACGTAGGCCACGTCGCCCCGGGTGCCCCAGTCCACCAGTTGCCCGACCAACTCGTGGAACTGCGCGGCGCGCAGCACTCGCGCCGGGATCGGGCCGGACAGGTGGGCCGTCTCGTGAGCGATCTTCGCGGGCCCGTAACCAGCGGTGAACCGGTCGGTCCCGATGATGGACACAACGATCATCCGGCTAACGCCCGCCCGCTGGCCGGCCTGGTGCAGGTTCGCCGCCGCGGTGGTGAAAAATGTGGTGGCCGCCTGCTGTTCGGGCGATGGCCCGGCGACTGCGTCGATGACGCAGTCCACGTCGGCCAGTGCTGTGGCCAGGCCTTCCCCGGTGATCACGTCCACGCCTTGTGACCGTGACATCGGCACTACGTCGTGTCCGCGTTCCTTGAGCACGTCAACTGTGTGGCGGCCGACCCTGCCGGTTGCCCCGGCGACTGCGATCTTCCTCGGTGACTGCATGGTCTTTCTCCTTGTCGCCCGGTGGGTTCAGAGACCTTGTCGCGTGGTGGGTTCAGAGCCGGGCCTCGTCGAGGTCAGCGGCCGCAGCCGGATCGCGATGATCGTGATGACCAGGGCGAGCAGCATGATTCCGGCGGTGACCAGGAAGCCCCGGGAGAATCCGCTGGCCAGGGCGTGGTGGTAGATCATGGTGAGCGCCGCCCGGCTGGGCCGCGCCCGGTAACCGGCCCCGGCTGCGGTCGCTTCGCGGGCGGCCTGGGCGTGGACGCTGTTGGCCACGACGGTCCAGGCGACAGTCCCGAGCACCGCCAGCCCGATCGAGCCGCCGACCTGCTGGCCGGTATTGCGCAAGCTGGCCGCGACTCCGGATTCCTGGTCGGCGACCCGGGACATGGCAACGAGGGTGACCGGCACGAACAGCAGGCCGAGCCCGGCGGCGATGACCAGCATCGGGCCGAGCACCGCGCCGGCATAGCTGCCGTGCTCGCTGATCCGCGACAGCCAGTACATGCCGCCGCCGGTGGCCGCGGTGCCAGCCAGCAGCAGCGGCCGGGCGCCGATCCGCGAGATGAGCCAGGCGGCGGCGCCCGACGAAACCATGGTGCCGGCGGCCAGCGGCAGGTAGACCACTCCAGTCTTCAGCGCGGAGTACCCCCAGACGGCCTGCATGAACACGGTCAGGAAGAAGAACATGCCGGAGAGCGCGGCGCCGAGGCACAGCATGATCAAGTTCGCCCCCGTGCGGTTCCGGTCCGCCAGCAGCCGGATCGGCAGCAGCGGATGCTCGCTGCGGGTCTCGATGACCGCGAACGCGGCCAGCAGCAGCACCGACGCGGCCAGCGAGGCCACCACCTTGGCGTCGCCCCAGTGGGAGACCCCGTCCGGGCTGGTGGCCGCGCTGGACAGGCCGTAAACCAGGGCGGCGATTCCGCCGGTGCCGGTGATCGCGCCGGGCAGGTCGAACCGGCCCGGCTGCCGCACGGACTCGGTAAGCACCCGCGGCGCGGACAGGGCCGCCGCCAGGCCGATCGGCACGTTGACGAACAGCACCCACCGCCAGGACGCGTAGGTGGTCAGCAGGCCGCCGGCGATCAGGCCGACCGCGCCGCCGGCCACGCTCATCGCGGCGTACACGCCCATCGCCCGGTTGCGGGGCGGGCCGTCGGGGAAGGTGGTCGCGATTAGCGCCAGCGCGGTGGCGGCGGTGACCGCAGCGCCGGCGCCCTGAGCGACGCGGGCCGCGAGCAGCCACGCCTGGGAGGTGGCGAACCCGCCGGCCAGCGACGCGGCGGAAAACAGCAGCAGCCCGGCGACGAATGCTTTCCGGCGGCCGAGCAGGTCTCCGGCCCGGCCGCCGAGCAGCAGCAGCCCGCCGAAGGCCAGCGCGTAGGCGTTGACCACCCATTCCAGGCCGGAGCCGGAGAAGCCGAGCGCGTGCTGGATATGCGGCAGCGCCACGTTCACGATGGTCGCGTCGAGCACCACCATCAGCTGCGCGGTGGCGATAACGAGCAGGGCCAGGCCGAGCCGGGCCGGCGGCCCGAGTGGCGCCCGGCGCGGCGGTCCGCTTAGTTATGGGTGGTGCTTGGGACATGACTGTTTCTCCTAGGGGGTTGGGCCGGTTTATTTGTTGTGCCGCGCGGGGTGCGCCGCTTGCGTGCCACGGGTCCAGGCGGTGCCATCGAGGGCAGGCCGTCCGAACGGGTCCGGGCTGCGCGTATGGACGGGAGGTGGCATCTGGCCTCTTCCATCTGCTCGGTGTGCGGTGCGGTCACCCGGCACGTTATGAACGGGGTGCTGAGAAGGCGTCACTCGAAGGTGGGCTTGGGGGTGGAATCTTCCGCGGCGGTGGCACGGGCACTACCGTGCCGTGGGTTCGGTCCGGCGAGCCCGAAACACGCGGCCAGCACGCCCGCGTCGGCGAGAAGCCCACGCAGGTGCACGCCAGCGCCCCTACGCCCAGGCGGAACCCGGGGCGCTGGCGTGACACCGCGGCGATGGCCGCAGCTAGCCGGGCGCACCAGGCGGCCCAGGCGACGTGCAGGCTGGGCATGGCGGCGTACAGGTCACCGGGCGGGTGGCGCCGCGCGGGTGGGCGGCGCCGAGGATGTCGCGGGTGACCAGGATGTCGGTCATCCCCGGTCCCGAGAACCGGGGCGGTGCGGCCGGCGAGGCCCAGAACACCACGTTCGCGGTGGCGGTGGCGAGCACCCAGCCCTAGCGCAGCCGCGGGAACGCGTGGACCTGCGCAGGTACAGCCACGCCAGCACCGGCGGGGTGACCAGGAAATGCAGCAGCCCGTAGTAGTAACCGGCCGCCTCGGCGAGCGGAACATGGGCTGCGGCGAGGTGGTTAAGGTTAAGCCTCGACGGTCCGGTGCAGCCGCCGCTGGCTGCCGTAGTCGGCCGCTTGCGTGAACGCCACCTGGTGACCGGCGCGGATGGCCATACGGATCAGGGAATACCCCACGTAACCGGCACCAATGGTGGCCAGTTCGGCCGCCGCGGGCAGCCGTGGCCACGCCAGCCCGGCCCGGCGTGCCGCAGCGGTGGCGGCCATAGGCCGCATGGCCGCCCGCGATGCCGGCAGACGGGCTGCCATCACCAGTCCTGCCTGCGCCCGCGGGCCCCGGCCCGCGCGACAGCCCGGTCCTTTGCCCCGCCCGCCATCGTGACCGGACAGCGGGTGGCCCGTAATCACGGAAGTGCCGCAGCTGGCGGCGGCCGCGGTGGAG
>CAVUNL010000024.1:0-202048 GCA_963742795.1 uncultured Actinomycetes bacterium
TCCGCCCCCGTCCGCCCATCGGGTGCCCCCATCCCGTCCCCTCCGCGCCCAACCCACCCGCCGCCGGCCGTCCCCGCTGTCCGCCGCCCCGCCCGTCATCCGCCGCCGCCCCAGTTCGCGCGCCGACCGGAACTAACCCCGCTCCCGACTGCGCGCGCCGGATATATCCGCATAAAGCAGACAGCCATAGGGGCGCCGGGCTGGCCGCAGAGCCGGCGCCAGGTCCGCCTCTGCGCTGGCCTGCAGGCTGCAGCTTCCGCGCTGTGTGCGGTGGTGGCTCACGGCGTCTGAGTGCCGGTGCCACGCTGGTCCCGGACGATGGCTACCGCCTGCTGCTGGGTGAGACCGGAGCCGGCGGAGAACGCCTGATCGAACCGGGCTGCGCCCAGCTTCTGGCGGACCTGGGCCACCAGATCGGCCTCGACCCGCCGCAGATGCGGCCATGCCCGCAGGCCGACCCGCCGGCGCATGCCCTCGGCCGCGCCTTCCAGCAGCGCCGCCCGGTCCGGGTCGCCGTCTGCGAACGCCAGCTGGGCGTACCCGGCCAGGCAGAGGGTCACGAACAAGATGCTGCGGGCCGCCAGGCTCCGGTCCAGCGCCTCCTCCAGCAGCGGCCGGGCCTCATCGAGGCTGCCGCGCACGACATCTAGGATGCCCAGCTGTACCCGGGAGCCCGCGGCGAGCCAGTCACCGCGGACTCGCTCCGCCAGGTCACGCGCCTCACGCAGGTGACGCACGGCGTCATCGTAGCGGCCCAGCGTGGTCTCCAGGGAGCCGACGGTCAACGCGGCCATGGCGGTGAAGACAGGCTCGTCCTGGCCGCGGAGTTCCTCCAGCGAGGCCGCCGCCTCCCGCAGCGCCCCGCCGTAGTCGCCGGCGACCGGCAAGGTCCACGCCATCGCCAGCTGGGCCACCGCGTCCAGGAAGGGATCCTGGATCCCGGGCAGCAGCGGCGCCAGGCGCTGGCGGGCCGCCAGCGCCGCCGCGTCGTCCCCGATGTCGCCGGCGAGCACCGCCGCCGCCCAGGCCAGCTCGGCCTGGGCCTGCGGGTCCAGCGTGCCAGAGCCGGGCAGCAGCTGCTCCACCCAGGACCAGGCCTCGCGGCCGAGGTCCCGCTGCGACCAGAACAGATACAGGACCCGGAACAGGTGCGGCAGCGGCCCGCGGTCATGCGCCAGGTACCAGCGCACCGCGGCGGCCAGGTTGCCCGCCTCGGCCTGCAGCCGCACCGTCCATTCGCTCTGCCCGGGGCCGCGCAGCGGCCGGTCGGCCTGCTCGGCCAGCGCCCGGTAGAAGCCAGCGTGCCGGCGCCCGACCTCGGCGGCGTCGGGCCGGGCCGCCAGCCGCTCGGCCACGAACGCGCGGACGGTCTCCAGCATCCGCGACCGGGGCCCGAGCTCGGTGCTGTCGATAGCGACCAGGCTGTGCCGGGCCAGCGCCTCACACAACTCCAGCGCCCGGTCCTCATCCAGGCCCGCCACCTGGGCGGCGGCCGGGATGGTCCAGCCGTCGGTGAACACCGCCGTGACCTCCAGCAGCGAACGCTCGGCGTCTTCCAAGAGGCCGACGCTCCACTCCACGGTGGCGCGCAGGGTCCGCTGCCGCTCGGGGAGATCCACCGCGCCGGTGCCGAGCGCGTCCAGCGAGGCCGTCAGCCGGTCAAGCAGCGCGGGCGGGTCCAGCAGCCGGGTGCGGGCGGCGGCCAGCTCGATCGCCAGCGGAACCCCCTCCAGCCGACGGCAGATCTCCGCCACCGCCGCCGCGTTGCCCTCGGTGAGGGCAAATCCTGGCCGCACCGCGCGGGCCCGGTCCACGAACAGCGCCACCGCCGGCGAGGCCGCCACCTCCGCGACCGAGGCGGCACCCGAACCGGTAGGCAGCGCCAGCGGCGGCACCGGGTACTCCCGCTCGGCGCGCAGCCCCAGCGCCGTGCGGCTGGTGGCCAAGATCGCCACCCTCGGGCAGCGGGTCAGCAGCTCGCCCAGGTCCGGGGCAACCTGGACCACCTGCTCCAGGTTGTCGAGGACCAGCAGCCACGCGCCGTCGCCGAACGTCTCGGCCAGCGCCTCCAGCGGCGCGCCAGCGCCGGCGAGGTCGGCGCCCGCGGCCCGGCCGATGGCGGCCAGGACCTGCCCCGAGTCGGTGACCGAATCCAGCGGCACGAAGGCGGTGCCCGCGCCGAACCGGTCTCGCAGCCGCTCGCCCACCGCCACCGCCAGCCGGGTCTTGCCGACCCCGCCCGGCCCAGTCAGCGTCACCAGCCGCACCTCAGGACGCTCGAGCAGTCTGGCCACCTCGTCGACGGCGCGCTCCCGCCCCAGCAGCGACGTCGTGCTCACCGGCAGCGGGCGGGGGCCGCGGCGCCGGCCGGCGACGGCACCGCGGCCGCGGCCTGGCCGGCAGCGACGGCGAACCGCTCACTCAGCAGCACCGCCAGGTCATCACGCACCAGCCGGCCCAGCTCGGCGGGGGTGCGGAAATGCCGGTAAGACGCCGAGGCGTCATCCTGGATGCGGGCCAGCAGATCGCCCAGGCGAGGGTCGCGGTCGGCCGCCGGCGCCTTGACGTACAGCAGCCGGGGCAGCGCACCGGACAGGTCGAACTCCTCCTCTAGGCCGGAGACCTGCATGCCCGGGGCGGGCTGCCCGTACCGCTGCCAGTACAGCCCGATGAACACGTCGCTTTGCGCCAGGTACTGCTGGTACACCTCCCGCGGCGGGTACGGCCGGGCCCCGAGCTCAAACATCACCGGGGTCAGGCGCAGCGCCTCTATCGCGCGCGAGACGGCCCGCCGCTCGTCGGCCAGCTCGCCCAGCGTGGAACTCACGAACACCCGCAGACGCCGGTCAGGAGTCCAGATGACTGGCTCATCCCGCGGCCCCTGGCTCACCGATCGCCCCTGAGCTGGCCCACCACGCAAGTCTGCAACCAGCCATCCCGGCCAGCAAGCCCGCGTAAGCACCCAATCCGTCAGCCAGCACCGACTAGCGCAGGCGACCAAGTCTTCGGTGCGCAGCAATCAGGGCCGCAGTCCCGACCATCAGCTCAATGGCGGCTCGAACCGCCGTTCACGTGCGAGTCTCTTGACCAGCTCTGCCGTACCCTTACGCCTGGAGGTTGCAGGGCATGATCGGCGGGACTCCGCGTGTGCCGGGATTACGAAATGCCGTGTACGGCCGTGGCGACAGGGCTGTCTCCGCCGACCAGTTCAAGCGTCTGGTGCCGGGCACCGGGATTGTCGAGCAGGGCGGCAATGACCGCGGCGACGTCGGCGCGGGGGACCGTGCCAGCGGGTACCGGCGGGGGTGCGAGCCGGATCCTGCCGGTGGCAGGAGCCTCGGTGAGGCCGCCAGGCCGCAGGATGGTCCAATCCAGGTCCCGGGCGCGCAGATCGGCCTCGGCGGCGGTCTTCGCCGTGATGTAGGCAGCCCAGACCTCGTCGGTGCCGGGCCGCGGCGGCTGGCCGGCTCCCATCGAGGAGACCTGCACGAACCTGCGGACCCCGGCCCGCTCGGCGGCCTCGGCCATCAGCACCGAGCCGGCCCGGTCGACAGAGTCCTTGCGCGGGGCGCCACTGCCCGGACCGGCGCCGGCCGCAAATACCACCGCGTCAGCCCCGGCCAGCAGCACCGCGACATCATCGGCCGAGGCCACCTCCAGGTCGCAGATGACAGCTTCGGCGCCGGCCTTGCGCACATCGGTGACGTGGGCCGGATTCCTGATCAGCCCGACGGCCTGGTCGCCGCGCTCAGCCAGCAGGCGCTCCAGCAGCAGCGCGATCTTCCCGTGCCCGCCCGCGATTACTACTCGCATGCCGCAACCCTACTTACCGGATCACCGGCAGGGCCACGACGCCCTCAGCAGGCCGTGCTGCGATCAGCAGAAACCCTGCCGGGCCCCACCGAAGCCCGGCACCGGAGCAGACTCGC
The DNA here is from genome assembly GCA_963742795.1 of uncultured Actinomycetes bacterium. Classification (GTDB taxonomy): domain Bacteria; phylum Actinomycetota; class Actinomycetes; order Streptosporangiales; family Streptosporangiaceae; genus Palsa-504. The sequence goes on from CAVUNL010000024.1 coordinate 3,930, forward strand.
AGGTGCCACCCACTGCGGCAAATGGGTACGTTGTGCGATGAGCACACGCCAGGCTCCATGCCGCTCGTTGGTATTGATCGCGGTAAGCGCGGGGGAGCGACCCGTTAGCCACCGGGTTGAGGGCGGGGCGGTCGCTCGGCCCGGCCTCACATCTCGGCGCCCATCGGGCTGACGAATTCGTCCATGGTTATGGCGTACGACGCGCGGGATGCTGGTCGCGCTGCCCAGGCTCCGGCGGCAGACGGCATCCCGGCGCAGGTTTAAGAGCGCGACCAGTGCTGCGCGCAGAACTGGCGGTTCGGGTTCGCCGATCGGTAGCCATGGTGTGCCAAGAAACGGAAACGGGCTTGGATGCCTCCGCTGACCATGGCTGGGTAGCGCGGTGCGCCCGTGCGACTGGCCTACGGCCTTGTGACCTACTTCACCCACGTCTGGCCAAGCCTTTGCGACGCCATGGCCGTAGTTACGTCATCAAGCAACTGCTGAGGGGCGCCAGTGCCGCGTGACCCAGGGCCGCGCCGGTGGTCGCCCGAGAGGAAACGATGAAGATGATCCACTCGCTACTGGACAGGATGCCGCTACCGGTCAAGCTGGTTATTCCGCTGGGTTCGGCGCTGCTGGCCACGGCGTGCGGCGCCGCCGCCGCGTCGCCCTCGGCACCGGCCAGCTCGGCCCCGGCTGCGGGGAGCTCGGCCAGCGCGTCGACGACCGGGACGGTGATCACCACCCATGCCGGCTCGGCGGGGGCGTTCTTGACCGATGGGTCGGGGCGCGCGGTGTACCTGTGGGCCAAGGACGGCATGAACATGTCTGACTGCTCGGGAGCGTGCGCGGCGGCCTGGCCTGCGGTGCCGGCGACCGGCAGGTGACCGCCACCGGGGGCGCGAAGGCGAGCGACCTGGGCACGATCACCCGGTCTGATGGCACCAAGCAGGTTACCTACGATGGTCACCCGCTGTACTTCTTCGTCGGTGACTCCGCCGCCGGGCAGACCAACGGCCAGGGCAGCGACAACTTCGGCGCGAAGTGGTGGCTGGTGGCCTCCTCTGGCGCAAAGATCACCGCTTCCGACACCGCGACCGCGGCCGCGGCGAACGCACCGGCGCCGTCCGCGCCGTCGATGCCGGCCAGCTCGAACGCCGGCGGCGGCTGGAGCTGACCTCACCGGTGACTACCCTCCCGGCCCGGACCACGGGCACCACCGCTGGCCGGCCGCCGCGCACGCCGGCGGCACGGCCGGCCAGCGCCTGGGCCTTCGCGCGGCGTGGCCGTCACATCATTCGGCGGCCCGCTGGCCCTGGCCGCGCTGTACGCGCCGGGCATCGTGGCCGGGTCCGCGGGAGCCTCGGCCGGGCTGGCGGTGGTCGCGGCCATGGCCGTGTTCGCCTTCCCGCTGGCGATCTGGCTCCGCTACGCCCGGCGGGCCAACGGCCCCGGCGGCCTCTACGCGTTCGTGGAGGCCGCGGCCGGGCGCCGGGTCGCCCTGGTCCAGGCCGGCCTGTGGATCGTCAGCTACCTGCTGTACCTGCTGTATACGACCGCGCAGGTCGTATACGACACGCTGCCTGCTGTGCTGCCCGGCGAGCGGCGGTACCAGCCAGTACTGGAGATCGCCATCCCGGTCGCGCTGGCCGGCGTGATGATCGCCGGGCGCCGGATCACCCTGCTGGTCACCGGCCTGGTAGCGGCCGGCCAGCTGGCCATCGCCGTCGCCCTCGGCGGCGTGACGCTGACCCACTTGGCGACCCCGGTCTCCAGCTTCGGCGCCTCGGCGCCCGCCGGGGCGCTGGCCACCGCGACCGGCCAGACCGCGCTGCTGTACATCTGCGGCAGCCGCGAGCTCGGCCAGCTGCCGGCCCCGCAGGCTCGGGCCGTGGCCATGGCTGGCATCTACGGCATGACTGCCCGGCAAGTCGCCGACGCGGAAGGTGTTCCGCTGGGCACCGCGAAAACACGGATCAGGGACGGCATGCAGAAACTGCCCGCCGCTTATCTCCCGGAGGATGTGGGTGATGAGTGAGCTGAACGAGATGGGCTGCGCCGAGTTCGCCGACGCCGCCGCCGAACTGGCGCTCGGCGTCCTGACCGGGCGCGAGCGCGCGCGAGCGCTCGCGCACCTGGACTGGTGCGATACGTGCCGCGAGAACGTCCGCCAGCTGACGGTGACGGGCGAGGAACTGGTGGGGCTGCTGCCCGCCATCGAGCCCCCGGCGGGCTTCGAGACCCGGGTGATGGAACGGCTCGGCCTCGCCACCCCGGCCCCGGCTCCGGCCCCGGCTCCGGCCCGCCATCTCAGCCCGGTGCGCCGCGTCGGCCGGAAACTCGCCGGCTGGATGGGTAGTGCCGGGGCAGGCCGCCCGCGTCGGCTGCTGGCCGCCGCGGCCGTCGCGGTGGCGGTCATCGTCGCGGGACTAGGCGGCTGGGACCTGCACGCCGCCACCTCAACCCCGCTGAGCTCCGCCGCCTTCGTGACCGCAAGCCACCAGACGGTCGGAAAAATCTACTTCTACGACTCCGGTTCTCAGTGGCTGTACATGTCCGTGAACATCGGCTCGGGCAGCGGCGCTGCCGGGAACGGCACAGTGGTCTGCCAGGTGGAAGGCCCGGACGGGCACGTCACCACCATCGGGTCGTTCCAGCTGACCGGCGGCCACGGATACTGGGGCAGCCCTGACCCGGTAACAAATGGCCCGCTGACCGGCGCGCGCCTCGTCACCACAACAGGCGCCGTCCTAGCCACCGCCACCTTCCCCACATGAACCCCGGTCCGGCCCAGCCGCTCGACCGACTCCCGGTAGAAGCCGTCCGCGGCCGGGCCGTCGCTGAGCAGAGCGCGGATGCGGGCCTCGATGCCCAGCACCTACGCGGTCGGGGTCACCCGGGTGCGCGCGGACAGCCAGTCCAGCGCCGCCTGGACCTGCGCCACCTCACCGGTCCTGGCGGCCCCTCGGCCAATTCGGCTACGACCAGGTAGCCGAATATCACGTCGTCGCGCTCAAAGACCTGCCGGGCGGCATCCCGCGCGGCCTCGTACCGGCCCAGCCCGTTGTGCAGTTCGGCGCTCGCGTACGCCGCCGAGCCGGCCAGGATGCCCGTACCGAGTGGGGTCGCCTCGTGGATGGTGGCCTGGATCACTTCGGAGGCCTGCTGTTCCCGGCCCTGCCAGGCGGCGAGCATCATCGCGGCATATCCGACCGGCGGGTTGCCGGTCACCTCCGCGATCAGGTGATCTTCTTCGATCAGCCGCTCCGCCACGCTCAGCTCGCCGGTGAGCAGGTGAAGCAGGGCGAGGAAGTTGAGCGCGATCTGCAAGTGGACGAGGGCGCCCGTCTCGCGGGCGAGCTGAACCTGGCGGGCGGCCACGGCATACCCGGACTCGAAGTCCCACAACTCCATGGCGATGATGCGGCTGGCCCGCCGCCGACCAGCCAGAGCCAGCGGCGGGTTTCTCCGGCGCCGGGGTCCAGGGTTACAAGCAGCTCCAGTGCCCGGGGTCAGCGCCGCCGCCGCCGCGTGTCCCTCCGTCAGCCGCAGCGCGAGCGCGTCGAGCACGACGTCGACCGCGCGCGGCGGGTCGGGACCGGGTGGCGCGGCCCGGGCGGCCCGGGCCGCCTCCCGCACGCCGCCCGGCCGCTCCAAATCGCCGGCCACCAACGCGGCTCCGAGCGCATCCAGGTACATCTCGCGGGCCAGGCCGGCATCGAGCGGCTCAAGCAGCCGGGCCGCGCGCAGCAGCAGCCGGGCTGCGTCGCTGCCGCGGTATTGGTCAGAGGCGATCTGGCCGCGCAAGCTCTCCATCTCCGCGGCCTAGTGCGGGTCCAGCGGTCCGGCCTCGCCCTGACCGTCACCGTGGTGCCAGAATCACGAAATCCCGATACCCGCCAGGTGGACGTTCCCGGCGTCCTCACCAGCGCCGCGGGCCTGCTCGCCCTGACCTTCGGCCTCATCGAGTCGGCCTCGAACTCCTGGACGTCGGCCCCGGTGGCGGCATCGCTCGCCGCGGGCCTGGTGCTGCTAGCTTCATTCGTGTGGTGGGAACACCGGGCACCGGTCCCGATGATCCCGCCAGCGGTGGTGAAGCTGCGCAGCTTCACCACCTCGTGCGGCGTCTACCTGCTCTCCTACGCGTCGCTGACCGGGGTATATTTCTACCTCACGCTGCTCTACCAGGACGTTGACGGATGGACCGCCCTGCGTACCGGGCTGTCCTGGCTGTTCATGAACATCCCGTTCCTGGTGATGGCACAATTCGCAGGACGCCTCAGCCGCCAGCTGCCAGCCAGGGCGATCGCCGCCGGAGGCTGCCTGGTGACGGCGGCCGGCATCCTCACCTTCAGCACGCTTACACCATCATCGCCGTTCATCATCGCCGTAATCGGCTACGTGCTCTTCGGCACCGGAACCGGGATGTGGATTCCCGGGGTAAACTCGCCGGGGCCTCGCTGTCAGTTCCTATTGCCGCCAGCCGCTACATGAACCGCCCCGCACCAGGACATGACCGGCCGCTCCCGCGCGGCCACCGGTCAGCGCCCACGCGGTAGCAGGTTCTAGCCGGACCCATCGGGGCACGGTCCGGTGCCCCCATGCCCATACCTGGAGCATCCCGGGATTCATGCACAACTGGTTCTATGTGACGCAGCTTCGCCAGGTGGCGTTTGCTGTGATGAGGTTAACCGGGCCTGGGAACCCGGGCCTGGATCTGTCTGATTTTCCTTCTTTCTCTGATTATCGAACGGCAGTTCACTTCGTTCCCTGGCGTCCCATTGATGGCGCGGGGCTACGGTGGTAGCCGGACGGGCCGCGCCCTGAGCGGGGCGCACGGATTTGCTAACGAGAATCGAACCCGCATGACCAGCTTGGAAGGCTGTGGAGGCTGGTGCAGCGTAGTCCCGTTCTGTGGACCTGATGCCACAGCTCCGCCAGCAGACGCGGGGGCGTGGGCGGTCAGGGAGCAAGCTTTTCGACCGTGGCACCAATGGCTTCGTATGTCGGGGTGGCTCGCTGGTCGAGGCTCAGCAGCGTGGCCTGGTGCTCGACTGCGGTGAACGCGATCAGGGCGTCGTAGGCGGGACCGCCGAGGATCTGTCCGGCGGCTACGGTGGCCAGAAGCTCCTGGTATCCGGTTTTCATGGCAGCGTTCCGGACCTGAACCACAGGGCCTTCGGCTGAACTGTCATCAGCGTTCCAGCAGCGGGACGTCATCATGCACCGGGAGCCCCGCGTCGCGGCCGGGCGCGTTCATCCTCAACGTCGTCGTCTGTCACGAGGCGGTTCCCGGTCGGCTCGGCTGGCTGCTAGAAGGTGCCGGGCGACTTCTGCTGGATGCCGTACTGGGCCGCGACGAGATCCCATACTTGGATGAACGCCTTCTTAGAAGCGCCGGCCTGCTGGCTAGCGTTATACGCGGCGTTGTAGGCACTCGATTGAGCAGTCGGGCTACACCCGGGGTTCAGCTGCTGCTGCGCCCAGGTCAGAAAGTCCTTGTCGGCATCCAGCGAGTTGCGCAGGGCGGCGATCAGGTCGGACTTCACTGCCGCCCCATTCGCCAGGGCGGAGGTCGATAGGGCTGACGCCTGGTTGTACTCAGTGCTGCGTTGATTCACGACGTTCTGGATCTGACGGACCGCGCTGGACAGGTTCGTGCAATTAAATACCTCGCTGACTGCGCCTTGCAGTGCCTTTAGGGTGGCTGCGCTCGAACTCAGCAGGTTGTTCACGGCCGCCGCCTGCCGGGATGCCAGGGTGGACGCCGGTGACGATGACGGTGCTGGGGTTGCGGCGGGGGACAGAACGGGGGAGGACACGGCGGGGGAGGACACGGGCGTGCCCGGTGTCGATCTGTCCGGCAGGGTTACGCCAATAGCCACGGCGGCGGCGATGGCCGCTGCCGCGACAGCAAGGGCGAGCCTGATTACGCCCGGGGGGCGCCGGGGCTGGCGAGGGTAAGGTGCGCCCGGGCGGCCTATTGAGTCACGGCTCACCTGGCCCAGTCCGGCGGTAGGCCGGTCCTCCGGGGACGGCGGCTGACCGGGCCCAGACGGCACGGGCGTCGGGGTCTGCGTGGGCTCGTGCTCGAAATCCTGCTGCCTGGCAGGTCGCTTGTCGCCGGAGACCAGCCGGGATTCTGCGACTGGCCTGGCGTGGCCTTGCGAGCGCACCCGTGCGGGGTTATCTGACTCGCCGGGAACGAACCCCAGCGCCGTGCGCAGTTCTTCGGCGAACTGGCCACAGGTCGCATAACGGTCTGCCGGGTTCTTCGCAAGCGCCGTGGCCAGCACCACGTCGACTGCCGCGGGCAGGTCAGGGCGCCGCGCCGTAGCCAGGGGTGGTGGCGCGTAGAGCTGTGCGTACATTACCGTCAAGCCCTGGTCCTGCCCGAATGGCGCCGTGCCGCACAGCAGCTCGAACCCGGCGCAGGCCAGCGAGTACAGGTCCGCGCGTCCGTCAAGGGCGCGACCCTCGATTTGCTCTGGTGCAACGTAATCGAGCGTTCCTGCGGAGCGGACCGCCGTAATGATCTCGTCCGGCGACCAGTCCCTGCGCATCCCGAAATCAGAGAGGTATACGTGGTCGAAGCGGTGGCCGCCGGCCCATTCAGGCGTTCTCCCGCCGACTTCGCTGCTGGCGTCGAAAAGCATGTTGGCGGGCTTGACGTTGCGGTGGATTACGCCATGCGCGTGAGCGGTATCCAGCGCCGACGCGACCTGGGCGATGACCTTCCAGGCCCGGGCAAAAGGAAGCGGCCCGGGCGGGCTGAGCAGCGACCGGGCATCGCCGCCCCGGACGTAGCGCATGACCACGTACACGATCCCGCTCGCATCGCCGGCCTCGTAGACAGGAAGGATGTGGGGGTGGTCTATCTCGGCGGCCGCCTGTACCTGATGAAGCAACCGGGCCCGGAAGGCGGCGTCGCGGGCCAACTCCGGCGCAAGGATCTTGACCGCCACCTTACGGTCCAGGCGCTCGTCGTGGGCCAGGCGGACGACGCCCATGTCACCCTCGCCGATATGCCCCTCCAGCCGGTAACCAGCGATCTTGCCCGGCATTCCCGGGCCCCGCAGGGCCGGATCCGTGCCGCGGCTCACGGACACACCGCCGGGAGATACGCGATCAGGGACCGGCCAGCGCCGGCCGTGCCCGCCAGACTGGCGCGACACTGATAACCGTGGTGATTTCCGCCGCGCAGCTCACGAACCTCCGTTCGCGGTACGGCTGGCGGACGACAGCAACATGACCGGCTCGAGATCTACTGCCCGGCCGGGCACCCCGAACCCCATCAGCCCGGTGCCCGCAGCCCGAAATCCCCACGTTAGTGGCATTTCACCAGGCCCGTACGACCAATAGGAATCAGGTCAGCTGGTCGGCCCTCGGCTCTTCGCGGCTGCCGGGAACTCCGCGGCTTTCACCTTGCCTGCCATCACGCTGCGACGCTGACGTGTCGTGTGAGGATCCACGACACCCTTGACGTTTTGTAGTCGGGAAATGCTTGACAGTCACTGTCGGTGATCCCGATCCTTGCTTGTCCATGGGGACTGTGCAGAAGCAGGGGGATGACCGGGCCTGGCTGTTCGAGCAGCGGTACCGGGCGGTGCTGGAGGTCCTGGAGGGGTCGCCGGCCAGCGAGGTGGCGGTCGGGTACGGGGTGTCGCGGCAGTCGGTGTATCCGTGGAACGCCAGTCCAGTTTGTGGCCGTGACCAGGAGATATGACATCTCAGTGCCGCTTCACTGCCTCTGTGGGTAGAAAATGGGTAAAAACGGCCGCTGCCTGAAATCTGTGGAGACTAGTGCAGCACAGTGCCGTTCTCGTTGCCCGGCTCACCTGCCTGGTTGACTGCGGGGCAACTGATAACGCGGGCCAGCAGGCTGAATCTTCAGCGGCGACCGGGGATCGGCGATGTGCGCGTATTCGAAGGACCCGCGATGGGACCGTTTCGGTACAAGCGGTCTGTACCCCTCTGGTACGATAAACTTGTACCACCAGGAAGGAACGTACGGCCATGGCGATCAGTGCCAGCGAGGCCCGCTCGCGGCTGTTCCCCCTCATTCAGCAGGTCAATGACGACCACGTGCCGGTGAGGATCAACTCCAAGAGCGGGGACGCCGTGCTTATGTCCGCCGCGGACTTCGACTCCTGGCAGGAGACTATCTACCTGCTGCGATCTCCCGCCAACGCCCGGCGGCTCATGGAAGCCGTCGCCCGCGACAAGTCAGGCCGAGCCGCCGTCGTCAAGACCATGGAGGAACTAGAGGCTCTGGCGGGCGAGTAGTGAGAAGCATCCACTTCGACCCTGACGCCTGGGAAGACTTCCTGTACTGGCTGGCCGCAGATCGGAAGATGGCAGTGAGGATCACGCGCCTGATCGGTGAGATCGAGCGCGACCCGTTCGCCGGGATAGGTAAGCCTGAACCCCTGAAAGGTGACCTGTCCGGCTACTGGGCCCGCCGCATCGACGACGAACACCGGCTCGTGTACCGTGCCGACGACAAAGAGGTGAAGATCCTCAAGGCCCGGTATCACCACAGCGACTGACCAAATCGCAGGTTCTGCCCATAGTCGGCCTTGCCTGACGCGCCCGTCTGGCGGCCCTCCTTGGGAAGCGGCGGGATGCGGCGCTCACCGGCGGCATCGTCGGCCCGCATTATGCGGCGTCCAAGGCCGGGCTGCACGGGCTGGCCCGTAGGCTCTGCAGTGTGGCGGTTCCGGAGTTCACCATCAGGCCGATGACGGCAGCAGACGCGCACGCGGTCGCCGCGTGGCGGTACCCGGGCGAGTACTCCTTCTACGACGCCGACGCCGACCCTGATGACCTGGCCGAGTTGCTGGATCCAGCGGACTGGGGGCAGCGGTACTTTGCCGCCGACGAGATAGCACACCAGGAGCTGGCCGGTTTCCTGGAGGTGAAGCTCATCGGGCGGGAAGCAGAGATCGGGCTGGGACTGCGGCCCGATCTCACCGGCCACGGCGTGGGTGAGTCGTTCGTCCGCACCTGCCTGCGATTCGCCTCAGCGGCGCTCGGGGCACAGAGCTATACCCTCGCCGTGGCTGTGTTCAACCGCCGGGCGATCACCGTGTACGAGCGGGCCGGTTTCCAGGAGGTTGAGCGCTTCGAGCACGTCACCAACGGCGGGCTTCATTCCTTTATCCGGCTGGCCAGAAGCACGATCGAGGGCCCTGCATGATGCGGCAGACCTGCCCCCGTACAGGCCAGCGGCCCTCAGCGGGCCGCCGAGAACCGCGCTGAACAGGCGGACTCGCGGCTCGGCGCCGGACATGCCGTAGCCGGGATAGTCGGGAGCGATGCAGCGGAACTCGCCGCTGAGCCCGGCGATGATCTTCCGGTACAGAAACGACCAGGTCGGGTTGCCGTGCAGGAGCAGCACCGGCTCGCCGGTCCCTCATCGACATAGTGGATGCAGGCCCCGTCGAGGTCAATGAACCGGCGCTCGACCGGGAACAGATCATGAGGCACCGGGAACGGCAGCATCACGCCCTCCTGGCCTAGTTCTGAAACGGTCGGTTTGAAACTATACTCTGGAGCCATCGGCGGCGGAAGTCAAGAACGGCCACGCGCGGGACGGCCAAGGGCCTATGACCGGGACGCGGCGCTGCTTGCCGCCCGCGACGTGTTCTGGGAACAGGGCTACGAACGGACCTCGATCGCCGATCTGGAGGAACGTACCGGTCTGAACCGGTCGAGTCTCTACCAGGAGTTCGGAAGCAAGCAGAAGCTGTTCGAGGCGTCCCTGGAGTGTTACGCCGACCGCGTCATCTCCAGCCTGCTGGCAGGCTTGCGCGGCGGGACCGGCACGGCGCTGCCGCCGGCAGGCAGCCAGCCCGCCGGGGCCGAGCTGGCCGCTGAAACCGGCCTGACCGCCGTGGCGGCATTGTTCCGGCGGGTCGCCGAGTTGTGCCGCTGCGATGCTGCCGTGAGCACGCGGGGCTGCATGATGGTCAACGCGACCGCCGAGCTTGCCGCCCACGACGCGGGGGTCCGCGCGCACGCCGCGGCCTACCGTGACCGCCTGCGTGCGGACTTCGGCGCAGCTCTCAGCCGTGCCGCCGCATCCGGCGAGATCGCCCCCGGCGCTGTCGAGTCCCGCGCCGCACTGCTTGCCTCGGCCCTGATGGGCGCCTGGCTGTCCGCGCGCATCGATCCCGCCGACGCGGGCGCTCTGTGCGAGACGATAGCCAAGGAGGCCGAGTCCTGGCGGATCGCCCCGGCCTCGCCCCGGTAACAGCGGCGCGAGCCATGTTCGCCGGCCCCGGCATTGCGGCACACCCGGCCCGCCCGCCATTATTATTGAACCATTCGGTTCAGAATAGGCTGCGGCCGGGCCGCGGCCCAGAGGAGCCACGATGCGCGATGATGACGAGGCCGCGCGCGCCTACACCGGGACCTGGTGTGCGCACGGCGACATTCGCTATGCCGACCTGCCCGGCGGCGGCCGGGTCAGGTACCTCATAGCCGGAACCGGGCCGCCGCTGGTTCTGCTCCACACGGTCCGCACGCAGCTAGACCACTTCCAGTTCGTCCTCCCGCGCCTGGCCGATTCGTTCACCGTCTGCGCGATCGACTTCCCGGGCATGGGATGGTCTCGCATCGTGCCGGGTGCCCGCTATGACGAACCCGTGCTGCGCGCCGCCATCACCACGGTCATCAACAACCTGGCCCTGGACGGCGTGACGCTGGCCGGAGAATCCATGGGCGGCACCGTGTCGCTGACGGTGGCGGCCGACCTCGGCGACCGTGTGCGGCGCGTGATCGCCGTCAATGCCTATGATTTCCCCGGCGGCATCATGCGGGCGAACCTGCTCGCGCGGGCCCTGGTGGGAGCCAGCCGCGTGCCTGGCCGCGGGCGGGGTCGTCACGCGCCTGGAGAACCGGCAGATCCTCGCCGGGATCATGCGCGGCGGCCTCCATGATCCGAGCCACCTGCCTGGCGATTATCTGGACGAGCTGCGCCGCGTGGGCAGGCGCCCCGGCTATCCAGGGGTATCCAGGGCCATATTCGGCAACCTGCCGAGCCTGATCGCGGCCCGGAAACGCTACCGGGGAGTCAAAGCACCCGTCACGCTCGCATACGGCGACAGCGACTGGTCCCGGCCGTCAGATCGCCAGGCCAACCTCGCCCTCGTCCCCGGCGCCCAGTCCGTCACACTCCGCCACACCGGCCACTTCGCCGCGCTGGAATCCCCGGAGGAAGTCGCCCGTATCCTGCTCGGCGACGGCCGCTAGGCCGGAGACATCGCGGCAGGCCGAATGCGCCACCGGCACGCCGACGATCCGGCCGACTCTCCCTGCCCCGCCCCTTCAGTGGCGGCACGGCCGACGCCCACTCATATCCGGACGATCCGGATGTCAACCGGCGTGATGCTTGTCCGACTTTCCGGTGGTCGTATTCGGCAGGCGCTCCTGGTAGCACGACAAAGCTGAATTGACGATTCTCGCAACCATCAGAGATACAGGTCAACGCATAAGTTATCTTTCCCCGCAGGGATGTTGAAGATCGAGTCAAGTTGTGATGGAACAAGACTCGTGGGGTTGGGGCGAAGCCCCGCTATGTATACGGACGCCCAACGCCCTCATTTCAGAAGAGTGAGACCTTATAGCCCGGCGGGGTCGGGAACGCTCGCTAGGGCCGCCGATCGTGCCCGTAGGGAGCTATCGCCGTTGCCTACGCTCCGTCGATGAACAGCACTATCGTCTCACCCTTCGCCTGGTCGGCTGCCGCGGTCACGGCGCGCATCAGCGCGGTGCTCAGTTCGTGCACGTCGTCGTCAGCGGGGCCGTGGAACCCCGGCCACGCGGCCCGCCGGGCGTCACCCGTCACCCGTAACCCCGAAACAGGACCATACAGTAAGCAGACTTGCCGGACCACGACAGTCCAGGTCGGCGCCAGCATGAATCATCGAGGCCAGCCTGATTAAAGTCGGGACTCGGGTGGAAACAAGCGCTTCAGACGTTCACGGTCTACTTCGATGGGCGAATGCCGATACCCTGAAAACCGCCACGATCACTTACGCAGACGGCCGGACGCACCCAGCCGACAGGCGTCCGCATATGTCACACCCACGCAGTTGTAGCCGTCGGGCTGCTGGAAGCCGCGATACTGTCCAGATGCGGCCGTTGACGCGGCATGGAGACCTGCCTACGCTGGGGGTAGCTAGGACCCTGGGGAGACGTGATGGATTCCTATGTGGCGCCGATCAGCCGTGACCGTCCTGGCTGCATCTTGTTCTTGCTCGATCAATCACAGTCTATGGGTGAACTTTTCGCTGGAGACCCTGGTACGAGTAAGGCTAAGGCGGCTGCCGATGCTATCAACAAGCTCTTGATGAGTCTCGTACTGCGATGTACACAGAACGTCAACGAGGGCCCGCGCTATTACTTCGACGTCGGCGTCATCGGCTATGGCTCTGACTGGTCTGAAGGCCCCGCGCCGTGTCTTGGAGGAGCCCTGGCGGGACGCGAGCTAGTCTCCATGAAGGATCTCGCGGACAACTATCTTCGGGTGGAGGAGCGAACCCGGATGGTCGCCGACGGGGCTGGCGGCCTGGTCGAGACGAAGGTGAAGTTTCCGGTCTGGTTCGATGCGGTCGCTGTGGACGGGACTCCCATGCTTGATGCTGCAAGGCTGGCATGCGGTGTTCTCCGGCCGTGGGTAGACACGCATAAGCAATCCTACCCGCCGATCGTCATCAACATCACTGATGGAATGCCCAACGAGGATCCTACGCCCGCGGCCATAGAGCTGATTGCCCTCGGGACCGACGACGGGAACGTCCTGCTTTATAACCTTCATCTATCTGACCTTGCAGCTTCTCCTCTGCTCTTCCCCGCTGCCTCCGCGGGGCTTCCCGATGAGTTCGCGCAGATGCTCTTCCAGATGTCATCCCCGGTGCCGCCGCGGATACAGGAAGAGTTGAAGGTGGAAGGCTACTCCATCGAACCAGGCGCGAGAGGATTCGTGTTCAACGCTGATGCTGTGGCGCTGATCAAGTTCCTCGACATTGGTACCCGCGTTGTTCTCGAGAGTGGCTTAGGAGAACGTGGGCCCAGGTGAGATTGAGCGTGGGCGTTCTGAACCTGCCGAAGGCAGGGTCAGCCGCCGCGGAGTATGAGGATTCGTCCGCCTTTTCGCGTAAATACCGTATCGCTGCGGTATCTGATGGCGCGAGTAACAACTTCGAGTCGCGACTCTGGGCACGTCTTCTCACACAAGCCTTTGTGCAACGACCGCCGGAAGAATGGGCGCGTCCCCAAGTGCTTGACTGGGTGGACTCGGTCGCTGCCGAATGGTCGGGATCCATACCATGGCAAGACCTTACGGTCTTTGAGGAGGCGAAGGCTGCGTCGGGTTCTGCGGCGACCCTGATCGGTCTGCGGCTGGAATCGTCATCACGGCTGGCGGACGAAGGAACGTGGCGGTGCCTCGCCTGGGGTGATTCCTGCCTCTTCCAGATAACTCAGGGCCGCCTAGTCACCAAACTGCCAGTCGCCAAGTCCGCCGACTTCGACATCCATCCTCCTTTGCTTTCAACGAGGCGCGAGAATAGCGAGCTGACCATCGACCAGCTCATAACCGATTCCGGCGAGTGGCATGCCGGGGACACTTTCTATCTTCTGACGGACGCGATAGCTGCTTGGTTTCTGCTGCATACTGAGCAGGGGGGTTCGCCGTGGGAGATCTTGTCGTCCCTTAAGAAACGGTCGTTCGCGTCATTTGTGAAGGACGCAAGAGCACAGAAGCTGATGCGCAATGATGACGTCACAGTCGTTACCCTCAACGTCCGGGCACGGCATGTCGGCCGTCACCGGCGGTCACCAGGCGCCTCTACCGACTCTCCTCGGCGCCTTTCCTCCCATCAAGAGTTCCCGGGACCAGCCCGGAGGATTGGCCGCACTTCCGGAGGGGAGAGCCGATGCCTCTGATCCCTGGCTGGCCAAACGACGTGGCATACCTGGATGCAATTCAGACTCCGCAGGTTTGCTTTACGAGTCAGCGACTAAAAGCCGTGCAGATTCGTACCAATGACATGGGATTGCCGCAGGCGGCCACCGGGCGATCAGCTATCGTATTCCGCGCTGGTATGGGATACGGGGACGTTGCACTCCGCTGCTTCACACGCGAAGCAACCGGGCAGCAATCGCGCTACCAGGCGCTTCATGAACACCTGGCCTCTTCCATACCGCGTTATATGGTTGAGTTCGAGTACCGGGACCGCGAGATCCTTGTCGAAGGAAAGCGGTATCCTGTGGTTGAGATGGGCTGGGCGGAGGGGCAGCCCCTGCATTTGTCGGTTGAGCAACATCTCCAACACCCGGATCACCTGGTGAGACTGGCTGACATATGGTTCGATATCGTTAAGGACCTTCAGATCCGCAAGATGGCACACGGCGACCTATCGAGTGACAACTGCTTGGTAATTGGGGACAATCTTACGCTGATTGATTACGATGACTTTTTCATCTGGCGGCTGGCAGGATCAGATCCGGGCGAGGGGGGAAACCCGCACTTCCAGCACCCAGATCGCATGGGTTACTACGCGCTTAACATGGACGCTTTCCCGGCCCTGGTCATCTATCTATCGCTGCTGGCTCTCGCCGCCGACACCTCGCTCTGGAAGTTCCACAATGACCAGAACCTGATCTTTACCGCCGAGGATTACATGGCACCGCGTGCAACTCCGCTATGGGAGGCACTTGCCAAGAGCCCCGATAAACGAATCAAGCCGCTCGTGACCGCCCTGGCGGATATGTGCGCTAGGCCCATTGAGGATCTTCCGCCCCTCAGCCAACTGACACCCAGGCATTTGCCCGCCTGGCTAACTCCGGTGGCCTGGCGTTCACTGATCTTGACCGCTAGGCGCGGGTCTACGCCGCAACAGTCCAATGTTCAGTCACCGCCCCGGCAAGCATCTGTCCCTGATGGCGGACCGCGACGGCGGGCAGCATGGCTTGTGGCAAGCGCGGGGCTCGTTTTGGTGGCGATCTTGCTCACCATTGGTCTAGGCACGGCCGCCACCCCGACCACCGCCAGCGCAGCGAGGATAAGCTCGGCCGCGTTCAGCCCAGACGGCACAACCCTGGCCGAAGCTAATGCCGACGGGACCATCCACCTGTGGGACGTCCCCGCCAAGAGCCTGATCGGCACCCTCAATAACCCCCCCGGCCGGGCCGTAAGCTCGGTCGCGTTCAGCCCAGACGGCACAACCCTGGCCGCCGCCGACGCCGGCGGCAGCACCTACCTGTGGAACCTCCCCGCCAAAAGCCTGATCGCCACCCTGACCGACCCCGGCCAGCGGGCCGTAGCCTGGGTCGCGTTCAGCCCGGACGGCAAGACCGTGGCCGCCGCCGACGCCGGCGGCAGCACCTACCTGTGGAACCTCCCCGCCAAAAGCCTGATCGCCACCCTGACCGACCCCGGCCAGCGGGCCGTAGCCTGGGTCGCGTTCAGCCCGGACGGCAAGACCGTGGCCGCCGCCGACGCCGGCGGCAGCACCTACCTGTGGAACCTCCCCGCCAAAAGCCTGATCGCCACCCTGACCGACCCCGGCCAGCGGGCCGTAGTCTCGGTCGCGTTCAGCCCGGACGGCAAGACCGTGGCCGCCGCCGACGCCGGCGGCAGCACCTACCTGTGGAACCTCCCCGCCAAAAGCCTGATCGCCACCCTGACCGACCCCGGCCAGCGGGCCGTAGCCTGGGTCGCGTTCAGCCCGGACGGCAAGACCGTGGCCGCCGCCGACGCCGGCGGCAGCACCTACCTGTGGAACCTCCCCGCCAAAAGCCTGATCGCCACCCTGACCGACCCCGGCCAGCGGGCCGTAGCCTGGGTCGCGTTCAGCCCGGACGGCAAGACCCTGACCAAGGTCGATGCCGACGGTGTCGCCTACCTGTGGAACCTCCCCGCCCAACCGCCATCGTGATCCCGCCCCCCGGCAGCAGCGCTGCTCACCGGCCGCGCTGCCAGGCTTTCCGCCACCAGCGCCACGCACAACACGACGATCCAGGTCAGCAGGCGGCCCAGGTCCCCGATGCCCCGGTGGTCTTGGCGGAAGACCTTCTCGTAGATCTGCTGCAGCGAGGCCGCCACCGCCAACACCCCGGCGATGAGGAAGATCAGGCTGGTGGCGGTCGCGGCGTTTAGCGTGGCGGGCGCGGAGGTGAACATGTGGTCCACGATGCCGGCCGCCCGGCGGTCCAGGCCCAGGCGCAGGGAATTGTCATCATCGACCGGCTGGCTGGCGAACGCGCTGAGCAGAATGACGAACGGGAGCAGCGAGGCCAGCAGGCCCCCGCGGAACAATATGGCCTGATCGGCAAAAGTCTGGAGCCTTCAGCCGCACGAGGAAGCTTTGCGCGAGCGATCCTTCGAACCGGTGCCCCGACGCCCATGCTTGCCGGACGTGCTCAGACGGAGTGTTCATCGGCACGCCAGTTTCCGGCAACCACAGCGAAGCCTGGCTTACCGATCATGGCCATATGCACGGCGCGCCGCGCGCCCGGATGGGGGCCGGCTGGACGCAGTACCCAGGCGAGGTCGCGGAAGGGTGGGGCGAAGACATGATTGAGGCTTCTGTGCCAGCGCCGATCGCCTCGGTCCCTGGCGGACGTGGAGGATCATCGTGCAGCCGGACCGTAGTGGAAGACAGAAGAGCTGATGAGCTGGTCAATACGGCACAGATTGGGTGGCCCGCCCGCCGGCACCGCGCCCGCTGAGCGCACAGGCAATCATGACCGCCTTCTGCCCACAAGCCGTCTGGAAGCATTCTCCGACGGCGTCTTCGCGATCGCTATCACCTTGCTCGTCCTGGAACTCCACGTGCCGACCGGGCATGAGGCACTGCTGAAAGGCCTCGAACACGAGTGGCCCCGGTACCTGGGCTACTTCGTCAGCTTCACCTTCATCGGCGGGGTGTGGATCGCGCATAGCAACCTGTCCCGGTTCATCAAGGCAGCCGACCCCGACCTGATGCGCCTGAATCTGATGCTCCTGCTGTTTGTCTCATTCCTTCCATTCACCACGGCGATCGCCGCGACACACCTGTTCGCGTCGAACCTCACTTTCCACGAGGTCACCGTCTCAACCACAACAGAGCGCGTCGCCGTCGTCGTATTCGGCCTCAACTTGACCCTAGCTGCGCTCATGGTCTACCTCATGCTCCGGCACGCCGGACGCACGCCGGACGTCGCGGCCGACGACCTAGCCGAGGAAGAACTGCAGGCCTTCGCGAAAGAACGCCGGTCAGCAATGCTGCTCCAGGCCAGCGCGACCGTTGTCGGCGTCTTCCTGCCGCTGACCGCCGCGGTCTTCTACCTGGCATTGTCGATATTTTTCTTCCTCGATCCGCTCCGGCACGTGCGTACCCGCACGCGCCGCCCAGCCGAGATAAAAGGCGAACCTGCGGAATATTGACCCCGGTACGCCCCCCTGTGCGGTGCTTGACGCCTACGTGTCAAGCCAGTTCGGCAAGCCTCTGTGGTCGTAGGTTGCAATTGTGTGAACAGTAAATCGAAAAATTATCGTAGAGTGGAATTTCGTAGAGCGGGCGACGGGAATCGAACCGCATGACCAGCTTGGAAGGCTGGTAACACACGTTGGCCGGCCACTCCAGTTGGAGACTGTGACCAGGAGATGCACCATCTCGACTCCGCTGCGCTGCCTTTTGGGTAGAAATTTGGGTAGAAAATCGCCGCTGCCTCCAATCTATGGAGGCTGGTGGAGTGTAGTCCGGCTCTGTGACCTTGATGGTTCGTCAGCCAGCAGCGTCACGCGCTCTGCAGGGTCGACGGTGTCGGCGGCGTCCGCCACTGCAGCGACGAGTGCGGCGGGGTCATCGAAGATGGCGGTGAGTTTGGGATAGGCCAGCACGCGGGCAAGCTCGCCGAGCAGCGCAGGGCTGATCACCAGGGTCACCTGGCCGCTCAGCACCGTATCGACCACCTGTGCTGGCGGCCCGCCCCAGCCGAACCCCGATACAAGCGTGTTGGTGTCCGCGACGATCCGCATCAGGCGCTGCGGCGGGCCGCCTCGACCGCCTCGTCTACGATCGCCGGATCGAGCCCTGCCTCGGCCACCTTGCGGCGGGCCTCGGCGACGCGGGCTGCCAGCTCTTCCCGGCCGGCTCGCGCCGCCGCCTGCCGGAGCTGAAGATACGCTTCACGGCTCAGCAGGACAGCCAGAGGCTTGCCATGCTTGGTCAGCCACACCTCATCGCCGGTGGCCGCCTCCTCAGCTAGCTGCCCCAAGACCGGCCGGGCTTCCTCCAGCCCTACGAACCGTTCCACCGTCACCCACCAACCTTAAGTTAGTCCTTAAGGTAAAGCATAAACTATCCGCGGCCCGGTTGCCATCTCCGCCGTCCTGGCCCTGCCACGCCACGACGGTGCGTGCCGTCGGCGGACCTGACACGCCGCACCCGCTACTCATTCGAGTATCGGCTCTCTTCGCGGACTCGGCGGCTGCAGTCAACCACGTTGGATGCGCGCGTTCGCGCTCGTGATCGCGAGCGCGAAGCAATACGTCGAACGACCGCGAGATTGCCGGACCTGCGTCCGCCGGCGTCACCGCCGCCCGCTCCTCGGCTCTCTCCGGGCGGGGCGGAGCCGCCGGTTCGGCCGTTTCCTCGCGTTCATGCGTGAGGGCAACACCGATGATGCCTGGGCGTCGCCCGCCCGTTGCCCGACGGGCTGGGAGGAGACGCCGGGCCGGCTGGGTTCCCGGACGGCGGGTGCATGGCTGACTTCGCGGCTGCTCGCGGTCAGGGCGCTGGCTGTTCGCGTTCTTCCTCGGCGGCGTAGGCGAGGAAGTCATCGACCATGCGGTGCAGCAGCGTGGCGAGCTGGTGGCGTTCCTGCGGGGGCCAGTGCGCCAGGGCGGCCTGCATGCCGGCGGTGCCGGCCTCGCGGATGCGGTCGGCTGCTGCCCTGCCTGCGGGGGTGAGCTGGATGAGCTGGGCGCGGCGGTCGCCCGGGTCCGGCCCGCGGTCCGCGTAGCCGGCCTGCTGGAGCCGCTGCACCTGCCGGGTGACGTGCGGGGCCTCCACCCCCAGCCGGTCGGCCAGCTCGCCGGGGCGCGCCGGCCCGGCCTCGGCGAGCTGCCCCAGGACCATCACGGCGGCCCGGTCCAGCGGCACGGCGGCCACGGTCCGGACCCGGTCATGGCGCCGGGCCCGGGTGATCAGGTAGGAGATCCGGGTGATCGCCCGCAGGATCTCGGCGGCATCCGCGGCATCCGCGGCATCCGCGGCATCCGCGGCATCCGCGGCGGCCGGGGCGGCGGCGGGTTCTGGCTGAGTTCCGGGCATGTGAGCCATCTTACATTACTTACCTAAGTTACGTAACTTGACGGGCGGAGGGCCGGCTTGTAGCGTCACTTACCTAAGTTAAGTAATTAGCTTCGTCCCGTGGGAGATCTCATGACAAGCACCAGGGCCCCGGCAGCCCGCCCCAGCCACGCCCCCCGGCCGGCCAGCCCCGGCGGCCGGCTCCGCCGCTGGCGGGGCAGCCCGCCGCTGACGCTGCTGGCGGTGGCGCTGGGCGTGATGATGGTCGGCCTGGACGGCACCATCGTGGCAGTGGCCAACCCGGCCATCCAGTCCCACCTGCACGCCTCCCTGGCCGGCATCCAGTGGATATCCAACGCCTACCTGCTGGCCCTGGCGGTCAGCCTGATCCCGGCCGGCAAGGCCGGGGACCGGTTCGGCCACAAGAAGATCTTCCTGACCGGCGTGGCCGGGTTCGCGGCCAGCTCGGCGGCCATCGGCCTGTCCGGCAGCATCGCCGGCAGCATCACCCTGGTCATCGCGTTCCGCGCGCTCCAAGGCGTGTTCGGGGCGATGCTGCAGCCCACCGCCCTGGCCCTGCTGCGCCGGACGTTCCCGCCAGAGAAGCTGAACGGGGCCATCGGCGCGTGGGGCGCGGTCATCGGCGCGTCCACCGCCGCCGGGCCGATCGTCGGCGGGCTGCTGGTCCAGCACATCGGCTGGGAAGCCTGCTTCTACGTCAACGTCCCGGTCGGCGCCGCAGCCCTGGCCATGAGCCTGCTCGTGCTGAAGGAGACCCCCGCCGCCCCGGCCAGCTCGTTCGACATCCCCGGCATCGCCGCCCTGGCCGGCGCGCTGTTCACGCTGATCTTCGGCCTGATCAAGGGCCCGGACTTCGGCTGGGCCTCCGCCCGCACCCTGGGCTTCCTCGGCGCCGCCGCGCTGCTCGGGCTGCTGTTCATCATCCGCGAGCGGCGCGCCCGCCAGCCGATACTGCCGCTGAAGCTGTTCCGCTCGGCGTCCCTGTCGGCCGGGGTGGTGCTAGTCATCCTGCTCATGTTCGCCCTGTTCGGCGCCATGTTCTTCATGACCTTCTACCTGGAGAACGTGCACGGCCTCGACCCGATCCAAGCAGGCGTGCACCTGCTGCCGATGACCGCGATGCTGATCGTCGGCTCCCCGATCGCGGGTGCGCTGATCAACAAGCTGGGCCCCCGGCTTCCGATCACGGCCGGCATGGCCATGGCCGCGGTCGCCATGTACGGCCTGTCCGGGCTGGGCGCCACCTCCAGCCCGGACGACACCATCATCTGGTTCGTGCTGCTGGGCCTGGGCCTGGCCCCGGTGATGGTCGGCGCCACCAACGTCATCGTCGGCAACGCCCCCGCCGAACTGGCCGGCGTGGCCGGCGGGCTGCAGTCCACCGCCATGCAGCTCGGCGGCGCCTTCGGCACTGCCGTCCTCGGCGCCATCATGTCCGCCAGGATCGACAGCCTGCTCCCCGCGAGCTGGCACGCCGCGCACCTGCCCGCGCTGACCGCGGCCGGCTACGCCCAGGTCAAAAGCGCGGTCTCGGTCGGGGTGGCGCCGGTGCCCGCCGGCACCCCGGCGCAGGCGGTCGGCGTGATCACCCAGATCAGCCACGCCACCTTCACCGCCGGGATGCACAACGCCTTCCTGGTCGGCGCCGCCGTCGCACTCGCCGGAGCCGGCATCGCCCTGATCACCAGGCGAGGCACCGGCACCGCCGCAGCGCACGCCGGCATCTGACCCCACCCAGCCCGCAACCAACCCCGCTCACAACCCTGAACCCGGAAGGACAAACGTCATGCCCGCCCTGCCCGCCCGCACGCCGGTGACCCCGGCCAGCCCGCAACCAGCTCCACCCGCAGCTCCCCGATCCGGAAGGAAGAACGTCATGTCCGCACTGCTCAACCGCAAGCCGGTGCTCTGGTTCCTGTTCCTGTTCAACGCCGCCGTCGCCATCGCCGCCGGCGCCGGCGGCGGCCACCTCCACCTCCACGGCCACACCCTGCACGGCTCCCAGCAGGTCACCACTGCCGCCGGGATGGGCATCGTCGCGCTCGGCGCCGGCGCCGCCCTGTACCTGCGCCGCGCCAAGCGGGCCTGACGCACACGCCAGCTACCAGAACCAGGAAGGAAGAGTTCCCATGCCGACGATGAAATCCGTGCGGACCGCCGCGCCGGGCACGATCGAGGTAGCAGAGGTCCACCGCCCGGTTCCCGGGCCCAGGGACCTGCTAGTGCGGGTACGCGCCTGCGGCATCTGCGGCACCGACGCGGCCTTCGTGCAGATGGGAGGCATGCCGCTGGGCCCGGAAGGACAGACGGCATCCATCCCGCTCGGGCACGAGCCCGGCGAGGTCGTCGAGATAGGCGCCGAGGTCACCGGCCTGAAGACCGGCGACCGGGTCGTCGTCAACCCGCAGGCCGCGCCGTCGGGCATCATCGGCTGCGGCGGCCCGCTGGGCGGCATGAGCGAGTACCTGCTCATCCAGAACGCCGCCGCGGGCCAGAGCGTGGCGGTCTTCCCGGATGACCTTCCCTTCGAGGTCGCCGCGCTCAACGAGCCGATGGCCGTCGCCCGGCACTGCGTCAACCGCTCCCACGCCCGGACCGCGGACAAGGTCGTGGTCTTCGGCGCCGGGCCCATCGGGCTCGGAACAGTGATCTGGCTCAAGCTACGCGGGGTCAGGCAGGTGGCCGTGGCCGACGTCATCCCCGGCCGCCTGCGCACCGCGCTGGCCGTCGGCGCGGACGCGGTCATCGACTCCTCCCGCGAAGACGTCACCGCCCGGCTGACCGGCCTGCACGGACCCAGTACCAACGCGCTCGGCGCACCCCGCCCGGACACCGACATCTACATCGACGCGGCCGGCGCCACCGCCGTCGTCAACACCGCGCTGCGGGCCGCCAAGTGGGGCGCCAAGCTGGTCACCGTCGCGGTCCACAAAAAGCCCGAGCCCATCGACCTAGGCGCGATGCTGCGCAGCGAGATGACCATCATCGCCTCCCAGGGCTACCCCGCCGAGATCTTCGAGGTCACCCCCGAAATCGCCGAACACCAGCAGCGCTTCTCCGCTCTGATCAGCCACCACGTCCCCTTCTCCGACGCCGGCCGGGCCTTCCAGCTCGCGCTCACCCCCGGCGCGGCCGAGAAGGTGATCGTGACCTTCGGCGCCTGACCGCTCCGGGAGGCGGACCGCGGGCCTGCCTCCCGGAAATGGCTGCACCCGCCTCCCGAAAGGAAACCCTCCGTTGCCAACCACGAATCCCGCCCCGCCCGGCGCGCAGCACGCGCCACGAGGTCACCGCCCGATCCTCATCCTCCTCACAGCGGCAGCCGCAGCGCTGCCGCTGGCGGCCTGCACCGTAGCCCACGGCGCGACACCGGCAGCCGTCCCGGCGTACTCCACAGCTAGCGCGGCGCCCGTATCGCCGAGCCCGGCAGCCAGGGGCGGACCCAGCGCCGCCACGTACGTCAGCAGTTTCCGCGAGAAGTTCCCCCAGTTGGCTCACGGAAAAACCGATGCGCAGATCATCAGCGACAGCGAGGCCGACTGCTCGGATATGGCCGCCAACTGGACGATGACCACACCATCGATGGCGCAGCGCTACGGCCTGGGCGACTCCGCAGCCGACCAGTTCACTCTCCACAACATTGCGCTGCTGGACATGTTCACCATCTGCCCAGTCCGCTGACGCTGCGGTCAGCCCTGCCTAGCCCAGCATTGAACCTCGCGCGTGGATGGCCTGCGGCGGTACGGCCCCCTACTCCACGGTGCGCGCGAGGATGCCAAGGGTTGCGCGAGCTAATCGTTGGTTTTGCTGGAAGCACCAGTAAGTATCGAGGCCCGTTTCGAGAGCACAAAGCCACAGACAGGCCTGCCAGCATCCGCAGCGCGTCGTTGCTCGAGCTATTCGGCACCGCCCGGGCGGGGACGCCCGCTGACAGGCCAAATGAGAGTCGGTTCGGCGCCGGCAAACAGAACGCCCAACTATGCGCTACCAGGTCGGCCATGCGGAGCGGTGCCATCCCGCGCCGTAACGGCGGATCTCGCGCGACGGTCGCGACCAGCGGCTGTCGCCATACGTAACCGCCCTCCCGGAAAGCGAGCGACCTGCCGAATATTTGCGTTCGGGAGCCCTGCCGACTGTGAGGTTGACCGCACGCCGATTTTCTAGTTCTGGGCGTCCTTAGGGGCCGCATTTGTGGCGCCGCCCCGCCCCGCTGACCGCCGGCTCAGCCGACCGGCCGGCATTGGTTTACCGCTGCCTGATCCAGACCGACGCGTGGGCCGGTTCCAGGGCCTGGTGCACGGTGGCGAGCAGGTGGGCGTGCACTGCATCGGGGTCGGCCGCGTCCTGCAACCGGGCGGCGAACGCGGCGACGGCCTGGTCGGCGTCGTACCGGGCCCGGTTGAACCGGCGGTCCACCGCCCGCTGCACTCGCTGGCGCACCGGGTTGAACACCGCCGCCGCGGCCAGCGTGGACGCGGCGACCGCGACCGGGGTGGTGAACGCCAGCACCCGGGTGGCCAGCAGGACCAGTCCGGCGTACACCCCTACCAGCAGCGCGGTCACCACCGTGTAGGTCAGGGTCCGCGAGATGACCAGGCCGATGTCCCACAGCCGGGTGCGCAGCACCGCGATGCCGATGCAGACCGGGATGAAGGCAAACGCCAGGAAGATGCTGCCGGTGCCGAAGATGTTGTCGGCCAACTGGGTGTGTTGCGCCGACGTGGTCGCCACGTTGCCGATGAGACGGGTGGCGGCGAATACCACGACGAAGGCGGCCACGCCGAGCATGACCCATTTGGTCTGCTGCCGCTCGGTCAGGGTCGAGATCCGGCGGTACCGGTAGACCTGCGCGCCGGCCCCGAGGACAAGCAGCAAGATCCCGATCGGCTGGATGGCATCCGGGCCAGCTCGACCTTGACCAGGCTCGTGGCCACCACGGCCAGCATTCCGGCCGCGGCGGCCAGCACGCACCAGCGACCCCAGCGGGGTATGAAGCTGCCCGAGGGAAACACGAGGAAGAACCATCCGACCAGGACCAAGGCGGCGCTGGTCAAGATGACGGACAGGGCATTAAGGACCGGATCGGTGATCATCACCCCGGGCAGGAAGCTCAGGCCGCAGCCGAACGCCATGAGCATGTACGCGCACAGCAGCGCCTTGGGGTCCTCCGCGGCCCGGAATAAGATAACCGCACTGATCAGCAGGCAGACCAGCATGAAGACGGCCGGGAGGCCGATCATCACGGCCACGTACCCGGCCGGCGATAGGTGCCAGGCGGGCAGCTCGGCCCTGATCGTGTGGTTCAGTTGCGAGCGGGCGAACGCGGGCAGCGCAAGCAGGTTGGCGACCAGTGCCAGCCCAGTCACCATCGGCCAAGCCCGCCGGGCGACCGTCAGCCAGCGGGACCGCCAGGCCGGGGCCACCGGGCTGGCGCTTTCCGTACTCGCGCCTGTCGTGAGATCCATGGCGCCCTCCAGGCTCGGGCGATCCAGCTAAGACGCGAGGCCAGCTTAGAAGGTGAGCGCTACGGGATCGTTACGGCCCCCGCGCTGCTACCGGGAGATCTGCCGTCAGCAGCGTGAGGGGTCTTTCGGGTGGGCCATGCCGCAGGCTGCTGGCATGGCTTGTCAACGGCGAGAACAACCCACTGTTCACGGAGCAATGCGTGAGCAGCTACGGCATCAGAAGCCGAGCAGGCTAGTGCAGAACTCGCGGCTGCGCTGCACGTCGGTCACCGTCAGCCGCAGATGCTGGATCTCACCGGCCGGGATCTGAACTGGACTGCACCCTCCCTCCCGCACGAAGCGGCGCTTCGCGCCGCCGGAACCCGGCACCAGCATCCCAGCCGCAGCGCGTGCCGCCAGCCTTCACCTTCAGCACCCCGGGACGGAGGTACCGGGCGACCGCATACGCGTGCACTTGAATGGCACGGAAAACCCAAGGCTGACCCCACAGCGTGGATTCGATCCGCCGGGCCGGCGGATCCGTGCCGAATAGGCGCTGGTAACTGTCTGACTGCGGGGATGGCGGGCGACGTCCAGATAGCGCATTCGGTTCCTCGGCGCGGGTCACCGTGGAACAGGGCGGGTCGCAGTCCGTGGCCCTGTTCCGCTCGTTGGCCCATCATCCCTGAGGTGGCCATGGGGCCATGGCCGGCGCTGTGGTGCGGCGCCTGACCGTAACGATTCCGTACCGTTGCCTGCCTAGCATGCTGGGAGGCCCGGGATCGCCTGGTCTTGGAAGATGACCGTGGGACGCACCGGTTGGTTGCGCCTGGGCCCGGATCCTGGTGCGCTCTGGGCGCCTGCCGGGACGGTTCCTCGAGGGAGGATGTGGCGAGCATGGGGCCGAAGATCGCCATTATCGGCGGCGGGATCGGGGGGCTGACGGCCGCCGTCACCCTGGCCCGGCGGGGTTTGGCCGCTGAGGTCTATGAGCAGGCACCGGCGCTGGAGGAGGTGGGGTCTGGGGTGGGCCTGTGGCCGAACGCCATGGCGGCCTTGGAGCCGATCGGGTTGTCCGGCAAGGTGGCGCAGCTGGCGGTCACAATTGGCAGGCAGGGCGTCAGGCGGCCCGATGGCAGCTGGCTGATGCACATCCCGGAGGGAGTGATGGCCAAGCGGTGGGGGGCCGGGTTCGTGATCGTCCACCGGGCCGAGTTGCAGCAACTGCTGGCCGCCGAGCTCGACCCCGCGGTTATCCACCTGGGTGCCCGCTGCACCGGGTTTGAGGACAGCGGCCAGGCGGTGATCGCGCGCTTTGCGGACGGGCGGCAGGTGCGGGCCGATGTCCTGGTCGGCGCCGACGGGGTGCACTCGGCCGTGCGGACCGCGCTGTTCGGGCCTGGTTCGCTTCGCTACCGCGGCTACACCGCGGTGCGGTCGCTGACACCGGCGGGATCGGTGCCGCTTCCCAGCGACAGTACCGAGACCTGGGGCCGGGGTGCGCGCTTCGGCCTGGGTCCTGCCGCCGGCGAACGGATCATCTGGTGGGCGTTCTGGAATGCCACAGCGGGAGGGACGGATGACGGTAACACCCGAGCGCGCTTGCGCAAGCTCTTCGGGGCCTGGCACGATCCCATCCCCGCCATCATCGACGCGACCCCGGAGACCACACTGATCAGGAACGACATCTACGACCGCTGGCCGATCCGGGCCTGGGGCCGGGGACGGGTGGCGCTGGCCGGCGACGCCATCCACCCGATGACCCCGGACCTCGCCCAGGGCGCATGCCAGGCGATCATCGACGCGACCACGCTAGCTACCTGCCTGGCGGCCTCCCGCGACACGCGGGCGGCGCTACAAGAATACCAGCAGCGCAGGTGGCGCAACGCCGCCACCACGACGCTGATAGCGCGGCATACCGGCGCCATGGGCCAGTGGAAAGGGCGCATGACCTGCGCCGCGCGCGATGCCATCATCCGGGCCACGCCGTTGTCCCTGCAACTCCGTCAGTTCGACGTCGTCCTAAGGCCGCGGCAGGCCAGCAGAAAGCACGGAGCATCCTGATCAGCACGGTGGCCGGGCCGCCGAGGATTGATCCAGTGGGCGCACGTATAACGGCGGCAGTGTGCGCTCCGCCGAGTTCGAGCCACGACTACACCGCGTGAGCAGGAACGGCAAGCCGCCTGGGTTTCCTTCGACTCGGTGTTAAAGGTCTGTCCAGGTGCAATTGTCGTTCATGGCTCGTATCAGCCATTTCTGGTGTGTCCTGGGGAACGGGTGGTCGCCGGTACGGGGTGGAGCATCGAGGGCTGAGCCGTAACGTTCCCGGAACGGTCCGGACTTACGGTTGCGCTTGCAGGAGGATGCGCAGGGGCCGGCGGGCCGGTGCCGGTGGCGGTGATGATGCAGATCGTACGGCGCGTGAGGCTGCGCGGAGGTCCTGCGCGGGGTATCGAGCGGATGGAGCCGCGGATGAGGATCCTGGTAGCGGGGTGGGACAGCGGCGGGGGTGTGGAGGCCGTCCAGACGGTGGTGCGGCGGGCGGTGGCGCGCGGCCACCAGGTGCGGGTGCTGGGGACCGAGGGGCTGCGGAGCCGGTTCGAGTCGGCTGGTGCGAGCTTCCGGGTGTACCGGCATGCTCCGGACAATGACATGCGGGCGGCCGAGACGGACCTAGTCAAGGACTGGGAGGCGCGGACCCCGCTGGGGATGTTCGCCCGGGTCCGCGACCGGGTGATGTTCGGGCCGGCCCGGCAGTTCTGCCGTGACGTGGTGGAGGAGCTGGACCGGGAGCCGGCCGATGTGGTGGTCGTCGACACGCTGATCCCGGCCGCGCTGTCGGGTGCGGAGGCGGCCGGGGTGCCCTCGGTGTTGCTGATGCACGGGACGTACCTGCTGCCCCGGGCCGGGGCTCCGCCGTTCGGGATGGGCTTGTTGCCCGCGCGCGGGAGCCTGGGACGGCTGCGGGACCGGGCCGCGTGGTCGCTGACGATGGCGCTGTTCCGCACCGGGATGCCCGCAATCAACCAGGCCCGCGCCGAGCTCGGCCTGACTCCCCTGGGCAACCCGGATGAGCTGGCCGCGGCCGCCGACCGGATCCTGGTGTGCACCAGCCCGAGCTTTGATTTCGCCGCCGGTGCCGTGGCCGGCAACGTCCGCTACGTCGGGCCCCAGCTCGACGACGCCGACGGCGGGGCGTGGGAAGATCCCTGGCCCGGTGCGGCGGATCGCCCGCTGGTCCTGGTCGCCTTGAGCAGCACCGTGATGCGCCAGGAGGACCTGCTGCAGCGAGCCGCCAACGCCCTCGGACAGCTCCCGGTTCACTCGCTGGTGACCACCGGCCCCGCCGTCGACCCTGGGGTGATCCGCGCCCCGCAGAACGTGACTGTCCGGCGGTGGGCCCGCCACGCCGACGTGCTGCCGCGCTGCTCGGCCGTGATCACCCACGGCGGCCACGGCACGGTGATCAAGGCGCTGGCCGCCGGAGTGCCGCTGGTCGTAGCGCCGCTGGGCCGCGATCAGCCCGATATCGCCGCCCGGGTCGTCCACGCCGGGGCAGGCCTGCGGGTCCGCAAGAACGCGAGCACCGCGACCCTGCAGGCAGCGATCGGCCGGGTCCTGGACGATGACCGCTACCGGGCAGGTGCCCGGCGCATGGCGGCGATCCTGGCCGCCGAGCGCGACGACGGCCTGGCCGTCGACGAACTCGAGCGCGTCGCCACTCGCCCGCGCCCAGCCGCTCATTCCCCTACGGACGCGCCCAGCCACTCACATCAGACAACCGGGACGAAGCCAGCCACCGGGTAGACACCAGCCGACCAGCCGCACAGCAGACTGAGCCGTCTTGGGGCAGAAACTGGCTGCCAACCCGAGCGCCAGCTGGATCTTCGTGCTGCTTCAGCTCGCCATGGCCTCCGGAACGCCACCGACGCTAACCAGCTCTTCCCCGACCGCATACTCACATTCCTGCGGCAGCGGCACGACCGTCCTCACCGCCCCGGCACAGCGCCATAAACCTCTTCGGCGCGGCCGGGACGGCCAGCTGTTCATCCAGCATTCGCGTGCAATTGGGCGGTTCAAGTGCGCCACCGCGCGGGAGTCTGGTAGCCGGGGTGTGAGATGCGGTGGGCCCGGGGGCGGTGCGTAGGGCTGGGTTCGCTGACGGCTGACGCTGATGCCGGGCGGCGCCAGCCACCGGGGTTGAGAATGGCAGCATGGCATACCGGCGGGCGGCCCTGGTGGCGGTGCTTGCCGACGTCCACGGCAACCTCCCAGCACTGGGCGCGGTGCTCGCGGAGTCCGATGTCGCAGCCGCGGATGCTGTGGTGCTGCTGGGTGATATCGCGCTTGGGCCGATGCCCGCTGAGACCCTGGAGGTGCTGGCGGGGCTGGGCGAGCGGGCGATCTGGGTGCACGGCAATTGCGAGCGGGAGATGGTTGCCGCCTTTGACGGCGTAACGGTGCCCGGGCCGGACGGCCCGCAGGCTTCCGCGAGCGCCGCGCTGATCGGCCGGCGGCACCGCGACATGCTGGATCGCCTGCCGCTGACTGTGACCCTGGAGATCGACGGCCTTGGCGTGTGCGGGTTCTGTCATGCCTCGCCGCGCCGCGATGACGAAATGCTGCTGGTCGACAGCCCGGTGGAACGCTGGGACGCGGCCCTGTCCGGGCTCGGCGCCGAGGCCGGGACGGTGGTCTGCGGGCACACCCACATGCCGTTCGACCGGCTCGCCGCCGGGCGCCGGGTCGTCAACCCGGGCAGCGTCGGCATGCCGTACGGCCCGCCAGGTGCGCACTGGGCCCTGCTGGGAACGGGTATCTGGCTGCGCCGTACCCGCTACGACACGGCGGCAGCCGCCGAGGTGATCGCGGCCAGCGGGTACCCCGACGGCGCGGCGTGGGCCCGCGAGTACGTGCTTCACCACTACTCCGATACCGAGGCCCTCACGGCGTTCACCGAGATCGCCGGCCAGCAGGAAGGCCCGGCGCGGTAACTGCCCGATCTGCACCCAGCTGAGCAGCACAGCAACCCGTTTGACCCCGTCCCGGACGGCGGGGCCAGGGCATCTAGCACGGCCCAGGGTCAATCACGCACCGCTACCAGGAACCGCCGGGCACGCCACGCCGAGCGCCGACTCCGCGACTGTCGGTGCTGGTGATTGGAACTGGGTTGGAAAGCAAATTGACCAGATCTGAGCTTGTCCGGCTGCCCGCCGGCCCCGCTCGGAGGGCTTCCGATGCTGCGGTGCACGGAACCCCGCCGACGTGAGCGGCGCACCATTCGGTCAGGGCGGTTTCAGGCGAGCGGGCGGGCGGGCATGATCTAAGCAAGCCAGCTCTGGCCGGTAACCGCGGTGAGCGCGGGCGTAGCCGCAGGGTGATCTGGTACGTCTGCGCCGGTCTGAGAGCGGCGATTGGGTGCAGTGGTCGGCGAGGCGATGGCGCGCCAGGCGTCCCAGAGGGGCGCGTCAAAACCTGAATTCGTCGCAGAAGGGAACCGTTGTGCAGGCCATCACCGTACGAGACCGTGCCGCTGGTGCCGCCGGGCTGACGCTGTCCGACATCCCCCGCCCCCACGCGGCCGAAAACGACGTGATCGTGGGCATCCACGCGGCCGGGTTCACCCCGGGGGAGCTGGGCTGGCCGGGCACATGGACCGACCGCGCCGGCCGCGACCGGACGCCGAGCGTACCCGGACACGAGCTGTCGGGTGTTGTCACCGAGCTGGGCTACGGCACTACCGGCCTGACTGTGGGCCAGCGGGTGTTCGGACTGGCCGACTGGACCCGCGACGGATCGTTGGCCGAGTACACCGCAGTGGAGGCCCGCAACCTCGCCCCGCTTCCTGCGGGCATTGACCACACCGTGGCCGCCGCCTTGCCGATCTCCGGGCTGACCGCCTGGCAGGGACTGTTCGACCACGCCCATCTGGAGACGGGCCAGACCGCCTTGATCCACGGCGCCGCTGGCGGCGTCGGGTCAATCGCGGTGCAGCTCGCACACGAGCTGGGAGCCCGCGTGATCGGCACCGGTCGTGCCGGGGACCGGGAGATCGCCCTCGGCCTGGGTGCCGACGCGTTCGTGGACCTGCAGGCCGACCGGCTGGAGGACGCCGGCGAGGTCGACGTCGCGTTCGACGTGATCGGCGGCGAAGTCCTCCGGCGCACGGCCCCGCTGGTACGCGCCGGCGGCACGCTCGTCACGATCATCGGGCCGCCGAAGGTGCGCCCCGCCGACGGCCGGGCGATCTTTTTCGTCGTCGAGCCGGACCGGTTCCGGCTGGCGGACCTCGTCGACCGGGTGCGGTCCGGACGGCTGAAGCCGATCGTCGGGGCCGTGCGACCGCTCGCCGAGGTGCCGTCCACGTTCGCCCCTGACCACCGGGTGCCCGGCAAGACGATCATCCGGATCGCGCAAGGCTGGTAACCGAAGGCCGATAGCCGATCAGTCAGCGGCCGGTCGGCGCGGCCTGCTCGTCCCGGCGGGCCCGGGCCCCGCGGCGGCGGAGTCAAGATCGCTCTCACGCGGTCGCGGCGTTGCCCCGGCGCCTCACGACCTTTCGACCTGCCCGGCGCGGATGTCATCACACAATCCCACCGAACCGCCAGGACGACGTAGTGCAGGGCCGAGCGCTGACGCCCACTAGTGTCCCGTGCCCTTCTGTTCCCGAGGACTGGGCGGACCGTCCAGGACTGTCTACACCAGAAAGCACGCAGAGCACCGTGCCGAGTAATCAGGCACGCAGATCATCCACTTATGCGCGGCCCTGAGCGATGATAGACGCGCACTTACGACCATTCATATCGGCGGTTATCTTAAGTCCATTTGGGATAAGCCCTGGTCGCGAGGGGGTTTTGCGGTGAGACATGTCGCTGACATGAAGTTATGGGCGCGGCTCAGAACTCAAAAGCGCAGCGACAAGGGGACAGACGCAGGTCACGTGGGTGACATCGCTTCCGGTGCGTCGTGGACACCACTTAAGATAACGCGTCCACTAGAAGCTCAAAGGTGCGTAAAGCTACATCGGAGACACCCCAAAGCGGACTTGAGATATCGGCGGGAGTGTGTGCGTCGCCGAAATCGGGCGCCGATCACAGTGAATGAGTAGGAGCAGCTGGTTAGCGGATCCTGCCGAATCGATGTGCAAGGTGAACAGCTATCCGTAGCGGTACATGCGCGTACAGAGTTGCCAGTTCAGCGTAGCGGGGACCTAACGGGGCTTCGGCGTGGCCTGGTCATTCATGCCTTGCGCCGTGTACGGGAGCCTGTGTACGGGAACGGTCTGTGACAGCGTCGGCTTCTCACGAGGGACACTCGGAAGGCGCGGATCCGTAACGATCCCGGAACGCCCGGCCCGTAACGTTGACTCATCGGCGTTCAGTCGGCCAAGGGGGGCGGGCACTGCTATGAGCACGGTCGTGCGGTGGCGGCGGGTAGCGCCGGTTGTGGCGATCGCATTCGGCGTGCTCACGCTCGGAGTCGCCCTGACAGGTCCGTTGCTCGACGGCGTGCTCCATCAGTCAGGACCTGGCGGGCCGGTAGCTGACTGGCTCACGACCGCGGTGCCCCTAGTGTCCGCGGCAGCAGTTGGCACCCTGGTGGCAGCTCGTCGGCCACGCAATCCCATCGGATGGATCATCCTCGCGATCTTTCTGCTCGCTGCCGCACCCGACAGCCAGTACGCCGTTCTGGGCTACCGGATGCACCACGGAAGGCTGCCGTTCGGCTGGGTAGCTGTGGCGCTCCTGGGCGGCTGGCCCATCTTTCTGGCCCTTATCGCGATCTTGCTATGGCTGTTCCCTGATGGCCGGTTGCCGGGCGGCGGGTGGCGGCGCCTGTCCGTGATCCTGGTCGCCGCCGGGTCACTGCTCGCGCTGGCGGTCTCGGCCGGTCTGATTGCGGCGGTTGCCGGGCATGCCATGCCGGTCGACGCCAGCGGCAATCTCATCGCCAAGCCGACCGGGGCGTGGAAGATTCCCCAGCGGGCACTGGGCGTGATGTTCATCGTCTTGCTCGCGGGAAGCTTCCTTGCCTGGCTAGCCGTGCAGGTACCCGCCTACCGGCGGTCGGCCAGCGAACGCCGCCAGCAACTCAAGTGGCTCTACAGCGGCGCCATCATCTTCGTGATCTCTACATTCATTCCCGGGCAGCTGGGCAACGACTGGATCGGCCCGCTCGGGGCGGCTGCTTTGCCGATCTGCATTGGCGTGGCGGTGCTTAAATACCGCCTGTATGAGATCGACCGGATCATCAGCCGTGTGATCGCCTACGCGCTGATCACGGCCGTGCTCGCCGGTGTGTTCGCCGGGCTGGTGCTCCTTGCCACCGAGGTGCTCCCGGTCAAGACGCCGGTGGCGGTGGCGGCCTCGACGCTGGCTGCGGCAGCGCTGTTCAACCCGCTCCGAACACGGGTGCAGCGCATGGTGGACCGCCGGTTCAACCGCGCCCGCTACAACGCCGAAGCAGTAGTGGCCGCCTTCACCGCGCGGCTGCGCCAGGGCGTCGACCTGGACGCCGTCCAAGGCGACCTGATCGACACCGTCGACCGCGCCTTCGAGCCCGCCCATGCCTCGGTGTGGCTCACCGGAATCGAGCAGCCCGCCGGACGCCGGAATCGAGCTGACGGCCAGTACAGCCGCGCCTTGCCCGGATAGGGCGGGTCGGCGTAGGCCAGGCTTGATCATGCCCGATACGCGCCCGGATCGGGGTTTCCGGTAGAAGTTTCCGCAGATCAGGGCGTTATAATGGCAGGTCTGTAAAACCGCCGCCCGCCAGACGTGTCGGTCATCCAGCCGATCAGGACCTCGAGAAGCGCTCATCCAACTGTTCCAGGCCGCTGGCGGCGGCAGCGGTGCCCCTGCTCCAGAACAGTCAGATCTGCACCGTCCTCCTCTTGACCGGCATCGGGCCGACTTCCGCACCGAACGGCGGCTACTTGCGCGGGTGCGCGAAGACCGAGGTCGCTCTCGGTGACGAGCTTTCCGTCAGCCTCCGTCCTCGGCCGGCAGAGTTCGCGGCGGCCAACCGGCCATATGCCAAGGGCCCCGGTCCTGCCGTGCCTACGGCGCTCGACCCTGTCCGCGGCAGAAGCGGACGTTCGCTCCAAGCGCCGCCATGCATGAACATACAGCCTGGCCGACTTCCTGCTGGGCCGTAGCCCAGGGCGGCTGGACGGACAGCGCCGTGAAAGTCCCGTGATAACTACTCACCTGCTCGCCTAATTGGACGGATCATAAACCAGACTGCCGATCGTCGCTAACTTTCAAACGCTTATCCTGCGCATCCTGCACATTTGTATCGTGTAACTAATTTAGCTGGGCGGCGTCCCAATGAGTCTGGTTTCTGCCACGTCTGTGATGCCGAGACTTCGATGGCCGATGACCAGAGTTTGGTAATCAGACAAGTTGTGGTATTTCATCGAGGATCGTCCAAGCTTGACGACCATAGTATATACGAACCTCGGCATCGGTCAGGGAGGGAAGGGAAGGGAAGAAGATGTCGAGGGTGCTGGAGAATGCGTCATAGAAGCCGGATAGCGCGGCGATGTAGGCGCTCCGTGGTCCTTCCAGCCGCACCATTGCATCGTCGGTCGATGTGCCATGACCGCGAGACTGCCTCAGCGCTTCCCGGTAGGCCGGCCACTTGCTCGCAGCAGCGTGATAGGTATCGCCGAATCGATCCTGGTCACGCTTTCCCCATTGCGACCCGAGTGCCTTGGCTGCTTCAGTGTGCATCAACTCATACGCGGGCATTACAAGCGTCTCGTGGACATCTCTTGCCATCACATCCAGACCGTCGGGCCTCATGTCGATCTCCTCGAGCAGGACCGACAGCCGACGCTTGCGGTCACGCAGCTCCGGCAGGCTGCGAAGGGCGGGTTCTTCTGGTCTGTTCAAACCGGCTGCGCTGCTATGTCGCGGCTGAGGTGGTGTCGTTGTTCCGGCGAAGACGGGGCCCGGGAACCAGAGTTCCCGCTGTGGCTTCGAGTCCTCGGCGGATCCGGCTTCTGCAGGGAGGACGAAGGCATTGCCCTCTGGCGGGGAGGAGGGACGGTCTCCTTGGACTTGGACTTGGACTTGGACTCGGACGTGCTTGCTAGGCCTGCTTGGTGGCTTTGCCTCCGGGTATGCCATGCCGACCAAAGAGCACGTGGACCAGTGAACAACAGTGCCGTAAATGACACCCCGGCTACTACAACCAAAAAAATGAAGAGACCGTGCATCAAGCCGTGCAGCGGCTGCTTAGCCGTCTGCGCAACCAGTGCGGCCAGCGTCGCGCTGGCAGCAGCGACACCGGCGAACCACGCGGCGACTTTGCCGCCCCAATCGGTCACTGTGTCAGATTACTGGCACAACCGGATGCGTCAGCTGTCGAGGGATTGCAAAGTCATCTAACTTGTCTTTCGAATTTATGCCGAAGGATCTTCCCCAGAGTACCGGTGTGTTCCGGGATTATCGGGTAACGATGCTGCAGCCGACGGACTGACCCAGCGTATCTCGCCGTCACGGATATCGGCGGTGGGCGACAGCCCGGCGCCGCGGGCCACCCGCTGGGAGGCCAGGTGGCCAGGATGGATATGGGCTACGACGGCCCATCCGGCCTCTTGCAGCAGGGCCACGAGGCTGCGCGCGGCTTCCTTTGCGTAGCCGCGGCTCTGCGCGGGCCGGACCACCACCCAGGCGACCTCGGCCGGACCGGCGGCGGGACCGCCCGCGGGCAGTGTCGCCTGCACTGTCCCTGCCACCTTGCCGGTGGCACGCACGCGCACTACCCAGTTGCCCCACATCTGGTCACCCTCAGGTGAGCGGCGGGCCGCAAGGCGCGCATAGCGGGCGGCCAGGGCCGCCGCGGACAACGGCGCCCCGCCGGTGAACTCGTGCAAGCAGGGATCGTCCAGCAGCGGCGCGAGTTCGGCAGCGTGGGCCACAGCAAGCGGCTCAAGGTCCAGTCGCTCAGTAGACCAGCCACGATCAAGGTCGATCACCCATCGACCATAGCTGCCAGTTAGCCACCCGCCCAGAGGCCCGACTCGCGGCAATTGAGGACGTTCACCTCAAGCGCGGCGATGCATAAACATGCAGATCGGCCGCTTGCGCGTTGGACCATAACCGGGCGGCCAACCACGCGAAGTCCGCTAAATAAACCGCGCGCCGACCGCCGTTATCTGCGCGGCCATCTAGTCAAGAACTATTGCGAGATTGGTTAACCAGATCTGGGAATTATGCGCTGCTCAGTGGAACATACGGTGCAGCGCGGCTCCAGGCCAGCGGGATGACCTGACCAGCCACGCGGGACAGACGGGCGGCACCCCGCTTCGATTCCACGGACTGATTGCCTGGAAGCTGGCAGTGCGCGGCCGGGCCGCTCTCTAGTTGAGCACTACGTGAGCCTTGGTCCGGATATCTGAGCAGTACCTCCCTCTTCGTCACCGTGAGTGGCTTGAGGGGTACGCTATTTAGCCTGGCCGCTACGCGGGTTCTGCGCTTGGGTTCTTACCTTGATGGCGCCCGGGTCAGCGTTGGTTCGCATGCAGATCTTCTGGTTCTGGCTATGCCCTCCCGGGCGAACGCATTGCCTGCCTCATATAGCCGGGCGCACCCGCCCCGGCTGCTTTCACGTACTGAGCTTCCAGCTGGCGTTTAGGGTGGCGGGCCCGGGGCGGCCGGGCGGCTCGATCTCGCGGACGAGGTCGGCGAGGAAGCCGAACAGGCGGGGGTCAGGGTGAAACGCGTCGCGGATCAGCAACCGACGCGCCCGTTGTTCGTCATCGGCGGCGTTACCCTCGGCCGCCTCGACGACGTGCTCGCCGCCGGTGCCACCCGCGTGGTCGTCGTTCGCGCAATCACAGAAGCCGACGATCCCGCCGCCGCGACACCAGCGTTCGAGGAGAAGCTGGCGGCGGTGAGTCCCGGGCGGCGAGGAACCCGTAGCGGCAGTGAACCCGTAGCCACCACCCGGCCGCGGCTGAAAAGATGGCAGCGGAGATGGGACGAGACGGGACGGATAGCGACGGATACCTGGAGAGCATCAGTGGCCGAGCCCAAGATCGTAGTCGAGCATCGCGAGCACCTGTGGTACCTGCTCGCCGAGGCGGCACAGGTCGAGCACCTGATCATGTGCCAGTACCTGTACGCGAGCTTCAGCCTGAAGACCGGCTCGGACGAGGGGCTGACGGCCGAGCAGGCCGCCGCGGTCGCCCGCTGGTACGAACTACTGACCGGCATCGCGGTCGAGGAGATGCTACACCTTGCGCTCGTCTTCAACGTGATGACTGCGATCGGCGCTGCCCCACCGCTTAGCAGGCCGAACTTCCCCCGTCACAGCGACGACCTGCCGGGCGAGGTGCAGTTCGCGCTGCTGCCGTTCGGCACTGATTCGCTGACCCATTTCCTGTACCTGGAGCGGCCGGAAGGCATGGAGCGCGTGGATGCCGCCGGATTCGTGCCGGCAGCGCCGCTACGCGTCCCGGTCCAGCCTGATGAGGTCATGCCCCGCGGCCAGGATTTCGGCACGGTCGGGCACCTGTACCGCAGCATCGAGCAAGGCCTCAAGGCTCTCTCCGAGCGGATCGGCGAGCGTGCGGTGTTCGTCGGGCCGCAGCGGGCCCAGGCGACACCGGAACTGTTCCGCTGGCCGCAGCTCATCACGGTCCACGACCTCCAGACGGCGATGGCCGCCATCAGCGAGATCATTGAGCAGGGCGAGGGCGCCAGGGGCGACTGGAAGCCCGCCCACTACGGCAGGTTCCTCGGCATCTGGCAGGAGTACCGCAAGCTCACCGAGGCGGATCCGTCGTTCGAGCCGGCCCGCCCGGTCATCCCGGCGTTCACCCGCCAGCCGTATGACATCCCCGAGCCGCAGCCCCTGATTGGCGATCCGCTGACCCGCTCGGTAGCGGAGGTGTTCAACCTGGGCTACGAGACGCTGCTGCAGACGCTCAACCGGTTGTTCACCCATACCGATGAGACCGACGAGCAGCTCGCCGCACTCGTCGGCGCCGCGTTCGGGCTGATGGCAGGCGTGCTCCGGCCGCTGGGACGGGCGCTTACCCGGCTCCCGGCCGGGCCGGACCACCCCGGCCGGACAGTGGGGCCGACGTTCGAGATGTACTACCAGTTCGGGAACTTCGTGCCGTGGCGCGAGCCCGCCTGGGCGCTGTTGACCGAGCGGGCATGCCTGCTTGCGGCTCGGTGCCAGGCGGCGGCCGCACTTCCCGGAGCTCCGGCGGCGGTCCAGGATGCGGCCGGCTCCGCCGCCGGTATCGAGGCGGCACTCACCCGGCACGTGCCTGCCGACCTGCGGCCGCGCCAGAGTTAGGACACACCCCCGCAGGGCCGCCAGGATCATCTCGGCGACCTATCGCTTCCTTGCCGCTGGCTGGTGGCCGTCCCTCCGGCTCGCTAACGGAAGGGTGGCCACCGCCGCTGCAGCGCGTGATAGCACGGGGCAGTTACCCTTGGCCGACGTAGAACACGACCTGCTCGGTCTTGATCTTGCCGTTCTCGACCAGGTAAAGCCGGGCACACGGAGCCGCCACCGCCGGGCCAGACGGGTCGAACGCTGCCTGCAGGTCCAAGGTGATCAGCGCGTTGCGGTCATCGCCGACGGCGGCCAGTTCGCGCACGCTGCCGGCCACGATGGGCTCAGCGAACGCGGTCAGGCCCTTCATGTAGTCGTCCGCGCCGGTCAGGTCGGTGGGTGGCGGGTAGGGTCCGGTGTGCGTGGCGGTGACGTGGACATCGGGGGAGAGCAGGCTGCGTGCCGTGTCCCAGTCCTTTTTGCTCCACGCCTCCACATGGGCGCGGGCAACCCTGAGAGCCGGTGATTCGTGCTGGCTTGGCATTCGCGTGCTCCCTTGACGAGGTGATTCTGGCTGCTGGCGGTGGACACCGCGATGGCCGCCAAGCGGATGCCGGGCATCAAGATCGGTCGATTCGGGCATTGACCGCCTCCGGCTCTTCTTAAGCCGGAGGCTTGAAGACTCCCAGACGGCAGACCAGGGCGTCTTGAAGAAAATCGGCCTCCGAGCCGGCTCTAGCGAGGCTCGAGGGTGTGAGCCCGGTCAGTTCGCGGAACTCGCGCGCCAGGTGCGCCTGGTCGGCATAGCCGTATCTGGCGGCGAGCAGCGCCC
Organism: uncultured Actinomycetes bacterium; assembly: GCA_963742795.1. Taxonomy (GTDB): domain Bacteria; phylum Actinomycetota; class Actinomycetes; order Streptosporangiales; family Streptosporangiaceae; genus Palsa-504. Next base: position 42,815 of record CAVUNL010000024.1, read on the forward strand.
ACCCCGGGTTCGCCAGCGTCGCTGCCTCGGCGGCAAGTGCGCAGACACGAGTCTGGCGGGCCAGCAGTTTCGGCCCGACGCCGACATGCCTGGTGAACCCGCGCTCAAGCTGGCTAATGCTCAGGTTTACCTGGCTGGCCAGCCATCGCACCGTGACCCGGCCGCGGCGTGCCCGGATCAGCCGGACTGCCTCGCGAACCTGCCGGGGCGGTTCTCTGCGCGGTTCCAGCCTGGCCAGCAGCAAGTCAGCGAGCCCGGAGATCCGCTGTTCGGCGGGCAGTGGCTGCAACTGGGCCACGGCTTCCCGGAAGTCGTGAGGCCACACGTCGTCAGGCGAAGCCATCCGGTTGACGAAGTCCGACATCGGCAAGCCGACGAACGCTCCTGCCGCACCGGGGAAAAACGAGACATTCACCTGGTCGACCCTGCCCTGGAACCGCAGCCATACGGCGTGCCTGCGCGGCCCGACCACGGCCGTGGAGGGCACCTCCCCACGATCCCAGTCCTCGACCAGCACAGGGTCACCAAAGCAGACCGGCACCGAGACGTCGCCACCACCGAAATCCAGCACCGACACCCCGGCCGGCGGATCCGTCGCGGAGAACACCTGAAAGGCGCGCACATACAAACCAAGCCGGCCCGCTGGCCGGCAGACGGTCATCTTCAACGGCGACGTCATCGAGCGCACCCTCCGGCCCGGCCGCCACGGCGGCAGGGATGGCCTCTTACCTGGCCCAGTCTCGCTGGGCCACCCGGCCAGCGGCAAGCAGCTGGCGCCGAAGACAGGCCGCCCTGGTGGAGGTGATGTCGCCGAGCTGACCCGGCCACCCGAGCCGTCGGGTGCTTGCCGTCTCGGTCGCGTCCTCAGGGCCCCAGGTCCCGGACGGGAGCAGGGCACCAAGGTCATAGCCCAGGCGAGGGCACGTCAGTACCGGAGAGAAGCCGCGCATAAACGGCAGATCTGCATTGCCGCTGTCCAGGAAAGCGGTCGATTCATCGCAGCGCGTAATCGGCATCGTTATGTCTTTCCTTCGGGCGCAGAACATAACCCGGCAGTCACTACGAAAACGTGCGGCGGCGTTTGCTCAATCATGAGTAAGCATGCCAGCCTGCGCATAAGCATGCACCCGAGCAACGTTCTCAATTCGGCAATATCGGGCGTTCCCCGTGCTCGAGTCACTTGGCGATCCAGCCTTGAGCTGCTGGGGAGCCGGGCTCGCTCAGTCGAGCCGGCTGCTGACCGCGAGGGATCGCTGGCGTTACCGTCCGGGCAGCAGCACGCTCAGGCAGGTGACGCAGCCTTCAAGTTTCTCGAACTCGCTGATGTCCACCACGACCGGGGCGAAGCCCAGGTCATCCAGGAACTCAGCGGTGCGAGGGGCGGACGCGGCGATCAGCACCTGGTCCCCGCCCAGCGGGACGACATGGCAGCCGGCCTCTTCGGCCACCGGGCGGACCGCCGGAAACAGCCCGGCCGGGACCAGCTGCGGGAGCAGCAGGAACGTGCCGTCGGGCAGCGCGGTCACGGCGGACTTCAGGTGCAGCACGTTCCCCAGCGGGACGGCGATCACGGTACGGCCCAGCGGAGCCAGCAGCGCCCGCAGCTGGCCGATGCCCGCGCCGTTGGTCCGCCCGCCCCGCCCCACGTACACGGTATGGCCGACCTGCAGCACATCGCCGCCGTCCAGAGTCCCCGGCTCGCGGATCCGGGCGGTGCGCAAGCCCAGCGACCGGGCAATCCCCGCGACGCCGGCCACCTCAGCCCGGCGGGCCGACGCACCCGGACGGGCCAGCACCGCCAGGTCCTCGCAGATCACCACCGCATCTTCGATGAAGACCGAGTCCGGGCAGTCCTCAGCGGCCGGCACCTGCCCGATCCTCCAGCCGCTGGCCGCCAGCGCATCGGCGTACGCGGCGTGCTGGGCCCGGGCCAGGGCCACATCCACCGAGGTCCGGCTGATATGGGTGACGATGCCCTCGGCCAGCCTGCTGCTGGGCACGCGGACCAAGACCGTGCCGTTCACTCCTCGCTCCTAACCCCAGCCAGCTGCCAGACACACAGCAACCAGCCACCCGGCATCCGGTGTCTTGGGACATCACGGTGGAGCGGGCGGCAGATTCAAGTTTGCAGCGCCAGCCTTCAGGCTGCTGGCATTTTGGGTAGAACGATGAGTAGTCCCACCAGCCCCTCACGTCAACATAACTATGTTCAAGGATTGCAATTGAGCTGGAGAAACATCGCATGGGCAGGCTTGCGGCCCAGTAGAAGACTCGAACCGCGGACATACAAGAACAGCAAATCAAAAAAAGCCAGTGAACTGGAGCGGGCGACGGGAATCGAACCCGCATGACCAGCTTGGAAGGCTGGTAACACATCCTGGCCGAACGCTCCAGTTTGCAGGTATGACCAGGGCATATAACATTTCGGCTCCGCTTTGCTGCACTTTTGGGTAGAAATTTGGGTAGAAAATCGCCGTCGCCCGGAATCCGTGAAGGCTGGTGCAGCCCAGTCCGGTTCCGTGCATCCGGCGATCAGGTTGTTAGAATTGAGTTTCGCCCTGACGGTGGTGGCACTCTGCGGATATGAGCGCTCGGGGTGCGGTCGGGGGTGCGGACCCGGTGCTGCGGTCGGCCCGGCCAACGCGCTACTGGCTCACGCCAACAAGCTCGCTTCGCCCGCCGAACCCCTCCGCGCAGGCTGCCCATCCAGTGTGCAATCCGGTCTGCGGCCTGGGTCAGCGGTACCTCGGCTCCCGCCCGCGCTTCAGTACTAGTGGCCGGAGGCGTTCTGCGAGTCGGGCTCTGGTTTGGGCGAGGCAGGCCAGGTGTCATAAGTATTTTGGATTTATAATCACCGTGCTTATAATCTGATACATGCTTATGGATGCGGCCCGATGGTTGCGGGACTCCGGCCTGACGGTAGAAGACCTCGCCCCGGCCGGCAGCACGGATGAGGGCGTCGATGCCATCCTCAGGGTGAAGACCGGAGGCCGCAGCGCGCGCTTCGCCGTGCAAGCCAAGTCCCGCGCGCCTTACCCGCATGAACTGGAGCGGCTCAAGCAGCCGCTGCACGGACTAGCCGCGCACGGGCATCCGCTGATAATCGCTCCGTTCATCTCTGAACCCCTCGGGTCGATTCTGACCAAAGAGGGCTGGTCGTGGGCGGACACGCAGGGGAACTTCGACCTACGCGCGCCAGGGCTCCTGCTTCGTCAGCGGCGCGCCTCTACCCCCCCAGCGCCCAAGCGGAAGACTATGCCGCGCGGTTCTGGCAGCATTGCCGTCATCCGCGCGCTTGTCGGCTTGAGCGGCGGAGAGGATCAAGAACTCGGGACGACTGCACTAGCGTCCCAGGCCGGAGTTTCGCAGCCGCGAGCCTCGCAAATACTTCATCAGCTGCACGAGCTGGAGCTTGTCGACAGATCTGGGCACGGCCGCTGGGAGCCTCGCCGAGAGGCCCTGCTTGATCGCTTCCTTGCCGAATACCCCGGTCCAGGCGGCTCAGAGCAGTATTACTACAGCCTCGACTCCTTGGTGGATGTAGCCATTCGCGCGGGCCGGGCAAGCACCCAGAGCCGCCCTATAGTGGCATCTGCCGACGTCGGACCGGATCTCATCCTGGCGTGGCGCAGACCTAGCCTGGTGATCTTGTATGCAAAGCACGCGATCGATCCTTCCGGCCTCGGGCTGACAGAGGCGCAGGGAAGGCACGACGCCAACGTGATCATGCGCACTCCGCAGGACCGGTCTGTCTTCCCTGCGCCGGCGCTAGTCGCTCAGGTACAAGGAAGTGATGTACCGCTAGCTGACCCGCTCCAGCAGATCTGGGATCTTCAGGACCTAGGCGGCGCGGACCGGATCGAGGCTGCTGGGAGGCTACGGCAATGGCTGCTGGAACGCCCCTGACCAGGCTCACACTCGGCGCCGCCTCGGTTGCCGATGATCTCGGCTACGTCGCGCTCAGCGACCTGGCACGGGCGCTCGGAGACATTCCCGCAGATTTCCGTGTCATCGGCGGCCACATGGTCACGATGCTCGCCGCACGATGGCAGCTGGGGCACGAACTCTACCGAGAGACCGGCGACGTAGACCTCGGCATTACGCCGATCGTCGCCCGAGATCATCATGTCGTAGGCCGCCTGAAAGATCTCGACTACACGCAGGTGGCAGGCAATCGCTTCGCGCGAGGGCTATCCGATATCCCGGTCAAGATAAAAGATCAAGAGGACTCGCCGCGTCCCGAGGCGTTCATCGATGTTCTCGTCCCGGCTTACACAAGCCGGGCGCGTGAGAACGTCCAGGTTGGAGACGATCTCTTCACCACGGAGGTTCCGGGACTGCAGCTGGCGCTAGCCCGCCCGCCGGTCACCATCACGCTTGAACTGCGCCGCCTCAACGGAGAGATCCTGCAGTGCGAGCTGCCGTTCCCCGACGAGGTAAGCGCTCTGGCGCTGAAGAGCCTTGCCACCACCGTTCGATTCAAGGACACGGACATAACGGACATATGGCGATGCCTTGAGATAGCCTTCGCCGCAGGGCTAGGACCCGCAGACTTTACTCGCGGTGTCCGCGCAGAGGCCGCCGAAGTGATCCGGTCTCTCTTCGGCGGCCGCCGCGGCGCGCCTGTGACCGCGTTCGCTGCTGAGCAACATCTCTCAGCCGAAGCTATCGATGCCCGGTTTACCCGGATACGGGCGCTGATCGTACATGTCCTCGGGCCGACCTGACACCGTAATCCGCAGCAGTCCTATACCAGCCGACCTCCCGTCAGCCCCGTCCTCGGTTGTCAGAATTCACAGTTTCCGACTGACTGACTACAGGAACGGTCAAGGCTCCGCCGTGCCCGCGTGCTCGACCCTGTCGGCGGGAGAAGCGGGCGTGTGCGCGAGGCGTTTGACGCAATTGCGCGGAGGCATTTCCGCGGTGATGGTCAGGGGCCGACCATTCGGCCGGTCGCACCGGACCACCCACGATGGTCCGGGCAATCCATTCCGTTTATTCCACGTGGAATATCAAGTGCGACACTTCCTGGCCGGCGGTGAGCAGGGCGGCGGCAACCAGCCCAAACAGCGCACCGGAGATGAAGATGTCCTGGGTATCGGTATTCTGCGCGGCATTATCGGTACCTATCAGCTCCGTCGCCGGAGCCGCTTCGGCCGTTGACGCCGCTTGAGTTACCGTATTAGGTGGATTGATGGTCTCTTCCCAGCGCGTCTCTGGATAGAGGCTCTCCGGCGGCATGGACCAAGCGTAGTTGCCTGCGTCCGGGATGTTGTAACTGACCATCAGTTTAAAAGGCACAATAGTAAACGGTTTATTAAGGTATACATATGGCAGTATAGCCTCGGCAGTCTCGTCATTCTCGGCGAACCCGAACGACGGATCCTGAATCACTGCCGGCATTGGCTCGTCGCCAGGAGAGAGCGGCGGGAAAGTAATGTCCATCTCTGTGCCGTTCGGAGCGGGGACGCAGTTATCGGGAGCCGGGCACTGTATCACCTTAAGGTCAGTGCCGAACAAGCTCAACTGATTACCCGCCACCAGCGGGGCCGCCGAGGACGAGCCGGTCGACGACGAGCCAGTCGAAGTTGTGAAGACCTGAGCCTGAATTATTATCGTGCCGTCGGCTTGCTGACTGAAAGTAAAGGATTCCCCCATAAATATCGAATCTGTTACTATAGAAGTAGTAATATTGTATGCAGGAGGATTAGTTATCGCTTGTACATCCGGCAGCATCGTAAACGCAACCCCGAAGGCTGCGCCCCCGATCGCGAGGATGACCGCGATGACCGCCAGTCGGCGCACTGTCTGGCTTGGGCCAGGCGCAGGCGGGGCTAGCATTTCCTGTGCCGAGGATGCCTCGCCCTTGGTGGAGGCGTCGTCGTCGGCGGGCTGTCCGGCGTCGGCCACGGCGCGCTCCCAGCGGGATGACGATCGGGTGGCAGTTATCGGTAGAGCAGGTCCGCTCCGACGCCAGCAGCGCGCCGGTGCCGGCCAAGCTGAAGGCCTTGCTGGCGATCGCGGCGGCCGCGCGGCGCAGCGGGCACGACGTCACCGCTAACCTGGTCGCCCGGGCCCGGACGGCAGGCGCGACCGACCTGGAGATCCACGACGCCGTTCTTATCGCGGCAGTGTGCTGTATGTTCAATCGGTACGTCGACGGGCTGGCCACCATCGCTCCTGACGATCCCGCCCTGTACGCCGCCGGGGCGCAGCGTCTGATCAGAGACGGCTACCTGCCGCCGCCGGGTGAACCCGGCCGCCAGGACTAATCGCAACGGCCGACTCCGCAGCGCCGTGGACCGGCCTGGGCAGCCGGAGCACCCCGGACGCTCCGGGGCCAGAAACGGGATGTCTCCGCGCGAGCGATAGGCTCCCCCCGGTCAGCGGCAGAAGCGGATGCTCAGCCCCTGGGCGACGATGCATAAACATACGGCCGGGCCAGTGTCGCCCGGCCGTCCCTCGATGCGGGCGCACTCGCCGCCCTTGACGAGTCGGCCGGGCCGCACGGATCGCGTCGGCCCGCCTGGCACCTCGCACCAGCGAACTCATCGCACGCCCGCCGCGGGCTGGCCGGGACTGCGGGCGTGCGTCGTGGATCCGGGGTCAGTCGACTGCATCGGGAAGCTGCGGCAATGTGCCAGCGGGGTGGGATGCCCATTTGGTCCCGGGGGTCCGCCGTCCACTCACCGAGGTGGGCCGGATCCGGATCCAGAACGGGTGCCGCACGGCGGTGACCCAGGGATACACGCCAAGACGGCTCAAGCTCAGGCTCAGGCGCTCGAGGTCGGCCTCCGCATCCACCACTTCTGCGCGCCCATTGACCAGCACGCTCCACCAGGCCTGGGTCTGCTCGTTATAGTGATCGGCCTCGAACGCGGCGCGATTCTGCCCCTCGGCCGCGGAGAGCTTCGACCCGTGCGTCGTGCGGAAGATCACGTTCTGGCCATCCACGACGTGGTTCACCGGAAGGACTACCACCTCGCCGTCCGCGACGAAGCCGACCCGCCCCACCGGGACGGAGGCCAGCAGCCGCAGGCACTCATCAGGCGGCAATATCTCAAGCCCTACATGATCTGTCGGGTACCTCACCGCCCAATTGTGCCATCTTCTAGCTTGGGTTCCACCGCGACGGTGCTCATAACGGGTCGTCCTGTTGCGCGCGTGGAGAGTCCGGATACGCCCGGCTGCGCCCGCTGATGGCGGTAGACGCGTATCTCGCTACAGTTCGGCCTTGCTGACCCAGATGTCGCCGCGGTTGTCGATCTGTGTACCGCTTTGACGTCCTCGAAGCGCGCTTCCTGTCCTGTCTCGTTGAGAATGAGGTACGGGCAGCGCGCTGAGCTGCGGTGCCTCAAGTACCTGAGACGGCTGAGGGCGTCGGTCGTCTCGCCGATCATGAGGCAAATCGATGCGCTATCGGTACTGTCTCACCAGGTCAAGGAGCCGGTGCCTCATCTTGGTGAGACACCGACCCGGATGCCTCACATTCGCGCCCCTTGCCTCGGTCTGGATGAGACAGGACACTTCCGCCTTGAACTCGGTCACAACCTCCGTGTTCGCAGCCACGCTGGCCATCGCATAAATATACGAGGACGTAACGCCCGCTATTCGGCAGAAGAGTGGACCTTATAGCCCGGCGAGTCGGGAACGCTCGCGAGGTACGTTCTGGTCGCCGGGCTGAACCGTGTCCGCCGGCTCGGGCGGCGCCTGGCCGCGGTCTTTGCCTTGCTGTCCTGTTCCTGCCGCGCACAGACGGTCAGTCTGGATCACCGGCCCGTCGGGCGGGTAGGTCCCGGGGAGCCCTCCGCGCCCGTCAATGCGGCCCATGCCCGCCGTTCAGGCCCGTCTCATCATGGGTGCCTCCAGATCCTCGGACTGGACGGTCCCGTCAGTGTGACGGGCCGCCGGGTGAAGCCCTATAGCCAATCAGGTCATGGCCATGCCGGTGGCTTGGGCATCACGGTGGAGCGGGCGGCAGATTCAAGTTTGCAGCTCCAGCCTTAAGGCTGCTGGCATTTTGGGTAGAACGATGGGTAGTCCCACCAGCCCCTCACGTTAACATAACTACGTTCGAGGATTCCAATTGAGCTGGATAAACATCGTATGGGCAGGCTTGCGGGCAGGCAGAAGACTTGAACCGCCGACATACGGGAACACAAAATCGAAAAAAGCCAACAAACTGGAGCGGGCGACGGGAATCGAACCCGCATGACCAGCTTGGAAGGCTGGTAATACACCCTGGCCGACCGCTCCAGTTTGCAGCTACGAGCAGGACGTATAGCATTTCGGCTCCGCTTTGCTGCTCTTTTGGGTAGAAATTTGGGTAGAAAATCGCCCTCGCCCGGAATCTGTGAAGGCTGGTGCAGTCCAGTCCGGTTCTATGCATCCGGCGATCAGGTTGCTCGAACAGAGTTTCGCCCTGGAGGGTGGTGGCACCCTGCGGATATGAGCGCTCAGGGCGCGGTCGGGGTGCGGACCCGGTACTACGGTCAGCCCGGCCAACGCGCTACTGGCTCACGGGTCATCTCTCGGCCCGCCAGGATTACGGCTTGTTCACCGGCCAGGAGCACGGCGTGCAGGAGGCGCCGGGCCGCTGAAGCCCATCGCGGCGCCCGCAGGCCGAACGATAATCTCGGCCTGGAAAGGTTCCGTGCCGCCGATCATCACGCACGGACTAACCCAGCGTCACCGGACGGCCCGCTAACCAGAACTAGGTCAGGTGACCTGCCGAATCGGTGCTCGAGGACTGCCCAGGTGCAAGCGTCATGCACGGCGCCCCATATCAGCCATTCCAGTGCGCAGCCTTCCCAGTTCGGAAGGGTGTGACTGGTCCGGCGGAGCAGTTGCTGGCAAGGTAGAGGGGACGGTTTTACAGGCCGCTATCGCATATGGCCTGAACTGCGAATGTGTGGCTGGCTGTTGAACTTCGCCTCGCATTCGCCAGACGATCGGGCGTGGACTCCGACGCACCCGGACGCGCTCGCGCCGCGTCCGGCCCTTAAGGACGCCCATTGCGTCCCACGCCGCCCCGGCGCTCCGCGACGGCGTGCGTACCGGGTGGTCCGCCGCGCCCTTCCCCACGTGCGTGTAGCCGCGTGCGACCCCTGATGTCGGAATGGCCTGGCAACACCTGGACGACCGAAGCCGCGATGCCCTGCCGTTGCCAGGACTCCGATCAGGTTCTTGCCTTGCTCGCGGAGGTGAGAGTCGGCTTCAACTCGGATTGGGGGAGGCGGATCCCGTAGCCGCGGCGTTGGCGTCGGGCGCCAGGTCGGGATCTGGCGACGAACCTACCGCACCGTTCCTGCCCGGCTGGACCAGGGCCCCGGAGGCTTGGAACGCGGCGGTCTCGGCGGCGCTGAACCCGAGCTCGTTGAGTACTTGGGCGTTGTGCTCGCCCTGGCGAGCCGCCAGCTGCCCCTCGTCGGCCGCCGCCTGGTCCGCGAAGTGCCACGGACGGCCCGGGATCGTGATCTCGCCGCCGGACCGGTCGGACACGGTCCTCACCGCGTTCCACTCGCGTGCCCAGTCGCTGTCCGCGAACTCCCTGGTGCTGCGGACCCGTCCGGTGGCGATCTTTGCCTCGTCCAGCTGAGCGTCGAGTGCCTCCATGTCACCGAAGGTCCAGATCCACTCCTGCACGATGCGGTGCAGTGCCTCCAGGTTGCAAAGGCGCAGCTGCGGCGTCAGGAACCGCGGGTCCCGGCCGAGATCTGGGCGGCGCATGGCGGCCAGGTAGAAGGGAAACGACATGCTGCCGACCAGGCTCATGGGACTTGCGAATCGTTCACCGTGGGGTCCGGTGAAGAACGGGCCGTCGGTCGCGCCGAGGATCGGCCGCTCGTCGCCGAGTTCCTCCTCGGAAAGGTCGACGTGCGCGCGCTCGTTGATGGACAGCATCACGGCGGCCATGGCCACGTCGATGTACTGGCCCCTCCCGGTGCGCTCACGCTCGGTGAGGCAGGCCAGGATCGCGATGGCCGCGTGCAGGCCGGAGTAGATGTCAGCGTGGGACAGGGAGTCGCTGCGCAGCTGGTCGGTCCGCCCGAAGTGATCGGCCGTGGTGGCGGTGAGTCCCGTCTCGGCCTGGATCGTCGGCGCGTAGGCCATCCGCGAGCGCCACGGGCCGTGCTGGCCGTAGCCGCTGATCGAGGCGTAGACGACACCCGGGTTGCGGGCCGCGACCGATTCGTAATCCAGCCCGAAGGCGGCCAGGGCCCCGGGCCGGAAGTTCTCCACGATCACGTCGGCCGTGTCGCAGAGCCGGAGCGCGACATCGCGGGCGCCCGGCACGTTGAGGTCGATGCTCACGTTGCGCTTGCCCGCGTTCTGCTGGGAGTAGTAGCCGGAGATCTCCCCGCGGCCGGGGAACGCCCTCCGGGACAGGTCGCCGCTCGGCGGCTCGAGCTTGATGACCTCGGCGCCGAGATCGAGTAGCGTCTTGGCGCAGTGGGGGCCGGCCAGCACGCGGGAGAAATCAACGACGCGGATGCCTTCGAGCGGGAGCGGCATGCCGCTCACCTGCCCTCGAACTCGGCCATGCCGATGCCGTTCTCGCGGTAGGACCTGACGCCGGCGCGGAAGTCGGCCGAACGCATGATCGGTCGCTGAATCTCCGCCATGGCCTCGTCGGCGGCCGCGATCCCCTCGTTGACCGCGACGGAGACCAGGCGCTTGGTGGCGGCATTCGCGATCGAGGGCCCGTGGGCGAGCTCCTGGGCGAGAACCATCGTGGCGCTCTCGAGCTGCTCATCAGCTACGACCCAGTTGATGATGTTCCAGCGCTCCAGGGTGGCGGCCGGGTAGCGGCGGCCGAGCAGCGTCATCTCCTTCGCCCTGGCCGCGCCGGCCCGCTGGGTGAGCCGCTGTACCGCGCCCATCAGGGGGTGAAGGCCGACCGTGACCTCGACCGAACCGAACCTGGCCGACTCGGACGCCGCGATGAGGTCGCAGGCTAGCGCGAGCTCGAAGCCGCCCCCGACGCAGACTCCCTGGACGCTGGCGATGATGGGGGCCCGGTGCTCGTCGAAGGCTCTCAGGGTCTCGGCAAAGTCCCAGCCGAGGACGTCGGCCTGGTCCGCGTCGGCGACCATCGCGTCCAGGTCGGCGCCTGCTGAGAAGTGCCGTAGGGAGCTGCGCAGGACCACGGCGCGGGCGCCTTCCCGCCGTGCCCACTCCAGTCCCTTGATGAGTTCGCGGTTCAGCGCGCGGTCCAGGAGGTTGTACGGGGCCAGTCCCATGGACAAGACGGCGACGGCTCCGTCCATGACCGTGGTCAGCGGCCCGCTGTCGGTGCCGGCGGGGACTCGCTGTTCTGAGGTGTTCGACATGACAATCGTCCAATGCTCGATGGTTTCGGTCCGGGGTCTGCTGCTAGCGGGGCGGCAGGCGGAGCAGGGCGGCGGTCTCATCGACCGAGGCGGCCGGGCGGTCCAGGGCGACCGCGAGATCCACGGCCCGCTGGACCAGCGGCAGGTTGCCCGGGCTCTGCTCGCCCTTGCGGAGATACAAGGTGTCCTCCAGCCCGGCGCGCGCGTTGCCTCCCAGGGCCAGCCCGATGGCGGTCAGCTCCAGGTTGGCCCGGCCGATGGCGATCACCTGCCAGACACAGTCCGCCGGGAGGCGGCGCACCATGGTGATCAGGTTGTCCGCGGTGGCCGCCATCCCGCCCCTGACCCCCAGGACGATCGAGAACTGGAGTGGCAAGTCACTGAGCAGCCCGGCATCACGCATCCGCAGGCAGGCGTCGAGATGGCCCGTGTCGTAGATCTCGAGCTCCGGCTTGACCCCGAGCTCCTGCATGCGCCGCGCCAGGCGTGCCACATCGGCGGGCGGATTGCGGAACTCACCCGAACCAAACGTCATCGTGCACGGATTGAGGGTCGCCATCCGGGGCCGCAGCCCGACGAGCGCCTCGCGCTCCTCGAACGGGACCGAGAGCCCGACTCCGGTGGACATCTGGATCAGGATGGGGCACCGCTCCGCGATCAGGTCCATCGTCCTGCGGGCGATCTTCAGGTCCGCCGTGGGCCGATCGTCCGGGTCACGCAGATGGATGTGGGCCACGGAGGCGCCGGCGAGATACGCCTGATGGACCGCCTCGGCGATCTCATGAGGCTGCGTCGGCAGCGCCGGGTTATCTGCCTTGGACGCGATCGGCCCGGTGGGCGCCGCCGTGATCACGACGCTCATCGCGCACCACGCAGGTGAGGGAGAAGGCGTGCGCTAGCGCCCGCGGGGTGGTTAGAGGGCATGACATCTGACTCCAAACTTTGGCAGGACGGCATTCCCTACTCGGTCCAAGTACGGGAGCTGGGCCAATGGCAGGATGTCCGGTGCGGGCTGGCGGGGAGGCATGCCGTCCCCGCCGGCCCGCGTCGACGCGTAGGAGGGACTAGACGGGTACCGGACCCCATGGCGGAGAACCGGCGGGAGCGACGTTGACCAGCTTGCGGTTCACGAACTCGCCGAACCCGAGCTCGGACAGCTCGCGTCCGAATCCGGAGTTCTTGATGCCGCCGAAGGGAAGCTCGGGGGCGGTCCACGCGGGCTGGTTGATGAACACCATGCCGCTCTCGATTTGCCTGGCCACCTGGCGGCCCCGGCCGACGTCGCTGGTGAACACCGAGGCGCCGAGACCGAACGGGGTGGCGTTGGCCAGCTCGATGGCCTGGTCTTCGGTATCCACGAAGTAGAAGGACGCGACCGGCCCGAAGAACTCCAGGACGGACGCCGGGTTCTTCGCATCGATACCCGTCAAAATGGTCGGTTCGAGGTAGTAGCCCGGACGGTCGATCCTGTTGCCCCCGAGGACGACCCGCGCGCCGCCGTCCTTGGCGATGCGGATCTGGTCCAGGAGCAGGTCCAATGCCCGCTCGGACGACAGCGGCCCCAGGGTGGTCTCGGGATCCGCGGGATCCCCCGCTTGCAGGGTGCCCAGGACGGCGCTGAATTCCCGCAGGAAGGTCTCGCCGCGCTGCTGGCCGACCACGATGATGCGCTTGGAGGAGACACAGCTTTGTCCGGTGTTGAACATCCGGCCGAACAGCGCGCCGGCCAGGGCGTGCTCCAGGTCGGCGTCCTGCAGCACGATCAGCGGATCGCTGCCGCCGAGTTCCATGACGGCCTTCTTCAGGTTGCGGCCGGCGCGTTCGGCCACGACGGATCCGGCGCGTTCGCTTCCGGTGACGGTGACGCCGGCGATCCGCGGGTCCTCGATCACCCGGCCGATCTGGTCGATGCTGGCGAACACGTTCGTATAGACCCCCGCCGGGGCGCCAGCCCTCTCAAAGAGCCGCGCGAACGCCAGCGCGCACTGCGGCACGTTCTCGGCGTGCTTGATGACCAGGACGTTGCCGGCCATCAGCTGCGGCCCGGCGACGCGGGCGAGCTGGTAGAAGGGGAAGTTCCAGGGCTCGATGCCGAGGATCACGCCGATCGGCTCGGTTTCGACCACGGCTCCGGGCGACTCCGGCAGCTCCCTCGGGGCAAGGAACGTCTCGGCGCGGTCGGCGTAGTAGTCCAGGATCGCGGCCGACAGGCCGACCTCGGCCTGCGAGGTTCCGATCAGCTTTCCCATCTCGGCGGTGATATACCGCGCGTACTCGGCCGCGTTGGCTCGCAGCTCGGCCGCGGCCGCCTTGACGATGCGCGCGCGGCCCGCGACCGGCCGGTGCCGCCAGTCGTTCTGGTAGCAGGACTGGGCCACCTCCAGGGCATCGCCGAGGCCGGCGTCGGAGATGTCCGCGAACGTCCGGACCGTCTCACCGGTCGCTGGGTTGATGGTGCGGTAGGTCATCGAGCTCACTCTCCGGTGGTGCCCGGGGCGAGGAACAGGTTGACAGGGAGCTTCTCCGCGTGGGTGTAGGGAGTCGCCTTGTTCTCCTGGATCCAGCGCTTCTCGGCGTTGGACTCGAACGGCGGCGGGATCTCACCCTGCAGCGACCACAGGTCGGCCGGCGGTTCGGTGATAGTGAACTCCCAGTCGTAGCCGCGGTCCTTGACCCACGGCGCGATGACCTGATCCAGGTTCCTGACCCACCATTCCCGGATGACCGGGCCGGGCAAGGTCCGCGCCATCTGGTCGATCTGGATCCGGACGAAGCTGCCGTGGGACTCGCCGCCCACGTAGAACGAGTCCGCCGGCACCTCTTCGAACATGACGACGACGTAGAACCGGGGGATCGGGACGGCCCCGTAGACCCGCGTGATCGCCTCGGAGAACTCCTTCTTCTCCTCAGGCGTGTAGGCGCCGGCCGGGTGGTGGATCTTCCAGAGTGGCATTCCAGTTCCTCACATGTCCATATCGCAGGTTGTGACGTTTACCAATAGATCACAGATCGAGTCTTGATACAAGACCTAGTAGTAAAAAAAGATTCAGTTGTGAAGGTGACCCGATGACTGCCGGGTTCACCGCCGGATTCGAGAGCGCGCCAACAAGGCGTCGCAGGCTGGCGCTCTGGCAGCTCATCGTGCGCGGTGCGCGACTGCCTCGCGCGCGTCACGACACCGTCAGGCGGCCCGGAGCCGTCGGACAGAGATTCGTCAACGATGGCTGGCGCGGCGCCGACGTGAAGAACGGCTTGCGCCGACCATGCCTGCCGGGGGGCCGGGGGCGGGAAGAGGTCTGCCGACGCGTCCGCCAGGGAACGCCGCGGTTCAGCCGGCGCGCCTGCCGGGTTGCGTCGGGCGCGTCCGCTTCGCGGCCGCCCGCTGGCCGGGGTCCACCCCGCTGCCATTCGCCCTCGCGTCCTTACCCTCACGCTCCGCGATATCCGACTGAACGGGAGCCGACGCCAGCCGGCCGCGGATATCAAGCTCAGGGGGGACATCGTCGGGGTACCCGGGACCGACGCAGAACTGGATGTCGGCGTGCTCGACGGGCTCGCCGCACTCGACGCAGACGACCTGGCTGACGATGTTGTGCCCGGGCTTGTGGTGATGCAAGGTGACGGGCGCGCCGCCTCCGTCGTCGAGCCACTTGTCTCCCCAGGCGAGCATGGCCGCCAGGACCGGGAAGAAGTCCCGGCCCATTTCGGTGAGCAAGTATTCGTAGCGCGGGGGATTGTCCTGGTAGAACCGCTTGATCATGATCCCCGAGTCCACCAGCTTGCCGAGCCGGTCTGACAGCGTGTTGCGGGCGACGTTCAGGGATCGCTGGAACTCGTCGAAGCGGGACAGGCCCTGCATTGCGTCGCGGACGATGAGCAGCGTCCAGGAGTCACCGAACACCTCGACGGCACGCGCCAGGGAACACGGCCACTCCGAGAACTCACGCTTCATAGAGTCTATTCTAGCAACTGAGTTGCGAGACGTGAACTAGGCGGTGTGAACCTCGCGTTACATCGTAATCTGGCCGGCTACGGATTCGGTGCGGGCAGGGCGGTAACAATTCGCGTCGACATTGCCGCAGCAGGCATCCCGGAGGACCCCTTGGTCCAGGGGCACCCAGAACGGAGAAACGGCGATGCGTGCCCGGCTGTGCGCCGTGATCTCGGCCGCAATCGCGGTGCTGGCCGCTGGTTGTGGCACCCAGCAGGCGTCGACCGTTACGCTGAGCGCCGCCGTGGCGAACCGTGGGTCCCATTCCGACCGTGGCAGGGGCCAACGCGACAGAAAACGCCGTTATGAGCGTCGTTCCACGACGCGGTCCAGTCGCTGCGGTGGCCCGGCTTGTCGTCTCATCCTACGAGGCGTCCGAGCGCTACCCGCCCGGCCTGCCGGGCATGAACTGTAGCTGGCGGCGAGGGCGCAGGGAGGCCTGGTTGTTGCGACGCGGGCCGTGGGCTGCTGACCGCATGTCGCTCGCCGGGGGTCTGATGCAGTCGTGCCGCTACCGCCCTCGCCCGGTCATCCGGCTTAGAACTCCTAACAAAATGAGGCGTGTGGGAATAGCGGTGATAATGTGATGGTTGAGCCTGGCCGTGAGGAAGGGGCAGCAGCCGCCGTGGATCGTCTCGGACGAGCTGTGGGCCCGGATCGCGCCGCTGCTGCCTGCCGTCCCGCGGCGGGCTGATCACCCCGGCCGCAGGCGGCTCGATGACCGCAAGGTGCTGTGCGGGATCTTGTTCGTGCTGTACACGGGGATCCCGTGGGAGTTCTTGCCGCAGGAACTGGGGTTCGGGTCGGGGATGACCTGCTGGCGGCGGCTGCGGGACTGGCACCAGGCCGGGGTGTGGCAGCAGCTGCACGAGGCGCTGCTGGCCGAGCTGAACGCTGCCGGGGCGCTGGACTGGTCCAAGGCGGTGATCGACAGCTCGCACGTGCGGGCGCTCAAGGGCGGCCCAAAACGGGCCCGAGCCCGGTCGACCGCGCCAAGCCGGGCTCGAAGCACCACGTGATCACCGAGGCGCACGGGATCCCGCTGGCGGTGTCGCTGACCGGCGGCCAGCGCAACGACGTCACCCAGCTGATGCCGCTGGTCCAGGCGATCCCACCGGTCCGCGGCCGCCGCGGCCGCCCCCGGCAGCGGCCAGACCGGATTTACGCCGACCGGGGCTATGACCACGACAAGTACCGCCGCCAGGTCCGGACGAAGGGCATCACCCCGGTGATCGCCCGGCGCGGCACCGGGCACGGCTCTGGCCTGGGCGCGTACCGCTGGGTGGTGGAGCAGTCCATCGCGCTGCTGCACTGGTTCCGGCGGCTGCGGATCCGCTGGGAGATCCGCGATGACATCCACGAGGCCTTCCTCAGCCTCGCCTGCGCCATCATCTGCTGGCGCCGACTGCGGAACCTCTCACTTTGTTAGGAGTTCTTAGCGGCGCGCGGGCACCTACCGGGCCTTCCCCCGGATCGGTCAGGGCGTGAGGACGATGGCTCCGGCGGCGTGACCCCCGGTTGCCTGGGCAAGTGCCTGGGCGGCATCGGCGAGGCTGTAACTGGCGGCGACCGTAATCTCCAGCTGCCCGTCTCCGAATTGCTTCGCCAGTTTACGCAGCTGGTTTCCGTCCGGGTGGACGTAGATGCTGGAGACCGTGATGCCGCGCTGCTGGCTGGGCGCATCTGAGGTGATGGTGGCCAGGCGCCCGCCGTCAGCGACCGCCCGGATGGCGCTGGCGGCGCCGCCGGGTGCCGCGTTGGCCGCGGCGGCCACCCCGCGGCGTCCGGTGACCGCGCGGACCTGTTCGGGCCATTGTTGGTCGTGGTAGTCGATAACCTGGCGCGCCCCCAGCGCGCTGACCCGCTGCTGGCTTGACGGGCCTGCCGTCGCGATGACCTCGGCCCCGCGTAGCACGGCGAGGGCGACCAGCAGGCCGCCAGTGACTCCGCCGGCTCCGTGGACCAGGAGCTGCTCACCGGCGTGGACGTTGAGCGCGTCGCCGAGAACTTGTTCCGCGGTGAGCGCGGGTACCGGGAAGGCAGCCGCTGTCTCCCAGGTCACGCCGTCTGGTTTCCGGGCCAGCCACACGGCCGGGGCGATCAGCCGGGGTGCCCATGTCCCCTGATCTCGCAGCGGTACCGGATGGACCATCGCCGCATCGCCGGGCGCCCAGTCGCTGACCGTGTTCCCCCGCTGCCATCACCGTACCGGCCGCCTCTACACCCAGCGCCATCGGCGGGCTGGCACCAACATCCCAGCCGCCGGTGCGGACGAACTCATCCCAATTGGCCACGCCGGCCGCCTTCACCTCGAGCAGCACCTCGTCCTCGGCCAGCGGCCGTGGCTCGCTCACCTCGATCAACTCAACCGGGGCACCCACCCGGCGAATCCCGGCTACCCGCATCTCCGCCTCCCGCCCGCGAACGGCACCAGGCCGGACGACCGCTTGACGTCCCAGCTTCACCGCGCCGCTAGCAGTCCACATCCTCAACGCAGCTGATTCCGCATAGGAACGTGGTATCACCCATGGGCCGGGCAGGCCAGGCAGGCGGCAGCGACGAGCGGGACTGGCTTAGCGCTGGTCTGAGCGCCGCGCTCGCCACGCTAGCGTGGGCCTCCCCTTCAGGTCACTGCCTGGCTCCCTCGTCATGCCCGTTCCCTCCCCGCCGCGCAGTGATTCACCACTGCCAGGCCGTCCGCCGCGGCGTTCGTGAAGCCCTGCTGGTAGCCGACCTGCCCTTCGGCGCGTACGAAGCCTGCCCAGGACAAGGAGCCGCCAGCGCGATCCGGCTGATCAAGGAAGGAGGCGCATCCGTGGTCAAACTCGAAGGCCTCAGCGCCAGCCTGGCGGCCACGATCACCGCGAACGGCATCCCCGTGATGGGCACCTCGGGCTGCCCTCAATCAGTATCCATGCTCCAGAACATTCGTTCTCGGCGGCTGTCAACCTCCCGAGTAACCGACCTCAAGATCGCACCGAAGGGCGGGTTTGTGTGCGGGTCCGACGGACCTCCCGACCGCACAGCGTGATCGGGGCATCAGGCCCTGATTCGCAGGCACTCAACGGCACGGTCGACGGGCTCGCCCCGACCATACGTGCCGGCGAATACTTCACCGGGCTGAGACCTGTCACGCTCGGTGAGCCGTCACATCCCCTATCGGAACGGGCCGGTGATTTCCTCCCACGGCACTGGAATCGACCGCAATTGCGCCACCGTCGCCGCACCCCACGCAGCGCCGACTTGCAGCGCTGTGACCATGTCGTCCCCTTGCAGCAGCCCGTGCAACAGGCCGGCAGTAAACGCATCACCGGCACCTGTCGCGTCTACCTGGTCGGCTGCAACGGCGTCAACGTGCACTTCATCGGACGAAGCGTACGCATCCGCACCCTGCCTCCCGCGTGTCACCACCACCCACTCAAGGCGCCTACCTGATACCGAGCGCACGGCCTCAAACGTCCCCGCCGAGGTGGCATGGGTGTATTGCGTCTCTGACCCGACCACCACGGTCGCCGGCCACGTTGTCGCGCCGGGTACGGGAGGAGATGTCACCAGAAGAGCCGACTTCGCTGCGGCCGCCGTACCGGCCGGGTACCTGGTGTAGCCCTCAATGTAGACGCAATCAGCTGACCTGAGATCTGGCCCGCGTACCGGCAGGAACGATGACGGCCCGGCCCCGCTGCCCACCGCGATGATGGTGCGCTCGCCCGTCTCGTCGAGCAGGATGAGGGTACGCGGGGACGCGGCACCGGCACGGAATGAGTACCCGGTATCGACGCCGGACTGTCCGAGTTCGGCCAGGAGATGGTCTCCCATCGAGTCGCTGCCGACCGGGCCGACGAGACGGACGTGGTGCCCAGCCGTGCTGAGCCCGCATGCCACGTTGGCTGAACTTCCCCCGATACGCCATCCCAGCGCCTCGGCACTGTCTTGGCTCTTCGCATGACCGGGAAGCAATGAAGGTTTTCTCACCAAGGCTGGTTCGGTCATCCGGTACGTGCCGAGGCAGTCAGGTAGACACGCGGACCGCGATGGCTGTCCTTGAATCCCGTGACTACCAGGCTGCCGGGACCGGATCAAGGGCAACCTCATTATCGCCATGATGGCGGCCGGCGTGGTGACCGTCCCGCTGGCCGAGCTGGCGGACGAGGACGGGACGCCCCGCTCCAGATTCATGCGGCAGGCAGACCGCGCCTTCGACGACGCCGAAGCCCGCAATCCCTCCCGCGAGCCGTACCAGGGGACAGGCACCTCGGGCTTATCGCCGAGGCCGTCCTCGCCGAGCGGGCCGCGATGCGCGATGCGGCCGCCTCCGCCATGGCCGCTCCTGGCACCAGCCCGGAGTCGGCTTCCCTGTCAAGTCAACGTGTCGAAGTCCTAGACACTAATTTCTGCGGCCCGAGACGGGGATGTTGGAGGACGCGGTGCTGGCGGTCTGCCTGCAGCGGGGGTCGGGTCCTGGGTATGGCGACGCGCCCTGGCCGCCGTCATGCGTCCCGGCGGTCCAGCAGTGTCCAGGCGATGGCGTACACGATGGCGGTGAACAGGCACATCACGCCGAAGCCGGGCCAGGGCTGGAGGGTGTGGGCGGAGTGGTGGACGCTGGTGAGATTGCCTCCGGCCAGGGTCGGCCAGAACTCGGTGACCGGGTTCCGCCACGAGTCCGGCAGCGCCTGGGCGATCCCGGGGAGGACGAACAGGACGGCGATCAGGCTGGCGATGGCGGCGGCCGGGTGCCGGAGCAAGGTGCCCGCCGCGACGCTGAGCACCGCCAGGGCGGTCAGGGCCAGCCCCCCTCCCGCCACCGCCCGGGCTACCCCGGGATCGCCGAGCGCCGCGTGGGGGGCGTGGCCGCTGATGAGGGCCTGGCCCGCGAAGAACGCCGTGAAGCTGGTGGCCTCGCCCACGACGAAGGTCACCACGGCGAAGACCAGCGACTTGGCTGCCAGTACCCGGCCTCGCTTCGGGACGGCGATCAGGCTGGTGCGGATCATCCCCGACGAGTACTCGGAGCTGATGCACAGCACCCCGAGCACGGCGATGGCCAGCGTGGCGATGCCTATCCCGGCCAGGCTGACCGCGGTCGGGTCCCAGCTCAGCTTGCCCGAGACGCTGCTCTTGGCGTAGCCGTGGACGGCGGCCGCGCTGATGACGGCCCCCAGGCCGACGCCGAGCACGACGGTCACGGTCAGCGCCCAGAACGTCGATCGGACCGATCGGAGCTTGGTCCACTCCGAGCGCAGCACGTCGGCGAAGGTGGATGCACGGAAGGCCGCCCGGTGGTCCGGGCCGGTGCGGGTGATCATGGCGCCGGTCATCGGGTCGCCCCGGCCGCCTGGTATTCCACGCTGTCTCGGGTCAGTTCCATGAACGCCTCCTCCAGCGAGGCCTGGATGGGGATGAGCTCGGACAGGGCGATGCCGCAGGCGGCGGCCAGCCTTCCCACCTCGGCGCTGTCCATCCCGGTGATCTCGATGACGTCGGGGTCGCCGGCCCGGACGGTGGCCCCGGCCTGGCGGCAGCGGGCGGCCAGCTCGGCCGCCTGGGGGCTGCGGACGTGTACCGATTGCCGGGAACTGGACCACACGAACTCGTCCGCGCTGATATCGGCGATCAGCCGGCCCTTGCCGATCACCAGCAGGTGGTCGGCGGTCAGGGCCATCTCGCTCATCAGGTGGCTGGAGACCAGCACGGTGCGGCCCTCGGCGGCCAGCGCCCGCAGGAGGGTCCGGGCCGGATGGAGAACGACAGGTCGCTGACGGCCATGGTGGAGCCGTACCGCTTGACCAGGTTGCGGGCTTCGATCATCGGTCGACGGCGAACGGGAGGGCCATGTCGCGGTAGGGCTCCTCGGTGCCCAGTGCGCTGGCGAGATAGGTGATGCGCAGGCCGAGGTCTGCGGGCGTGAGGGCAAGACGCTCACCCTCGTGCTCCTGCTCCTGCTCCTGCGCCCAAGCCTCCAGTGACTCGCCAGCGAGATGCCAGTGCACTGCCTCGTCCCCCGCATCCGGATCCGGTAGCGCGACGAACGCTTCCCGATGCGCCGGCTCGGATCGCAACGTCAGCTCGGGATAGTGCGACGCGAGAGATTCCGCTTGCACGGTCGGGACTGGCGCACACCATTCGATCGGGCCATCGCCGTCGGCGTTCACCAGACCCCACCAGATGCAGAACGCCGCTCCTTCTCGTCCTTCGATCTTGGGGAGCGGGCGCTCGCGCAGGATCGCGATGAACTCCTTGCCGAACGCCCACATCTCCTGCTCGGCGACGTTGCGCTTGAGGCAGAGCAGGCTCCGCTCGGGCATCTCCCGCGTGGCGACTTCGTACATGACGGACCTCTTCCCGCGCAACCGGCTGACGAGGTAGTCGGCCAGCTCGCGCCGCGCGCCGTGTGCCGCTTCGGCGCCGCGCCAGTGCTCGGCGATGCGCGTCGCCGCCTGGGCCGGATCGCACCCGAGCAGCTCCTTGACCGCCGCGAGCGGCAACTGCAACTGGCGCAGCATCACGACCAGGCGTGCTTCCTCAAGCTGGGCCGTGTCGTAGTAGCGATAGCCAGACCCCTGATCGACGCGCGAAGGCACCAGCACCCCGCGCTCGTCGTACAGGCGGAGCGCCTTCAGTGAAAGGCGCGACCGCCGGGCGAACTCTCCGATGCTGATCTCTTTCACGCTGACTCCCTCGTCGCCGGGCCGGTCCGGCCCGGCAAGATGAGTGTGCGGGCTCCCCCAAGGTGAGAGTCAAGGCTGCCTGCCGCCGGCCATCTCCCGGTAGCGGAAAGGGGGTTCTGCAACGGCAGGAACGCTACGCGCCCAGCGACGTTCCGGGACGCTCAACTCACGCTCAGCGGTGGCGAGGCCGGGCTCCGGACGGACCGGGACGTTCCGCCCCCGGCCGGGCGCGCCGGTCAGCTCGCCAAGGCCACCCACGTACTGCAGCTACGCGAAGCATAACCAGGATGGAAAAGGCTCATTGACCTGGTCGCCGGGAGCGGGGATGCGCGGAACACGCAGGATAACGTCCGCTGCAGCGACGCCCAACACAACGACCTCAGCCATGTACAGAGCCCTATCTGTCGCCAGCCAGTACCCGCAACCATCGACTGTGCAGAAGAATCACTTCCGCAGTCCTTCTTGCCCGCTGCCCATAACCTGACACAAACCGCGCACAGCGGCTACGTACGCATGCATGCGCAGACTCGGGTTGCTCCGTTACGGGCTTCTCGTTAGGCGCCTATCCTCGACCGGCAGAGTGGACCACGGCGGGCGACAGCCCAGGGGCATGGCCAAGGCCGCCCGCGCCAACGGCGTTCGACCCTGTCGGCGGCAGATGAGCGCATTCCCTCCAAAGCGCAGCGATGCATAAATATACCGACCGGCTGCTCTGCGCGTTCGAGGTCAGGCTCCACCGCAGATTCGCACTGGCACAGGGTCCGCCAGGACGCGTCTGATGAAACTCTGGCTGAGCTTGGCCCAGCCCTGGCAACAGCGGTGCACGGCTGCGCGGCTCAGATGACTGCGGTCCGGGGCTTCGTCGGCGACGCAGCGGACACGGCGTGATGGCGGCCACGCCGATTTGATCGCCAGATCTTGCTGGGAAACCGAATGCCGTAAGGCCTTCCCGGTGCGTATGTTCCGCCGGTCTCGGCTGGCTGTTGCGTGGGGTGACGCCCGATCAGCTGTCGCGGCATCCTCAGTGATTCAGCGGATGGTCAGCTAATGATCAGGTAATACCCAAAAAATCAACAGTAACTAGTAAGTGGATCTGGAGTTTAGATTCAGGTGCGCGCCCGATCCTCGAAGCAACAAGCACGGGAAATGCGCACTCAGACCACGTCCTGGACGCCGTCCATGACGCGGCAGCCGCTGCAGGGCCTCGGCGCCGCGATCGCATCCGCCGTGAGCAGTGCCGGGCGGCCTGGCGGATAACGAGGTTGAGACAATGACGGCGGACCCAGGAATACGCCGCGGCGCTCACGCGCGCCCTCGCGGGATGAAGCGAACCCGGCGGAGCCTGCGGATGACGCTGCCGACCGCCGATCGCGCGCCGGGGCTGGCGCGACAAACTACCCGTGACGCGCTGGCCACCTGGCGGCTGACTCCCGTCGAAGAGACAGTCGTCCTGCTTGTATCGGAGTTGGTCATCGAGGCGGCCCGGCGCGTTCGGGGCACGTTTGCCGTTGCGCTGGAGCTTCAGACCGAGCGAACCTGGCTGCGGATCGAGGCCCGGGACGCTGACCCGCGAGCCGAGGTAGTGATTCTCGACCTGGAACTCAGCGGGGAAAAGATCATCGATGAGATACCCGGGCTCGCCGCGGTGGGCCAGCCACTCGCGGGTTTCCCCGGTCGCCCGGACTCCATGGTCATTCTCGCTGCGCCCGACGCGGGTGCGTGCGCCTGCGCGACCAGGAACGAAGGCCGCGGCGACCGCCTTGCCGGGACTATCCTGACCGTGGCCGAAGACCGCTCGTACGTCACGCGGTCGCGGCCGAAGGCGATGCTCGCTGATCGCCGTCCCGGCCGGCCGGCGTTGTCCGCCCAGGAGCGGCAGGCGCTGCTGCTGTGGTTCCAGGGCATGTCCAAGGCATCAGTGGCCAGGCGGATGTCGATCACCGAGAACACCGTCCGGCAGTACATCAGCCGGGTACGGATGAAATACGCGACCGCCGGGCGCCCGGCCCTCAGCAAGGACGCGCTGCTGGCCCGTGCGATCGAAGACGGGGTCATCCGCCCCGGTGAGGTGGCCCTGTACACGTCCGACGCCGCCCAGCAATCGCCAGCCGTCCACCGAGCCTGACTCCGGCCGCCCACCCCCGGCGCGGGCGTGCAGCCCGCCGCTGCCCAGATGACACCCGAGCGGGGGTCATGCGTTGACGGCCTGTATGGCAGAGAATGTGGGCCAAGGGCGAACCCGCAACGCCGGGCGCCGAAGGAAGGCAGCGGCGGGACGATCAAGCGTCTGGTTTTCGCACGTGGCGAAACAGCTTTTGGTGCTGCCGGGTCCTTAATTAATCCGGTACTCGTCCCGTGTTACTGCCCCAAGCTGGACGGTAGCTGGGGGGAGCGGGTACCGGAGAATGATCTAGATCGTCTGTTGCTCAATTCTGCGACATGGGGGGAAGGGCGTTATGTCCAGGCTTGGGCGGCATGCTGAATCGATGCTACGCGCAGGAGCTAAGTTTCGCCCTGCCCGCCGGTGGCTCGTCATTATTGTGTCTGCCGCCCTCATGGGTGTGGAATTGACAACCGTGACCGCGGCGCCCGCCTTGGCTGACACGCGAACCGCGGTGACGAGCTATGACAGGATGGCTCCAGGCGCACCGCATAACGGCTATTTCGACTCGGCCTGGCAGAGCTTCGTCGCCCGCAGCGATACGATCACCACGGTCGGGGTGACGGTCGGTACGCCCAATTACGTGGCGGATGGCCACACCATTACCATCAAGCTGTGCACTGACCCCGCCTGTTCGACGACGCTGGCGTCAGCGAGTCCGCAAATTGTCAATTACGGCAACACGCAGGCCGATCTTGGCGATATCGGGGTCACGCCCGGGACTATCTACTACCTGGTCTGGTATCAGCCGGCCGCCTGGAACGGCCATACCTGGGTCACGTACTGGTGGTCCGGCGGATCGTCCATCACGACGTCGGATCAGGTGCAAGGCCTGGTCCTCGGATACGACCGGGGACCGCAGGTCGACCGCGCCGCCGAGACCAGCTACGATAAGATCCAGCCCGGCGCCCCTTACAACGGCTACTTCGTCAGCGCCTGGCAGGCGTTTACTGCCCAGAGCAATACCATCACAACACTGGGCGTCACGGTTGGCTCGCCGGGATACACGGGTAGCAGCTCAACGGTCCGGATTCGCCTTTGCGGCGATCTGAACTGCCACACCGCCTACGGGGAAACCGATCCGCCGATCGTCAACTTCGGGAATTCCCAGGGAGACATCGGCGATGTGTCCGTAACCCCGGGCGCCACGTACTACATCGTCTACTACCAGCCAGCAGCGTGGTCTGGCCACACATGGATCACGTACTGGTGGTCCGGCGGACCGACCATCCAGCAGTCGGATCAGATGCAGGCCATCGTGCAGGGCTACAACCGGAGCGCCCCCGTTCCGCCGACGTTCTACGTCGCAGGGACGGGCGGTATCGGGCTCACCGAGCGCAGCGGACCTGGACTGACTTATGGCAGCGCCGGAAGCCTGCTCGAAGGCCAGCAGATCCAGATCAGCTGCCAGCAGCAAAGCGGCAGCGCGGTGGGCGGCTCAGACATCTGGGACCAGCTGGCCAACGGCAACTGGGTCAGCGACTTCTATACGACCACTCCCGTCTATGCCGGATTCTCCCCAGGTATCCGGCAATGCTCCAGCCCGCCGCTACCCCCGCCGGTCAACACCAGCTACCGGGTCTACGGCACCGGCGGCCTCGGCCTGAACGAGCGAACCGGACCCGGGCTCGCGTTCCCCGGCGTCGGAGCGCTGCCGTCCGGCGGCACGGTCGACATCGCCTGCCAATGGCGCAGCGGCAGCTATGCGAACGGATCCTCGATCTGGGATCAGCTCGGCAACGGCACCTGGGTCGCCGACGGGTACGTCACCACGCCGCAAGTCAACCAGTTCACCCCCGGCATCCCGCAGTGCGGATCGGCCCCGTCCGCACCCTCGTACGCCTACCCCATCCCGCAGAGCTACGGCCGGCCGGGCTCGACCCCCTACGGTCACAATCCCACCAGCGTCACCGCGGACCCGGTCAACACGCTCACCGGCGCCTACTGGACGCAAGCCACCGATCTCCGGCTCCCCGGAATCGGGGTCCCGTTCGCATTGACTCGCGCATACACCTCCCTCAACCAGTCCCGCGGCCCCTTCGGACCAGGCTGGACGTTCAGCTACCAGATGCAGCTGACACAAAGCGACAAAGGCGACCTGACGCTCCAGACGGACCAGGGAGCCCAGCTGGCCTTCCAGATGGAAAGCACAGGCCTGTTCGTCGGCGCACCGGGCGTGAACGCGACACTTCGCCAGACTCCGACCGGATTCGAGGTCGTCCGGAACGACCAGACCCACTTGCTCTTCGACATCGCCGGACACCTGCAGGCCATTCTCGACCGGAACGGCAAAGGCCTCCACATGACCGACGATGCCGCCGGCCACCTGACCAGCATCACCGACAGCGGCGGCCGGGTCATCACCTTCGGGTACGACCCTGGCACCGCCCTCATCACGTCGGTCACGCTGCCGGACGGCCGCTCGGTGCATTACGGCTACACCTCGGGGCTGCTGACAACCGTCACCGACCCGGCGGGCGGGAAGACCACCTACAGCTACGACTCCGCTGGCCGCCTGACTAGCATCGTCGACGCGAACGGCCACACGCGCGTCAGCAACGTCTACGGCGCCGGCGGGCGAGTGACGTCTCAGACCGACGCCCTGGGCCACACCAGCACATTCGCGTGGGACCCGGCCACCTCGACCTCGACCATGACCGACGCCCGCGGGAGAACATGGCAGGACATCTACTCGAACAATGTCCTGGCCGCCCGCATCGACCCGCTCGGGGACAAGACGACCTACTCTTATGACGGCGACCTCAACCTCACATCGGTCACCGACGCGAACGGCAACACCACCAGCTACACCTACGACATCGCCGGCAACAAGACCAGCCAGACCGACCCCGCCCCGCTGTCCTACGCAACAACCTGGACGTACGACGCGCTGAACGACCTCACCAAGTCCGTCGACGGACGCGGCCACGCTACGACCCATGGCTACGACGCCAGCGGCAACCGCATCAGCATGACCGCCCCCGGCGGCCAGGTGACAAAGTACGGCCGTGACCCCGGCGGCACCGGCCTGCTCGTCAGCCAGACCGACCCCGGCGGCCACATCACGACCTACCGCTATGACAGCGGCGGCAACAAGATCAGACAGACCTCCCCCCTCGGCGAGGTCACCACCTGGACGTATGACGGCAGCGGCCGGATCACCTCCGTGGTCGACCCGCGCGGCAGCATCAGCGGCGCCAACCCCGGCGCCTACCGCACCAGTTACGGCTACGACGTCCTCGACCACCTCACCAAGGTCACCGACCCGCTCGGTCACGCCACCACCACCGCCTATGACCCGGCCGGCAACAAGACCCGGGTCACCGACGCGAACGGTCGCACCACAAGATACGGCTACGACGCGGCCGATCACCTCACCAGCG
The DNA here is from genome assembly GCA_963742795.1 of uncultured Actinomycetes bacterium. GTDB lineage: Bacteria > Actinomycetota > Actinomycetes > Streptosporangiales > Streptosporangiaceae > Palsa-504. The sequence goes on from CAVUNL010000024.1 coordinate 70,351, forward strand.
TCACCGACGCCCTCGGCTACACGACCAGTTACAGCTACGACGCCGCCGGCAACCTCGTCAGCCGGACCGACCCGAACGGCCACACGACCAGATATCAGTACGACGCGGCCAACCGTCTCACCCAGCGAACCGACCCGCTCGGCCGGGTAACCGCGTATCAACACGACGCCGACGGCAACCCCACCCGGGTCACCGACGCCAACAGCGTCGTCACCACCAACACCTACGACGTCCTGAACAGGCGCACGGCCACCAGCTACTCCGCCGGCACCCACGGCGTCACCCTGACCTACGACGCCGACGGCAACCGTACCAGCATGACCGACGCGGGGGGCTCGGTCAGCTACACCTACGACGCCGAGAACCGCTTGCTGACCAGCACCCGCGGCACCGCCACATTCACCTACGCCTACGATCCTGCCGGGCGCATCACCAGCCGCACCTACCCCGGCTCCCCCGCCATCAGCGACCGCTACGACGCCGACGGCCGCCTCACCTCCGTCACAGCCGCCGGAAACACGACCACCTTCGGCTACGATCCCGCCGGAAACCAGACCACGAAAACTCTGCCGGGCGCCCACAGGTACACCGAGACCCGCACCTTCGACGCGGCGAACCGGATCATCCAGGACCGGACCGCCGCGGGGACAACCGTCCTGACCAACTACGCCTACACCCGCGACGGCGACGGCAACCCCACCCGGGTCAGCGGCTCAGACGGCCCCTTCTACTACACCTACGACGCTGACAACCGGCTCACCAAGGCGTGCTTCAGCAGCAGCACCTGCTCATCGTCGATTAACTGGACCTACGACAAGGTCGGCAACCGGCTCACCGAGCAGCGCAGCGGTAAACCCAAGACCGCCTACAGCTACGACGCGGCCGATGAGATGCGGAGCGCAACCGGATCCAGCACCACCACCTACCATTACGATGCCCACGGGAACCAGACCGCCGCCGGGCCACGCACCTTCAGCTACGACGCCACTGGGCACATCAAATCCACCAGCAGTGGCGGTACGGCCACCAGCTTCGTCTACGACGGCGACGGCAACCGCATACAGAGCACCACAGGCACTGTCGTCACCCACTTCCTGTGGGACACAAACAACCCACTGCCGATGCTCGCCCTCACGCGAAACGCCGCCGGTGCCCTCCTCCAGCGATACACCTACGGCCCCGGCGAACCGATCTCACTCACCGTCCCGTCGGCCACCTACTACCTGACCGGCGACGCGCTCGGAAGCATCACCGGCGTCACCTCAGCAACTGGGACCCCCCTCATCCGTTACAGCTACGAGCCGTTCGGGCTCAACCACAAGACCACCAACCTCGCAACCACCGGCCGGCCATCGTCCGAGCCGCTCCGCTTCACCGGCCAGTACCTCGACACGTTCGGCCTTTACGACCTGCGGGCCCGCGAATATGACCCCAGCACCGGACGGTTTACAACCAAGGATCCGATAACAGCCGCTCCCTCAGATCCGTACGCGGCGGACTACCTTTACGCGAACGACAACCCGGTCACCCGCATCGATCCGAGCGGAGCATCATTCACATCCCGCTTTATCGACGTAGTGGTTGACGTCGTTGGATCTTATGTGAGCGGCAAGGCTATCAATGATCCCATTACCTCTATGGCATCCGGTGATGAGACTACTTATGATCAATGTGGCTGGATAGGACAAGTAGCCTCATTGGCCCCAGGTCTAATCGGCACAGTAATCGGATATGGGTGCTCGCCGACACAGGGTGTTAGCGACGCGCAGGAGCAGGAACTTCGACAGCAACAGGCTGCGTCGCGCCAGGCTCAAGTTTCACGGAAGTGAACAGCTCCTACCGGGCCTATCCCTGGGCACAGCATAGGCAATCATTGCAGTGACGGCGATTACTACGGGCAAGCGCTGTAATCGGCGCCAGCCCGAGAATGCCTGATCTGCGTGCACGGCCGCGCTAGCTCAGCGGGCTCTGTTCCCGCTCGCAATCGATATGTACGTTTGGCTATCACCGGTGACAGGCTGCCCGTGTGTCGCTGTGTCATCCTGAGCAGCCACGCCCTGCCGGGATCGGGAAGTCTACGGCGCTTACGACTGAGCGCGGTATGCCCCGGCGTGCTGGGGAGTCCTTTGGCGAAGACGCCTGTGGCGGACCCGCGGTCGTCCTGAACATCGGCGGCTTGCCTCGCGGGATGCAGGCTACGGGCGGCTGCCGGATCTGCTAGCCAGGCACAGGAAAGCCCTACGAACTGGCGGCCGCGGGGTGATGGTGGGCCGGGCTGGGCCGCCACGGTCTTCACGCTGGCCCTCGGCCACCCGGTCCCCGGGCGATCGTGTGGCGAATGCCAGGCGAAGTTCAGCAGCCAGTCACATATCCCCAGGCCAGGCTAGGTATGGCAGCGGTCGGTAAAACCGCCGCCTTCACGTTGCCAGCAACTGCCGGTCCGCGGGGCAGTGACCCTTTCCAGGTTAAGGTTGGGCTGCGCACTGGAATGGCTGATATGGGCGCCGCACGTGACGCTTACACCTAGCGGTCCTCGAGCGCCGAGTCGATCGGCGTGCCCTGGATACGAATGACGATGGTGAGTTGCCGATCGTCGCGGCCCTGGTCTGCCCTCAAGGTCGCGAATGAGCATGCCGGTCATCGCATAAAAATGCATACAACCAACGCACTACTTTCGGCAGAAGAGTGAGACCTTATAGCCCGGCGGGTCGGGAACGCGTGAGGGTACGTTCTGGTTGCCGCGCTGAACCGTGCCCGTCAGCTCAGGCGGCGCCTGGCCGCGGTCCCTGCCTTACTGTCCTGCGCATGCCGCAAACAGACGGTCGGTGTGGATCACCGGCCCGTCGGGCGGTAGGTCCCGGGAGCCCTCCGTGCCCGGCAATGCAGCCCATGCCCGGCGTTCAGCCCGTCTCATCACGGGTGCCTGCAGCTCCTCGGACTGGACGGTCCCGTCAGTGTGACGGCCGCCGGGTGAAGGCCCTATAGCCAATCAGGGTCATGGCCATGCCGGTGTCTTGGGACATCACGGTGGAGCGGGCGGCAGATTCAAGTTTGCAGCGCCAGCCTGAAGGCTGCTGGCATTTTGGGTAGAACGATGGGTAGTCCCACCAGTCCCTCACGTCAACATAACTATGTTCGAGGATCGCCATTTAGCTGGAGAAATGTCGTATGGATAGGCTCGCCGCCCGATAGAAAGGCCTGGATCGAGATCTATGGGAACACCAAATCGAAAAAAGCCAGCGAACTGGAGCGGGCGACGGGAATCGAACCCGCATGACCAGCTTGGAAGGCTGGAGCTCTACCATTGAGCTACGCCCGCAGCCGCCGCCCGGCAAACTCCGGAGCGGCTGTCACCCCGTAGCGTACCGTCTCCCCGCCCCGGAAGCCCGCAGCGAGAACATCAGCGGCACCCGTGGCTGCCCCGGCGGAAACCGGAACGTCCCGTCCTCCCGCCGCACCAACCAGTCGAACCGCGCGAAGTCGTCGAAGTCCCACTCGTGCAAGAACTCGATCCGCAGCCCGGCCGCCACCAGCGACGTCACGATCTCGCCCAGGCCGTGCTGGAATTCTGCGGTCCGCTGATGCGCAAGCGCCGGCCCGTCCGTGTAGGTATACGGATAGTCCTCCACGAGCGGCTGGCGCTCGAAGTAGTCCCGCGCCACCGCCAGGCCGGACGAGCCGTCCAGGATCTGCGCGAACGGGTGCCCCTCGACCAGGTACACGAACCCGCCCGGCGCGAGCAGCCCGGCCACCACCCGTGCCCAGCGCGGGATGTCGGGCAGCCATACCAGCGCACCGACCCCGGTGTAGACCATGTCGAACCGCTGCCCGCCGAACGCGGCCACCGCGTCGTATACGTCCGCCACCACGAACATCGCCGCCGGAAAACCGAGCTCCACAGCAAGCGACGAAGCCGCCGAGATCGCCGGCTCAGAGAAGTCCAGCCCGCTGACCAGCGCCCCCCGCCGGGCCCAGGACAACGTGTCCAGCCCGATATGGCACTGCAGGTGGGCAAGCGAAAGACCAGACACCGAGCCCACCTCGGACGCCTCGAACGGCCGCAGCGTAGACGCTCCGGCCCGGAATCCAGCCAGGTCGTAGAACGAGCTGGCCAGGTGCACCGGCACCCGGTCGTCCCAGTTCGCCCGGTTCAGCCCCCGCCAGTCGACCCCGTCGCCCTCCACCCCCGCAGCGTAAAGGCCCGGGGTGGCATAGTGAAACGCAAAGAACAGCCGACCCGGAGGAGACGAGCAGCAGATGCCGGAAAACGCGCAGGCGCAAGCGCAGATAGGCGTCACCGGACTGGGCGTGATGGGCCGCAATCTGGCCCGCAACTTCGCCCGCCACGGCTACACCGTCGCCCTGCACAACCGGACGGCCTCCCGCGTCACGGACACCGTGGACCAGTTCGGCCACGAGGGAACCTTCGTCGGCACGCAAACCGCCCAGGACTTCGTACAAGCCCTCGAACGGCCACGACGCCTGCTCATCATGGTCAACGCGGGCGAGGCCACCGACGCGGTGATCAACGAGTTCGCCCCGCTGCTCGAGCCGGGGGACATGCTCATCGACGGCGGCAACGCCCACTTCCACGACACCCGCCGCCGCGAAGCGAAGCTCAAAGACCAAAACCTGCACTTCGTCGGCATGGGCGTCTCCGGCGGCGAGGAGGGCGCGCTGCTCGGGCCGTCCATCATGCCGGGCGGGTCAACGGAGTCCTACCAGGCCCTGGGCCCCATGCTCGAGACGATCAGCGCCCACGTCGACGGAACCCCGTGCTGCACGCACATCGGCCCCGACGGCGCCGGCCACTTCGTCAAGATGGTGCACAACGGCATCGAGTACGCCGACATGCAGCTCATCGCCGAGGCCTACGACCTGCTCCGGCACGCCATCGGCCTGACGCCCCCGCAGGCCGCCGAGACCTTCCGGACGTGGAACACCGGCCGGCTGAACTCCTACCTGATCGAGATCACCGCCGAGGTCCTGGCGCACACCGACGCGGCGACGGGCCAGCCCTTCGTCGACGTCGTGCTCGACCAGGCCGAGCAGAAGGGCACCGGCCGCTGGACCGTGCAGGACGCGCTCGACCTGGGCGTCCCGGTCAGCGGCATCGCCGAGGCGGTCTTCGCCCGGTCCCTGTCCGGCCACGCCGACCTGCGCCGCGCCGTCCGGAACCTGCCGGGACCCAGGCCCACCGGAACGCAGCACAAAGACTTCGCCGACCAGGTCGAGCAGGCTCTGTACGCGTCCAAGCTGGTCTCCTACGCGCAGGGCTGGAACATGATGGACGTCGGCAGCCGCGAGTACGACTGGCACATCGACCTGGGCCAGATCGCCGTCATCTGGCGCGGCGGCTGCATCATACGGGCCGCGTTCCTGGACCGGATCCGGGCCGCCTACCAGGCCAGTCCCGAGCTGCCCACGCTGCTGGCCGACGAGGACTTCGGCAAGGAGCTCGCGGCCGGCCAGGACTCCTGGCGCAACGTCGTGGCCACCGCCGCGCGCCTCGGCATCCCCGTCCCCGGCTTCTCGGCCGCGCTGGCCTATTACGACGCGCTGCGCGCCGAGCGCCTGCCCGCCGCCCTCATCCAGGGCCTGCGCGACTACTTCGGCGCGCATACTTACCGCCGTACGGACCGTGACGGCGTCTTCCACACCCTGTGGGCGCAGGACCGCTCCGAGGAAGCCCGTTAAATCCTTTTTGTGCCGAACGGACCCTCATGGCAGCGGCTCGGACACGCACTCGAACCAGGTCACCATGCGCGTCCCGATCTGGTGGTAGTCCCACATGAGCGAGTAGGCCTCGACCAGCCGCAGTCCGCGTCCCGCTTCGGCCAGGTCGTCATCGCAGCGCAGGGTCGGTGCGGTAGGCCCGCCGTCGTCGGTGACCTCGACCCGCACGCGGCCGACGACGGTCCGGACCGTGACCGTGATGGTCCCGCCCTCCAGGCGCGAGTCGCTGTGGTTGACGCTGTTGGTGACCAGTTCGGACGTCAGCAGCGCCGCCCGTTCGGTGCCGGGATGGCCCACCCCGAGCACCTGCCTGATGAACGCCCGGGCCACGCTGACCTGCTCGGGCCGACCGCAGATGACCAGGCGGTGCCAGGCATCCACTTCGGCGATCGCGCCCTGGCGCGCCACGGGACGACTAGCCGCGACATCGGGAAGCGGTCTAGGCATTCCTCACCCTTCGCGACGGGCGCCGATACTGACCTTATTAATGATCTGTTTATGCAAGCGTTCAGCACAGAATCTAGAAACATCCTGAGTATCTATCAGTAACACCGGCCGGCGCAATGCTTTTGGCGGCATTCGCCGCGGGCCTTCGGCGGCCTTGCCGCGGCCTTCGGCGGCATTCGCCGCGGGGCCTTCGGCGGCCTTGCCGCAGCCTTCGGCGGCATTCGCCGCGGGGCCTTCGGCGGCCTTGCCGCAGCCTTCGGCGGCATCGGACCGGGCTCAGCCGCTCTTGCGCGCGGCCCCCACCCACGTCTGCGACGACACCGCGGGGGTCTGCGGGTCCGGCCGCCACTGGCTGGCCTGCACCACTCCCGGGTCGACGAGTTCCAGACCGCCGAACAGCGCGGCCATCTCGTCGTGGCTGCGCAGCGTGACCGTCTCGGCCATGCGCGAGCTGAGCCGGTTGAACGTCTCGGACATCTCCTCCGCGTGCAGGTCGCTGGCCAGGTGGGACATGGCCAGGCCGCTGCCGGCGGCCAGCGGCGCCATGAGCTGGCCGATCAGCCCGTGCGGGTCGTCCGCGTCACTGAAGAAATGCAGGATGCCGAACAGCATGACCGCGGTGGGCCGGGAGAAGTCCAGGGTCTTGGCCGCCTCGGTCAGGATCGGCTGCGGGTCGTGCAGGTCCCCGTAGATGTAACTGATCGAGCCCTCCCGCGTGCCGCGCAGCAGCTGGTGCGCGTGGGCCAGCACGATCGGGTCGCGGTCGACGTAGACGATCCGGGCGTCCGAGGCCACGTCCTGCGCCACCTCGTGCACGTTGTTTTCCTTGGGGATGCCGGTACCGATATCGAGGAACTGCACGATGCCGGCGTCCTCGACGAAGTACCGCACCATCCGGCCCAGCACCGCCCGATGCTGGCGCACGTCGGCCCGCACGCCGTCCAGGCCACCCGGGAACGCCGCGTAGGCGCGCGCGGCGGCGTCCCGGTCCACCTTGAAGTTGGCCCGCCCGCCGAGCAGGTAGTCATAGACGCGCGCCGCGTGGGCCACGGAGGTGTCGATCTCGGCCGGCTCTGCGCTCCCGGCTGGGGCCCCGTTGCTCGTCACAGCGTCTTCCTCCGTCACGCCCGTACGGTACGGGATCAGCAAACGTCCTCATTGTCTTTCCGTCCGCGGGAGGCTCGCAACCCCCCAGGCTGCGGGTAGTTTACGCCCCGCCGGGGAGTCGGCGTAGAACCTGGCCCTTGAGCCACGGCTGGTCAGAGCGGCGCCGCTGGCCAAAATTAGCCCAGATCTAGAATTCAAACCCAGTACACGAAGAGCTCGTACGCGAGTAACCTGAACGTGCAAGGTTTCGGACTGTTCGTAAAAAACCGTCGTTTCAGCATCCGCGACGGAACAGGAATCCGAGGGAACCACCATGAGCGACGACAAGTTTGCCGACTGGCGTAAGTCCAGTTACAGCGGCGATGGCAATAGCTGTATCGAACTGGCCTCCGCCCGCAACGGTGCGGGCTCCGTGGTCGGGGTGCGTGACACGAAGGAGAACGGACGCGGGCCCGTCCTGGAGTTCAGCGCGAGCACGTGGCGGGAGTTCCTCACCCGGATCACGTGAGACGCCCGGGGCGGCCCCCGTCGACGCCCGTCGATCCTCGTTCTCCGCAATCCGCCGGCCTGTGATGCCCGTCGGACTTGTGATCATCGCTGTGCGAATCAATAATTAGGACGTTCCTTGATCCGGTACAGCACTCGGTCATGATCAACCGTCGGGCCGTGGGAGGACGTGGATGATCAGCCCCTACGTGCGTCGGTTGCGCCTGGCTGCCGAGGTACGGGCGCTGCGGGCCGAGGCTGGGCTGACCGCGGACCAGCTGGGCAAGCGGATCGGCCGCTCCCGGGCGGATATCTCGCGGCTGGAGAACGGGCACGTCGTCGACCAGGCCGACATCATCGCCATCCTGGACGCCGTCGGGGTCGACGGCGACCGCTGGACGCAGATCGTCACCATCGCCCGGGAGGCGGGGGAGCGGGGCTGGTGGGAGTCCAACAAGACGATGGGTGAGCGCCAGGCGCTGTACGCCAACCTGGAGGCGGGCGCGGCCACCATCTGCGAGTACCAGCAGACCTTCGTGCCCGGGCTGCTCCAGACCCCTGAGTTCGTCCGGGCCCGGGTCGACACGGAGGTCACGCTCAAGCCCGCGAGCCCGAACGCCGACGGCGTGCTCGCCGGGCGGACCGGGCGCCAGCGCATGCTGCGCCGGCCGGGCGGGCCGACCTACGAGGTCATCATCGACGAAGTGGCGATCAGCCGCCTGGCCGCCCCGCCCGAGGTGGTCAAGAAGCAGCTCTACTACCTGGCCACCACGATGAACGGCGAGCCGAAGGTCACCGTGCGGGTGCTGCCGGTGCACGCGCGGATCGCGGACTACGCCGTGCCCCGCTGCACGTTCTCGACCTATACCTATCCCGATCCCGGTGATCCGGCCGTCGTGGCCGTCGACACCGTGACCTCCGACCTGATCCTCACCGAGGCCGCCGACGTCCAGTCCTACGAACAGCTCTACCAGCGGCTGCGTGACGCGTCCCTCCCCCCCGACGAGAGCCTTGACCTGATCACCAAGGTCGCCGCCGACCTCCCCGACGAGTAGCCCGCCCGCAAACACCGGGCCGCGCAGCCTGACACACACGTGTACCAGGGGAGCGAGTCACTCCTATGCCAGACTGATCACGATGACCACCCCACCCTCCCGCCACCTGGTCCGGTGGGCCGACGAAGCCCGCTTCTTCGGCCCGCCCGAATGGGCCCCCGAGGCCACCGGCGCCCGCCGCTGGCGGGCCGTCGACGACCAGACCCACGCGGTCCACACCGGGTTCGGGATCTGCGAGCTGGAGCCGGGCGGCAGCCTGCCCGGTCACGTGCACTCCTTCGAGCAGTCGTTCTTCATCCTCGAGGGCGAAGTGGTGCTGACCACGGCCGAAGGCTCGTTCCTGCTCGGCCCGGACGACTACGGGCTCGTCCCGGTCGGCGTGCCGCACGCCTGGCGCAACGAGGGCGGCGTAACCGCGCGGTGGGCCGACATGCTGGCGCCGCAGCCGCGCCGGCACTACCACGACGACACGATGCAGGTGGACCTGGCGCACGAGGTCCGCGCCGTTCGGCCGAATCTGAAGGATCCGCGGACGCGGTCGTTCGGCCATATCGCGGCGGCCAGCATGAGCGGTCCGTCGCCGGACGAGGTCAGCATGCGGACCGCCCGCCTGGTGTACAGCGGGATCACGGTCAAGATGATGGTCGACACCGACCTCGGGGCCCAGCTGCAGACCATGTTCATGGTGCAGTACGAGGCGGACGGCGTGGCCGGCCCGCATGATCATCCGTTCGAGGAGACGTACCTGATCCTGGTCGGCGCGACCGACGCGATGTTCGACGGGCAGCCCTACCGGCTGGAGCAGGGCGACATCGCCTGGGCCGGCGCCGGGTGCGTGCACTCGTTCCGGAACGCGGGCCGCGAGCCGGTGCGCTGGCTCGAGACGCAGGCCCCCCAGCCGCCGGCCCGCTATTCCTACCGGTTCGCAGGGGACTGGGACTACCTGCGCGAGATCGCAGCGCCCGCCGCCACAGGCGGCCAGGAAAACACGGAGACATGACAGCCATGAGCAGCGTTCTGATCGTCGGAGGGACCTCGGGCCTCGGGCGCGAGATCGCCCGGCACTATGCCGGCGCCGGTGATCGTGTCACGCTGACCGGCCGAGACCCCGGTCGCGCGGCCGCTGTGGCCAAGGAAATCGGCGGCGAGACCACCGGCATCGCGCTCGACCTGGCCGATACACACGGCATCGCTGCCGCCTTGGCTGGAATCGACGCCCTGGACAGGCTCGTGCTGGCGGCCATTGACCGCGAGGTCAACACGACCGTGCGCGACTTCGACATTGACCTCGCGCAGCGGCTGGTCACGCTCAAGCTCGTCGGCTATCCCGAAGTGGTGCACGCCCTGCGGTCCCGGCTAGCTCCCGATGCCGCGATCGTCATGTTCGGCGGCCTGGCCATGTCGCGGCCGTACCCCGGCTCGAACACGGTGTCGACAGTCAACGGCGGCGTCATCGGGCTGATGAACACGCTCATCGTCGAACTCGCCCCCATCCGGGTCAACGTGATCCATCCCGGCATCGTCGGCGACAGCCCGTACTGGCGTGACCGTGACCTCAGCCCAGTGGTAGCGCGGACCCCGTGCGGGCGGCTGGCGCAGATGGCCGACATCGTGGACGCGGTGGCTTTCTTGCTCCGCAACCCGGCGGTCAACGGCGTGAGCCTGAACGTCGACGGCGGCACCCTGCTCGGCTGAGGCGCTGCTCGTCAAGACCGGGCCTCGCCCTACCGGTCACTGCCCCGCGGCGGAAGGCATCGACTGCAGCCAGACCACGCCCGGGCCGGACAGCACGGCGCAGAGATACGCGTTGTTCTGGCTGGGCGTGCCGTGGATCTGCGTGACCTGGATCGCGATCGTGCCGTCGAACATGCCGACGTGCTCGGGACGGGCGCGCAGCGACTGGCCCGCGGTCAGCTCGCGCCGTACCACGTCGCCGGCCAGCTCGACCCAGACCCGTCCGCAGCCGCCGATCCGCCACAGCCCCAGGCCGTACTCGGCGGGGTCGGCCCGCACCTGCACGCCGGGCGTGCGGGCCATGAAGTCGGACCTGCGGAACAGGTAACCCTCGTCCCGGGGACTGACTTCCACGCTGATGATGCGGCCGGGTCGCTGCGCCGCGAACGCGACGACGCCCGGCTCCCCGGTGGCCGTGTAGACCCACACCGCGGGCTGATCCGCGACGGCCATCTCGATCGAGTCGGTCATCCAGGCGAATCGGCTCGCCTCGCCGATGACGCGTTCGCCCGGGTCAAGCAAGATCGACAGCATTGGCTGGATCGCGCCAAGGAGCTGATCCCGCATGCCCGCCCCTCCCCTGGCGGAGGCTTCCGCCGCACCCTACCGCCCCCCTAGACCCAATCAGGCGCGGCGGAAACATCCGCGGCTTCTTTCTACGCGGCCGAACACGAAGGGCGAATCCCGCAATCCATACATACTGCCGATCCCTCTAGCATCATGAATCACAGGTGTCACTGAGGCCCAGGGCGTAGGACAATCGGAGCGGCGAGCCGCCTCGGCGCTATAACATCTCGCGGTTCGGGTGCTGAGCCAGCCCGTGTTCCACGGCGTAGCGGGCGGCGTCGACCCGGCCGCCGAGCCCGAGCTTGCGGTAGATGGTGGCCAGGTGCCGCTCCACGGTCCCCGGGCTCAGGTAAAGCCGCGCGGCGATCTCCTTGTTGCTCAGGCCGTCGGCGAGGAGCCGCAGTACCTCGGCCTGGCGGGCGGTCAGGTTATCCGGGAGCGGATCGGCCGCGCCGCCCGCGGTCTCCGCGAGCGCCGCGGTCGCCTGGGCTAGCAGCTGCGGGTTCGCGATCTCGTGCGCCATCGCCTCCGCCGTGCGAAGGTGCCGGGCCGCCTCGTCCGCCTGGCCCAGTTCGTGGCACGCGCGGCCCAGACCGATCATGGCCTCGATCACGTCGTGGGTATGGCCGCCGATTCCAGCGGCAGCCACGGCGTCGGCGTAGAGCTCGGCCGCCTGCTTCCAGTTCCGCTGCTTGGCCTCGAGGTGGCCCTGGCTGCAAAGAATGAGGCCCATGATCTGGGGCTGGCCGACGGCGAGTTCCGCGGCCTCGGCGAGCGATGCGTGCGCAGCCTGCCACCGGCCGTCCCTGACCAGGACGTCGGTCAGGTTGAGCAGGCCGATCGCGATCGAGCGTGGCTCGCCGACCTGGCGCTTGATGATGAGGTTCTGTTCGAGCAGCTCCCTGGCCCGGCCGAGATTCCCGTCGTCGATCTCGATCAGGGCCATGTTGTTCGTCGCCATGGCCAGTTTCGCGCGGTCGCCGACCGCGGTGCGCAGATCGAGCGCGGTCTGGAAGCTGCGCCGGGCCTCGGCCCGGTCGCCCAGGTAGCGCTGGGCCGATCCGAGTGCGGTGGCCGCGAAGGCCAGGTCCTCGCCCGGGTCGAGTGGTTCGAAGATGCGCATCGCCTGCCTGGCCAGGCGAACCCCCTCGGCGTAGTCACCGTTCTCATTGGCCAGGGTGGCGGCCCAGCACAGAGCCCGACCGATCCGCTCGCTTCGCGCGACCGTCGGCTCGCCACCACCGCCGTTCACCTCGGCCAGGCCGAGGAACCTGGTCAGCCAGGCTCTGCCGATGGAGAGCCGTCCGCTGGACAGCCACCAGCGCGTCATGGACGTGCTGACCTCCAGGCCGAGATCGATCTCGCCGGTTTCGGCCGCCCACTCCAGCGTGGCTCGCAAGTCATCGACGGCCGCCTCCAGCCGGGCCGTCGCGCTGCGCACATCCGGCCCGCCGAACGAGCTCGCGGTCTGGGCGGCCAGGCCGGCGAAATACCGGGCGTGCCGACGGCGTACCTGCGCGGTTTCGCCCGCGTCCCGCAACCGCGCCGCCGCGAACGCCCGGATGATCTCGACCATGCTGAAGCGGTTCTGCTCGATACCGCGGATGACCGTCAGCCAGGACGCGTCGACCAGCCCGCGGAGTGCGGCGGCCGCCGCGGGCTCGCCGACGCCGATCACCGCCTGGGCGTCGGTGAGGCTGAACGGCGCGGCGAACACGCTGAGCAGCCGCAGGGTCCGCTGCTGGCCGGGCTCCAGCAGGTCGTAACTGGCCCGTAGCACGTCGGCGAGCTTGCGGCTGCCCTGCGCGCCGGGCGGGTCGTACTCCAGCAGCGCGACCCGCTGCTGCACGATCTCGCGGACCGACAGCGTCCCGACCCAGCCCGCGATCAGCTCGATGGCCAGCGGCAGCCCGCCCAGCCTGCGGCACAGCTCGCCGACGGCATGCGCCGGAACATCGGCGGCGGAGAACGCGGGCAGCCGCTCGGTCGCCCGGGCGATGAACAGCCGGACCGCGTCCGAGGACGCGATTTCCGGTGCGGCCGCCGCGACCGGCGGGCAGTCGAGCGGGGGAACCGCCCAGCACACCTCGCCCGGTACCCCGAGAACGACCCGGCTGGTGACCACGATGCGCAGCCCGGGCACCGCGGCGAGCAGCTCGCCGATCAGCCCGGCCAGTTCCTCCCGGTGGTGTTCGGCGCCGTCCAGCAGCAGCAGCAGTCCGGGCCGTCCCTTCAGCGCCGCCAGCATCGCCTCCTGCTAGCGGCACGTCCCGCCGCTCGCGCACGCCCAGCCGAGCGGCGAGCCCGAGGCGGCCGACCGCGGCGGTTGGACCGCTCGCTCCAGCGGCATGAACACGACGTCACCGGCCGCCCCGCTCCCGGCCGCCCCGCTCCCGGCCGCCCCGCCAGGCGCCGGACGGCCTCGACCGCCAGCCGGGTCTTGCCCGACCCCGCCCGGTCCGGTCAGGGTGATCAGCCGCGACCGGGTCAGCAACCCTGACAGCTCGGCCAGCTCGTGCTCTCGCCCGACGAAACTGGATTGGGCGATGGGTAGCCGGGCGGTTCGTTCCCCGGCTGGCTCCTGCCCTCCGGCCGGCCCCTGGCCGGCTGCTGCCCCCGGCCAGTCGAGGGCAGCGCCGAGGCCTCCAGTTCCGCGATGGCCGCCGCGGCGCGTGCTGACGGCCGCGACCGCCCGGCTTCCCACCGGTTCACGGTCGCGAACGACACGCTCAGCCGCCGGGCCAGCTGCTCCTGGCTGAGTGCGAGCCGGGCGCGCAGCAGCCGAAGTCGCTCCGCGAACGAGAGCGCCTCCGGCGGCTCGCTGTTCACGTACGTAGCGTACGGCTTGCCGGCCGATTCCGGGTCAGCGAAACTACCGCCCGTTCGCTAGCCGGACGGATCAACCCTGACCTCGTGACCGAGTTCCTGGCGAAGCTGATCCTCGACCAGCGCCCAGCCGGTGCCGAGCGCCGTGGTCATCGCAGCGCGCAGTTCGTCGGCCGCGCCGGCCACCTGATCGGCGAGCTGGCGCACCTCGGACAGCGTTCGCGCCGTGACCAGGACGTCGTGCGAGCGCCGCTCGTCGTGCAGCGTGACCATCGAGCTGCCCGGCCGGGTGGCCCAGGTGTCGTGGATCACCCGGTTGCGCTCCTTGTTGGCCTGGCGGCAGGCCCGGAGCGCGGCCAGCAGCGCCTCCTTGGCCGCCTTGGTCAGGCCCGTGTGATACTGGGTGATCCGCTCGCAGTCCTCGAGCAGCGCCGCCGCCGTCAGCCGGCCGTCGACCACGGCCGCGTACTTGCTGCCGACCAGCGCGCTGAACGCCGTGCGCAGGGTGCGTTCCAGATAGGCCGCCTCCAGGACCACGCCGCCCAGCGCGTGCCGCAGCTCGTCGACATCCACGCTAGAGAGCATGGCGCAACGGGCCCCATGATTGAAGACCAAAAGACGGGAGGATGACCATGACCGGCCAGCCTGAAGAGACCGAAGAGCAGCTGGCCCGCCGGGCCGCGGGCCTGCGGTCCCTGGGTCACCCGAACTCGATCGCCCGGGCGACCGACTTCTGGGACGACAGGTACGCGTGGCGGCGCCTGTTCGCCGAGGTCCTGGGGACCTTCTTCCTCGTCCTGGTGGCCGTGGGCGGGGGCATGGTCAACGCCCGGTTCGGCGGCCAGGCCGTGCCGTACAGCGCCCGGGTCGTCGCGCCGGCCCTGATGGTGATGGCCGTCATCTTGTTCATGGGCGCCGTGTCGGGCGCCCACCTCAACCCCGCGGTCAGCATCGCCTTCGCGCTGCGCCGCGACTTCCCGTGGAAGCGGGTCCCCACGTACGTCATCGCCCAGTTCGCGGGGGCCGTCCTGGCCACCTTGCTGCTGTGGGCCCTGCTCGGCAAGCAGGGCAGCGCGGGCCTGACCCTGCCCGGTCACGGCATCTCCGCCGGCGCCGCGCTGGTCTGGGAGATCGTCCTGACCACCGGGCTGGTCAGCGTCATCCAGGGCACCGCCTCCGGCGCGCAGCAGCTGGGCGCACTGGCCGCGATCGGCGTCGGCAGCTACATCGCCCTGGCCGGCCTGTGGGGCTCCCCGGTCAGCGGCGCCTCCATGAACCCGGCCCGGTCGCTCGGCCCGGCCCTGGTGCTGGACGACTGGAACTCGTGGTGGGCCTACCTGATCGGACCGATCGCGGGCGGGGCCATCGCGGTCGGCATTTCCTTCGTGCTCCGCGGCCAGGGCGGCGGGGCCAGCGGCAGCCAGGCCGCCGCCGGCACGCTGGGCCTTCGCTGGCGTCCCGGCCGCATCAGCGGAAAGGACCACGACTGAGGGCCCGAGCGTATTGACCGGTACGCCTGTCCCACCCCAGAATTCCCTGGTGCACCAGACGAGCAGGCGCCAGGCGCTGTCCGGCACCGTCCGCTCTGGAGCTACAAGCCGGGCGCGGACGTCGCCGACGTCACGGTCGGCGGCCACGTGGTGTACGCGCTGGACGAGCATGGCGGTGTGTACGCCCTGCGGATCTGACCGGGCGGATATAACCGTCGCGCTCATCTGGGTCGATTCCGCCACAACCATCCCCGCCCGTGGACAGTCTTGATGTTAGGTGCCCATACCGGGCGTACCAACGTCGAAGTCTTCGGGGGTCGGCAGATGGGAGCGGACAAAGTAACGCGGCGGGTCCTGCTGACGGCCGGAGGCCTGACCCTGCTCGGCATCTACGCGGCGGACCCGACCCGTCACACCGCGGCGGTCGCACGCACGCCGGACGCCCATCGGTCCCCGACCGGGCGGACCGACGCCGTCACCACGCGCGACCGGCCCGCGCGCCACGCGCGAGGCTCCGGATCGCACTCGGCCCCCGCCGAACAGCCGCAACTGGCCGTGGCCCGCCACGGCGGCCGGGGCGCCGACCGGATGCCCCTGACCCGCATCGACGACGGGCCCAAGGCCATCGCGCTGACCATCGACGACGGCCCGAGTCCCGTCTACACCCCGCAGGTGCTGCGGCTGCTGGCCCGCTACCGGATCACCGCCACGTTCTCCGTGATCGGCATCGAGGCGCAGGCCTACCCGGCCGTGGCGCGCGAGGTGGCCGCCGCCGGGCACCTGATCGCGAACCACACCTGGACCCACCTCAACCTGCAATGGCTGGCCCCGGCGCTGGTCACCGAGCAGATGGGCCGGGCCGTGGACGCGATCCACGCCGCCACCGGCCGCGTTCCTGACCTGTTCCGCGCGCCGTACGGCGCGTGGTCGCCGTTCGTCCTGGCCCAGTGCGCCCGGACCGGAATGACGCCGCTCGGCTGGTCGGTGGACCCGCGCGACTGGTCCCGCCCCGGCGTCCCCTCCATCGTCACCAACATCATGCACAACACGCGCACCGGCTCGATCATCCTCGAACACGATGGCGGCGGCAACCGCGCCCAGACCGTGGCCGCCCTGAAGATTGTCATCCCCCGCCTGCTAGCCGCCGGCTACCACTTCCGCACCCCGTAGCCAGCCGCCCGTAACCGATGGTTGCCACTCTGTGATGGCAAGAGCCATCTCGGCTAAATCTCCCCGCCGTCCGGCCTGCTCAGCGCGCCGTCTGGTGATCGAGGCCACGTTCACGGTGTGACAGGTAGCTGTGAGCACGCGCCGGAAGGCGTGGCAGTGGCCCTTTTGGGGCTTGTGGCTGGCCCGGGCACCGCCCACGCCCCTGCGCCGGGCCATGCGCGGGTGATGGCCTGCAGCGCTGCGGCGTGCGGGAGGGTGGTGACGGCGACCGCGCCGGGGATCTCACCGCGGTACGAATCCGGGGACCAGCGGGTCGTGCGGGTCGAGCAGCAGCGGCGCCGTTGCTGCTGGCTGGCTGAACGCGCCCGTCCGTCCTGGGCACGCGGGCCCGGCATGGCCGGACGCCGGTTGCTATGTTAGTTTTCCCCTGATGGTGCCGGTGTACTGCCGACGGGGAAGATCTGAGGAATCCGGACTATTCGTGGTGCCTGGTGTCAGGCAGGTCTCAGCAGCCGGACGCGAGGGAAATGTCATTTACCGCCTCGAGCACCCCGGCACCGGGCACGTTCTCCAGGCCGGGATCGCTGACGGGGAAGGTGCCCAGTGCCGTCAGTTCGGCCGTGCGGGCAGGGATCGTGAAGGTCCGGCCGACCGGGATTGTGTCCGGGCCGGCGACGTTGCCGGACACTCCTTCGCTGCCGCCGACGGTCAGCGTGGCTATGTCCAGCCGGACGGCCGGCCCGGGGTTGGACGCCTCGAGCGTGACGGACTCGCCTGAGGTCACCACGCCCGGCCTGTTCACCGCGGCCACGAGGCCACCTGACTTGAGGAAACCGCACACGCTCACCTTGGGAGGGACACTGCTGCGGGCGGTGCCATGCGCCGAGGTAGTGCCACCCGAGCACCCGGCCAGGACGGCGAGGGCAGCAGCTGCGAGGACGGCGAGCGCCGGTTTGCTCATAATGTCCCCTTTCCCCTCTAGCAGGCGCGCACGCGGCGCCGCAGGCAGCCAGAAGACCGGTGAGCCCAATTGCCGGCGTCGCTTACGCGTCACCAGGCTGGCTGGGACCCCCGTGAGCACGATGCTCACCCGATCTCCACAGCGCCTCGCAAGAACGGCGCTGACGCCGCGCCGAAACGGCTGATCTGTGTCCGGTGATGAGCCCCGGCAGGCGCATCCATGCGCGCACGTAGTCGTTATGGGTGCTTTTGGTCCGTCGGTGCATGCTTTGCCCGTCACGGTGGGTCATTCCCGGCCGCGGGGGTAACGGGTTGGCCGGCGGGCGCGCGTGCCGATGTGAGGGCGCCGGGTCCGGGGTGCAGGCGCGACGGCTGGCCGGGCTGCTGCGGCCAACACGCGAGCAACACGGACGAAACGGCATTCCCCGGCACACCTTGGCACGGGTGTTAAAATCGGTGCGTCAGCCCAATTACCAGGCTAGATGCGCCTGAGCAGGGCTTACTGGCCAACTTAGGAAGTTGGCCCCTGTCGGGGACAGACCTTCTGAAAAGCGGAAGGTCGACAGTTCGCGTGTGGCTCACGTTCCGCTAATCGCGATTCGTTGCGCGGTTGCGAGGACTTCGGTTACCGGATCGAGGCGTGAGACAGTTGCCGGAATCGTGGAAGCCTGGCTGGGTGTGATGGCTGCTCAGTTGACGCTACCTGAGATCGTGTGAAGCTCTCAGGGGCGTTCTCTCGGTGATCTGCGCCTAGTCGGCTGCAACGATATGAACATGTCTGACGCCCGGATCTGCCGAAGAGCGGGAGTTTTGAAAGCCGTGGACTGCTCTACTAATCTGTACGACTTCAACATCCTGTGGTCTATTTGTGAGAACCCTCGCGCTTCGCCTGCTCTTCCTTTTTGTCTGATCTCCCAATGAAGATTGCGCGTAGAGTAAATAGCCCGGCCAGTGCGACGACAAGGAGTATAATTGTCCCGGCATTGCTGACAGAGAGCCCGGTATCCGGATCGCTGATCTTGATCAATATAAAGGAGGACAGGCCGAGGATCAGCGGGTCGAGCGCCTCGTCTGGGCCACCCGTGAAAAGCGTATAGGTCAGCTCGACAACAGCGGCCAGCGCCAATCCAGTTCCAATCACACGAAGAGCAAGCTCAGCTATCCCGATGCTTCGCAGATGCGGGAACCAAACAAGAACAATTATCGTAATTAGTGTCCCGACACCAATAACCATCTGCACCAGCGCCTTCAGCCATTCGGCCGGACCCTCGGTCGTCTTATAGAGGGTAGAGCCTTTTCTATCCTTAAGCCACGTCACCGCGGCTTTCCAGCGAGGATCTGTAATACTCTTGCCTTCAGCCGATGACTTATCACTATGGGTCATTACCTTAGGATGCCCCTCCGCGCAGACGAAGGCAGGAACTTCCAGATTCTCGACGCTCCTAAGGTACTATGCCAAACCGCCAGGAACGCGTCGCATCGTGCCCATCTAGACCATATTCGGACATACTCATCTGCCGCGGATCGGGTGGTCGGCTCCGCCGGGAAGCGCGCCGCTAGCCTGAGGCATGATCACTTGTGTGGTTGAGTATGTCATCGATCCGGCAAAGATCGAGGCCTTCGAACGCTTCGGCGGCCGGTGGATCGAGCTGGTCGACTCACATGGCGGCATGCACCACGGCTACTTCCTGCCGGCCGAGGGAGCCAGCGATAAGGCTCTGGCGCTATTCAGCTTCCCCAGTCTCGCCGCCTACGAGCAGTACCGTGCCCGGTTCGGCAGCGACCCGGACTTCATCGAGGCGGACCGCATCAGGGACCAGAGCGGCTGTGTGCTCCGTTACGAGCGGACGTTCATGCGGCCCTTGCTGCCCGGGCACCCAGCCGGGTGAGCAGGACGTTCAGAGCTGTACGGTAGCGGGTCCTCGCATGTCGGTCTCAGCGCGTCGGCTGCTGCTCGGATCGATCCACGGGGACTGCTCCGCAGACTAGATGACATGGCCTGGTGGCCGCGTGGCGGCCCCCCCGTCGTCACGACGTGGAGGGATCACATGACGGACGCGCTGGAGCAGATCAGCGGCTTGCTGCATGAGGCGGGCGAGACTCACCATCGTGTTTACCGGATCGTCGACGGAGCCGACGATGACTGGGCCTCCTGGTACGCGCAGTGGCTCATCGACCTGTCCGAGCTGCCGGACCTGCTGGGCGCCGGGCCGGTGCGCAGCGAGCTGGTCTACCTGCTCGTCAGCCTGGACAAGACATACACGGCCGTGGCTCCCGGCGAACCGCGGGAGACCTGCTACGCACGCCAGATCCTGCGCCATTTCCGGCCATCAAGCAGCTGATACCGCCGCGCATGCCTGATGCCTGACACAGCGCCAGCATCCGGTCATGCCGCAAGTCGGGAGCCCGGTTGTCACCTTGTGGAGGCCCGAAGCTCCCGGCGTCGGCGGGTGTTAGCGTGAGGCGTCGACCACCGGCCAGATCACTTCCGGATGCTGGATATCGCTGTGGGCTCCGCTGAACTGCGACTGATCGACCTTGATGACGGCGTTGGAGTCGAGCAGGTAGAACTGGCCTGGCTGGAAGCCGTACTCAGTTCCCTGCGCCGCGAGCGGGATCTGGATCCCGCCCGGTGGCGGCTGCTGGTAACCGTCGTGGCCCATGCCTCCCCACTGGTAGGTGAGGTCGGCAGCGGCTTCGGTGTCCTGGTGGGCCAGCATGCTGGCGGCTGGGTACCACCAGCCCACGGCCCGGTCGGCGGCGCTGAACGTGCACAGCAGCGGGCCGTTGACGTTGTGGATGAAGCCCGACAGCGCGCCCGGGCCGAGGACCAGCGGGTCGGGCACCGGGGCCGCGAACGCGAAGTGGGAGAACGCGCCCTGGATCAGATGCAGGGTCTTGACCGGACTGTTCGCGCCGGTCGCCGCCGGTGGCAGGCCCGACAGCGAATAGGAGACGAGCCTGGCGCCGAAGCTGTGCCCCATCAGGTGGACGCGGATCCCGGGGGCGGCCGCGGCGAGATTCCCCAGCATCGGCCCGAGGCCGCTTTGCCCGATGACGCCGGCCCGGTTCTTCATCTCGTAGTAGGACATGCTGCGCAGCACCTCTTCGGCGCCGTTCCACAGGCCGCTGAACGGGTTCGGCAGGCCCTGCGCGCTGGAGCCGGGCGTCTTCGACATGGCTGCGGCGTTGCCGAACACGGCCCCGGTGTCGCCGGTGATGGCGGCCGCCTGACCGGAGTCCTCGGGCGCGAGCGGGGGGGTAGTGACCAGGCCGGACGCCAGCGTGTGGAACTGCTCCAGCGCGGCCGGGTCCTGCGGCCGCTGGTCCAGCAGCTGGCCGAGCGTCGCGACGTTCTGCTGCTGCGCCGGGAACGCCGGCGCGATAGCGGCGGCTATCTGCTGGCCCGTGGACGGGATCGGCCGAGCCGTGGCCGGGTCGTCGTTGGGGAACAGCAGCGACGGCCAGATGATGCCGACCGCGCAGCTCGAGCCCAGCTTGTCCGGGATCATCCCGGCCAGCAGCGTGAACATCGCCTGGTACAGGTTGCGGGCCGAGTCGACGCCGCTGTTCCAGCCATGCGACAGCACGTACACGTCCTGGATGCCGCCCGCCTGCACGGCCGCCGGGAGCCCACCGTCGGAGCTCAGCGTGCCGTCGGCGTTGAAGTCCAACTCGTAATAGGTCAGCCCCGCAATATCAGTCATATCGCCCTCCCTGGTGGTGTGTGATCAGACGTTGGACAGCACGCGCATCAGGTCGACCAGCCCGGCGCCCTGGAAGAACTCGTGCCGCCCCAGCGACGTCGCGTTGCTCATGAACAGCTGCTTGACCTCGTCGGGCTGGCCGATGTACTCGTCCCGCACCGACAGGAACGCCGCGATCGCACCGGACACGTGCGGCGCGGCCATCGAGGTGCCGCTGTCCTCGATGTAGCGGGCGACGCCCTCCTCTGTGCTCTGCAGCGGGGTGACGCCCTCGACGAGCGCGCCGGTGGCCGCCGACGTGATCCGCTCACCCGGCGCGATCAGGTCCGGCTTCAGCCGCCCGTCCAGCGTCGGGCCCTTGGACGAGGTGTAGGTCACGCCGTAGGTGTGCGGCATGTAGCGGTGCGTCGAGCCGACGGTGATCGCGTGCAGCGAGTTGCCCGGGTCGGTGATGGTCGACAGCCGGCCGTGCACGTCGGAGCTGCCGCCGGTGCTCGTCCCGCCCGCCCCATCGTTGCCGGCCGAGACCACCGCCACCACCCCGATCCCGACGAGCAGGTCCAGCTCGCGGCACAGCGGGCTCTGCCCGGCGGCGAACTCGTCGGGGTACCACTCGCAGCCGATGGACAGGTTCACCCCGTGGATGAGCAGCTGGCGGCCGCCGGAGTTGAACGTCCGCACCTGGGCGAGCGCGGCGATTACCACGCTGCTGGCCGTGATGCCGTTGGCGTCGAGCACCTTGAGGCTGACCAGGTGAGCCTTTGGCGCCATCCCGCTCAGAGTCCGCCCGGGGTCGAGGGTCCGGCTGACCCAGGACGGCAGGTCGCCGCTGGTGGGCTGGTTCGCCGCGATGAGAACCTTGCTCGGGTCGGTGGGAGCGGCGCCGGCGATGATGCCGGCCACGTGCGTGCCGTGCCCGACCGGGTCGGTCAGGGCCGCCGATGGGTCATCGGGCACCGTGCCACCCGCCGAGAGCAGACCGGTGAAGTCACGGTGCAGGTGCGCCACCGAATCATCGGTAAGGGTCCCCCCGGCGAAGTGCGGGTGATCCTTGTCGATGCCGGAGTCGATGACCGCCCACACGACGCCGATTCCCGCCGTCCCGTAGGTATGGGTCGCGGCGTCGGCCTTGATGGTGGTCGCCGAGCGGTCGATGTGGGCTCGCACGACGTAGTCGGGCCAGATCCGGTAGATGGTGCGGCTCAGTGGCGGCGTGGCCGTGGGGCGGGCCGTGTCCTGGTCGGCCAGCTTCGTGACCTCGTCCGGCGTGAGCAGGCACCGCATGTAATTCGCGGAGATCGGTACGGGATCAGGTGGCTGCTGCGGGCCCTGCGCGAAGGCGGCGTGGAAAACGCCTGTGAATTGGTCGCGAATGTCGGCAGTGGGCGCACCCGTTGACAGGCTAAGCTCGACAAGGACCGCCTGCCGGTCGCCGATGGTGTAGACGAGCTTTTCCCGCGTCGCGTCGTCCACCGCCGAAGTCAGCAAGGGGCTCACCACAGGCCGCTGAACGGGCGGCTGGTTCGTGCCAGCAGCTGGCTGGGCGGCTTCTGCTGGCTGGTCCGATCCCGGGGACGTCATGATTTCCCCGGCTCTGGCAGCGCAGTGGCCAAATGGCGTCTGGTCATGTCCCCCTCCGCATGAATCTGAATGCACCTCCCCGCGGGAAATCATCCTCCGCTTGCGCCTTATCCGCCAGTCACGGAGGTGGCGCGCCAGGGTTGTGGTCCGTCCGGCTGGCGCGAGTCGGCCGTTGACGGTTGAGCTGATACACACTGGCCTGCGGTCGCGACCAGTACACCCCCCGAGTTGGTGCGGTGGAGGTGGGAGGCCGTGGGCATCGACTACGTGCCGGCCGCGATCGAGGCGTCGGCGAAGCGCCGGGGCGTGGCCGAGCTCAGCTACGTCGTCGGCGACGTGACGCGGCTGCCGCCGGCCCGCGGTGCGGCGGCTGCGCTCATGGACGCTTGAGGAACCTGAAACAGAACGCCGCAAATACCAGGACAATTCCGATGTTTACGATCAGCCGATCCCAGAGGTGGTGCCTGAAGAACAGGACGTCCACGCCGACCACGACGGCTACCATCGCGAGCACGTAAGGCACAATGACTGCTCGGCTTCGCACCGTCTACATTCTAGTCTGCACTATGTTGGACCGGCTCACGTGCAGACCACTCCTTATACGGGCACTGGGCTCAGCCGGGACAGAGGGCTGGCCCCGCGTCTCAATTGGGCGGCTACGCGTGCGCCCTCCGGAAGCAATGCCAATCGCGGGGCAAGGCCTCAAGGTCCGCGCGGACCCGGTAGCGCTGTATATATATGCACCGCTTCTGGGCGCAGGGAACGCCCGCACATGCCGCGGACAGGGTCGTGTCGTGTGAGGGTCCAAAGGTCGCGAGCGGTGCCGCCACTGCAGCATGGCGCGAGACGCCAGTCGGGTCGCGTACAGTCTCCACTAGGAACCCTGGTCGGAAGGACTGGACGCTCGTGTCGTGCCAGCGGAGAGTAACCCGAGCCTTCACGTGCCCGCGCAAGTAGCCGCCGATATGCACACCTCGACCCTGGCCTCGTCGGGGTTAGCCATGGCTACAGATCTGGGCAATCTGCGAGCAGGGATCGGTTTTGATCCCACCATCCGCTTTACTTCAACAGCCAGGCGATTAGTATTGCGGAGTCCCCCATCGCTACAAGAGACATCGACCACTGAATGAATGCATGCTTACGCCAAATAATCTTTGACAGGGCAACTATTTCAATGCTTTGTACAAGATCGGCCCCGCTTGCGGCAGTCTTTTGCACTGCTGTAACCAGGTCCGCCGGACTCCAGCGTCGAAGGTGGCCGAAGTAGACATAGTTCTTTCGCCAGTTCTTTCGCGCATCACGGCGATTTAGCTGCGGAAAGATGGCGGCGCCGGCCGTTACGATTGCGAGCGCAAGCAGGATCACGCCCACCCGGAACGACCATACCGAGGACCCAGCCAGGCTGCCTAGGGGCTTCCCCGTACCGGCAAATACTAGAATTAAACCCAAAGTTGCTGTCTCCACGGAGAGTATCACCGATGCCTTGGTGTCGACCTTCGTTGTCCAGTCATGAAGCGTATCGGTAATATGCCACGCATATGTTTCGAACGGTCCATATAGCCGTTTGCAACGATCTATGAAACACTCTTCTCGCCGGTCGGAGATTGCCATGCCTGTTTCACAGGCGACCGTCTACAAAACAGGGGACCCGGCGAGTTCGCATATCCAAAGCGCGTTTGATCGGTGAAGGACGATCAAGCTTGCCTTTCCGCAAGAAAGTCGATCTGCCTGGCGGTTCTGCGCGTGTCCGGGTGGTCGGGCCGAGGATCCGCTGCCGGGCGGTTGAGGACATCGCGGTACTCGGCCTCCGCCCTGGCATAGTCCCCCTCGCGCCTATCATCCGGGCGATCTCGTGCCGGGTGGCCAGTGTGGACGGGTGGTCGGGGACGAGGTCCCGCAGCCGGGCGGTGAAGACCTCACCGTATTCGGCTGCAGCCGCAGCGTAAGATCCCTGGCTTGCCCGGTACCGGGCCGCCATGTATGCAGCGTCTGCTGCCGCCCCGATCGTCTTGTCTGAGCTGTCCGGCAGAGCGCTGAGGCTGTTCAGCACTACGGCAGCGTGCGGGGCCAGCAGCTGCCAGGCCGACCACGTCGGCGGATCCTCGGGGTCGCCGGTCTCCCCGGCGGCTTCTGCTGCGGCCTTCAGCAGGCGGGCGGCCAGTTCCGTAAAGCCAGCAGGTCCGGGCCAGGTGCCGGGCGGCTGGTGTCGCGTACCAGCGGGTGCAGCCGCGC
Organism: uncultured Actinomycetes bacterium; assembly: GCA_963742795.1. Taxonomy (GTDB): domain Bacteria; phylum Actinomycetota; class Actinomycetes; order Streptosporangiales; family Streptosporangiaceae; genus Palsa-504. The sequence goes on from CAVUNL010000024.1 coordinate 95,449, forward strand.
GACCGGCAGCGCGTCCAGCCCGGCCGCGGAGTGCCAAGTTAACTTGGCACTTCCTCCCGTCGCCGGTCATCGCTGGCTGTGGCGGGGATGGCGTTGTCGATGAGGGCGGCGGCGATGGCGGCGGCGGCGGGGAAGGCGTCGGCGTTGAGGACCCGGGTGCGGGCCGCGGCGCCGTCGATGAGCAGCGCGAGCTGCTCGCCGAGCTGTTCAGGGTCGGCGGCGCCGGCTTCGCGGGCGGTGTCGGCGAGCCGCGCGGCGACGGCTTTCTTGTAGTCGCGTGCGTACTGGGATGCGGGGTGCTGGGGGTCGTGGAGTTCGACGGCGGCGGCGATGTAGGGGCACAGGGGGGTGGTGGGGGGGATGTCGAAGGCGGCGAGGAGCCGTTCGCGGGGCGTGAGGTCGGTGCGGTCGAACACGCCGGACAGAACGGAGGGGTCGAACCGGCGCAGGTACTCGGCGACGAGTTCGTCCTTGCCGGTGAAGTGCTGGTAGGCCGTGCGCTTGGACACCTGGGCCGCTGCGCAAAGCTGGTCCATGCCGGTGCGGTTGATGCCCTGCTCGCGGAACAGCTGCTGGGACGCGCTGAGGATGCGCTCGCGGGCGCCCCGGCCGCGGCGGCGGCCCTTGGGGCCCTTCTCCACCTCCGTCATGGGTCCATGGTACTCCAGATGGGTAACGACCGGTGTACATAGTTTGCGTCCCGGCCGCCCGCCCGCTACCGTAAGCACACAGAGCGGTGTACATAACACCGTCACCCCAGGTGCACACGGCACCACCGACCCAAGGGAGCGACTATGGGAAAGCTTGACGGCAAGGTAGCGGTCATCACCGGCGGCACCGCCGGCATGGCGCTGGCCGGCGCGAAGCTGTTCGTCGACGAGGGAGCGCACGTCTTCATCACCGGCCGCCGCCAGGACGCCCTGGACGAGGCCGTGAAGCAGATCGGCCGCAACGTCACCGGCGTCCAGGGCGACGCCGCCGACCTGGACGACCTGGACCGCCTCTACGACACCGTCAAGCGGGAGAAGGGAAGCCTCGACGTGCTGTGGGCCAGCGCCGGCGGGGGCGAGCCCGCCCTGCTCGGCGAGATCACCGAGGCCCAGTTCGACGCTTGGTTCGGGCTCAACGCCCGCGGCACCCTGTTCACCGTCCAGAAGGCCCTCCCGCTCTTCAACGACGGCGGCTCCATCCTCATGACCGGCTCCAACGCCTCCCTCGGCGCCTTCCCCGGCTGGAGCGTCTACGCCGGCAGCAAGGCCGTCCAGCAGGCCTGGGCCCGCGTCTGGCTCAACGAGCTCAAGGACCGCCGCATCCGCGTCAACGTCCTGACCCCAGGCCAGGTCGCCACCGCCAAGCAGGAAGAACTCTTCGACAAGGCCACCAAGCGCCAGTTCGAGTCCCTCATCCCCCGCGGCCAGATGGGCCACCCCGACGAAATCGCCACCGCCGCCCTCTTCCTCGCCTCCGACGACTCCAGCTACGTCAACGGCATGGAACTCGTCGCCGACGGCGGCACCACCGCGATCTAAACCGAACAACGCACAACCAGGGCAGGACATCTCATGAGCAACATCAGCATCATCGGCACCGGGAACATGGCCCGCACCATCGGCGCGCGGGCGGTAGCGGGCGGCAACACCGTCGAGGTCATGGGCCGCGATCAGTCCAAGGCCGCTGACCTGGCCAAGGCTCTCGGCGGCGGCGCCACGACGGGAGAATGGGGCACCGCCCCGGCCGGGGACATCGTCATCGTGGCCCTGTTGTACGACGATGTCGTGCCGGTCGTCGCCCAGTACGGAGACGCTCTCGCGGGCAAGGTTATCGTCGACATCAGCAATCCCTTCAATCCCGCGTTCGACGGGCTAGCCCACCGCGAGGAGACCTCGATCGCGCAGGAAGCCGCCAAGGCGGCCCCGGCCAGCGCCAGCGTGGTGAAGGCGTTCAACACCATCTTCCGTCATGTCCTGGAGAAGGGTCGGCCCGACGTCTTCATCGCTGGCGATAATGCGCAGGCCAAGGCAAGTGTGGAGGCGTTCATCGAGAGCCTCGGGCTGCGCCCGCTGGACGTCGGCGGCCTGAAAATGGCGCACTGGCTGGAAGGAGCGGGCGTGGTCACGGTGGGCCTCGCCAACCACGGGGTGGGGAACTTGGACTTCGCCCTCAGCATCACCGAACTTCCCGTCTGAGCAAACGGGCTCTTCGCACCTGCGGTGGGGCCGGGTGTGAGCGACTCCGGGGCCGACTGCGAGCACGATGATGAGCTGAAGACCGCGTTCGCCCGGCTGCTGGCCCGGCAACTGGAGTCCCTGCTCATGGTCCTGACAGCGGAGCAGCTGGCCAGCAAGGGACACTCTGAGCTGCCCCTGCTGATCCAGCTGTCGATGGCCGTTGCCGGCTACCTGCTGGCGCTGCTCGAAGCCGGGTCCGCGTCCCAGTCCGGCACCGCCGTTGACCACCCCGGCCAGGTCCGCCGCGCGGCCGAGGGGCTGAGGGGAATCGCGGAGGTACTCGAGAACATGGTGGGCAGGGCCAGCTAGCGCTGTTACCGCCAGTTCGCAAGCGGAGTCTTAAGCGGCGGTGAGGTCAAGGCGGGTGTCCATGTCCAACCGGAACCGGCCGTACGGTTTGACGTGCGACCAGAACAGGGGTACCGGTAAGAAACGTGTCACCAGCCCCAAACGAGCGTGATCGCGCTGGTCAGACGGGAAAGTCGCCGATGACGTCGTCGTAGCGCTGCTGGGCGTCGGCCAGGGCGAGGCGGGAGTAGATCTCCAGGGACTGGCGGGTGGCGTGGCCGCTGTAGGGCTGGATGAGCGCGTCGTCGATGCCCTGGGTCTTCAGCCAGGTGAACAGGAAATGGCGGAGTGTGTGAGGGCTGATCGAGGCGGTGATGCCCGCGGCTTGGGTGTACCGGGCGAGGATCTTGCGGACGCCGCGGTCGCTGTAGGGCTTCTTCCAGCTCGACTCGAACAGGAACACCGCGCCGGCCCGACGCTGGGCGTCGATGTGCAGGGCGAGAGTCTCCTTGAATGCGGCGGGGAATGGAACGACGCGGTCTTTGCCGCCTTTGCCCTGGGTGATCCGGATACGGCAGGTGTCGAGGTCGACGTCAGCAATCCGGATCCGGACGATTTCGGAGACCCGGACGCCGGTGTAGAGCAGGGTCTTGATCAAGATGACGTCGCTGGCGCGGCGGGCTTTCCAGACGGCGTCGTAGAACGCGCGGATCTCGGCTTCGGTGGGGACGTAGGGCAGCTTCTTCGGGGCGCGGGTGACCTCGATGTCCAGCTCCTGGCGCAGGTACCGGAACACGTCCTTGAGGTAGGCGTAGTCGGGCCGCTCGGCCCGCAGGTACTTGGCAAGCTGCCGGGCCTTGCGCCGGGCCGGGGTCCGCTGCGGGCCCGGTCCGGCCGCGGCTGTCACCCGGCCTCCAGCGAGGTACCCGGGGCGGCGCCGTGCAGCGGCAGGCGGCGGCCCATATCGAGCCGGACCTCACCGTAAGGCGCGACATGCGCCCAGAACAGCGGAGTCAGGCCGCGCCTGTCCTCGGCGGTCAGCCGGTCTGCCCATGTCTGATCAGCGAGGACGTCCTGGACCATCAGGGTGTTTACGTAGACCAGGGCGGCCTGGAGGATCCGCAAGCACAGCACGGATAGTTCCTGCTCGTCGCGGCGGTTGGTGGCGATGTCGCCCGCACACCCTGAGCCCCGGCTCCCCGTCCTTACCCACGGCCCGCCAGCCCGACCGAAGAAAGGCCCGCAGATCGCGAACCCGGCGCGGCTCCCGGGCCATCAGCATGCCCGCTACCGGAATCCTGGCACACCAAGTTCATTTACGGGGTACGGATCAGCTCACAACGCTATTCGCGGAATCGGGTCAGATGATCTGCGGCAAACGGGGGGAATGGGAATGGGAGTCGCTGGCGGAGGGAGCCGGGGACCGCCGACCAGTCATAGGAGAGGGTGGTCTTGGTTCCGGATGGTCCGGCAGGGGCCAGGTCGTAACGCCAGATGTGGCCGGCGATCTGCGGGTTGGCATCGCTGGTGTCCATGCCTGGCTCCCAGGAGATGCCGCGTGGCGGGTCGAACACCTGCACCCGGTTGGCCATCTGGTAGTGCCCGCCCGGGACGTTGTCGTTGTACATGGCCATCCGGAACACCTGGCCCGCCGCGGTCAGCGGCTGGCCGTCAAGGGGCTCGCGGACCCAGCCGGTGCCGTCGATCGCGGCGTGCTTGGCGGGGTCGGCGAGTACGGCGAAGATCGCCTCGGCTGGGGCGTTAATGATCGTGGTTGCGCTGATGGTTTCGTCGGTCATGGTGGTGCCTCCTTGTGAACTCAGCTGGGTACCGGATCTGACGCCCTTGCCCAGGTGTCGCACACTGTCCAGTAGCCGGGTGATTGGCACCATCAGGCCGTACTTGGCCTTCACCCTGGACGTGATCACCTCGAAGTCCGGACCGGAGGTCACCAGCTCAACGGTGCCGGTCACCGGCGTGGTGTCGGCTTTGACCCGGCCTCGGACGTCGCTCGGCTGCAGTGTCATGCTCGGGTTGTTCCGTAGCCGCTTGGCCTTGCCGGAGGCCGAGGAGGTCAATAGGCCGACCCGGCCGCCGTCGAGCGGGACGATCCAGGTCGCCGTTGCGACCGCCACCCCGGTCTTGCGGAAGGTGGCCGCGGACACGTACTTCTCTTGCGAGATCGTCTGTTCGGCGTTGCTGCCAGTCATCTGCTTCTCCTCTCCAATGTGATCTCCGAGATCGGGATCTGCGTTTGGTGAGAGGACGAACGCCGAAACCAGTAAAGGACACCAGCAGCCCCGGAATCTGTCAGGCGGGCTCGGGCCTCACATCGAGGAGACGAGACAGAAGCAGCCGCCGTTCTCCCTCGGTGGGCGCCAATGCGGCGGCAGTTTCCAGCTCCCCGGCTGCCTCGGCGGCCCGGCCAAGCCTTCGAAAGTTGTCGGCCAATGCGGCATGCCAGAGATGGGACCGTTCCATGCCGACGATGGCCTCCAGCGCGGCCAGCCCGTGCTCGGGCCCGTCGCGCTCAGTAATCGCAACGGCCCGGTTGAGCGCCACGACCGGGTTGATCAGGTCCGGCGGGTGGTTCCGCACCTGCGCCGCCTCGCGGATCGCGGCCTCCGCCAGCGCCCTGGCCCGCCCCATGTCATAGGTCACGCCCTGCCGCTTGCGCACCTGGCCGCGGTGCCACTTAGCGGTCCGTGCCGCCCCGTGGCCGGGCTCGGTCTCTGGGGCCAGCCCGAGGCAGTGCCGCACGTGATCGGTTACGGCCTGGGGGATCTCCTCGCGCGAGCAGAACCGCGCCATCTTCTGGAAGCACTTCAGGTCGACCACCAGCGCCAGCAGCGCCTCCGGAGACTCGGTCCGCTCCCGTGCTCAGGCAGCCTCGTCCTCGTCGGGGTGAAGAACACATGCAGCACCCGTGCCGTGGTCAGCCGCCGGAACTGCGGATAGGCAGTGCGCTCGATCGACGTCAACCCACTGGCCCCCTGCAACCACGCTGAACCAGGACGTAAGCACAGTAACGGCGAGCAACCAGCCATCACAGCGGAATTCACCGAACCGCAACCAGCCGACCCCGGACAGTAGAGCTCAGCAGGCAGCCTCCGCTCCTACCAGCCCATTGCCCCTTTTCGGGCGTACTTGGCCTGCCCCCCGTTTGGGGCTGGTGACACGCTTCTTACCGGCACCCCGAGGTGCGGGACGTGTGGCCGGAGTAGGGCTGGATGAGCGCGTCGTCGATGCCCTGGGTTTTCAGCCAGGTGAACAGGAAGTGCCTGAGCCGGTGGGGTGGCATGTTGTGTGCTAGTCCGGCGCGGCCGGCGTAGCGGGCGAGCATCGCGCGGACTCCGCGCGTGGAGTATGGCTTTTTCCATGAGGACTCGAACAGGAAGATCGCGCCCTTGTCCTGGGCGGCGCTGATGTGCAGGGCCAGGGTCTCCTTGAAGGTGGCGGGGAAGGGCACGTAGCGGTCCTTGGCGCCTTTGCCCTGGGTGATCCGGATGCGGCAGGCGTCGAGGTCGACGTCGGCAAGGCGGATCTGGACGAGTTCGGCGACCCGCACGCCGGTGTAGAGCAGGGTCTTGATGAGCACGATGTCGCCACTGCGGCGAGCGGTCCAGACGGTCTGGTAGTAGCGGCGAATCTCGTCCTCGCTGGCACGTAGGGCAGTTTCTTCGGCGCTTTGGCGACCTCGACGCCGAGTTCGGCGCGCAGGTGCCGGAAGATTTCTTTGAGGTAGGCGTAGTCGGGCCGCTCGCCGCGCAGGTGCCGGGCGAGCTGGCGGGCTTTGCGCCTGGCTGGCGTCCGTCCGGCTGGCGCGGTCATTGCTGGCCGGCGAGGAGCCGATCGCCATCCAGACTCAAGCTGAAGCAACGCAGCCAACGACCTTGAAGGCGGGATAGTAGCAGAGAGCTTCACCGGGGGCGCGGGTGGTGTTACTGGCTGCAGTTGGTCACCGTCAAAGCCGGGCGTGCGCTGTCGTTAGCGCAGCGACCGGAACGCCGCGCGGAGCTCTTCTGAAAACAGTTGCGGCTCTTCCCAGGCGGCGAAGTGACCGCCCTTGGCGGCCTCGTTGAAGTAGACGAGGTTGTGGTAAGCGTGGTTCACCCAGTGCCGCGGCGGCTGGAAGAGCTCGTCCGGGAACACGGTGTAGCCGACGGGGAGCTTGACGTGAGGCGGCGGATGCTTGAACGCGACCATTCCGCTTCGTCCGCCCTCCCAGTACAGCCGCGCGGCAGCGGCGGACGTGTTCGTCACCCAGTACAGCGTGATGTTGTCGAGGACGTTGTCCCGCGTGAGGCCGCCCGTTGGCTTTCCCTCGAGGAAGGCCCGGGAGATCTTCGCGTAGCTGTCGGCGTCGTGGTCGAGCATCCACGCCGCCATGCCGATCGGTGAGTCCAGCAACGGGTAGCCGATCGTCTGCGGGTGCTCGCCCATCTCGGCGATGTAGCCGCGCATGAAGACGCCGATGACCTTGCTGAGCTGTTCCCGATCCTCGCCGGAGAACGCGAGCCTCAGATTGATGGAAGCCATCAGGAGCTCTCGCGGGGCGGCGGACAGGAGGTTGAAGTGCACGCCGAGTAGCCGGTCGGGTGCCTGCCGGGCCATCGCGTCGGTCACACCGGCGCCCTGGTCGCCGCCTTGGGCGACGTAGCGCGTGTAGCCAAGGCGGCGCATCAGCTCCGCCCACGCCTGCGCGACGCGGCCGGCATCCCAGCCGACCTCGGCCGGCTCGCCGGAGAAACCGTAGCCGGGCAGGGACGGCAGTACCAGGTCGAACGCGTCCTCGGCGGTCCCGCCGTGCGCCGTCGGGTCGGTGAGCGGGCCGACGACCCCGAGCATCTCGATCACCGAGCCGGGCCAGCCGTGCGTGATGATCAGCGGCAGCGCATTCTCGTGAGCCGACTTGACGTGGATGAAGTGGATCTCGACCCCGTCGATCTCGGTCGTGAACTGCGGCAGCGCGTTGAGCCTCGCCTCGCATGCACGCCAGTCGTAGTCGGCCGCCCAGTAGCGCGCGAGCTCCTGCAGCGTCGCCAGCTGGACGCCCTGTGACCCATCTTGGACGAGCTCTTTGCTGGGCCACCGCGTCGCGGCCAGGCGCCGCCGCAGGTCGGCTATCGCCTCGTCGGACATGGCCACCCGGAAGGGACGGATTTCCGTTTCGCTGGACAGGATTTCAGTTTCGCTGGGCATAGGATCTTCTCCACTTCCTGTTGTCTTGCTGAGGTTATGGTGGCGTTGTTTTGGGCTCGGCCGGTTGCTGGGCCTGGTGCTGGGCGCGGGCTGGCCGGTCGGCTGGTTGGTGGTTGTCGCCGGGGGCGGGGCTGGGCCGCCTGGCGGGGTCGGGTCCGTAGGCGAAACCAGCTACCGCGCCGAGCGCGGCGAACGCGGCGGCGGCGAGCAGGACGTCGTTGAGGCCGCTGGCGGTGCCGGCTTGGGCGGCGTGGGTGACCGCGGCGCGGGCGGCGGGCGGCACGACGGCGGCGACCCGGGTGCCGGCGCCGGAGGCGACCGCGGCGGCTAGCCGGCGGGCGGCGCCGGGCGGGGCGGGCAGGCCGGCCAGGGCGTGCAGGGTGGCGGTGGTGACACGGGAGGCGTAGAGGGCGCCGATCAGGGCCACGCCGGTGGCGGTGCCGACCTGGCGCAGCGTGTTCACCAGGCCGGCGGCCATCCCGGCGCGGGCCGGCTCGACCGCCGCAAGCGCTGCCGAGGCCAGGCCGGTGGAGGTGATGCCCAGGCCGATCCCGGCCAGGATGAAGCCGGGCAGCAGCACCAGCCAGGTGGAGGTGGCGGTCAGGTGGGCCATCGAGGCCAGCCCGGCGGCGGCTGCGGCCATGGCCACGCCCAGCAGCACCCGCATCGCCACTTTGCCGATCAGCCGGCCGGTCAGCAGGGCGACCGTGAAGGAGGCCAGCGTCAGCGGCAGGAACCGCAGCCCGGCCTGGACCGGGGAGTAGCCGAGGGTGTTCTGTACGTACAGCGACAGGTAGGTGATCATCCCGATGACGGTCGCGGAGATCGCGAACGCCACGAACCCGGTCGCGGCGAAGCTGCGCCGCCCGAACAGGCGCAGGTCGGCCATGGGCGCGGCGGCGATGCGCAGCTCGTAAATCACGAACCCGGCAAAGGCCACGGCTGCGGCCGCGAACAGGGCCACGATCACCGGGCTGCCCCATCCGAGCGCGTTGCCGCGGATCAGCGCGAACATCAGCGCGGTCAGCGCTACGGTGATCAGGGCCGTGCCCGGCCAGTCGGCCCGCCCGCCGGCCGGGTCGCGGGATTCGCGGAGCCGGGCCACCCCGCCCGCGAACGCCGCCACGCCGATGGGCAGGTTGACGAAGAAGATGGACCGCCAGCCGAGGGTGTCGGTCAGCACCCCGCCGGCCAGCGGGCCGATGGCGCTGGCGGCGCCGATCGTGGCGCCGAAGACGCCCAGCGCCCGGGCCAGGGCGGCGCCGGAGAACTCCGCGCGCAGCAGCGGCGTGCCGGTGGCGAACAGCACCGCGCCGCCGACTCCCTGCAGCGCGCGGAACAACTCCAGCGCCATCGCGGTCGGGGCCAGCGCGCACGCCAGCGACCCGGCGGTGAAGATGACCAGGCCGGCCAGGAACAGCCGGCGCCGGCCCAGCCGGTCCCCCAGGGTGGCCGCCGGCAGCAGCAGCACCGCCAGGACCAGGGCGTAGGCGGCGCTTACCCATTGCAGGTCCGGCAGGCTCGCATGCAGATCCCGCTGAATCGAGGGCAGCGCCACGCTCACTATGGTGATGTCCAGCAGCAGCATGAACGCCGCCGTGCACACCAGCACCAGCGTCCACCGCTGCCGCGACGACGTCCGCGGGACTTCAGCCATCTGTCTCACCACCCCAAACGGCGGCCGCTGTCATGACGGCCGCGGTCAGCAGGCGCTTCCGCCACACCGCAAGCCGTTCTCCCTGGCCCGTGGTCAGCAGCGCGTCGACGAGGACGGCGTCGCGGTCGCCGGAGATCAGCGTCGAGGTGCTGGCCGGCCAGGTGGCAGGGGCGCTGTCGTCCCACCCGGGGCCAGCCGGTACCAGCTGGTACCCGCTGTTGAAAACGTCAATCGACAGCGAGCTGTCCATGCTGACTCCTTACCCCTTCCGGCTGCCGCGCTCGTCGGCGCGGCAGCCGGAAGGGTGTGCGGCAACGGGGATGGCGCTACCCGGCGGCCCAGAATGCGCAGTGGTGCCGGGTGGCGAAGTCGGTCTCGAGTTGTGGCTGTGGTGGCACGAGCGACAGCATCGGTGTGCTGTTCGCGCTGATGGCGGGCCAGGGGACGGCCGCGGTCGCGGGGTTGCCGGTGGCTGCGAAGTGCGCCCAGGCGGCGCGCATGCTGGCCGCGAGTGCCTGCTGGCCGGCGGTGAACTGCGGGGGGAAGGGCGCGTTCGGCAGGTCGAGCAGGTAGGGGAGCTCGGAGCCGTGCGTCGCCACGAGGGGCAGGAAGGTGGGCGGTGTGAACAGCTGGGGTGCGTTGTCGTCGTTGAACTCGTAGGCGTAGGTCGGCGCCCGCTGGGCGGTCAGCTGGTCGATCTGCAGCGCGGGGCAGGCGAAGCTGGCGTCCCCGACCAGCGTGGTGAACGCCGCAGTCGCCGACGAGTCATCGTTGCCGGGCGGATACTCGGCCGCGATCTGCGCGGCCCGCGCGGCGGTCACGCCCAGCGCCACGGCGATATCGGCCTGGTAGCTGCCGAGAGTCACCTTCCCGCCGGGGATGGGCACGTCGGTGCCCTGGCTGACGGTCAGGCCGATCGCGACGAACAGCGCCTCCTCCTCGTGGTTGGTGCCGTTGAGGACCGGCACGCGGGCGAACCGCCCGGCGGCCAGCGCGGTCCCGATCGGCTCGGTGAGGACCTTGCCGTCCACGACCCCGGGGATCTCAATGAAGTTGGGGGTTACCAGGGCGGAGACGGGCAGGTGGCGCAGGCAGGCCGCGGTCTGGTCCGGGCAGCCCGCCTGGGCGGCGAAGGCCTCGCCGGCGGCCTCAGCGGCGGCCAGGGGCTGCTGGTTGAGCGCGAAGGAACCGCTCTCGATGATCGCCTTCTGGAACAGCCCGCGGGAGCCGGCGGAGACCATGTGGGCCAGCACCGACAGGCCACCGGCCGACTCGCCGGCGATCGTGACGTTGTGCGGGCTGCCGCCGAACCGGGCAATAGTGTCGCGCACCCAGCGCAGTGCGGCCTGCTGGTCCATCAGCCCGTAGTTGCCGGACGGGCCGCCAGGCCGCGACGCCAGCGCCGGGTGGGCCAGGAAGCCGAGCGCGCCGAGCCGGTAGTTGATGGTGACGGCCACGACACCGTCGGCTGCCAGTTTGGCCGGGTCGTAGTTGCGGCTGGCGTCCGACGTTAGCCCGCCGCCGTGGATCCACACCAGCACCGGCCGGCCGCCTTCGTCACTGCTGCGCAGGTCACCGCCGGAGTGCGCCGGGGTGTACACGTTGAGGTACAGGCAGTCCTCGCTGATGGGGCCGGGCGGGAAGGTCGCGTTGCCCTTGGCCGGCTGCGGGCAGCTCGGCCCGAACTGGGTGGCGTCGCGGACCCCCTGCCACTCGGCCGGCGGCTGCGGTGGGCGCCACCGCAGGTGCCGGTGGGGGGAGCGGCGTAGGGAATGCCGAGAAACTCATTGATGCTGCCTGCGGCGACGCCGCGGACGGCGCCGTCGCCGGTGGTCGCGATCGGGGCGCCGCCGGAGCCCGACGCCGCGGCCCTGGTGCCGGCCGTGGCAGCGGTGGCACCAGCTGCTGCGAGGGCCAGCGCGGCCAGCGCCGCGCAGCAGGCGGCCAGCGGGGCGCGCCGCCAGTGGGTTGTGTTCATGATCTTGACCCTTTCTATTTGGCCAGAGCGGGGGCGAAAAAGCCGGTGAGCAGGTGGGTGACGCGTTCGGCCGCGTCGTGATGCACCCAGTGCGAGGCGTCGGGCACGCGCTCGACGCGGTCGAGGTTGGGCACGTCGTCGCGCTCGGGGTCGGCGAGTTCCTGGCCGAGGTAGCGATCGTCTTGCCCCCAGATGACCAGCGTGGGCGCCTTGATCGGGCGTAGTGCCGCTTCGGCTTTCTTGGGCGGGGTCCGCACCGAGGACCGGTAGTAGTTGATCATCCCGGTGGCCGCGCCGGGCTGCGACCACGCCTCGATGTAGCGTTCGGTCTCCGCCGGCGTGTACGCCGGGTGGGCGTCGCGCAGGAAGTGCCGGAAGAAGTGCCAGTGATTGGCGTGCACGACGGATTCGGGCAGCTCAGGGAGGTCGAAGAAGAAGAAGTACCAGGACTTGCGGAGCTGGCCTGGGTGGTGCAGTCCCTGCGACAGCTTCCGCGGATGGGCCGCGTTGAGGATGGCCAGCCGGTCCACGACCTCGGGATGGTCCATCGCGGTGGCCCAGGCGACCGATCCGCCCCAGTCGTGGCCGGCCAGCAACGCGGACTCGGCGCCGCGTTCGTGGATGAGGCCACGGATGTCGGCGGTCAGCTGGCCGGTGTCGTAGGCATGGACGCCGTCCGGCTTGGAGGACAGGTTGTAGCCGCGCATGTCGGGTGCCACGACGCGGAATCCCGCCGCCGCGAGCGGCTGGATCTGCTCCCGCCAGCCGTACCAGAACTCGGGGAAGCCGTGCAGCAAGACGATCAGCGGCCCATCCCCGGCCTCCATGTAATGCAGCCGCTGGTCGCCGACCTCGGCGTAGCCCTCACGAAGTTCGCCGCTGGTGGGGTCCTCGGCTGTGCTCATTGCCGCCTCCCTGGGGTGTGTCCAGGGATGACGCTACGATCTCAACCGCTGCATCACCCCAGGGCACTCCCTGGGTTGCCCCCCAGGGATAACCCAGTGGTTCCCTTGGCCTGGCCCGTCCGCGGGCTCAGTGAGGTCGCGCCCGCAGTCGCTTAAAGCCTGCTAAACCAACGCCGGTAAGGGCGAGTACCGGCGAGCGGGCCGTCCTCGGGCAGCGTGGTCTGGAGTTGCCTGCGCGAGGTGATACCGAGCTTCGCAAACACGTTGCGCAGGTGCCACTCGACGGTGCGCGCGCTGACAAACAGCTGCGCGCCGATCTCCGGGTTCGACAGGCCGTCGCGGGCCAGCCGGACGATCTGCTCCTCCTGCGGTGTGAGCTCCTCGCGCGTGCCGGGACTGCGCTTGCGCGCCTTCTCGCCTGTCGCTAGCAGCTCGCGGCGGGCACGCTCGGCGAACGCCTCCATGCCGATTGCCTCCATCATCTGCCAGGCGACCCGCAGTTGCTCCCGCGCGTCTGTGCGCCGGCCCTCGCGGCGCAGCCACTCCCCGTAGAGCAGATGTGCGCGAGCGAGGTCCGGGCGCAACCGCGCACGCCCTAGCCGATCAATCGCCTCACGGTACAACTCGTCGGCGGCGGCGTCCTCGCTCAACAGCGCATGTGACCGAGCTTCGATCCCCAGCCCCCAGTCGGTACCGGCGGGCTGTGTCGTCGCCGCCAGCCGCTCGAGCGCACCCCGGGCAAGCCCGGCTTGCCCACAGCGCGTGGCCGCCTCCACGAGCTCGGGGAGTGCCCATCCCGAAGCATAGAGGTCGACGGGATCCCAGCAAGCCTGCTGAGCCGCCGTCATTGCCTCCTCGTAGCGACTGAGCCCGTTGTAGAGCATCGCAGCCGCGTACTGCGCCAGGGTTATCGCGCTTTCCTGCCCGGAGCCCTCAGCCTGATCGACGGTGGCGCGGATCAGAGTGGACGCCTCGGCCTCGCGCCCCCTGAGGCTTAGGAGCACGAGCGTAGTGAAGGGCTGCAGGCGGGCTCCGGTTGCAGCGGTGACTTCTTTGATCTCCGCGATGAGGGATGCCGTCGCCGCCAAGTCACCGGCCCGGGCCGTGGCGCCAGCCAGCGAGTTCAGGTAAATCGGCAGTTGCTCGAGGGCTCCGGCGTCCCGGACGAGCTGGATCTGGCATGCCACTACGGTGCGCGTCGCCTCGTTGTCCCACATGGCATACGTCGGTGCGCTGGCCAGCCAGCCCCAGCGTTCTACGGTGGACACGCCTTCGTCCACAAGGACGCGCGCTGCGCGCCGTAGCGTCGGTGCGGCGGCGGCGCGTCCCTCGGTGACGAGAAGCGCAAGCCCGTCGAGAATGAGGTCGATCGGCCGTGGAGGGTGGGCGGGCGGGGGAAGCGCCCTGGCTGCGCGGCACACTTTCATCCTGGCACTAACACCGGCAGGCCCGGCGAGTTGTGCCGCACCCAAGGCGTCCAGGTAAGTGTCGCGCGCCAGATCGGGATCCAGTGATTCGAGCCGTTTGGCAGCGTTCAGCAGCAACGTGGCCGGGTCGCTGCCTGCCCCCGAGCTGAACGCAATCTGTCCACGCAGCAGGTCGGTTTGGGCGCGCTGGAACTCGTCGAGCGGCCCGGCCTCCGCCGTGGCCGCCAGCTCCAGCGCTTTGGCGAACGCGCCGGCCTGTAGGTGAGCCTGGGCTGCGGCCAGCGCGCGCTGGGCTCGCTGCGCCGGGTCGATCGTAAGCTCGGCGGATCGTTGCAGGAACGCGGCTGCTGCGGCGACGCCGCCGCGGGCCTGCGCGCGGCCGGCCGAGCCTTCGAGTTCGGCGGCGACCTCCTCATCGGGTCCCGGGGTGGCGCGGGCCCGGTGCCAGGCCCGCCGGTCCGGGTCGGTCTCGGCGATGGTGGCATCGGCCAGAGCGCGATGCACGCGGTGCCGGTCGTCCGCGGCTGCTGAGCGATACGCGGCGGACCGGACGAGTGGGTGTGCGAACTCGACGCGCCCGGCCAGCTCGAGCAGCCCGCCATCCTGTGCGGGGCCCGCCGCCGCGATGTTGATCCCGAGCGTCCCTGCGGCACGGTGGAGCAGGGCGCGGTCGCCGAGGGGTTCCGCGGCAGCGGTGAGGACGAGCAGTTGCGTGTCTGCAGGGAGCAGCTGGAGGCGCCGCACGTAGCTCTGTTCGATCCGGCCGGCGACCGGCTGACCGCTGGGGAAACCGAACCCGCCGGCGAGATCGGCGACGCTCCATGTCCGCGGCAGCTCGAGTAGCGCGAGTGGGTTGCCGTGACTCTCCTTGATGATCTGGTCGCATACGGCGGCGTCCAGAGGGCCGGGCACGTTGTCCAGCAGCAGCGCGCGGGCATCGCTGTCGCCGAGTTCGTGGACCGGCAGGACCGGCAGACCGGCGAGAACGTCATCGCCGGCCCCTGTCCGCGCGGCACACACCACCGCGATCCGGTCGGCGAGCAGGCGGCGGGCGACGAACCCCAGGATCTGCGCCGAGGCGTGGTCGAGCCATTGCCCGTCGTCGACGACACAGACCAGCGGCTGCTGCTCGGCGACCTCGGCGAACAGCGTCAGCACGGCCAGCCCGACCAGGAACCGGTCGGGCGCCGGGCCGGTGCTGCGGCCGAATACCGTCGCGAGCGCATCGCGCTGCGGGACGGGCAGCCGGTCGAGGTGATCCAGCATGGGCGCGCAGAGCTGGTGCAGGCCGGCGTAGGCCAGCTCCATCTCCGACTCGACGCCGACAGCTCTCGCGACGTACCAGCCCGCGACCCGGCCGGACAGATAGCCCAGCAGCGCGCTCTTGCCCACGCCCGCCTCGCCCCGCAGCACGGTGACCCGGCTCCGGCCAGCGAGCGCGTCGGCCACGAGCCGGTCGAGTGCCTCGCACTCGCTGCGGCGTCCGAGGAGCTTGGGGGGCGGGCGGGGATAGTGACTCGTCGGCGGCCTCCCCGTATTGTTCACGACCGCTCAAAAGCCGGTATCAAGCGAGCGTATATCTGAAGCCGGGCCTGCGGAACCCCGCAGGCCCAGGGGCCGCGCCAGGGTGTCTCCCGGGGGCGATGCAGCTCTCGAAGCGCAAGGGTGATTCCTGACCCGGCCAGCGCCACGCGCACTGGCCGGCTGGCCCGCCACGCACATGACAGCGGAGCAGGCCGGGATGGAACTGCGGCGTGAACGACGACGTCTGGAGGAACCATGGCCGCCTCGATCAACTCCTCGCCCGTGCAGCGCGAGCGGGACCTGCTCGGGCAGACCGTCCTGGTGATCGGGGGTAGCTCCGGCATCGGGCTCGAGACGGCCCGGCTCGCCCGCGCCCAGGGAGCAGGCATCATCCTTACCGCCCGCGACCCCGACCGCCTGCACCGCGCCGGCCTGGAGCTCGGGGCCAGCATCGCCGCCTTCGACGCCACCGACTTCGACCGGCTCGAACGGTTCTTCGACGCGCTGCCCGCGCCCATCGACCACCTGCTGGTCACCGGCCCCGGTCCCCACTGCGCGCCGCTGGCCGAGTTCGACCTCGACGCGGCACGCCGCGACATCGACGCCCGTCTCTTGCTGCCGCTGCGGGTCGCCCGGGACGCCGCGGGCAAGGTCCGCCCGGGAGGGACCCTGCTGTTCATGGGTGGCACCGGCGGCCGCCGCCCGGCGGCGGGCCGCTCGTTCACCGCGGCGCTCACGGCCGCGCTGCCCGCCCTGACCAAGACCCTCGCGGTCGAGATCGCGCCCGTCCGGGTCAACCTGATCGCGGCAGGATTTGTCGACACGCCGTTGTCGGCCTTCCTGCTCGGCGACCAGATCGAACGGCGCCGCGAGCAGCTGCGTGCCACGCTGCCGATCGGCCGCGTCGTCGGCCCCGCCGACATCGCCGCACTGGCGGTCCACCTCATGACGAACACCGCGATCACCGGCGCGACCTTCGACATCGACGGCGGCCAGCAACTCCTCGAAGGGTGAGCGCGGGATACCGCGACGAAAGCGACGCTCAGCTCGCTGGCAGCGACCGCACTCCGGTGGCGGCGCGGATGTCACCGCCACGAGGGTCGCCTCGCCCAAGACCGCCGGCACTCCACGCGCAGAATGTCAATTCGGAGCCATCAGCACGGTCACTCAGCGCACTGGGGCCGCCGCTCAGAACGGCGGATATCGCGTGTCGCACCCCTACCAGCGCGGCGAGACCGGCCAGCGGCCGGGCTACGCCGATAACCCGTTCCGGCCACGCTGACCAACCCACCCGCCGTGCCCGCGTTCAGCAAACTGGACGCCGTAGCGGTGCTCACGGCTCGATTATTACCGGCACCCCTAGCGTCCCCGCTGTCCGCCGCGTGACGACGGACGGAGCACCGCTCGTAGTCGAATATGGTTCCGAATGGCACTTTGCGCCATTCGGGAGACGATTTACGAACGGGGTGGCTGGAGTGGACATCGCGGCCTTTGTGGTTTCGGTGATCAGTGCGATCGGGGCGGCCTTCGGCATCCTGTACACGCGGAGAAGTGCCAGCTCGGACCGGATCAGCGCGATCGCCGACCAGTCCGCCCTCAAGGTCGCCAAGGAGCAGCTGGCCATCGAGCAGGCCCGGCGCTACAAGGAGATGGCGGAGCGCGGGGAGCCGGCGCTGGAAGGCCGCATGGTGGTATCGCCCGATGACGACGGCTCCGGCCGCGCGCGGCTCGAGATTCAGCTGATGAACGCGGTGGGGCTGACCTCAATGGGTGGTGATCTTCCGGGCCGGGTGTCCGGTCAACCCCTACGCCGCCACCCGCGTGATGTCAGAGAACCGCAGGCCGTTCCCCGACGGCGGAAACACTGTGATCAAGATGGGTTTCCCCGCGCACTGGCGGGTTCACATCGTCGGCGACCTCGAGCCGTTCACGCTGGAGGTGATGGCCCGCGGCGATTACGGCAAGAGCTGGGACAGCCTGCGGGTCCGGGTCACGTTCGATGACTGGACGCCGCCCGCCGCGCCCCGCCGGAGCATTCCCGTTCAGGTCCGCCGCTCGATCAGAGGCTGGATCCGCCTCCCGCTCGGGGGACGCGCCCGGAAGGCGATCGGCGCGGGCAGCAGGTAGCTCGCGGCGGTTCGGTTCTCCGCTGGGAACCGCGGGCAGTCGGCCGTCCCCGTCCGGCCTGGCGCTGTTCCCTTGCGTTGCTTCTGCCCGCAGGGCAGGGCCGCAAATGGCCGGAGGCCGGGCAGGGAGCTCGGGGACGTACTTGTAGATGGTGGCGCGACTGACGCCGAGCAGCCGGGCGATGGAAGACACGGTGTTGTCCGGCCGAGCCAGCAGGTCCCGGGCGTGCCGGATCTGCTCGGCGGTCATGGCCGGCGGCCGCCCGAGGCGCACGCCGCGGCCGCGGGCGGCGTCCAGGCCCTCCCGGGTGCCCTCCACGATCAGCTCCCGGATGAACTCCGCCAGCGCGGCGAAGACGTGGAAGACCAACCGGCCGCCGGGAGTGGTGGTGTCCAGCGCCTCGTGCAGGCTCTTGAAGCCCACTCCCTGCCGGCGCAACGTGCCGACGATGCCGATCAGGTCGGCCAGGGACCGGGACAGCCGATCCAGGCTCGGCACCACTACGGTATCGCCGGGCCGCAGGTAATCCAGGCAGGCGGCCAGCTCGGGCCGGTCGGCGTCCTTGCCCGACAGCTTGTCGGAGAAGATACGAAGGCAGCCCGCCTCGGCCAGAGCATGCTGCTGGCGGTCCAGCAGCTGGCCAGCGGTGCTGACCCGGGCGTACCCGATCAGCGCGCCGGTCCGCACGGCTGGCTCCGGCGCCAGAAGGCCGGGTGCATCAGGGGCATCGGCGGAAGGCGCGGTCACACCCTGTCCTATTACTACGGCCCCAGCCGGATTGTTGGACACGCCGGCTTTGCAACACCTTTTACAACGATGACCGGGCGGCGCGGCGCCCGGTCTGGGGCCCGATGATGATCATGTCGAGAATCGTTCGTTATCTCGACACCACAAAGCTCACGCCCCATCCGCACAGGCGATTGACCCGTCCGGGTTCAGGCCAAACCGGCGCAACCGTTCCGCTCTTCGCCCCGGCCCTGCTTGGCCAGCAGGTCGGCCAGCCGCCCGGCGGCGTACCCGTCGGCGGCCTGGCGGTACAACCGGATGGCGTAGCGATACTGCAGCCGTTGCGGACGCTATCTGCAAGCCTGGCGGCATCGGTGGGATCGCGGATGTGGCTAAGGATGGCGTCCCAGTTGATGGCGGGCACGCGGGCGGAGCAGCGTGCCCGGCTTGTGTGCTGCTGCCCCTGCTCGAACGCGTCCTCGGCCCTGAGCACCCGGACACCCTTTCTGCCCGGCACGAGCTCGCCCGCTGGGCCGGGCAGGCTGGCGACCCAGCCGCCGCCCGGGACCAGTCAATAAATTTTGGCTGGGACCCTGACTGGACATGATCGGGGAGGGCGGCTGACGTCGGGTTGAGGTGCACCCCAGCACGACACTAGGCAGGACCAGCCCTAGCCACCGGCGACCCGGAGCCGCCTTGCCCAGTTGTCTCGCTCTCAGTCCCGCGACGCGGTCGACGTGGCCCAGCCAAGGAGCTTAGCGACCTGTGCCTGGCCACGGTCGCCGTCAGCCCCGTCGACGAGCTGACTCCAGCGCGACACGAGCTGCGGCTGGGATAGCCGCGCGTCGGCGTTCAGTCGCGAATTGTACGCCGTTGCCTGTTCCGAAGGCGTTCCTCCACCGTATGTCTCCTGGCCGCGAACGATGCGCCGCATGCGGCCGATGTAATCCTTGAACGTCCCCGCGGCCAGGAGGCTATCCCTGTCGATGATCAATTCCTGCCGATCGGCACTTGCATGAACGCACAGTTCGACACTTGCATATGAACGTGCATTTCGATATCCGTCAGCTGACGGATGTCTCTGTCTGCAATTTGCAGCAACATTTGTCATGCAACTGGCTCTCGTCATGCTCGGAATCCAGGGGCGCCGCATCAGCTCCGCGTCGATGTCCACGACACTTCGACCTCCCTGCCGGTGCTGGCGGACGCCGCGGAGCCTGACCGCGCGACCGAAGGCGTGCGTGCAGGGGTACCGCCGGTAGCGAGTGCCGCAACATGGCCGAACCGAGCGGAGAACTCGGTGAAGTGGAGGGGGAAGCCCATGAATCTGGGGTCAGCGGGTGAGCCGGAGTGAAGACCCGGCCGCCGGCCGGGCATGTCGCAATGGCTGTGGCGGTCTTGTGGCTGCTCTTGCCCTGCGTGCTCGCCGCGATGTCGGGCCGGATCGTGATGTCGCTGTTCATCGTGGCGCCGTTGATCGGCGCTACCGCGGCTGACGAACGCCGTACGGCCATCGTCGCGGGCGCCACAGTGCTACTGGCCATTGCGGCTGGGGCCTGGCGCGGCGCAATATGAGGATGCGAACTCCTGGATCCGGCTCACGGCGGTCTGCACCATGGGCCTGCTAGCGGTCGTGCTGGCGGGGGTGCACCGCCGATGCGAGGAGCGCCTAGCGCGGATGACCGCGATCGCGCAGGCCTCGCAGGTCGCGCTGCTTCCGCCGGTCCCCCCGGAGATCACGGGGATCAGCATCGCGGCCCGCTACCACTCAGCGACACCCGGAGCCTGGGTCGGCGGTGATCTGTATGAGATCATCCCCACCGGGCACGGCATCCGGGTGATCATCGGGGACGTCCGCGGCAAGGGCCTGGACGCCATCCTGCTGGCCCGGCATGTCCTGAGCGCGTTCCGGCGAAACGCAGTCGCCGTGCCCGCGCTGGAACACGTGGCGGGCGAAGTCAGCCGGGCCATCTGGCCGCACCTGAGCGAGGAGGACTTCGTCACCGCGGTGCTGGCCCAGATCGCCGACGGGGAGCTCACCATTGTCAACTGCGGCCATCACCCGCCGCTGCTGCACCACGGCGGCGGGCTGCGGCCGCTGACTGGCCAGACGGCCGCCCTGCCGCTTGGCCTGGAGGATGACTTCACCGCGTTCACCGCAAGCTGGCTGCCCGGTGACCGGCTCTTGCTCTACACCGACGGGCTGGTCGAAAGCCGTAACCATCACGGGGACTTCCTCCCGCAAGACCACATCGTAACGGCGCTTCTCGCGGCCGACTGCGACCAGGCGCTGGACAAGCTGATGACAGCCGTGCACCGGCACACCGGCGGTCACGCCCACGACGACATCGCGCTCCTCCTGCTGGAATACCGCGCGTAGCCGCACTGCAGCGCCTCGTCCAGGACTACCTCCGCGTCACCATCGCGATCAGCGTCACCGCCGCGGACCTCGCCGGGGCCCTCAACATTGCCTGGTGGACCTTCAGGTCCTCGCCGCAGCCGATGACATCGCCGGATGGGACCTAGGCCGCGCCGCGGCGGAAGTCCGGCCCGAATGGCCGTGAGCCCAGAGAGTCCGCGCGGCCTGCCCTTCACCCAGCGTGACCGTATGAAATCGATCAATTCTCAACATGATCAACTCGGCGTGGACCCAACGCGGGTCGTCCTGGGCCTACTCGAGGGCCTCTGGGCCGCCCCGCGCTTTCCGGACAGCGGAATTGGAGCTATTTCATGCTGCACGCTGCCAGTTCAGGTACTCGTCGTGAACCTCCTGCGGAGTCCGGTAGCCGAGCGCTGAGTGGAGGCGAGTCCGATTATACCGGATCTCGATATAGCGTGCGACGTCCTGCCGTGCTTTCTCCCGCGTCGGGTAAACGGTGCGGTGGACCCGCTCGACTTTCAGTGACGCATTGAACGATTCCGCCAGGGCATTGTCAAAGCAAATGCCTGTCCGGCCGACGGACTGGCGGATCCCCAGCCGGCCCAGGACGCCCGCGAACTCCGCCGAGGCGTAATTGCTGCCCCGATCGGAATGAAAGATCGCATCGGCGGGGAGTTCGATGTTCCTCGCGGCCATCTCGATAGCGGCAGTGATGAGCGGGGTTTTGTAGTTGTCGCTCATCGCCCAGCCGATCACCTTGCGGGTCGCGCAGTCGATGACCGTAGCCAGATATTCCCAGCCCTGCCAGGTCGGGATGTATGTAATATCGCCGACCATTTTCTCGCCCGGCGCGGCGGCAGAGAAATCGCGGTTCACCAGGTCCGGAATCGGCCCGGCTTCGCCCTGCTGGGTGGTGGACGGCCGCCACGGCCGCGGCTGGCAGGCGACCAGGCCCAGCTCGCGCATCAGCCTGCGGACCAGCTCCGGGCCGGCCTGCACGCCCCAGCGGGCCAGCTGCGCGGCGATCCGCCGGTAGCCGTACGTGGAATCAGAATCATCGAAGATCTTCTTGATGATCAGCTCCAGTTTCTCCCTCCTTTCCGCGGTAGCGCTTTCCGGCCGCGACCGCCACTCATAGAATCCCGATTTCGACACTCCCAGCCACTTGCACATGCACGTGATCGTGGGAGCAGGTCCGCCGTCCGCGGCGGTGCCGTCGTACTCGGCGTCGATGAACTCGTATCTGTCGCTCACCGATGCTCCCTCGCGAAGTACGTGGCTGCTTTTTTCAGGAACGCGTTCTCCATTTCCAGCTCGCGGTTGACCCGCTCGAGTTCCCGCAGCCGGGCCCGCTCCGATACCTGCAACGGCGGCTCATGTTCTGCATGCTGTTCCCGGTAGGCCCGGACCCAGTTGCCGAGCGACGTCTCGTTAATCCCCAGCTCCCGCGCGACATCCGCTATAGCACGAGAGGTTTCTACTACCATCCGGGCTGCTTCTTCCCGGAACTCTGGTGAGAACTTCCGGTATTTCCCCGCCATAATTTCCGTCCTTTCCGGCGACGATCCTAAAGGATCCGCAGTCCGGAAAGTTGGAGGCACGCCACTCAAACGGGTCACCAGCAGTAACGCGCAGGTGCGCTGGCCAGATGGAAGAACGTAATTGCCAATATATGGAAGAACGTAATTGCCAATATGGAGTAGCCCTTTCTCCGGCTTGGTCAGGGCCGTGAATGCGGAAGATCAGCGGCCGGCCACTTCATCCGCACACCACGGCCATGACTGGCCCGGCTCCCGCCATCTCCAGGATTGCGATGGTGTCCCGTCCGGCTCACGGCCGAACTGGTACCGAGAGGCATGGCGCAGGAGATTCTGTTTAGGCAGTCGCTTCGGCTACTCGGCGGTTCACGTTTCGTTGGACAGCTTGCGCAGAGATACCTAACCCGGCGCATGGCCGGCGCTGGCACAAGTGGTCAGCCAGACCCCTTTGGCTGCGTTCTTCTGGCATAAGGAGATCGAAGCTCAACTCAACGACATCGTCGAGAACGGCACCGCACAGGCATGTTCACGGTGGCGCTTCCCGAGGAGACGGCACGGGCCGTGCTGGGCATGCTTCAGTCTCTTGTCCGCTGGTACAACCCGGACGGGCCGTTGACCTGAGAAGCTTGCCGACCGGCAACGTCGACATCGCCCTCAACACCGTCAGAGCCCGCAGGCCCGCCGGGAGTGCTCAGGACGAAGGTACGAACCTCGGCGTAGTTCCCGCCCGGGATCGGTCAGTGCGCTCTCGCGTGGCTGTCTTCCAGGGAGTGGCCGTGTGTCACACCGCTCGGTCGGCTCTCAGCCGCTCAGCAGGTCACCACGTCTACGTCGGGCTGGCGGGACTCGAACCCGCGACCTCGTGCACCCAAAGCACGCGCGCTAGCCAAGCTGCGCTACAGCCCGTCCCGCCCGAGGATAATCGGCACGTCAGCGGCTCCTTCTACGGAAAGGAGGTCACAGGCGGCCACAAACCCCATACCTGCTACGCCTCTAAGTTGCGTTGCAGCTCGTGCGTCAAGCCAGTGTAACGGGTCTCTGGTCAAGGCCGCGCGCACTGTCGGCGACGGTTCTCTAGGCCACGTCGCCGAGGATGGTTGCGATGGCATCCGCGGCGGTGGAGTCCTCTTCGTCCAGGATCTTCACGTAGCGTGTTGTAGTCGTGAGATCCCCGTGACCGAGCCTGTACCGCACACGCTCCAGGTCCACCCCCTTGTCGATGAGCCAGGAAGCGTGCGTATGCCGGACCTGGTACGGAGTGTAGGCAAAGGGCAGCCGGGCATCTTGGACTGCCGCAGTCCAGATGCGTCGCCACATGTCAGTTCCCAGGTACTCGGTAGGGTCTCGGCGCCACTGCGGCGACCATTCCCTGTCCACCCGGCCGGTCCTGGCCCGCTTGCGGTCGCGGGCATAGTCAGCGCTCCATTGCTTGCAGCCGCGGCACCGGCACTTGGCCGTGATGTACGCGCCCATGGTCCCGTGGCTGTAGCGGCGCCCGTTGGGCAGCGGATCGGTGACCCCTAGCGCGTCGAGTTCGTCCTGGCTGAGGCGAGGTTTTCCAGATGCTTCCCGCTTCGCGAATAGGCGTACCGGGAAGATCAGCTGGCCCGGACCGATGCGGTGTTTCTCGACGTGATCCTGGACCATTTTCGACACCACCGCGTCGATCTTGAATCTGCGGTGGTCTCCGTTCTTGGTGTAGGAGCGCGTGAGGAACCGATGCCCTTCCGGGTGGAATTCGGCTGTGACCTCAACAGTCGACTTGTTGACGCTCAGCATGCCGGTGTCGAAGTCGAAGTCCTCCGGCGTGAACGAGATCAACTCGCACAGCCGCACGCCCGACGCCACGCCGAGCCGCACGAAGACCTTGGCCGGCTGGTGCGGCAGCGCGTCATAAACGCGCTGGAACTGCGTGCTCGTTGCCACGACTATCGGCTTGCCTGGTACTCCTTTAAGCCGGATCCCGCGTAGCGGATTGTCCTCCCGGTATCCGTGGTCCCAAGCCATCTGCATCATCGCGGAGAGCGCTGTCCGCGCGTACAGGATGGAGGGCTGCCCTACACCCTCGTCCTTCAGCACGACTGTGAGGAGGCGGTGGAACGTCTCACGGGAGATCTCCGCGACGCGGCGGTGCCCGATGTAGGGGATAACGTGCGACCGCAGCACTTCTGCGTACCGCTGCCTGCTGTTCGGTTCGATGGCATGCTCACGCAGGAACTTCGGCATGAACTCCCCGACGGTGATGGTGGCCTTCTCGGCGGGGCTCGTCTCGGCCAGTCGCAGATGTGCGTGCCGCTCTGACTCATCCGCGACATGTTGTCGCGGAGGCCGCCGGTTCAAAATCCGGCCAGCCCGACGAACACAGCCCGACGAACACAGCCCGACGAACACAGCCCGACGAACACAGCCCGACGAACACAGCCCGACGAACACAGCCCGACGAGCTCACGCCGCGCTGTCCAGGCGCTCTCCGCTGGCCAGCACGCCCAGCAGCGCCCGGACCGCCGCGGTGACCGGTTGCAGCGTATCGTCGTCCGGCAACGTGAGCGAGGCTGGCACCGGCGTCCCGTCCGCGGCCGCCTGGCTCACCGCATCCAGCGCCTGACACAGCTGCTCAACCCCCTCCGATGGCACGTGAGCCCCCCGCCCGACCGCCAGCGAGACCGCCGTGACCGCGTCCAGCACCTGTTCCAGCCCGACCGCCGCGGGCCACCAGGCCGTCGCGCTGCGGCTGATCGACGGAGGTTCGGACATCGTGCGCTGGAACTCCGCCCGCAGGTCGCCCACCGCCCGGTACGTCGACCGCCGCTGTGCGGCAGTATCCGGAGCCGAGGCCCCGGGACCGCCCAGCGCATCTCGCATGTACCTGCAGACATCCAGCGCCGCCTGCCCGAACTTCGCCGGCAGGTGCGCGTACCACGCCATCGGCCACGGGGCGAACCCGACGACCACCACGATCGCGCAGCCGATCAGGGTGTCGACCAGCCGGTCCCAGGCCAGCTGCCAGCCGGTCGGCCTGAGCAGGTCGACCAGCACCACGACCAGCGGGGTGAGGAACGTGGCCTGCAGCCCGTAGTTGCGGTCGCGTCCGTACGGCAGCAGCGCCGCCAGCACGCCGAACGGGATCAGCAGCCACGCGCCGTGAAACAGCGCGAGCAGCACGGCGCCGGCCACCGCGCCCACGATCGTGCCGATGCCGCGCTGCAGCGCCCGCGCGAATACCGAGCCGTAGTCCGGTTTGAGCACGATCGCGACGGTGAGCGGCACCCAGTAGGACCGCTGCAGCGGCAGCACCTCGCTGACCACTCCGGCCACGCCCATGCACGCCATCAGCCGGATGGCGAAGGTGCGGCTGATCTGGCCCCCGCCGACGACCCGGAGGATCCGCTCCCTGATCCCGTCCGCGGGATCGCCAGAACGCTTTTGCACCTCTTCGCGAAGTACTTCTTCGTGCAGGGCGGCCCGCGTCCGGTCCCCGGGCGTCCAGTCCCGGGCC
The DNA here is from genome assembly GCA_963742795.1 of uncultured Actinomycetes bacterium. Taxonomy (GTDB): domain Bacteria; phylum Actinomycetota; class Actinomycetes; order Streptosporangiales; family Streptosporangiaceae; genus Palsa-504. The sequence goes on from CAVUNL010000024.1 coordinate 120,925, forward strand.
AGCACCCGGGCCACGCCGACCATCGAGTCGCGCAGCTCCACCGCCCCCGAGCTGGTGTCCCAGACCGGCGGGATCATCGGCGGCTGGCCCCTCCCGGTCCTGATCGCCTCGGCCAGCCGCCGGACCGTCTCGATGACCATCGGCGGCGGCCGGTTCCCGGCCACCCCGAGCGTGGTCGCCGCCTGCGCCATCTGGTTGCTCGCGTTCAGCGCCGCGATCAGGCGCATGGTCGTCCGGTTCCGCCCCGCCGCGACGGCCCGGGCGCTGAGCAGTTCGTCGTAGGCGGTGTTGACCGCGCCGGTCACGGCCTGCCGCCTGGCCGTCAGCACATCGGTGCCGATCGCGGCGAGCTGGTCGGCCAGGGCCTGGTAAACGGCGGCGACGTACCGCTGGTGCTGGCCGTACGGGTCCAGCAGCCAGCCGGGCAGGATCAGGACCAGCGCCCAGACCACGCCGACCAGGAAGCCGGCCGCGGTGTGCCACACCGGCCGCAGCGCGCCGAACGGCCCGATGCCGAGCGAGGTGTAGACCAGCAGCTGCAGCCCGACTTGCGAGCCGATGTCGCCGATCGTGCTCAGCGCCGCGGACACGCCCGCGACCACGACCAGGGCGATCACCGCGATCCAGCCGCGGCCGTGGATCGCCGACCCGATGGCCAGGCCCGCCGCCCCGCCGAACACCCCGACCACGCTGACCCGCTTGACCCGGTTCAAGTACGAGCCGCCACGGTCGGTCAGCGAGCCGAGCAGCCCGCCCACGGCGGGCAGCAGGCCGATCGTGGTCTTGCCCACCGCGAACGCCACCCCGAGCGGCACGCAGATGGCCAGCGCCGTCCGGATCATGTCCGGCCACGGCAGCGGGGCCGGCTTCGGCCGCACCAGCTCGGCCAGCCAGTCCGGCACGACCGCGGCCCGTATGGCCGCCGCCCGCGTCCTGATCTCGGCTAGGCTCCGCTGGTCGCTGATCGTCTCACACCTCCTCGCCGTAGCTATTTTCTCCGAACGGTCCGTGGTGACAGCCCCGGTCCCCTCCGTCCTTCCCGCGGCGGCCCTCCTGGCCGTGGCAGAGTAGCGGCATGGACGATTCCCGGTACCTGGAGTGCCTGGCCGCGGACTACGGCGACCTGCGAGATGCCGCCGCGGCCGTGGAGCTCACCGTGCCGGTACCGACCTGCCCCGGCTGGACCATGGGCGACCTGGTGTTTCACGTCGCCGAGGTGTACCTGCACAAGGTGACCGTGATGCGCACGGGGGAGTGGCCCAAGCAGTGGCCGCCGCCGGGCGCCGAACACGCGGCCAAGCTGCCGCTGCTCGGCCGCGCCTACGGCGAGCTGATCGCCGAGTTCAGCGCGCGCCGGCCCACCGACCCGGCGCCGACCTGGTACGACCCGGACCAGACGGTCGCCTTCTGGATCCGCCGGATGGCCCAGGAAACCGTGGTGCACCGGATCGACGCCGAGCTCGCCGCCGGCCTGCCGGTGACCCCGGTGCCCGACGACCTGGCCCTGGACGGCGTGGACGAGGTGCTGAAGCGGTTCCTCGGCTACGACGCGGAGGATCTCGACCAGCTCGAGGGCGGCCACCTGGCCCGCGACGGCCAGGACACGATCACGGTGCTGGCGGGCCAGGCCGCGTGGACCGTCCGTCCCGCACCGCAGGAGATCGTGGTCGACGACGGTGCCAGCGACCACCCGCGCGTGGTGATCCAGGCCGCGCCCGAGCCCATGCTCCGCTGGCTGTGGGGGAGGGCTGGCGATGAAGCGGTCCGGCTGAGCGGCGACGCGGCCTGGGCCGCCTACCTGCGGCGGATGCTGGTCGCCGCGACCCAGTAGCCAGTGGCAGTGAAGCCCCTGTTAGCAGACATCCTGCCAAACGCTCTGGCATACTCGGAAGCATGCTCCGGAACGTCGCCGTCGTGGTCGTCAACGGCTTCCTGCCGTTCGAGTTCGGCACCATCTGCGAGGTGTTCGGGGTGGACCGCTCCGACGACGGCCTGCCGCGCTATGACTTCGCCGTGGTGGCCGGCGAGCCGCCGCCGCTGCGCGCGCTCGACTTCACCATGCAGCCTTCGCACGGCCTGGAGCGGCTGGAGCAGGCCGACCTGATCGCCCTGCCCGCGGTCAGCGACGTGCGCCTGAGCCTGGACGCCGATCCGGGCGCCTGCGGCCCGGCCCGCCGCTTCCCCGAGGACCTGCTCGAGGCGCTGCGCCGGGCCGTCGACCGCGGCGCGCGCGTGCTGAGCGTCTGCAGCGGCGCCTTCATCCTGGGTGACGCCGGCCTGCTCGATGACCGCCGCTGCACCACGCACTGGCGGAACGCGGCCGAACTGGCCCGCCGCTACCCGCACGCCAAGGTCGATCCGGACGTCCTGTACGTCGACGACGACCCGGTGATCACCAGCGCCGGCACCGCGGCCGGCATCGACGCCTGCCTCTACCTGGTCCGGAAGGAGCAGGGTTCCCGGGTCGCCAACGGCATCGCCCGCCGCATGGTCGTCCCGCCGCACCGCGACGGCGGGCAGGCCCAGTACGTGGTCCAGCCCGTCGCCCCGTCCTGCGACGGATCAATGCGCGACCTGCTGGAATGGCTGCGCGCCCACCTAGACCAGCCGCTTGCCGTCCGCCAGCTGGCCGCCCGCGCGAACATGTCCGAGCGGACCTTCGCCCGCCGCTTCGTGCAGGACACCGGGACCACCCCGCAGCGCTGGCTCACCGGGCAGCGCATCCTGCTGGCCCAGCAGCTCCTCGAGGAGACCGACGAGACCGTCGACGCCATCGCCGACCGAGCCGGCTTCGGCAACGCCACCGCCCTGCGCCACCACTTCCGCATCTGGCGCGGCACCACCCCCAACGCCTACCGCCGCCTCTTCCGCGGCGACCCCATCCCGACCGCCTAGCCCGAAATCGCCCACTCCAGCAGCCCAGATTCACCACCCCCGCCCCCAGATTCACCACCCCACCGCCCCCAGATTCACCACCCCACCGCCCCCAGATTCACCACCCCACCGCCCCCAGATTCACCACCCCACCGTCCTCCAAACTCGAGTAATATCTGGTTTATGAGATTCCTGCTTCGGGTGCTGGTCTCGGCTGCGGCCCTGGGCGTCGCGACCTGGGCGGTGTCCGGGATCGAGCTGCTCGCCGGGAGCGGCTGGACGAGGGTCGGCACGCTGCTCGCCGTGGCCCTGATCTTCGGCCTCATCAACGCCACCCTCAAGCCGCTGATCAAGGTCATCGGCTGCGCGTTCTACGTGCTCACGCTCGGCCTGGCCGCGCTCGTCGTCAACGGCCTGCTGCTGTGGCTGACCAGCGTCATCGCCGGCGACCTGACCCTGCCGTTCCACGTGACCGGGTTCTGGCCGGCCTTCTGGGGCGCCATCGTCGTCGGGCTGGTCAGCTGGCTGCTGAATCTGCTGATCGGCGACGACCGCCGACGGAACAAGCGGGACAACGAGCCTCCGCCCGTGCGCGTGGTTCGCGTTCGTTAGCCCCTAGACTGGCGGCTTAGACTTCTCAGCAACCCACCGCTGAGTTACCATCCCAAATCCCGGAGTGACGCGGACGTGAAGACTGACGTCGAAGAGCTGAGCCCGACTCGTGTCCGGCTCAGCGTCGAGGTGCCGTTCGACGAGCTGAAGCCCAGCCTCGACAAGGCCTACCGCGAGGTCGGTCGTCAGGTCCGCATCCCGGGCTTCCGTCCGGGCCGCGTTCCGCCGCCGGTGATCGACCGCCGGGTCGGCCGGGACGTCGTGCTCAGCCAGGCCGTCAACGACGCGATGCCCGATCTGTACGCCAGGGCGGTCGCCGAGGGCGACATCCACACCCTGGGCCAGCCGGAAGTGGAGATCACCAGCCTCGACGACGGCAAGGAGCTGACCTTTACCGTCGAGGTCGACATCCGGCCCAAGTTGGACCTGCCCGACCTGGCCAGCCTGGCCGTCACGGTCGACGACACCCTGGTGAACCCGGACGAGGTGGCCGAGTACCTCGGCTCACTGCAGGAGCGGTTCGCCTCGCTGAAGGCCGTGCAGCGGGCGGTGGAGACCGACGACTATGTCTCGATCGACCTGTCCGCCTCGGTAGACGGCGAGCCGGTCGAGGACGCGCAGGCCAGCGGCCTGTCTTACCAGGTCGGTAGCCAGTCGCTGCTGGACGGGCTGGACGACGCCCTGGTCGGCATATCGGCCGGGGAGTCCACGACGTTCCGCACCGAACTGGCCGGCGGCGAGTTCGCCGGGCGTGAGGCCGACGTCACGGTGACCGTGCACAGCGTCAAGGTCAAGGAAGTCCCGGGCCTGGACGACGACTTCGCCCAGCTGGCCAGCGAGTTCGACACGCTCGGCGAGCTGCGCGCCGACACCCGGGCCCAGCTGGAGCGGATGAAGGCCACCCAGCAGGTCGTCCAGGCGCGCGACCGCGCCCTGGACGCGCTGATCAACCGGGTCGACGTCCCGCTGCCAGAAAGCGTGGTCGCCGAGGAGGTCGAGCAGAACCGGGATTCGCTCGTCCAGCAGCTCGAGCAGGCCGGCGCCACGCTGGACGGCTACCTGGAGATGACGAACCAGACCGAGGAGCAGTTCGACTCCGACCTGCAGGAGCGGGCCCGCCGCGCGGTCAAGGTCAGCCTGGTGCTCGACCAGCTGGCCCGTGAGGAGGAGCTCAGCGTCGACCAAGCCGACCTGTCCGCCTACGTCACCCGGCAGGCGGAGCAGATGGGTGTCGCGCCGGAGCGCTTGGCCAAGCAGCTCGCCGACGACGGCCGGCTGCCGCTCGCGGCCGCCGAGGTACTGCGCGGCAAGGCCATGAACCTGATCGCCGAGCGGGTCAAGGTAACCGACTCCGCGGGCCACGAGGTCGACGTCAAGGCCGCCCTCAACGCCCCGGTTCAGGGCGCCGCAACCCCCGCCGACGAAGACGACGCCGAGGACGCCGACGAGCCGAGGACGACGCCGAGGACGACGCCGAGGACGACGCCGAGGCGTAAACTCGCCGCCGCACCAATACCGCGCCGCGCAACGGTGCCCTTCATGATCGTGAAGGGTTTACTACTCTATGGAGTATCAGGGTCTTCGCGATCATGGCCGCGCCCTATACGTGCGCCGTTAGCGAACACCGCGCCGCCCGGGACGATCGGGTTCCGCGCCGGCGTTATGGTCCTGACAACGACACCAGATGTGACTGGAGCAGGTGAATAGTGTGACTCAGCCCCTGTGGACCCCCACGCCGCCATCGATCGTGGCCGCGGCAGAAGCGCCGGTCCAGCCGTTCGGGGACCCGTTGTTCCAGCGGCTGCTGCGGCACCGCATTATCTTCCTCGGCCAGCAGGTGGACGACGACATCGCCAACCGCATCTGCGGCGAGATCGTGCTGCTCTCTTCCGAGGACGCCAGGCGCGACATCAGCATCTACATCAACTCCCCGGGCGGCTCGGTCTACGCGGGGATGGCCATTTACGACATCATGCAGTACGTCCCCAACGACATCGCGACCTACGCCATGGGCATGGCCGCGTCGATGGGGCAGTTCCTGCTCACGGCGGGCACCCACGGCAAGCGGTACGCGCTGCCGCACGCGCAGATCCTGATGCACCAGCCGTCCGGCGGGATCGGCGGTACCGCGTCCGATATCAGGATCCAGGCCGAGCAGATGCTCTACGTCAAGCGCACGCTCTTCGAGCGCACTGCCTACCACACCGGCCAGCCGGTCGAGCAAATTGAGAAGGACGCCGACCGCGACCGCTGGTTCACCGCCGAGGAGGCCAAGGACTACGGCTTCGTTGACCAGGTGATCCGCAGCGCCGTCGAGGTGCCCACCGTAGGCGTTCTGTCATGACCCATCCCAAGCCAAAGGAGCCGAACGTGATCAGGCTGGGGCCCCCGCAGTCCAGGTACGTGCTGCCGTCCTTCGTGGAGCGCACGTCGTACGGGATCAAGGAGATGAACCCGTACAACAAGCTCTTCGAGGAGCGGATCATCTTCCTCGGCGTCCAGATCGACGACGCCTCCGCCAACGACGTCATGGCCCAGCTGCTCACGCTCGAGGCCATCGACCCCGATCGCGACATCACCATGTACATCAACTCGCCCGGCGGGTCGATGACCTCGATGATGGCGATCTACGACACCATGCAGTTCATCCAGCCGGACATCACCACGTGCTGCATCGGCCAGGCCGCCTCGGCGGCAGCGGTGATACTGGCGGCCGGGACCAAGGGCAAGCGGATGGCGCTGCCCAACTCCCGGATCCTCATCCACCAGCCCGCCACCGAGGGCGGCTACGGCCAGTCCACCGACATGGAGATCCAGGCTCGCGAGATCCTGCGCATGCGGTCCGCGATGGAGGTCATCCTGGCCCGGCACACCGGCAAGGACGAGGAGGCGGTCCGCCATGACATCGAGCGCGACAAGTTCCTCACCGCCGAGGAGGCCAAGGAGTATGGCATCCTCGATGAGGTCCTGACCATGATCAAACGGGGCAGTGAGCGCGCGGTCGAGGTAATGTCGTCCTTACCGGGAGGAATCAGCTCTTCCTCTCGGGCCGCCGAGGGGGTTTGATGGTGTCCATCGAACCCAGGAGGCGGTACCGTCGATATGCAACACATGACGGCCTCGCGGGACATGCCCGCCGCGGGCGGTCGGCCCCCTCAAGCCGGCCGTCACGGCGGCCCCATGTAAAGGAGTATCTGGGTGGCGCGCATCGGTGACGGTGGGGACCTGCTGAAGTGCTCGTTCTGCGGTAAGAGTCAAAAGCAGGTCAAGAAGCTCATCGCCGGCCCAGGCGTGTACATATGCGACGAGTGCATCGACCTCTGTAACGAGATCATCGAGGAAGAGCTCGCCGAGCCCACCGAGTTCAAGTGGGACAGCCTGCCCAAGCCGCGGGAGATCTACGAGTTCCTCGACGCGTACGTGATCGGCCAGGACAAGGCCAAGAAGGCTCTGTCGGTCGCCGTCTACAACCACTACAAGCGGGTCCAGTCGGGCGAGGACCGGCCCGGCGACGAGGGCGTCGAGCTGGCCAAGTCCAACATCTTGCTGCTCGGCCCGACCGGCTCGGGAAAGACGCTGCTCGCCCAGACCCTGGCCCGGCTGCTCAACGTGCCGTTCGCGATCGCGGACGCGACCGCCCTGACCGAAGCCGGCTACGTCGGCGAAGACGTCGAGAACATCCTGCTCAAGCTGATCCAGGCGGCGGACTACGACGTCAAGAAGGCCGAAACCGGCATCATCTACATCGACGAGATCGACAAGATCGCGCGCAAGAGCGAGAACCCGTCCATCACCCGTGACGTGTCCGGGGAGGGCGTCCAGCAGGCCCTGCTGAAGATCCTGGAGGGGACCACCGCCTCGGTGCCCCCGCAGGGCGGCCGCAAGCACCCGCACCAGGAGTTCATCCAGATCGACACGACCAACGTCCTGTTCATCTGCGGCGGGGCGTTCGCCGGGCTGGAGAAGATCATCGAGCAGCGGTCCGGCCACAACGGGATGGGTTTCAACGCCAAGCTCCGGGTCCGGAACGCCCAGGCGACGACCGACCAGTTCGCCGACGTGATGCCGGAAGACCTGCTGAAGTTCGGCATGATCCCGGAGTTCGTCGGCCGCCTCCCGGTCATCACCAGCGTGCACAACCTGGACCGCGACGCGCTCATCCAGATCCTCACCGAGCCGCGCAACGCGCTGGTCAAGCAGTACCGGCGGCTGTTCGAGCTGGACGGCGTGGACCTGGAATTCACCCCCGACTCGCTGGACGCCATCGCCGACCAGGCGAACCTGCGCGGCACCGGCGCCCGCGGCCTGCGCGCCATCATGGAAGAGGTCCTGCTCTCCGTCATGTACGAGGTGCCGAGCCGCAAGGACGTGGAGCGGGTCGTGATCACGCGCGAGGCCGTGCTCGAGAACGTCAACCCGACCATCGTGCCCAGGGACGTCAGCCGGCGCACTCCGCGCGAGAAGTCCGCCTGAGCCCCCGGCCCGGGGCGGCTGGGGCCGCCACCGCGCGACAGTCGGACATCCATTCGGCAGAGGCCAGTTAACCTGCCGGTCTACCCTCAACCGGCACCTACCGTCGCTTGTCGACTTTGGGGGTATTGCCCATGATCATCGCGATTCCTGTGTAGCCTCCAACCTATTGCGTTAGCCTGGCGCGGTTCCCGCCACGCCAGCATCTCGGGCGCTGCCCACCAGCCGTCTTCCACAGCGACGGGGAATTGAGCACAGATGAGTGGTTGGGACTCCCCCACGGGGAGCTGGGACTCCGGTCCCGAACCCGAAGGCTCCGGATCGGACGATCAGGGCTATCAGCAAAGCCAGCCGACCGGCGGCCACCGCACCATCCGCGGCAATGAGGGCATCCTTCGCACCGGCCGAAGAGGCTTGCCCGGCTACGACGAGGCGCAAAATTACGATCAGCCCTCCGGCTACGACCAGGGGTCCGGCTACGGCCAGGATCCCGGCTACGGTCAGCAGCCCGGCTACGGGCAAGAATCTGGCTACGGTCAGCAGCCCGGGTACGGCCAGGACTCCAGCTACGGGCAGCCGTCCGGGTACAGCCAGGATGCCGGGCACAGCCAGCAACCTGGTTACGGTGCCGAGTCCGGCTACGGCCAGGACCGAGGATACGGGTCGCAGTCCAGTTACGGGCAGCAGCCCGGCTACGAGCCGGGAACCAGTCCCGCGCCGGTCATGCGTTACGGCCAGGGCCCCGGCGATGAGTCGGGTTACCGCACCGAGCCGCGCAACCCGCTCGGGACCGGAGCTCAGACCCCGCCCGGTGCCGGCCCGCAGACTCCGCTCAGCGCCGGCCCGGCTCCGCAGGCCGGCCTGCCGGTGCCCCGGCGCGCGATCAGTTCCGGGCCGCACAGCGCCGTTAGCTCCGGGCCGCAGGCATCGGCCGGCTATAACCAGGCTGCCAGCGGGGCGCACCCCGCATTCGACTCGGCCGACGGAAGCACTACGGCCTGGCCGGGTGTTGACGACCAGCCGGGCTTGACCAGCCAGCAGACGTCGAACCACGATTACGGCCCGGCCAGCTACAGCCAGCAAGGCCACAGCCAGCCAGGCTACGGCCAGCAGGGCTATGACCAGCAGGGTTACGGCCAGCAGGGCTATGACCAGCAAGGTTACGGCCAGCAGGGCTATGACCAGCAAGGTTACGGCCAGCCGGGCTACGGGCCAGGAGGTTACGGGCAGCAGAACTACGACCAGCCCGGTTCCAGCACCGCCCGGTCCCGCACCTTCGGCGAGCCCGATCAGCAGTACCCGAGCCAAGGGACCCAGAGTTTCCAGGCCGAGGGCTACTCCCAGCAGGGCTTCGACCGGTCGGGCTCCCAGAACGGCCACGCCCGCCAGGGCGGTTACAACCAGGCCGGGTACGGCCTGAACGCCCTCGGCCAGCCGGTCAGCCCCAACGGCACCGGCTACCAGCAGGACGGCTACGGCCAGGGCCCGTACGCCCAGGATCAGTACGCCCAGAACGGCACCCAGGCCTACCCGCAGAACGGTTACGGCCAGGCCGGCTACAGCCAGCCAGGCGCCGGCCAGGCCGGATACGACGGCCAGGCCGGATACGACGGCCAGGCCGGATACGACGGCCAGGCCGGGTACGACAGCCAGGCCGGACATGACAGCCAGGCCGGGTACGACAGCCACGCCGGGTATAGCCAGGAGGGCTACCGCCCGGATGCCTACGGGACCGGCGGTTACGGGCCGGACGCGCACGCCCAGGCGGAGTACGAGCAGCCGGCCAGCCCGCCCTACGGCAACGACGACTTCACCCCGCCCGGCCCGCCGTCCCGTTCCGGCTCGTCCCGGTCAGGCCAGCGAGGGGCGCCGCCTCGCCTGGGCGGGATCCGGATGGTCCTGTACCTGCTGTCCTCCGTCGTCGGCGTGGTCGTGATCGTGCTGCTGGTCGTCCACCTGACCAAGACCGGCACGAACAGCGCGGCTAGCGGCGGCTCGACGCCCAGCACCGGCACCACCGCCGCGGCCACCACCAAGTACGTCCTCACGGCAGCGCCCAAGGCCGGATCGTTCGCGCTGAACGCCGCAGCCACCCGGTCGTTCTCCACGCTGGCCGAGAACCAGGCCGCTCCCGTCGCAGCCCAGATCAAGGCCAAGGGAGCGGGCAAGCCGGGCAAGGACGTGGTCGCCTTGTACAACCTCGGAACGGTCACCTCACCGCAGTCTCACGACTTCAAGGCCGCGGTGTTCGTCGGTTACGAAGGCACGTTCACCCCGGCCGCGGTCATCAGGTACGAGCAGACCCGGCTCGTATCGACCCGCATGGTCAACGCCGGCCCGCACGGCGGGGAGATGATGTGCGGTTACAACCGCTCGACCGGCTCCGACGCCAGCGAGTGCGTCTGGGTCACGAACAGCACGTTCGGCCAGGTCGAGTTCATTGAGGGCAGCACGCCGGTCAAGTACAAGGGCGCCTCCAACGTCGCCCTGACCGTCAGGGACGCGGTGGAGGCCCCGGTCAGCTGACTCGGTCTCGCACGGTGCCCGGATACCCGGCCGCGAAGCACGTCGCGGGGCCGTAGACTCACCTGTCGTGAGCAGAGCAGAGCCGATCGAGCTGCCCTCCCAGTACGCGCCCGCCGAGGTGGAGGGCCCGCGGTACGAACGATGGGAGAAGGCAGGTTACTTCGCCGCGGACGCGTACTCCACCGCGCCCGCGTACTGCATCGTCATCCCGCCGCCGAACGTCACCGGGTCCCTGCACATCGGCCACGCCCTCGACCACACATTGATAGACGCGCTGATCAGGCGCCGCCGCATGCAGGGCTTCAACACGCTGTGGCTGCCCGGCATGGACCACGCCGGCATCGCCACCCAGAACGTGGTGGAGCGCGAACTGGCCAAGGAGGGCCTGAGCCGCCACGACCTGGGCCGCGAGGCCTTTGTCGAGCGGGTCTGGCAGTGGAAGGCCGAGTCGGGGGGCAGGATCCTGGGCCAGATGCGCCGCCTGGGTGACAGCGTGGACTGGTCGCGGGAGCGGTTCACGATGGACGCGGGCCTGTCCCGTGCCGTGCAGACCATCTTCAAGCAGCTGTATGACGACGGCCTGATCTACCGGGCCGAACGCATCATCAACTGGTGCCCGCGCTGTCTGACCGCGCTGTCCGACATCGAGGTCGACCACAGCGACGACGAGGGCGAGCTCACCTCGATCCGCTACGGCAGTGTTTCCTCGGGGGGACACTCTGCCCCCCGGGGACACCCCGGACCCCGAGGGCCCCAGACCCCCCCGGAGGGGGATGACGACTCCATTGTGGTCGCCACCACCCGACCCGAGACCATGCTCGGCGACACCGCCGTCGCGGTGCATCCGGATGATCCCCGCTACGCCCGCCTGCTGGGGAAGACCGTCGAGCTGCCGCTCACCGGCCGCCGCATCCCCATCATCGCCGACGACCACGTCGACCCGACGTTCGGCACCGGCGCGGTCAAGGTCACCCCGGCCCACGACCCGAACGACTTCGAGATCGGCCGCCGGCACGACCTGCCCAGCCTGACCATCATGGACGAGCACGGCGTGATCACCGCGCACGGCCCGTTCCAGGGGCTCGACCGCTTCGAGGCCCGGCCCGCCGTAGTCGCCGCGCTGCGCGAGGAGGGCCGGATCGTCGCCGAGGTCCGCCCGTACCTGCACGCCGTCGGCCACTGCAGCCGCTGCGGCACCACTGTCGAGCCGCGCCAGTCGCTGCAATGGTTCGTCCGCGTCGCCCCGCTGGCCAAGGCGGCCGGCGACGCGGTCCGCGACGGCCGCGTCCGGCTCTCCCCGCCCGAGATGAACGCCAGGTACTTCAGCTGGGTCGACGACATGCACGACTGGACCATCAGCCGCCAGCTGTGGTGGGGACACCGGATTCCCGTTTTTTACGGACCGAACGGACAGGTGTGCTCCGTCGGCCCGGACGAGCAAGCGCCCGATGGCTGGTACCAGGACCCGGACGTGCTCGACACCTGGTTCTCCTCCGCGCTCTGGCCGTTCTCCACGCTCGGCTGGCCGGACGACACCCCGGACCTGCACACCTTCTACCCGACCAGCGTGCTCGTCACCGGCTACGACATCTTGTTCTTCTGGGTCGCGCGGATGATGATGTTCGGCCTGTACGCGATGCGCGATAAGGCGCCCGCCGACGCGGTCCCGTTCCGGGTCGTGGTCCTGCACGGCCTGGTCCGCGACCAGTTCGGCAAGAAGATGTCCAAGTCGCGCGGGAACACCGTCGACCCGCTGGACTGGATGGACCGCTTCGGGGCCGACGCGACCCGGTTCACCCTGGCCCGCGGGGCCAACCCGGGCAGCGACATCGCCATTAGCGAGGAGTGGGCAGCCGGCTCGCGTAACTTCTGCAACAAGCTGTGGAATGCCGTCCGTTTCGCCCTCCTCAACGGCGCGCACGTCCCCGCGGCCGAGCTGACCCCGGCCGCGTATTCCGTGCCCGACCGGTGGATCCTGTCCCGGCTCTCGGCCGTGATCGCCGAGGTGGACGAGCTGTTCGAGCAGTTCGAGTTCGGCAAGATCTGCGACGTGCTGTACCACTTCGCCTGGGACGAGGTCTTCGACTGGTACCTGGAACTGGCGAAGGTGCCGCTGGCCTCCGGTGACGACAGTGTTGCAAAAACCGATGCGGCCGAGACCACCAGGCAGGTGCTCGGCTTCGTGCTCGACCAGCTGCTCCGCCTGCTGCACCCGGTCATGCCGTTCGTGACCGACGAGCTCTGGACCGCTCTCACGGGTGGGGACTCGGTCATGGTGACGCCGTGGCCGGCGTTTCTCCTCCACCGATCCGGTCGCTGAGGCGGAGATCTCCTCGATGATGCGGCTGGTGACCGAGGTCCGGCGGTTTCGCTCGGATCAGGGGCTGCGGCCCGGGCAGCGGGTGGCCGCCCGGCTCGTGGGCATCGAGGCCACGCCGCTGGCCGGGCACGAGGAGCAGATCCGGTCCCTGCTGCGGCTCACCGCGCCCGCGGACGGCTTCGCCGCCTCGGCGTCGCTGGCCGCCGAGGACATCACCGTCGAGCTCGACGTGGCCGGCGCCATCGACGTGGCCGCCGAACGCCGCCGGCTGGAGAAGGATCTCGCCACCGCCCGGAGCGAGGCTGAGCAGGCCGAGCGGAAGCTGGGTAACGCCGACTTCACGGCCAAGGCGCCCGCCGCGGTCGTGGACAAGACCCGCCAGCGCCTGGCGGCCGCCCAGTCCGACCTCGCCCGCCTCGAGCAGCGCTTGGCGGCGATCGTAGGCTAGCAGGATGGATATCGAGACCCGGATGCGCGAGGTCGAGCGGGAGATCATCTCCCGTCGGCCCGAACACTCCGTGGATCTGGCCCTGGACCGGATGACCGAGCTGGTCGGGCTGCTCGGCGATCCGCAGCGGGCCTGCCCGGTGATCCACATCACCGGCACCAACGGCAAGACGTCGACCGCCCGGATGACCGACACGCTGCTGCGCGGCCGCGGGCTGCGCACCGGCCGGTTCACCAGCCCGCACCTGGTCTCGATCAGGGAGCGGATCGTCATCGACGGCGCGCCGATCAGCCCGGAGCGGTTCGTGGCCGCCTACGACGAGATCATCCCGTACGTCAACCTGGTCGACGAGCGGCATCCGGCGGCCATGTCCTTCTTTGAGGTCCTGACCGGGATGGCCTTCGCGGTCTTCGCCGACACCCCGGTCGACGTGGTAGTCCTCGAGGTCGGCGTGGGCGGCCGGCTCGACTGCACCAACGTCGCGGACGGCGTGGTCGCGGTGGTCACCCCAATCTCCATCGACCACACCCGGCTGCTCGGCAGCACGGTCGAGGAGATCGCGGCGGAGAAGGCCGGGATCATCAAGCCGGGCGCGATCGCGGTGCTCGCGCAGCAGCCGCTCGGCGCGGCCGAGGTGCTGCTCAGGTACGCGGTCGAGGTGGGCGCGACGGTGGCGCGGGAAGGCGTCGAGTTCGGCGTGCTGAGCCGCGAGCAGGCGGTCGGCGGTCAGCAGCTGACGCTCCGCGGCCTGCGCGGCACCTACGAGGACGTCTACCTGCCGCTGTTCGGATTGCACCAGGCGGCCAACGCGGCCTGCGCGCTGGCCGCGGTCGAGGCGTTCGCCGGGGTCTCGGGCGACGCCAGTGCGGCGCTCGACGCGGACCTGGTCCGGGAGTCGTTCGCGAAGGTCAGCTCGCCCGGGCGGCTGGAGGTCGTCAGGCGCAGCCCCACCATCATCATCGACGCCGCCCACAACCCGGCCGGGATGGCCGCGAGCGTGGCCGCGATCGAGGAGGCGTTCACCTTCGGCCGCCTGTCCGGCGTGTTCGCGGCCAGCGGCGACAAGGACGTGCCGGGCATGCTCGCCGAGCTGGAGCCGCTGCTCACCGACATCGTGGTGACCCGTAATTCCTCAGACCGCTCCCTGGACCCCGAGCAGACCGCGGAGCTAGCCGTCGAGATCTTCGGCGAGGAACGGGTCCAGTCCGCCGAGCGGCTCGACGACGCGATCGAGACCGCGGTCGCGCTCGCCGATGAGGCCGTCGCGGAGACCGGACCCGGTAGCGGCGGGGTGCTCATCACCGGATCGGTCATTACCGCGGGCGACGCCCGCCGGCTGCTCGCCCCGGCCGGCGGCGAGCTGCCCGCTGAGCCGCCGGCGAGCCAGCCCTCGCGTCACTCATTCACCGCCGCGGAGCTGTCATGAAGCTCCTGCGGCAGCTGTGCGGCACGGTCCTGATCATGGAAGCCGTCGTCATCGGGCTCGCCATCGCGCCCGCCATCGTCCTGGAGCACCTGAGCCGCGGCGTCGCGGGTGGCGTCGGCGGCGGCTTGGCCGTCTGCGCCCTGGTGCTCAGCGGCCTGGTCGGCCGCCCGGGCATGGGCTGGGCGCTCTGGGCGGGAACCGTGCTGCAGGCCCTGGTCATCGCCGCGGGCGTCGTCATGCCGGCCATGTACGTCCTCGGCGCGATCTTCGCCGCCTTGTGGGTCACCGGCATCTGGCTCGCCCGCCGCCTGCAAACCCCGCCCGTCCTCAGCGCCGAAGACGCTCCCGCCACAACGCCTCGGGCACCACAGCAATCCCTCTAGCCCCACAGCTCGCCTGACTGAACCTGGTCGATGACGCACGGATTCCGGCGCGCCGCCGGTCCGGCCCGCCGGCGGCACACCCGATCGTGGGTAAGCTGGACGACAGTGGCGAATCATCAGCATCCGGCGGCGGGCTCGCTCACCACCGGGAAGATCATCTTCCCGGAACCCAGTGACCCGGTGTCACCGTTGTCCAGGAAAGACCCCTAGGCCGCTCCAAAGCGTGATCCGTGAGACCGCGCTGACAGTTGCAGATCTCCAGCCCGGATCGGAAGGTTCCCGTTCCCGATGAGCAACGCGCTGACGTTCCTCGGCCGTGACATGGCGGTCGATCTCGGAACTGCGAACACGCTGGTCTACGTGCGTGGACGCGGCATCGTGCTGAACGAACCGTCGGTCGTCGCGCTCAATACCAACAACGGCCAGATCGTGGCCGTGGGCGCCGAGGCTAAACGGATGATCGGCCGCACCCCGGGCAATATCGTGGCGGTACGCCCGCTCAAGGACGGGGTCATCGCCGACTTCGACGTGACCGAGCGGATGCTGCGGTACTTCATCCAGAAGGTGCATCGTCGTACCCATCTGGCCAAGCCGAGGCTGGTGGTAGCCGTGCCGAGCGGGATCACCGGCGTGGAGCAGAGCGCGGTCAAGGAGGCCGGCCACCAGGCCGGCGCCCGGCGGGTCTACATCATCGAAGAGCCGATGGCCGCGGCGATCGGCGCGGGCCTGCCGATCAACGAACCGACCGGCAACATGGTGGTCGACATCGGCGGCGGCACCACCGAAGTCGCGGTGATCTCGCTGGGCGGCATCGTCACCTCCCAGTCGATCCGGATCGGCGGCGACGAGATGGACCAGGCCATCATCACCTTCGGGAAGAAGGAGTACTCGCTCATGCTGGGCGAGCGGACCGCCGAGGAGATCAAGATGGCCCTCGGCTCCGCATACCCGTCCGAGGACGAGCCGCACGCCGAGATCCGGGGCCGGGACCTGGTCAGCGGCCTGCCCAAGACGGTCGTCATCTCCGCGGCTGAGGTGCGCCGCGCGATCGAGGAACCGCTTAACCTGATCATCGACGCGGTCAAGAACACGCTGGACAAGTGCCCGCCCGAGCTGGCCGGCGACGTCATGGACCGGGGCATCGCGCTGACCGGCGGCGGCGCCCTCCTGCGCGGACTAGAGTCACGAATCCGGGAGGAAACCGGGATGCCCGTGCAGGTCGCGGACAACCCGCTGGACTCCGTGGTGCTCGGCACGGGCAAGTGTGTCGAGGACTTCGATACGTTGCGTCAGGTGCTGGTGCCCGACCGCAGGCGCTGACCCTGACGCGGCCCGAGACCCCGTCGCATCGGCCGAGCGGGCCAGTGCCGGAGAACACTGACGAGGAGCCTCAGTGCACGACAGCCGGCGTACACGCCTGGTCCTTGGCGTGCTCCTGATCATCGCGATCGCCCTGATCACGCTGGATTTCCGGGATGGCGGCGCATCCCCGGCCCGCAACGTGGGCGCGGACGTCTTCGGGCCTATCGAGCGGGTCACGCACGACGTGACCGACCCCGTCGCCAGCCTCTTCGACTCGATTACCGGCGGGCCCTCGGCGCAGAGCACGATCGCGAACCTGCAGCAGGAGAACGCCGCGCTGCGCGCCCAGCTCAGCTCGGCTCAGCTGAGCAAGACCGCCCGGCAGCAGCTGACGCAGCTGCTGCAGCTCGACGCGGGCGGCTACCGGATCATGGCCGCGAACGTGATCGCGGCCGGCGGCGGCTACTCCGACACGGTCACGCTGGACGTCGGGCGCAGCGACGGGATCAAACCGGACGAGACCGTGCTCAACGGTTCCGGCTTCGTCGGCACCATCACCCAGGTGAGCGCGGACACCTCGACCCTCCTGCTGGCCGACGACGCGTCGTCGGTGACCGGCGTCCAGCTGCAGGGCAGCGGCGAGATCGGCGCCGTCACCGGGACCGGCAAGTCCACGTCCGGGTCGCCCATGCTGCGCCTCACCCTGTTCGACGCGAACGCCGTGCTTGAGCCCGGGCAGCAGGTCGACACCTACGCCTCGGTGGGTGACCAGCCGGAGGTTCCCGGCGTGCCGGTGGGCACGGTCGTCTCGGTCCGTTCCAGCCCCGGATCGCTCACCCAGACGGCGCTGGTCCGCCCGTTCGCCGACTTCACCGCCCTCGGCGTGGTCGGCGTGGTGGTCCAGGTGCCCGGGCACAACCCGAGAACCTCGATCCTGCCGCGTCCCGCCCCCACGGTCACGATCACCGTCACCCCCAGCGCGTCCTCCTCGGCCTCCTTCGCCCCGGGCACCTCGCCGTCGGCCGGGGGACCCTCGGCCACCCCGTCGGCGTCGGGCGGCGGAGGCTGATGGCACGCGGGCTCATCTCCTTCGTGGCCGTCAGCATCGCGGTCATCGTCCAGCTCACCATCGTCGACCGGATCGCCTTCCCCGGCGGCGCTGGCCCCGACGTGGTGCTGCTCGCAGTGGCCGCGCTGGCCCTGGCGGGCGGTCCGATGACCGGCGTGCTGATCGGGTTCTGGGCCGGCCTGGCGCTTGACGTCGCCCCGCCAGGCAGCCACTTCGTCGGCCAGAACGCCCTGGTGTTCTGCCTGATCGGCTACGCGTGCGGCCTGGCCGCCGACGTGCCGAACAGCGAAGGGGTACCCGAGCAAGGGCGCTCGGCGCTGTTCGAGATCGTGGTCACCGCGGCCGGGGCCGTCCTCGGGGAGGCGCTGGCCGCCCTGCTCGGCGCCATGCTCAGCGATCCGCGGGTGACCTGGTCCGCGATCAGG
This sequence comes from uncultured Actinomycetes bacterium, assembly GCA_963742795.1. Lineage (GTDB taxonomy): Bacteria > Actinomycetota > Actinomycetes > Streptosporangiales > Streptosporangiaceae > Palsa-504. The sequence goes on from CAVUNL010000024.1 coordinate 138,780, forward strand.
CACGTGCTGCCCGTGGCCATCGTCTACGACGTGCTGTTGTGCCCGTTCGTGCTGTACGCGGTCGCCGCGGCGCTGCGCCTGGCCGGAGCGCCGCGCGGGGAGCGCAGCCGGGCCGCCTGGTCGATGCTCGCCGCACGGAGTTCGGCGGGCGACACCCAGGGCGCCATCAGGCAGGTCAACGGGGGCAATACGCCGCGGCTGCGGCTGTCCGAGCGCGGCAAGGGCGAGGGCCTGGGAGGCGGCCTGCGCGGCCCGGCCACGGCCAAGCGCGAGCCCCGCCTGAAGCTCGGCCATGGCGGTGCGCTCGGCGCGGGCACCCCCGGCGCCGCGTTCGCCAACGGCAACTCCCGCCGGGGACAAGGGCTCGCCAGCGGCACGATGGCGGGCGCTCTCGGCAACGGCGCGGCCAAGGTCAAGTTCGGATCCCGCCGCGGCGGGAGCGCGCTCGGCGGCGCCATGACCTTGAACCTCGGCCGGTCGCAGATGGGCCGGTCGCTGCTCGGCGGCTCGGTGTTCAGCCACTCGCCCTCGGCGCTGCGCCCGCCAGCCCCCGCCCGGAAGTCGGCGTCGATCGGCCGGTCACCCTTCCTGACCCGCTCACCCTTCCTGACCCGTTCATCCAGGCTGGGCCGCTCAACTGGGGTGGGCCGCTCAACCGGACCAGGCACCTCGTCGCGGCGAGGCTCCGCGCTCGGCCGCCCCCTCACCACACGCCGAACGGCCAGCCGGCTTCGCTCGTCGCCCGGCGGCTCGGCCACCGGGTACGCGCGGCGCCTGTCCCGGCCCGGCATGCTCGCCCGGCTGACCGGCGCCGTGCGCGGGACGGCCCGGCGCCACCCGCGCCTGCGCTCCAGCCAGACCGCCTTCCGGGCCAGCTCGCCGCTGCGAGGCAAATCGCCGGGCCGCGGCTGGCTGCGGCGCTCGCCCCGCCTGGGATCCGGACCCGCCCGCTTGCACATGCCGCGCCCGAGAGCGAAGAAGAGATGGCGGACGGGAGGTTACCGGTGAACGTGTCGTCGCGCCGCCGTCTCGTGGTGCTCTACGTGCTCGCCGCCGCGATGCTGATCTCACTCGGCGGCCGGCTCTACTACCTGCAGGTGCTCAACAACACCTCGTTCACCAAGCTGGCCGAGCAGAACCAGACCCGGGACGTGATCGTGCCCGCGGTCCGCGGCCAGATCCTCGACGACGTGGGCAACCAGCTGGTCACCAACCAGACGACCCTGGTCGTCTCGGTGGACATGATGACGCTGGACCAGCAGCCCGGCGGCGCGACGCCCGTCCTGAAACGACTCGCCCCGCTGCTCGGCATGTCGTACACGAAGCTGAGCGACGAGACGCGGCTGTGCACCAAGGGCGTGCCGCAGCCCTGCTGGGCCGGGTCTCCCTACCAGCCCATCCCGGTGGACCAGCACGTCTCCGATCAGGTGGCGCTGCAGGTCATGGAGGAACAGAAGGAATTCCCCGGCGTCACCGCGCAGGTTCAGCCGGTCATCGAGTACCCCGAGCCCGCCGGGGCCAACCCGGCGCAGGTCCTGGGCTACCTGCAGCCGATCACCCCGCAGGAGATTGCCAGCCGGCACCTGCCGGTGACCGGCTTCTCCGGCGTGGACCTGGTCGGCCAGGCCGGCCTGGAGGCCCAGTACGACAGCCAGCTGCGCGGCAAGGCCGGGGCCCAGGTGGTGTCGGTCAACGCCGCCGGCGACGTCACCGGCACCGTCGGCCAGACCTCGCCGGTCACCGGTGATGACCTGGTGACCAGCATCAACGCGCAGATCCAGGCCGACGTCCAGAACGCCCTCAACGGCGCGATCAAGCGGTCACGGGCGTCCGGGAACGCGGCCAACCAGGGCGCGGCGGTCGTGATGACCACCACCGGCCGCGTCGTGGCCATGGCCAGCTACCCGGATTACAACCCGAGCGTGTGGACCGGCGGCATCTCGCAGCAGGAGTTCAACAACCTGTTCAGCACCAAGGACGGGGAGCCGATCATCAACTGGGCCGCGCAGGGTCAGTACGCGCCGGGTTCGACCTTCAAGGTCACCTCGACCGCCGCGGCCGTGGCCGACGGGTACCCGCTGGACGGCCTGTACAGCTGCCCCGCCTCGGTCAGTATCGGCAGCCAGAAGTTCCTGAACGACGGCAACCCCAACCTCGGCGACATGACGTTCTCGACGGCGCTCATCCAGTCCTGCGACACCGTGTACTACCAGCTCGGCTACGACATGTACCTGAACGATAACCCGAAGGCCAACCAGAGCACCGGGCCGAACGCCCCGACCCAGAAGATGCAGAAGATGGAACTGGCCTGGGGTTTCGGCAACGGCACCGGGATCGACCTGCCGGCCGAGTCGGCCGGGTCCATCCCCACCCGGCAGTGGCTGTACTACCTGTGGAAGGACAACGCGCACACCGGCCAGAACTGGTGCAAGTACGGGAAGCAGAACGGCTCGTACGTCCAGCAGATCGAGTACCAGGACTGCCAGAACGGCTGGCAGTGGGAGCCCGGGCAGGCCGCCATCGCCGCCATCGGCCAGGGCTACGTGACCGTCACCCCGCTCCAGCTGGCCAACGCGTACACGGCGCTGGCCAACGGCGGCACCCTGTACAGCCCTCGGGTCGGCGAGGCGCTCATCTCGCCGACCACCGGGCAGGTGGTCCAGAAGATCAACCCGCCGGTCATCCGCCACCTGCCGGCGTCCGGCAACACGCTGGCCTACATCCGCGACGCGCTGGCCGGAGTGGTGACCCAGGGCACCGCGGCCGGCGCCTTCGGCGGGTTCCCGCTCAACCAGGTCTGCGTGGCGGGCAAGACCGGTACCGCCCAGCTGTTCGGCAAGAACGCGACCTCGGTGTTCGCCTCGTTCGCGCCGTGCGACCACCCGAAGTACGTGGTCGTGGTCATGGTCCCGAACTCCGGTTACGGCGCCGACGTGGCCGCCCCCGCGGTCCGCCAGATCTGGGACGGCATCTACGGCCTCGAGGGGCACAAGGCCGCGGTGCCCAGCGGCCACCTGCCGTCCGCACTGCCGCAGATCACCTCCACCGGCGCGATCGCCGCGCCGGCCGGCTACACCAGGGAGCCATGATGCTGGGCCGGTCCAGCCCGAGCTACACCGTCCGCGGCTACAGCGCGCCGCGGCCCGGTGCCTTCGCGGGGCGCCCGCGGACCCTGCTGTCCCGGGCCTTCACCCGGAACTCGGTCCTGCGCCAGATGGACTGGGTGCTGATCGTCGTGGTATGCGCGCTCAGCGTGATCGGCGTCCTGCTGGTCTGGTCGGCCACCCAGCCCTCGCTGCTCGCCGCGGGCCAGGACCCGCACACCTACCTGAAGAAGCAGCTGCTGTGGGTCGTGATCGGGCTAATCCTGATGTTCGCGGTGAGTTTCGTGGACAGCCGGCGGCTACGGTCGTGGACGCCGTTCGTCTACGGCGCGACCGTGCTCGGCCTGCTGGCCGTGTTCGCCACCCATGCCGTCAATGGGGCGCACGCGTGGATCAACCTGCCCGGCGGCTTCCAGGTGGAGCCGTCGGAGTTCGCGAAGGTGGCACTCGTCCTGGTCCTAGCCACGGTGTTCAGCCAGTCCCGATGGCGCGGTACGCCCGGCCTGCGCTCGGTGCTCGTGGCTCTGGCCTGCGCCGCGCCGTTGCTGGCCCTGGTCGTGAAGGAGCCCGCGCTGGGCGTGGCCTTGGTGCTCGCCGTGGTGACCGCCACCATGATCCTGCTGTCCGGGACGAAGCTGCGCATCATCGCCGCGCTGGCCGTGATCGTGGGCGGGGCCGTGGCCCTGGTCGGCGGCACGCACCTGCTGAAGTCCTACCAGCTGACCAGGTTCACCTCGTTCCTGCACCCCTCCGCCGACCTGGCCGGCGCCGGCTACAACGCGGCCCAGGCCAAGATTGCCGTCGGCTCGGGCGGGATGTTCGGCACCGGACTGTTCCACGGCTCGATAGTGGCGGGCAACTACGTGCCCTCCCAGCAGACCGACTTCATCTTCACCGTGGCCGGCGAGGAGCTCGGCTTCGTCGGCACCATCACGATCGTCGCGCTGCTCTTCATCGTCGTCGTCCGCGCGGCGCGGACCGCCGTCCGGACCGACGACCTGTTCGGCGTGCTGATCGCCTCCGGCGTGGCGATCTGGTTCGCGTTCCAGTCGTTCGTGAACATCGGCATGACGATCGGCATCATGCCGATCACCGGCCTGCCGCTGCCGTTCATCTCCTACGGCGGCTCGGCGATCTTCGCCGACATGATCGCCGTCGGCATGCTCCAGTCCGTCCGCCGCCACCACAGCGTCTTCACCGACTAGCGCCAAACTGACTAGCGCCGTCCAGCCTTACGCCGCCGCGGACATGACGACCGTGGTCACGTTCGTGGCGCCGAGCCCGGCGACGGCCCCGCCCGGGAACTGAGCCACCGATTCGATGTTGCCCCTGAAGCCGTGACCGGTGAACGCGACGATCGCCCCGTTCTGGCCGCCCTGGCTGACCAGCGAGTTGCTCGTGACCGTATAGCCGGCCTGCGGCAGCGCCGTGGCGTAGAAACGCGCCACGTCCGCGGGGGCGACCAAGCCGAAGACGAGCAGGAGCGACGATCCGCCCGACATGTTCTCGCCGACCTTCGCCGCTTTCGGGACCGGGAAGCTGCCGATCTTTCCCTTGACCACAAGCATGGAGCCCGCAATGGCCGGTCCGGTCGTAGGCACGGGGGACGATATCACCGGCGGCTTGCTCGACGTGGCCGAACCAGTGGCGGCCGGACTCGTGGTGGACGAGCTGGCCGACGGGGTCCCGGCCGAGCAGGCGGCCACGGACAGGCCGGCCGCGCAGGCGGCCAGGACCAGCGCGGCAGAGCGGTACTTGTTCATCGCTTTCCTTCATTCGGTCCGGGAATCACAGGTGCCCAGCCTAAACGCCCCCACGATCAGGTGAGCCCGCTTTGACCGTGAGCCCCCGCGAGCGATCCGCTGCGCTGCGGTGTCACCACGGCCCGTTCGGATAATGTACTTAGATGCCTGTTGACTCCGTCTACCCGGCGCTCGAGCCGCTGCTGCCGCGCGTGCGCAAGCCGATCCAGTACGTCGGCGGCGAGGTGGGCTCGGTCACCAAGGACTGGGACACCGCCGACGTCCGGTGGGCTCTGTGCTATCCGGACGCCTACGAGGTCGGGCTGCCCAACCAGGGCGTCCAGATCCTCTACGAGGTCCTGAACGAGCGCGAGGGCGTACTCGCCGAGCGCACCTACACCGTGTGGCCGGACCTCGAGGCACTCATGCGCGAACATGGCGTGCCGCAGTTCACGGTGGACACGCACCGGCCAGTCAGCGCCTTCGACGCACTCGGCTTCAGCTTCGCGACCGAGATGGCCTATACAAACCTCCTCACCGTGCTCGACCTGACGGGGATCCCTCTTTTTTCTGCCGAACGGACCCTGGCTCACCCTCTGGTCATCGCCGGGGGCCACGCGGCGTTCAACCCCGAACCCGTCGCTGACTTCCTGGACGCGGTGGTTCTCGGCGACGGTGAACAGGCGGTGCTCGCCATCACCGGCCTGATTCGCGACTGGAAGCGGGCCGGGCAGCCCGGCGGCCGGGACGGACTGCTGGTCAGGCTCGCGACGGTTGCCTACGTGCCTCGTTTTTACGACGTGTCGTATTTCCCCGACGGCAGGATATCGAACATATCGCCGAACCGTCAAGGTGTTCCGCCCACAGTTTCGAAGCACACGGTCATGGACCTGGACGCGTGGCCGTATCCGCGCCAGCCCATCGTCCCGGTCGCGGAGACCGTGCACGAGCGGTACAGCGTGGAGATCTTCCGCGGCTGCACCCGCGGTTGCCGGTTCTGCCAGGCCGGGATGATCACCCGGCCGGTCCGCGAGCGCTCCATCACCACGGTCGGCTCGATGGTCGCGCACGGTGTCAAAGCCAGCGGGTTCGACGAGGTCGGGCTGCTCTCGCTGTCCAGTGCGGACCACAGCGAGATCAACGAGATCGCCGTCGACCTGGCCGACTGCTACGAGGGCACGAACGTCGGGCTGTCGCTCCCGTCGACCCGGGTGGACGCGTTCAACGTGACCCTGGCCAACGAGCTGAGCCGCAACGGCCGCCGCTCCGGATTGACCTTCGCCCCCGAGGGCGGGTCCGAGCGGATGCGCAAGGTGATCAACAAGATGGTCACCGAGGAGGACCTGCTGCGCACCGTCACCACCGCCTACGCCAGCGGTTGGCGGCAGGTGAAGCTGTACTTCATGTGCGGGCTGCCGACCGAGACCGACGCCGACGTGCTGGCCATCGCGCAGCTGGCCCGCCGGGTCATCGCCGCGGGCCGGGAGGCGACCGGGCGGCGCGACATCCGGTGCACGGTCTCGATCGGCGCGTTCGTGCCCAAGCCGCATACGCCGTTCCAGTGGGCCGCGCAGTGCGCGCCGGAGGTGGTGGACGCGCGGCTGCGCGCCCTCGGCGGCGCGCTCCGGGCCGATCGCGCCTACGGCAAGTCGATCGGGTTCCGGTACCACGACGGGGAGCCGGGCATCATCGAAGGGCTGCTGTCGCGGGGCGACCGCCGGGTGGGCGGCGTGATTGTGGCCGCGTGGCGGGACGGCGCGCGGTTCGACGGGTGGAGTGAGTACTTCTCGTTCGAGCGGTGGATGCGCAGCGCCGAGTCTGCGCTGGCCACCGAGCCGGTGGACGTCGCATGGTACACTACGCGCGAACGTGATTACAGTGAGGTGTTCCCCTGGGATCACCTGGACGCGGGCCTTGACCGCGACTGGCTCTGGCAGGACTGGCAGGACTCCATCGCCCCCGAGGGAGCGGCCGAGGTGGAAGATTGCCGCTGGACTCCGTGTTATGAATGCGGGGTCTGCTCCGCTATGGGTACCGAGATCCAGGTGGGTCCGACCGGGGAGCGCCTCGACGGGAGGCGCCTGCTTCCCGTAGTGAGCGGGAGGCTATGAGCGAGCCGGAGGGGCGCGGCGGCGCCTGGACTGAGGAGCGACGAAGTCGCGACGAGGGAAGGCGTCGCCTTGAAGGCGCCCCGGAGGCGAGCGGGAAACACAGCGTGGCGCAGCCGGCAGCCCAGAGGCCTGCCGTGCAGCATCTGGTGGTCCGGTATGCTAAGCGCGGGAAGATGCGGTTTGCCAGTCACCGAGACGTGGCGCGCGTCTTCGAGCGGGGAGTGCGCCGGGCTGGGCTGCCGATCGCTTACTCTGCCGGGTTCACGCCGCACCCGAGGATCTCCTATGCGGGCGGAGCTCCGACCGGGGTGGCGAGCGAGGCCGAGTACCTGAGCCTGGCGCTGACTTCCCGCGAGGCCGCGGCGCAGGTGCGCCTGCGGCTGAACGCGACGTTGCCTGATGGGATAGATGTGATCGACGTCATGGACGATGCCGACGGGCGCCTAGGCGCCCTGGAGGCGTCGCAGTGGCGAGTAGTTTTGCCGGGCGTGGAGCCAGCGGCGGCTGAGCGGGCCGTCGCCGGTTTCCTCGCCCTCCGTGAGGCGCCCGTAGAGCGCCTCACGGACAAGGGCGTCCGGCGCCTGGACGCCCGCGCGGCCGTGGTCACGCTCGAGGTGATCGAACCGGCCGACCCCGGCCCGCGCGCCGTTGTGACAGGTGTACAAGATTGTGCCATTCTTCGAATGGTTGTTCTGCATACAGCTCCCGCTGTACGGCCCGATGACGTGCTGACCGCGCTCCGCGAGCAGCACGGCCTCGTCCCGTCCTCGCCGCCCATAACCACCCGGCTGGCGCAGGGTTCGCTGGCCTTCCTGGCCGGGACGAGCGCGTTATGGGCGCGTTGCTGTGGTGCAGGGGACACAGAAGCTGTGACATGAAAACAGAGACAGGAAACCAGGCTCAGCGCTGCCGGTCCCGCGCGTGTACCACGCGAGGCCAGAGCTGCCGTCAGGGCGGCTCCGCCTGCGCCTATGTTGACAATGTGCTCCCGCGCGGCGTGCGGTGGCGCCGCGGTACGCCGTCCCTGGACGGCATGCCGCGGACCCGCGCGCCCGGGAGCCTGACTGGAGATTGCCCGAATGCTCGAGAGCGAGCTGTACGACAGAGAAAACAATGACAACGCCGGGGGCGGGCGCGCGGCCGGGGAGCTGAGCGCACCCGCGCCGAGCGTCCCAGCGGCCGTGTTCCAGCCGCCGCCGGCGGTGTTCCAGCCGCCGGCGATACGGCCCGAGCCGGCCGCCGCCCCGCCGAGCGTGTCCACGCGGCCGACCGAGTCGACGCGGCCGGCCGGCCGCCGGCCGACGCGGTTGCAGCGCCGGCCAACGGCCGGCCAACGGCGACGCGGCCGGTGACGGCGGCGTCGATGACGACGGCACGGGTGCCGCGCGCAGGCGCAGGCGCAGGCCCAGCCGCAGCCGGACCCGGACCGACGACGCGGCCGAAGCCGGGGACACCCCGGCGGCCCAGGACGCCGACGGCCCCGGCCCGGACGCCGAGGCCGCCCAGGACCAGCCCGAGACCCCGCGGTCCCGGTCGACACGTACGCGCACCCGCCGGCCCAGCGCGGGCCAGGATCCCGCCGGCCAGCAGGCTGCGGAAGGATCCGCCGAGCCGGCCGAGGACGGCGGGCCGGAGGACGACGCCGACTCCGCCGACCGGCGGGACGGCGAGACGGCCGCGGGACGTCGGCGCCGGCGCAAGCGGCGCCGTGGTTCGTCCGACGGGGCGGCCGGATCCGATCTCAGCGCCGATGACCCGCCGGACACCGTGGTCCACGTCCGCGAGCCGAACGGCCCCGCCGGCACCGCCACCCACGACGACGTGCGGTCGGTCAAGGGTTCGACCCGGCTCGAGGCCAAGAAGCAACGGCGCCGCGAGGGCCGGGAAACCGGCCGCCGCCGTCCGCCGATCATCACCGAGTCAGAGTTCCTGGCCCGCCGCGAGTCGGTCGAGCGCACCATGGTGGTCCGCCAGCGCAAGGACCGGACGCAGATCGCGGTGCTGGAAGACGGCGTGCTGGTCGAGCACTACGTGAACCGGTCCACCCACCAGTCCTACGTGGGCAACGTCTACCTGGGCAAGGTGCAGAACGTCCTGCCGTCCATGGAGGCCGCGTTCGTTGACGTCGGCAAGGGCCGCAACGCGGTGCTCTACGCCGGCGAGGTCAACTTCGACGTCAGCGGCCTGGAGGGCCAGCCCAAGCGGATCGAGTCCGCGCTCAAGGCCGGCCAGTCGCTGATCGCGCAGGTCACCAAGGATCCGGTCGGGCACAAGGGCGCCCGGCTGACCAGCCAGATCAGCCTGCCCGGCCGGTACCTGGTCTACGTCCCGGGCGCGTCCATGACCGGCATCAGCCGCAAGCTGCCCGACACCGAGCGGAACCGGCTCAAGCAGATCCTGAAGAAGGTCATGCCGGAGGACGGCGGCGTCATCGTCCGCACCGCGGCCGAGGGCGCGGCCGAGGAAGAGCTGTCCCGCGACGTGTCCCGGCTCGCCGCCCAGTGGGAGGCGATCGAGAAGAAGGCCAAGACGGCCAGCGCGCCCGCGCTGCTCTACAGCGAGCCCGACCTGACCATCCGGGTCATCAGGGACGTGTTCAACGAAGACTTCGCCAACCTGATCGTGTCCGGCGACGAGGGCTGGGACACGGTCGACGAGTACGTCAGGTACGTCGCCCCGCACCTGGCCGACCGGCTCACCCGCTGGCAGGAAGACCGCGACGTATTCGGTGCCTACCGCATCGACGAGCAGCTGGCCAAGGCGCTGGACCGCAAGGTGTGGCTGCCCAGCGGCGGCTCGCTCGTCATCGACAAGACCGAGGCCATGACGGTCATCGACGTGAACACCGGCAAGTTCACCGGCCAGGGCGGGAACCTGGAGGAGACCGTCACCCGGAACAACCTCGAGGCCGCCGAGGAGATCGTCCGCCAGCTCCGGCTGCGTGACGTGGGCGGCATCGTGGTCATCGACTTCATCGACATGGTGCTGGAGAGCAACCGTGAGCTGGTGCTCCGCAGGCTGCTGGAATGCCTGGCCCGGGACCGGACCAAGCACCAGGTGGCCGAGGTGACCTCGCTGGGCCTGGTCCAGATGACCAGGAAGCGGGTCGGCGCGGGGCTCCTCGAGGCCTTCTCGGTGCCCTGCGAGTGCTGTAACGGGCGCGGCGTGATCGTCGCGTTCGACCCCGAGGCCGACACCCAGGCCTCCCACCACGTGCACCAGCGCGGCGGCGGCAACGGCGGCAACGGGTCCCGGGGCTCCGGGGCCAGCCCGGCCCGCGTCGCCGCCCGCATCCGCACGGACGCTCCCGCGGCCGACCCCAGCGCAGCCGACGGCGAGCACGCGGACGCCCAGCACGCAGACGGCCAGCACGCGGACGGCCAGCACGCGGACGGCCAGCACGCGGACGGCCAGCACGCGGACGGCCAGCCGGCCGGTGCCTCGTCGGTTGACGCCGAAGCCCCCGACGGCCCAGCCGAGCCGGCCCGCTCCGGCAGCGGCCGTCGCCGCCGTCGCCGCCCCTCCGCGAACGCCGCCGAACGCCGCACCGGCTACCGAAGCGCCAGCCCCCCAGACACCAGCCGCACCAGAAGTCCCCGCTGCACCTCCTGCGGCCCTGCCGGACCCACCGCAGGCCCAGGACGGTGCCGCCTGACGCCCACAGCGCCGCACGCCTAACGACAGCAGTGTTTCATCGGTGCCGCTCCATCGACACCAATGTTTCATCGGTGCCGCTCCGGCGAGTGCCGCTCCGGCGAGTGCCGCTCCGGCGAGCGGCGCACGCCAGGGCCGGACGGTCTCGGTTCGTGGATGCGCCGCGGTCTGGTAGCCTTAGCGGTCGGGAGTTGCCCGCTGGGCGGGCCCCGATGTGCAAGCGAGCCGCCGTGGTGACCACCGGCGCGCCGGGGCACGCCAGGTAAGCGCGACGAAAGAGAGATCTCGGGTGTACGCGATTGTGCGCTGCGGCGGCAGGCAGGAAAAGGTCGCGCTGGATGACGTCGTCACCGTCGACAAGCTGGACGGCAAGGCCGGGTCGAGCATCACGCTGACCGCCCTGCTGGTCGTCGACGGCGACCGGGTCATCAGCGACCCCGCTGAGGTCGGCCGCTACCAGGTCACGGCGGACATCGTCGGTGACGCGGCGGGCCCCAAGATCAACATGATCCAGTACAGGAACAAGAGCGGCTACCGGCGGCGTCTGGGCCACCGGCAGCGGTACACCCAGGTGCGGATCACCGGCATCGGCACCGAGGCCAAGGCCTCGACCGCCAAGGCCTCGACCGCCAAGGCCTCGACCGCCAAGGCCTCGACCGCCAGGGCAGTCGACCGCCAAGGCCAAAGCGCCGAGCCGCAGAGCAAGGCCCAGGCGACAGCGGAGGAGGACTGAGATGGCACACAAGAAGGGCGCGTCATCCAGCCGCAACGGCCGTGACTCCAAGGCCCAGCGCCTCGGCGTCAAGCGCTATGGCGGCCAGCTGGTGAACGCGGGCGAGATCATCGTCCGCCAGCACGGCACGCACTTCCACCCCGGCCAGGGTGTGGGGCGGGGCGGCGACGACACGCTGTTCGCGCTGGTCGGCGGGACGGTGAAGTTCGGCGCGGTCCGCGGTCGCCGAGCCGTGAGCATCGTCCCGGCCGAGTCCGCCGAGCCGCAGCCGCAGCCGCCGGCGTAGCCCGAACGCGACAGCACGACCAGAAGGCGGGCCGGGCAAACCCTGGCCCGCCTTTCTCATGGAATCGAAGAGGAATCAAGAGAGGACATCGTGGCGGAGTTCGCCGACCGGGTCACGCTGCAGGTGCAGGCGGGCCACGGCGGAAATGGCTGCGCCTCGATTCACCGGGAGAAGTTCAAGCCGCTCGGTGGCCCCGACGGCGGCAACGGCGGCCGGGGCGGCAGCGTGATCCTCGAAGTGGACGCGAGCTCGGCCACGCTGCTCGACTTCCACCGCCGCCCGGTGCGGCGGGCCGGCAACGGCCGGCAGGGCGAGGGCTCTAACCGGACCGGCGCCAACGGCCCGGATCTGGTCATCGCCGTGCCGAACGGCACCGAGGTCAAGACCGCGGACGGTGAGGTGCTCGCCGACCTGCTCGGCGTCGGCACCAGGTTCGTGGCCGCCGCAGGCGGCCGCGGCGGCCTCGGCAACGCGGCCCTCGCGAGCCCGCGGCGCAAGGCGCCCGGCTTCGCGCTGAAGGGCGAACCGGGACAGCAGCGTGACCTCATCCTCGAGCTGAAGACGGTGGCCGACGTCGGGCTGGTCGGCTTCCCCAACGCCGGCAAGTCCTCGATCATCGCGGCCATGTCCGCGGCCCGGCCCAAGATCGCCAACTACCCGTTCACCACCTTGATCCCCAACCTCGGCGTGGTAGAAGCCGGCGACGTGCAGTTCGTCGTCGCCGACGTGCCGGGACTGATCCCGGGCGCCAGCCAGGGCAAGGGTCTCGGCCACGACTTCCTCCGCCACGTTGAGCGCTGTTCCATCCTGGTTCACGTGCTCGACTGTGCCACCGAGGAACCCGGCCGAAGTCCCGCCGCCGACCTGGCCGCGATCGAGCACGAGCTGGCCGCCTACGGCGAGGCGACCGGTGTCGAGCTGGTCAGCAGGCCGCGGCTCATCGCGCTGAACAAGATCGACGTCCCGGCCGCCCGCGAACGCGCCGATCACATAAAGCCAGACCTCGAAAAACGCGGCTACCAGGTCTTCGAGATCTCCGCCGCCACCGGGGAGGGCCTGCGCCCGCTGGGCTTCGCCATGGCCGCGCTGGTCGCCGCCGACCGCGCCGCCCGCCCGGCCGAACTGCCCGCCGAGCGCGTCCGGGTCAAGGTCGCGGTAAAGAACGTCGACGAGCCGGGCTTCGAGGTGCTCCGCCTCGGCGAGGATACCTTCCTGATCCGCGGCGAGAAGCCGCGGCGCTGGGTCCAGCAGACCGACTTCAGCAACGACGAGGCGATTGGCTACCTGGCCGACCGGCTGGCCCGCCTGGGCGTGGAGCAGGCGCTCGCCGACGCGGGCGCCGAGCCGGGCGCGGAGGTGCTGATCGGCGAGCCGGACGATGCGGTGGTCTTCGACTGGGACCCGGCCGCGCCAATGAGCAGCGGGGCCCGGGCCCGGGGGCCGCACCACGGCCCGCGCGGCACCGATCCCCGGCTCACTCCGTGACGATCAGCGCACCCGGAGGCTTGAGACCGGACATCGCGGCCGCGACCCGGGTGGTGGTCAAGGTCGGCTCGTCCTCACTGACCACCGTGGCCGGAGAGATCGCCGACGACCGGATTACCGCGCTGGCCGCCGCCCTGGCCGCCCGCCGCGGCGCCGGGATCCAGGTCGTGCTGGTCTCCTCCGGGGCGATCGCGTCCGGCCTGGTTCCGCTGGGCCTGACCCGGCGGCCCAGCGACCTGGCCACCCAGCAGGCCGCGGCCAGCGTCGGCCAGGGCCTGCTCATCGCCCGGTACACCGCGGCCTTCGCCCAGCACGGCATCCGCACCGGTCAGGTCCTGCTCAGCGCGGATGACCTGATGCGCCGGACCCACTACCGCAACGCCCAGCGCACCCTGGACCGGCTGCTCGAGCTGGGTGTGCTCCCGGTGGTCAACGAGAACGATACGGTCGCCACCGACGAGATCAGGTTCGGCGACAACGACCGGCTGGCCGCGCTCGTCGCCCACGTCACGCGCGCTAAGGCGCTCATCCTGCTCTCTGACGTGGACGGCGTGTACGACGGTGACCCGCGCCGCGGCGCGGCCCAGCGGATCGCCGAGGTGCGCGGGCAGGCCGACCTGGAGGGAATCCGGCTCGGCCGCGGCCTCCGAGCCGGCCAGGGGGCCCGAGGGGCCCAGGGACCGCTGGGAGCCCGAGGCAGCCATGCCGCCCACGGCTCCCGGCATCGGCGGCATGGCGACCAAGGTGGAAGCCGCCCTGATCGCCTCCGCGGCCGGCATCCCCACCGTGGTGGCCGACGCGGCCAGCGCGCCCGCCGCGCTGGCCGGGGACCCGGTCGGCACCTTCTTCGCGGCGCACGGCCGCCGGCCCGCGACCAGGCTGCTGTGGCTCAGGCACGCCGCGGTGGCCCGCGGCAGCCTGCGCCTGGACCCGGGCGCCGTCGAGGCCGTGGTGAAGCGGCACGCCAGCCTGCTGCCCGCCGGCATCACCGGCGTGGACGGCAGCCTTCGACGCCGGCGACCCGGTGAACCTCCGCGACGAGAACGACACGATCATCGCGCGCGGCCTGGTCAACTACGACGCCACCGAGATCCCCGGCCTGATGGGCCGCTCCACCCGATGGCTGGCCAGCAAGCTGGGCCCCGAGTACGAACGCGAAGTAGTCCACCGCGACGACCTAGTCATCCTCTAACCCGACCCCGACCATGATCGTGGCCAGAAACGGGCGCTATTCGCCCAAAACTGCCACGATCATGAAAACGCCCGCGCCACCCACCCCCGAGGGGCGGCGGCGCGGGCACCGGCAAAGGCGCTAAGCGCTAGTTGTTGGTGTCGTCGTCGTTGCTGCTGCCGCCGCCGGGGCCGCGGTTCTGCAGCCGGTCGAACAGGCCGCCGCCGGCCCGCGCCGCGCTCTCCGCGACGCCGCGGAAGATGCCGATCAGCGGGTCCTGGGACCGGGCCCACGAGTCCTGGTACGCCTTGGCGGCGTTCTTGACCTCGTCGCCGACCGAGGCGCTGCTGTCGGATGTCCCGGCGCGGGTAGTCGCCGCCGAGGATCCGCTCGTACTCGCCGTGCGTGGCCCAGTAGTCGAGCTCGGCGAACCGGACCACCGCGAACGGGTGGGTGTTCCCCTGCAGCTGCATGATCTTCAGGATGCTGTCGCGCAGGTCGGGCACCGCGTCGTACTCGTGCGCCTGCTCGCGGAACGCGTCCGGGTTCAGCTCGGACAGCTGCGCGCCGCCGGCCAGCTTCATCAGCGCCCGCCGGGCCGCGTCCAGGTCCTGCCCGGCCAGCAGCCCGGCCCGGTCACACGACAGCTCGGACTTGCGGAACCACTCCTCCAGGCCCCAGATGATCGCCGTGAGGGCGAGGGCGATCGGCAGGAACGCGGCCCGCGTCGCCCACCGGAGCAGGATCAGCAGCATGGTGCGGTACACCGCGTGCCCGGACAGGATGTGGCCCAGCTCGTGCCCGACCACCCACCGCAGCTCTTCCGGGTCGTACAGGTTGACCATGCCGGTGGTGATGACGATGAACGGCTTGTCCCGGCCGAGCGCCATCGCGTTCACCAGCGGGTCCTGGGACACGTAGCACTCGGGTACGTCGGGCAGGTCCAGGATGTAGGCGCCGTCCCTGACCAGCTCGTAGATGTGCGGGAACTGCCGCTCGGAGACGCGGACCGCGCTGGCGAGGTAGGTCAGCCGGAAGGCCCGCTCGTTGAACAGGCCGAACAGCCTGCGCAGCAGCGTGTCGAAACCGGTGAGCTTGCGCAGCGCGACCAGCGCCGAACGGTCTGCGGGATGCTCATAGGCGCGGGATGAGATGCCGGTGAGCCGGACCCGCGCGCGATCTGGCACTGAAGTCATATCTCGAATCATAGCCCCGATCGAAGGCCAGTTGTCCCTGCACAGAAACCCCGACGCTGGCCGGTACGATACGTGAGCATGAGGGGGCACTAGCCATGCGGCGGATCGGCGTGATGGGCGGCACGTTCGACCCCATCCACCATGGTCACCTGGTCGCCGCCAGCGAGGTCGCGCACATCTTCGCGCTGGACGAGGTCATCTTCGTGCCCACCGGCCAGCCCTACCAGAAGGACCACCGTCAGGTCTCGCCCGCCGAGGACCGCTACCTGATGACGGTGATCGCCACCGCGTCGAACCCCCGGTTCAGCGTCAGCCGGGTCGACATCGACCGGCCCGGGCCGACGTACACCATCGACACGCTGCGCGAACTCCACGCCGCCAACGGGCCGGAGGACGAGCTGTTCTTCATCACCGGCGCCGATGCGCTGGCCGAGATCTTGACCTGGCACGACGCGGACGAACTATTCACCCTCGCGCATTTCGTAGGCTGTACTCGACCAGGTCACCGGCTGTCGGGGGCGGGCCTGCCCGACGGCAAGGTCAGCCTGGTCGAGATCCCCGCGCTGTCCATCTCGTCCACCGAGTGCCGCGCCCGGGTCGAGGCCGGCGAGCCGGTCTGGTACCTGGTGCCGGACGGGGTCGTGCAGTACATCGCCAAGCGCAGGCTATACGCGAAGGCGAAATGACAGCCCGCTATGAGACGCTAATAAGGACGACGAACCGATCGAGGGGAGGCCGGCAAGCACTCGTGACTGCCACACCGAGGGCCGTCGAGCTTGTGGAGACCGCCGCGCTGGCGGCCGCGGACAAGCTGGCCGACGCCATAATCGCCTACGACGTGAGCGAGCAGCTCGTGATCACCGACGCCTTCGTGCTGTGCTCGGCGTCCAACGACCGGCAGGTCCGGGCCATCGTCGACGAGATCGAGCTCCGCATGCGCCAGGCCGGCGCAGAGCTGATCCGTCGCGAGGGCGAGCGTGAGGGCCGCTGGGTGCTGCTCGACTACCTCGAGATCGTGGTCCACGTGCAGCATTCCGAGGAGCGCACCTACTACGCGCTGGAGCGGATCTGGAAGGACTGCCCCCAGATCCCGCTCCCCGAGCTGGTCGTCAACCCGGGGAGGACCCGCTGAGCGAACGGGTCCGGCTGGTCTTGTGGCGGCACGGGCAGACGACGTGGAACGCCGAGCGGCGCTTCCAGGGCCAGAGCGACATCCCGCTCGATGAAACCGGCCAGGCCCAGGCCGAGCGGGCCGCGCGCCTGCTCGCCGCGCTCCGTCCGGACCTGATCGTCTCCTCCGACCTGAGCCGCGCGGCCAGC
Organism: uncultured Actinomycetes bacterium; assembly: GCA_963742795.1. Lineage (GTDB taxonomy): Bacteria > Actinomycetota > Actinomycetes > Streptosporangiales > Streptosporangiaceae > Palsa-504. The sequence continues at coordinate 155,582 of CAVUNL010000024.1, forward strand.
ACCGCCGCGCCGCTGGCCCGGCTGACCGGGCTCGAGGTGACGCTCGACAAGGACCTGCGGGAACGGCACGGCGGCTGCTGGGAGGGCCTGACCGACGCCGAGATCCGCGAGCGGTACCCCGAGGCGCACGCGACCTGGACGCCGCCGGACGGCGAGCCGACCGCCGCGGTCGCCGAGCGGGTCGCCGCCGCGCTGCAGCGCACCGCCGCGGCCGTCGCGGACCAGGTGAACCGGCCGCGACGGCCTGGCCGTGGTGGTCAGCCACGGCGCCGCGCTGCGCCTGGGCATGTCGCGCCTGCTCGGCATGCCCGACGAGCTGTTCGGCGTGCTCGGCCCGCTGTCCAACTGCTCCTGGTCGGTGCTCAGCTTCCGGTACGGCCGCTGGCGGCTGCAGGAGCACAACGCCGGCACGCTCCCCGAGCCAGTTCTCAGCGACGACCGCTAAAGAGATCCTTTTATTCGGAACGGGCCATGGACTCTGTCTCTGTCACCTGGTACGGCCAGTCGGGCTTTCGCCTCGCGGCCGGCGACAGCCGGGTCTTGATCGACCCGTTCCTGTCCGATCGCGCCGACCGGCGTTACCCGCCGCCCGCCTCGGCGGCCGACTTCGCCGACGTCACGCTGGTGCTGTGCACCCACGAGCACGTGGACCACCTGGACCTGCCGTTCCTGCGCGAGTTCTGCGCGGTCAACTCCGCGGCCCAGATCGTCGTGCCCGCGCCGGTGGTCGAGGTCGCCGGCCAAGGCCGGCGTCGACCGGACCCGCCTGGTCGGCGCGGTGCCCGGGGGAGGACGCTGCGCGACGCGGACGTGACCGTGCACCCGGTGCCCGCCCTGCACGGGATGGGCGGCGACCAGCCGGTGGTCTACGAGTTCGCCCCGGAGGCGGCCCGGTCCGGTTCCTCGGCTACGTGGCGGAGATCGGCGGGATCCGCTTCTACCACGCCGGCGACGGCCTGGTGTATCCCGAGCTGCCCACCGCCCTGGCCGCGCTGGCCCCCGACGTGCTGATGCTCCCCATCAACGGCCGCGACCACATGCGCGAGTCGGCCGGCATCGTCGGCAACATGAACGAGACCGAAGCCGCCTGGCTCTGCGCCCAGGTCGCGCCCTCCTACGTCATCCCCATGCACTACGACGCGATCGAGGGCAACACCGGCGATCCTGGCCACTTCACCACCATGGTCCACCAGTCCGGCAGCACCGCCGCCATCCTGATCCCGCCTCGCGCCGGCCCCATCACCCTGGCCCTGCCCTAGCCAGACCAGGGGCGCAGGCGGGGTCGCCAGGCGGGCACCGCGCGCCGGTACGCCTCGTACTCGGCCCCGAACCTGCGGGTCAGGGCGGGTTCCTCGTACCACCGGACGAACACCGCCGCCCCCGCCCAGCCGATCACGGCGTAGACCAGCAGGCGAAGCGAGCCGAACAGCAGCGCCTCACCGCCGAAGATCAGCAGCGACCCCAGGTAGACCGGGTTGCGCACATACCGGTTGAACCCGCTCACCACCAGGCGCCGGGTCGGGGCCAGCGGCAGCGGGGTACCCCCAGCCCGCGCGAACTGCACGAACACGCTCACCACCGGGACCAGCCCCGCGCCGATCAGCAGGACGCCCGCCGCCTGCGCCACCACCCAGTAAGACCACGGCCGGTGAAATTGCCAGCCGGTTGCCAGCCACGGGACCAGCACCGCGAAGATCCCCGCCGCCACCGCGAAATAGACCGCGCTCCCGATCGCCGCCGTCGACCTGCGCATCGCTCACCTCTCTGCCTCACCGTCATGAACCGGAACGCGGAAAGAGTGTGACACTCCCTACGGGCCGCGTTTCAGGACAGTGCGCGGTAGGCCTCGCGGCGGTGACCGACGCCCACGATCAAGATGATGAGCTGCTCGTCCACGATCTCGTAGATGACCCGGTAATCGCCGACGCGTAGCCGGTACCGATTGGTGTACCCGGCCAGTTTCTTGATGTCGGCGTCGTGCCTCCGTGGATCGTCCCCGAGGGGCGTAAGAGCCCGCAAGATGGTGAGTGCAGCCGACTGCGGGATGGCTCGAAGCTGGCGGACGGCGCGTTCGCGCCAGCGGAACGCGTACTTCATGCGACGCTCTGTCCGGTGTCCTCCCCGAAGATCGCGGCCACCACCTCGGACATGCTGTACGTGCGCGCATCGGGGTTCTCGGCCAGGTCACGGTCGGCCTCACGGGAGAAATAACGGTCGACGGCCTCTTCGAGCACGTTGAAATCCTCGATGGGAACGACGGCGGCCACCGGCTCGCCGTTACGCATGATGACAGTCGGGCTGCCGTTTTGCGCACGACTGAGTACTGCGGCCAGATTGGCGCGGACATCCCGGACGTTCATCCTGCTGTCATCCTCAGTCACGAGCCAAGTGTACCCCGATTTGTGTACACCGGCGCGCTGCTCGGGACCCGCACCATCCGCGCCTTGTGTGCCTGCTGCGGGTTACCCTCATCATCATGGCGATCGGGCTCGCGGCCCGGCCGGCACCGGCGACCCGGTGGCAGCCGGCTTTCACTCCCAGAACGGCAACGGCGAGATGACCGGGGTCTCCTGGATCAACGAGTCCGGCACGTTCACCGGCCCAGTCGCGATCACCAACACGCACGCGGTCGGCGTCGCGCACGCCGGCATCGTGGCCTGGACCGTCCGGCACTACCCCGAGGTGGCCGAGATGTGGCTGCTCCCCGTGGCCGCCGAGACCTGGGACGGCTACCTGAACGACATCAACGGCCACCACGTCACCGAGGACACGGTGATCGCCGCGCTCAGCGCGACCAGCTCCGGCCCGGTCGAGGAGGGCTCGGTCGGCGGCGGCACCGGGATGAACTGCTACCAGTTCAAGGGCGGCTCCGGCACCGCGTCGCGCCTGGTCCCCTTCGTCGGCGCGCAGTACACGGTCGGCGTGTTCGTGCAGGCCAACTTCGGCGACCGCCACGAGCTCACGCTGGCCGGGATCCCGCTCGGCGATGACCTGGCCGCCGACAACCCGATGGCCGAGCACTCTGCCCGCTCCCGAGCGGCTGCCCCGCCCGGCTCCGGGTCGGTCATCGCGGTGGTGGCCACCGACGCCCCGCTGTTCCCGCACCAGTGTCAGGCCTTGGCCCGCCGGGTCACCTCCGGCCTGGCCCGGACCGGGACCAGCGGCTCGCACTTCTCCGGCGACCTGTTCCTGGCCTTCTCCACCGCCAACCCCGGCGCCTTCCGCCCGGACTCCGGGACCCTGCAAAAGCTGGACTTCATCCCGTGGGAGCACCTCGACCCGTTCTTCGAGGCCGTCGTCCAGGCCACCGAGGAGGCGGTGGTCAACGCCCTGGTCGCCAACGACGACATGACCGGCCGCGACGGCCACCGCACCCCGGCCCTGCCCCGTGACAAGGTCGTCGGGCTCCTCGCCGGCCGCCGGCCGCCTCACCTAGCCGCTAGCCAGGCGCGCCGAACAGCGCCACCGGATTGTCCCAGCAGACCGCGCGCAGCCAGTCCTCGCCCAGGTCCAGCCGGGCCAGCCCCGCGAGCTGCCGCGCGTAGGGGTAGGGGATGTTCGGGAAGTCGCTGCCCAGCAGGATCTTGCCCGCCAGCCCCAGCTCGCGGGCCAGCGGCAGGGCCGCCGCCGGGAACGGGGCCAGGTGGTCGAAGAAGTCGGTGAAGATCATCGTGGTGTCCAGCAACGACCCGCTCGTAGTCCAAGGCCAGCCGCAGGAACGCCTCGTAGTCCGGCGCCCCCATGTGCGCGATGATCGCGCTCAACCCCGGATACCGCGCCAGCACCGCCCCGAACGGCCCCGGCCCCGGTGTGCTCGGTCCCCACCGGCGCATGCCCGGCGTGCACCACCACCGGCACCCCCGCCTCGGCCAGCAGCCCCCACACCTCATCGAGCCGCGGGTCGCCGGGGGAGAACCCGCCCACCTGCAGGTGCACCTTGAAGATCCGCGCCCCCGCCTCCACGCGCGCCGCTCACGTACCCGGCCACCCCCGGCTCCGGGTAGAACGTCGCCGACGCCAGGCACCCCGGCGTCGCCTTCGCGAACGCCATCGTCCACGCGTTCAGGTCCGCCGCCATGTCCGGCCGGTGCGCATAGGCCAGCGCGCTGAACATCCGCACCCCCAGCCCCTGCAGGTGCGCCACCCGCTCCTCGTCGCTCCACTTGTACCGGATCGGCCACCGAGTCCCCACCAGCGGCCCCGCCGCATCAAAGTACTCCCACACCCTCCGCATCATCCGCGGCGGCAGGAAGTGCGTATGAATGTCCGCCAGCCCCGGCACCCCCAGCCCCCGCCAGAACCCCGGCACCTCCCCGTCCTCCTCCGGCGCCCGCACTCCGCCCGTGACCTCACTCACCTGCACCACTGTGCCATGGCAAAGATTCTTTTTGCCGAACGGACCCGGCTACTCGCCTCCGGCCCCCCTCCGCGCTCCCCGTCGATGCTGCTGACGCGCGCCAGGGCCGGACGGTAACGATGGTGAAACGGATAGCTCTGGTCCGCGAGGTAGTCATCGCCGGGGAATCGCCGCGGGCGGCTGCGCGCGCATCGGAACTCTCGGCGGCTTGGGAGCCCGTGATCGAAGCGCGGGAGGATGAGGCGCCGGGAGGTCCGCTGAACGTCCTGGCGACCTTCGAGGCTCTCGCGCAGGAAATCGCTGACCCACGCCGTCAATGGGCAAGGGCGGCCGCGAACCGGGCCCGCACGGTCACCGCCGTCTCGTCCGGCGCCGCGGCCCACACGTCAGCGTTGAAGATCTCGACCTCGACGTAGCCCCGGTAGCCCGCCGCCGCCACGGCGTCCGAGATCGGCCCGAAGTCGATCACCCCGTCGCCCAGATGCCCCCGGCCAAGCAGAACGTCCGCAGGCAGCGGCACCACCCAGTCGCACACCTGGTAGCTGACGATCCGCCCGGCCGCCCGCGCGAGTTCCAAGGCCAGCCGCGCGTCCCACCACACGTGATAGGTATCCACCACCACCCCGACCGCCTCGGCGGGGAACAAGAGCGCCAGGTCCACCGCCTGGCCCAGCGAGGCGATCACGCACCGGTCAGCGCAGAACATCGGGTGCAGCGCCTCGATGCCCAAGCCGGACACCAAGTCGCTGTGCGAAGGGCACCAGCTCGCCGATCGCGTCGGCCACCATGCGCCGGGCCAGTCCGAGATCCCGGCTCCCCGGCACCAGCCCGCCGCACACCAGGACCAGCGCATCCGCCCCCAGCGCGGCCGCCTCCTGCACCGCTGCCACGTTGTCCGCCCGCGCGGCCGCCCGCCCGTAGGCGTCGCCCGCAGTGAAGAACCCGCCCCGGCACAGGCTCGACACGCGCAGCCCAGCCGAACGCACCGCCGCCACCGCCGAAGACAGGCCAGCCTCAGCCACCCGGTCCCGCCACAGCCCGATGGCCGGGATGTCGTGCCGCACGCACAGCGCCACCGCGTCGGCCAGCCCCAGGTACTTGACCGTGGCTTGGTTCAGCGAAAGCCGGTCCAGGCCAAACCCAGTCATACCCGCTCCGGACCCACGAGCCTGGCCAGCAACTCGTTCATCCGCTCCACGGCCAGGTCCGGATCGGTCAGCGCCCGCGCCGCCGCGGCCAGCTCGAACACCCGGATCAGGTGCCGGGCCGGACGGCGCCGCTCCAGCCCGTCCAGCATCGCGAACTGCGGCTGGAACCCGTTCAGCCAGGCCAGGAAGGCCACCCCGACCTTGTAGTAAAAGGTGGGCGGCTCGAAGATCAGCCGGCTGAGCGCGACCGTCGGTGCCATCGCCGCGTCGTATCCCGCCAGGTCGCCCCGGTCCAGCGCGGCCAGCGCCGCCGCGGCCGGCGCCGTGATCGCGGCGAACGCCCCGAGCAGCGCGTCGCTGTGCCCAGCCGCGTCGCCGCGGATGAGCTCCGAATACCCGAAGTCGTCCCCGGTGTAGAGCCGGACGCCCGCCGGCAGCCGCCGCCGCAGCGCCACCTCCCGGCCCGCGTCGAGCACCGACAGCTTGACCCCGTCCACCTTGTCGCCGTACCGATCGACAAGCTCCAGCACCGTGTCGGCGGCGGTATCGAAGTCCGTGCCGCCCCAGTAGCCGCGCAGCGCCGGGTCGAACGCCTCGCCCAGCCAGTGCAGGATCACCGGCCGCTCGGCCGCCCGCAACAGCGAGCCGTAGACCTCGAGGTAGTCACCCGGCCCCCGGGCGCTGGCCGCCAGCGCCCGGCTGGCCATCAGGATCACGTCCGCCCCGGCCGACTGCACGAAGGCCATCTGCGAGACAAACGCGTCGATGATCCGCGCGATCGGGTAGCTCTCGCCGTCCGGCAGCTGGTCGGTGCCCGCCCCGCAGGCCAAGGCCCCGCGCGCACCCGAAGCCGACCGCGCGATCAGCTCCCGGGCCAGATCCCAGGACAGGCCCATGCCCCGCTGCGCGGTATCCATCGCCTCGGCCACCCCGAACCCGTGCGCCCACAGGTGCTCCCGGAACCGCAGCGTGGCCTCCCAGTCGATCCGCTCAGCATCAAAAGCTGCGACGTGCGCCGCCGCGTACACGCGCCGAGCACGAGGCGGCGGGTAAGACCGCCGCCCACCCCGGCGACGGGATGACCAGCGGCCCCTCCCGACCCGGCAGCTGGATCGAAGCACCCACCTCAGACCTCCAGCGGCGGCACGTCGACCCGCCGCCCCTCGGCCGAGGATTGCAGCGCCAGCCCGGCCAGCTGCACGCCCTCGGCTCCCTCGGTCAGGTCCCAGGCGAACGGTCGGCCCTCGGCCACCGAGGCCAGGAACAGCTCCCACTCGGCCTTGAACCCGTTGTCGAAGCTCATGTTGTCCGGCACGTCGGTCCATTGCGCCTGGTAGTCGAGCGGGTCGGGCAGGTCCGGGTTCCACACCGGCATCGGCGTGGACACCCGGTGCTGGATCGCGCAGTGCCGCAGCCCGGCCACCGCGCTGCCCAGCGTCCCGTCCACCTGCAGCTCGAGCAGCTCGCGCCGGTTGACCCGCACCGCCCACGACGAGTTCACCGAGGCGACCGCGCCGCTGGCGAACTCCAGCACCGCGTACGCGGCGTCGTCCGCGGTCGCGTCGTACGGCTGCCCGGACTCGTCCCACCGCCTCGGGATGTGCGTAAAGCTCCGCGCGTACAGCGCGCTTGACCGGGCCGAACAGGTCGGTCAGCAGGTACTGCCAGTGCGGGAACATGTCCAGCACGATCCCGCCGCCGTCCTCCGCGCGGTAGTTCCACGACGGCCGCTGCGCCGCGACCTGGTCACCCTCGAACACCCAGTAGCCGAACTCCAGCCGGACCGACAGCACCCGCCCGAAGAAGCCCGCCTCGACCAGCCGCCGCAGCTTGATCATCCCGGGCAGGAACAGCTTGTCGTGCACCACGCCGTGGGTGATGCCCGCCGCCCGCGCGGCCCGGGCCAGCCGCAGCGCGCCCGCCAGCGACTCGGCCACCGGCTTCTCGGTATACACGTGCTTGCCGGCGGAAATCGCCTTCATCAGGCTGGCCTCCCGAGCGCTGGTCAGCTGCGTATCGAAGTAGACCTCGATCTCAGGGTCGGCCAGCACCTCGTCCAGGCGAGTGGTCCACCGGTCCAGCCCGTGCTGCGCGGCGATGGCCCGCAACCGCTCCTCGCTCCGCCCGACCAGGACCGGCTCGGGATAGACAACTGTCCCGTCGGAAAGCTGGACGCCGCCCTGCTCCCGGATGCTGAGCAGCGACCGGACCAGGTGCTGCCGGTAGCCCATCCGGCCGGTGACGCCGTTCAGGGCGACGTGGATGACCTTGCGCGTCACAGATTCCGCCTTCTAGCCTGAGCCTTTGGGAAAGTGCTTTCCCAGATTAGGCTGGCCCCGAATACAGGGTCAAGCGCGAGAGCGCGAGAGCGCGAGAGCGCGGAGCGCGGGAGCACGAAGGGAGGCCAGGTGCCGGGATCGAGGTCGACGCTGCAGGACGTCGCCGACCGCGCGGGTGTCTCGCTGAGCACCGCGTCCCGGGTCCTCAGCAACGGCCCGCGCCAGGTCGCGCCGCGGCTCGCGGACCGCGTCCACCGGGCCGTCGCCGAGCTGGGATACACGGCGAACCTGCAGGCCCGAGCGGTCGCGACCGGACAGAGCACGATGGTGGGCGTGGTCGTCCACGACATCGCCGACCCGTACTTCTCCTCGATCGCGGCCGGCCTGATCGAGGTCACCGACGCGCACGGGCTGCTGCTGTGCATGTCCAGCACCCCGGCCGCCGAAGCCGCCGAGCAGGCGTACGTGGCCCTGATGCGCGCTCAGCGGGCCCGAGCGGTGATCCTGATCGGCAGCCGGACCGACGACGCGCAGGCCCGGGACGCGCTGCGGGCCGAGATCGCGGCCTTCGCCCGCTCCGGCGGGCGGGCGGTGTGCGTCGGCCAGGACCTGCTGGGCGTGGATACCGTGCGGCCGGAGAACGCCGCGGGCGCGCAGGCCCTGGCCCGGGCCATGGTCGCGCTCGGGCACCGCCGGTTCGCCGTGCTGGCCGGGCCGCCCGGCCTGCTGACCGCGCGCGAGCGGCTGGACGGGTTCCGCGCCGGGCTGGCCGCCTGGTCGGTGCCGCTGGACCAGGCCCGGGTCATCCACGGCCCGTTCAGCCGGGACGGCGGCTACGAGGCGATGAGCGCGATCCTGGCCGCGGGGGAGCCGCGCCCCGACTGCGTGTTCGCGGTGACCGACGTCATGGCCCTGGGCGCGCTGGCCCGGCTGCGGGCCGGCGGCCTGCGGGTTCCGGCCGACATCGCGCTGGCCGGGTTCGACGACATCGCCACCCTGCGCGACGTCCACCCGCCGCTGACCACGGTCCGGCTGCCGCTCAAGCAGATGGGCGAGATGGCCGCCAGCCTCGTCCTGTCACAGCCCAGCGGCGCAGCCCAGGACCAGCCCCGCGTCATCCCCGTCCCCGGCGAGGTCATCCTCCGCGACAGCACCATCCCGCGCCCGCCCTGACCCTTGCGAACCCGCCCGCCCATCAGGTACGTTTTCGCTCAATTGGAAAGCGCTTGCCAACAATGCGGAGAACCGACGGCTCAGGGGCGCTCACCATGTGGGAGACATGCGGGAGACCAGCGGCGATGGTTGACCATCAGCCCGGTCCCGCGCATGATCCGTAATAAATCAGCATCACCGGACGGCCCAATCAGCCCCTCGAGGGAGTTGAGCATATGAGCGAAGCGGCACACATCCCGTTTAGCGAGACGAAGGCGCCAGAATCCGCCGAGCGCCTGCATCGCGGGGCCCTCGGCCTGGTCGACATCTCCGCCTCGACGATGGCGAACATCGGCCCGGCCTACAGCTTCTACTTCGGCTTCGCGGGCATCGTGATCGCGGCCGGCCTCGCCTCGCCGCTGGTCGTGCTCGTCGCCGCCGTCGCCATCGCGCTGCTCGGCAACACGCTGTCGCAGTTTTCCCGGGCGCATCCGAGCACCGGCGGCTTCATCACCTTCATCGGCAAGACGTTCGGCGGCACCAGCGCGGTGACCACCGCGCTGGTGGCCGGAGTCGGCTACATCATCGCGATCTCCTCGGTGCTGGTCATCTCCGGCGGGTTCTTGTCGCTCATGATCGCGTACTACACGGGCACGAGCATCCCCTGGATCATCTTCTCCGCCCTCTTCACCGCCGGCGCCATGTACATGATGTTCCGCGGTGTGGCCGTGTCGACCAAGCTGGCCGGCTTCTTCTTCGCCTTCGAGCTGACGGTGCTGCTCGTCGTGGCGATCGCCGTGCTGATCAAGAACGGCGGCCACCTCAGCTCCGTGCCGTTCCAGCCCAGCAAGGTCCTCAACGGCTTCAGCGGCCTGGGCCTCGCCTTCCCGCTGGCCATCTACCTGTTCATCGGCTGGGAGAACTCGGCGGCGCTGGCCGAGGAGACGAACAACCCCCGGCGCAACGTGCCGCGGGCCGTGTTCCTGTCGATCGCCCTCATGGCCTTCACGTACCTGCTGGTGGCCTACGCCACCGTCACCGGCTTCCACTACAACGTCACGGCGCTCACGGCCCCGCTCATCCCGTTCATCGCCGTCTCCCACACCGTGGCGGCCTGGCTGACCTTCATCGCGTACCTGGCCGGGCTGACCTCCACCCTGGGCGTGCTCATCGCCGCGGTGAACTCGCAGTGCCGGCTGATCTTCAACGCCGGGCGCGAGGGCCTGCTGCCGCGCTGGCTCGGCTACGTCCATCCGGTCCGCCGGACGCCGGTCAACGCCATCATCGCCTTCGTCGGCATCGCTTCGGCCCTCACCCTGGGCTGGGCGCTCGGCCACTGGATCGGCGGGAGCAGCGGCAGCCTGGACGCGCTGACCTTCTTCTTCGAATCCAGCTCGATGGGCACGATCCTGATCCTGTTCGTGTACCTCGCGTCCAACGTGGCCCTGCCGTTCTTCTACCGTAAGTACCGGCCAGCCGAGTTCAACATCATCAAGCACGTCGTGCTGCCTGCTCTCGGCGTAGTCGCGATCGCCATCCCGATCTACTACCTGTTCAAGCCGCCGATACCCCAGCCGTACTACTGGTTCCCGTATGTCGGCCTGGGCATCGTCGCGGTGTCCATCCTCTACTCGATCTGGCTGGTCAGGCGCGACCCGGGCCTGGGCGACCGGGTCGGCTCGATCATCGCCGACGAATAACCCTCCGACCCGGTGGCGGCCTCCGCGGTCGCCACCAGGCCCGGGCCGTTCCGCTCCACGGGGAGATCCGCCATGACCGACACCGCCGTCCGCCCCGACCAGACGGCCGGCCCGCCGCCCGCGCACCCGCTGGACCCGGCCACCGGCGCCGAGTACCTGGCCGGACGGGAGATCATGGCCGCGGCCGGGCTGCTGGCCGAACCGGTCAGGTTCGCCTACTACGGCCTGGAGGAACCGCCCAAGAACGACGTGCTCAACGGTTCAGCGACCGATCGCCGCCTGCGCGCGTTCCTGGTCGACACCGCCACCGGCGAGTCGACCGACGTCGTCGTCTCGCTCAGGGACAGCAAGGTGGTCAGCGCGCGCACGCTGGACCCGCCGGCCGACGGCCAGATGCCGATCCTGGACAGCGACTTCGCGCTCGTGGACGAGATCGTCAGGGCCGACCCGGGCTGGCGCGCGGCCATGGCCCGGCGCGGCCTGCACGACGTCAGCCAGATCCGGGCCTGCCCGATCACCGCCGGCGCGTTCGGACCACCCGAGGACGACCGCCGGCGGATGGTGCGCGTGCTCGCCTTCGTCCAGGCCCGCGAGCACGACCTGGCCTGGGCCCACCCGGTGGACGGCGTCGCGGCCTACGTCGACCTGATCGAGAAGAAGGTCTTCAAGATCACCGACGAGTTCGACCTGGCGGTCCCGGCCGAGTCCGGCGACTACGACGACGAGGCGGTCCGCGGCCCGCAGCGCACCACGCTGCGCCCGATCGAGATCACCCAGCCCGAGGGACCATCTTTTATCCTGAACGGACCGTGGCTCCAGTGGCAGGACTGGTCCGTGCGGATCGGGTTCGACGCCCGCGAGGGCCTCACCTTGCACCAGGTCAGCCTGGACGAACGCCCGGTGATGTACCGCGCCTCGATCCCCGAGATGGTCGTGCCGTACGGCGATCCGCGGTTCCGCTACTGGCAGGCCTACTTCGACTCGGGGGAGTACCTGGTCGGGAAGTGGGCCAACTCGCTCGAGCTCGGCTGTGACTGCCTGGGCGAGATCGCCTACCTGGACGCGACCGTGACCGACGACACCGGGTGCCCCAGGACCATACCGAACGCCATATGCGTGCACGAGGAGGACTTCGGCATCCTCTGGAAGCACACCGACATCTTCAACGGCTCGGCCCAGTCACGCCGCCAGCGCCGCCTCGTGGTGAGTTACTTCACCACGGTCGGCAACTACGACTACGGCTTCTACTGGTACTTCTACCTGGACGGCACCATCGAGTGCGAGATCAAGGCGACCGGGGTGCTGTTCACCTCGGCGCATCCCGGCGGCGACCATCCCTACTCCACCGAAGTCGCGCCGGGGCTCGCCGCCCCGTTCCACCAGCACCTGTTCAGCGCGCGGCTGGACATGACCGTGGACGGGCTGGCCAACGCCGTGGAAGAGGTCGACGTCAGCGGCCTGCCGATCGGGCCGGACAACCCCTACGGCAACGCCATTGTCCAGCAGGTCACCCGGCTGACCCGCGAGTCGCAGGCCTGCCGCCGGGCGGACGGCTCCCGCGGCCGTACCTGGCGGATCATCAACACCGAGCGCTCCAACCGCTTCGGCCGTCCCACTGGTTACACGCTTTACCCGGAGTCCGCGCCGGTCCTGCTGGCCGACCCTGCCGCCCCGCTGACCGCGCGGGCCGGCTTCGCCACCAACCACCTCTGGGTCACCCGGTACGACCCGGACCAGCGCTGGCCGGCCGGCGACTTCGTGAACCAGAACCCCGGCGGAGCGGGCCTGCCCGCCTTCATCGCGGGCGACCGTGACATCGACGGCCAAGACGTCGTGGTCTGGCACACGTTCGGCCCCACGCACGTCCCGCGCCCGGAGGACTGGCCGGTCATGCCGGTCGCGCGCTGCGGGTTCACCCTCAAGCCGACCGGCTTCTTCGACCGCAACCCGACGCTGGACGTTCCCCCGCCATCCCCGCACTGCCCAGCCGACTAAAGCTTAGAGGTACGGCCACGGCGGCCAGCCGTATCGGTATGATTACGCCGCCACTAACGAACCGGGCTGGTTCGTATTCAACGACCTGTCCGAGGTAGTCGTGTCCGGGCCAGCCGCCCCAGGTCCCCGGTCTTCGGCGTACCTGCGCGTCGAGCCAGCCAAGAACAACCAGGCGAAGGGCGTGCGCTGGGCGGTGGACTATGAGGTCATTACCAATCCGGAGTGACGCGATGCTAAGCTGTGCCTTTGCTGCGCTGGTCCGGACTCCTCTATGAGAGGCCTTCCCAACGGCGCGGTTAAGGGGCTATGGCGCAGCTGGTAGCGCGTCTGCATGGCATGCAGAAGGTCAGGGGTTCGAATCCCCTTAGCTCCACTAAGAAATTCGCGCTTCCGTTCGAATCAAGCTGACCATCTATTGTCGCGAGGGAACGGGGCGGATACCCAACCGGGCATCTAGGTTGCAGCATGCACGGGCCACAGCTGATGACCGGACGGACAGGATTCAGGCTTGTCTTCGAACAGGGAAGCCGCGCCCGACCAGAGCCTGCACCGCTCGCAGCCGTTCACTTCTGGCTCACGCCCAAGACATGCTGCGCCTTCATCGCGGCAAATGAGGATGACCCTTGGTGGGTACGTTCCCTGGCGTGGGCTTGACGATGGCTGCCGTCCGGGGCTTCTCGTCGGCGGGATGACCGGCCGTCCTGCAACCTCTGCCAGCCCATGGTTTCCGACGGCGCCACTCGGGTGTCATGCGGAACTCACCCCGACGCGGCCCGCGGTGGGTTTACGCAGCGCGGCTGGTGTGAGCTCCGGTACGCTGAGCGATTGTCCAGGCACAGGCTGATGCTGGTGCCGGTTCGCCGAACGCTTTGCCGGCGACCTGGCGGGCCCAGCGCATCCGCGTGACCGCGGTCTCGGGATGATCGCCGAACTCCTGCGCTACTCGTCCGGCACAGCCACGCTGGCCGAACGCCCCGACAGCCGCGGCAACGGCCTGGCGGACTTCCCTGGCACCGGGATGGTCACCGCGCTGCAGTGCCGACACGAACAGGGCATCGGCCCGGATGACGCTGATACTGAGGTGGTGCATCGCTGGCCGCATCATGAGCCTCCTCGACTTCTGGTTCCCCTTGACCACATCACCGGGGCCCGGCACTGTTGACCTCTATCTGGCGGAGCATCCCGGCAGGCTGGTGATACCGGCTCGCCGAAAGAACCCCAGCGGACCCCGAACTCATGGCGCGCATCCGCGCTCTTTAACGGCTCGACGTCTTGGCCGACGCCCGTACGTGTCCGGGCACGCGCCCGCCGGCGAGCTGCTCTACGTTCTCAACCTGGTCCGGCCGCGTAACTTCATGCCGGTCCACGGCGAGTGGCGCCACCTGCGCGCGCACGCCCACCTCGCCGCGCTGACTGGCGTGCCCGACGCCAACATCGTGATCGCCGAGGACGGCGTGGTCGTCGACCTGGTGGACGGCCAGGCCAGCGTGGTCGGCGCGGTGCCCTGCGGGTACGTCTACGTCGACGGCCTCACGGTCGGCGAGGTCACCGAGTCCCAGCTCAAGGACCGGCGCATCCTCGGCGACGAAGGCTTCGTCTCGGTGGTGATCGTGGTCGACGCCAGCTCCGGCAAGATGGTGGCCGGCCCGGAGATCCACGCCCGCGGCGCCGGCATCGACGACGCCGCGTTCGGCGAGGTCCTGCCCAAGATCGAGGAAGCCCTGGCCCTGGCCGCCGCCGACGGCATCACCGACGCCCACCAGATCAGCCAGCTAGCCCGCCGCATCGTCGGCAAGTCGGTCAGCGACAACTACCGCCGCCGCCCCATGATCATCCCCGTAGTCATCCAGACCTGGCCCGTCACGGTCAGGAACCCTCCTGATCCCGCTCCACCCGGCGGCCTGTACAGCCGCACCAGGTGGACGCCGTTGCCCTGTTTGAGGTCGGCCAAGAAGCGCCGTTGCCGTGCTCGAGGTCGGCCAAGGTGCTGAGCAGCCGGCCGGTCAGGTAGCCGACCCTAAGGGGGTTGCGCGCAGATATAAGGGCTCGCCGCGGCCAGGTTACGGTAACCGGCCGATGCGCCGCCGCGGCCTTTAACGCCACTGTGGAAGCAAGTCGGAATTCACCAACGGCTGAAGGGATCAACAATGGACGTGCCAGCGCGGGCGGGGCGGGATCGGGCGGTGATCACGGGGTCGGCCGGGCCGGGTGCGGGTAAGGGCGCGGTCCCGCCGCGGACCTCCCGCGGTTCCGGTCAGCCGGTTTCCCCGACGGGGGCGGAGGCGGTCTACCGTCAGCTGTTCGACTCATTCGACCGGGACCGGGACGATAAGGTCTCGCAGTGGGCGGTGCTCAGCCGCCTGCAAGGGTGCGGGCTCCTGCCTGACGATCCGCGGATCCAGGAGGCGCTGGCCGGGCTGACGGCAACGGAGGGCGCCTCCAAGCAGATCAGCTTCGGGCAGTTCAAGGCCCTGGCCAACTCCGTCCGCGGCATCGAGTTCTGCCGCAAGCTGGTCGCCGCGTACAACGTGCACGTCTTTGACTCCCTGATCACCGGCCCCGGCCGCAGCGCCAAACGCGACCCCCGGCGGAAGAAGAACCAGTCCCAGATCGAGGGCGTGGTCGCGCTGACCTGGGCCGCCAGCCAGGGCGACCTGACCGAGGTCCGGGCCCTGGTCGCCGCCGGCGTCGAACCGGGCACCGCTGACTACGACGGCCGCACCGCCTTGCACCTGGCCGCCGCCGAAGGCCAGCCCGAGGTCGTCAGCTACCTGCTCGCCCTCGGCGCCGACCCCCAGCCCCAGGACCGCTGGGGCGGCACCCCGCGCTCCGACGCCGAAGGCAACGGCCACACGCAAGTAGCCGAGCTGCTCCGCCAGGCAGTGCGGGATACACCCGAGGCGGTGGCGGTATGAACGGCGGGCGCGAGCTGCCCGTGACTCCGGCGACGGTCGTGGCAGTTCTCCTGGCTGACGGGTGGCACCAAGTCGTCTCGGGGTCGTTCACCATCGGCGCCCTCAGCTTCGGCGACGCCGACGACCGTGGCGTGCCCGGCTACCGCTTCGAGGAGATCACCGAGGCCAGCCCCTATGGTCCGGCCGCGATGGCCGGACCGCTCGAGGCCCTGCTCGCGATCCGGCAGATCACACCCCGGGGACCCCGCCACTGGCCCCAAGCCGTCGGCCGGGACTGGATACAGAGCGGTGACGCCGCGGTGCACCGACACCGATACACACGTGAACCGGCCGACCTGAACCAGCGAAAAGCAAACAGCGCGTAAGGAGAACATGATGCGAGTCCTGGTACTAGGTGCCGGTTTTGGTGGTCTCGAGCTGACCACGAGGCTGTCCGACGAACTCGGCGACGCCGTCGAGGTCGTGCTCATCGACAAGGCCGAGGGATTCGCCTTTGGCTTCTCGAGGCTCGATGTGATGTTCGGCCGGCTTGTCGCCGACGCGGTGGTCCACCCCTACCGCGACCTGGTCAAGCCCGGAGTACGGTTCGTGCAGACCACGATCCGGTCGATCGACCCCGGCCAGCGGCGGGCCGAGACCGACGCCGGCTCCTTTGACGCTGACGTCATGGTGGTCGCCCTGGGGGCCGACCTCGACCCGGTGGCCACCCCCGGGCTGGTGGAAGGTGGCTACGAGTTCTACTCGATGCCCGGTGCTTTGGCTGTGCGTGACGTGCTGGCGGCCTTCGACGGCGGCCGCGTGGTGGTCGGGGTGACCTCCACCCCGTTCAAGTGCCCGCCGGCGCCGAGCGAGGTAGCGCTGCTCATGCACGACTACCTCACCGACCGGGGCCTGCGAGACGGGTCGGAGATCTCGCTGGTCACGCCCCTCGGCGCGCCCATCCCGCCGTCACCGGGCGCCTCTAAAGCGCTACTGGCTGCTTTTGCCGAACGGGACATCCGCGTGTATCCCAGCCAGCTGGTGTGTGAACTCGACCCCGCTCGCAAGGTGGCCCGGCTCGCTGATGGCGGTGAGATCCCCTACGACCTGTTCCTCGGCGTGCCAGTGCACCAGGCACCAGCGGTGGTCCAGGCATCACGGTTGTGCGCCGACGGCTGGATCCCGGTGAACCCACACACCCTCGAGACGGTGTTCCCCGGCGTCTACGCTGTCGGCGACGTCACCAGCGTGGGCACTCCTAAGGCCGGCGTGTTCGCCGAAGGACAGGCGGCCGTCGTGGCCGCGGCGATCATCGCCCGGCAGGCCGGTCGCAAGTCACCGGTGCAGTACGATGGCCGCGGCCAGGTCTACATGGAGTTCGGGCACCACCAGGTGGGCCGGATCGACCTGACCTTCGCGGCGGGGCGGCCCCCCACCGGCACCTTCGAAGCACCTTCAACTGACCTGACCGGCCGCAAGTCCGAATTCGTGGCCACCCGCATCCAGCGCTGGCTCGGTCACGACGCCCGTCACCGGCAATGACCGGGGTGATGGCCGGGTCGGCACACCACAGGTAGAAGCTGGCCGGCCGAAGCACAGGCACGCGGTATAGACCCGCCGGTCACAAGCCTGACCCCCCGGCCCGGCCAGCCACAGCTCCCCCGGGGGTTGACCGGGCGGGTGCGGGCTGGTGGGCTGTGAACATGGCACGCCCGGTGCGTTTTGTTGGCCGTGAGGGTGAATTGTCCCAGCTGCTGGGGGCGCTGGGCGGCGATGCGCGGCTGGTGCTGGTGGTGGGGGATGCGGGTGCGGGCAAGACCCGGTTCGTGGCCGAGGCGATGGACCGGGCCGCGGCAGCGGGGATGGTGATGGTACGGGGGGAGTGCTTGCCGCTGGCGGGCACGCTGCCGCTGTTCCCGGTTGCGGACGCGCTCGGTGAGCTGGGCCGGCTGGAGGGCGGCGGCCTGCTGGCGGCGGCGCTGGATGCCGCCCCCGGATATGTGCGGGAAGAAGTGGGGCGGTTGCTGCCCGGGATGGGCCCGGACGCCGGGACGGCCCCGGCTGGCCGGGACGGGGAGTGGAGCCGGGAGCGGTTGTTCGCCGGGGCAGCGGAGCTGCTGGCCGTGGTGGCCGGCAGGTCGTCGTCCGGGGTGGGGCTGGTCGTGGAGGACGTGCACTGGGCGGACGGTGAGACGCTGGATTTCCTGACGTTCCTGGTGCGGGCCGGGCGCCGGGGGCCGGTGCGGGTGGTGGCCACGTGCCGGGCGGATGAGGCGCCGCTGGCAGCGCATGTGGCTGGGTGGCTGGCGCGGGTGCGGGGCGACGCGGGGACCGAGGAGATCCGGCTGGGACCGCTGTCGCGGGCGGAGGTAGCCGGGCAGGCCGCGGCGCTGACGGGCGGCCCGGTATCACCCCAGGTGATCGATTACCTATATGCGCGCGCAGAGGGAAACGCGTTCTTCACCGAGCAGCTGGTGGCCGCCGCCCTGGCCGGCCAGGCCGGGGCCGGGGGCGGCCTTCAGGCCGGGGGCGGCCTTGAGGTCCGGGCGGGGTTGCCGGCCCGGCTGGCGGAGCTGCTGGCGGCGCGGGCGGGCCGCTGCGCCGGGGACGCCCGGGCGGTGCTGGCGGGCCTGGCGGTCGCGAGCCGGAGCCTGGGCGAGGATCTGCTGGCCGCGGTCACCGGGCTGGAGGTCGGGACAGTCCGGCGGGGGTTGCGGGAGCTGGCGGCGGCCCGGCTGCTGGCCGAGGACACTTCCGGCGGGGGGCACCGGCCCCGGCACGCGCTGCTGGGCGAGGCGGTGGCCGCCGGGCTGCTGCCCGGGGAGCGGGCGGTGCTGCACGAGCGGGCGGCGCGGGCGCTGGCCGGGGACCCGGCGCTGGCCGCGGAGGTGGCCGGGCACTGGCAGGCCGCGGGCCGCCCGGCCGAGGAGCTCCCGGCCCGGGTGGCGGCGGCGGAGGCCGCCGAGCGGGTGTTCGGCTACGCCGAGGCCGCGGCGCACTGGCAGCGGGCCATCGAGCTGGGCCTGGCCCAGCCCGATGCCGCCGCCGCGGCCGGGATCGACGTGCCGCGGTTGTACGTGCGGGCCATCGACGCGCTTTATCGCGCTGGCGACAGCGTGCGCGCCGGCCTGGTCGCCGAGGAGGCCTACCGCCGGTTCGCCGGCCACGCCGACCCAGCTACCGCCGCGGTCGTCTGCCACCGCGCCGCGAACTTCCGGGCGAACGACGCGCCGGCTACCGGGCTGCCGCTGATGGAGGAGGCGCTGCGGCTGTTCGAGCAGGCTCCGCCCTCATCCGATCACGCCGAGGCCCTGCTCGACTACGCCAACACCTTCCTGCTGTACGCTCGAGGAACGGCTTGAGGCCAGCCGCGCGGCGACTGAACCGGGCGCTGGAGATCGCCGAAGCGGCCGGCGCCACGGCGCTGATCCCCCGCATCCTCTGCAAGATCGCGCACGGCGCGTTCCTGCGCGGGGAGGTCGAGGAGGGGTTCGCCGCCCTGGAGCGGGGGTGGGCACTCGCCCGGGCCGCACAGGAGGGCCCGGCGACTGGTGTGGCTGGCCGCTCAACGAAAGCGATGCGCTGCTCAAGCTCGCGCAGTTCCAGCGCGCCGCCGATGTGGCGTCGCGCGGTCTTGACGACGCCCGGCAGGCCGGCCTGCAGTCCTGGAGGGTGGCCAGCGTACCTGGTCGCCAACGCCGCTGAGGCGTTGCTGGCCCTGGGGCGCACCGCGGAGGCGGCAGCGCTGATCGACCCGCTGACCACGATGCCGTCAGATCGCGCTCACTGGAACGTACAGGCGGCTCGCGCCGAGATTGACCTGCTGCGCGGCGATACCGGTGCGGCCGCCGAACGGTGGCAGCTGATCTATGCTGCTTTCCCCGTCGTCATCAGCAGAGTCGACTTCGCCTACGAGTCGGCGCCGCGGGCCGCGGAGGCCCTGTTGTGGGCCGGACGCCCCGGCGATGCGCTCCGGGAGACCCGGCGGGCGCTGGCCCGTTCAAGGGCCCGGACCTGACCATTTTTTCCGGGCGGTTGCTGGCGGCGGGCATGCGGGCGTGTGCCGACCTGGCCGGGCAGGCCCGGGCGCGCCGCGACCAGTTCGCCGCCGCGGACGCCGCGGACGCCGCCGATGGCCTGGCCACCTGGGTCGGGCGGATGGGCCGCGTCCCGTTCACCGACCACCCGACCGTGGCCACCATCCCGGCCGAGCGCGCCACCTGGGACGCCGAGCGGACCCGGGTGGCCGGGCCCGGCGATCCCGGTGCCTGGGACGGCGCGGCCAAAGCCTGGCAGGACCTGAGCTGCCCGCACCGGGCCGGGTACGCGTGGTGGCGGCAGGCCGAGGCGCAGCTGGACGCCGGGCAGCCGGCCGCGGCGGCGGCCGGCGCGCTGCGCGCCGCCGCGGCCGCCGCCGACGGGCACGCCCCCCTGCTGGCCCAGATCCGCACCCTGGCCGAGCGGGCCCGGATCCCGCTGCACCCGGCGGCCGCCGGCGAACCCGAAGCCCCGCCACCGGCCCAGCTGCTCACCCGCTACGGGCTGACCGACCGTGAGCTGACGGTGCTGCGGCTGCTGGCCGCCGGGCGCACCAACCCCCAGATCGGCGCCGAGCTGTACATCAGCGCCAGCACCGCCAGCGTGCACGTCAGCAACATCTTGCGCAAGCTCGGCGTCTCCAGCCGGGTCCAGGCCGCCGCCATAGCCGAACGCGCCGGCCTGCTCGCCCCCCAGCCACCCTGAACAGGCCGGCAGAAATGCTAAGGCGCTCGGTCAGGCAGCAGTGAACACCAGCGATACGTTGTGGCCGCCGAATCCCAACGCGTTGTTCAGCACCGCCATTGGCTCCGAGCCCCGCTTGGCCAGCGGCCTGGGCTCGGTGGCGACGTCGACCGGCACGTCCTCATCCAGGTCATCGAGATTGATGGTCGGCGGGGCCACGTGGTTGTGGAGCGCGAGGATGGCGGCCACGGACTCGATGGCGCCCGCGCCGCCGAGCAGGTGCCCGGTCATCGACTTGGTCGACGTGACGACCACACCGTCCGTGGCCGAGCCCAGCGCCTTAACCAGAGCCTGCGCCTCAAGCGCGTCCCCTTCCGGGGTCGAGGTGGCGTGCGCGTTCACGTGCACCACCTGGGCCGGGTCGACCTTGGCGTCGGCCAGCGCCCGGCTGATCGCCGCGGCCACGCCGGCCCCGTCAGGCGCCGGGTGCGCGATGTGATGGGCGTCCGAGGAGTAGCCGGCCCCGGCCGCGATCGCGTACACGGTGGCGTCGCGCTGTCGCGCGTGCGACAGCGACTCAAGCACCAGCATGCCGGCGCCCTCGCCGAGGACGAAGCCGTCCCTGGCCGCATCGAACGGCCGTGACGCCCGTTCCGGCTCGTCGTTGCGGGTGGACATGGCCCGCATCACCGCGAACGCGCCAATGTTCAGGGCCATGATCGCCGCCTCGGTGCCGCCCGCGATGACCACGTCGGCCCGGCCGGACCGGATCATGTCAATGCCGTACCCGATCGCCTCCGCGCCGGACGCGCAGGCGCTGACCAGCGAGTGCGCACCGGCCCTGGCCCCGATTTCCATGCTGATCCAGCCGGCCGACCCGTTCGGCATCAGCATCGGCACCGTGTACGGCGAGATCCGCTGCCAGCCCTTCTCTTTCAGCGTGTCGTACGCGGCCAGCGTCGATCCGATGCCGCCGACCCCGCTGGAGACCGTCACGCCGAGCCGTTCCGGGTCCACCTCGGGAGCGCCTGCGTCGGCCCAGGCCTCGCGGGCGGCGACCAGCGCGAACTGCTCGCAGCGGTCCATCCGGCGGGCCTGCACGCGGCCCACGCTCTCCGCCGGGTCGGCGACGGCCTGCGCGGCGATGCGCACCGGCAGTTCCTCGGCCCACGGCTCGGTGAGCAGCCGGACTCCGCAGCGCCCTTCCAGCATCGCCGCCCAGGTCGACGCGACATCCCCACCGAGCGGGGTGGTCGCGCCGAGCCCGGTGACGGCGACGGTCTCGCGTTCTGCCGTCATGCTGATCCCCTGGAGTTCTTGGCCACGTAGGTCACCACGTCCTGGACCGTGGCGAGGTCTTTCAGCTCGTCATCGGGGATCTCCACGCCGAACTTGTCCTGTGCGGCGACGGCGATTTCCACCATCGACAGCGAGTCGATGTCCAGGTCGCCGATGAAACTCTTGCCAGGGGTCACCTCGTTCGCGGGCACGCCGGCGATCTCCTCGACGATCTCACTAAATCCGGCCAGAATCTCCTGGTCGTTCATAGTCTTGCTCCTTGTCTGAAGCGTTCATTTGGGTCTGCCGCCCCGGATCGGCCGGTCAAAGCCGATCCAAGACGTCACCTTCTCTGACCCGGTCACCCGCACGTGCCGGGCCGGGCCGGTCCGGATCGAGTCGGAGGGGTTTGCTAGCGCGAAGCACAAGCCAGCGGGGGGCGCTGAGGTCGCAGGCACCGGGCGCGGCGATGCGGAGCCGGTGCGCGACCACCGGGGAAGCGTTCGGTGAGGAAGTTGAGCGCCAGCACCGCCAGCACCGCCCCCCGCGCACCAGATCGTGCCGGCCGCCGCGTGCTGCATGATCATCAGGGCATTCCCTATCTCATCTTCGTGGCCGAATTGCTTCCACCGTCGCGCTAAGGGCCGAGGCGGCGCATCGGCCGGCCGCGTAACGCGGCGGCGGCGGCCCCTTAGATCTGCGCGGGCCTCGCTTAGGCGGCTCGCTGGCCGCCGGCGTTCCCCGGCAGCACCCCTCGGCGGCAGCCGGATGCGGGCGGCTGGCGGAGGCGCTCGCCCGACGGCGCCGCAGCAGAAGCTGGCGTCCCGGGCAGGCAAAGAGCCGGTGGACGAGCTGGCCCGGTTCGGGCTCACCGGCGCGAGCGGAAAGTCTGGCAGTGACACCGGACAGATGCCATCGTGGCCGCGCCGTGTCAGAGGTTGAACGTAACTTCGATAGTCAGCCTTGAACCCGGATCGCGGGGATAGTGAATTTGATCAACCCCCAAGGATCAACCTGCACTCCGGTCCCGCCTCCTCCCGCAGGCCCGAATCCTGACCCAGGCCGATCCCGTGAGGAGTCCCGGGGGGTTGACCCCGAGGGGTGCGGGCTGGTGGGCTGTGAACATGGCAGGGCCGGCGGGCTTTGTTGGCCGTGAGGGTGAATTGTCCCGGCTGCTGGGGGCGCTGGGCGGCGATGCGCGGCTGGTGCTGGTGGTGGGGGATGCGGGGGTGGGCAAGACCCGGTTCGTGGCCGAGGGGATGGACCGGGCCGCGGCGGCGGGGATGGTGATGGTGCGGGGGGAGTGCTTGCCGCTGGCGGGCACGCTGCCGCTGCTGCCGGTGAGGGATGCGCTGGGTGAGCTGGCCAGGCTGGAGGGCGGCGGGCTGCTGGCGGCGGCGCTGGACGCCGCCCCGGGGTACGTGCGGGAAGAAGTGGGGCGGTTGCTGCCCGGGATGGGCCAGGACGGCGGGACGGGCCCGGCTGGCCGGGACGGGGAGTGGAGCCGGCAGCGGTTGTTCGCCGGGGTGGCGGAGCTGCTGGCCGCGGTGGCTGGCGGGTCGCCGTCCGGGGTGGGGCTGGTCGTGGAGGACGTGCACTGGGCGGACGGTGAGACGCTGGATTTCCTGACCTTCCTGGTACGGGCCGGGCGCCGGGGGCCGGTGCGGGTAGTGGCCACGTGCCGGGGGGATGAGGCGCCGCTGGCGGAGCACGTGGCTGGGTGGCTGGCGCGGGTACGGGGCGACGCGGGGACCGAGGAGATCCGGCTGGGACCGCTGTCGCGGGCGGAGGTAGCCGGGCAGGCCGCGGCGCTGGCGGGCGGCCCGGTGTCACCGCAGGTGATCGATTACCTATATGCGCGCGCAGAGGGAAACGCGTTCTTCACCGAGCAGCTGGTGGCCGCCGCCTTGGCCGGCCAGGCCGGGGCCGGGGGCGGGCTACGGGTTCCGGCGGGGTTGCCGGCCCGGCTGGCGGAGCTGCTGGCGGCGCGGGCGGGCCGCTGCGCTGGCGATGCCCGGGCGGTGCTGGCGGGCCTGGCGGTCGCGGGCCGGAGCCTGGGCGAGGACGTGCTGGCCGCGGTCATCGGGCTGGAGGCCGGGACGGTTCGGCGGGGGCTGCGGGAGCTGGCGGCGGCCCGGCTGCTGGCCGAGGACACCACGGGCGGGGGGCACCGGCCGCGGCACGCGCTGCTGGGCGAGGCGGTGGCCGCCGGGCTGCTGCCCGGGGAGCGGGCGGTGCTGCACGAGCGTACGGCGCGGGCGCTGGCCGCGACAGAGGACCGAGCGCTGGCTGCGGAGGTGGCCGGGCACTGGCAGGCCGCGGGCCGCCCGGCCGAGGAGTTCCCGGACCGGGTGGCGGCGGCCGAAGCCGCCGAGCGGGTGTTCGGCTACGCCGAGGCCGCGGCGCACTGGCAGCGGGCCATGGAGCTGGGCCTGGCGCAGCCCGATGCCGCCGCCGCGGCCGGGATCGACGTGCCGCGGTTGTCCGTGCGGGCCATCGACGCGTGTTATCACGCTGGCGACAGCGTGCGCGCCGGCCTGGTCGCCGAGGAGGCCTACCGCCGGTTCGCCGGCCACGCCGACCCCGCCATCGCCGCGGTCGCCTGCCACCGCGCCGCGGTCGTCCGGGCGAAGGATGCTCCGGCTGCCGGGCTGCCGCTGATGGAGGAGGCGCTGCGGCTGTTCGAGCAGGCTCCGCCGTCATCCGATCACACTAACGCCCTGCTCGACTACACCACCATCTTCCTGCTGTACGGTGAGGAACGGCTTCAGGCCGGCCGCACGGCGCTGGACCGGGCGCTGGAGATCGCCGAAGCGGCGGGCGCCACGGCGCTGATCCCCCGCACCTTGTCTATGATCGCGTTCACGGCGTTCGTGCGCGGTCAGGTCGAGGAGGGGTTCGCCGCCCTGGAGCGGGGGTGGGCACTCGCCCGGGCCGCACGGGACGGCCCGGGGCTGATGTGGCTGGCCGGGAACGAAAGCGGCGCGCTGCTCAAGCTCGGGCAGTTCCAGCGCGCCGCCGACGTGGCGTCGCGCGGTCTTGACGACGCCCGGCAGGCCGGCCTGCAGTCCTGGGATTTGGCCAGCAGGCTGGCCGCCCACGCAGCTGAGGCGTTGCTGGCCCTGGGGCGCACCGCGGAGGCGGCAGCGCTGATCGATTCGCTGACCGCCGGGCCGCCGGACCCCGATCACTGGCCGGCGCAGGTGATCCGCGCCGAGATTGACCTGCTGCGCGGCGACACCGGTGCGGCCGCCGAGCGGTGGCAGCTAATGGAGACGCTCCCCGCCATCACCAGCAGAGTCGACTTCGGCTACGACTCGGCGCCGCGGGCCGCGGAGGCCCTGCTGTGGGCCGGACGCCCCGGCGATGCGCTCCGGGAGGTCCGGCGGGCGCTGGCCCTGTACAAGGTCCCGGACCTGACCATCTTGTCCGGGCGGCTGCTGACGGCGGGCATGCGGGCCTGCGCCGACCTGGCCGGGCAGGCCCGGGCGCGCCGCGACCAGTCCGCCGCCGCGGACGCCGCGGACGCCGCCGACGGCCTGGCCACCTGGGTCGGGCGGATGGGCCGCGCCCCGTTCACCGACCACCCGTCCGTGGCCACCATCGCGGCCGAGCGGGCCACCTGGGAGGCCGAGCGGACCCGGGTGGCCGGGCCCGGCGACCCGGGTGCCTGGGACGGCGCGGCCAAAGCCTGGCAGGACCTGAGCTGCCCGCACCGGGCCGGGTACGCGTGGTGGCGGCAGGCCGAGGCGCAGCTGGACGCCGGGCAGCCGGCCGCGGCGGCGGCCGCCGCGCTGCGCGCCGCCGCGGCCGCCGCCGACGGGCACGCCCCCCTGCTGGCCCAGATCCGCACCCTGGCCGAGCGGGCCCGGATCCCGCTGCAGCCGGCGGCCGCCGGCGAACCCGAAGCCCCGCCCCCGGCCCAGCCGCTCACCCGCTACGGGCTGACCGACCGTGAGCTGACGGTGCTGCGGCTGCTGGCCGCCGGGCGCACCAACCCCCAGATCGGCGCCGAACTGTACATCAGCGCAAGCACCGCCAGCGTGCACGTCAGCAACATCTTGCGCAAGCTCGGCGTCTCCAGCCGGGTCCAGGCCGCCGCCATAGCCGAACGCGCCGGCCTGCTCGCCCCCCAGCCACCCTGAACACCGTCAGGTCAGTCGCCCGCCCGCGGTACAGAACCCGTCCCCACGCCTCAAACATGCGCCCTTCCCCTAGCAGCCGGACCCGGCCATGAGGAAGTCCACCGACGCAGCGATGACCCTCTCATCGTGCAGGATGCGGTGATGACCCAAGCCGTGGGTGACATGCAGGCGCGCAGATGGCCACGCCGCCGCCAGCCGCGCGCCGAGCCCGAACGGCACTCTACGGTCACCGCCGTCATGGATGACCAGAGCCGCAGGCAACGTCTCCTCTTCCGCGGACCGCTGCACTGCGTCGAAATGGCTCAGCGGCACCTGCACCAGCCGCTCGAGGGCCCGGGGCATGCGCGCCTGTATCCGCTCCCCGGCCCCGGCCGCCTCGGCGAACACCTGGATGGCCGACGGCACGTCAGGCATCGGCGCGATCAGCACCAGGCGGGCAGCGGGCAGCCCGTCCAGGCACGCGACCGCGGCGGCAAGACCACCCATCGAGTGGGCCACGACCGCATGAGCCGGGCCGTGGTGCCCGGTCGCCGCGCGAAGCGCGGTGATCATTTCCGGCAGCAAGGTACGGCCAGGACCGTACGCACCGGGACCAGAGTCACCGTGCCCGGGAGCGTCCAGCGTGACGGCACGGAACCCGGCCCGCGTCAGCGGCCCGACAAAACGACGCCATGACGTCCGGTCCGCGCCCCAGCCATGCAGCAAGTAAACCGCAGGGCCTTCGCCCCACGCCTCGGTGACGAAACTCGAGGGCGCCGGCCCCGGCAGGTTCACCCGCTGGCGGTCGCCGTCAGGCACCGCGGCGGCCCGCCGGCCCGGCACGGCCCGTGGCAGCGTCATCAACATCCGGACCGCCGCCCGGGCACCCAGACCAGGCGCGGCACGCTCGGCCAGCGCCAGCCCGGTCCGCGCCAAGGCCAGCGCGGTCCGCCGGCGCCGCGACCGGGCACCACCTGACCGCCGCCCGGACCGGCCATTGCTGGTCTTGTACGGCGTGCCGGTCGCCGCGTTCTGCATGGTCATCGGGCCATCCCTTCCCGGTTGTGAATTGCTTCCACAGTCGCGCTAAGAGCCGGGGCAGCACATCGGCCGGCCGCCGTAACCCGGCGGCGGCGGGCCCTCAGATCTGCGCGGGACCCCCTTAGGCGGGACTGCTACCCGATGCCCAGGCGGTGCGCTACCGCCGCGGCTTCCACCTGGCCGCTGACACCCGCCTCGGGCAGGCGAGGACGGGCGCTGGCCATCGACATGGGCGGTGGAGCGGTCATGCGGAAGCCCGCGAGAAGGTCCAGGGCCTTCCCGCGGGCTTCCGCTGTCACGACCTCCGGCGCTGCTTCGCACAGCGGCCGGTGTGGCGGTCAGACGTCGTAGTACAGCTCGAACTCGTGCGGGTGCGGGCGGAGCCGGAGCTGGTCGAGCTCGGCGGTCCGCTTGTAGTCCAGCCAGGTGGCGATGAGGTCCTCGGTGAACACGCCGCCCTCGGTCAGGAAGGAGTGGTCCGCCTCCAGGGTGTCGAGCACCGCGTCGAGCGAGCCGGGGACCTGGGGGATGGCGGCCGCCTCGTCGGGCGGGAGCTCGTACAGGTCCTTGTCGACCGGCTCCGGGGGCTCGATCTTGTTCTTGATCCCGTCCAGGCCGGCCATCAGCATCGCGGCGAACGCGAGGTAGGGGTTGGCGGACGGGTCGGGGACGCGGAACTCGACCCGCTTGGCCTTGGGGTTGGTGCCGTTGATCGGGATCCGGGCGCAGGCCGAGCGGTTCCGCTGGGAGTAGACCAGGTTGACCGGGGCCTCGAAGCCGGGCACCAGCCGGTGATAGGAGTTCGCGGTCGGGTTGGTGAAGGCCAGCAGCGATGGCGCGTGCGCGAGCAGCCCGCCGATGTAGTAGCGGCCGGTGTCGGACAGGCCCGCGTAACCGACCTCGTCGTAGAACAGCGGCGCGCCGTCTTTCCACAGGGACTGGTGGCAGTGCATGCCGTTGCCGTTGTCGCCGAACAGCGGCTTGGGCATGAACGTCACGGTCCGGCCCGCCGCCCGGGCGGTGTTCTTGACGATGTACTTGTACGCCATCAGCGTGTCGGCCATCGCCAGCAGCGGCCGGAACCGGATGTCGATCTCGGCCTGCCCGGCCGTGCCGACCTCGTGGTGCTGCATCTCCACCTCGATGCCGCACTTGATCAGGTTGGCCACCATCTCCGAGCGCAGGTCGGTGTAGTGGTCCATCGGCGGCACCGGGAAGTAGCCGCCCTTGTACCTGGGCTTGTAGGCGAGGTTGCCGCCGTCCTCGTCCTTGCCGGTGTTCCAGGCGCCTTCCTTGGAGTCGATGTGGTAGTAGCCCTCGTTCGCCGACGTCGAGAACCGCGCCGAGTCGAAGATGTAGAACTCCGCCTCCGGGGCGAAGAACGCGGTATCCCCGATCCCAGTGCCGCGCAAGTAATCCTGGGCCTTACGGGCGATGTTGCGCGGGTCCCGGCTGTACGGCGCCCCGGTCAGCGGATCATGCACGAAGAACGTGAGGTTCAGCGTCTTGTGCGTGCGGAACGGGTCCAGCATCGCGGTCGCCGGGTCGGGCAGCAGCTGCATATCCGACTCGTGGATCTGCTGGAACCCCCGGATCGACGAGCCGTCGAACATCAGCCCCTCACTGAACACCCCCTCCCCGAACGAACCCGCTGGCACCGTGAAATGCTGCATCGTCCCCGGCAGGTCACAGAACCTGACGTCGATGAACTCCACGTTCTCCTCCGCGATGAAACGGAGGACCTCCTCGGCACTGCTAAACATCAATTTCCTCTTTCTGGTGTATTTGCCGTGTTATTTTGGGCGCAGCTCTTCTGGAAGGATTTGCGGCCATCAGCAGGTTGAGCAATAGCCAGATCATCTTCCTGTCCTCCTTGCGGGTCGATGTGCGCGTTGTTTCGCACATCGGTAGGTATCTTCAACGAGTCCTGGGGTGGCCGCCGGGATCCAGGACCGGCCCCGAGCGCGGCGACCATCACGTCGGCGTCGAACCAGCCAGCGTCAGTCTCGGCCCGACCACCGCGGCTCCGGCCTCGTGGGCCAAGATGATGCAGGTGGAGCGATCGGTGAAGTCCGCTCTGCGCCGTCATCTTCTCCGCGCCGATCACCCGCACGTGCCGGGCCGGGTCGGCCCGGATCGAGTCGGAGACGTTCGCCAGCGCGGAGCGGACGCCAGCGCACGCCTTCAGGTCGTAGGCGCCGGGCGCGGCGATGCTGAGCCGATGCGCGACTACCGGCGAAGCGTTGGGTAAGGAAATTGAGCGCCACTACCGCCAACACCGCCCCCGTGCACAAGATCAAGCCGACCGCCGTGTGCTGCATGGTCATCAGACCATCCCTTCGCGTTGTGAATTGCTTCAACACTCGCGCTAAGGGCCGGGACGGCGCATCGGCCGACCGCCGTAATGCAGCGGCGGCGGGCCCTCAGATCTGCGCGGGCCCCCCTTAGGTGGGGGATTTGGTCAACCCCTGTAGCCACAGCGGCCGCCTAACGGCGCAGCAGGGTAAGGCCAAGCCGGAAGGCTCCACGCCGAAAGCCCACGCCCGTGACATCAGTCATGCCGAGATCAGGATCTGCCGCACTGGGGCAGGCACCGCTGCCCGCCTAACGTTGCGGACATGACGAGCAGCGATCGGCAAATGGCCCCGGTTCGCAACCGAAACCGGCTGCAGTCCGCGGCGAAAATCGTGGTGTTTGACATCGCCGGCCCGCTGGTGGCTTACTCGCTGCTGCGCTCGGCTGGCCTCAGCTCGGTATTGGCGCTCGTCCTGAGCGGCGCATTCCCGGCTCTGGGCATAGCGGTCGGCGTTGCCCGTCAGCGGCGCGTGGACGCCATCGGAGTCCTCGTGCTGGCCGGGATCGCCGTCGGCACGGTCTTGGGTCTGGTCAGCGGCAACGCCCGCCTTGTGCTGGTCGAGGGCTCGGTGCCCACCGCGGTGTTCGGGCTGCTGTGCCTGGGCTCGCTCTGGTCACCCCGGCCGCTGATCTACCGTTTCGCCCTCGAGTTCATGGGCGCCGATACTCCGCGGGGCCGGGACTTCGAGGGCTTGTGGCGCTACCCCGGATTCCGCCATGCCTTCCGGCTCTTCACCGTGGTCTGGGGAGTGACGTACCTGGCCGAAGCGGCAGCCAGGGTCATCATCGTCGAGACCACTTCGACGGCGACCGCGCTGATTGTTTCCAAGGTGATGCCCTATACCGTCGCCGCCGTCCTCGCCGGCTGGATGTTTGCCTACGGTCGGCGGGCCAGGCGCACGGGCGAACGGCTCGCCGCCGCGGCCCAGGCCGACGCCGAGCGCGGAGCAGCGCCAGCCGATCACAGCGAGGCACTGGCCTATCGCAGCGGAGCGCTAGCCGAGCACCCCGTACCGGAACCGGCAGGCATCGCAGGCGCTATCCGCTGAGGCGGGCGCGACCGTGGCCAGGACGGCGGGATCGACGGTCGCGTGTCCGTCGCCGGCCGCGGATAAGGGGCTAGGGATGATGCAGACGGTAGTGCGCAGCCAGCACGTCGTCGCCGAAATCGTCCGCCGGGTTCCGCCACGCCGAATGGATGTGGTTGCCGTTTGCCTGGGTGTTGTCGTGCTCGATGAGCAGCGTCGGTCCCTGGACGCGGTAATAGTGCCGCTCCCCGGGTGACGTACCGCCCGCCCAGGCGAAGGTGAGGTTGTCCATGCCCGCGCGTTCCAGGCCGTGCATCTGGGCCCCGGCCACCTCGTCGGGCAGTCGCCGCGCGTACGCTCCGACCAGGGCCGCGAGCATATCGAACTGCGGCTGGTTCAGCCCGGCAGCCGGGACGCCTTTGGGGCTGGAACGGACGTAGCTGAGGATGTCACGCTCGTCCTCGCTGATCACGTAGTCCGGCTCGGGCGCGAACACCGGGTCGGGCCGCTCGGTCTCGCCGAGACGAGGCACCATCCGGGCGGCCAGGTCAGGCGGCGGCCGGTGGTGGATAATCGCGGCGCGCCGCTGGGCGGCGTCGAGTGACTTCACCAGCCGGAAGCCAAGATCCTCGTCGTCGGCCAGCGGCGCGAGCATCCCGACCGAAGCAGGCTCGGCGCCCAGCATGCATGGGGTGGGGGAGATGTACCGGCCGTCGACCACGGTGAAGTTGAGCGACACGTGGTGCCCGGCGAACTGCCATCCCCAAGCCTGATCGCCGGGCGAACCGAACACCTTGAAGCAGTACCGTTCGGGATCAAAGAGATCAGCCAGATCCGGCGCCAGCGCCCGGAGCACGTGCTCCATGGCCATCACCGAGACGACCTTGGTGTACCCCGGCAGGCTCGTGCCCGTCACGATCAGCTCGTGCGCGAGTCGCCGCTGCCCGTCGCCCAGCGCGCCGATCGGCAGCCCGTTCCGGTCCGGCACGGGCAGGAACGACCAGTCGCGCCGCACGTCCTCGGCGCCGGAATTGGAGCCGGAGCCGAAGGCGAAACACGCCCGCTCCCGCTGCGCCGCGGTCAGCGCCGCCAGGAACGCGGACGCCGCACCCGCCATCCGTTTGGCTGTTTCCGGCACGGCCACGAGGTCCCCATTGTCCACGATCCCGATTATCCGCCAGCCCGGTCCGATCCGGCACCTAGGGCGAAGATTGCGGCCAGGTAGCAGAACAACGCCAGGATCCCAGACGCGGAGCCTAGACGCGGGGGAGAATCGCGGCGAGCAGGGTGCCCATCCGGCTGGCAGAGGCCTGGCCCGCCTCGACCACCTCGGCGTGGCTGAGGCCGTGGCCGGCCAGGCCCGCGGCCAGGTTGGTGACCAGCGAGATGCCGAGCACCTCCGCGCCCAGGTGGCGGGCCGCGATCGCCTCCAGGCCGGTCGACATCCCGACCAGGTCGGCGCCGAGCCTGACCAGCATGGTGATCTCCGCCGGAGTCTCGTAGTGCGGGCCGGGCATCATCGCGTAGACCCCGTCGGTCAGGCTCGGGTCTGCCTCGCGGGCCAGCGCCCGCAGCCGCGGCGAGTACAGGTCGGTCAGGTCCACGAACCGCTGGCCTGGCGGGGGCGGCCCCGCCAGCGGGGACTTGCCGGTCAGGTTGAGGTGGTCGCGGATCAGCACCGGCTCGCCCACGCTGAGCCCGGCCCGGATGCCGCCCGCCGCGTTGGTCAGCACGACCGTGCGGCACCCGGCGGAGACCGCCGTCCGCACGCCGTGCACCACGGCGGCGGGGGACAGCCCCTCGTACAGGTGCACCCGGCCGAGGAACACCAGGACCCGCACCGGCCCCGCGGCTACGCTGCGGACCGTCGGCGTGTGCCCCGGCACGGTCGAGGCGGGAAAACCGCCGATTTCGGTCAGCGGGATCTCGGCCTGGGCGGCGCCGATCGCGTCGGCGGCCGGCGCCCAGCCCGAGCCGAGGACCACGGCGGCATCGTGCGTGCCGGTCAGGGCGGTGAGGCGGTCGGCACTGGCCGCCGCGGCGGCGAAGGGGTCGTCCACGATGGTCCATCATGGCGCATCACGGGCGCCTCGGCTGGCCCAGTGCTCGTTCGGCCGAAGATAGTTTTTCCCGAGATCCGGGATACCGTGGCGGGGTGGATGATGAGGCCGTGGCGGAAGCCGTCCCGGTGGCCGCCGACGGCGGACAGCAGCGGTCGAAGTGGGACGACCCTCGGGTGCCGTGGGCCGGCAAGCCGCGGCGGGTCGACATTTTGTGCTGGGCGGCCATCACGCTCAGCGGCATCTACTACTGGGCGCTGCTGCCGTTCCGGGCATCGCTGCTCGGTACCCATCCGGTGCTGTCCGAGCTGCTGAACGGGAGCACCGAGGCGATCGTCGCGGCCGCGGCGTTCGCCCGAGTCGGGCACGGCTCGCTGGTCGTTGCGCTGCTGGCCGCCATCCCCGGGCTGATGATCTTCGACCCGCTCTACTGGTGGGCGGGTCGGCTGTGGGGCGAGCGCGTCATCGCGCTGCTGTCCGGTCGGCGCAACCGCGGGGCCAGGTACATGGGGCGCGTGCAGCGCTGGGGCCGCAAGTTCACCTGGCCCGCCGTGGTCATCTCCCCGTTCCTGCCCATCCCCAACGCGATCATCTTCGTCATCGCCGGCTGGGCTGGGATGCGGCTGCTCACGTTCATCATCCTGGACCTCATCGGCTCGCTGCTCTGGGCGGGCATGCTGGTCGGCCTCGGCTACGAACTCGGCCACCACGCGGTGGTGGTGGCGCAGACCGTCTCCCACTACGGGCTCTGGATCTCGCTCGCGCTGGTCGCCGTGATCGTCGTCGCCCAGGTCCGCTCCCAGCGCCACATGATGCGCGTCGCCGCCCAGGCCCGCGCGAGCCAGGGCGAGGCCCGCGCGGAGGGACAGGTCGCCGGGGGCGATACGCCTGTCGGCTGATCCGGAGGATCTGGCGCCTCCGCTGGCACCCCGCCCCCATGCCCCGGGCTAGGACCGGACGCCGTAGAGGTGCTCGAGGGCGAGCTGGTCGAGGTGCTCATAGGCCAGGCCGCGCTTGGCCAGCGTGTCCACGTCGGCGCTGGACTCGCGGACGTCGCGCCAGGTCTCGCCGGGGGCCAGCGTCGGCGAGCCGAGCTCGGCCACGCCGGAAGCGCGCAGCGCCTCGGCCACCTCCGGGTCGGCCCGGAACGCCCGTACCTTGGCCCGCAGGATCAGGTAGTTGCGCATGCAGGCGGCGGCGGACACCCAGACTCCCTCGTCGTCCTCGGTCCGCGGCGGCTTGTAGTCGAAATGCACTGGCCCGTCGTACCCGCCGGCCTCGAGCGTGTCTACCACCCAGAACGCGCCGCGCACGTTCCCGGCGCCGAACCGCAGGTCCTGGTCGTACCGGGGCCCGTGCTGCCCGTTCAGGTCGATGTGGAACAGCTTGCCGTGCCACAGCGCCTGCGCGATGCTGTGCGCGTAGTTCAGCCCGGCCATCTCCTCGTGGCCGATTTCCGGGTTGACCCCGACCATCTCGGAGTGCTCGAGCGAGTTGATGAACGCCAGCGCGTTCCCCACGGTGGGCAGCAGGATGTCACCGCGCGGCTCGTTCGGCTTCGGCTCGATCGCGAACCTGAGGTCGTAGCCCTGCTCGCGCACGTACGCACACAGCAGGTTCAGGCCCTCGGCGTACCGGTCGAGGGCGGCCCTGATGTCCTTGGCGGCCCCCGACTCCGCGCCTTCGCGGCCGCCCCAGAAGACATAGGTCCTGGCGCCGAGGTCCGCGGCCAGGTCGACGTTGCGCATCACCTTGGCCAGGGCGAACCGCCTGATCTCCCGCTCGTTGGCGGTGAATGCCCCGTCCTTGAACATCGGGTGGCCGAACAGGTTGGTGGTAGCGGTCGTCACGACCAGCCCGGTCTCGGTCAGCGCCTTGCGGAACGCGCCGATCCGCTCGTCCCGCTCGGCGGGGGTGGCGTCGAAGGCGAATACGTCGTTGTCGTGGAAGTTCACCCCGTAGGCGCCGAGTTCGGCCAGCTTGTACACGGCGCGTTCGGCGAGCATGGGCGGTCGCACGGCCGAGCCGAACACATCCACGCCCTGCCATCCGACCGTCCAGATGCCGAACGAGAAGCGGTCCTCGCGCGAGGGAACGTAATCCGTGCTCACTGGCCGGTCCTTTCCTGTCGTGACACTCCTACCGTCCATCCTTCCACCCGCCGCCCCCGAGCGCCGTTTCATGATCGCGGCCAGTTCGGGGCGAAGAGCGCCCGTTTCTGGCCACGATCATGAAGCCCCGGCCGCGCCCCAGCCGACCGTGGCGCCGCGCAGGGCCGCATATCGCTCGCGGACCAGCGGGACCGGTTCCGCGGTGTACTCCGCGCTGGTGGCCGCCAGCGGCCAGGCGGGCGGGTCGGCCGCGCCGGACAGGGCCCAGGCGGCCTGCCGGGCCGCCCCCAGGGCGACCCATTCGGGGGGAGCGGGGGGTCGTCCCCCCGGGCCAGCACTGCCTGCGGGCTCGGGCACCGTCACCGGCACGCCGAAGATCGCCGGGGCGATCGCGCGGACGGCCGGCGACCGGGCGGCGCCGCCGATGAGGATCACCCGCTGCGCGGTGATGCCGCAGTCGGCCAGGTTGTCGATGGCGTCCCCGAGCGAGCAGAGCACGGCCTCGACCGCAGCCCGCGCGAGGTTCTCCTGCGTCGTGTTGGTGCTGGTCAGCCCGCACAGCACGCCGCTGGCGTCCGGCCGGTTCGGGGACCGCTCGCCGTCGAGGTAGGGCAGCAGGGTCAGCCCCTGCGATCCGGGGGGCGCGGCCAGCGCGAGGCGGTCCAGGCCGTGGACGTCGGTGCCGAGCATGCGGGCCGTGACCGTCAGCACCCGGGCCGCGTTGATGGTGGCCACCAGCGGCAGGAACCGCCCGGTGGCGTCGGCGAAGCCGGCCACGGCTCCGGTCTCGTCGGCGGCGGGCCCGGCCGCGACCGCGTACGCGGTGCCCGAGGTGCCGATGGAGACGACCACCTCACCGACGCCGAGACCCAGGCCGAGCGCCGCACCCATATTGTCCCCCGTACCGGCGGACAGCGCCGCGCCGCCAGGAGTCCGGGCCACGATCTCGGCCGGGGCGGCGATCCGCGGCAGCCCGGCCGGCTTGCCCAGCGCGGCCTCGGCCAGCTCCGGCAGCCAGCGGCCGGTGGCGGGGGAGAAGTAGCCGGTGCCCGAGGCGTCGCCGCGGTCGGTGGCGGGCGCGTGGGCCCGTTCGCCCAGCCGCCAGGACAGCCAGTCGTGCGGCAGCATCACGTGCGCGGTCCGGGCGGCGGCGTCTGGTTCATGGTCGGCCAGCCAGCGTAGCTTCGTGACCGTGAACGAGGCCGTCGGGACGCTCCCGGTCAGCTGCGCCCAGTACCTGGGGCCGCCCATCTCGTCGATCAGCGCCGCCGCCTGCGGCGCCGAGCGCACGTCATTCCAGAGCAGGGCCGGCCTGACGACCTGGCCGGCCTCGTCGACGACGACCATGCCGTGCTGCTGCGCGGCCACCCCGATGGCGTCGGCGCGGTTGAGCAGCCCCTCTCCCGCCTGGGCCAGCGCCCGCCACCACAGTTCCGGGTCGCACTCGGTACCGTCCGGGTGCGGGGCGGCGGCCTGGCCGACGATGGCGCCGTCCTCGGCCTGGCAGAGCAGCACCTTGGTGGACTGAGTGGACGAATCGACACCAGCGACAAGCATCTGCGGCTCCCGGCTCACGACGGTAACGACCCACCATAACGTGGTCTGCCCCGACCGCAGAGCCCAGCCCGGGGCGGCTCCGGACAGTATCCGGCCGCGCCCGATGAGCCCCGCGCCAATCACCTCCGCACCGCCCTGCGCCACGGGCACGGCCGGTCCGGCGACACCTCGGGCCCGCGGCCGGCTAGGACCGCCAAAGCTCTACTTGAAAAGTAAATAAATCCCTGCGACCTGGGACCGCGCGGAGTGCACGATACAAATGAACGTGCATTTGGTCTTGCATTAACCGCGGAATCTCGGGCAGGATGTGATTTGCGTCGATCATCTGGGATTGCCGCACTACGCTTCGCGGGGTCGCGATGGGTTTGAGCCAAGTAGGGTTGCCGACACGAACGAAGGTCGATCCTGCCGTTCGTCGGCCGCTTGACTTGAACGCCAGGCTGCAGTGCGCACCCGGGCGCCCGCGTGTGGTCCGGATGCCCTCTGACTGGTGGGATTCACCTGCGGTGGCCGCGTGCCCGCTCGGCGCCGGAGCCCAGTCGGGTCGGACCGCGAGGAAATTCACCAGGAACACGCTCAGGGAGTGGGGACTGGCCTCGCTCGCCGATGACGCCGAAGCGATCGTGGGTGAATTCGTGGCCAACGCGGTGTCGCACGCCGCGCGGTCCGCGGAGTCCGGCCAGCCGCTCGGCCTGCGGCTGCTCCGCCGGACCGGCGAGGTGATGTGCGCCGTGCTCGACCCGTCGGACATCGCCCCGGTGCTCCGGATGCCGGACCGTACCGAAGAAGCAGGACGCGGCCTGCAGATGGTGGACGCGCTGAGCGACGTCTGGGGCTGGAGCCCCGTCACCGGCCGCGGCAAGGCCGTGTGGGCCATCTTGTTCTGCGCGTGATCCGCACTGTTAGCGCTGACCTGACTACCTAGGGCACTCACGTAGCGCCAGGTCGCGCCCTGGGCTACCCTCAGTCAGCACATGAACAGTGCTTGTCCCAACAGCGGGAGGCCACCTACCGATGCCCTGGACCTGGCGGTACGAAAAGGCAGACGGCACCGTGATCACCACCGATGAGCTGCAGGAGGCCATCTTCGCCAGCCAGGGCGATGCGGAAAGCTGGCTCGGGGAGAACTGGCGCGCGTTGCTCGCGGCCGGGGTGGATCAGGTCTCGCTGCTGGACGACGCCAGGACCGAGTACGGCCCGATGAGCCTGCACCCGGATGACTAGAGTCTACGGCCGGTCAGATCTTGGCGCCGGGCCCGACCCGCGGGGCCGGCACCCGGAACCGGCGGATCTGCAGTGCCCGCATCACCGCGTACGTGGTCAGGCCCCGGGTGGACTCGCCGGGTAGCCGTTCGGCGACCAGCTTTTGCAGGCTCCGCCGGATCAGCAAAGCGTCTAGCGCGATGACCACGATCAGCACCAGGACCAGCGGAGAGATGATCTCCTGCGCGCTCTTGTTCCGCAGGAACACGGCGGCGAGCAGGACCACGAGGATATACATGTAGTACTCGCTGGCCCGGCGTTTGGAGTCCACGAAGTCACGGGTCAGGGCGCGCGCCGGGCCGCGGTCGCGGGGGTTGAGCGCCCACGCCTCACCCCGCTTCATGGCCTCGTACTTAGTGGCCCGGGTGGTGCGGGCCTTCGCCTTATCCTCGGGCGTACGCGGGCCGGCCGGAGCACGCGACCCGGTGATGGGCTGGCGCCGCTTAGCTTCGGCTTCGCTGCGCTTGGGCGTGGGCCGCCCCTTGGCCGCCTCGGCGGGGGAGCGGGGTTTACTGTCTGCCGGGCCGTCCGGGCTCTGCGCGCCCGGGGAATCCTGGGCCGTGCCGTCCGTCGCCCCGGCGCTACGGCGTCGGAACACGCGCTCAGCTTAGTCTTTCCGGGGGGGTCGAGGGGCCGGCCCCCGGAGGCAGCACAGTCTTTCCGGGGGCCCTGGGGCCAGTACCACCTTTCCGGGGGCCCTGGGGCCAGTACCACCCCGCGCTGGGGGGCGCACGTGGTAGCTCGCAATGCGGGAAACCGCGTAGGGTGGAATTCGACTAGTCGCACGGGCTCGTCCGCCGTCTAGCCGGGTGCCCGGCCTGAGTTTCGGCCCGGTCGCGCGGCCTGGTGGCGGCGTAGAAGTTAACTGAAGGGGACGGCCGCGCGTATGGGCGTGATGAAGCGAGTCTCACTTGTCTTCAAGGCCAAGGCCAACAAGGCCCTGGACAAGATGGAAGACCCTCGTGAGACCCTGGACTACTCCTACCAGCGGCAGCTCGAGTTGCTGACGAAGGTCCGCCGTGGGGTCGCGGATGTCGCCACCTCGCGTAAGCGCGTCGAGCTGCAGATGAACCAGCTCCAGCAGCAGGCCAACAAGCTTGAGGATCAGGCGCGCAAGGCGCTCGGGATGGGCCGTGAGGACCTCGCCCGGGCCGCGCTGGAGCGCAAGGCGTCGGCACAGAGCCAGCTCAACGATCTGCAGGTGCAGTACGCCCAGTTGCAGGCCGAAGAGGAGAAACTGACGGTCGCCTCCCAGCGGCTGCAGTCCAAGGTGGACGCCTTCCGCACCAGGAAGGAGACCATCAAGGCCACGTACACTGCGGCCGAAGCGCAGACCAGGATCAACGAGGCGTTCTCCGGCATCTCGGAAGAGATGGGCGACGTCGGCATGGCGATCCAGCGGGCCGAGGACAAGACAGCCCAGATGCAGGCGCGCGCGGGCGCGATCGACGAGCTGATGGCCTCCGGTGCGCTCGACGACGCCGTGGGCGGCCACCGCGACGACATCCAGTCCGAGCTGGACATGATGGCCGCGGGCAGCGATGTCGAGCGGGAGCTGAGCAGGCTCAAGGGCGAGATCACCGCCAGCGCGCCGAAGCAGCTCGAGGGCGGCGCCAACGGCACCAGCCAGGCCACTCAGAGCCAGCCCCAAAGCACCCAAAGTGCTCAGGATCAGGGCGGCCCGTACGCTCCGCCGCCGCCTCCGGCCCAGGCCCAGCCGGCTGGCATCCCGGTGTCGGACCTGCCCGCCGCCGAGCCGCAGGACGGTGAGGGGTCGTGATCGTCAGGATCCTGGGCGAGGGCCAGTTCAGGGTCGGCGACGTGGCCACCGCCGAACTGAACCGGCTGGACACCGAGCTCGAGGCGGCCGTCAACCACAACGACGAGGCTGCCTTCGCGGCCGTGCTCGACGGCCTGCTGGCCCAAGTGCGCGCGCAAGGTTCACCGCTGCCCCCGGATACTCTGGAGCCGTCGGATCTGATCCTGCCGGCCGAGGACACGAGCATGGACGAGGTCCGCAAGATGCTCACGGGCGAAGGTCTCATTCCGGGCTGACCGAGGCTGACGCGGGCCGACGGGATAAGGTCCGGCTGGAGGCCAGAGCATACTCGCGGGTAACGTTCGGCTGGCGTTCAGTGTTATACGGGTAGATTTGAGCTACTAGATGGCTGCTGGCTCCGGGCGGCACAACCAGCCCGGCGGCCGAACGGAGGTGCGCCATGGCGGCGCGTACCAGGTATGCGCCTGACCGGGGGCTGACGTTGCGGATGACCGCGACCATGTTCCTGCTCGGGCTGGTGTTTGTCGCGTTCGTTGCCGCGATCATCGCCATCGGGGCGGCGTATCACGCGTCCAGTGCCGCGATCGTGCTGTTCGCGGTGGTCCTTGGCGGCGGTTTTGCCATCGGGTCGCTGTTCTACTCCGACAAGATCGCGCTCCGGACGGCGGGCGCGGTGGAGGTCGGCCCGAACGACTCCCCGGACGCCCGGCGCGTCCACGGCATCGTGGACCGGCTGTGCGCGCTGGCCGACATGAAGAAGCCGCGGATAGCCATCGCCGACACCAGGCTGCCGAACGCCTTCGCGACCGGTCGCAACGCCGACCACGCGGTGCTCTGCGTGACCACCGGCCTGATGCGCAAGCTGGACGACGCGGAGCTCGAGGGCGTCATCGCGCACGAGATGTCGCACGTGGCGCACAAGGACGTCCAGGTGATGACCGCCGCCTCGTTCCTGGCCATCATCGCCGCGCTGCTGATCAGGATCGCCTTCTACGGGGAACTGTTCGGCGGCGGCCGCGGCCGCGGCGGCAACAACCAGAACACCGCGATCATCATGTTCGCGCTCATGGCGGTGAGCATCGTCGTCTACGCGGTCAGCTTCCTGCTGATCCGGATGCTGTCCCGGTACCGTGAGCTGGCCGCGGACCGCAGCGGCGCGCTGCTCACCGGCCAGCCGAGCGCGCTGAAGAGCGCGCTGATCAAGGTCAGCACGGACATGTCCGCGATCCCGACCCAGGACCTGCGCGCGGCGGAGCCGCTGAACGCGTTCTTCTTCGCGCCCGCGATGAAGCTGAACGCCAAGGCGAGCCTGTCCACGGTGTTCTCCACCCACCCGAGCCTCGAGCGCCGGCTGGCCGAGCTGGACAAGATCCAGCAGCAGCTCGGCCGGACCGCCGGGTAGAGCCTCTCGTGGGTTTTCTCGACACGCTGCTGGGCCGGACCAAGCCGGTCCAGCCGAAGCTGGACGACCTGTTCGCGCTGCCGTCCGCGGCGGTCACACTGGACGCGGGAGCCGGATTCAAGCCCACTGGATCCGGCTCCGTCTGCTTCCGCCCGGTCGAGGGCCGGTCCTTCGCCGACGTGCAGAAGGACGTCCAGGAACTGCTCGACCTGAGCGCAGGCAAGGAAGGCGGCCTGCCGGTCGAGGTGACCAAGGACTCCTACGGCTTCAACTGGCTGGTCAGCTCGCACATGTCCGACGAGCTCGACGCGCTCGTCACCGATCTGCACGCGGTCAACACCTCGCTGGTGGACAACGGCTTCGGCCCGCAGCTGCTGTGCACCCTGGTCGCCTTCCGCGATGACCAGGAGCGTAGGCTGGGACTGATCTACCTGTACAAGCGGGGCACGTTCTACCCGTTCGCCCCGCTGTCCGGCGAGCGCCGGGACAACGCGCTCGAGCTGCAGGTCAAGGGCGTGATCGGCAGCGACCTGAAGTTCGAGCCGGATTTGTCCCGCTGGTTTCCTGTCTGGGGCGCACCGGGTTTGTAAGGGGTTGTGAGCCACGCCTCAAGGGTGGCTGGAATGCGGGCGGACCGCATATCGTTGGCATTGCACGTTGGAGCAACGCCAGACGCCGCATGCACGCGGCACACGAACCAGGCGGGAGCTAAGGTGACTGTTCAGCAAGAGGCCATGCAGGGGATCCTCCTGACCGACGGCGCGGCGGCCAAGGTGAGCTCGCTGCTCGCCCAGGAGGGCCGCGAAGATCTCAAGCTGCGCATCGCGGTGCAGCCGGGCGGCTGCTCCGGGCTTCGCTACCAGCTCTACTTTGACGAGCGCGAGATCGACGGCGACATCGTCAGCGAGTTCGGCACCGTGCAGGTCGTGACCGACAAGATGAGCGCCCCGTACCTGATGGGCGCGACCATCGATTTCGTTGACACGATCGAGAAGCAGGGCTTCACGATCGACAACCCGAATGCGACGGGTTCTTGCGCCTGCGGCGATTCGTTCCACTGACGCCCGGCCGGGGGTAAGGTAGCGCCGTGCGCATAGCGGTCACGGGGTCGATAGCGACCGACCATTTGATGACTTTCCCCGGTAAGTTCACCGACCAGCTCATCGCCGACAAGCTCAACAAGGTCTCCCTGTCGTTCCTCGTCGATGATTTGGCCATCCGGCGCGGCGGAGTGGCGGCCAACATCGCCTTCGGCCTTGGCGTGCTCGGCCTGCGACCGCTGCTCGTCGGCGCGGTCGGGGCTGACTTCGAGGACTACCGGCACTGGCTGGAGGACCACGGGGTGAGCACCGCGGGCGTGCGGGAGTCGCTGCTCCGGCACACTGCGCGCTTCGTCTGTACCACCGACGCGGACGGAAACCAGATCGGCTCGTTCTACGCGGGCGCGATGAGCGAGGACGCGGACATCAAGATCGCGCCGCTGGCCGAGGAGCACGGTGGCATCGACTTGGTGCTGATCGGGGCCGGCGACCCCGGGGCCATGGTGGCGCACACCGATGAGTGCCGCGACGCGGGCCTGAAGTTCGCCGCCGACCCGTCTCAGCAGCTGGCCAGGATCCTCGACGACGAGCAGGTGCGCTCGCTGGTCGACGGCGCGGACTACCTGTTCGGCAACGAGTACGAGGAAGCCCTGATCGAACGCAAGTCCGGCTGGAGCAGCGCGGAGATGCTGGCCCGGGTCGGGGTCAGGATCACTACCCTCGGGTCGGCGGGGGCCCGGATCGAGCAGCAAGGGGAGCCGCCGGTCGCGGTCCCAGCGGTGCCCGACGCCAAGCCCGTGGACCCGACTGGCTCGGGTGACGCGTTCCGTTCCGGCTTCCTGGCCGCTGTCGCCTGGGGCCTGTCCCTCGAACGTGCCGCGCAGCTCGGCAACCTGATGGCCGTGCACGCCCTGGAGGCCACCGGACCGCAGGAGTACAACCTGAAGCCCGGCCCGCTGGCGGACCGGTTCGCCGCGGCCTACGGGGACGCCGCAGCGGCTGAGGTCG
This sequence comes from uncultured Actinomycetes bacterium, assembly GCA_963742795.1. Classification (GTDB taxonomy): domain Bacteria; phylum Actinomycetota; class Actinomycetes; order Streptosporangiales; family Streptosporangiaceae; genus Palsa-504. The sequence continues at coordinate 197,876 of CAVUNL010000024.1, forward strand.
CGGTCCACCTGCCCGTCTGAACCTCGTCACGAACCTTGGCCCGAACGGACTCCGGTTCCTGCTCCGGTAACCGACCCGTGATTACCTGCGCAACCCAATGCCCGTGCATGCCGTCTCACCAGAGTGCCCATATTGTCGTCATAATGGCTAAGCGGCGCATGAGGCGCCGCGCGCATGAAGGGCACGCCAGTGTTTCCAGGTGGGGTCGGGCAGTTTAGATTCGGTCGGCTTGCCGTCGCGACTGTGGCGTTCGCCTGTATGGCGACCGCGTCCGGCTGCGCGTCCTCAAGCAGCCAGCCGGCCGCACCTACCACCACGGTCACGGTCACCACCACCCCAGCCGCCCCTGGCAGCGCATCGAATTCCACGCCGTCCACGCCGGTGACCGGGCCTCCCGCCTGCCCGACCAGCTCGCTGCAGGTGAAGCAGGGCGTCGCCCAGGGATACGCGGGCGGCGTCTACGAGGTCATCGACTTCACCAACACCTCGGGTAGCCCGTGCACGCTGTACGGCTATCCCGGCGTCTCCCTGGTCACCGGCCCGCCATATACCCAGATCGGCGTGGCCGCCAAACGAACCGCCGCGTCAGCGCCGGTCAAGCAGCTCACGCTGGCCCCCGGCGCGACCGCCAACGCCCTGTTGCAGATCGTGGACGCGCTGAACTACCCGAACGCTAGCTGCGGGCCGACCAAGGCGACCGCGCTGAAGATCTACCCGCCCAACCAGACCGTCCCCGTCTACCTGCCCAGCACCTCCAACGGCTGCGCTAAGTCCGTCCAGATCATGTACATCGGCCCCGTCCAGCCCGGCTCAGGCAGCTCGTCCTGACCCGCTGCCCGTCCTAATCCTCCGCGGGAGGGTAGGCCGGGCCGCCTGCAGGGCTGCGGCGGCGGTAGCGTGGCTGCCATGGGAACCGCGCTCGCGTATGGCGGCCTGGCCGGGCTGCCCCGGACGCTCGGGTCCGGATACCAGGGACCTCCCGCGCTGACCGTGGCCAGAGTGTTCACGCAGTGGACGCTTGACCCGTGGATGCTCGCGCTGGTGCTGATCCTCGCCGGCGGCTACCTCGCCGGGGCGCACCGGCAGCCGGGCTGGCCGGTGGCGCGCCGGATCTGGTTCCTCGGCCTCGGCCTGGGTTTCCTGGTCATCGCGACGATGTCCTGGGTGGGCGTCTACCAGCCGGTGCTGTTTTACGCGCGGGCGGTGCAGACCGTCCTGCTCGTCCTAGTGGTGCCGCTGTTCCTCACGCTCGGACGGCCGATCTCGCTGGCGATCGCGGTGTTCCCGCGGGCGGGCGTGCGCCTCGAGGCGGCCATCCGCTCGCGTCCGGCCCGGATTCTCACGTTCCCCGCGATCACCGCGTTCGCGCTGGTGGCCGTGCCCTTCGTGATGTACTTCACGTCCTGGTACACGGCGGTGTTCCACAGCGCCACCGTCCGGGAGCTGACGTATCTGGCGCTGCTGGCGGCGGGCTTCGCGTTCTTCTGGACCCTGCTCCGGGTCGACCCGGTGCCGAAGGAGTATTCCTACGCGGTATCGATGTGGATCACCGGCGCGTTGGTGGTCGGCGACGCGTTCCTCGGCATTGCCGTCATCGCCGACCAGAACCTCATCGGCGCGGCCTACTACCACGCGCTGGCCCGGCCCTGGGGGCCCACCCTGCGCGCGGATCAGATCATCGGCGGGGGAGTGCTCTGGATCCTCGGCGACCTCGTCGGATTGCCGTTCCTGGCCGCGCAGCTGATCCAGCTGATGCGCGAGGACGAGTCCGACGCGAGGGCGATCGACGCTGACCTGGACGCCAGGGAAGCCGAGCGCCAGACGGTCGCGGCGGCGCGCGAGGGGGAGCCGGGCCAGGAAGGGGAGGAAGCGGCGAAGCCCTGGTGGGAAGACGACCCCCGCTTCACCAGCCGCTTCAAGCCGACCTGAGCGTCACAGCCTGCGTCGGATGTACAGTGCCCAGCCGCCACTCGGCAGCCCCTGGTATCCGGCGAACTCGTGCGCTTTCATCATGCACCAGGACGGTATGTCGGTGTAGGCCGCCGGATCGTCCGCGAGTACGGCTACCACCGCGCCCAGCGGGACGTCCCTGATCTGCTCCGCGAGCATGATGATGGGAATCGGGCACTTCCGGCCCAGGGCGTCGATGGTCAGGGCTATCGCCGGAGCGGACGGAGGAACCGCGGCCCGTTCGGCCTCGGTAACAGGGACAGGGCTGGCGTCGGCGGCCTCCGGGTCCGTCTGGCGGGACCCAGGAACCACCGGGCCACGGCCGAACAGGCGAGCCCGACGCCCGGTCATGCTGTGTCTCCCGCTCGCCTCCGGGGCGCTCTTAGGCGCCGCCTTGCCTGCCTGGCCGCCTGTGGCGGCGGGCCCTCGTCGCTCGTTCCTCGCTCCTCAGTCCAGGCGACGCCGCGACCCTGCGGCTCGCTCATGTCCATGATGCCCGTCTATGCTCCCGGTACGCGGGCCGGCGCGCAAAGATGACGCAAACATGTGGGGTCCTAGAAGGCTCGCGGGCGGTCCGCGATACTGTTTGCACGACACGTTGTAGCAGAACCGAGGAAGGCCCTCGCCTTGACTACCGATAACGCCGAACAGGGCTCCGCAAAGCCCCGTCCGGGCCGGGCACGCTTCACGCGCGCCGCGGGCATGACGGTCGCGCTTACCTTCTTGGTCCTCGGCCTTACCGGCTGCACGAACGACACGTTCACCCGGCTGGGATTCCCCAACCCGATCACCGAGCAGGGCAAGACGATCCTGACGCTCTGGCAGGGTTCCTGGATCGCGGGCCTGGCCGTCGGCGCGCTGGTCTGGGGCCTGATCTTGTGGGCGGTGATCTTCCACCGCAAGCGCGGCGACAAGCTGCCCCCTCAGGTGCGCTACAACATGCCGATCGAGATCATGTACACGGCGGTGCCGTTCGTGCTGATCGCGGTGTTCTTCTACTTCACCGCCAAGGACGAGAACTACATCGACAGCTTGCCGGCCAAGCCCGCCGTGGTCGTGAACGTGCTCGGGTTCCAGTGGAGCTGGCAGTTCAATTACCCGCAGTACCACGTGACCAACGTCGGCAACATGTGGGACGAGGGGCCGCTACCGGTGCTCGAGATCCCGACGGGGGAGACGGTCCAGTTCAACCTGACCTCCGATGACGTCATCCACGCGTTCTGGGTGCCCGAGTTCCTGTTCAAGCGCGACGTCATCCCCGGTCATCCGAACCACTTCGCGATCACCGCGACGCAGACGGGAACCTTCACCGGGCACTGCAGCGAACTGTGCGGCCTTTACCACAGCCGGATGCTGTTTACGCTGAAGGTCGTGACACCGCAGCAATTCCAGGCGTATATGGCCGCCCAACAGGCGGCGCAGAGTTCATCGGGGAGCACGCAGTGAGCACGATCGAGCAGCAGCCCGTCGTCTACACGACGCCCAAGACTGAGCGCAAGGGAAATATCCTCGCGTACTGGCTGTCCTCGACCGACCACAAGATCATCGGGCACCTGTACCTCATCACCTCGTTCATCTTCTTCCTGATCGCCGGCGTCATGGCGCTGATCATGCGGATCCAGCTGCTTGGCCCGGACAACCACGTCGTGTCCGACCAGCAGTACAACGAGCTGTTCACCATGCACGGCACGCTCATGCTGCTGCTGTTCGCCACCCCGCTGTTCGTCGGGTTCGCGAACGAGCTGCTGCCGCTGCAGATCGGCGCGCCCGACGTGGCGTTCCCGCGGCTCAACCTGCTGAGCTACTACATGTTCACGTTCGGCGGGCTGATCCTGATGGGCAGCTTCCTCACCCCGGGCGGCTCCGCGTCATTCGGCTGGTACGCCTACTCCCCGCTGACCAGCGCGATCTACTCACCAGGCGTCGGCGCCGACATGTGGATCATGGGGCTGACGCTTTCCGGTCTGGGCACCATCCTCAGCGGGGTCAACTTCATCACCACGATCTTCTGCATGCGGGCGCCCGGCATGACGATGTTCCGCATGCCGATGTTCACCTGGAACGCCCTGCTCACCTCGATGCTGGTGCTGATGGCGTTCCCGGTCCTCGCCGCCGCGCTGCTGGTCCTCGAGATCGACCGGCGGCTGGGCGCGCACGTCTTCGACGCCGCGAGCGGCGGCGCGATCTTGTGGCAGAACCTGTTCTGGTTCTTCGGCCATCCCG
>CAVUNL010000025.1:0-506469 GCA_963742795.1 uncultured Actinomycetes bacterium
CTGAATGGTGGTTCACAGTCATGCGGCTTCACTGGGGCCGGACACGCACCCAGAGGTCGTTGAAGCGGATGCTGTCATAAAACGCGGTGCCGTCGATGACCTTGCCGCCATCCAGCTTCATGATCCAGGCGCAGCTGTTCTCATAGGGCCGGCCGTCACTGGCCATGCCGCGGCCGTCCCAGATAACGATCACCGTGTCGCCGTCAGCGTAGACCGCCCGGATCCTGACCGGGCGGAAGGACTCCGACCCGGTGAAGCGGGCACCGAACGGCGTCAGGACCTCATCGATGAACTGCTGCTTGCTGCCGTACTCCCTCGACGCCACCGAGCGTCCCTCGATCCGCCACACCATGCCGGGGGCGAACACCTCAGTGACCGAACCAGTCCCCTGCTACCACCCATCGAAGGCCCGGCGAATGATGTTCCCGTTGGTCTCCGTGCAGGTAGCAGGAGTATCCGTCATCTGCTTCCTCCCTTCGCGGTCGCTCGGCTAGGCCTCAGCGTATGCACCGTGTCCTGGGCGGTCTTGCTCTGGGTCCCGGGCCCGGGCATGGGCACGCCCGCCCGGCTGGCGGCCGCGCGGATGTAGGCGACCTCCGCGAACAGGGCGTACTGCCAGAAGTCGTCGGTCTGCCACCAGGCGACCTCATCAAGCAGGTCCGGTTCGGTCCCGCCATGCAGGGCTGCTGCGGCCAGCACCGCGTAGTGGAGCTTCGTGGTCTGCCGGCCGCGAGAGGTCACTCGGGCAGGAACCGCTCGCGTAGTCCCTCCAAGGGCAGCGGGTCAGCCCGGCTGACCCCGGACCAGTTCAGCGCGTCGGCGGCGGCGTGGAGGAACACCTCGCCAGGGAAGGTGTTGTCCCGCGGGTTCAGGGGCGCAGGTTCGCCCACCAGCTCGAAGATGTCAGCGCCGCGGGCGAGCCTCGTCGAGCAGGACATACGGGCGGTCACGGTGTCCTCGGGGGCGGGCCGCTTCCTGGCAGGCATATCACGACGGTAGGGCTCAACCACCGATCGCCGGGCGGCCTTGCCCGCGGGTAGCAGCTGACTTCGAGAACCTGGACCTGATCCCGGCCCAGCGGCTCCGGCCGCTCGCCGCGGAATACGACCACGTCTTCCTGGGGCTGTCCGCTGAGCATCCCCCTGGCCTCGGGAAACGTCATGCACGTCGCCGACGTCCTGCTGGTCCCGCTGATCCCGACCACGTTGTCGGTGTGCACCCTCGACCAGCTCACCGAGTTCGTGGGCGGTTTCAGCGGGCTACCGTCCAGGTCCGCGCCTTCTCTTCGATGGTTGACCGCCGTAAGCGGCTGCACCAGGACATCACGGCAAGACTTTCAGCCGAACGGGGCCGGCGTGGCAGCTACCCCGATTCCGGCTTTGTCTCTCATCGAGCGCATGTCCGTGGAGCGGGCCCCGGTTACCGCGTGCACCCCCCGCAGCCCAGGCCGCCCGCGCCTTCCGCGCCCTGTGGGCTGAGGTCGCCTTACCCCAGCGCGTACTCCACGGCACGCCTGCTCCCGGCGGACCTGCCCCACGCCTGGGCCTCCTCGAACGCCGCGTCGCCTAGCCGGGACCGCCACCCGGCCAGGTCGGCGTCGCCGGGCGCGACCCGCGGCACGTACGCGTGCAGCCAGCCGCTGCCCCTGGCCTCCAGCAGCGCGCGCGCCGCGGTGAGCAGGCGCACGGCCCGCTCCGGGTCGTCCCGCTGCCCGGCCACGCCCGCCATGGCCTCGAGGTAGTAGCCGGCGCTCGGCTGGTCCCCGGTCCTGGCCGCCAGCGCCAGGCCCTCCTTCAGGTGCCCCTCCGCGCCGACCGGGTCGTCCTGGGCCCGCGCGGCCAGCGCCAGGTCGTAGAGCGAGACGAGCAGGGCGATCGCGTCCGGTGCGCGGCGCCCTTCGGCTAGGCCGTCGGCGAACAGCCGCGCCGCGCCGTCGTAGTCGTGCTGGCCGAGCCGGACCTGCCCGAGGGAGTTGTCCAGCAAGGCGGCGGTCAGCCGGTACTGCAGGCGGTTGAATCCGGTGAGGCCGTCGTCGCGTACCTCCTGCAACCGGGCCCGGCCCTGGTCAAGGAGCGTGCAGGCGTCGGCGTAATCGCGGCGGATCGCGGCCAGGTGGCCCAGCACGGCCAGGATGCCCGCGTGCTGCAGCACCCCCAATTCCTCGCTCACCTGCCCGTACACCGGCAGGCTCTGCTCGAAGACCTGCCGCGCCCGGGCCTGATCTCCGTTGGCGAGGAGGATGAAGCCGACCCCGGTCAGCGCCAGTGCGTGGTCGTAGGGCGGCAGGTCCGCGCTGCCGGCCACCATCTGGTCCTGCAGGCCGACGAACTCCGCGACGTGCCCGCGCAGCCACCAGAACCGCCACGTCACCAGGAACAGGTGTACCGCGTGCTCGAGCGGGCCGTGGTCCACCAGCCACGACATCGCGGCCAGCAGGTTGTCGTGGTCGGTCTCCAGCCGGTCCAGCCAGGGCAGCTGCCCGGGACCGGTGAGCTCGGCGTCGCCCGGCTCGGCCAGGCCCACGAAGTAACCGGCGTGCCGGTCGTGAGCCCCCGTCCAGTCGTCGCCCTCGCGCAGGCGGTCCAGCGCGTACTCCCGGATGGTCTCCAGCAGCGCGAACCGCGGCTCGCCGCTCCCGGTCTGCGCCCGGATCAGGCTGCAGTCCACCAGCGCGCTCAGCGTGTCCATGACCGGCTCGTCCTCGACGGCCTCGGCCGCCGGCAGGCCGAACGACCCGGCGAACACCCCAAGCCGCGCGAACAGTTCCTGCTCCGCGGGCGACAGCAGCCCGAAGCTCCAGTCCAGGGTGTTGCGCAGGGTCCGCTGCCGCTCCGGCAGGTCGCGTGCCCCGCCGGTCAGCAGGCTGAACCTTTGATCCAGCCGCGTCAGCAGGGCCTGCGGCGGCAGCAGCCGGACCCGGGCCGCGGCCAGCTCGATGGCCAGCGGCAGCCCGTCCAGCTGGCGGCAGATCTCCGCCACCGCGGCCGCGTTGCGGTCGGTCAGCTCGAAGCCCGGGTCCGCGGCGTGCGCCCGCTCGACGAACAGGACCGCTGAGGCGTAGCCGAGCAGTCCCGCCGGGTCCGCGTCCGCGGCGGCGGGCGGGATCGGCAGCGGGGGCACGAGGAACTCGTGCTCGCCGCGCAGCCGCAGCACCGTCCGGCTGGTCACCAGCACGACCAGGCCCGCGGCGGTAGCCAGCAGCTCGGCCAGCAGCGGAGCCGCGTCCAGCACCTGCTCGAAGTTGTCCAGGGCCAGCAGCAGCCGCCTGGCCCGCAGGTACGACTCCAGGTCGGCGATCAGCCGCCGGCCGACGTGTTCAGCCCGAGTCCGGCGGCGATCGTGGCCGCAACCAGGTCCGCCGCGGACACCGCGGCCAGGTCCACGAACCGCGCGCCGTCGGCGAACCCCGGGCCGAGCCGCCGCACGGCCTCCACCATCAGTCGGCTCTTCCCGACCCCGCCCGGGCCGGTCAGCGTCACCAGCCGTACCGCCTCCCGGACGATCAGATCCTCGACCGCCGCGGCCTCCTGCTCGCGGCCGAGCAGCGGCGTGGCCGGAACCGGAAGAGCCCCGGCCAGCGGCGCCTCGCCTGCCTCGTCGTCACGCGGCTGGGCCATCTCGAACCGCTCGCTCAGCAACACCGCCAGGTCGTCCTCGACCAGCCGCTGCAGCTCAGCGGGCTCGGAGAAGTGCTGGTAGGAGACCTCGCCGGTGTCCCTGATCCGGGCCAGCAGCTCGGTCAGCCGCGGTTCGCGGTCCGCCGCCGGCGTCTTGACGTAGATCAGCCGGGGCAGCCGGGCCGACAGCCGGTACTCATCCTCCAGCCCGGAGATCTGCTCGCCCGGCGCGACCCAGCCGTAGCTCCGCCAGTAGATGCCCGCGAAGACCTGGCTCTGCGCCAGGTAGGCCCGGTACACCGGCCGCGGCGGATGCGGCCGGGCCCCCAGCTCGAACATCACCGGCACCAGCCGCAGGCGGGTCACCGCGTCGCGCACCGCGCGGCGCTCCGCGGCCAGTTCCTGCAGCGCGGAGCTGATGAAGACCCGCACCCGCTGGTCGGGCGTGCGGATCACGTTCGTCTCGGCCATCACCCCCAGGCTAGTCCGCGGCTGTCTAAGAGCCTGCTTGAAAACTGGGGCATAAGCGGCTGCCAGCCGCAAGACATCACGTCGCCTCGGCCTGAAGCATCTCAGCAATGGGTCGCCGGAGGCCGATCCGGGCCGGGACACTGGTGAGCGCCGCCACAAGGACTACGGTTCCGAGCACCGCGGCGACCAGCCAGAGCACGGGCGGCAGGCCATTCAGGCCATGACCCGCGACCTTGAACAGGCCGATGCCGAGCGGGACGCCGAGGATCGCGCCGGGCAGCGCGGGGACGACCTGCGCCATGACCAGCCCGGCTCGGACCTGCTGGGGCGTTGCACCCAGCGCCAGCGTCACCGCGGAGGCGCGTCTCGCGTCGAAGACCGTCGCCAAGGCGGCGAAGATCACAGTAAGCGCGGCCAAGATGACCAGCGAGATAGTGATGGCGGTCAGCACCTGCTCCGCTCGGAGGACATCCGGGCTGACCAGCCCGCCCGACCTCCCGAAGTGAGAGAACTTGATGTCGACGGCGGCGTGGATGGCGAGCGCGGCGACGAGACCCATGACAGCGACGGCGATGCTCGCCGCGCTGAAGACCGCGCGGCGTGGCCGGCGGGCGACGAGGCGCAGCCCGAACAGCACCGGCACGGGCAGCTTCCGTGACAGCCGTATCAGCGAATCCCGCCGCTTCGGCAAGCGGGGCGTGTCGGCCAGGGCGCTGACCGTGCTCATTCGCGCCGCGCGGATCGCGGGAACGAGAGTCGAGGCGAGCGCCACGACGAGCGCCACGCCGAGGGCGATGACGACCATGACGAGCGTGAGCGGCGGCGCTCCCGGAGTACCGACGAGGTCGGCCTCGGGTTTGGAGATCAGCGGGGCCGCACCCCAGCCGGCTAGCAGGCCGACGAAGGCCGCGACGAGCGCCAGGAAGAGGTTCTCGGCCAGGAAGGTCGCCGCGACCAGGCCCGGCGTGCCGCCGGTGGCCTTCAACAGTCCGACCCGCCGGGTGCCTTCCGCCAGGCGGCCCCCGACGAGGATGGCCACGCTCGCGAGCGCGAGCACGCCGAGCAGCGTGGCGCCGGTAAAGAGGAAGGCCTGGTCGGTGCGCAGGAAGCTGGCGTCCCCGTAGGCGATCTCGGTCCATGCGGTGAGGCTCGGCGTCGTGGCGTCGGCGGGGGTGTCGAACTGGAGGCCATAGGCGTTCACGAACGCGTTGACCGCGTGTGGCGACGCGTCGGACAGCTTGAGGTCCGAGATATAGGACAGCGGGTCCGCCTGGGTGGCGAGGCTGCGCGCCGCCGCTTCGGTGGCCCAGATCAGGCTCGTAGCCGGGTAGCCACCGGACGCCGCCGTAACGGCGAAGCCGATCACCCGGAAGGGGTGACCGTTCAGCGTGATCGTCTGGTCGAGACGCAGGTTCGCCGTCTCGGCGAAGGACTGCTCGACCACCACGCCCCCGGGTCGGATCCACGTCCCGTCCGTCACTTTTGGCTGGTCGACCGCTGCCACGCCAGGCTCGCGTCCTTCGACCTGCACTGAGGCAACGATGTCTGCGCTGCGCATGACGGGACCCACCGGGCCGGTGGCGCCCACAATCGGATAGGGACCGCTGTGGGCCGCTACCCCCTGGGCGTGGTTCAGCGCCAGGAGCGCGGCGAGGTCCGCCGGCGACGTCACGCCGGTGTAGGGGTCATTTCCGCTCTGGGCCACGACGTCGGGCCCCTTCGTCGCTGCCCTGGTCTGCTGGTAGGGGCTGGTGTTCACGCCGTTCAGCGCGAAGGCCAAGCTGAGCACGGCCGTGGCCGCGGCAATGGCGATCACCAAGAGTACGGCCTGGGCGAAGTGGTGCCGGATGTCTTGCCGGGCAAGACGAAAGAGCAGCAGGGCGCGCCCCTTCACGGCGCCCGCGCGGCGCGGGCGCCGCGGCTGGTTCATGAGGTTCTGCTTCGATCTCATCCGAGGTGCTCCCACTTCGCGAAGGTGCTGAGGTTCCCTTGTGAACCGCCTGTCAGTCGCGTCTCGTCGACAAACGCTCCGTCGCGCATCGAGATCAAGCGGTCCGCGGTTGCGGCGATCCGTTCGTCGTGGGTGACGATCACCAAGGTCAGACCATGGGCGTGCAAGTCCCCCAACAGCGAGAGCACGTCGAACGCCGAAGCACTGTCCAGGTTGCCGGTCGGCTCGTCCGCCAGCACGATTTCCGGATCGTTCACGAGTGCTCGCGCGATCGCGACGCGCTGACGTTGACCTCCGGACAGCATCGAGGGAAGGTGCCGGGCGCGATCGGCGAGGCCGACCTGTTCGAGGAGTGCAGTGGCGCGCGTCCGAGCCTCGCTCGGCGAATGACCCGCGAGAAGCGCGGGCAGCTCGACGTTCTCTTGCGCGGTGAGCTCGTCCATCAGCTGGAACGCCTGGAAGACGAATCCGATCTCATCGCGGCGCAAGTACGCGAGGGCGCGCTCGGAGAGCTCGTCGACGCGTTGTCCCGCGACGGACAGCTCACCGGCGCTCGGACGATCGAGCCCGCCGATCAGGTGGAGGAGCGTCGATTTGCCGCAGCCACTGGGACCCATCACCGCCACGGCCTCGCCGCGACTCACGTCGAGGTCGACCGCGTCGAGCGCGCGCACCAAGCCCTCGCCGCTGCCGTAATCCTTCCGCAAACCCTTGGCGTGCACGAGCACGGCGGGCGAGTCGTTCATTTCGGGGTACTCCGTTTCGTCCAGGCGATCTCACAGGCATGCAACCAGCGCAGGTCGGCTTGCAGCCGAAGCACGATGCCTTCCAGGAGCAGCGCTGCGTCGGAGTCCTTTTCCTCTGCCATCACCGCGCGCCCCACTTCTCGCAGGCGGCGCAGCAGGTCGCGACGTTGCGCGTCGATAAGGCTGATCGGGTCGGCGAGCCCGCCCTGCGCGGCGGCGATGAGCTTCATGTGGAACTCGGCGAGGTCGGGCCGCGGCCAGCTCACCTCGGACATCCATTCCGTCACCCGCCCCTGGCCGGCCGGAGTCAGGCAGTACACCTTGCGATCGGAGCGCTGGCCGGCGCGTCGAGCCGCGCGACGAACCCCCCCTTTTCCAGCCGGGTGAGCGTGACGTACATCTGGGCTTCGCTGATCCCCTCGGCCACCGGGCCGAGCGCCCGCGCCAGACGAGCCCGCAGCTCGTACCCGTGGGACGGCTCCTTCGCCAGCATCGCCAGCACGACTTCCTGCTGCACGCGCCCACCACCTTCCTTAACTGTTAAGTATACTAAACCGTTAAGGGTATTAGGTCAAGGCCGACGTTAGAGCCTGCTTGAAACTCAGGCAGCATCTGACTGAGCTGGTGCTGAGGTGCTGGCAGCGTTGCGGGCGAGGCGGCGGGTCATGACGATGACCATGGACCAGTAGACGTAAGTCTCGTGGTGGGCGGGCAGGCGTTCGTAGTCCCGGACGGTCCTGCGGTGCCGGGTGATCCAGGCCAGCGTCCGCTCGACCACCCAGCGGCGGGGCAGGACCTGGAAGGTGTGCAGATCATCGGGCCGTTTGACGATCTGCAACGTGAGCTTCGGCTTGAGCCTGGTCCTGGCCCAGGTGACGAGCTTGCCGGCGTAGCCGCCGTCGGCCCAGGCGAGCTTGACCTGGGGAAAGGCCTTGCGCAGATTCCACAGCAGCGGCTTCGCCGCGTCGCGGTCCTGGACCGACGCCGCGGTGATGAGCACGGTCAGCAGCAGCCCGATGGTGTCCACCGCGATGTGCCGCTTGCGGCCGTTGACCTTCTTGCCCGCGTCGTAGCCGCGGCTGGCCCGGGAGACCTCCTCAGCTGCCTTCACCGACTGGGAGTCGATGACCGCCGCGGTGGGCTCGGGCGTGCGCCCGGCCGCGATGCGGCACTGGCGGCGCAGCTCATCGTGCATTTTCCCGGTCCCCCCGCTCTTGTGCCAGCCGTCGGCCACGTCATAAACGGTGCGCCAGTGCGGCAGGTCCGCGGGCATCGCCCGCCACTGGATGCCTTCCTTGACCAGGTAGCGGATCGCATCCACGTAATCGCGGCGGCAGCGTCCCGCGGGGCGGCCACCCTTACCGGCCTGCCAGGCCGGGGCGGGCAGCGCCGGCTCGATGACCTGCCATTCCGCATCGCTCATATCCGATGGGTACCGCGGCACCCGCGTGCGGCGGCCGATCCCGCCCGGGCAGCAGCGGCATGTCACCGCCCGGCCCTCGGGATCAGTCCTCGGCGGAGCCGGTGATGGAAAACGGCTCAGGCTGTGTCCCGTCGATGTCGGTAAAGCCGTACTCGCGGGCTAGTTCGCCAACGGTCAGCGTCTGCCCCGATCGTTTCATCACGCCGTGGTCGCCGGCGAGCGTGGCGACCGCGCGGCCCAGGTACTCTGGCGTCTCATTGACGCCCAGGTGGCCGGGGGTGATAGCCACCGCGGCGACGTTATGCGGGCGGAGGTCGCAGGCGAACCCGAGGGCGAGCCGGGCGGTTGCTGCCTTGGCCGTGTCATAGATGGCGTTGCCGAGGTAGGCGCCGAACGCCCAGCCGATGGTGTTGACGATCAGCCCGGGCCGCTCGCGGCGGTCGTTCAGCAGGAGCGGTGCCGCCTGGCGGCTGGTGACGAACGTAGCCCGGACGCCGGCGCCGAACATTGCCTCCCAACGCCAGAGCGGTTGTTCCCAGAACGGGGTGCCGAAGAAGGTGGAGGCGGAGTCGCCGCGCTGCTCATACCCGCCCCAGGCATTGTTGACCAGCAGGTCCAGGCGGCCGTGCTCCCGCCGGACCTGCTCGAACAGCTCAGCGATCTCCGCATCGACGGTGTGATCGCAGCGCACCGCGACCGCGGTCCCGCCCCGCCGGATCACTTCCTCTGCCGTCTCCTCGATGCTGCCCGACCGTCCCGGTGCCGACGGCCCGCCACGTGTGCTACGCCCGGTGACGTACACGGTCGCGCCGCGTTCGCCGAGCACGGCCGCGATCCCGCGGCCCGCGCCGCGGCTCGCTCCGGTCACCACCGCGACGATTCCATCAAGAGAGATGCCCATGAGGTTGAGATTAGCAAACGAAGGTTCGTAAAATAAGTCCGTGGCACTTGGCAGGCCCCGGACGGTCACCGATGAGGCTGTCCTCGCAGCCCTGGCCCGGGCTATCTCGCGCGTGGGCCCGGCCCGGCTGACCCTCGCTGACGTCGCAGCAGAAGCAGGCATCGCCGCACCCACCATCGCGCAGCGGTTCGGCTCCAAACGCAACCTGCTGCTCGCCTTCGCCGCTCAGGCCCCGCGGCAGCTCGAAGAGTCCTTCGCCAGGGCGCGGGCATCTCACGCCAGCCCGCTGGCCGCGCTGCTGTCGGACCCGCTCGGCGCCGCCCAGGCCATGGACTCACCCAGCGCGCTCGCCCATCACCTCGCGTTCCTCCAGCTGGAGCTGGCCGACCCAGAGTTTCACCGGCACGTGCTCGACCACGCCCGTGTTGCCCGCGAGCAGATCCGCCTGCTGCTCGAAGCCGCCGTCGAGCATGGCGAACTCAGGCCATGCGATACCAAAAGCCTGGCGCGGGCCATCCATGTGACCTATAACGGCACGCTCATCACCTGGGCGATCTTCCGCCAGGGACGGCTGGCGTCCAGGCTGCGCCAGGAACTCGAATTCATCCTCAAGCCATTCCGGGCCTCCGCCCTGTAGGGGCCACCCGCCCGGTAGCCGATCGCCTTGTCCCGGTGGCCAACGCCGAGTCGCCGGCTGGAGCTGGAGTTTCCAAACAGGCTCTTAGCTTGACTCTGTCGGGAATCTTGGTATTTGGCTGACTGCAGTGACGCGCGGGGCCAGTCTTGCGGGGATATGTGAGTCCTGCGAGATCCTGAGGAGTGCGTCATGTCGATACGTCCCCGCCTGGGGGTCGAGGTTCCGGAGCTGACCGCGCGGGTGGCGCGGGCCAGCAACCCTGCCGGGACGACGGCGATGTGGGTGCGGGACCGGCTCGACGGCCTGTGGGAGGACGAGGACTTCGCCGGGTGGTATCCCCGGGACGGGCGCCCGGGGATCTCGCCGGCGCAGCTGGCGACGGTGAGCGTGCTGCAGTTCCTGCTCGATCTGTCCGACCGTGACGCTGCCGAGGCGGTGCGGTGCCGGATCGACTTCAAGTACGCGCTCGGCCTCGATCTCGACGATCCGGGCTTCCATCACAGCGTGCTGGGTGACTTCCGCGAGCGGCTGCTGGAGGAGGGGCGGGCGGACCGGCTCCTGGACCTGGCCCTGGCCCGGCTGAAGGAAGCCGGGCTGGTCCGTGAGCGGACCAGCCAGCGCACCGACTCCACCCACGTCCTGGCGGCGGTGCGGGACCTGACCCGCCTGGAGCTGGTCACCGAGGCGGTGCGCGCGGCCCTGGAGGAGCTCGCCCGCACCGCCGGGCACGCGCTGGCCGGCCTGGTGGACGACGACTGGGGCCGCCGCTACGGCCGCGGCCCGCCTGGGCAAGAACCCGACCGGCCCAAGACCCGGATGAACGAGGCAGGGGCGGACGCCAGCCGGCTGCTGGAGCACCTGGCCGCCCGCTGCCCGGACCTGCTGCGCGGCCCCAGGGTGGAGGCCCTGCGGCAGATCCTGGTGCAGAACTACCACTGGGACCCGGCCGGGCGGCTGCGCTGGCGCGACGATGAGGGCGACGTCGGCCTGCCGCCGTCGGCCGCCCGCATCGTCTCGCCCTACGACCCGGCCGCCCGCTACTCCCGCCGCGGCCAGGTCACCCGCTGGACCGGCTACCTCGCCCACGTCACCGAGACCTGCGCCGACGACGCCCCCAACGTCATCACCGACGTCGCCACCATACCCGCGACCAGCGACGACAGGCAGGCCCTGGCCGGGATCCACTCCCGGCTGGAGCGCCGGGGCCTGCTCCCCGGCGAGCACCTGGCCGACGGCGGCTACACCTCCCTGGTCCACATGGAGCGGGCCGGGCGCGAGCACCAGGTCATCCTCACCGGGCCGCTGCCCGGCAACCGCACCCGCCAGCACCGCGACCAGGAGGGCTACGCCCGCGACGACTTCCGCATTGACTACGACCGCCAGGAGGTCACCTGCCCGCAGGGCCAGGTCAGCAAGGGCTGGCACGGCCCCTACCCCACCTCCTCGCCCGACGCCGCCCCGCTCATCGTCGCCCGCTTCACCAAGGCGCAGTGCCAGCCCTGCCCGGTGCGGGCCGCCTGCACCACCTCCAGCGACGGCAAGCGCACCGTGGGCTTCCCCCCGCGCGAACTGCTCGAACTGCAGGTCCGTAACCGCGCTGACCAGCAGGACCCCGCCTGGCACAAGCGCTACGCCGTCCGGTCCGGCATCGAGGGCACCGTCTGCGAGCTCGCCCACGGCCACGGCATGCGCCACTGCCGCTACCGCGGCCAGCCCAAAGCCCACCTCCAGCACGTCCTGACCGCCATCGCAGTCAACATCGAACGCCTCAGCCAGCTGCCGCCCGGCGAAAACCCGGCCCCACGACCACCAACAGCGTTCCAGGACTACCTCGACCAGCACGACATCAAACGCCTGCGCTCATGGCGAGCCGTCAGTTAAGCCGCCGCGACCAAGATTCCCGACAGAGTCAAGCTAAGAACCGATGAGCTCTCGCGCGACCGCCCGCCCCGAACCCCCGCTGACCCCAGCGCCGGCCACGTGGCAGCGCCGCTCTTGTGGCTGGTGCCCGACCGCCGGCTCGTCCCCGAACCCGGGGGGCTCGCGGTGAACGGGCCCGCGGCCCACGGCAGCGACCGGAACGCCCACATTGAGGTCCCAGACTGCCGCAGCCACCCGTCCGCCAATCCGGCAAAATGAGCGATGAACGCGAGTCGGTGGCCGGCGGTTGCGAGCCACCAAAGCCTCACCGAACTGGCGGGCAGCCAGAACACGCCACCAGTGACCAGCCGACCGCAGGAGGTGAAAGTTGCGCGCAGCATGGTATGAGCATCAAGGCGACCCGTACCACAGCCTCGTGGTGGGCGAGATGCCCGACCCGGCTCCCGGCGCCGGCGAGGTCCGGATCGCCGTAACCGTCTCCGGCCTCAGCCCCGGCGACGTGAAGAAACGATCCGGCTGGCAAGGCTCGACCATGAGCTACCCGCGCGTCATCCCGCACAGCGACGGGGCCGGCACCATCGACGCCGTCGGCCCCGGAGTCACCCAGGACCGGATCGGCGAGCACGTGTGGTGCTACGGGGCCCAGTCCTACCGGCCATTCGGCACCGCCGCCGAATACGTCGTGGTACCCAGCGGCCTAGCCGTCCCGCTAACGGCATCAGCCGATACGCCGCACCCCTCTGACGACCTCGACGCGCAAGCCTCCTGCCTGGGAATCGCCGGCATCACCGCCCACCGTGCCGTGTTCGCTGACGGGCCCGTCGACGGCCTCACCGTGCTCATCCACGGAGCCGCCGGCGGGGTCGGCGCCATCGCCACCCAGCTCGCCAGACGCGATGGCGCCAACGTCTTGGCCGTCGTGCCCAACGACCACCAAATCGGCCAAGCCCTGCAGCTCGGCGCCCGCTCCGCCTTCCGCAACGACGACCCTGACCTGGCCCAGCGAATCGCCGGCGTCGCCCCCCAAGGCGTGCACCGGATAGCCGAAGTCGACTTCGCCGGCCACGTCCACCTTGACGCCGCCATCCTCGCTATCGGCGGAGTCGTCTGCTCCTACTCGACATCAGACGATCACCCCGCCATCCCCTACTGGGCACTCGGCTTCAAAGACACCACCCTGCGCCTGCTCGGAAGCGACGACTTCCCGGCCACCGTCAAGGCCGACGCCGCCCGCACCCTCACCGAAGCCCTGCTCGACGGCAGCCTCCGCTCCCACATCGCTGCCCGGTACCCCCTCGACCAGATAGCCGACGCCCACGCCGCCGTCGAAGCCGGAGCAGGCGGCCGCGTCGTGATCGAGGTCACATAGAACATCCGCACAAGGCGATAAATGACCATCCTCGTCGTGAGAAGCAACATCCGGACGGCAAGACCACGCGGCTCGTTCTCACGACCTTCTGGCGATTCCAGATGCGGGAGACAAGACCAGCCGCATTGACACTGGGCAGGCACGAGCCTGGACGCCGCGGTCAGTATTCACGTTGCCGCCGTCACGCGGCGCAGAATTGGCTGATATGCGCTCCGCGCCCGGCTGGGTTCTCAGGACATTCACGCATACAAATTCGATATGCGCGGAAAGAAATCAGTAAGTAACAGATTGTTCGCTATGTTGTGCAACAAATAGTGATGCTGCTGTCCACCGCATCCGACGAGAAGCTGCGCCGGCGAGATCGCTGTCAGGCGCCAGGAACGCTTGGCGACGAACGCAGGCGTATAGCACGGCTGAAACATCGCAGGAGCACACTGGGGCCATGGGCATGCGACGGGTGCGGGTGGGGTGCGAGTTCGTGTACGTGGCTGCCGTCGACACCCCGGCCGTTTTCCAGATCGAGCCCCGGGACGCGGCCCCGGTCAGTCTCGCGCGACGGGACTGGTCGACGGAGCCGGAGGTGCGCGTCCGTCACTACACCGACCTTTACGGCAACCCGTGTGCGCGGGTGATGCTGCCCGCCGGGCGTTCCACGCTGCGTTTCGGCGCCTTGGTGCTGGTGCCCGACGCGACCGAGGACGCCGATGAACAAGCGCCGGAGCTGCCGCCGGAAGAGCTGCCAGACGGGGTGCTCATCTACACGTTGCCCAGCCGCTACTGCCTGCCCGACATGCTCGGCGACGAAGCCTGGTCGCGCTTCGGCGCCGTGCCCGCCGGCTACTCCCGGGTCCAGGCGATCTGCGACTACGTCAACAGCCACCTGACGTTCGAGTACGGCCGGAGCGGCCCGCAGACCACCGCGGCGGACGTCAACGCCTCCGGGTTCGGTGTCTGCCGCGACTTCACCCACCTGGCGATCTCGTTCTGCCGGGCGCTGAACATCCCGGCTCGATATGTCTTCGGCTATCTGCCCGACATGGACGTGCCGCCGGATCCGGCGCCGATGGACTTCGCCGCGTGGATGGAGGTCTGGCTGGGCGATCGGTGGTGGACCTTCGATCCGCGCAACAACCGCCCGCGTAAGGGCCGGATTCTGATCGGATGCGGACGGGACGCGTCCGACGTGGCCATGGTCACTACCTTCGGCGCGCCGCTGCTGGAGTCGATGACCGTGTATGCGCAGGAGGAGCCGGAATGAACCTCCTCGCGCGCGGCTCGCTCAGCCGAGCCGGGTGACCTCGACGGTGACGGCCAGGTGCTCCGTCGCCGGGCCGGAGTAGATGCCGGACAGTGGCCGCACATCGGCGTAGTCGCGGCCGCGGGCCAGCAGCACGTGCCGGCTGCCTACCTCGGCGAGACTGGTCGCGTCGGCCGCGACCCAGTCACCGGCCCAGAATTCCACCCAGGCGTGGCTCTCTCCCGTCATCATCTCGCCGACCTCGGCTTCCGCGGCCGGGTGAAGGTAGCCGGAGACGTAGCGCGCAGGCAGTCCGGCTGCGCGCAGCAGGGCCAGCGTGACGTGCGCGAAGTCCTGACATACTCCCTTGCCTGCGGCGCGGGCCTCGGCCGAGGACGTGCGGACGTGTGTCGCGCCCCGCTCGTAGCGCAAGGCCTGGTGGGTCCACTCGGCGGCGCGCAACCCGGCCTGCACGGGCGTCGGCTCGGCGCGCAGGGCCCGCCCGAGCTCGGTGAGCTCGGGCTCGGCGGTGACGAAGGACGAGGCGGTGAGCAACTCGGCGAAACGATCCTGGACCGCGGGCGCGGCCAACTCGGACCAGCTGATGCCCGCCGGCACGGCCCGCGGCGGGGCGGTCTCCACCGTCGACGTCGCCAGCACGACAAGCTCGGTGTGCGGCACGTGGATGTCGAACGCGTCCACTGCCGTGCCCCAGTAGTCGACGTAATGAAGCGGCCGCACCGCGGGCGTGACGACGAGGGCGGCTTGCAGGGTGTGCTGCCCGTCCACGCTGGGCGGGGTCAGCCGCGCTTCGTTGTACGACGCCCGCACCGGTTCGGCGTAGTTGTAGACGGTGCGGTGCCGGATCGCGATCCGCCAGCTCATGCCCCGGTCTCCTTCAGGCTCCACTGGGGCGGCGGTGACCCGGCGAAAAGCCGCTGGGTCACCTGCTCGCTGATCGTCGAGACGGCGTGCTGCAGTCCGAGCAGCCGGTCCGGTAGGCCGTCGAGGAGATCGGCAGCGGATAGGAACTCCAGGTCGGTGCGTGCCCGGCCGATGGCCCGGCGGCCCGGTTCGTCCAGCCCGGAGCGCCCGGACGCCGGGTCCAGCCGGGCCAGCGCACGCTCCCCGGCCTGGAGCGCGTAAAAGACCGACCGGGGGAAGAGCCGGTCCACCAAGAGGAACTCCACCACACGGGGAGCCTCCACGCCCTGCTGGTAGGTACGCAGGTAAGCATCGTGGGCGGAGCACGCTCGAAGGGTGGAGGTCCAGCCCTCGCTCGCGCGCTCGGCGCCGATCCGCGCCGCGAGCAGGCGCGCGGTCATGTCCACCCGCTCCAGACTGCGGCCCAGGATCAGCGCGTCATAGCTGGTGTCCCGGCTCATGCTCGCCTCGACGTAGCCGGCCACGTTAGCCGCGCGCTCTCGGACGTAGGAGAAGAACGGCGCGGGGCCGAAGTCGCGGGCGGCCGCTACCCGGGCCGGCAGGGAGTTATGGGTGGAGTTCAGGCACTCCCAGAGCTCCGCGGAGAGCGCCTCCCGGGCGCTGCGGGCGTTCTGCCAGGCGGCGGACAGCGCGCCGACGATCGAGCTTGACGAGTCCTCCTTGTAGCCGAGCAACTCCATGACGGCCCGGGAGTCCCGGTGCCGCTTGGCGGTGTCGCCCGGAACCCCCATGACAGCCAGCAGGACGGCGCATGCGCGGGCCTCGTCCACGCCCGGGTCTTCGAGCACTTCGTGGAAATGCACGTCAAGCAGCCGGGCGGTATCCTCCGCCCGTTCGACGTACCGGCCCACCCAGAAAAGCGCCTCGGCGACCCGGCTCAGCATCCCGGTCCCCTCACTGCTGCGGCTGGTCCTGGCGAGGACCGGCATCGGGTTCGGCGCCGCCTACCGCCTGCGCAGGAAACGCCGACGGCCCGTCGGCTTCGGCGTCCCAGCCCGGCGAGGAGGTCAGCACCCAGGTATCCTTCGAACCACCGCCCTGGCTGGAGTTGACGATCAGGCTCCCCTCCCGCAGCGCCACCCGGGTCAGTCCGCCGGGCGGCACCCGGACCTGCACCCCATCGTTGACCGCGAACGGCCGCAGGTCGATGTGCCGGGGCAGCAATTGGTCGCCGAGCTGGGCCGGCGAGGTCGACAGCAGCACCAGCTCCTGCGCGATCCACGCCCGGGGCGCGGCCAGCACCTGCTCGCGCACGGCGGCCAGTTCGGCGTCGGAGGCCTGCGGCCCGACGACGATGCCGTGACCGCCCGACCCCTGCACCGGCTTGACCACCAGCTGGTCAAGCCGGGCCAGGCATTGCGACCGCACGTCAGGATCGTCGAGCCGGTAGGTCCTGACGTTCGGCAGCACGGGGCGCTCGCCGAGGTAGTACTCGATGAGCGCGGGAAGGTAGGTGTACGTCAGCTTGTCGTCGGCTACACCGTTGCCGACCGCATTGGCGATCGTGACGTTGCCGGCCCGGGCGGCGTTCAGGATCCCCGGGCACCCCACGACGGAGTCGGCCCTGAAATGCACCGGATCGAGAAAGTCGTCGTTGACGCGCCGGTAGACGACGTCCACCCGCTGCTGCCCTCCGACACTGCGCATGTACACGATGTTGTCGCGGCAGAACAGGTCCCGGCCCTCGACCAGCTCGACGCCCATCTTGCGGGCCAGGAAGGCGTGCTCGAAATAGGCCGGATTGCCCACACCGGGGGTGAGCAGCACCACGACGGGCTCCTCAGCGCCGACCGGCGCAGACCGCCGCAACGCGTCCAGCAGCCACCCCGGGTAGGCAGCGACCGGCCGCACCTGCTGCTCCAGGAACAGGCCGGGAAAGACGCGGGCCATGGTCCGGCGGTTCTCCACCACATAGGACATGCCGGACGGCACTTGCAGGTTGTCCTCGAGGACCCGCAGGAGCCCCGCCCGGTCGCGGACGATATCGATCCCTGCCAGGTGGACCCGCACGCCGTTCGGCGGCTCGATGCCGTGCGCCGGCCGGCAAAACCCGGCCGAGGTGGTGAGCAGCGACCGCGGCACCACTCCGTCCCGGACCACCTCGGCCGGCCCGTAGACGTCGGCGAGAAACGCCTCCAGCGCGCGTACCCGCTGCACGACGCCCGCTTCGACCAGCTCCCACTCGGCCGCCGGGATCAGCCGCGGGATCAGGTCGAGCGGGAAGACCCACTCTTCGCCGGCATGGGAGAACACGACGCCCTGGTCGCGGAAGCTGCGGTCCCGCGCCGCCGCCCGCCGCGCCAGGTCCTCGCCTGTGAGCGTCTGCAGGGCGTCATACAGCGCCCGCGTGTGCGGATGCGGTAGGCCATCCGCCCCGAACATCTCGTCATAGGCAGGGCCGCGCAGGTACCTGTCGAGGAGGCCGCCCATAGTGGATTCGTACCACCGGTCTGTTACCCCGTCATTTCGTCCGCCGTTACAGTTGAGAAACAAAGCTAGTTCACTATGCGGTAATGGCAGCAGTCGCACCGCAGGTCCGGACGGAGTGTGAGTTCCGGTGTACTGCGGAGGTCTCGACCTTCGCGCTCGGCTACGGTGCTGCACAGACGGCGATCCCGGATCGAGGAGATGACATGACGGAGGCGCGGGCCGATCCGCTCCCGTCCACCCCGCTGCGTCGTGTGCCGCCCCGCGAGCGACCAGACGCAGGCGGGCTGACTTACGTGTTGCGCCAGCGTTTCAGCTACACCTATGACGCGCCGGTACGGGACCTGGACCACCGGCTGGTCGTGGTACCGCCACGCCGGCACGGCGACCAGCGGCGGCGGCGGCACTCGATCACCGTCTCCGCCGCCGACGCCCGGACCACCCACCGGCGAGACGCCGCCGGAAACCTGGTCACCAGGTCTCGCGTGCCACTGGTGCCGGACAGGGTCGAGTTCGTGGTGGACGCTGTCGTCGAGCGTGTCGGGCCGGGCACCGACGTGCTTGTGCCGGCCGCCGCTCTCACCGACTCACGGCTGCTGCGCCCGACCCGGCTGACCACCGCCGACGCCGCCATCCGGCGGCTGGCGGCGACGATGGCCGACCAGGACACGCTGGCCACCGCCGATCGGTTCTGCGCGTACGTGCATGAGGCGATCCGCTACGCGTCCGGGGTGACCTCGGTCGCCACCACCGCGGCCGAGGCGCTCGCCAGCGGACAGGGGGTCTGCCAGGACGCCGCGCATGTCATGATCGCGCTCTGCCGGGCGATCGGGCTGCCGGCGCGCTACGTCTCCGGACACCTGCTCGGCGAGGGCGGCACGCACGCCTGGGTGGAAGTTATCGTCGCCGACGCCGACGCCGCGCGCGCCGTAGCACTCGACCCCTGCAACGGCTGCCGCGCCGGCGCGAATTACCTGACCGTCGCCACCGGGCGTGACTACACCGACGTAGCCCCGACCTCCGGCACTTACCGAGGCACCGCCCGCGGCAACCTGACCGCCACCAAACAGGTTGACGTCGCGCTGCCCTGACCTTCCCCGGGCCTATTACCGCGGCCGCCGGCTGGGGCCGCGGCCGCGGCCTTGTTCCGCCGACCGCACGCCGCCAGCTTGCGCACACTCACCGGGCTCGCGCGGCTGTGTCTAGGCGCCGCGGGCGGAGATCCGACGGTGCGCCGCGTTCCTTCTCGTCACCGACCTGGCCGTGCTAGACCTGATCCCTGCGCTCAGCCGGCCGGATTGCGGTTGCCCAGCGGGTCGGCGTTCGGGGCGGCCTTGGCCACCAGGCCGGGGATGACGGCGGACAGGCCCGCCGGGTCCCAGCGGGTGTCGGCGGACACGCCTGGGCCGTTCGCCCAGCCTTCCAGCACCGTGATCGCGTTGCCCCAGATGCCGAACACCCGCCCGGTCACCTCCCGGGACTCCGCCGAGCCGAGCCAGACCACCAGCGGCGAGATCGCCTCCGGGCTCAGGTCCGCGCTGGCCGCGGCGGTGCGCATCATCTCGATGTCCTCGGTCATCCGGGTCAGCGCGGTCGGCGCGATGGCGTTGACCGTGACGCCGTAACGGTCAAGCTCGCGGGCCGCGATGATGGTCAGGCTGGCGATACCGGCCTTGGCCGCCCCGTAGTTACCCTGGCCCGGGTTGCCGAACAGCCCCGACGGGGACGTCGTGTTGATCACCCGCGCGTCGTTGGCGTGGCCCTCCTTGGCCCGCTGCCGCCAGTACGCCGCGGCGTGGTGCAGGACCGCGAAGGTGCCCTTGAGGTGCACGCCGATGACCGCGTCCCAGTCCTGCTCGGTCATCGTGACGATCATCCGGTCGCGCAGGATGCCTGCGTTGTTCACCACCACGTCCAGCCCGCCGAACGCCTCGACGGCCACCGCGATCAGCCTCTCCGCGCCGGCCCAGGACGATATGTCGTCGGTGTTCGCGACCGCCTGGCCGCCGGCCGCGGCGATCTCGTCGGCGACCGCCTGGGCCGGGCCCGGCCCGTTTCCCGACGAGCCCCCGCCGTCCCTGGCACCCCCCAGGTCGTTGACGACGACCTTGGCTCCCTGTGCGGCGAAGGCCAGGGCATGCGCCCGGCCGATGCCGTTCCCCGCGCCGGTGATGACCACGACGCGACCCGTGCATGTTCCTGCGGGCATGTGCTCTCCTCGTGGCGTGGACAGTGTCACGCCGGATCGTTCGGACAATCGGGTTTATGGTTGGAGCTCGCGGAAATCGGCTACGAAGGGCTGATGGGCGAGCATGCCGCCGTCCACGCAGATGTTCTGCCCGGTGATGAAGGCGGACTCATCCGAGGCGAGGAAGACCACCAGCGCCGCGATGTCTTCCGGGCGGCCGAGGCGGGGAGTGAGCGCGTGCCGCAGCATGGTCGCGTTCACCGCATCGCGGCCGGGCTTGGAGCCGATCACGATGTAGCCGGGTGAGATCGCGTTGCACCTTATCCCTTGCTTGCCGAATTCCGTCGCCACGTACCGAGTCAGGCTGATCAGGGCGGCCTTGGACGCGCCGTAGGCCGGGTTGCGCAGGTCCCCGGTCAGCCCGGAGCCGGAGGCGGTGTTGATGACCGAGCCGCCGCCACGCTCGATCATGTGCGGGACCGCGGCCTGGATGGCCACCATGGTGCCGCGCAGGTTGATCCGCATCGTGTCGTCCCAGACATCCGGGTCGGCCGCGCCGACCGGCAGGTCAGCGGCGGCGGCCAGGTGGGTCGCGGCGGCGTTGTTGTGCAGGATGTCCAGGCCGCCGTAGGCGGTGACCGCCGCACGGACCATCGCCCGCACCGAGTCGTTGTCCCCCAGATCAACCTGAACGGCCGTGGCTTCCCCGCCTGCGGCACCTATCTCGCCCGCGACCTGTTTCGCCCCGGCGGCGTTCAGGTCGGCGACCACCGTCCGGGCGCCCTCGGCCGCCACCCGCTGCGCGGTCGCCTGGCCGATGCCGGACGCCGCGCCGGTGATGATCGCGATCTTGCCGTCGAGCCTGCCCATGGTCATCCCTCCTTCAGCAGCGGGGCCAATAGTGGGCGCAGTAGTGGGCGCAGCCGGGTGCAGATGGTCTGCACGTGGCGGGCGGCCAGGTCCTCGGGCAGGCCCGCCACCGACGCGCCGAGCCAGACCGTACGCACCGGGGCGTCGCCGACGTACTCACCGATCGCCTTGGCGACCTCCTCTGGCGTGCCGAACAGGAAGTACGACATCGGGCCTGCGTCCGGTCCCTTCGTGCGCAGCCGTTCCGGGTCGACCGGGCGGGGCACCGGGCTGCCGGTGCCCTCCACCATGTACCGGCGGTAGCCGTCCTGGGCGTAGGCGATGTGCGGGGCGACGAGCGGCCAGTCCCGTTCCGGGTCCTCGGTCACGTACGCCTGGACTCCGCCCGCCATCCGCCCGATGGCCGGGTCGTGGCCGCCCTCGGCCAGGCCGTCCCGGTAGTGCGGCCACGAACTGGCGGCCAGGGTGAGCAGCCCCTCGCCCATCCGTCCCGCCCGCCGGGCGCCCTTCGGCCCCTGGTAGCCCAGCCAGATAGGCAGCCGGTCCTGCACGGGCGCCGGGGTGAGGCTCGAGCTGGGGTCGCCGTCGCCCCACAGCCGGCGCAGCTCGCCGACCTGCTGATCCAGGATGCGGTACCGCGTGGTGAAGTCGGTGCCGAACAGCTCGAATTCGGGCACGCGGTAGCCAGCGCCGAGGCCCAGGTCCAGGCGGCCGCCGCTGATGATGTCGACTACCGCCGCCTCCTCGGCCAGTTGCCTGGTCTTGCGCAGCGGCGCGACCAGGATGCCGGTGCCCAGCCGGACCCGGGTGGTCCGCGCGGCCGCGGCTGCCGCGAAGGTCAGCGGCTGCGGCAGGTAACCGTCCTCGAAGCCGTGGTGCTCGGAGAACCACAGCGAGTCCGCGCCGAGGCGTTCGGCCTCCTCGCACAGTTCCAGGGCGAACCCGTAGAGCCGGGCTGGGTCCTGCCGCCAGCTGGGCGGGTTGCGCAGGTCGAACCAGACGCCGGTCTTCACTGGGGCGCTCCGTTCGCCAGAGCTGTGCTCAGCGTGGCGGCGCGGGGGTCGCCGTCCCAGAACCGCGCCCACGAACCGAACTCGCCGGGCAGCGCCGGCGCCCCGCTGCCCGCCCAGCCGGCGAAGCCCTTTGATTGCGGGGCGGCGGTCACGTCGGCGGCGTACCAATGGCGCTCGCGCCGCCGGGAGAAGAACCACTCGCCGTCCACGCGCGCGTACTCGTCGAAGTAGCAGATCGCCATCACGATCCAGTCGTCCCCCACCTCGTGTTCCGCGCGGCAGTAGACCGCGCCCGTGGCCGTGTCCTTGGCGGTCAGCTCGATGCGGTGGCCGCAGATCTGGTGCACCGACCGGTAGAACCGGCGCACCATCGGGTCGAGGTAGCGCCGCAGCGCCTCCCGGCCGGTGCCGTGCCGGCCCATGTCCACGTCCGGCCGGAAGCAGCCCACCCAGGCGTCCATGTCCCTGGCGTCCACGGCTATCGCGTACCGGATGGCTAGCTGCTGGATGGCCAGGTGCGCCTCGATGTGCTCGACGCGCTCGGCGAGGTCCAGTTCGGACACGGGCTCTCTCCGTTCAGGCATCCGGGTCTCTGGCCCGATCGTGCCTTATTCAGGATAATAAGTAAACTGATTCTAGCATAGGGCGGCCGGCCAGGATGCGCGGAGCAGGGACAGCCGCGATACTGGCCAGCACGAGCAGGGAGGCCACATCGTGCACCCGGGAGTCTTCGCCGCCAGGGAGCCGGAGCGCCCGGCGGTCATCATGGGCACGGCGGGCACCGTGGTGACTTACGCCGAGCTCGAGGCCCGTTCGAACAAGGTGGCCTGGCTCGCCCGGCGATCCGGGCTGCAGCCCGGCGGCGGCCTGGCCGCGATCGCGGAGAACCGGCCGGAGCTGCTGGACCTGGCCTGGGGGGCCCAGCGTTCCGGGCTGCAGTTCACGGCCGTGAACTGGCACCTGACCGCGGACGAGGCCGCGTACGTGGTCGGCGACAGCGGCGCCCGGCTGGTGGTCGTCAGCGGCCAGTTGGCGGACCTGGCCGCCCAGCTGGGGCCGGTGCTCGAGCCGGGGGTACGGCGGCTGATGATCGGCGGCACGATCCCCGGCTGGGAGTCCTACGAGGCCGCGGCCGGCGCGCTGCCGGAAACGCCCATCCCGGACGAATGCGAGGGCGACATTATGCTCTACAGCTCCGGGACCACCGGCCGGCCCAAGGGGATCAAGCGGCCGGTCCGCGGGACGCCGCTGGGCGAGCATCCCGACATTCCCGGGCACTGGCTGCGCGAGCTGCTCGGCATGGCCGAGGGGGATGTGTACCTGTCCCCCGCCCCGCTCTACCACGCCGCGCCGCTGGCCTGGAGCATGTCCTGCCACCGGACCGGGGCGACCGTGGTGGTGATGGAACGGTTCGACGCGGAGCAGGCGCTGGCGCTCATCGAGGCGCACCGGGTGACGCACAGTCAGTGGGTACCGACCATGTTCGTCCGGCTGCTGAAGCTGCCCACTTCGGTCCGAGCCGGGTACGACCTGAGCAGCCTGCGCTGGGCCGTGCACGCTCAGGCGGGGTGAACATCTATCCCCTGGAGATCGAGAACGTGCTCACCATGCATCCGGACGTGCTCGACGCCGCGGTCCTCGGCGTTCCTGACCCGGAGATGGGCGAGCAGGTAAAGGCGGTGGTGCAGGTGAAGGCGGTCGCCGCGGTAGGCGGCGCTCCGGCGGAGGGCGGTGCCGGGGAACTGGCGGAGCAGCTAGCCGGCTACTGCCGCGAGCACCTGGCCGGTTTCAAGTGCCCGCGCTCGTTCGAGTTCACCGCCGAGGAGCTGCGGACGCCGGTGGGCAAGATCCGCCGCGGCCCGCTACGGGAACGATTCGGCGCCGCGCCCGGCCCTTATCGCCCGGGCCGGTCTCAGTAGCTGCGCAGGCCCATGCTGCGGGCGATGGCGTTGCGCTGGATCTGGCTGGTGCCGCCGGAGATCGTGGCCACGATCGACTCCCGGTAGCGGAAGCTCATGATGCTCTCGGTGGAGAAGCCGTGCGCGGCGCAGACCTGCATGCCCAGCCGGGCGGCGGCGACGTAGGTCTCCGAGCCCTTGAGCTTGGCCATCGAGCCTTCCCTGCCGCACGGCTGGCCCCGGGCGAGGAGCCAGGCCGCCCGGTAGGCGAGCAGCCGCGCCGAGTCGATTTCCACCTGGAGGTCCGCCATGGCGTGAGCCAGCGCCTGGAAGGTGCCGACCGGCCGGCCGAACGCGTGCCGGGTCTTGGCGAACGCGAGCATCTCATCCAGGGTCGCCTGCGCCGCGCCCAGGTAGCCGCCGGTGATGATCACCTTCTCCAGCTCGAGGTTGGAGAGCAGCATCGGCCATCCCTGGTTCTGGGGGCCGACCAGGTCCTTACGCGGCACCACCACATCGGTCAGGTACACCTCGTTGGTCCCCAGGATGTGCCGGGCCAGCGTGGGGGTGCGCCGCACCTCGACGCCGTCGGCGTTCGGGTCGATCAGCAGCAGGCTGATCCCGCCATGCTTGGGCTCGCGCGGCCCGGTGCGGACGTAGGTGGCGATCGTGGTATCGGGCAGGCCGGCCCCGGTGCACCACATCTTCTGGCCGTTGACCAGGAAGTGGTCGCCGCGATCCTGCGCGGAGGTACGCAGCGCGGCCGCGTCGGATCCGCTGTCCGGCTCGCTGACCGCCACGGCCAGCCGCTGCCGGCCGGTCATGACCTGGTCCCGGATGAACGCCCGCTGCGCGTCGCTGCCCCAGTCGAATACGGTGATGCCCGGGATGAAGACGCCTACGTAGCACATCGCGACGTCGAAGCTGGCCCGGCCGAGTTCCTCGGCGATCAGGATCAGCTCCACCGGCCCGCCGCCGTCCCCGCCGTCGGCCTCGGCAAACGGCAGCGAGAACCAGCCCAGCTCGGCCATGCCCTTGAACAGCTCCGGGGGCAGCGCGGACTCCTCGTCCCACTCCTTGGCCTTCTCGGCCGGGCAGACCTCGGCGACGAACTCGCGCGCCGTGGCGCGGAGCATCTCCTGCTCGTCGGTAAAGCCGAAGTCCACCGCTTGCCTCCTGAGGTCGTTGGCATATAGTTAACTTATTATCCTACTTTAGTGGCCAAACGCCAAGCGTCCCGGAGGATCGGATGAAGGTGGACGGCAAGCTCGGGGCCTGGGAGGCCGGTCGGGGCAGGCTGGCTGGGGGAGCAGCGCAGACCGCCGCGGTAATCGACGAAGCCAGGCGGCACGAGAAGGCCGGCGTACGACGGGCTGTGGTCGTCGGAGTCGGCGCACGACCCCTTCCTGCCGCTGCTGCTGGCGGCGGAGCACACCGAAGCGATGGAGCTGGGCACGGCCATCGCCGTGGCCTTCGCCCGCTCCCCGATGCAGCTCGCGTATACCGCTCATGACCTGCAGGCCTACTCGGGCGGGCGGTTCACGCTCGGCCTGGGCAGCCAGGTGAAACCGCACATCGAACGGCGTTTCTGCATGCCGTGGAGTCACCCCGCGCCGCGGATGCGCGAGTTCGTCCTGGCCCTGCGGGCGATCTGGTCCGCGTGGAACGACGGGACCAAGCTGGACTTCCGCGGCGATTTCTACAGCCACACGCTGATGACCCCGTTCTTCTCGCCGCCGCCCGTGCCGGGTGGGGCGCCCGGGGTCTTCCTGGCCGCGGTCGGCGAGGCCATGACCGAGGTGGCCGGCGAGGTCGCCGACGGCCTGCTGGCGCACGCCTTCTGCACCGAGCGCTACCTGCGCGAGGTGACGCTCCCCGCATTGGGCCGCGGGCTGGCCTTCTCGGGGCGATCTCGGGCGGACGTCGAGGTCAGCCTGCTGGCGATGATCGCGACCGGGCGCACCGAGGAGGAAATGACGCGGGCGGTGGCTGGCACCCGCGCGCAGATCGCCTTCTACGGCAGCACCCCGGCCTACCGGGGAGTACTCGATCTGCACGGCTGGGCCGGGCTCGGGGACGAGCTGAACTCGCTGTCCCGATCCTCCCGGGAGGATAAGTGGGAGGCCATGGGCGAGCTCATCGACGACGACGTGCTGCATGCCTTCGCGGTGGTGACCGAGCCGGCCGGGGTGGCGGCGGAGATCCGGCGCCGGTTCGGCGGGCTGATCGACCGCGTCTCCTTCTACTCCCCTTACGAGACCGGCCCCGAGGCATGGGACCTCATCCTCCAAGACCTCAAGTCCCCGCATCCGTAGACCTGCATCCATTAGACGTACGACGCACGGAGGACCCATGGACGACCTTTCGGCGGAGCTCGTAGTGACGGCTGACGGGCCCGTCCGGCTGATCGAACTGAACCGGCCGCAGCAGCTGAACGCCGCAAGCGAGGCACTGCACACCTCGCTCGCGGCCGTCTGGGCGCACCTCGCCGCAGACGAGGCGGTGCGGGCGGTGGTGCTGACCGGCAGGGGACGGGCGTTCAGCGCCGGCGGCGATTTTCAGGTGATGACCCGGGTACAGCGGGATGAGGCGTTCCGGGAACGGAACATTGCGGAGGCCCGCAGCATCATCACCGGGATGGTGCGCTGTCCGGTGCCGGTGATCGCCGCGGTGAACGGCCCGGCCGTCGGGCTGGGCTGCAGCCTGGCCCTGCTCAGTGACATGGTGCTGATGACCGAAGGGGCCTACCTCGCCGATCCGCATGTCCAGGTGGGGCTGGTCGCCGGGGATGGCGGCGCGATGGTGCTGCCGTTGATCGTCGGCCTGGCCCGGGCCAAGGAACTGCTGTTCCTGGGCGAGCGGGTGAGCGCGGCCGACGCAGTCCGGCTGGGCCTGGCCAACCGGGTGGTGCCGGGGGACAAGCTGCTCGGCGAGGCGATGGACCTGGCCCGCCGGCTGGCCGCGCTGCCCGCCGGAGCGCTGCGGGAGACCAAGCGGGCCGTGAACCTGCACCTGGAGCAGGCGATGGCCACGGTGATGGAGACCGCGCTGGCCGCGGAGCGGGACAGCATGTGCTCCCCCGAGCACGCCGCGATCGTAGCGAAACTTCTCGCGAAGAGCAGCAGCCAGGGACAATAGCGGACTCCGTGCGGCCGGGCGGCCCCGCGTGGCCATGGCCGCAGCGGCATCACCCGCCCGGGTGAGCGCCGCGGACCTGGGCGCCGACCGATAGGCGGAGGGCGGGCCGGCCATCGGGGCCGGTCACTTCTCCCTCGGCTACGACGAACCGGCGCCCGCGGTGCGTTACCCGCGCGGTGGCCGCGGTGAGACGACCGGACGCCGGGACACCGCGGTAGAAGTTGACCACCAGGTCCAGCGGGATCAGCTCCTCGCCCGGGTCGGCCAGCGAGCGCTGTGCGTCACTGGCCACTTCATGGGCCAGCAGGGCGAGCACTCCCCCGTGCACCATCAAGAAGCTGTTCGCGGCGGCAGGCGGCGGACGGAAGGTCCAGGCCGACCGGCCGGAGTCCACCTGCCTGCTGACCACTCCGAGGAGCCGGGCCGCCGGGGTCTGCGCCAAGTGCGCGGCTGGGCCCCGCGGTGCTCGGGCGGCGGGCGGTGCCGGGGCGGCGGGCGGTGCCGGGGCCGGGACGGGGACCGGGGCGGGACGGCCCGGGACGGCCTGTGCTGCTCCGCGGAACCCCTGGTGCGATGCCTTGATGACGCGCAGCGAGGCCACTGCGAGCAGCTGGTCGGCCTCGTCCACGATCTCGGCGCGGGCCAGGCCGCTGTCGTCCTCGATCGCGTCGGCCTCGGCCCGGCCCTCGATCCAGGCCCGGCCGGCCGACAGCGGGCGGATGAACTCGACGCGCAGTTGCGCGCTCAGCGCGGCGCCCCCGGCGGGCAGGGCGGCGGCAATGGCGCAGCCGCAGCACGCGTCGGCTACGACGGCGAACGCGCCAGGGACCAGCCCGCCGCCCGGCGCGGCCAGGTGCGTCGAGGCCGGCACCCGGACGACCGCGGACCCGGCCGCGGCGCTGCGCACCTCGATGCCGAGGGTCTGGTGGACGGGAATGGGGATCCCGTCCCGGCCAAGCCCGCGGCGCAGGCCGGCCAGCACGAGGTCTTCTGTCACTGTGGCTGTGTTCGTCAGTTGGCTGACCATCTCACTCCCGGCTGCGCTTGGCTCGTGCGCCGGACTTCACGCGCCCGGAGGTCCATGCCCGGGGCTGAATCCGGCGCTGTCCCTATAATAAGATAACTTAATAAGATAATATATCCTAATAAGAGCCGGGGGACCCGCGTGGACGGCCGGCGACGAGGACGAGTTCCGCAGGGAGGCCGCGCGATGGCAGACGACGAGGACCTGGTGCTCACCGAGGTCGACGAGGACGGCGTGGCGACGTTCACGCTGAACCGGCCCGAGCGCCGGAACGCGTGGACCGCGGCGATGGAGAACCGCTACTTCGACGTGCTCGCGGCGGCTGACACCGATCCGGCGGTGCGGGCAGGGGTGCTGACCGGCGCCGGGACATCGTTCTGCCCGGGCCTGGACATGGGCAGGCTGGCCGAGGTGGCCGGCCGGCCGATGGACATATCGGCCCGCCGGCCGCAATACGCCCCGCGGCTGTTCCGCAAGCCACTCATCGCCGCGATCAACGGGGCGTGCGCCGGGATCGGGCTGACCCAGGCGCTCATGTGCGACGTGCGGTTCGCGGCGCGGGGAGCCAGGTTCTCCACCGCCTTCGCCCGTCGCGGGCTCGGCGCCGAGTACGGCATGTCCTGGGTCCTGCCCCGCTATGTCGGCGTGGGCAACGCACTTGACCTGCTCCTGTCCGGCCGGGTCTTCGATGCCGACGAGGCGAAGGAACTGGGACTGGTGAACCGGGTGACTGAACCCGCCGAGGTATTGGTCACGGCTATCCAGTACGCTCGCGACCTGGCGCGCAACTGCTCTCCGGCCGCCATGGCGGCCATCCGCCACCAGGTGCTCGCCGACCTGGACGCCTCGTTCGAGGAGGCCTGCCGCCGCTCGTACGCGGTGATGGAGGTGCTGAACAGCGGCGATGACTTCCGAGAAGGCGTGGATAGCTTCGTGCAGAAGCGGCCCCCCGCATTCCGTCCCCTCGCCGACGACCTTGACCCGGAGAAGATCACCGGGGTGGCCACCCCGGGAGCGAGGATGACCGCCGCGGAACTCCGGCAATACTGAGGCCGTATGAACCGTGGAGTTAAGACTGGCTCGGAGCGGATCGGTGGTCCCGTGTCGTTGAGCCACCGCTCGTTCGGGCCAAAGAAAAGCCGAGCTGGCGCGGGCCGGGGCTCCGCGGACGGAGGTCAGTGTGTGCGGTGGTCAGCGCGCGCCGGCCGCGGTGCCGAGGTAGTGCACGAACAGATCGTCGGCGATGTCGGCCGGCGGGCCGGTGAAGACCACGCCGCCCTTGTTCAGCAGGTACACGGTATCGGCCAGGGCCAGCGCACGGTTCACGTACTGCTCGACGATGAGCAGCGCGGTTCCTGACGCGGTGATCTGGCCGAGGAACTCGAAGATCTTGTCGACGACGACCGGCGCCAGTCCCATCGACGCCTCGTCCACCAGGACCAGCGTGGGGCTGGTGATCCAGGCGCGGACCAGCGACAGCATCTGCTGCTGGCCGCCGGACAGCTGGCCGGCCGCTGGCGGAGCCTCTCCCCGAGCACCGGGAAGGCCGACACGGCCCGTTCCAGCGCGGCTGCCTCTTCACCCTTGCGGGAGTACAGCACGAGATTCTCCCGCACGGTCAGCGTCGGGTAGATGCCGCGGCCCTCGGGAATGTGACACAGCCCGCGCCGGGCGCGCGCGGACGGCCGGGCCCGCGTCACATCCTCGCCGCCCAGCAAGACTGCCCCGGCAGCGGGTTTGAGCAGCCCGGACGCGACCCGGAGCAAGGTGGTCTTGCCGGCCCCGTTCGGCCCCAGCACCGCCACCACGCTGCCCGGCGGGACGGTCAGCGAGACGTCGCGGAGCACGATGTGCTCGCCGTAGCCCGCCTCGATTCCGCGCAGTTCCAGCATGCCCGCTACCTCGCGATCTTTGACTTGCTCGCCTGGCCGACCGGCTCGGTGCCGAGGTAGGCGGCCCGGACCTCGTCGCTGGAACGCACGTCCGCCGTGGTTCCCTCGAAGATCTTGGTCCCGAAGTCGAGCACGTGCACGTAGTCACAGACGTTCATCACCAGGGCCATGTCGTGCTCGACCAGCAGGATGCCGACTCCGCGCTCCGCGACCACCCGGGTGAGGATCTGGCCGAACCGCTCGGTCTCCACGCCGTCCAGGCCGGAGGATGGCTCGTCGAGCAGCAGCACGTCGAACTGGCCGGCCAGGCAACGGGCGAGCTCGACCAGCCGCCGCTGCCCGGTGGACAGCGCCGCCACCGGGCGGTCGGCCAGATCGGCGATCCCGGCCAGCGCCATGGCCTGCTCGGCTGCCGCGCTCCGGCTACGGGAGTCTGTCCTGGTCTCTGCCACGTGCTGCCAGGGCCGCCGGCCGGCCTGCCCGGCCTCCCGGCCGAGGGACACGTTCTCCCGCGCGGTCAGCGAGTCAAACAACTCCATCTTCTGGAACGTCCGGCCGAGGCCACGCCGAGCCCGTGCCGCCGGGTCCAGCGCGGACATGTCCGCGCCGTGCAGCCGCAGCGTGCCAGCCGCCGGCCGGAGCAACCCGGAAGCCACGTTGAACAGTGTGGTCTTGCCCGCGCCGTTGGGCCCGATCAGCCCGGTGATCCGGCTGACCGGGGCGGTCAGGCTCACGTCATCGAGCGCGACATGACCGCCGTACCTGACCGTGACATGGGCCAGGTCAAGGCCGACGGCCGGAGGGCGGCCGGGGCGGCCATCGGCCGCGGCGCCCGCGCCGTTGGCGGCCGCCTTGGCGGCCATCGCGGGTGACCCGGCTCTGGTCGCCGTGACCGCAGGGACCTGCGTGGCCGGCCCGGCGGCGGCCGGACGACGGCGGCCTCCGACGCGATCCAGGAGCCCGTGCAGCCGCTTGTTGCGCGGGGCGAAGCCGAGTGCCACCTGCACCGCGGCCACGCCGAACAGGACGTTCAGCCAGTCGTTCACGGTCGCCCCGGTAGAGATCCAGGATGGGATGATCACGAGCGCGAAGCCCGCGCCGAACGCGTACCAGGGTTCCCGGCCCGGCATGATGACCAGCAGCGCGAGCAGGGTCAAGGAGCTGAACGAGGCGAAGTCCGAGCTGGTGACGGTGTGCACCACGCCGCCGAACAGGGCGCCGGAGATGCCGGCCAGGAACGCCGCGATGCAGAAGACGAGCACCCGGGTGACCAGCACGCTCGTCCCGTGCGTGGCCAGGGCGACCGGCGAGTCGGCCATACCGCGCAGGAGCCTGCCGAGCCTGCTGCGGACCAGCCACACCACCAGCAGGCTCGCGGCCACCACGAACGCGAGCATCAGGTAGTAATAGGCAATATCGCCCTGCGCGAAGGCGGGCCGGTTCACCGCCTGCCCCAGGGAGCTCGAGCCGAACATGATCCAGAGCGGATAGCCCATCTGCTCCATCGTGACGCCGAAGCCGAAGGTGGCCAGGGCCAGGAATACCCCGGGCAGCCGGATGGCGGGGATCGCGATGAACGCGCCGATCGGTACCGCCGCCAGGCCGGCCAGCAGCAGCGCGGCTCCCCAGGGGAGCCCGAAGCCCGCCGTCAGGTGCCCCATGGTGGTGGCGCCGATCGCGGCGAACGCGGCCTGGCATAGGGATACCTGTCCCGACGTCCGGACCAGCAGGCCGAGCGAGAGGAACAGGACGACCTGGGTCAGCCCGTCCGACCAGTAGGGCAGCTGGCCCGCGTTGACCAGGTGCGGGACGGCCAGCAGGACGACCGTCAGGACGGCGGCGCCGGCCAGCTGAACCCGGGCGGGCGCCGTGTACGTCGCGTACGTCGCGGCCGGGCGGGGCCGGGATACCCGCCTACCGGCCAGCCGCGACCGCGGCGTGAAGACCAGGACCAGGAAGAGCACGATGAACGGGATGCTGGCCGGGAGCCCGGCCAGCGCGGCGGTGGACGTGACGACGTACTTGGTGGCGACCGCGGCGAGGATCCCGACCACCAGGCCGCCGACGTAGGTGAGCGGCAGGCTGGAGAAACGGCCGATCGCCGCGGCGCCGAAGGCCTGGACGACCAGCAGGGTGAGCACGGTGGCGTCCAGGTTCAGGGTCGGCGCGAGCAGGATCCCCGCCAGGACGGCAAAGCTGGAGCCGATGATCCAGGCCCATCGCCGTACCGCCGCCGGGCTGGTGCCGCCGAGGTCGAGCAGTTCCGGGTTGTCGACCACCCCCCGCATGGCGACGCCGAGCCGGGTGCGCCGGAAGAACAGGAACAGTCCGACGGTGGCGGCCAGCGCGATGCCGGTAATGATCATCTGGTCCTCGCCGACGAACACGCCGCCGATCTCGACGGCGTGCTGCGGCAGCCACGCGGGAAAGGTGCGCGCCAGCGTGCCGAACGTCGCCGAGAAAAAGCCCTGGACCACGAGGACGAGGCCGATCGTGGCGACGACCTGCATCGTCGCCGACGCGTCCGCAAGCCGGCGCGCCATCGTCTCCAGTCCCAGGCCGAGCACCGGGCCGACCACGAATACGCAGATCAGCGCGGTCGGCACGGCGGGCAGGTGCACGACATCGTCGTGCAGGATGTAGAAGACATAGGCGCCAGTGGTGGCCACGGCGCCCTGGGCGAAGTTGAAGATGCCAGACGTCTTGTAGGTGAGCACCAGGCCGGTTCCGGTCAGGCCGTAGACCGATCCGGCGGCGATGCCGAGGATCACGAAGGGGAGCAGCGTATTCATCTGGTCATCTCACTGGGTAGGTCCCGGGGCACCCGGTTCTGGCCGGGTGCCCCGGGATCGCGATCAGGGGCAGATGGGCGCCGTGCCCTTGGCCGCGGTCAGTTGGCCGTTCTCGATCTGACCGAGGAAGAAGCAGGTCACCTGGGAGGCTGGTGCGCCGGAGTGGAAGTTCAGCGGCGGGCTGAGCCCGTTCAGCGTGTCGTTCTTCGGCAGCGAATACAGAGCGGTGAACACGCCCGCAGAGGTCGGATTGGCCGGCAGGTTCGCTGCCGCCGCCCCGAACAGGACGCCACCCGCCCAGCCGGACATCGGGTTCGGGCCCGGTGAGGTGCCCGATTCGTACTTGGCCATGGCCTGCTTGAACTGGTCCACCGCCGGGGTGCCGGCGAACCACAGCGCGTTGGTCGTCGGCACGTAGGCGCCGTTCACCTGGGACACCTGCAGATAGCGGCTGTCGAACGCCCCGGAGGGGATCACGTACACCGGGCTGTAACCCTGCTGCGCGCAGGCCGGCGCGAACCGGGAGCCAGCCGCGTAGGACGCGTCGATAATCAGCGCCTGGGCGCCGGCCTGCCTGCCGGCCAGGCACTGGGCCGTGTAGCTCGGCGCCGCCACGGCGATCGCCGCGCTGGTCGACATGTCCAGGCCGAAGGCCTTCGCGTATCCCTGCAGCGCCGGCACGGTCTGCTTGCAGGCGGCGCTCTCGGCGCAGTACACCGCGCCGAAGGACGTCTTGCCCGCCGCCTTCACCGCGTAAGCCTGCATTTCCAGCGAGGTCAGGACCGTGGCGCCGGACGGGAAGAACGACGGGTTGGTGAACCACACCGGCGTGTCCGACTCGCCGCCGACCACGGCAATGTGCTGCTGCTCCACGTAGGAGGCCCAGCCGCTCTCGGTCCCTCCGGCCTCCGGGCTGACGATGGCCAGCACGTGGTTCACCTGGACCAACTGGCGGATGTCCGCCTGCGATTGGGTCGCGTCACCCTGATCGTCCTCGACGATCAGCTTGATCTGGCGGCCCTTGATCCCGCCGCTGGCGTTGACCGAGTCCACCCAGGCCTGCAAGCCGGCCAGGTGCGAGGCCTCGCCGCCCGGGCCCGAGAAGTCACCGATCGTGCCGATGACCAGGTCCGACCCGGACGCGGCGGAGCCGGAGCTGGCCGCGCTCGTGCTGCTGCTGGTGTTAGTGCTGCTGCTGCTGCTGGTGCTGCTACTGCTGTTGGTGCTGCTACAGGCCGTGGCGAGGGCCGCGACCGCGATGCTCAGCGCGGATGCCCGCAGGAGAGCGGTCCTGTGTCTGGAGTTCATTTGCTGTTCGACCCCCAAGGTCGGCCGGGACGGTGACTGGCCCGCCCGGGGCCGGCGTTCCCTTGACGCCGGCCTGGCGGAGTCACGGATGAGTGGACGGTAGACGAACGTGAGCCGTCTCTTCAATAAGTAGGCATATTGTCTACCTAATTGTTATCATCTAACGAAGCTGCCGTCTAGGGGCAAATGACGTCCGTCTTGCTAGCCTGCGGGCAGGCGACCGACTGGGAGCGCGCAAGAATCACTGGGAAGGTAACGGCCATGGCAGGGACACTGGACGGCAAGCGGGCCATCGTCACCGGCGGCGGCCAGGGGATCGGCCGCGGCATCGCGCTCGCTCTCGCCGCCGAGGGCGCGGCCGTCGCGCTGGTCGGCCGCACCGAAGCCAAGCTGGTCGCGGTGGCGGCGGAGATCGAAAAGCCCGGCGGTACCGCGCTGCCCATCGTCGCGGACGTGACCCGGCCGGCCGACATCCGGGGCTGCGTCGAGCGCACCGTCAGCGAACTGGGCGGCATCGACATCCTGGTGAACAACGCGCAGATCACCGCGCTCGGCGCGATCCTCGAGGTCACCGACGAGGCCTTCGGCGCCTGCTGGGAATCCGGGCCACTGGCCGCGTTCCGGCTGATGAAGGCCTGCCATCCGCACCTGCGCCCGGGCAGCGTCGTCGTCAACCTCGGCAGCTCGACCACGGTGAACCCGCTGCCCGCTGGCCGCGGGGTCTACGCTGCGGCCAAGGCGGCGACCCAGACCTTGAGCCGGGTGGCCGCGGCGGAGTGGGGTCCGGACGGCATCCGGGTCATCGCCATCCTGCCCGCCGCGGCCAGCCCGGCCTCCAGGGCCTGGCGGCAGGCCAATCCCGCCGAGTACGAGCGCAGCATGTCCAGCATCCCGCTGCGCCGGCTGGGCGATCCCGACGAGGAGATCGGCCCGGTCGTGGCCTTCCTGTGCGGTCCCGCGGCGAGCTACATCACCGGCACCACGATCGCCGTGGACGGCGGCCAGGCCTACCTGCGGTGACACCGTATCTGGACGGCCCGCCCCGGACGGCGTCAGGCCATGGTCAGGCCGCCGCTGACCGATAGCGTCTGACCGGTGATGTAGGCGGCCTGGTCGGAGGCGAGGAAGGCCACTACGCCGGAGATGTCGGCGGGCTGCCCGACCCGGCCCAGCGGGATGGCCCGGGCCAGACCGTCCCGCAGCTTCTGGCTGTAGGCGGCTACCTGGTCGAGCAGGGCGGTGTCGGTCGGGCCGGGGCAGACGCTGTTCACCGTGATGCCGTGCCGGGCCACCTCCCTGGCCAGCGCCTTCCCGAACGCGATCACCCCGCCCTTGGTGGCTGAGTAGACCACCTCGCCGGATGAGCCCACCCGGCCGGCGTCGGAGGCGATGTGGATGATCCGCCCGCTGCCCCGCTCGATCATCCCGTCCAGTACGGCGCGGGTGACGGTGATCGTGCCGCGCAGGTTGACCGCGATGATCTTGTCCCAGGTCGC
Source organism: uncultured Actinomycetes bacterium (assembly GCA_963742795.1). Lineage (GTDB taxonomy): Bacteria > Actinomycetota > Actinomycetes > Streptosporangiales > Streptosporangiaceae > Palsa-504. Next base: position 35,225 of record CAVUNL010000025.1, read on the forward strand.
CTCGGCCGAGTCCACGAAGAGCTCGATCACGTCGACGCCCGCGTTGTTGACCAGGATGTCCGGCGGTCCCAGCTCAGAGGCCACCTGGCTCACCGCGGCCCGGACCGCCGCGCTGTCCGCGATGTCCACTTCCGCGCCGATGGCCCGCGCGCCGTGGCGCTCGGCGATGCCCGCCGCGGTCTTCACGGCCGCCGTGCCGTCCAGGTCGCATACCGCGACCGCCGCGCCTTCGGCGGCCAGAGCCTCAGCGATCGCCTCGCCGATGCCGCGGCCGGCGCCGGTGATCATCGCTGTCTTTGCTTGCAGCCGCACGCGCCCTCCCTGGAACCGTCTCGTCCGCAGACGAGAACACCGATATATATAACTTATTGTACTCATATCGGCGGACATCGGCCACCGCCGCGGGCAGCCGGCCCTCGGCGGGCCCCGGACAGCGGGGCCAGCACGGGTCAGCCGAGGAGGTCGAGCACGGTGGTCATCGACTTGTTCATCAGCAGATAGTTCTCGGCCTCCGCCAGATGCAGCCGCCAGAGCGCCTCGGCCTCGTCGGCTTGCTGGTTCTCCACCAGCTCGACCAGCCGGACGTGCGCCCGGAACCCCCGCTTGTTCGCCCGTACGTTTTCCGGGCTGCCCGCGTCCAGGTCCACGTGCGACCAGTTGGCCAGCTCGATGATGTGCCGGACCATGCCGTTGAGCACGGCCAGCGTCTGGTTGCCGGCCAGCTGCACCACAAGCGCGTGAAATTCCATGTGCGTGCGGATGAACGACTGCGGGTCGTCCATCAGCCGCTCCGCCTGCGCCACGGCCGTCCGCAGGCGCGCCACGTCCTGGTCGGTCCGCCGCTGCGCCAGCAGCGCAGCGCACGGGGCCTCGATCAGGGTCCGGGCGTCGTAGACGTCCTGGAGGGTAGTGCCCCGGTATTCCAGCACCAGGCCCGCATAGCCGGCCGCCACGTTCCCGTCCGGCAGCTGCACCCGGGCGCCGCCGCGGGCGCCCCGGCGAATGCTGATTAGCGACTCCGATTCCAGCACCCGGAAGGCCTCGCGCAGCGTCGGCCGGGACACGGCGAACTCGGCCATCAGCGCCGCCTCGGACGGCAGCGCATCGCCCTCGGCCAGCTCGCCGCGCACGATCTTGCGCCGTAGTTCCGCGGCGACAAGCTCGGCGGTCTTCGGCACCCGGATCCGCTGGCCGAGCGGACGGCCGCTGACGGGCTTGGCCAGCCGGGCCGGCGCGGTGTCCTCGGCGGGCAGTGGCACGGTCATTCCGATGCCCCCCTCGTCTCCCATGCCCTCTCCCGGCCCCGGTCGCCACGACAGGCACCCCTGAAGGTACAATTGGTCATATCTATAAGAGTAATGCACCGATAAGGAAGGCCCGCCCGCGGCCGACTCAGGAGAGCAGTTCCACGACGGTGGCCGTGGTGCGGTCGCCCAGGACGATCTTGGCCGACTCCGACAGGTGCGTCCGCCAGAATTCCTCCGCCTCCTCACCGCTGCGCTTGCGGATGAGCTCGACGAGACGGGCGTGCGCGCGGATCGCGATCTTGGAAAGTTCCTGCTCGTGCGGCCAGTCATGGCTGACGGCGTAGGAGCGGTCGCCCTCCCTGATGATGTTGGTCAGCATGCCGGCCATGATCTGGAGGGTCTCGTTGCCCGACAGTTCCACGACCAGCCGGTGGAACTCGGCGTCGGCGGCGAAAGCCTGGCCGGGGTCATCCAACGACTCGCGGTGCCGGTCCACCGCCTCCTGCAGGCGGGCCAGATCTGCTGACGTGCGCCGCCTGGCCGCCATCCGGGCCGCGGCGGGCTCCAGGACCGCGCGGACCTCGTAGACATCGGACAGCAGTGCTCCCCGGTACTGCAGCAGCAGGCCGATTTGGCGGGCGGCCACGTTGATGTCGGGCGCCTGTACCCGGGCGCCACCCCGGACACCGCGCCGCACGGTGATGGCACCCTCGGCCTCCAGGATGCGGAACGCCTCGCGCAGCGTGGGACGGGACACGCCGAATTCCTCCATCAGCACGCTCTCGGAAGGAAGCTGGTCTCCTTCCTTCAGCTCGCCGAGCACGATCTGACGGCGAAGATGCGCCGCCACCATCTCTCCGGCCTTAGGTACCCGGACTGTCGAGACTCCCCTGACCGCGTTCAAGCTTTCCCCTCGGGCCGGTGGCCTGGTTCCAGCCCGGACGAGACCTGACTGGACTTCTAATGCAATAAGCATACGAGGTTGACGTCCTTTACCGCTTGACGGCGGGATTCTGCCAGGCAGCCAGGTTGCGGCCGGCCCGGCCGGCGCGGCCGCGGGCGGCGGGCCAGCGGCGGGACGAGAAATGGCACCTGGGTGGCGGGGGCGGGGGCCCCAGCGACGCGCGCAGCAGATCCAGCCACCGGCTCATCCTGGAACGTGTCATACCTATAGAATCAGCTAAATGATTTAGCTTGTCAAGACCTTGCCAGCTTCCCGGGCCAGCTTCCCGGGCCAGCTTCCCGGGCCAGCTTCCCGGGCCAGCTTCCCGGGCCAGCTTCCCGGGCCAGCTTCCCGGGCATCAGCAGGCTTCGCCCGGCGGCTGGTAGCCGCGGCCGCGGATCAGCCGGACCGGCGTATAGATCAGCAGCTCCTCACCGCGGGCGTTGCGGATGCTGTTCCTGGTGGTCACCACGCCCCGCTGCCCGGTGCTCGCCGCCCGCGCCTGGGTCACCTCGACCACCACGTGAATGGTGTCCCCCACGTAGGCGGGCCGCTTGATGGTCAGGTCCATGGACATGAACGCCAGGCCGGTGCCGTTGATCACGTTGGTCTGGATGACCAGCCCCTCGCCGAGGCAGAAGATCAGGGCCCCGGGGACCAGCCGCCCGGTGTACCCGCCCCCGGCGGCGTGCGAGGCGTCCATGAACAGCGCCTCGTTGAAGCCGCTCCAGGTGATGAAGGTGATCAGGTCGGTCTCGGTGATGGTCCTGGCCGCGGTGCGGAACGCGCTGCCGACGGTCATCTCCTCCCAGGTCTGGCCCTGGACCAGCATCGGCGGATAGGTGGGGTCGGGGTGTGTGGTCATGGCGCATCCTCCACCGCGCGGAAATCAGGCGGCCGCTTCTCCTTCAGAGCCGCGACTCCCTCGCGGGCTTCGGGCAGGCCGAAGCCGACGAACTCATACCCCAGCGACGCGTCGAACAGCGGGCCGGCTTGCCGGTACCAGTTGTTCAGCGAGTATTTGGTCCACCGGACTGCGGTGGCGGGCAGGTCAGCCAGGTCACGCGCGATCGCCACGGCGCGTTCGGGCACCTCGTCGTCGTCCACGCACAAGGACACCAGGCCGATCCGCTCCGCCTCCTGGCCGGTGAGCGGGGCGCAGGAGAGCAGGTAGTACTTGGCCTTGGCCATGCCGCACAGCAGCGGCCAGCAGATCGCCGCGTGGTCCCCGGCCGCGACGCCGAGCCGGGTATGGCCATCCACGATCTTCGCGGACCGCCCGGCCACCGAGACGTCGGCCAGCAGCGCCACCACCAGGCCGGCGCCGACCGCCGGACCGCAGATGGCCGAGACCACAGGCTTGGAGCAGTTGATCACCCCGTAGACGAGGTCGCGCGCCTCGCGCATGACGCGGGCCCGGACCCCGGCGTCCTGGGTCATGTCCTCGATCATGTCGAAAGAGCCCCCGGCCGAGAACGCCGTGCCCGCTCCCCGGATGACGACCGACCGGACGTCGTCGTCGCGGTCCACCGCGGCCCAGACATCGGCGAGATCCCGGTGCATCTGCAGGCCCACCGCGTTCAGCCGCGGGGCGTCCAGCACGATCTGCAGCACCCCCGAGCCCAGCGTCTCGCAGCGCAGGCTCGGGAAATCCGCGTAACGGTCGGTCATCGGCGCCACGCACCTTCCCTGGGCGGCCGCGCAGTGGTCCGCGCGCACCATCTCAGATAGTATAACTAGTTGTATGATTTTACTATAAGCTTGGAGGTCGGATGAACTTCCTCTTCACGGACGAGCAGCTGGAGCTGCGGGCCGCCGTGCGCGACTTTCTCACCAGCAAGTCGGCGTCGGAGACCGTGCGCCGGGTGATGGCCACGCCCGGCGGCTACGACCCCGCGGTGTGGAAGCAGATGAGCGACCAGCTCGGGCTGCAGGGCATGGCCGTGCCTGAGGAGTACGACGGGGCCGGGTTCGGCTACCTCGAGCTCGGCATCGTCTTCGAGGAGATGGGCCGGGCGCTGCTGTGCGCGCCATACCTGTCCAGCGTGGCGCTGGCCACCGAGGCTCTGCTGCGCTGCACCGACGAGGCGGCCAGGAAGGACCTGCTGCCCGGGCTGGCCACCGGCCAGACCATCGGCACGCTGGCCCTGCTGGAGCAGCCGGGGCGCTGGGACGAGGCGGGCGTGCGGACGCGGGCCCGCCGGAGCGGGGCAGAATGGGTCCTGGACGGCGGCAAGCGGCACGTGCTGGATGGCCATATCGCCGATCTCATCATGGTCGGCGCCCGCACGCCGGCCGGCGTCGGCCTGTTCGCGGTGGACGGCGCCGCGCCGGGCCTTCGGCGGGTGCCGGTTCCGACGCTCGACCAGACCCGCAGGCAGGCGCATCTGGAGTTCGCGGGGACGCCGGCCCGGCTGATCGGGGACGAGGGTGACGGGTGGCGGGTGCTCCGCCGGGTCCTGGACACCGCCGTCATTCTGCTGGCCGCCGAGCAGGTCGGCGGTGCTTCCCGGGCCGTGGACATGGCCGCCGGGTACGCCGGCATGCGGGTCCAGTTCGGGCGGCCGATCGGCTCGTTCCAGGCCGTCAAGCACATGTGCGCGGACATGCTGACCGAGGCGGAGGCGGCCCGGTCGGCGGCCTACTACGGGCTGTGGGCGCTGGCCGCCGACAGCGACGACGTGCCGCTGGCGGCCAGCCTGGCCAAGGTGTACTGCTCGGCGGCGTACTGCCGGATCGCGGGCGACGCCATCCAGGTGCACGGCGGCATCGGCTTCACCTGGGAGCATCCCGCCCACCTGTACTTCAAGCGGGCCAAGGCCAGCGAGGCGATGTTCGGCACCCCTGGCTATCACAGGGACCTGCTCGCGGTGCGGCTGGGATTGGGGGCCTGAGCGATGGATATCGAGATCCGGCCGGAAGACCGGCCGTTCGCCGATGAGGTACAGCGCTGGCTGGACGAGCACCTGGTCGGGGAGTTCGCGGAGCACCGCGGCGTGGGCGGCCCGGACGACTCGGCGGCCTGGGACGTCCGGCTGCGCTGGGAGAAGGAACTGTCGGCCGGCCGCTGGCTGGGGCTCACCTGGCCGCCGGAGTACGGCGGGCGCGGCGCGACCCTCGCGCAGGCGATCATCTTCGAGTACCTCTATGCCCGGGCGCAGGCGCCGTACCGCCTCGGCGTCCAGGGGCAGGACCTGTTCGGCCCGACCCTGCTGATGTTCGGCACCCCGGAGCAGAAGGCCAGGTTCCTGCCGAAGATCCTGGCCGCCGAGGAGTTCTGGGGACAGGGCTTCAGCGAGCCGGACGCCGGGTCCGACCTGGCCTCGGTACGCACCCGGGCCGCGCTGGACGGCCAGGAGTGGGTCATCGACGGGCAGAAGATCTGGATGACCTTCGGCGCGTCCGCGGACTGGCTCTACGTGCTGTGCCGGACCGACCCGGCAGCGTCCAGGCACCACGGGCTGTCCCTGCTTCTCGTACCGGCCGACCAGCCGGGCGTGCAGGTCCGGCCGATTACCAACATGCTCGGCGAGGGCGAGTTCTGCGAGGTCTTCTTCGACGGCGCGCGGACCCAGGCCGACCTGGTCGTCGGCGCGCCGGGCGACGGCTGGAAGGTGGCCATGGCCGCGCTCGGCGTGGAGCGCGGCACCCTGCTCATGCCGCAGCAGCTCGGATTCGAACGGGAGGCCGAGCACGTGCTGGACCTGGCCCGCGCCCGCCCCGGCACTGGGACCATCGCCGGGGCCGGCGTGGGCGGGCTCAGCCACCGGCTGGTAGACGCCTGGATCGCGGTCCGGCTGATGCGCGTCACCGCGCTGCGCACGATCGGCGAGCTGGTCGCGGGCCGGGCGCCGGGCGCGCAGGCGGCCACCGCCAAGCTGTATGCCTCGGTCCAGCACCAGCGGCTGCTGGAGCTGGCCACCGAACTGCTCGCCGAGGAGGCGACCGTGACCGGTGACGGCTACGAGCTCGAGCCGCTGCAGCGGGCGTTCCTGCTGTCGCGGGCCGAGACGATCTACGGCGGCAGCAGCCAGATCCAGCGCAACATCATCGGCGAGCGGATTCTCGGCCTGCCCAGAGAGCCGCGCCCGGGATCGACCCGCTTATGAGGCAGCCCGCGCCATTGCCGCGTTGTCCAGCTCCTGCCGCAGCTCCGCCACGTCATCGGTGATCAGCGCGTACAGGCCGGACGGGCAGCCCTCCCGGTACGCGATCAGCCGCCATCCGCCGTGGCACTCGGTCAAGCTGATGGCCCACCCCGGATAGTCGGCCCGCAGCTCGCCGACCAGGGCGCGCTGCTCCAAATGCAACGCCTCGCGGCCGAACCCGGCTATGAGGTCGTCGCGCCGTTCACGCGTGACCGTCTCCATCCGACTTAAGCCGTGCCGGTTTGTAAAACCGTCGGCTCAGTGTCTGTGCTGTCCGATTCGGTTCGTGCGGGAATGATCCGTACGTAAGGGATGTCCGGCTCAGCGTCCGGGCTGTCTGGAACGGCGTCCGGGCTGTCTGGAACGGCGTCCGGGCTGTGCGCGGCTGGTTGTGCGGGGATGATCCGTACGTCTGGGGTGTCCGGCTCAGCGTCTGGGCTGTCCGGGGCAGCGGCCGGTGGCAGAGGCTCCGAGAGCCAACGTGGCGGCTCGGCTGGACCCCGCTCACCGTTGCCGGAATATTCTGTCTGCTCCTCAGGAAGGCCCTGGCGCCTGCGGTAGGCCCGGTCGACGCCGCGCAGCACCACTTCGGCCATCGCCAGCTTGGCGTCGAGCGTCGGGCCCGCGACAGCGCCGAGATCCAACGGCACGCGGTTGGCGAGCGACTGATCCCAGGGCGTCGCCACGACCGACACGTGCGGCCCTTCAAAGCTCTCACGGATCTGAGCGAGCCACCGGGCCTGCTCCGGGTCGCTTTCAGCGAACTTGTCCACGATGACCGTCGCCTCGTCCATAAGCCCGTTCAGATGTTTCATTTCCTGCTCGGTCAGCGACCTCTCTTTTTCGCCCTCGTAATGCCGGTAACGGCTGAATACCTGGCCGATCGACCAGAACCCCAGCTGAGACGCCTCCGTCACGAAGACATACTTGTCGCCGTGCAGAAGCGTTGCCACCTGGAGCTTGGCAAACAGCCCTGTTCCGCCGTCGTTGATGACGATGTTGGACATGCACTGGAGAAATCCCAGCACTGTCAGATACTCCCGCTCGCCGAAATCGGCTCCGGCACACTCATCCGCGGTGTCGCCGCGGATCACAGCCACACCCTGTAGCCACGCGACTGCATCGCGCAGATCAGCGTAGACCTTGATGCGGTCCTCCACGCAAGCCTGATGGAAGCCCCGGATCGAAAGCGGCCGCCGATGCCGCGGCAGCCGCTCGACCGGCGCGCCCCCCAATCTGCTGTACCCATGCGGCATGTCGTCATTGGTGTCGGCGAGTATCACCCGGTCGGCGGGCCGCGTGGCGGCGAAGATGGCCGCTAGCGTCACCGCCACGTCAGTCTTGCCCGTCCCCCCGAAGCCGGAGCCCACCGTTATCACGCCCGACTTCAGCGACGGCTGACGGATCCCGGCTATCCTCTGCCGCCGCCACTTCGCCGCCGCTTCGCGCCTGGCGCGCTCGCGCCTGCCCGGGGTGAGCATCAGCCCGTGCTTAGACGCCCGTCTTGACCCAGTCCCTCCTACCCCGTCCGGCGCGGGCGCACGACCACCGGCAGAGGACGGGGACGACGTGGCCCAGGCGGCCCTGTCGCTTCCGGGAAACCTGGTCCACCATGCCCCCATCTCGTCTGGATACTCGGACATCGCACCCTCCAGGTCCGGGTACAGGTCTAGGACCAATAAAGCACACTCCCGGCACATGGCCAGGTAGCGGTATGGCATGTCTCGATCATGCTGGCGTGCTCATTCCGAACCTTCGATCCTGAGACCCTCCGCGTACTGGCGTCCTGCCGGTGTGATCGGACGCGGCGAAAGGGCGGTGATCGATTGCCCGGGCCGGCGCGCTATCGCGGCGTGTCCTGTCTCAGCACGAGCTGCCGGTCAGCTGGCCTCACCTCCGGTCCGCGGGAAACCGGCCTTGCGGCGGTTCACCGGATAGGTTCTTCTACCTGGCCTGACCAAGCCGGGTGTTTGCCGGGAGGCCGGCACATGTCCGTAATCATCGGGTCCAGGCAGTCATCAGGCACCGGCAGGAGGGTGCTCGCCTTCGCGGCGGCGGGTGCCGCTACTGTCCGCCCAAGCCGAATGCCTCTCCCACCGCAGCGATTCCCGCGGTGTCGGCGAAGGCGAAGCTGAACATCACTTCGTCAGCGCCGGCCTCGATGTGACCTGCGACCAGGCCGGGGATCTCGTGGGGCTGACCGATGGTGAATCCGGCGATCTGCTCGGCAGGGACGGCCGCCGCCACCATCTCGCGCACCTCCCCCGTGTTCTGGCTGGACGTGGTCAGTATCAGCGGGGTCATCCAGGTCACGCCGACCTCAGCTGGATCCCGGCCCGCCTCGGCGCAGTGGCGGCGGAGCACGCCGATCTTGCGGGCCAGCGTGCTGACGTCGCCCGTCACGTTGCACATGTCCGCGTAGCGGGCCACCAGCCGCAGCGTCCGCTTCTCGCCGCCGCCGCCGATCATGATCTTCGGACCGCCTGCCTGCACCGGCCGGGGCAGGTTGCGGGCGTGATCGAGCCGGTAGTGAGAGCCGGAGAAGCTCACGTCATCGCCGGTGAACATGGCCCGGCAGACCTGGACCGCTTCCTCCAGCATGTCCAGGCGCACCCCGGCACCGGGGAAGTCGATGCCGAGGCCCTGGTGCTCCACGTCGTACCAGGCGCCCCCGATGCCCAGGATGGCCCGGCCCCGCGAGATGACGTCCAGCGTCGTGACGATCTTGGCCAGGATCCCGGGGTTGCGGTAGGTCACGCCGGTGACCAGCGTGCCGAGCTGCACCCGCCGGGTCACCGCAGCCAGCGCCCCGAGCAGGGTGTAGGCCTCCAGCATCGGCTGGTCCGGCCCGCCAAGCGAGGGCAGCTGGAAGAAGTGATCCATGACCCACACCGAGTCGAACCCGGCCTCTTCCGCCGTCGTGGCCAGGCCGGCCACATGCCCGAACAACTCGGACGGATCAAACCCGGAGAAATTGGGCAGCTGCACACCGAATTTCGTCATGGCGTCACAGTAGCGATTCCCCCGGGGCGGGCGGCGGCCCAGGTACCCTGCAGTCCGCCCGCGCGATCACAACGGCGATGGCAGCCACTGCGCCGGCCCATCGCGAACCTTGACTGCGCAACCACCGTCATAAGGAGGCGGATTCTAGGCATCGCCCGCGACGATCCGGCACTCCTCCTGCAGGCGCTGGAGCGATCCGAGGCCATGGAGCTCTCCTGGCACGCGGAGCAGACCAGGCGCCTGCTGTAAAACGCTCTTGCCGTAATCCCCCAAGCAGCCCACGCAAACGGCCAACTCGCCGCTCGTCCGGGAGGAAGAGGCCCGGAATGACCTGCGAGCCGTCCGGCGAGCCTGGCCAACTTGCGGTCGGCTGGTCATGCGGGCGGCTGGTCAGTCGGGCGGCGCGAACAACTCCAGCGCAATGTTGTCGGGGTCGCGGAACGACAGACCGGAGCCGTAGCTGGCGTCCACGATCTCACCATGAGCCACACCCAGCTCGTCAAGCCGGGCTGCCCATTCGGCGAGTTCATCGCGGCTGGCACAGCCGAACGCGATGTGGTCGAGGCCCGGCCTCCGTTCGTTGAAGGGCTCCTTGCTAGCCAGGTCAGGGAAGCCGTGGAGCCCAAACAAAGTGTTCCCGAGCTGGTAGACAATGTGCCGGAAGGGGCCGGTGTCCTCATCGAGCACGGGCTTGACGCCAAGAACCTTCGTATACCACGCCTCGCTGACAGCGAGGTCGGTTACCGTCACGGCGACGTGTGTAATAGAGGGCATAGTCGTTGCGCTGGCCACTGTCGTCTCCTGCTTGCTCGTGGCGGCCGGTCACGGGGGGTCACGGTATGCCGCACCCTGATAGCAACGGTCAGCCGGTTCCGCCATCGGCTGAGCCTTCACGAGTTTCTCACAGCCTGCGCCGGACATGCCTTCTGCACGCTACGTGCCCGATCGCAGGAGCCCTGTCATGCGGGCAGAGTCCTGGCCGTGCCGCAGCAGCCACGGCGGCGGTCAGTTGCGCATGTAGGCGCCGGCGGCGACGTTGAGGACTTCGCCGGTGATGAAGGCGGCGCGGTCGGAGGCGAGGAAGGCCACCGCCTCGGCGATGTCTTGCGGGCCGGGGAGGTCGCCGAGAGGGCCGAGGGTGCCCGGCATCCGGGCCAGCAGCTCGGCGTTGTCCTCGGCGAACTTGGTGCCCTTGACCACGCCCATGGACAGGTAGACCGCGCGGATCCGGTGCGGGCCGCCCTCGTGGGCCAGGCCGCGGGTCAGCGCGGACAGGCCGCCCTTGGTCGCCGCGTACGGCGCCTCGATGCCGCCGCCGCCGACGTCCGGCGCGTAGCTGCCCACGTTCACGATCACGCCGCCGCCGGCCTCGCGCATCAGCGGCATCGTGCGGTGGCACAGGTACCACGCGCCGGTGAGATTGACCCGGACCACCCGGTCCCAGTCGGCCGGGTCATAGCCGAAGATGCTGCCGGTGATGTTCAGCGCCGCGTTGTTGACCAGGATCTGCACCGGGCCCAGCGACGCGGTGACCGCGTCCAGGACCGCGTCGATCTGGTCCCGGTCGCCAGCGTCCAGCGGGTAGCCCGCTACGGTGGCCGCCGGGTAGTCGGCGGCGATCGCCGCGGTCACCTTCTCGGTCCGGCCGGGGTGGATGTCGGTCACCACCACGCGGGCGCCGCCGACGGCCAGCCGCCGCGCTACTGCCTGCCCGATGCCCTTCCCCGCGGCGGCCGTTACCAGGGCGACGCGGCCGCCGAACTCATCAGGATCAACCATGCTCACTATGTCTCCCGCTCACTGGCGTCGCTCCCTGGGCAGGCCGAGCACCGTCTCGGCGAGGATGTTGCGCTGCACTTCGGAGGTGCCGGCGTAGATCGTCCCGGCGCGGGCGTTCAGGAACGCGCCCAGCCAGGAGCCGGATGAGTTGGGCGCGCCTGGGTCATCGGTGCGCACCGCCCGCAGCGGGCCGCGGCCTTCGGGCACCAGCCCGGCCAGGCCCTGGATGTCCAGCGCCAGTTCGGTCGCGGCGACGTGGTACTCACTCCAGTACAGCTTCGCGACCGAGGCTGCCGGACCCAGGTCGGTTCCGTTCTGCACCTGGGTGAGTATCCGGTGACCGAGGTAGCGCATGATCTCCACCCGGGCATAGCACCAGGCCAGCCGCTGCCGGATCAGCGGGTCGCGGTCCCGGCCGCGCTCGGCCGCCAGGGCGAACAGCCGGTCGAGCTCGGCTTTGAACAGAATCGGGTTGGTGGCGGCCTCCTCGCCGCGCTCGTGGCCGAGCAGCGTCATGGCCACTTTCCAGCCCTCGCCCGGCGCTCCGACGACCAGGTCAGCGGGGGTCCGCGCGCCGGTGAAGAACACCTCGTTGAAGTCGCTGTCCCCGGTAACCTGGCGGATCGGCCTGATCTCGACGCCGGGCTGGTCGAGCGGGCAGAGCAGGAAGGAGATGCCCTGGTGGCCGCGGGCCCGCGGCTCGGTCCGGGCCAGCAGGAAGATCCAGTTCGCGCGGTGCGCGACAGAGGTCCAGATCTTCTGCCCGTCGATCACCCACTCCCCACCCTGCAGGGTCGCCCGGGTGGCCAGCGACGCGAGGTCCGATCCCGCGTCCGGCTCGGAGAAGCCCTGACACCACCGGTCCGCGCCGGACAGGATGCGGGGCAGGAACCTGGCTTTCTGCTCCGGGGTGCCCCAGCGGAGCAGGGTGCTGCCGAGCATTTTGACGCCGAACAGGTCGGTGTGCTCGCCGTACGGCACGCCGGCCCGGGCCAGCTCCTCGACCAGCACCACCTGGTGCAGCCGGGACAGCCCGCGCCCGCCGTACTCCCGCGGCCAGGTGATGCCGAGCAGGCCGCGGCGGTACAGCGAGTGCCGCCACTGCGCCGCGAACCGCTCCGCGTCCTCACGGTCGGCGATCGCGCCGATGCCCGGCCAACCCGGCGGCAGTTCGGTGGCCAGCACGGCCCGCACCTGCGCGCGGAAGGACTCCACCTCGGCGGGATAGCTGACGTCCACGGGCGCTCCCAGTACGTCGGGCGGGTTGCCTTCTAATTAGCATAACAGGTAAACTGCTTTTACTCATCTAGCTGAATCACGAGGAGAGCCATTGAGCGGCCTGGTCGGCTACGGCGCCTATATCCCGTACAACAAGCTGGAGCGTGGCCGGATCGCGGGGGTGCTGGGCAGCGGCGGGGGCCGTGGCACCCGCTCGGTGGCAGCGTATGACGAGGACACCACGTCGATGGCGGTGGCGGCGGGCCGCGCCGCACTGAGCGGCCTGACGGGCCCCGGCGGGCAGCCGGGCCGCGTGTCCGTGCGGCAGTTGTTCTTGGCCACCACCGTCCCCGCCTACGCGGACAAGACCAACGCCACGGCGGTGCACGCCGCCCTGCGGCTGCCCGCCGACGCTCTGGCGGTCGACATGGCCGGCGCCGTCCGTTCCGGCGTAGGCGCGCTGGTCGCCGCCGCCCAGTCGGCGGTGACCAGCATGGCGGTGCTCGCCGACATCCGCACCGGGCTGCCGGGCAGCGCGGACGAGCGGGACGGCGGCGACGGCGCGGCCGCGTTCGTCTTCGGCGGAGCGGGCGACGGCCTCCCGGTGCTGGCCGAGATCATCGGGCAGGGCTGCGCGACCGCCGAGTTCCTGGACCGGTGGCGGGCGCCCGGCGCGGCCGCCTCACGGGTGTGGGAGGAACGGTTCGGCGAGCAGGTGTACAGCCCGCTGGCCGAGGCCGCGATGGCGGATGCGCTGAAGCAGGCCGGGCTCATCCCCGGGCAGGTGGACCATCTCATCGTGGCCGGGCTGCCGGCCCGCGCGGTGAGCCGTACCGTCCGCGCCGCGGGCGTGCGGGCCGAGGCGGTCGCCGACAACCTTGCCACCCGCATCGGCAACGCCGGTACCGCGCAGCCCGGCATCCTGCTGGCCGACGTCCTCGACCGGGCCGGGCCGGACGAGACCGTGCTGCTGGTGGTGCTGGCCGATGGCGCTACCGCCCTCGCGCTGCGTACCACGGCGGCGCTGGCCGGCCACCGCCAGCGGCAGCCGGTCGCCGCGCAGATCGCGGCGGGCAGCACCGCGCTGGACTACGCCACCTTCCTGTCCTGGCGCGGGTTCCTGGACCGCGAGCCGCCCCGGCGGCCGGACCCAGACCCGGTTGCGGCACCGCCCGCGCAGCGCCGGGCGGACTGGAAGTTCGGGCTCGTCGCGGCGAAATGCACCCGCTGCGGCACGCGCAGCCTGCCGCCGGACCGGGTCTGCCAGGAGTGCCACGCGGTCGACGAGATGCTCGCCGAGCCGCTCGCCGACGTGCCCGCGACCGTGGCCACCTACACCGTGGACCGGCTGGCCTACACGCCGAGCCCGCCAGTGCTCACGGTGGTGCTCGACTTCGACGGCGGCGGCCGGATGCGCTGTCAGCTCACCGACGCCGCCGAGGACGAGGTCCGCGTCGGCCTGCGGGCCGAGATGACCTTCCGGCGGCTGGCGACCGCAGCCGGCGTGCACAACTACTTCTGGAAAGCGCGGCCGATCCGCCCGGAAATCAGCAGGGAAGGGTGAGTAATGGGGTCACACGGCATCAGGGACCAGGTCGCCATCGTGGGGATGGGCTGTACCGCGTTCGGCGAGCACTGGGACAAATCCACCGACGACCTGCTGGTCGAGTCGGCCGTGGCGGCGTCCGCGTCGGCTGGCGTCTCGCTAGACGATATCGACGCGTTCTGGCTCGGGACGATGGGCTCCGGCGTGTCCGGGCTCACCCTGTCGCGGCCCCTCCGGCTGCCCTACAAGCCGGTGACCAGGCTGGAGAACATGTGCGCGACCGGGTCCGAGTCGCTGCGCAACGCCTGCTACGCGGTGGCCAGCGGCGCCTACGACTGCGCCATGGCGATCGGCGTCGAGAAGCTCAAGGATTCTGGGTATTCCGGCCTGGTCGGCTCCAACGCGCCCGGCGCGGGCGACGACGGGAAGGCCGACACCACCGCCCCGGCGAACTTCAGCCTGCTCGCGCCGGCCTACGCGGCGAAATACGGCGTTGATCCGGCCGAGCTCAAGGACGTGCTGACCAGGATCGCCTGGAAGAACCACCAGAACGGGGCGAAGAATCCGCGGGCCCAGTTCCGCAAGGAAGTCCCGAAGGAAACGATCTCCTCCTCGCCGCTGATCGCGGGGATGCTCGGCATCTTCGACTGCTCCGGGGTATCGGACGGCTCGGCGGCGGCCATCGTGGTCCGCGCCGAGGACGCGCACCGCTACACGGCCAAGCCGCTGTACGTGAAGGCGCTGTCCCTGGTGGCGGGCCCGGCGTCCGGCCTGTCCGGCACGGATTACGATTTCACCACGTTCCCCGAGGTGGCCGCCTCCGCCCGGGACGCCTACCAGCAGGCGGGCATCACCGACCCGCGCGCCGAGCTGGCCCTGGCCGAGGTGCATGACTGCTTCACCCCTACCGAACTGGTGCTGATGGAGGACCTCGGGTTCGCCGAACGCGGGCAGGGCTGGAAGGACGTGCTGGCCGGCAGCTTCGATCTCGACGGCGACCTGCCGGTGAATCCCGACGGCGGGCTGAAGGCCTTCGGCCACCCGATCGGCGCCTCCGGGCTGCGGATGATGTTCGAGGCGTGGCTGCAGCTCCGCGGCGAAGCCCCGGAGCAGCGCACGGTGCGCACCGTCTCCGAGGGACGCTCGCTGGCGCTCACCCACAACCTGGGCGGCGGCCCCGGCGAGTGCGTGTCGTTCGTGTCCGTGGTCGGCACCGAGCGGGGGGTGTGAGGATGGCCGCGCGGCAGTTCCCGGTCGAGGCCGGGCACGTACTGGCGTTCGGCCGGGCGCTGGGCGCCGCTGACCCTCCCGCCGGGCTCCCGGCCGTGGGCGACGCGGCGCCACCCACCTTTGCCATCGCAGGCGCGCAGTTCGACCCGGACTACCCGCTCCGGCCCCGGCCGGGCGCGCAGTGGCATGGCTCGGGCGGCGACGCCGGCCTGGTCACGGAGGGGGCCGGCGGGCTGCACGCGGAACAGCACTTCTTCTATCACCGCCCGGTCCGGGTCGGCGATGTCCTGGTACCGACGAGCCGGCCGGGCGAGCAGTGGGAGAAGCAAGGGCGTTCCGGGCGGCTGCGGTTCCGCGAGCACATCACCGAGTTCCGCGACGAGGCGGGTGAGCTCGTGGTGACCGCCCGCAGCGTGAGCGTTCAGCGAGAGCCGTCATGACCGCCCTGCGGGCCAGCGATCTCGCGGTCGGCCAGACGTTCGAGACGGTCGTCGTGACCGATCTCAAGCGGACCCAGATCGTGCAGTACGCGGGCGCCTCTGGTGACTACAACCCGCTGCACACCGACGAGATCTACGCCACGAAGATCGCGGGGTACCCGTCCGTCTTCGCGCACGGCATGCTGACCATGGGACTGACCGGGCGCGCCCTCGCGGAGCTGGTCGGCACCGCAAACCTGCTGCGGTTCGGGGTGCGGTTCAGCGCGCAGGTGTGGCCGGGCGACACCTTGACGGTACGCAGTTCGGTGGTGCGGATCGAGGAGGACGAGGGCGGCCCGGTGGCCGAGTTGTCGATGTCCGCGGTGAACGCCGAGGGCGCCGAAGTCGTATCCGGATACGCTCACGCCCGGCTCGCTACCTGACGTGGACTTCGCGTTCAGCCCGGAGCAGGAGGAACTGCGGCGCACGGTGCGCCAGTTCCTGGACAAGACGTCGCCGGAAACCGAAGTGCGCCGGCTGATGGCCACCGAACGCGGCTACGACGCCGGTGCGTGGCGCCGGATGGCTGACGAGCTGGGGCTGCTTGGCCTGGTGATCCCGGAGGAATTCGGCGGCGCGGGGGCTGGCTTCACCGAACTCGGCCTGGTGGTCCAGGAAATGGGCCGGGCATTGTTCTGCGGTCCCTTCCTGAGCACGGCGGTGCTCGCCGCCGCGGCGCTGCTCGAAACGGCGGATGACGCCGCGCAGCACCGCTGGCTCCCGGCCATCGCGGCCGGCGAGCTGATCGCCACGCTGGCCATCCCGGGATCGCTCGCCCTCGCCGGGCTGCCTGCCTGGGAGGTGGCGGCGCGGCCCGCGGCCGGGCAGCCCCCAGACGAGCAGGGCTCAGCCGGGCAGCACCCGGACGCAGCCGATGGCTGGGTCCTGGACGGCACTGCCGGGTTCGTTCTGGACGGCCATATCGCTGACCTCATCCTGGTGCCCGCCGCGACCGGCGAGGGGACGTCCATGTTCTCGGTCCGCGGCACCGCACCGGGGCTGGCCAGGACGCAGCTGCCCGGGTTCGACGCGACCCGCAAGCATACGCGGCTGCATTTCTCCGCCACCCCGGCGACCCTGGTCGGCCCGGCCGGCGGCGCCGCGGCTGCGCTCGCGCGCGTCTTCGATCTCGGCTGTGTGGCCCTGGCCTGCGAGCAGGTCGGCGTGGCCGAACGCGCCCTGGACATGGCCCGCGACTACGCGCTGCTGCGGACGCAGTTCGGCCGGCCGATCGGGTCGTTCCAGGCGGTCAAGCACAAGCTGGCGAACGTGCTGCTCGAGGTCGAGGCGGCGCGGTCGGCCGCGTGGTACGGGCTGTGGGCCGCGGACGCCAGGCAGGATCAGTTGCCCGCGGTAGCAAGCATCGCCCAGGCGACCTGCTCGGCGGCCGCGTACCAGGCCACCGCGGAGAACGTTCAGGTGCACGGGGGCATCGGCTACACCTGGGAGCACCCGGCGCACCTGTACTTCCGGCGCGCCACGACTTCCCGGATGTGGCTGGGTGACCCGGCCGGTCACTACGAGCGGCTGCTCGGCCAGCTCGGGTACTGAGCCCAAGGAGCAGGAGCCGATGACGACGCCGGTATCCCTGGACTGGGTGTCCATGGTGCGCATCGCGCAGGCGACCGCGGCCCCCGCGGTGGTCACCGCCGCCCAGAAGTGGTCCGGGGAGGAGCTGCTCGGCCACGCCGCCGGCGCGGCCCGCTGGCTGTCCGGCGCCGGCCTGCCCGAAGGGGTTCCGGTCCCTGCCCTGCTGCAGGCGAGCCCCGAGGCGCTCGCCCTGGTGCTGGCAGGCGCCTCCGTCAGGCGGCCGATCGCGCCGCTCGGTCCGAGGCTGACCGTGCGCGAACTGGCCGGCTGCATCGAGCGCCTGGCCGGTCCGTGCCTGGTCACCCAGCCAGACTTCGCGGACATCGCCGCGGCGGTGGCCCCAGGACTTGGCCGGGAGGTGCTGGTCCTGGATGAGCTGCCGTACCGGGACTTCGCGTCCGAGCCGCTGCCGGTACCCAGCCCGGACGACACGGCGGTGGTGCTGCATACCTCCGGGACCACCGGCCATCCCAAAGCCGTGCCCTACCGGCACGACCGGCTCGCCCGCCGCTGCCGGCTCAACGCCACGCTGCAGCGGCTCAGGCCGGGCAGTGTCTTCGCTACCGCGTCATCGTTCCATCACATAGCCGGGCTGGGCAACATCATGGTCGCCCTGACCGCGGGCGCGACCACGGTGTGCGTACCCCGCTTCACCGTAGAGGCGTGGCGGGAGCTTGAACCGCTGGGCGTCACCCATGCGCTCGCGGTGCCCACCATGGTGGAGATGCTGCTCCGGCAGGACGCACTCCCGCTGCACACCCTGCGAGTCATGCAGTACGGGGCGTCGCCCATCCATCCAGACACGCTGCGCGCCGCCATGGGGCAGCTGCCCGGCGCCGGCTTCCTCACCCTCTACGGGCAGACCGAGGGCAGCCCTATCACCTCGCTGTCGCCCGAAGACCACCGGCTCGCCGCGGCCGGGCGGGAGGAACTGCTCCAGTCAGTTGGCCGCGCGGCGCCCGGAGTCGAGGTACGCATCGCGGACCCGGATGGTTCCGGGGCCGGCGAGGTGATCGCGCGGGCGGATCACTTGTTCGCAACCGGCCTGGACGGCTGGCTGCGCACCGGTGACCTCGGCCGGCTCGACGGCGACGGCTACCTCTACCTGGCCGGCCGGCGCGGCGACATGATCATCCGGGGCGGGGAGAACGTCTATCCGATGGAGGTCGAGAACCGCCTGCTCGAGCACCCGCGGATAGCGGACGCGGCGGTGATCGGGGTACCCGACCGGCTGCTGGGCGAGGTGATCAAGGCGTTCGTGGTACCGGCCGATCCGGCCGACCCGCCGGCCGCCGGGGAACTCCGGGCGTTCGCGCGCGCGGCGCTGGCGGGCTTCAAGGTGCCGACCCAGTGGGAGTTCGTGCCGTCGCTGCCCCGTAACGCCACCGGCAAGCTATTGCGCCGCCAGCTTCCTGCAGGAGGAGACCATGGCTGAGATCAGGTACGACTTCCGGGTGGACGTGACAGCGAGGACAACGCACTGGCTTGCGGGGCGAGCGCCAGCACGCCGACGGGCGAGATCGTCCAGCCTCGGGCGCAGAGCGCCGCCCACTGCTGGCTCGCGCAGTGCCCGCACAGGTACAGCTCGCCGCGCCGCTCCACGCGGTACGCTGCCTGGACCGAAGGTCCACAGCGATCACATGCCTCGTTCATGACGTGCAGCTGGTTCATGGCGAGCCTCCGGGTTCCGCTAGCCGACTATCTCCTATATAGTAAAATTATTAAGCTAGTTTGGCAAGCGGTTCCCCCGTTGGTCACGGCGGCCGGGAGACGGCCTGCGCCGCGGCCGGGGAGACGGGCTGCGGTATAGGACCGCTGGAAGGGATTGCGATGGCCAACTCACCGTGGGCGGGGTCGGACTTCCAGCTGCCGCCCCAGCCGGAGTCGCCGGTCGCCCTGTGCGGCGCGTGCCGGCGCCTGGGCGCCTGCCGGCTCGGGCTCGGCCGCGAGGAACTCCAGCCGGACGGTTCGGTGCACACGGACCTGGTGTGCGGGCCGGAGAACGAGGGCGGCCCCGAGGTCGCCCACGGCGGCTGGACCGCCGGCGTGTTCGACGAGGTCCTGGGGCACGTGCCGTTGCTTAACGGGGAACTGGCGGTGACCGGGCAGCTGTCGGTCACCTACGTCAAGCCGGTGCCGGTGGGGCGCCCGCTACATGCGCGCGCCTGGACGGTGCGGCGGGAAGGCCGCCGCTGGTACGTCGCCGGCGAGTTGACCCTGGCCAGCACCGGCGCGGTCCTGGGCCGGGGCGAGGCGGTGATGGTGGTGCGCGACGTCCGTCATTTCGCCCGGCACCGGGAATGGCTCGCCCAGCAAGACGGGCAGTGCTAGCCCGGGGGATTGTGCTAGCCCGCAGGGCCGCTCAAAGACGCAGGACGGCGCCGGGGCGGGCGCCGGTCAGCTCGCCAGCTTGCTGGACGACGGTGCCGCCCACGACCGTGTAGCGGTAGCCGCCCGCCGGACGGCGCAGTCGCCGGGCACCTTCCGGCAGGTCGGTGACGAAGACGTCCGCCGCCCAGTCCAGCTCGTCCAGGCCGAAGACGGCCAGGTCACCGGCCGCGCCCTCGGCGAGCCTGCCGCGCCCGGCGAACCCGAACCGGTCGGCGAGCTGCCCGGTCATCCGGTGTACGGCCTGCTCGACAGACAGGTCGCTGCGATCCCGTACGTGCCTGGTCAGCATCAGCGTGGTGTCACCGATAGCGCACATCATTTGCAGGTGCGCGCCGGCGTCGCTGTTGGCCATCACCGAAGCGGGGTGGGCCAGCGTCTCGGCCACGCCGCCGGCGTCGGCGTTGGCCACCCCGACGCCGACGATGCCCGCGTCGACGTCGTTGTCCAGAAGCCAGTCGGCCAGGACGTCGGACGGGTGTCCGCCGCGGTCGGCGACCAGATCGGCCAGCGTCGCGCCGACCCAGCGCTCCAGGCCAGGGCGGGTGACCGATACCAGCCGGATCCGGTCGGCGTGCTTGTGCGGGATCATCGTCCGGGGAACCCGGTCCCATTCCTCCCGGGCCAGCGCCCGCCACCGCGGATCGCGCAGCATGCCCTCCTTGTCCGGGCGTGGCGCCTGGACCATCTTGTGCCAGCTGTTCTCCAGGGCGAACCAGGACATGCCGCCGTCCCAGTTCACGTGGATGTCCAGGGTGCGGGGGCTGACCTGCGGGTAGTTCCGTACTCCCTGGGCCTGCAGCTGCCCGGCGAAGTCGAGCATGCCCCGCGCCCAGTCCGGGCGATCCTGATCGTGGAACACGCCGATCCAGGTGCTCACCACCCCCCGCGGGCCGGTCAGGTCGGCCATCCGCTGCACGTCCCTGCGCATCTGGCGGCCGGTCGCGGCCGGGATGAACTGGACGAACTTGCGGTGCCGGGCCAGCACGTCAAGCAGCGCGGCCAGCTCGGCGTCGTCGGCCTGGCGGCTGGGCACGGGGCGCTTATTCCTGTCCTCGTCGAAGCCGAGCGATGTCGACATGGCGGCGGCGCCGGCGGCCAGCGAGTCGTCGAGCAGCGCGGCGATCTCGGCCCGCTCCTGTTCGGTGGCCGGGCGGTCCCAGGCCGCCTCGCCCATCACGTACGTCCGGAGCATGTTGTGCCCGACCATCCCGGCCAGGTTCACCGCGAAGCCGCCGAGCTTTTCCACCGCCGCCAGATACTCGCCGTAGCTCTCCCAGCTCCACGGGATCGACCCGTCGAGCACGTCGGCGGGCAGGTCCTCGATGTAGCACAGCAGCTCCTGCAGGCCCTTGCGGTGCTCGGGGCGGACCGGGGCCAGGGACAGCGAGCAGTTCCCGACCAGGACGGTCGTCACTCCGTGCTGGGGCATCGGGTCACACATCGGGTCCCAGAACACCGTGGGATCGAAGTGGGTGTGGATGTCGATGAACCCGGGGGCAACGTAGGCGCCGGACGCGTCGAGCACCCGCTCGCCGTCCGGCCGCAGGCCGGGCCCGATCTCCGCGATCCGGCCGCCGCGGACCCTGACGTCGGCCGCGCGGGCCGCCGCGCCCGTGCCGTCCACCACCAGGCCGCCGCGGACCAGCAGATCATCCATCGAACGCTCCTCAAGAAGCAGTGACAAAGAGCTAAAACAGTTAGATAATATCACTATGACGACCGAAGTGAAGGGCGGCGGCGCCACGGAACCGTACGGAGACAGGACGGCGGGCAGCACCGACGGCGGGCGGCAGCGGGATGAGCTGGCCGGCAGCACGCACCACCGTCCGTTCGGAAGAAAAGATCTTGATACCGAACGGGCCGTGGCTCATCCGCCCGGCGGTGCGGAGATCACCGTGGGACTGCGGGTGCCGCACGAGCTGCCCGGCGGGGCGGCGGGCCTGCGGGAGTTCGCCGCCCGGGTGGAGGCGACCGGGATCGACCGGGTGTTCGTCGGCGACCACGTCGCGTTCAGGGGCGGTCAGGGATTCGACGGGCTGGTCAACGCGGCCGCGGTGGCGGTCGCCTCGCGGCGCCTGGTGGTGCAGACGGCGGTGTACCTGCTGCCGCTGCGTCACCCCGTCCCGGTGGCGCGCCAGGTGGCCACGCTGGCCGGGCTCGCACCCGGGCGGCTGGTGTTCGGCGTGGGCCTGGGCGGCGAGGACCCCGCCGAGCTGCGCGCCTGCGGCGTCGAGGTCGCCAGCCGGGGGCGGCGGATGGACGAGGCGCTGGCCGTGCTGCGCCCGCTGCTGGCGGGTGCGGAGGTCACCATGCACGGCGACTTCTTCGGCCTGGACCGGGTGCGCATCGCACCGGCCCCGGAGCCGCCGGTGCCGGTCGTGATCGGCGGGCGGTCCGACGCGGCGCTGCGCCGGGTGGCCCGGTTCGGCGACGGCTGGCTCGGCTTGTGGGTGTCCCCTACGCGGTACGCGGACGCGGTCGGGCTGATTGGCAAGTACGCCGCGGACGCCGGCCGCCCGGTGGCCGGCTGGCGGCACGGCATGCACGTGTGGTGCGGGCTGGGCGCGTCGGCCGCGACCGCCCGGGGGGCGCTGGCGGCGGTGATGGAGGAGTTCTACCGGGTGCCGTTCGGCAAGTTCGAGCGGTACTGCCCGTGCGGGACGCCGGAGCAGGTCGCGGCCGGCCTGCGGCCGTACGTGGACGCGGGCTGCCGGTCGTTCAACTTGATCCCTGTGGCCGACGGCGAGCAGGCGGCGATCGACGGAGCAGAGGCGGTGCGGGCTCTTCTAGCCCGGGGGGACGACCCCCCAGACCCCCCCGCGAGGGGCATGGCCCGGGGGACGACCCCCCAGACCCCCCCGCGAGGGCATGGCCGGGGAGGAGCGGAGATGACTGAGCGCGTGGCGATCGTCACCGGCGGGACCCGCGGCATCGGCGCCGCGGTCACCGAGCTGCTGGCCGCCGACGGTACGCACGTGGCCGCGGTGTACGCCGCCAATCATGACGCCGCCCGGGACCTGGCCGACCGTCTGGTCGCGGCGGGCAGCTCGGTCAGCGTGCACCCCGGTGACGTCGGCGACCCGGAGTTCTGCCGCGGGCTGGTGGCCGGGCTGGTGGCGCAACGGGGACGGGTCGACTACCTGGTCAGCAACGCCGGGCTGCTGGTCGAGAACAGCGTTGCGCGGATGACGCAGGACCAGTGGGACGCTGCGCTGCGGGTGAACCTGTCCGCGCCGTTCCACCTGGCCCAGGCGGTCATCGCGCCGATGACCGAACAGCGATCCGGCCGGATCGTGAACATCGGCTCGGTGACCGCGACGATGGGCAACCCGGTCGAGGCCGGCTACGGGGCGGCCAAGGCGGGCCTGCTCGGGCTGACCCGTTCGCTGGCCCGGGCGGTGGCCCGCCGGGGCATCACCGTCAACCTGGTGGTGCCGGGCGTGTTCGAGACCGAGATGACCAGCTCGATGCGGCCAGAGGCACAGGAGGCGATCCGGTCGATGATCCCGGTCGGCCGCCGTGGCGACCCGCGGGAACTGGCCTGCGCCGTGCGCTTCCTGCTGTCGCCCGAAGCCAGCTACATCACCGGCTCGGTGGTGACCGTGGACGGCGGCCTGTCCATGGGCGCCTGACGGGCCTTCTTGATTCGTCCGAGGCAGCTAGGCGCGTTAGCGGCGGTTCGAGGTCCGGACGATTATCGTGTTGCCATGATGCCTTTGTCCTCCGCAGCCGATGGCGAACAGACCGTCTCGGCGTCCACCCCGCGAGAGATCCGCGCCGTGTTGACCGGCGAGGAGATCGCCCATTTCGATCATGAGTACAGGGGATTTGTCCGCGGTTTCAGGCTCGATAGCACCTGAGACTGCAGACGAATCGGTGCCGCTCAGTCGGTGCCGAAGAGCTTGGCGGCGTTGTCGCGGAGGATCTGGCGCTGCTGCTGGGCGGTCAGGCCGGCCAGCAGGCCGGCGAACTCGGCGGGCTCGGCCAGGCCTTCGGCGTGTGGGAAGTCCGAGCCCATGACCAGGCAGTCCACGTCCGGCAGGTCCCGGACGATGCGCGAGATGTCATCCTCCGGGTAGGGAACGACCCGGACGTGCCGCCGGAAGATGCGGCTCGGCCGCTCGGTCAGCTTGCCGCCGATCCACGGCCCGTTACGGCCCATCCCGCGGCTCTTGTCCATGTGCTCGATGAAGTGCGGCACCCAGGAGGCACCGAACTCGGCGACGAGCACGTTGAGCTTCGGGAAGCGCCCGAAGAGGTTGTCGAAGATGAGCGCGGACAGGGTGTCCTCGATAGGCCGCTCGCCATACAGGTTGTTCCACTGCCAGGCGGACATGTGCCAGGAACCGGGCCACGGGTCGTGGCCCCAGGCCGCCGCGATGTTCTCGTTGTACCAGTTCTCCATGATGTGGAAGGCCACCGTGACACCGGCCTCGTTCATCCGCGACCAGATCGGGTCGAAGTAGGGGTCACCCGGCGAGCGCCCGTAGGCGGGGCCGGTGGGCAGCAGGATGATCCGGGCGCCCCGGGCGAGCACGAAGTCCAACTCGGCGACCGCGAGGTCACGGTCAGCCAGGGACAGCAGCGCGGGGGCGAAGATCTTCCCGTCCCGGCCGAACCCCCATTCCTCGTCGTACCACTGGTTGAACGAGTGGATGTTGGCGTAGGCGGCGGGCACGTGCTTGACGTAGTTCTCGACGGACAGGGCCATTGCCGAGGGGAACACCACAGCCCGCTCGACTCCCTGGGCCTCCATGAGCTTGAGCCTGACCTCCCGGTCGAGGTACTCCGGCCGCATCGGCTCCGGCTGGTAGGTCTCGTCCGGGTTGCCGGACGCCATCTGGCGGAGCATCTCCTTCAGCGAGCCGGGTCGGTAGGCCAGATCGAAGCCGAGGCCCTGCTCGGAGTTGAAGACCGCGATCCGGTCGGCCGCCAGGACGCGCTCGGTGCCGTCCTGCAGCCGTACCGGCGCGATGGCGTACTGCTGCCACTGTTTCGGCAGGTACCTGGTGAACGAGTCACGCGTCTCGTAGCAGTGGGTGTCACAGTCGAACAGCCCGTATTCCAGCCTGGTCATCTCAGTCCTCCGGTCAGTCCTCCGGCCATAGCGGCTAGAAGCAAAATCATATAACGTTTTTAACTGATTAGCCACTCCCCCGGAGGGCCAGGCGGCGGCCGCACCGCTGAGGATCGGGAGCTGACTGATGGAACGCAGGCTGGATGAGAGATCGCCGTGATGACCAGCGGCGAGGGTGGCCGCGCTGGTCAGCGACGGATCAGCTTCTCCCCCAACGGGGGCGTAGCCGGTCACGCTTGCGGCCGGACGAGTCCGGCGCGGCCGCATCCAGCATGACCCGCACGGTGCGCCGGCATCGCCCGCAGACCGATCCGGCCCCGCAGGCCGCCGCGACCTGCTTGGTGGAGCGTGCGCCCTCATCGATCGCCCGTTGAACAGCGGTGCTGGTCACACCCATGCAGAAGCAAACGTCCATCGTGGTCGTGGTCCTCGTGTCTCGACGGTCACGGGGCCGGCGCCGTGGACGCGGCCGGCGCCGGGGACGGGGCTGACGCCGGGGACGAGGCCGGGCCGGGGCGCCAGCAGGTGGCCAGCAGCAGCGCGGCGCCGGCCGTCCCCGCGAGCGCCGCGATGGCGAGTCCGGCCCACCCGGGCACGCCGAACCCGACCGCGCGGTCGATGGACCAGCCGCCCGCGCCGAGCGCCCCGATCGCGCACGACGCCAGCGTGATCATCAGCACGTACTCGTAACCCTCGCCGGGCCGGAAGATGAAGAAGCCGTTCCTGGCGTGGTTGGCGACGAGCGCGACCACCATCGTCCCGACTACTCCGGCCGCGGCCAGCGGGGTGAGCAGGCCGAGCACGAGCAGCGCGCCCGCGCCGAGCTCGGTGGCCGTGGCGAATAGCGCGTGCACCCGGCCGGGCCGGATGCCGATGGACTCGAACCACCGTGCCGTCCCGGGCAGCCTGCCGCCGCCGAAAGCGTGGTTCCAGCCATGAGCCATGATCGTGCCGCCCACTGCGAGCCGCAGCACCAGCGCCGCGATGTTCACGCTGTCCATTCCGCCGTGCCTCCAGGTAGCTGAGATTGACCCTACTAAGCATACTAATATAACTTAATTATCTCAATCGCTCGACGGTGGCTGCAGCGCCGGCCTGAGCGTCCCGGGTCAGGAGAAGAGGTCTTTCATGATCGCGCGGATCCTCGTCGGGGTGGCCCTGACCGTGGTCGCCTCCGCTTTGGCCGGCCGCCGGCTGCGCTGGCTGTACCGGGTGGCGCGGGCGGGCCAGCCGGCCCCGGAGCGGATCGCGGCGGTGCGGCGGCACCCTGGCCGGGACGCCGAGGTCCAGGCGGCCGAGGTGATCGGGCAGCGCAAGCTGCTGCAGTGGACGGTACCCGGGGTGGCGCACGCGCTGACCTTCTGGGGCTTCATCGTCTTGCTACTGACCATCATCGAGGCGTACGGCGACCTGTTCTCCCGGGCATTCGCCATCCCCGGGATCGGGCACTGGGCCTTCACCGGGTTCGTCGAGGACCTGTTCGCGGTGGCGGTGCTGGCCGGGATCGTCACGTTCGCGACGATCCGGCTGCGCAGCGACCCGAGGCGGGGTGGCCGGGATTCACGGTTTTCCGGGTCACACGCCGGCGCGGCGTGGTTCGTGCTCGGAATGATTTTCCTGGTGATCGCGACGCTGCTGCTCTACCGCGGCGCGCAGATCAACACCGGCGTGTTCCCGTACGCCCACGGGGCGTTCGCGTCCCAGCTCGCCGGGCACGCTCTGGCGCCGCTCGGCGCCGGGGTGAACAGCGTGCTCGAGGCGGTGTTCATCCTGGCCCAGCTGGCGGTCGTGCTTTCCTTCCTGGTGTTCGTCACGTACTCCAAGCACCTGCACATCTTCCTGGCCGGCCTGAACGTGCTGTTCTCCCGCCGCCCGGACGGCCTGCGCGCGCTGGAACCCATGCGGTCCGACGGGAAGGTACTCGACTTCGAGGAGGCCGACCCGGACACCGACGTCTTCGGGCTGGGGAAGATCGAGGACTTCACCTGGAAGGGCCTGCTGGACATGGGCACGTGCACCGAGTGCGGGCGGTGCCAGTCCCAGTGCCCGGCCTGGGCTACCGGCAAGCCGCTGTCCCCGAAGATGGTGATCCTGGACCTGCGAGACCACGCGCTGGCCAAGGCGCCCTGGACGCTCGCCTCCGATGACGCGCAGCGGGACAAGCTCCCCGAAGCGGTCCGGGCCGAGGCGAGCCGCCCGCTGGTCGGCGAGGCAGATCAGGCCGGCGTGATCGACCCGGACGCCCTGTGGGCCTGCACGAACTGCGGGGCGTGCGTGCAGGAGTGCCCGGTGGACATCGAGCACATCGATCACATCAACGGGATGCGCCGTCACCAGGTGCTGGTC
Organism: uncultured Actinomycetes bacterium; assembly: GCA_963742795.1. Lineage (GTDB taxonomy): Bacteria > Actinomycetota > Actinomycetes > Streptosporangiales > Streptosporangiaceae > Palsa-504. The sequence continues at coordinate 62,222 of CAVUNL010000025.1, forward strand.
GAATCGGCCTTCCCGGTCGAGGCCGCGGGAATGCTGAAGAACCTGGAGAACAAGGGCGATCCGTGGGGAATGGGCGAAGCCAGGCGGACTGACTGGATGGAGGGACTGGGATTCGAGGTGCCGGTGGCGGACGGGAAGCTGGCCGAGGACACCGAGTACCTGTTCTGGGTGGGCTGCGCCGGGGCGCTGGAAGACCGGGCCCGCAAGACCACCCGGGCGATCGCCACCCTGCTGCACACCGCGGGCGTGAAGTTCGCGGTGCTCGGCCCCGCGGAGACGTGCACCGGGGACCCGGCCCGCCGGATCGGCAACGAGTTCCTGTTCTCGATGCTGGCCCAGCAGAACATCGAGACGCTGAACGAGGCGGGAGCGCGGACGATCGTGGCGTCCTGCCCGCACTGCTTCAATGCCATCGCCAACGAGTACCCGCAGCTCGGCGGGTCGTACGAGGTGATCCATCACACCCAGCTGCTGTCGAAGCTGGTGGCCGACGGCAGGCTCACCCCGGTCACCCCGGTCGATGAGAAAATCACCTATCACGACCCGTGCTTCCTGGGGCGGCACAACAAGATTTACTCCCCGCCAAGGGAGATCATGGAGCGGGTGCCCGGGGTCCAGGCGCAGGAGATGCACCGCTGCAAGGAACGCGGGTTCTGCTGCGGGGCCGGCGGGGCCCGGATGTGGATGGAAGAGCGGACCGGCAAGCGGATCAGCACCGAGCGGATCGACGAGGCGCTGGGCACCGGACCGGACACGGTCTCCACCGCATGCCCTTACTGCCTGGTCATGCTCGGCGACGCCATCAGCGCCAAGAAGGCCTCCGGGGAGGCCAAGGACAGTCTCGAAGTCGTCGATGTGGCGCAGATACTGGCCAGATCCGTCCGGTCCGCGGATCAACCGGATGCCTCCGGAGAGATCCCGGCGGCGGCAGAACGCCGCGATCTGGACAGCACGGCACGGTCTGCTGACTTACGCACCAGGGCTGGTTTGCCTGCTGGCGGCGGGGTCAGCCCGCATCCCGGGGGCGGGCGTCCGCGTGGAGCGGGCTTAGGTTCGTCCGGCCTGGACCGCGGCGCCACAGGCGACCAGGTCTTCCGCGTCGGCCAGGCCCCAGGCGGTGAGGGCCTCGATCGTGTGCTGGCCGGGGGCCTGAGCGGGGTCGGGCAGCTGGCCCGGGGTGCGGGAGAAGCGGGGGGCGGGGGCGGGCTGGATGATGCCGTCGCGCGGTGACGTAGGTCTGGCGGGCGAGGATGTGGGGGTCGGCGGCGGCTTCGTGGAGGGACAGGACGGGTTCGACGCAGGCGTCGGTGCCTTTGAAGACCGCGGCCCACTCCTCGCGGGTGCGGGTCTTGAAGCGGGCCGTCAGGAGTTGGCGCAGCTCGGGCCAGTTGCTGGGGTCGGAGCGGTCGGGGGGGTCGGTCAGGGCGAGGCCGTCCAGGAGGGCAGCGTAGAAGCGGGGCTCCAGGGCGCCGACGGCCATCCACTGGCCGTCGGCGGTCTCGTACACGTCGTACCAGGGGACGCCGCCGTCGAGCACGTTCACCCCGCGCTCGTCGCGCCACAGGCCCTGGGCCATCAGCATCAGCGGCATGGCCAGCAGCGAGGCCACGCCGTCGACGATGGCGGTGTCGATGACCTGGCCCTGGCCGGAGGTGGCCCGCTCGACCAGGGCGGCGCAGATCCCGTAGGCCATGACCATCCCGCCGCCGCCGAAGTCGCCGAGCAGGTTGGCGGGGAACTCGGGCCTGCCGCCGGCGCGGCCCAGCGCGTGCAGGGCGCCGGTGCGGGCGATGTAGCCGATGTCGTGCCCGGCCGTGGCGGCCAGCGGGCCGTCCTGGCCCCAGCCAGTCATCCGGGCGTACACCAGCCGCGGGTTGCGGGCCAGGCAGGCCTCCGGGCCTACCCCCATCCGCTCGGTCACTCCCGGGCGGAAGCCCTCGAGCAGCACGTCGGCAGTGTCGACGAGACGCAGCAGGGCGTCCACCGCTTGCGGATGCTTGAGGTCGAGAACCGCGGACTGGCGGCCGCGGTTCAAGAACTCCCGCTCGGGCTGCGCGGGACCGCGACCGGGGCGGTCGATACGGAGCACGGTCGCGCCGGAGTCGGCGAGCATCATGGCGCAGAACGGACCGGGCCCGATGCCGGCGAGTTCGAGAACTCGCACCCCGGTCAGGGGCCCTCCTCCTGATGAGCTCATGTGAGTACCGTAGGTGCCCATGAACATCTCGGGAAGCATCGCCCTGGTCACCGGCGGGGCGTCGGGCCTGGGCCTGGCCACGACCGTCCGGCTGCACGAGGCGGGCGCGTCGGTGGTCATCCTCGACCTGCCCGGCTCGGACGGCCTGGCGGTGGCGCACGACCTGGGCCCGCGGGTCGCGTTCGCGCCCGGCGACGTGACCAGCCCGGCCGACGTGGACGCCGCGCTGGACGCCGCGGGGGCCCTGGCCGGCGGGGTGCCGCGGATCGTGGTCAACTGCGCGGGCATCGGCGCCGCGGCCCGGACCACGGGCAAGGACGGCCCGTTCCCGCTGGAATCCTTCACCCGGGTGATCCAGGTCAACCTGATCGGGACGTTCAACGTGATCCGGCTGGCCGCGTACCGGATGAGCCAGGCCGGGCCGGAAGAAGGAAACCAGGACGGCGAGCGGGGCGTCATCGTCAACACCGCGTCGGTCGCGGCGTTCGACGGGCAGATCGGCCAGGCGGCCTACTCCGCGTCCAAGGGCGGCATCGTCGGCATGACGCTGCCGATCGCCCGCGACCTGGCCCGGCTGAAGATCCGGGTGATGACGATCGCGCCCGGCCTGTTCAATACGCCGCTGCTGGGCAACCTGCCCGACGAGGCGATCAGGTCGCTGGGCGAGCAGGTGCCGCATCCGGCGCGGCTCGGCGACCCCCGGGAGTACGCCGCGCTGGTGGCCCACATCGTGGAGAACCCGATGCTCAACGGGGAGACGATCCGGCTGGACGGCGCGATCCGGATGGGCCCGCGTTAGGTCCCCGGCTGGTCCCTGTCCGGTTGAGCTCTGTCTGCCTGATCTGGGCCGGCGCGCATGGTGGCCAGCAGGCGTTCGATGTCGGCCCGGGACAGCGACCGCTGCCACTCCGGGAGCACGCCGCGCATGACGAAGCCGCCCGGCGCGGGCTCCACGGAGGTGAGCGTGACGTCGAAGGGCAGTTCGGGCAGGGGGACGCGAAAGGCCGGGACCCGCAGCGACAGCCGCCGGTCGAGCAGGTGCAGCGCGCGGGGCACGACGCGGATCGACTGCCCGCCCGCGCCCGGCTCGATCTCCAGGCGCAGCCACGGCGCGCCCGCCAGGCCAACCTGCGGGACGCCCTCGTGCATGGCGAGTTCCAGCCGCGGGGACACCGAGGCCAGCCAGCGGGTCGCGGCCTGGGCGGACAGGAACGCCTCACACCGGACCGGCGCGGCCACCAGCACCGGCTTGGTACCGGGCCGCAGATGCACGTTCCGGGCCTGCACCTCCACCCACTCGAACCGGTAGTCGCACCATTCGACGTCCCGGGCCAGGATGGAGAGCTGGCCGTACTGGCCCACCGCCTTGGCCAGGTCGGAGCCCTCGACCGACAGGTCCTCCAGGACCAGGGTCAGCTCGTCGCCGGCGAAGGTGAACGTCCGCGGCTTGCCGATCAGCCAGTTCCGGGCGGCATCCACGATCACCGTGAACGGGTCGCCGATCAGCAGACCGGGCTGGGGCAGGCCGAGCGAGGCGGCCGCGGCGGAGGACAGCGAGAGGACCTCGGTCAGGTTCCGCCGCCACTCGTCGAGCCGCGGCCACCGCTCAGCCATGGAGCGTTATGCAATACCGGTTCGCGAGGGCAGGCCTTCTGGGCCTGCGCGAGCGGCCGGTGCAGGTAGGACGGCCAATAACCACAGCGGGTCTTTGCATAACGCGAACATTCGCATAAGACACAGCCTCATGCTGACACGGTGCCGGCGGCCGGGCAACTTGCGCCCGGTTATCCGGGCTCGCGCTCGTGCCCGGCCTGGTAGTACGGGGTTAGGCCGCGGTAGGCGTCCGCGGCGGGGATCTCCCCGGCCAGGACCCGGTAGACCTCGTTGCAGACGGGCATCTCGATCCCGTGGCGTTCGGACAGCTCGTGCACGGTATAGGCGGTCCCGACACCCTCGGCCACGGTGCGGGTCGCCGCGGTGATCTCCTCCAGGGTCCGGCCCGCACCGAGCTGCTCGCCGAGCGTCCGGTTGCGGCTCAGCGGGCTCATGCAGGTGGCGATCAGGTCGCCCATGCCGGCCAGGCCGGAGAAGGTCATCGCCTCGCCGCCCATGGCTACGCCCAGCCGGGTGAGCTCCGACAGGCCGCGGGTCACCACCGCCGCCCGGGTGTTGTCGCCCACGCCCAGGCCCTGCGCGATCCCGGTGGCGATGGCCACCACGTTCTTCAGCGCCCCGCCGAGCTCGCACCCGATTACGTCGTCGTTGGTGTAGATCCGGAACACGCCCCGCTGCATGACCGACTGCAGGGCCCGGGCCACGGCCAGGTCCTCGGTGGCGATGACGCTGGCCGCGGCCTGCCCGGCCATGATCTCCTTAGCCAGGTTGGGCCCGGTCAGGGCGGCGGCGGGATGGCCGGGCAGTTCGTCCCGGATGAGCTGGGTCATCCGCAGCAGCGAGCCGCGCTCGAAGCCCTTGGACAGGCTGACCACCGGGATCCAGGGCCGCAGGTACGGACGGGCGTCGACCAGGATGGCCCGGAACCCGTGGGTCGGCACGCCGACCACGAGCAGGTCGATGTCGTGGACGGCCTTCTCCAGGTCCGCGGTGGCCTTCAGCGCCGACGGCAGCGGGAACCCGGCCAGGTAGCGCGAGTTCGCGTCGCGCTCGTCGATCTCCCGGGCCAGCTCGGGGTCCCGGGCCCACACGATGCAGTCGTGCCGGCCCGCCAGCAGCGACGCCACGGTCGTGCCCCACGACCCGGCGCCCAGTACGGCAATGCGCATATCGGCTGCTCCTGGTTGAATCGATTGGCGGAATCCATTGGCGGGCGCTGACCGCCTGGTCCGTTCGGATAAAAAGATCTGATCCATGATCGGACGCCGAATCGGTCCGTGACCAGCCCCAAGGGAGGCGGACATGACAGAACGTACGGTCATCGTGCTGGGTGCGGGCGGCGGGCTCGGGCGGGCGGTCACCGAGCGGTTCCGGGACGACGGCGCGTCGGTGCTGGCGTTCGACGCGAGGATCCCGGCCGCCGGGGAGCGGCAGGACCAGGTGGAGTACGTGGCCGTGGACGCCCTGGACGAGACCAGCGTCTCGGCGGCGTTCGCGCGGGTCCCGTCGGCCGCGGCGGTGGTCAACCTGATCGGCGGGTACACCCCGCCGCAGGGCCTGGCCATGCTCGACATCGGCGTGCTCCGCCGGCAGTTCGAGCTGAACCTGGTCAGCGCGGCGATCGTCACCAAGTACGCGATGCCGCTGCTGGCCGCGCGGGGCGGCGGCGCGATCGTGCACGTCTCGAGCCGGGTCGCGCTGGAGAAGTGGGAGACCGCCTTCTCCTACAGCGTGAGCAAGCTCGGCGTGGTGCGCCTGGTCGAGGCGGCGGCGGTCGAGGGGCGCGAGGACGGGGTGCGGGTCAACTGCATCCTGCCCAGCGTCATCGACACGCCGGCCAACCGCGCGGCGCTGCCCAACGCGATGCACCACCGGTGGCCGAAGCCGTCCGAAATCGCGGCGGTGCTGTCGTTCCTGGTCTCCGACGACGCGGCGCTGATCTCGGGGGCGGCGATTCCGGTGTACGGGCGGGCCTGAGATGGGGGTTCGGCCGGCGGGTGTGCTGCGGCTGGGGCGCAGGCGCTTCGAGCCGTGGCAGTTGCTGGCTCCGGGGGTAACGGATGACCCCATGGGCCACCCCGATCTTCGCGGGAGCCACTGCGACTGATGGCGGCCGGTGGCGCGCACCACGGATCGTTCGGAAAAAAGGTCTTTTCAGCCGAACGGGCCGTGGTTCCCCTGGCTCCGTCACTCGCCGGCGGCCTCGGCGGCGGTGACGAGGTCGGTGGGATAGGAACGACGGGCCCAGTAGAGGAAGAAGGCGGCGGCCGCCAGGGGGAGCAGCATGATCGCGAAGGTGGTGCGCAGGCCCGGGGTGCCGCCGCCGAACACGCCGGAGACCGCGCCGAACAGGACGGGCGCCAGGGCCTGGGCGGCGGTGCGCAGGAACGTCCGGATGCCCTCGGCCCGGCCCCACAGCCAGGGCGGCATGATGTCCAGCCGGGCGGCGTCGATCGGCGGGTTCTGCGCGGACAGGGTCGCGCCCGCCAGGACCACGTACGGGAGGGCGGTCAGGACGCTGTGCGTGAGCAGGGCCGGGATGAACAGCACGGTCGTGGCGGCCGCGGCGATCGCACCGACCGTGATTCGCGCGTCCAGGTGCCCGCGCCTCAGCAACATGTCACTCAGCGGGCCGGCGACCAGGACCCCGACCACCGCTCCGCCGCCGACGACGAGCAGGAGCAGGTTGGCGAATACCTGGGAGACGTGGTACTGCCCGCTGACGAATTCGGTGCCGAAGGTTTGCACTCCGGCCAGGAAGTAATACCCGCAGGCGCTGGAGATGATCAGCGCGACGTTGGTCCGTACCGCCAGCACGTACCGCACCGACGCGCTGAACCTCATGCCCGGGTACGCCCGCCCGATCAGCCGGGGATCGGGCTGGATTCCCTTGCTGCGGGCCAGGCTCTGGGGATCTGGCGGTTGCGGCTGTTCAGGCGGGTGACCGGCCGGACCGGCTTCGGGCTGGCCGGCTTCGGGCTGGCCGGCCGGGAGCTGTGCGGGCCGGAGCTGTGCCGGCCGGAGCTGTGCCGGCCGGAGCCGCGCCGGCCGGCGGTTCGGGCCGCAGCGCGCCGCTGCCGCCCCGGGCGGGCTCTGGCACCTTGAAGATGAACCAGGCCAGGACGAATGCGGGCAACGCGAGGATGACGAAGGCGGCCCGCCAGGACAACGCGGCGATATCGCCGGTCACGGCGAAACCGACCCCAGCGCCCAGGAGTTCGCCGGTGAGGATGAAACCGTAGATCCGGCCGCGCTCCGCGCCGGGGAACCAGTCGCCCACCAGTGAGGCCACCACCGGCCCCGCGGCCGCGGTGACCGCGCCCAGGCACGCCCGCGTGAGCAGCAACTCGCCGAACGAACTCGCGGTCGCGCTCCACAGCATCGCGGCACCCCAGGTCAGCAGGGTGGAGCCGAGAATCCAGGTGCGGCGCACCCGGTCGGCCAGCGCTCCGAACGGCAGCGAGAAGGCCGCGCCGACCAGCGCAGTGACCGTCACCAGCAGGCCGATATCGGTGTTGCTGATCCCCAGCGCCCGGCGCAACGGCGCTGCCGCGGCTCCCACCGTGGCCGTGTCCGCGCTGGCCAGCGCGAGCACGCACGCCAGCAGTACGACAGCACGGACGCGAGCCGGGCCGCCTACCGCGGTGGTCAGCTGCCGCCCGGCCGCCGCACCGCCCCTGCGGAATGCGCGCACCGGGAACCGCAGCACCGCGGTTACCACCCGGCCGCCTGCGGCCGTCACCGGATCGTGTCCTCTTCCCCGCCGTAGCCGATGTCGATAATTAGATTGTGCTCGCTGTCCACGGTCACGGCCTAGTCAGGGTCTTACGTCTTGCAGTCGGTACCGTTGAGCTGGAATGCGGCAGGCGGCGCGTCGCTCCCGGTGCTGCTGGCGGTGAACCCGACGGTCACCGACGCGGACGGGGCGATGGTTCCGTCGTAGGACGCATTGGTCACGCTCACCCGCTCGCCCGACTGGGTAAAGCCGCCGTTCCACAGGTCGGTGACCCGTTGATCGCCAGCAAAGGACCAGGTCAGGGTCCACCCGCTGACTGGGCTGGTGCTCGTGTTGGTCAGCAGCGCCTGTGCCTGGAGACCGCCCGGCCAGGTATGCGCAACCGAGTACGTGACGGCGCAGGAGACCGTGGCGGTTGCTGGGGCTGAACCCGGTGCCGGGCGCGCCGCGGTCGCCCCGGCCGCGATCGGAGCAGAGCTACCCCCGGGGACGTTCACCGCGAAGGAGTCCGTGGCCAAGCCGGCTCCGCCCTGCCACAGCTCGAAGCCCGCCTCGACGTCGGTGAGATACCAGGATTTCTGGATGTAGCCGCGGCGCAGCGCGTCGGCGGCGAATTGGCCGATATCCAGATCCCGCACTGAGGTAGCCCCTGTCACCATCGAGTACGTGATCGTATTCCAGGCCTGCTTGCCGAACCAGACGTGGTAGGGCCGGCCGGCGATGGCGGCCGTGCTCACCTGCGAGCCGAACGGCTGGACGGGACCGTTGTGGTTGAGCCAGATCATCAGCTCCGCGCCGTCGGGCTGGCCGCTGGTGCTCGGTGCCCGGTTGAACCAGATGTCGTAGGCGACATCGTAGGCACCGGTACGGGGCTGGGCCGTGGCCCAGGTCGTGGTCACGGTTCCCGGTGACAGCAGCCTGGAGACTGGCACCGGCAGGCCGCTGCGCGGCGTACAGGCGCCCCAGTGGCAGCCCCGGTAGATGGACGGGTACCCGCCGGGGGCGCCGCTCGTGGAATTCGCGATGGCTGACCTGGTCACGGTGAAACCGCCGGGGCCGGCCGCGGCCAGGCACTCCACAGCGCCGGAGCCCCATTCGTTGTTCTGCACCGTGTACACGCCGCCGTCCACCGCCAGCCGCTGCGAGTTGCACAGGGCAGCGCCCGCCGGGCGGTCCGATGCGCCCGCGGCGGCCGCGCCGACGGCGCTCGCCGGGTGACCGCTGCCGGTCATGCCGCCCACGATCATCACGACACCGCCGAGGACGACCACGGCCAGCACCGCGGCCACGACCAGCGCTTCTCTCCTTCGTGGCACGGGTTCTCCTAGCCGGAAAGCTCCCACGGTGCTACGTCTTCGGCCACAGTACCGGGCCTCGCCGCCTTGGCCTGGTCACTATGCGCTTGCTGTCAGGTCGGCGCTGACCCGCCATAGGCGGGCGGCGGCTGTGGTGTCGTAGGAGGCCTTGCTGGAGGTCCTGGGCTTGCGGTTGACGAAGTACCGGCCGGTGATGCCCTCGACCTGGGGTGAGGAGGCGAGGTAGATCGGGGTGTCCGCGCCTTGAGCTGGGGTCTTCATGAACAGGCGCGCCACGCCGATCATGACGCCGAGGTACGCTGCCTGGTCTTCGGCGCCGAAGCCGGTGCGTACCACGCCGGGGTGCAGGACCGTGGCGGTCACGCCGGTGCCGTCCAGGCGGCGGGCTAGCTCGTAGGTGAACATCACGTTGGCCAGCTTGGACTGGCTGTACGCGCGCTGCCCGGAGTAGTTCCGCTCGCCCTGCAGGTCGTCGAAGTCAATGCGGCCGCTGGCGTGGGCGCCGGATGAGACGGTGAGGATCCGGGCGGATGCGCTCGCGGTGAGGCCGTCCAGCAGCAGGCTGGTCAGCAGGAACGGCGCGAGGTGGTTCAGCGCGAAGGTGCGCTCCAGGCCATCGGCGGTGACGTGCCGGTGAGCCCAGAACCCGCCGACGTTGTTGACCAGCACGTCCAGCCGCGGGTAGGTGTCAAGCACCTGAGCGGCCAGACGGCGTACCCCTGCTTGAACTGACATGTCCGCGGCAAAGGCATCGATGGTCGGGCTGCCCGGCGCGGCGCGGATGCCTGCCGCGGCCGCCTCGGTGCGGGCCTGATCACGGCCGGTGATGCCGACCCGGGCACCCAGCGCGGCGAGCCCGGTAGCGGTGGCCTGGCCGATGCCACCGGTTCCTCCGGTGACCAGAACGGACTTCCCGGCCATCAGGGGCTCGTCAGCCATGGTTCATTCCCTGGCTCCTCCAGAGGGATTCCGGAAAGGCGGCAGCACTACCGAGCCCGCCGGCGGACAGTCAGCGGGGATCAGCGGACCGTCCCGCCCGGCGCCGGTCATCGTTGGTCCACTCCGGCATCGTCGCACGCCTACTGGCGCCCAGACCAACGCCGTCCCCACGTCGTCGGCATCGGCAGGCAAAGGTGACGTTTCCGCGGAAGCGCTTTGTGCATGATTTCACAAGCCGCTTCCGCAGAGCCGCGCGCTCAGCTGGCCGGGGAGTACCGGATCGCCGTCAGCCGCGATCGGGGTCGGGGGCTAGCCACAGGACGCCCAGGGGCGGCAGGGTGAGTGTGGCGGAGTAGTCCAGGTCATTCCAGCCGGGGGCCTGGGCGGTGACGGTGCCCGTGAGGGTGTTGCTGCCACCGAAGTCGGCGCTGTCGGAGCTCAGGATCTCCGCCCAGCGTCCGGGCCGGGGAAGCCCGATGCGGTAGTCATGGCGAGGTACCGGGGTGAGATTGGCCACGCAGGCCACGGGGCGCCCGGCCGAGGCGGGGAACCGCAGGAACGACAGCACGCTGTTGTCGGAATCGTCGGGGTCGATCCAGCGGAACCCGCCCCAGTCGAAGTCCTGCTCCCACAAGGCGGGTTCGGCACGGTAGATCGTGTTGAGCGCCCGGACCAGTGCCTTCATTCCCGCATGCTCGGGGTAGTCCAGCAGGTGCCAGTCCAGGCTTCTGTCGTGGTTCCATTCGTCGTTCTGGGCGATCTCGCCGCCCATGAACAGCAGCGGCCGGCCGGGATGGGCCCACATCCAGGCCAGCAGCGCGCGCAGGTTGGCGAACTGCTGCCACCGGTCCCCGGGCATCTTGCCGAGCAGCGATCCCTTGCCGTGCGCCACCTCGTCATGGCTGAGCGGAAGGATGAAGTTCTCGCTGAAGGCGTATAGCAGCGCGAAGGTGAGCTCGTGATGGTGGTAGCGCCGGTGCGCCGGGTCCTTGCTGAAGTAGACGAGCGTGTCGTTCATCCAGCCCATGTTCCACTTGAACCCGAAGCCGAGCCCGCCCAGGTAGGTCGGGCGGGAGACCGCCGGCCAGGAGGTGGATTCCTCGGCCACCAGCATGACCGTGGGGTGGTCCCGGTAGATCACCGCGTTGACTTCCTTGATGAAGTCGATGGCCTCCAGGTTTTCCCGGCCGCCGAACCGGTTGGTGACCCACTCGCCTTCCCGGCGCGAGTAGTCCAGGTAGAGCATCGAGGCGACCGCGTCCACGCGCAGGCCGTCCAGGTGGAACTCCTCGATCCAGTACAGCGCGTTGGCGAGCAAGAAGTTGCGGACCTCATGGCGCCCGTAGTTGAAGACCAGGGTGCCCCAGTCCGGATGCTCACCCAGCCGCGGGTCGGCGTGCTCATACAGCGCCGTGCCGTCGAAGCGGGCCAGCGCCCAGTCGTCCTTGGGGAAGTGCCCGGCCACCCAGTCGACCAGGACCCCGATGCCGGCCTGGTGCAGCCGGTCGACCAGGTAGCGGAAATCATCGGGCGTCCCGAACCGGGCCGTCGGCGCGTAGTACCCGGTCACCTGGTACCCCCAGGACCCGGAGAACGGGTGCTCGGCGACCGGGAGGAACTCCACGTGGGTGAAGCCGAGGTCGGCGAGATACCCGGGCAGGACCTCGGCCGCCTCACGGTAGGTCAGCGGACGCCACCCGCCGCCGGCGTCCTGGGTCAACCGCCACGAACCCAGGTGGCACTCATAGATCGATACCGGAGCATGCAGCAGGTCGGTGGCCGCCCGCGCGGCGAACCACGCCCCGTCCTGCCATTCATGCCGGCTCTGGGTGACAATGCTGGCCGTGGCGGGCGGGACCTCGGCGGCAAAGGCGAACGGGTCCGCGCGCAGGCTCACCTGCCCGTGCCCGGTCAGCACCTCGAACTTGTAGCGCGCGCCGGGACCGACCCCGGGCAGGAAGATCTCCCAGACCCCCGAGCTGCCCAGCACCCGCATCGGGTGCAGACGGCCGTCCCAGCCGTTGAAGTCACCCACGACCCGGACGGCCCGGGCGCCAGGCGCCCACACCGCGAACGACGTGCCCGACGTGCCCTGATGCACGCGCACCTGCGCCCCTAGATGGCGCCACAGCCCCTCGTGCCGGCCCTCGGCCAGCAGGTGCAGGTCCAGCGGCCCGAGCGTAGCCCAGAACCGGTACGGATCATCGACCGCCACCACGGTGCCATCGGGATAGGCCGTCTCCAGGCGGTAGTCCGGGATATCCAGCCCCTCCAGCGTCCCGGCGAACAGCCCCGCCGGGTGCACGCGGCCCATCTCGATCCGCTGCTCGCCTGCCAGGATGACCATGCCGGCCGCGTCCGGGCGCCACCCGCGGATCACCACGCGGTCGCGGCCATCGCTGTCCCGCTCCGGGTGAGGACCCAGCAGGTCGTGCGGATCGTGATGCTGGCCAGTGACCAGACGCTCAACGTCCGCGCCATCGGCCATCAGCCCTGAATCAGCAGGTGAGCTCATGCTGATCCCCCTTCCGCACCGCGCCTTCACGCAAACGTTCAGCCGATCGGGTTGATCGCCCCGGTGAGTGCGTTCTCAGGCTGTGTCTGATCTCCCTGCCGATTCCTAGCCAGCCGCAGCCGTGGCTGCTGGCCGCGCACGCGGACCTGCATAATCTGCGCGCTCGCGCGGGCGTCCTCGCCAGGACGGATCTCGCAGGACTGACGCTGCTCTGAGACTGCCATGCGCATTCACCCCGGCCACGCACGCCCGTGCCGCTGCGGCATCGGGGGTACGGCGTTCCTCACCCTGGGCACGATGGCGGCCCGGCTCCCCGGTCGTCTGTCTGGCTCGTCGCCTGGCAGTCGCCGAATGCAGGGGTAGCGCCTGCATCGGCTGCTGGAGCGGCTCGGGAACGCGGGTGATGAGCCTGATCCCGGGATCCGGCGGTAACCGCGCGGGCTGGTGCGGCCGTGGCCGTGCGCGGGCCCAAGGTCCCCTGCGTACCAGCCATTAGGCCCTAGACCGCAACCGCAGCCCGCGCGATGGTGGGCAATGGCGGCGCTGCCGTCACGATGGCGGCGCGCTGGCTGGCGTGGCGGGAGCAGCAGGTGACCGGCAGGAAGCGGAACCCTTGGGCGTGGCAGGCCCGGGACCGGCAGCGTGATCACCGTCGCGCCAGGACACTTTCTGCAGGCACCATACGAGGAGGAGGCAGTAATGGCGGTTATCAGGTTCGATCCCTTCCGGGACCCTTTGGAGCGGCTATTGTCGATGGCCGCGACCGGGACGCGTGCCCCGCTCGGCATGCCCATGGACGTCTACCGCGCCGAGGATGGCAGCTACCACGTCGAGGCCGACCTGCCCGGCGCGGACCCGGACAGCGTCGAGGTGACCGTCGAGCACAGCACCTTGACCATCCGGGCCGAACGCAGCCCGCATTACGGCGAGAGCGAGCAGGTCATCGTCGCCGAGCGGCCCCAGGGATCGTTCACCCGCCAGCTGTCCCTCGGCGAGGGCGTGGACGCGGAGAACCTCACGGCCAGCTACGCCGACGGTGTCCTCCAGGTGACCATCCCGGTCTCGCCCAAGACCCAGGCCCGCCGGGTCGAGATCACCCATGCGCCCGGCGGCAGCCGCACCATCTCAGGGAGCACCCTTGAACAGGGTCAGGCGCCCGCCGGCAGCACGGCCGGCGCCGGCTGAACATCCGCCTGATCAGGCCGACGCGGCCGGTCACCGGCACCCGCCAGACGCATCCTGTCACGCCGCCGACCGGGCGGTTGCGGTGACCGGTTTGCCATCGGATGCCGGGGCGGCCCGGGAGCCGTGGGAGGGTCGTTGGGCTCCTGCTGGGAGGACCGAGGGGCCTGGGTATGGCGGCCGAACGCCGCTGCCGGGGCCGCGGCCCGTCCCCGATGCTGCGGGCGAGGGGTGCGAGGCGATGGGTGTCAGCTATTACGACGCGCTGTTGCCTGTACGTGAGCCCGGGGCCGGGCTGCGGAGCGTGGTGGCCGGTCTCCGGCTTCCCTACCGGGTGCTCGCGTCGATCGGCGTGCCTGCGGGCCGGATCGTTCTGGCCTTCGTTTCTGATAGTGCCCGGCTCAGTGGCATGTTCGCGGCCAACTGGGCTCATGCGGGGACGGGTGCCGAGCCGGACGCCACGCTGTATGCGCTGGCCCGGCCGGCCTGCGGCTACGGGCTTGATAGAAGGTGGGACGGGACGCGATGGTGGTCGCGGGATCACAAGATGATGGTGGTCTTCGGATTCGGCTCCTACCGGCTGGCCAAGGTGTGCGCCCGGGGCATTTGCTCTGCCGTGAGCGGGGACGACATATTGTTCGTGCACGGATGCGCATTGTCGGTCGGTGCGGGAGCCGGCCGGCGGGGTGTCGTTATCACGGGGAGTTCGGGGGCGGGGAAGACCACGCTGGTGGCGGGGTTGCTGCGGCATGCGGAGTATCCAGTAGCGGTGCTGAACGACGACTGGGGTGCCATTTCGCTGAGCCGCGGGGATTCGGTGAGCACGGGAGAAAGGATGCTGCACATGAAGACGGGCAGCGTGCTGGCCCTTCGTCCCGGCTTCTTCACGAGCGCGGCGGCGGGCTCGTATTCGCGTGATCTGTCAGAGCGGGATCGGGCTGCCCGGATGCTGGTGTCACCGGAAAGTGTATACGGGACGGCCTGGAGCACTTCGGCGACGGTGGTGGAGCATGTGGCCGTGGTCGTGCGGGAGCCTGCGGACTGGTTGCCGCCAGTCCGCGAAGGCGAGGCGATGAGGGCGCTCGAGAGCGAGGGCGAGATGGGTCTGGTTCACCATCACGAGGCGTTCTTTAATGGATCACTGATCCTGACGACGGAAGATGATAAGTTGCGCGAGGAACGGCACTTCAGGCAGCTTCTAAATCGCACAACGGTGTCTTGGATAAATAATTGCGGAACAGCCGAGGCCCTGGCGGGCAACTTCATCTCCGCAGTCATGGGATGAGGTAAATGCAGCATCCGACGGCTTGGCCGGCCGATAGCGTCAGCCGGCGACGGCGATGCCACTCACAGGCTTCTGGGCCGCACTCTCATGCCGCGTTCCGCGCGGTCTGCCGGGATGATCTTAGGCCCGGTTCCTTCTGAAAAGCGGAAGGTCATATCATCGACGGCGTTCCAGGCGGGTTAGAACAAGCTCGGTTAGCGTTCGCGGTTGCATAGCGTGACAAGCGAGACATTGTTACCGGTTCGAACAGATCGGGCCTCCGTTACGGTACGGACGTTACCGGCGTCAAGCATCGGGCAAGCTCCTGGTATGCAGGACCATGGCGATGTTCAAGCGCTGAAACCACAGCCGTCATCACAGCCGGTTGCAGGGCGCGGAACGACGTCGGGTGAGCGTCCTGGCGGGACGTCCCGGGCCGGCGCTGGTCAGCGGGATCTCCAGCCGCTTACCTGACAAACCGGGCTGTGCTGCCGGTGTGGCGTGCGGCTGGGCTGGTTACGGGCGGATCGCGCGCAGCAGCAGGTAATCAATGATCTGGCGTTGCCACAGGAGGTTGACCTGCCACAGCAGCAGGCGGGCAGCGGCGTGCTGCCCGGCGGGTGCGGCTGCGGTGTTCTTGAGCCGCTGTGCGGTGAGCCGCAGTGCGGGGGCGATGACGCGCTCGCCGCATCGCCGGACCTCCACCTCGGCCAGGCCCGCCGCGCGCGCCTGCGCTGCGATCTGCCCCGCCGTCATGGCCATGGTGCGCCGCAGCCCGAACACCCGCAGCTGCGTCAGGCCAGCCAGCAGTTCGGCCGGAGTGACCGGCCATCGCTCAGCTGAGATATCGGAGATACTCAGCACACCGCCGGGACGCAGCACCCGGTAACACTCGGCGAAGAACGCCTTCCGGGAGCGGAAGTGGAACGCTGCCTCCACGCTGATGATCCCGTCCACGGACTGGCTGGCGATCGGCAGCCGGGCGGCGTCGCCCGCCACCGGCACGGCCCCGGCCTGCCTGAGCCGGTCTTTGCCCGCCGTCAGCTGCCACTCGGTGATGTTCACCGCCACCAGCCGGCGCGGCCGGGACGTCTCGGCGATCAGGCAGTCCTGGGTGCCAAGCCCATTGCCCACATCCAGGATCACTCCCCCGGTGGGCAGGGCTGAAGCGAGCGTCCTGACCAGCCGGCGGCAGGCCTGCTCGGCCTCACGCTCCGAACCCGGCCCCTCCCACAGCCCCAGATTCAGCCAGCCCGGCGCCACCGCCAGGAAGAAGTCCGGCCCGATACTCTCATACACCCGCGCGGCCGGATTCCCGCCCTGCTTAAGCACTGCGGCGGCATGCCGCACATGCTGGGCCGTCCACCCCGCGATCCACGCTGGCCTTGCTGCCATCGCACACCCCCTGCCTACGGGAGGCTTCCCAGCAACCGGGCTGACCACACCGCCACCGGACCCACCGGAACGGATCAACCTCCCGTCGGCGGCATAACCGTGTCCATCAGAAGGGTCACGCGCACGGCTCGCCGGCGAGCGGAAGCTCGTAGCGAGAAGCCTTCCGGTGGGACGCTGGTGGCCATGAACGACAATGCCCAGCGGCCAGGCCACGGCGCCAGTGATGACTCTGCTGCGGACGACCCGGGCGGCCGCCTGGCCGCCTATGAAGCGAGGACCGACAGGGCCCTCGACCTGCTCGCGCTGCTCACGCTGTGGATTGTGGTCGTCCCTCCCTGGGACTTCGGCCATAACGTCGAGGGCATCGCGTTGACCATCCGGGTAGCCGTCTCCGTCGTCTACGGCATCGACCTGGCCATCCGCGGCGTCCTGGCCAGACGCCCTGTTCGCTACGCGCTCACCCACCCGGTCATGCTCGTCTCCGTGGCCTTTCCGCCGGTGCGCGTGATCTTCAGTTTCCGCTTGGTCCGGTCGGTGTTCCGGCGCGGGAACCTCGGTCGCTTCCTGGTGGCCGCAGCGGTGCTGGTCCTCAACGGCGCGGTCATCGTGTACCTGTTCGAGCGGCACGCACCCAAGTCCAACATCCACACTCTGGGTGAGTCGCTGTGGTGGTCCGTGGTGACGGTCACCACCGTCGGCTATGGTGACTACACTCCGGTCACCGTATATGGGCGGGTCACGGCCTGCTTCGTTATGGGCATCGGCCTGCTCACCCTGGCCGTGATCACCGCGCAGGTCGCGTCGAGCTTCGTCACACAGGGAGCGGGCAAAGCTCAGCCCGGCCCGCAGGCAGAGCCGGCCCACGAGGTGACGCTGGCTGAGCTTGACCGGCGGCTCGCCCGGATCGAAGAGCTCATCACCGCCGCCACCGCATCGTCATCACCGCGAGCGGCCGGAGCACCTGAGCGGGATGCAGGCAGCGGGCCGCCCTGACCCGCTCGCCTTCGACATGGGCACCGCGACCGGGCACTCAGCGGAGCGGCACGGCACTTCAGCGCTCGCCGGGCAGCAGGAAAGCCACGTCCTGGCGGACACTGAGGCGGGTGTGGGAGGATTAGCACGTGGGGCGGGAGGTACGTTCGCCGGCGGTGCGCAAGCATCGCATCGGCCTGCTATGTCATGGCCATCACGATCACGGCCGAGACGACCAGCCGCCCGCGCAAGCCCCGGGCACGGCGGCGCGTGGCCAGGATAATCGGGACCGCGAGTTAGAGGTGATCACCGTGGAAATCGGAGCCGGGCGGGAAGCGTTCCTGCCGGTGATGCAGGTCATGCCGGCCAGCCTGCGGAAGTGGGGTGATCCCGGTGTCTGAGGATCCGCAGCCAGGTGCTACGCCCGATACGCCGGCCGACCCGCACGCCGTCCAGGACGTAAGCCTGGCCGAGGGAACGCGCCTTACCGACATCGTCGTCGGCCGCATCGCTGACCAGGCGCGCCGCACGGCCAAGGCCGCGAGAGCCGGACGGGTAGCCAACGCCGGCGGCGGGCCGGGGGTGCTAGACCTGACGCCGTTGCGGGAGCTGCTCCCCGAGCTGGCGGAGGAGCTGCGGAAGGTCAGGCCGCGGGAGCGGATAGCCCGCGCGCTGCGGCAGGCAGCCGACATCATCGACCCGCAGAAGCCGGTCCACTGAGATCAGCTTGATCGAGCAGGGCGCGACCAGGCGGGCGCCGGTTCCGCACCATCCCGCGAGTGTCTCCTGGCAGGCTGACGGTCCGTACCGGACGCGCCGGGCAGGCGTGCATTCCGGACACTCCGGTCTTGATGCCAAGCGGCGGTAATTCGCGGCCGTCATGCCACGATGTTGATCGCGCGGGGAGCGCAGCGGCTGGCTTCCGGCCCAATGTCATGCCCCATGGGTGTGGCTTTTTGGAGTGAGGGGTCAGGCTCACTGTCCCCTCCGCCTGGCTGCTCATGCATCCGCATACGGCTTTCGGGACCGCCGATCATCGCCCTCGCGCGCGAGGAACCGAAGCCGCGCCGCCCGCGCATCCCACGCGTAGACAACTACGGTGCCGGCGATGTAGTCGTGCAGCGCACGACGATCACGGCCGAACAGGATGCCAACGAAACCCAGCCCCAGCAGGAGGAAGCTCAGCGGAAACGCCAGCGTGCGCACGAGTCCGCGCCGGGTGCCCACGTTGCTGCCGTCCTGGCCGACGACCTGCACGCCGAGCAGCATCATGCCGGGCGTCTCGCCGCTCGCCGTCCAGAAGTAGGCGTAGTAGAGGAACTCCCAGCAGAAGAAGGCGATCACCACCCACAGGTCGCCCCTGCTCCAGTGGATGGAGCTTCCGGTTAGCACGCTGGCGGCGAACGAGGCGGCGCCCAAGACAAGCATGAACACGCCGATACTTATGGCACTGTCGAATACGAACGCGATGAAACGCGAGGCGAACCCGGCGTAGTCGCCGCGCTGGTTTGGCTGGGTACTGAGCGGCGCGGGTGGTGAAGTGCGGTCGTCGCGGGGCACGGGTTCCAGCAGGCCGTCGTCGGCGGACGCGATCATGGCTCCTCCTCTGCGTTCAGCAACTCGGGCGGGCCTGCTCGTCCGGTGTGGTTACGCCGAAGCCGGCTTACCCAGCGTGCGAGGGTGTCGTCCATGCTGACCGCGTGGCTTCGTCCCATGTCGACGGCCTCGGTGGCGAGGGTGCCGGAGGAACTGGCCAGGAGGGCGCCGAGATCGGTGTTCTTCACCAGCGCCTCGATATCGACGCGGCCAGCAAGCTCGTTGATGTCGACGCGGGCCATGAGCCTATTCACATCTATCCGGTCGATGACCTGGTTGAGGTCTACCCGGTCGATGACCTCGTTGAGGTCCACCCGGTCGATGACCTCGTTGAGGTCCACCCGGTCGATGACCTTGTTGAGGTCCACCCGGCCGAGCAGGCCATTCAGCTCCACTCGCGCCAGCACGGCATTCAGGTCAACACGTACGAGCAGCGCGTTGAAATCCAGCGCATCGACGACGAGTTCGATCACGCGCTGCGCAACTCCCTGCGCCATCCACTCAATTTGCTCGGCGAACCGCCTGCTCGCCGACCGTCTCAATCGCTCACCTGGTTCCACATGTCTCACTATGGCGAACGCTAAGCTGTCCCGGCTCGCCCGCACAGGGTGATACGCGGGTTGACATGAGACATCACCCGCAAGCATCTCGACGAGGTGCTCGCGGAGATGCTGCGCCAGGATGGACCGGCGAACGGCGGGGCAATCAGCGCCAGTCGTCGATGACGTAGGAGTCGCTGGTGCTGTAGCCAGGCTCGTTGGGACGGTGCATCGTCACGCCCTGGAAGTCCCGGCGAAAGCCCCTGTCGGTCAGCGCCCTCCAGGCGCGGTCACGGCCGGCGTTCGCCCCAGCGACCAGGACCGGCGCGCCGCGGTCGGCGGCCAGCCCGTGGCATGCGTCGATGAGCAGGCCGAACGTGCGTTCCGCGCCGGGACCGGGCCGGACGGCGCCGAACTTGACGTAGCAGGCGCCCCCGCCGGCCTTGTGCCCGCGCCGACGTGACAGATGGCCACGCCGGGTGTTCCAGCATGTATGGGACGCGGGCATCATCGCGCCGGACGGAGCGTGCGCCACCTGCGGCAACGCTGTTCCACCGGCGGATCTGCTGATGCTTCCCGGCCCTGGCTACGACGAGCCCGGGGACGACTTCGTCAGCAAGACCCTCGATACCGCACACCGCCTGCTCGAACCCATTCGCGGCCACTGACCACAGCCCGGCCACCCCACCCCACGGTGGCCTCGAGGGGCGGCGCGAGCGCGGTTGGTCAGTCGGGCGTCCGGCATGGTGTTTAATAGGGGGTGGTTGTAGTCGAAATTCGTTACGTGTACCTGCGCCTGCGAACTTCTGACAACGGGCGCCGCGAGTACACGGCCAGGTTTTGCCTGGCGGGCTGGCGGTCGCGATAACCCGGGAGTGCACGCACGTGCCTCCCGAATGATCGTCTCTACAGGAGAAGTACATGGCTGAAGGCACTGTCAAGTGGTTCAACGCCGACAAGGGCTACGGCTTCATCGCCCCCGACGACGGAACCGCCGACGTGTTTGTTCATCACTCTGCTATCCAGGCTGACGGCTTCCGCAGCCTGCAGGAGAACCAGCGGGTCGTCTACACCGCTGGACGGGGACAAAAGGGCCCCCAGGCAGAGGAAGTTCGCCCGCTCTAATCGGCAGTGGACCGGGCCGGGCGCCTTATGGCCGTCCGGTCCGGTTCGCCTGCGCGCTCCCCCTGCGCGATTGCCGAAACCGGGACGGGCGTAACCGCTGCTAGGGCCTATGAAGAAGTCATTCACCAGCGCTGGCTTCCGTTTGCTTAGGTGTTCTGCCTGGCTGTGAAAGACTCGCCGTATGGTGATGCTTGTTCATGTGTTCCCAGAGGCATCCATGCGGCCGGGGAAGCACTGGTGATCCGCAACGTCGTCGTTGGGCGTCTGCGGCCAGCAGAAGATCCCGCCCAGCAGGCGGCAGATGCCGCGCTTCTTCGAGAGGGCCTGGCGGGTATCGCCGCGCTCCGGTTTCCGGGGCTGGTGGCGATGAGCGTTGGCCTCGATCTCGGGCTGCGCGACGGCGGATGGAATTTTGCGATTACCAATGACTGGCGGGACGCCGACGCCTACCGGGTCTACGACGCGGACGAGGAACATAACCGGTTGCGCCGCGAGATCTTCGCGAAGGTCTGCCAGGACATCGCCCGCGTCCAGTTCCAGGTAGACGGCTGACGCCGCGCCGCAGGTGCATATCGCGGCCGGTAGCGAGGTTTCTAGGGTTGGTCTTCGTCGACCGCGTACGGACCCAGGCGCCGTCGGCGCAGCCATCGCTTGTAGCCCCGGATCGGATGCAGCAGCGGCCAAACCTGGTCGCGGTCGAGGTGGTGGACGCTGCCGCTGAACCCGTCAACGGGAAAACCCATGACGCGCTGCGATTCCTCGTCCCGCTTGACCCGCGGCCCGGTCCGCACTGGAAAGCCCAGGACCCGCTTTGGCTCATACCCATCATTGGCCATGGTGTGCTCCGGGGTAGTAACGGTTGACCTCGAGGATATCCGTGCCCGGGGTGGGATGCAGGGAGCGGACCACGCGAGAGCTGTAGGTGAAAAGGAGACTGTCGCGGGCCTGTGCGCTGACGTCTTCAGCGATGGCACGATCCGGCTGCAGACGGTCCGCTACACGCTGCAGCACACGAGCTGAACCGGGGCCAATCAAGAACGTCCGGCGCGTTCCGGTGATCTGTTGCTAACTATGCCAATCAAAGCGATTGCGCGGCAGGTCCCGCGGGACCGCCGCGCAATCGCGCCTGACCGGCCGGCTGCCTAGCCGAACTGACCGGAGCTGGCCAGGCGGGCTCGGTCAGGGGACCAGCGGGTCAGGCGCCGTCGCGCTGGTCAGTGAGGGGAGCGGCGACCTGAAGGACGTCGTTCGCGAACTTGCGCTGGGCGGATAGCAACTGCTCGGCGAAGTCGTACGCGCCGCTGACCAGCGTCTCCGGCTTCGGCAGCACATCGGCGTAGGGCAGGTTCAGCTTGGGAAAGGACGGGGTGACGGACTGAACGGTCGCGGTCCAGGCCTGCAGGGCGTCCACCACGGTGTCCTGGGACGTGCGGACCAGCTTCAGGATCTCGTCCTGGGCGGTGCTGATGTCGATCATTGTTCTTCCTCCTCTGGCGGCTCTTGTGCTTACTATAGTACGCACTCAGCTTGACTTGTCAAGCGTATGCTCAATATGCCAAGCGGCGAAGGAGGGGTAGCTCGCGGCGGGAGATGCGTGGGCGGGCTCGGCACGGAGGGGCCCGCTTCGGGGCCCGGTGCTTCGGGGCCCGGCGCTTCGGGCGGCCGTCCGTGGTTGACCGCAAGGCCGAGGCCGAGGCGGCCGGGGGTGACCCGGTCGCCTCGGCCTCGGGTACGGCGTTCAGTAATCCGTGGATTCGAGCGTGCCGCGCAGTTCCGCGGCGCGGCGCCACGCCTCGAACATCCGGCGCTCGGCCTTTTGCTCCATGCGGCGCGCGCGGCGCAGGGTGAGCACCCTGCGCGCCGGGCGCCGTTGCTCGGCCATTTCTACTTTGTGGCGGCTTTCCTCGACCGCCAGATCCTCTACCCGGTACATGCTGATCACTCCGTTGTGTGCGTCATGTGCCCGGCCGCGCGGCCCTGACGGCCGCGCGGCCCTTCCCCGTTCACCGGTGACCGCCTACGCGGCCACTTCGGTCTTGCGCGGACGTCCGCGAGGCCGCTTGCGAGGCACGATCGCGCCCCGCATGAGCAGCTCTCCGCCCCAGACGCCCCAGGGCTCCCGGCGCTCGAGTGCCCCCGTCAGGCAGGCGATCCGGGCCCGGCAATCCCGGCACATCGCCTTCGCCGTCTCCACATCCTGCGGAGACTCGGCGAAGAAGAGCTCTGGGTCCTCCGTGCACGGAAGATCCAGGCCCACCGGGAATGCGGTGCCTGCCGCAAATTCGGTGGCCGGCCCGGCCACCATGAGTTGATTCGCCACACTGACCTCGCTGGTCTGGCCGATGTTGCCGACCTGGACCTGCCTGACGTCCGACTCCTGCCGTATCTGAGAGCCGAACGCCGTGAACCCCGTCGTGTCCTCGCCTCCGACGGTGGCAGCGCGCCACTGCATCGGTGCCATCCCCTCTCGCTAACCGGTCCTAGTTGTCGCCCATGCGATTTCTCGCTTGTTCGGAGGGACCTAGGCCTTTTGATAGCTAAGGCCGCGGACCCTGTGTGCGGATCCGCGGCCTCAAGGGGGCTTGTGACCGGTCTTTCTAGACCGGTTCCCTATATGGAGGCGGACCCGATGCGCCTTCGCCAACGGCGTAAACGCTGGTCATGTGGTTGTAGTTATTGAACTGCCCGAGCGGCGCCGCGAAGGCGGACTGCGGGGCCGGGATGGCCAGGACGGCCTTGTCCCGGACGCGCGGAACCGACCGCACGACAACGGCCAGCCCAGTGCCGCCGCCGGCACCAGGCACACTCGTCCCCGGGAAGGCCGAACGCGGGCAGAAGGCACCCAGCCGCGCACGCCACGGCTCTGTCTCCAAAACAGCGGCGGTCAGGACACCTGCCGTCAAGACGTCAGAGTTGATGTTGGTCACGAGGGCACCTCCTTCCAGGAGTATCGACAACTAGCCCACGGACATGTAGGCAGCCTACGTAATGCCCCCTAAAGGGGGCAACACTTTTTTAACCTGCAGTTTTTCAAATAAGCCCGGGAGCTACGGCGGCCGGCCGGGCGGGGCCGGGGGTCCGGGGGTTGTCCCCCGGGCTAGCACAGCTAACCTGCGGTTTTCAAAATAAGTCGGGGGCGGTGCGGATCAGGCCCTCTTGCATCACCGACACCACGAGCTTGCCGTCGGCGGTGAATACCTGACCCCGGGCCAGGCCCCGGCCGCCGTAGGCCACGGGTGATTCCTGCGCGTACAGCAGCCAGCGGTCGGCCCGGAACGACCGGTGGAACCACATGGCGTGGTCCAGGCTCGCGCCCGTGGTGCGGCCGTCCGCCCAGGACAGGCCGTGCCCGAGCAGCACCGTGTCGAGCAGCGTCATGTCCGAGACGTAGGTCATCAGGCATACGTGGAGCAGCGGGTCGTCGGGCAGGTCCCCGTCCACCCGCAGCCAGACCAGGTTCCTGGTGGTGCGCAGCGACGGGTCGCGCAGGGCCTCGACCGAGATCGGGCCGACCGAGCGCAGGTCGAAGGGGCTCTCGAACAGCCGGGGATGTTCCTGGCCGAGGGCCCGGAACCAGCGCTCGGAGTTCGGCTCGATCTGCTCGGGCGGCGGAACCTGGGGCATCGGGTCGGCGTGCTCGGGCCCGGGCTCGGCGTGGTGGAACGACGCGGACAGGGTGAAGATGGTCTGGCCGTGCTGGATCGCGGACACCCGGCGGGTGGTGAACGAGCGCCCGTCCCGGGTCCGGTCGACCGTGTACACCAGCGGCACCGTGGTGTCGCCGGGCCGGATGAAGTAGGCGTGCATGGAGTGCACCGGCCGGTCCGGGGGCACGGTCCGGCCGGCGGCGACCAGCGCCTGCCCGGCCACCTGCCCGCCGAATACCCGCTGCCGCTGCTCGTCCGGGCTGCGGCCGCGGAAGATGTCGAGCTCGATCTGCTCCAGGTCAAGCAGCTCAAGCAGGCCATCCAGAGCTTTACCCATGTGACCTCCTCGCCCGGCTCAGCCGGATGTCATCGAGGAACCGTGACCGCTGCCGCGCCGCGACACGGCCCTGGCCGGCCGAGGCCCGGGCCGGGGACCAGGAGAGGTACAGGTGCTGGCGCGCCCTGGTCACCGCCACATACAGTAGCCGCCTCTCCTCCTCGATCGCGCCGGGCGTCCTGGCGTGCACGATCGGCATCAGCCCCTCGACCAGGCCGGGCAGCAGCACCGCGTCCCACTCCAGCCCCTTGGCCGCGTGCATCGAGGCCAGCGTCACGCCCCGGGCCGCGGGCGCGTGGCCGAGCTCGGCGCGCTGGGTCAGCTCGGCGGCGAAGTCGCCGAGGCTGGCCTGCGGCCGCGCGGCGTACATGCCGTCGGCCAGCTCGGCGATGGCGGCCAGCGACTCCCAGCGCTCGCGGGCCGCCGAGCCGCCCGCGGGCGGGCCGCCGGTGAAGCCGATGCCGGTCAGCACGTCCCGGACCGCGGCCGGCAGCGGGTCCGCCGCGCGGCCGCCGCGCCGCGGGCGGCGCCACGGAACAGCACCAGCGCCTGGCGGACCACCGGCCGCTCGTAGAACCGCTCGGCGCCGCGCACCACGTAGGGCACCTTGGCCTGCGTCAGCGCCTGCTCGAAGCGCTCGGTGTCGGCGTTGATCCGGACCAGCACCGCGATCTCCCCCACCGGAACGCCCGCCGCGATCAGCCCCCGGATCTGCACCACCACCCCGGCCGCCTCGCTGGCGTCGTCGCCGTACCGGATGAGCACCGGCGCCGGCCCGGGCGGCCGCTGGGCCACCAGCGCCTGGCCGGACCGCATCAGCTGGTTGGCCACCGCGACCACCTGCGGCGTCGACCGGTAGTCGCGGACCAGCCGGACCAGCGCGGCACCGGGGAACTCGGCGGTGAAGCCGGTCAGGTAATCCGGCGTGGCGCCGGTGAAGGAGTAGATCACCTGGTGCGGGTCCCCGACCACGCACAGCTCGTCGCGATCGCCGAGCCAGGCGTCCAGCAGCAGCTTCTGCAGCGGGTTCACGTCCTGGTACTCGTCGACCACGAAGTACCGGAACGTGTCGCGCACCTGGTCGGCCGCGCCGCCGTGCTCGAGGACGATGCCGGCGGTCAGCTCCAGGACCGACTCGAAGTCGATCAGGTGCCGCTCGCGCCGCAGGCGTTCGTAGCCGTCGTACACGAACGCCATGGCCTCCGCTCCTATCGCCGGCGAGCGGCCCGCGGCGGCCGCGGCGGGGGCGTAGGAGTCCGGGCGGATCTGGGTCGTCTTGGCCCACTCGATCTCACTGGCCGCGTCGGCCAGCCCGGGGCCGTCCAGCCGGACCCGGGCCTGCTTGGCCGCCTCGCGGATCAGGGCACCCTTGGCGTCTATGAGCTGCGGCGGCCGGCCGCCGATGACCCGCGGCCAGAAGTAGTTCAGCTGGCGCAGCGCGGCCGAGTGGAAGGTGGACGCGCGCACCTGCGCGGCGCCGAGCTGGCGAAGCCGGCCGCGCATCTCCCCGGCCGCGCGCACGGTGAAGGTCAGGGCCAGCACGTGGGCCGGGTTCACCACCCCGATGGCGGCGGCGTACGCGATCCGGTGCGTGATCGCGCGCGTCTTGCCGGTGCCCGCGCCGGCCAGCACGCAGACCGCGCCGCGGGTAGCCAGGGCCACCTCCTGCTGCTCGGGATCCAGCCCGGCCAGCAGCGCGTCGGCCGTGACCTCGGTCAACGGATCCTCCCCTCGGGAACGCAACCAGCCTGTCCGGTGTTACATCATCCGGTATTTTCACCAACCTCGAGGAGGCGGCGGGTGTCCGGCCAGCTGATTATGTACACCACTCAATGGTGCGGCTTCTGCCGGAACCTGAAGAAGCAGCTCGCCCGCGAGGGTATCGAGATGGCCGAGGTCGACATCGAGCGCGACGCGGCGGCGTGCGAGTTCGTGATGTCGGTCAACGGGGGCAACCAGACGGTACCGACCGTGGTGTTCCCGGACGGCACGGTCATGGTCAACCCGTCGGCGGCACAGGTCCGCGAACGAGTGGCCGCGGTCAGCGCGGGGTAGAGAATTCTGCCGAACGAAGCGTGGTGCACGCCTCGGGACAGGACGGACATGGACGCGGAGACGACGCAGCGCGGGGGCTCTATCCATCCCCGGGACGCGGCCGGGGAACCGGTGGTCGTGCGCCGGTCCGAGCAGGGCTGGCAGGTCGGGTCGGAGGAGACCGCCGACCTGACCAGCGCCATGGTGCTCGCCGACCTGCTGGCCGGCGACCTAGGATCACCCGCCATCCCGGTGGTGGCGGCCCCGGCCGGGCCGTCCGCGGTGACTCCACGGGCCCGAGGGGTCGAGGCGGACGAGGCGGCGCGGCTGGCCGTGACCGTGGCCCAGCTCGAGCACGCGCTGTCCGCCCGGGTCCGGGTCGAGCAGGCCATCGGGGTGCTCGCCGAGCGGCACCGGCTCCGGCCGCGGCAGGCGTTCGACCTGCTCAGGAACGTGGCCAGGTCCCGCGGCCAGAAGGTCACCGAGATCGCTGAGGCGGTGGTGGACAGCACGTCCAACCCGCTGCTGCCGCTGCCCGAGGAACTGGCCCGCAAGCAGCCCGTGCCGCGCAGGCGCGGCCGTTCCCCCCGCCATTCGCGTTCGCAGGAGAATGTCGGCGGATCCCGCTAGAGTCCTGCGACACGGCTTCGTCCTCCGGCGCGATGCGCCTGGGCTGCGGGAAACTAGGTCGGCGAGGTCGTATGCGTACTTCGGATGGGAGCTTGCCGGATCGACGAAGGAGGCCGGGGTGGCCGATCTTGAGGTGGTCGAGATCTGCGCCGGGGCGGGCGGTCAGGCCCTCGGGCTGGAGCGAGCCGGCTTCGAGCACGCCCTGGCGGTCGAACTCGATACGGCGGCGTGCGCGACGCTGCGCGCCAACCGGCCCGCCTGGAAGGTCGCCGAGGGCGACGTGGCCGATCCGGCGCTGTGGCGGCCGAGCGACTACCGGGGCGTAGCCCTGCTGGCGGGCGGGGTCCCGTGCCCGCCGTTCACCGTGGCGGGCCGGCAGCTCGGCGCGACCGACGAGCGCGACCTGTACGCCTGGGCCGTGGAACTGTGCGGGATCATCCGGCCCCGGGCCCTGCTGCTGGAGAACGTCCGGGGCCTGAGCACCAGGCGGTTCAGCGCGTACCGGCAGCACGTCCTGGACCGGCTCCGCGACCTGGGGTACGTGCCGGGCTGGCGGCTGCTGAACGCCTCGGACTACGGCGTGCCGCAGCTGCGGCCGCGGACCGTCCTGGTCGCGCTGCAGCGGGCCGACGCGCCGTGGTTCCGCTGGCCGGCGCCGTCGCCGCGGCCGCCGGCCACGGTGGGCGAGACCCTGGGCGACCTGATGGCCGCGCGGGGGTGGCGCGGCGCGGGCGCCTGGGCCCGCCGCGCCGACCGGATCGCGCCCACGATCGTCGGCGGGTCCAAGAAGCACGGCGGCGCCGACCTGGGCCCGACCCGGGCCAAGCGCGCCTGGGCCGAGCTAGGCGTGGACGGCATCGGGATCGCGGACGCCGCGCCGGGACCGGACGCGGACCCGGCGCTGACGCCCCGGCTGACCTGCGAGATGGTGATCAGGCTGCAGGGCTGGCAGGACGACTGGGGCTGGCACTTCAGCGGCCGCAAGACCGCCCGCTACCGGCAGATCGGCAATGTGTTCCCGCCGCCGGTCGCCGAGGCGGTCGGGGCGGCCATCCGCCGTGCCCTGGAGCACGCGGGCCCGCCGGAGCCGGCCCCGGAGATAGACACGGCCACCGCGCACGTCCACGACCCGGTGTTCCGCGTGCTGCGGGCGCGGGAGGACTTCCTGACCGCGCGGCAGATCGCCGCCCTGTTGCCGACCGGGGCCAGGCTGAGCCCGTCGGCGGTGCTTGAGCACCTGCGCCACCTCAGCGGTGACTTCGAGCTGGAGACGGCCCCGGAGATGGACGGGCCGCGCGACGGCCCGGCCTACCGGCTAGGGTCGTTCCGGGCCTTCCTCGGGCAGCGGGACCACGCCCGCCATCAGCGCTTCGCCGCGAGCCGGTCCACCGTCAGCTGACCGCGCTGGGATTAACATGCAGTAATTCAGATAATGCAGTAAACACTGCATTACTGAATTCGCTGGTAGGAGGGATCGAGGTGGCGGCTGAATCCGCTGGTGGGGCCGCTGAGCGAGGGCCGGCCGGAGGCCATGCGGCGGACTGGCTACCGCAACCCCTCCGACGCTGCGATAATGCCTGGATGACAGGGCTGAGCCTCGCCCTGGCCAACCTGAAGCCGGGCACGGGCAAGACGACATCCGCGGTCTGGCTGGCCCATGTGTTCGCCCAGGCCGGCAACAGCGTGCTCCTGGTGGACGCCGACCCGTCGGGCAGCGCGCTGGAATGGTCCGACCTGGCCGCCATGTACCCCGGGCTCGCGCCGGAGCAGGCGGCGTTCCCGTTCCGGATCGTGGCCCTGCCCTCGCGCGAGCTGCACCGCCGGCTACCCGAGATCGCCAAGCACGACGACGTGGTGATCATCGACACGCCGCAGATCGAGGACCATGCGGCCATCGCCCGGTCGGCGCTGCGGTACGCCGACGAGATCTTGATCCCGTGCGCGCCCAGCCCGATCGAGATCAACCGGACCACTCCGGTCCGGGACGAAATCGCCGAGATCCGGGAGGTGCGGGGCAAACCGGTGCGCTCGGCCGTCCTGCTGAACCGGTGCGTGGCCCGGGCGCACTCCACCACCGACGCCCGGGAGGCGCTCATCGATCTCGGCTACGAGGTGCTGAGCACGGTGGTGCCCCGGCTTGAGGTCTACGCCCAGAGCTTCGGCGTGCCGATCAGGCAGGCCGGCTGCGACGTGTGGCGCCAGGTGGCCCGCGACCTCATCGAGCGCTGCGCCCCGCTCTGCGGCGTCCGGTCATGACCGCGCAGAAGGAACGCGAGCTGCGCAAGGCGCAGATGGCGGCCGCGGCGGCCCGGCGGGCCGAGCCCGACGCGCGCCCCGCGGGGAAGACCGCGATCCGGTCCAAGCCGGTCCGGATCACCCTGGACCTGAGCCCCGAGCTGTACCGGGAGCTGACCGGGTGGGCCGACGAGGCCGCGATCGCCCTCGGGGTGCCGCGGGTGTCGCTGGCCGACGCGGTGCGGGCCATGATCCGGGTCACCGCGGACCAGCCCGACCAGGTCCTGGACCGGCTGCGCCAGGACCGCGATAAGTAGCGCCCTGGAGGTTTAGGCGCGGGAGGCGCGGGCCCGTTCGCGGAAGCGCTCGCGTGCGACCAGGACGGTCTTGCGCAGGCGGACCGCCGGGATGGTGACCTCCACGCACTCGTCGTCGGCGCAGAACTCCAGCGCCTGCTCCAGGCTGAGCAGCCGCGGCGGCACCAGCCGCTCGAGTTCCTCACCGGTCGACTGGCGGACGTTGGTGACCTTGCGCTCGCGGGTGATGTTGACGTCCATGTCGTCGGGGCGTGAGTTCTCCCCGACGATCATGCCCTCGTACACCTCGGTGCCCGGGGTGACGAACAGCGAACCCCGTTCTTGCAGGTTGAACATGGCGTAGGCGGAGGCGCTGCCGGACCGGTCGGCGACCAGCGATCCGGTGGCCCGGCCGCGCATGGGCCCGGACCAGGGCTCGTAGCCTTCGAAGACGTGGTGCATGATGCCGGTGCCGCGGGTCTCGGTGAGGAACTGGGTGCGGAAGCCGATCAGCCCGCGCGCGGGCACCACGAACTCGATCCGGACCCAGCCGGTGCCGTGGTTGGTCATCGACTCCATCCGGCCGCGGCGCACCGCGATCTGCGAGGTGACCGTGCCCAGGTACTCCTCGGGCACGTCCACGCTGAGCCGCTCGACCGGCTCGAACACGGCGCCGTCGATGTCCTTGGTCACGGCGGCGGGCCGGCCCACGGTCAGCTCGTATCCCTCTCGCCGCATGGTCTCCACCAGGACGGCCAGCGCGAGCTCACCGCGCCCGCGGACCTCCCAGGTGTCGGGCCGCTCGGTGGGCAGCACGGCCAGCGACACGTTGCCGACCAGCTCGCGGTCCAGCCGGTCCCGGACCAGCCGGGCGGTGACCTTGGCCCCGGGGGTCTGCCCGGCCAGCGGCGCGGTGTTCACCCCGATCGTCATCGAGATGGCCGGCTCGTCGACGGTGATCAGCGGCAGCGGGCGCGGGTCGTCCACGTCGGCCAGGGTCTCGCCGATCATGATCTCCGGGATGCCGGCGATGGCCACGATGTCCCCAGGGCCGGCCGAGTCGGCCTGCACCCGCTCCAGCGCGTCGGTCAGGTACAGCTCGGAGATCTTGACCCGCTCGATCGAGCCGTCCCGGCGGCACCAGGCAGCCTGCTGGCCGCGCGACATGTAGCCGTTGCGGATCCGGCACAGTGCGATGCGGCCCAGGTAGGAACTGGCGTCCAGGTTGGTCACGTGGGCCTGCAGCGGCGCGCCGACCTCGTAGACGGGGGCCGGGACGGTGGCTCTCAGCGTCTCGAACAGCGGCTCCAGGTCCGGCGAATCGGGCAGCTCGCCGTCGCCGGGCCGGTTGAGCGAGGCCCGCCCGGCCCGCGCGGAGGCATACACGATGGGGAACTCGATCTGCTCCTCGCTGGCGTCCAGGTCGATGAACAGCTCGTAGCAGGCGTCCACGACCTCGGCGATGCGCGCGTCGGGCCGGTCGACCTTGTTGATGACCAGGATCACCGGCAGCCCGAGGGCCAGCGTCTTGCGCAGCACGAACCTGGTCTGCGGCAGTGGCCCCTCGCTGGCGTCGACCAGCAGCAGGACCCCGTCGACCATGGACAGGCCGCGCTCCACCTCGCCGCCGAAGTCCGCGTGGCCAGGCGTGTCCACGATGTTGATGGTCAGCCCGCTGTGGTGCACCGCGGTGTTCTTGGCCAGGATCGTGATGCCCTTCTCCCGCTCCAGGTCGCCGGAGTCGAGCACCCGCTCGGCCACGTTGGCGTTGGCCCGGAACGCGCCCGACTGCCACAGCATCGCGTCGACCAGCGTGGTCTTGCCGTGGTCGACGTGCGCGACGATGGCGACGTTGCGCAGGTCGTCGCGGGTGGCCAGGACAGACGGATCCGCCAGCGGGATCGCGGTCTGATGTGGGGCAGTCTGATGTGGGGCGGGCATGCGTGAGTCTCGTTCGTTCGGCGTCGGGAGCGGCCGCCGACCGGGCGGCTCAGTTCTAGTTTAGTGAACATGCCAAACCGACCGTGGAGCGCGCCGTGGGTGGGTTAGAGGGGCAGGCGGGGACGGAGCTGGCGGGTTCGGCGGGCGCACGCACCACGGGCCGTTCGGAATAATGCTTTTGATCTTGTCTTTCAACGGGCCTGAGCTGGGCTAAGACGGCTTAGGTCCGGCGCGGTCGGATGGCGGCGGGCCTAAGCCGGTTTGCGGCGGGAAGATAGGGAGTTCGTCCGATGCCGGGGGTGGGGCCTTACGGCGAACCTTGAGGATGTGAGAACCAGACAGGTTCCCACGGGGGTCAAGGAGGAACCATGCATCCCGAGATTCTGCGTGAACTGACCGCGCAGCGCGGCCGTGACCTGCGGGAACGGGCATATCGGGCGCAACTGGCCCGGACCGTGAGCCGGGGGCGACGCGCCATCCGGCGCCACGCCCGGCACCTGAACGAGGCCGACGCGTTCGTCGTCCCCGCCATCCCCGACTACGTAGACGGCTCGTTCCGGTCCGAGGCACCCGTGCCTGCCGCCCGGCGCGCGGCCTGAGGCGGGTCGTGACCGCCCCAGCTCCCGCTCCTGGAATGTCGGGGCCTGAAATATCGGGGCCTGGAATGTCGGGGCCGCATGGCATGCTGACAGCAGAGATGAGCGGGCGAGCCGCCAGTCCCGTCCTGGTCGGGCGGGACGAGCAGATGGCCGCCCTGGACGCCGCGTTCGACAGCGTGCGCCAGGGCGGCCCGACGGCTGTGCTGCTTGGCGGTGAGGCCGGGGTGGGCAAATCCCGGCTGGTCAGCGAGTTCGGCCAGGCCGTGACCGCGGCCGGGGCCCGGGTGCTGACCGGCGGCTGCCTGGAACTGGGCACCGACGGGCTGCCCTTCGCACCGTTCACCGCGGTGCTCCGCGACCTGGTCCACGAGCTGGGCGCGGACGCGGTGGCCTCGATGTTGCCCGGCCGGACCACGCGGGGACTGGCCCGGCTGCTGCCCGAGCTCGGCGAGCCGGACACCAGCCCCTGGGACCCGGGCGAGGCGCGGGCGCGGCTGTTCGAGGAGGTGCTCAGCGCGCTGGACCATCTGGCCCGGCACTCGCCGGTGGTCCTGGTCATCGAGGACGCGCACTGGGCCGACCGGTCGAGCCGGGACCTGCTGACCTTCCTGATCGGCAACCAGCGGGCCATCAGGGGGCTGCTGATCATCGTCACGTTCCGCTCCGACGAGCTGCACCGGACCCATCCGCTGCGCCCGATGCTGGCTACGCTGGACCGGATCGCCTGGGTCGAGCGGATCGAGCTGCCCCGGCTGACCAGCCACGACACCGCCGAGCTGGCCGCGGGAATCCTCGGCCGCCAGCTCGCGGCGGACCTGGCCGACGCGCTGTACCGGCGCAGCGAGGGCAACCCGCTGTTCGTGGAGACGCTGCTGGGCTGTGACGGCGAGCTGAACTGCGAGCTGCCCGAGTCGCTGCGTGACCTGCTGCTGGACGGGATGCGCCGGCTGCCGGAGGACACCCAGGAGGTGCTGCGGGTGGCCAGCGCGGGCGGCGAGACCACCGGGTACGGCCTGCTCGCGGCGGTCACCGGCCTGGATGACGCGGCGCTGACTGGCGCGCTGCGCCCGGCGGTGACGGCCAACGTGCTGCGCGCGCACGCCGGGGGCTATACGTTCCGGCACGAGCTGATCCGCGAGGCGGTGCACGAGGACCTGATGCCCGGCGAGCACGGCCGGCTGCACAGCCGCTTCGCCGAGGCCATCGACGCCGACCCGTCGCTGGTGCCGCCGGGCCGCGCCGCGATCGAGATGGCCCACCACTGGCACGCGGCGCACGACTCGGTCTGGGCCCTGATCGGCGCGTGGCAGGCGGCGGCGCAGGCGGGCCGGGCGGTGGCCCCCGCCGAGCGGCTGTCGCTCCTGGCCCGGGTGCTCGAGCTGTGGGACCAGGTGCCGGACGCGGCGGAGCGGATCGGTGCCGATCACGTCCGGGTCCTGGAGGAAGCCACGTGCGCGGCGCAGGAGGCCGGGGAGTTCGAGCGGGGCATCGCGCTGGCCAGCTCGGCGCTCAAGGAGCTGGACCCTTCGGCTTCGCCGGTCCGGGTCGCGCAGTTGCTGGAAAACCGCGGCCACTTCAAGAAGAACCTGGGCCGCAAGGAATTCGCCGAGGACTTCTCGGCCGCGCTGCAGATCGCCCCGGCCGACGCGCCGGCCGTGCGGATCCCGATCCTGCTGGCCGCGGCCCGCTGCGTGCCCTTGGTGGCCGTGGAGCGTTCCTACGCCGAGGAGGCCCTGGCGCTGGCCCGGCAGTCGCAGGACGAGGCGAACGAGGCGGCCGCGCTGCTGACGCTGGCCATGTTCCGGGCCGGAGCCGGACAGCAGGCCGGCGTGGGCAGCGATCCGATCGAGCTGATCGCGCAGGCGCGCGCGATGGCCGTTCGGGCCGGGGCATGCGGCCTGGTGGCCATGGCCGCGATCAACGAATCCCACCTGCTCGAGGGGGCGGGCGAGCACGAGCTGGCCGTCGAGGCGGCCCGCCGGGGGTTTGCGGGTGAGGACGAGCCGTACATGCCCCGCACCTCGCGCAGCTTGCTGGCCATCAACCAGGTGGAGCCGCTGTTCGCGCTGGGCCGGTGGGACGAGGCGCTCTCGGTGGCCGAGGCCGCACGGGAGTTCCAGTTCGCCTCGCTGCCGCTGCACCGGTCCACGCTCGCGGTCTACGCCGGCCGTATCGCGCTGGCCCGGGGAGACGCCGGGACCGCCGCTTCCGCGGCCGCGGCCGCGGCCGAGGCGCTGCGCGGCTCGCGGCAGGAGGACGAGCATCACCTTCCGCTCGGCCTGCTGGAGATGGGGCTGCGGCTCGCGGTGGCCGGTCCGGCCGCCGCACTGGACACCGCCTCCCAGGTGGTCGAGGGATACGAGCTGGCCGGGCGCAGCCCGCGGTACGCCTGGCCGCTCGTGGCCGAGGCCGCGCTGGTGTGCGTCGCCGCCGTCCGGGACGAGCGGCTCCGGGCCGGCGTCGCCTCCCTGGCGGACCGGCTGGGGACGATCGCGGAGAAGCTGGAGACGTTCGGTCCGGCGCAGGAGGCCAGCCGGGCGACCTTTTTCGCCGCCGACGCCCAGCTCGAGGGCTTGTTGTCCGGTGATGTTGGCAGGGTCTCCGCGTGGGATGAGGCCGCGGGCGCCTGGGCCGGGGTCAGCGAGCCGTATCCGCGGGCGCAGGCGCTGCTCCACGCGGCCGAGGGCGCGCTGGCGGGCGGGGACCGGGAGGGCGCGGCGGACCGGCTGCGAGAGGCGGCCGTGCTGGCCGCCGGGCTGGGCGCGGGCTCGTTGGCCGACGAGATCGCGCTGCTGGCCAGGCGGGGCCGGGTCGTGCTGGCCGCTTCTTCTTCTGCTGGTTCGCTGGTTCTGCTGCTGCTTCTTCTGCTTCCGCTCCTTCCGCTTTCTGCTGGTTCTGCTGGGGCGGCGGGCTTCGGGCTGACCTCTCGTGAGCGGGAGGTGCTGCGGCTGGTGGCGGTGGGTCGCAGCAACCGGGAGATCGCCAACGAGCTGTTCATCTCGCCCAAGACAGCCAGCGTGCACGTGTCCAACATCTTGGGCAAGCTCGGCGCGGCCAGCCGCGGCGAGGCCGCGGCCAAGGCGCACGCGCTGCGGCTGGTTGATGCGTTGTAAGACTGGTTCGCGGCCCTTATGTTGCATCGAGGACTTCCGCGCGGTCTCGGCCAAGCACAGCCCGCCCCAGGACATCGACGGCCTGCTCGCCCGGGCGGTCGGCTCGGACGAGGACGGCCTGCACGTGGTGACCGTGTGGCAGTCCCGGGCGCACGAGGAACGGTGGGCGGCCGAGCAGTTGTTCCCCGTGTTCCAGGAGCTCGGGATGACCGACGTGCCAGCCGACGCCGAATTCACCGAGTACGAGACCGGCGAGCTGTATATCCGCTGAGGGACCATGATCGCCCGTCGGTCCCCGGCTGCCGCCCGTCGCGACAGCCGGGGATCGGCATTCCGGGGCACATTCGGATGGGCCATAATGCTGGGATGGCTGAGCGGGCTTGGTCCCGGATCCTGGTCGGCGTGCTTGTCCTGACCGGCGGCGACATCCAGGCGGGCTGACCGGTGCGGATTACGATCCGGGTCCGGCCCGGCTCGGCGCGACCCGGGGTGGGCGGCGAGCAGGCCGGCGGTGATCCTCGGGTCCTGGCTGACCTGCTCGGGCCGGGCTAGGTGGTGAGTCAGTCTGGGGGTTCGGCGCCGGTTTCGGCGTGCCATACGGCGGCGAAGTGGTCCGGATCGGCGCGGTAGGCGGACCGGATCGCGGGCGTCGCATCCCGGAGCAGGTCCTGCAGGTGCTGACCGGCGGCCATGCGCCAGCCCTTGGCCAGCAGGCGGGCCGCCTCGCGGTAGCGGGCCTGCCCGCACAGGAGCTCGCCCTCCAGCAGCATGGCCTGGGCCGCGCAGGACGGAAGCTGCTGCCAGGGCAGCTTGTCCTGGCAGATGTCGGTGGCCTCGTGGACGGCGGCCAGCGCGTCGCCGGCCAGCTCGATCTCGGCCAGCCATCCCGCCTCGCAGGTCAGGCACTCCACGAGCGGCGGCAGGTACCGCGCGGGTTCGGCGGAGGCGAGGTTACGGTACAACCGCACCGCCACCTGCATAGCGGTCAGCGCTTCGGCCACGCGGTCGTCGGCGGCCAGCAGGCGCGACTGGTGGTCCAGCGCGTCGGCCAGGTCCGGGCCGTACTTGCCGGGGCGTTCGGCGGCCAGGTCCTGGTAGATCGCCACCGCCTCGTCGGCGGTCCGGAGCGCCTCTTCGTCCCGGTTCATGGCCTGCAGCGTGCCCGACTGGACGATCAGCCGGTTGGCCAGCGCATCACGGAACTAGCTGGGCCAGATCCGGGCCAGGGTCCGCCAGCTCGGCATCTCGTTACCGAGCCGCGCGATGGCCTCGTCCGGCTGGTCGTTGTTCAGGAGAGCGGCCACGTCGGGCAAGGTGAACGCGCGCACGCCGGCCACCACGACGACGGTGATGAGCGAGCCGGCGAGCGCCCCGGCGGCCGTCCACACCGGCCCGAGCAGCAGCCACGCCGCCGCCCCGAACGCGCCGGCGCCCACGGCCAGTATCGCGGTCAACTTGCCGCGCGTCAGTTCGCCCCGCATGGCGCCATTATCGGGCCTTCGGGCCGTCACCTGCGGCCGACTCACGGCGGCTGCTGCCGACTCATCCTGCGGCGGGCGCCGAGTCCGGTCCTCAGCCCGTACGCCCGGGCCCTGCGCCCGGGCCTTCCTCCCGCACCAGGTGCAGCTGCACCGGCTTGCCGGTCAGCTCCTCAAGCTCGGCGCGGAGCCGGTCGGCTTCCGCCTCGCCATGGCCGCGTGCCACGCCCGGCCGGGCGGCGTGGATGTCAACCCGAATGTGGTCCAGGTCCCCGAAGACGTCCACCGCGGATACCCCGGCCGCCCGCCCTATCCGCCGGCGTATCAGGTCACCGATCTCCTCGATACGCAGCTCCTGGACGGTCAGGATCTCCGACTGCGTGGCCAGACCGCGGAAACGGTTCGACGGTTTTGCGGGATTCTGACACAGTGGCGCATCGTGGGTGACTTCGATCTCGTGACCGCCGTGGACGTCCAGCTCATGCAGGGCCTGGCGCAGCGCGTCGCCGCGGACCGCCCGGATCTGGTGAACAGCGACGCCACGTTCGGGGAGCTGGCCTGGATCTGGGGTAAAGGACACGCCACCGACGGCGGGACCTGGCCACGTCGGCTGTGGTTCTGCGATGACGCGCTGGTCGCGTGGGCCTGGGCCTATCTTCCGCATCAGGTGAGGCGGAGCGACGGGTCGGTGAAGGACATCGCCGGCGCTTATCTGGGGTATCAGGTCCATCCCGGCCACGCCGCGCTGGTTGACGAAGTGATCGGCTGGTATGCCGCTGTGGCGCCGGACATCGAGCGCACGGTGATGCCGCGGGCCGCCGACCAGTTCGCACTGAAACGGTGGGCGGCGCACGGATACCAGACCGACCCGGCATCGCTCGGCGACACCGGCTTCTGGACTCAGCTCAACGAGCGGGATCTCACCGATGTGGAGCAGCCGGTGCTGCCAGACGGGTTCCGGTTCCGTACCGCCGACGAGGCCGGGCCGGAGGCCGCGGTCCAGGCGCACGTGGACGCCTGGGCTCCGTCGACGTATACAGCCGAGGGCTACGAGGGGGTCCGGCGCACGGCCACGTATCGCGACGACCTCCACGTCCTCGTGGAGGCACCGGACGGGACTATGGCCTCCTCGACGATCATGTGGCTGGATGAGGCCAACAAGACCGCCGAGTTCGAGCCCGTCGGGACGCATCCGGACTACCGGCGTCTGGGCCTGGGCACTGCGGTGCTCCGGCACGGGATGCATCTCGCGCGGGAGGCCGAGGCCACTCACATGACGGTCGGCTGTCTGGGGGCACCGGGGCACCGGCGTGCGCGCGGCCTGTACTACGGCGTCGGGTTCCGGGAGTTCACGCGGGACGCGCCCCTCATTAAGCCTGCCATGTAGACCCAAATGACGCCGGGTTCACCCGGTGCGGGCTGGGGGACCGTGGCTGTGGAGGACTTTGGTGCGGTCGGGGTTCCAGGCACTGGTGGTGCCGTCGGGGTTCAGGACCAGGGTCCAGCCCCACCGGTGGATCACGACCTGATGGTGGAACCAGCAAAGTAGAACACAATCTCGAGTGCTGGTATGGCCGCCGTCGGCCTTGTGCTTGACGTGGTGCACCTCGCACGCCGCCGCGGGCTGATGACAGCCGCCCGCCCACCGGCACCGCTTATCCCGCAGGATCACCGCGTTGCGGATCCCGGCCGGGATGGTGCTGGCGTACCCGATGTCCAGCGGCAGGCTCGGCCCGGCCAGCCGCGCGCCCAGCTGCCGGGTCCGCAGGAAACTGGCCAGGCCGCCCGGGCCGGACAGCAGGTCCGCGGCCTTTCCGATGATCACCTGCTCAAGCGGCCCGCCAAGCCGCGGACACGATCGCCCAGTGGGAGGCCTCGCTGCAGATCGATCTGTATGAGTTCCAGGTGCGGTCATGAACACAGCCCCGTGTCACGGCCACATCCCGTTTTTCCGGGTTGGGGCGCTCCGCGGATGGGGTCCCGCTGCGGCGGAGCGGGTCAGCTGGCCGTTCGCTCCCGGGACCCTGGCGGCGGGACAGGGATGCGGACCCGGAGCACCGTTTTGCCCGGCCGGGAGTCGATGGCGATCGTGCCACCGTGCCGCTCCACAACGATGCGCTGGGCGATGTCGAGGCCCAGACCTGTGCCTTTGCCCACGTCCTTGGTCGTGTAAAAGGCCTCGAACGCGCGGGCCGCCACCTGCGGCGGCATGCCCGGGCCGGTGTCGCCGACCTCGATGACGACGTCGTTGCCCTCGGCGCGGGTCGACAGCCGGAGCGTGCCCGCGCCGGCCATGGCGTCGATGGCGTTGTCGATAAGGTTGGTCCACACCTCGTTCAGCTCGCCGGGGTATGCCTGGATCCGCGGGACGTCTGCGCTGTAGTCACGCACGACCGTGACACCGTCGCGGAGCTTGTACCCAAGCATCAGCAGGGTGCTCTCAATGCCGTCCGTCACGTCAATGTCCTGCACCGACGCGCGGTCCATCTGCGAGTAGGACTTGACGGCGGCGACAAGCTCGGAGACGCGCCGACTCGAATCCTTCAGCTCTGACAGCAGCGTGGCGGCGGACAAGGTGCTCGCTATCCACTCCAGGCCCGGTCCCAGGGCCGGTCCCGGCAGCACCAGCGCTACCCGCTCGCACCAGGCGAGTGTGACCCCGGCGGCGGCCAGCTGGGGGGCGATCATCCACTCACAGATGATGCCGTGGCGGCTCAGCCACGACGCCAGGGCCTCCTCGTGATCAGCCAGGGCCAGCGGGTCCTGGACCGCCGCCTTAGGCTTGATTTCACGGCGCAGCGCATCGAGCGCGGTGAACTGCCGGGCCGAGATCTCGCCCTGGGCGAGCTGGCCGAGGGACGAGAGCAGCACCTGGGATGCGGTCTCGAGTGCGTCGACCGCCCGGGTGGCGGCGGCTGCCGGGTTATTGATCTCATGCGCGAGGCCGGCGGCGAGCGTGCCGAGGGTGACGAGGGACTCGCGCTGCCGTGCCGTCGACTCGATGGAGCGTGCGGTGCGGTACATCCCCTCGATCAGGTGCCTTCCGAACGGGAACCAGGCGTTGAACCGCTCACGCAGCACGTCGGCCGGCACCTGGAGCACCCGCCCGCCGGTCACGCCCCGGCCGGTCGCGAGATAGACGCCGTGTTCGTCCCAGGCGCGGAACCCGCCGGCCCACCTGCCCGGCACGTCCATCTTCGCGACCACGGTGTCCTCGCGGCCGATGTGGCGCACGAGGTCGATGGCGCCGTCGATGAGCACCCACCAGAAGTCCGCGTGCTCGCCCTCGCGGAACAGATCGGCTCCGGGCTCGACGCGAACCTCGGTACTGCCCTCGGCCAGCTCGGCGAGCTGATCGTCGGCCAAGCCGTCGAACAGGCTCAGAGCGCGAAGCTCATCGGCGCGCATCAGACCGTGGCCAGGTAACGGTGCACCAGGTAGGTCGACATCGCGCCCTCACCGACCGCCGACGCGACCCGCTTCATGGAGTCGAGCCGGACATCGCCAGCGGCGAACACGCCGGGCACGCTCGTCTCGAGGGCGAAGGGCGCACGAGGCAGCGGCCAGCGCCCGGCATGGGCGGGACCCAGGAGGTCTTGGCCCGTGACGACGAACCCTTGGTCGTCCCGGGCGACGTCGGGGCCGAGCCACTCGGTGCGCGGCGAGGCGCCGATGAACACGAACAGCCAGCACGACGGCACCTGCTCCGTGACGCCGGAGTCCTTGTCGGCGAGCGTGAGTTCCTCGAGGTGGCCGTCGCCCCGGCCCGCCACCACCTCGCTGCGATACCGCACCTCGATATTGGGCACCGACGTGATCCTGTCAACCAGGTACCGGGACATCGTGCCCGCGAGCGTCGCGGCCCGGACCACCAGCACCACCCGCTTGGCGTAGCGGGACAGGTTGAGCGCGGCCTGGCCCGCCGAGTTGGCCGCCCCGGCGAGGTAGACCTCGTCGCCCTGGGTCTGGCTCGCCTCGCTGGCGTTCGCGCCGTAGTACACGCCGCGGCCGGTGAGCTCGCCGAGCCCGGCTGCTACCAGGCGCCGGTAAGACACCCCCGTCGCCGCGATGAGAGCGCGCGCCTCGATCTCTCCTGAACCGCCCAAGAGCACGGCGCGCACGGGCCCGCGGGCCTCAAAGCCGACGACGTCGCGCGCGAGGACCATCTCGGCGCCGAAGCGAGAAACCTGAGCGATGGCGCGCTGGGCCAGGTCGGAGCCGGTCAGCCCCTTCGGGAACCCCAGGTAGTTCTCGATCGCCGCGCTCTGACCTGCCTGGCCCCCGGGCGCCTCACGCTCCACGATGACGGTGCTCAGGCCCTCCGACGCGGCGTACACGGCGGCGGCCAGGCCGGCCGGGCCGCCGCCCACGATGCACACGTCATACAGCCGCTGCCGGGCCGTGGTGCGCAGCCCGAGCGCGCCCGCAAGCTCAAGTGTCGACGGCGACCGGAGCGTTTCACCGTCGGGGACGAGCACGAGCGGGAGATCGGCCGGCATCGCATGCGCGAGGTCGCGCAACCGCTGGGCCTCGGCGTCGCGGTCGACGTCGTACCACCGGTACGGCACGTAGTTGCCGGCCAGGAACATCTTGATGTCATGACTGCGGTCGGACCACCGGTACCCGACTACCCGCACGTCGGAGGTGTGGTCCGGGTTCGCCTGCCGCCAGTCGCCGAGCAGGTCATCGATGACCGGGAACAGCCGCTCGTCCGGAGGGTCCCACGGCTTGAGCAAGTAGTAGTCCAGGCCGATGTCGTTGATCGCCTTGATGGCCACGTCCGTGTCGGCATACGCCGTGAGCAGCAGGTATTTCGCTCCCGGCGCATGAGTACGCGCCTGCTCGAGCATCTCGATGCCCGTCATCTGCGGCATCCGCTGGTCGGCGACGATCAACGCCACCGGCTGGCCGCGCAGTGCCAGCCTGGCCAGCACCTCCAGCGCCTCGGGCCCCGACGTCGCGCGCACAATGCGGTAATCGGTGGCATAGCGGCCGCGCAAGTCGCGAGTGATCGCGGCGGAAACATCTGGATCGTCGTCGACCGCCAGAATGGTCGGTTTGCTCATCAGATCAGCCTCACCTGGCGGCCTCGCCGGCTGCGGCCATAGGTTATCTGCCACGTTTGCCAGTCCTTTCTGAAATGAGCCTGTCCCCCCGGTCGGGTGAACGGCTTGTTAAGTCGGTGCCGGGCATCTCTTGCACAGGGCGGCCGTTTGCCCCCCAACCGGACCCCGTTATCCGGCGGCCTAGTGCCGTTCTGAGGAAGTGCGGCCGTGACCCGGCCCTCGGTCAGTCCGCGTACAGGGCGTCGATGACGTCGGCGTACTTCGCGTGCACCACCCGGCGCCTGAGCTTGAAGGTGGGCGTCAGTTCCTCGCTCTCGGCGGTCCATTCCACGGGCAGCAGCCGCCACTTCTTGACCTGCTGGACCCGCGCCAGCCGCTCGTTCGCGTCGGCCACGGCCTCGGCTACCGCTGCCAGGACGGCCGGCTCCCCGGCCAGCTCGGCCAGCGAGGACGCCTGGATCCCGCGGGCCCTGGCCCAGGCCGGCGCCACGTCGCCATTCAGGGTCAGCAGCGCCACCACGTACGGCCGCCGGTCTCCGTAGCTGAGCGCCTGGCCGATCAGCGGATCGGCGACGAGCAAGTTCTCGATCGCGGCCGGCGAGATGTTCTCCCCGCCCGAGGTGATGATGAGGTCCTTCTTGCGGTCCACGATGGACAGGAAGCCGTCGCGGTCCAGTGACCCGATGTCGCCGGTGTGCAGCCAGCCGCCGGCGTCGATCAGCTGGGCGGTCTGATCGGGCAGGTTGAGGTACCCGGGGGTGTTCAGCGGGCCGCGAGTCAGGATCTCTCCGTCATCGGCGATCTTCACCTCCGCTCCCGGCACCGGCCGTCCCACGGTACCCAGCCGGAACGCGCCGGGGGTGTTGGCGGTGACCATGCCGGTGGTCTCGGTCATCCCGTACACCTCCAGGATCGTCATGCCCAGTCCGGCGAAGAAGGCGGCCACATCGGGCGTCAGCGGCGCCGCCGCGCTGCGTACCGTGGTCGCTTCACCCAGGCCGAGCAGGGACCGGATCGGCCGCAGCACTGCCTCATCGGCCCGGCGGAACTCCCCGGCGAGATCATCGGGCGTGGTGTTGCCGAACTCGCAGCTGCGTACGTACCTGCGGCCGGTCGCCATCGCCGCGCCGGTGGCGGCGCGCTTGGCCGGGTCCTGCTCGGCCGCCAGCAGCGCCTGGATGCGCGCCTGGAACTTCTCCCAGACCCTGGGCACCCCGAAGAAAGTGGTCGGCTGCACCGCGCCGAGTGTGGCCGCCAGCTCGGCGGCGTTGCGGCAGAAGTAGACGTGCCCGGCGTTGTACATCTGCCCGTAGATGGCGCCCATCCGCTCCGCGATGTGCGCCAGCGGCAGGTAGGAGACCAAGCGGGCGCGCTCCATCATGAAACCGGTGGCGCCGGCGTCGGCGAGCTGGCACAGCACGCTGCGGTGGGTGATGATGACGCCCTTCGGGTTCCCGGTGGTGCCGGAGGTGTACAGCACCGTCACGGGGTCCTCGGGCCCGATCGCCGCTACCCGGGCGGCGACGGCGCCAGGCGCGGCGGCGAGCCGGCGCCTGCCCAGCGCGGAGAAGTCCGCCCAGGTGAGGTACTGATCACCGGCGGGGCAGGCGGCCGCGTCGCGGACGATGATCTTCGTCAGGCCGGGCAGCCTGGCCAGCACGGGCTGCCAGCGGGCCAGTTCCCGGGCGCCGTCGAGCACGGCGATCCTGGCATCGCAGTCGCCGGCGATGT
This sequence comes from uncultured Actinomycetes bacterium, assembly GCA_963742795.1. Lineage (GTDB taxonomy): Bacteria > Actinomycetota > Actinomycetes > Streptosporangiales > Streptosporangiaceae > Palsa-504. Next base: position 105,719 of record CAVUNL010000025.1, read on the forward strand.
ACCCGACCTGATCTGCGGCCAGGGTCGGGTAGAACGTCACCGGCACTCCCCCAGCGTGCACCACCCCGAGGTCGGCGAGCACGTGCTCGACCCGGTTCGGCAGCATCAGCGCGACCCGCTCACCCGGTCGCAGGCCGAGGCCGATCAGCCCGGCGGCGAGCTCGAGCGCCTGCTGGCGGGTCTGCTCCCAGGTGATGGTCTGCCATGGTCCGCCGTCGTCGCGGTCGGAGTACGCGGGCTCGCTACCCCGGCGCTGGACGGTGGAAGCCAGCAGGCCGCACAGGGTCCGGCCTTCGTCGCCCCCGGCCACATGCCCGGTGTCCGCCCGCTGCTGCAGGATCTCTGTTATCACGGCCTACCTCCTCGTTAGCGGGCACTGGCCCGCGAATCGCGTGCTCATACGGCATGCCAGGTCATACGGGGGTGCCCGGTCGTACGGCGGCGCCTGGCCGTACGGCGGGCGCGCCTGCGGTCCGGTGGCTCGGGCCAGCCTGGCCTGGCCTGTGGCCACATCGCCGCTCACACGTGTCCTTCTCTTATGCGCGCGGCTCATGCATAAGAGCGTGCATTGCTGTCCGGGTCGCCCGCATGGGTGAGTTCCCCCATTTCCCCCGCCGCCGTGATGTTTGTCACCCCCTGGCATGGCCTGTGCGCGGTCCGTGCTTATAGCCCGGCTCCGGGATGCGGGTTAGGCTTGCCCGGTGAGCGGCGCCGTGGCTGCAGAGCGGCCGGGCCCGCGATCGGAGCCGCCCGGCACTGCTGAGCTGCTGTGCGCGCTGTCCTACGGCTCGGGCCTGGCTGCGGCCGAGCGGATGGAGCACGGGACCAACACGGCCTTCGTGGGCGTCCAGCTCGGGCGCGCGCTCGGGGCGGGGGCCGGGGACCTGGAGGCCGTCTTTTACGGGGCGCTGGTCAAGGATGCGGGATGCGGCGCCTGCGGCGCGGTGCTGGCCCGGTACTTCGCCGACGATGAGATGGTTCCCCGGCTCGACCTGAACCTGGTCGACCTGCATAGTCCCCGCAACATGGCCGCCTGGACCATGAGCCGGCTACACCTGGACGCCGGCCTGCCCGCCCGGCTCGCCCGGCTGGCCGCCTTCGCCTCCCGGTGCGGCCCGGTCATGCACGAGGCGACGGCCGTGCACTGTGAGGTCGCCGCCGACTTCGCCGCTGGCCTCGGGTTCGGCCCTCACGTGCAGGACGCCGTCCACTACCAGTACGAACGGCACGACGGGCGCAGCCCGGCGTTCGGCCGGCCCGCGGAGGCGATCCCCCGCCCGGCCCAGATCCTGCACCTGGCGCTGGCCACTGAGCTGGTGCGCGGGCTGACCGGTGCCGAGGCGGCGGCGGCCATGGTCCGCCGCAGGACCGGCACCTACTTCGACCCGGACGTGGCCGGGGCCTACCTCGACCTGGCCGGCGGCCTGTGGCCGGACGGCGATGAGCCGGTCCCGCTCACCGACGTGCTGTCCTGTGCCCCGGGGACCCCGGTCGACGAGCTGCCCGGCGACCGGCGCCTGGCCGTGTGCGAGGCGCTGGCCGACTTCGCCGACCTGAAGTCCGCGCGGCGCGGTTCCCACTCGCATAGGGTCGCCACCCTGGCCGCCCGGGCTGCCTCCGGCCTCGGGCTCCCGGGAGCCGAGCAGGAGCGGCTGCGCCGGGCCGGGCTGGTCCACGACCTCGGCAAGATCGCCGTGCCGTACCGGCTGCTTGAGCAGGCGGGCGACGACACACGTGCAGCCAGCCGGGGAGGAGCAGCCGCGCTCGCCGAGCCGGTCCGGCTGCACCCCTACTACGCCCAGCGCATCTTGTCCCGGGTCGGTCCCCTCGCCGATCTGGCCGCGGACGTCGGCGCCCACCACGAGCGCCTCGACGGCTCCGGCTATCCACTCGGACTGGCCGCCCCGGCCATACCCATCGGCGCCAGGGTGCTCGCCGCCGCCGATGTCTGGGCCGAGCGGGCCGGCCACGGCCCGCCCGACCTCACCGGCGACGACGGCCTCGACCCGGCATGCATAGCCGCGCTGCGGTCCCGCCCCCGGCCCGGTACCGGTCACCCGCGCCAGCGCTCCCGCGCCGATCCGGGCCGCCCCGCCCTCAGCTCACGCGAGCTGGAGGTACTGCGGCTGCTCACCGACGGCGCCTCCAACCCCGACATCAGCACGACCCTGCACATCAGCCGGCGCACCGCCGAGCACCACGTCGAGCACATCCTCACCAAACTCGATGTGACCAGCCGCACCGCCGCCGTGGCCCACGCCCTGACCCACGAACTGCTGGCCGGAACCGAGCCGGACGCCACGCTCAACTGATCGGGCCCCGAACGCCAGCCCCAGCCCGGGTCCAGCCGAGGGACGTGTAACTGGGGAGCAGCCGGAATACGCCAGAAAAGGACGGCGGGCCGGGGATGACGCAAGCTAGCAATGTCCTCGTCATGGACGTTACCGCACGTCAAGCGCCGATCGAGAGTGCAGTAGAAGAATCGTGGTTTTGCCGATGATCGCCTGCCGGATCGCCTCCCCGGACATGCCCGACAGCACGGCCAGCCCGGCCGGCGGTCCGCTGGAACCGGCCGGGTCGGCGTCGGGCTGGGGGTGGCAGCGGGGGCCGTGGCCGGTGAGCTGCAGGCAGAGCGCGACCAGGTCGTCCAGGACGCCGGGGTTGACGTCGCCGGTGACGACCGGGGTGATCGTCGCGTCGCAGGCCAGGGCGCGGGCGGCGTCGCCGTCCAGCCAGGCGCCGCCATCCCCGCCGGTCCCGCCGGCGGCCTCGGCGCGGCGGGCGGACCAGCGGATCCGCATCTCGGTCACCCACTCGGTCTCCAGCACCGACCCGTCATCCATCGCGCGCAGCTCGGCCAGCGAGACGTGCGCCCACACCTTGACGGGCTGCCCGGCCCGTTCGGGGAGCAGGCCGCTGGCGGCCAGCCGGCGCATCGCCTCGGCTAGCCCGTCGTGATAGCGCTGCTCCCGGCTCCTGGTGTCCTCGGCACCCACAGGGGCGGACAAGGACTCCAGGACCGCGGTGACCACGGCGGCGCAGTCGGGGGTGAGATCGCCGTGGATGATCCCGGCGCCGGCGAAGGTGGTCTCGACCCGGACCTGGCGGTCCTCGAACCCGGGCGCCGGGTCATCCTCGCCCTCGGGCAGGGACCGGGCGTAGATCTCCGCGGCGAGGGCAGCGAGGTCTTCCTGGCGGGCCCCGGCCCCGGCCGCGGCGATCAGGATCTCATCGGCGGCGGGCCGGCAGGCCCCGGGGAGCTTGCCGGTCCACTGGCAGATGGTCCGGGCCATCGACTCCGACACGACGGTACCCTCCGCCAGGGCCGCGAGGATCTGGGGGTGGGTGACGGTGCGGCCGGCCCAGCCCAGATGGCCGCGGGCGGCGCCCTTGGTCACCTTGGTCCGGTGGATCAGCCACGACGTCGGGCTGTAGTCCGCGTCGGCCGAATACCCCTGACCAGTGGTGAACGCGGCCAGGTACCAGGCACGGGCCGCGGTGCAGATCGCGTCGGCCTGCTCGAAGCCCTGCAGGCACTCAGCCTGCGCCTGGGTCGCCAGCGCGACGGGGTCCGCGGCGGCCAGGTAGCGCAGGCCGGAGAGGACCTGGTCCATCGCCTCGGCGGCGCTGGCGGGATCGGGAAGGGTCTGCACCGGGTCTTCACCTCCCCGTTTGCTATCGGCTTCTAGTTCGATTCTAACTTATGGCTACGACATTTCTGGGAACACCACGCCGAGATGACGTATGTCAAGCGCGGGGATCTTCCTCGAGCGGCGGCGATGGCTAGACTTACCGCGTCTTTCGCCTCGAACCGGATCGCGCCGTTGGCCGTCACCGTGGTAGAGCCGATCACACTCCAGGGAGCCGTTCGTGTGGCAGAAAAGCCAGCCCGGCATCTGGGCGGCAGCCGTCATCCTTCTGGGCTGCGCGGTGACGGCGTGCTCGTCGGGGCCGCCGCCGATTCCGTCGCCGACCAGTAGCCAGGCGGGGCAGTTCCGGAGCTCGGATGCTCCGGCGCTGCTCGTTGAGTGCATGCTCAGCCAGGGGACCCTGGGGCGTTCGGATTCCATCTTCTCCGGGCCGCCGAGCTGGCTGCGCAACGGCAACATCGTCATCACGGCGGCCACCGAGGCCAAGTTCGACTCCTGGTACCGGGCCAATTCCGGGATCAGCGTGGCGGGCAAGACGCTGACCGAGTGGGCCCAGTGGACGGCGGCCAACGACAAGCTGCCCGCGGAGGTGTGCGGCTCGTCGGTGTCGGCGTCGGCGTTGCAGCGGCAGGTGTTCGGGAAGGACCCGGCTGCGGGTAACCCGTGGGGCGCGTGAGGACGATGCGGTAGGCGGCTGATGGCCGTGACCAGAAGCCCGGGGCGCGCGCAGCGGCCTGATCGTCCAGGTCCCCGAGGCCGAACCGGCCGTGGCGCGGCTGCGGGACCGCCTTGATGCCAGCGCGCCGCTCGGCATCCCGGCGCACATCACGGTGCCCGGGCGTGACACAATGGCGGTCTCGTGCTAGAATAGCAGTTCGATTATCGGCTATAATGTCAAGATGACCGGGTATACGCCGCCAGGATGGCCGGCCGGGGTGCACCCCCCGGACAGCGAGGAATTCGAATCCACCGCGGTGACCTGGCTCCTGGACGTGGTGCCGCCGGACTACCGGCTGCACGGGGTGCTGCGCCGGTACCCGGTGGCGCTGGCCGCCATGGCCAGGTACCACACCAAGGCCTGCGTCGAGGGCGCGCGCGAGGGTTACCGCACGGCGCGGACCGAGCTGGGCGGGACGCTGCCGCCCCACGCGATCGATACGGTGCTGACCGCCTACCGCAAGGAGGGAGCCCGGCTGGCCGCCACGGCGCGCGCGGTCGGGCTGGTGGAGCTGGCGCTGCGCGGAGAGGTGTTCTCGCCGAAGATGCAGGACAAGCGGGCCGCGAGGTGAGGAAGCTGCAGGGTAAGCGGGGGAACGCGGGAAGGCTTCCTTGGGGCTTGGCCATACAAGACGGCTGAGTTAAGTGGGCGGACCGATAGCAACGTAGGGATCACAATGTGAGATTATGGTCCCAATCTAGCCGGGGGCGGCTGTGGACCTGGGGCAGCGAGAAGGAAGTGGTCCAGTGTCACGGCAGGCCCGGATCCTTCTGGTTGACGACCGACCGGAGAACCTGGTCGCGCTCGAGGCGATCCTGTCCTCGCTGGACCAGATCCTGGTGCCCGTCCGGTCCGGGGAGCAGGCCATCCAGGCGGTGCTGGCCGAGGAGTACGCGGTCGTGCTGCTGGACATCATGATGCCGGGGATGGACGGCTTCGAGACCGCGACGCAGATCAAGCGGCACGCCAAGAGCCGCGACGTGCCGATCATCTTCCTGACCGCCGCGACTATGCGGCCCGAGCAGGCCTTCCGCGGGTACGCGGCGGGCGCGGTCGACTACCTGGCCAAGCCGTTCGATCCCTGGGTGCTGAAGTCCAAGGTGTCGGTCTTCGTCGACCTGTACCTCAAGCGGGATGAGGCGGGCGCGCAGCACCCGGTACTCGACCAGCTGTCGGCAGGCCTGGGGGCGGTGGAGGAGACGCTGGCCCTGTTGCGCAAGCTGCCCGCGGTGCTGCGGGACGCCCAGGCGAAGGAGATCGCGGCCCAGCTAGCTGAGCGGGTCGGGCGCCTGCGCGACGCCTTGGAGGCGTTCGAGGGCGGGGCTAACTGACCGCCGGGGCCAGCCGTCGCCGGGGACGTACTGCCTGACCACCCGGGCCGGGACGCCAGCCGCTACGCACCGGTCGGGGACCGTGCCGCGGACCACCGAGCCGGCCGCGATCACGACGTTACGGCCGATGCAGGCCCCGGGCAGAACCACCGCCCCGGCGCCCAGCCAGCTGCCGGAGCCGATCTGGACGGCCGCATTTCGCGGCAGCTGCCGGCCGATCGGCTGGTCCGGGTCGTCGTAGCCGTGGTTCTGGTCGGTGATGTACACGTACGGGCCGGTGAACACGTCGTCGCCGATGACCAGCGACTGGTGGGCGACGATGTGACTGCCGCGGCCTATTACGCAGCGGTCTCCGATGCGCAGCACCGGGAGCGGACCGAGGTCCTGACCGGGCACCATCCCGGCCGACAGGGAGACCAGGGCGCCGATCAGCGTGTCGGCGCCGATGGCGATCCAGCGCTCGCCGAACAGCGAGCCGGGCGGGAAGGCGGCCATCGACCGGGGACCGAAGGCGGCGAACCGGCGCCCGGCGGGGGTGTCGGCGGTGATCACCCCGGCGCGCTGGGCGGCGTCCCAGGCTCGGTGGACGAGCTGCCAGCGCAGCCGGGCCAGGATCTGGGTCACGAGGGGCGGGCCGAGGCGGGAGGGGCGGCCGAGGCGGAGGGCGGGGCCGAACGGCCGACGGCGGGAGCCACGGCGGAGGGGCTGGCGGAGGCGGCTAGCTGGCCGCAGGCGCCGTCGATCTCGCGGCCGCGGGTGTCCCGGACGGTGACCGGCACGCCGTGAGACTCCAGGCGGCGGACGAACTCGCGCTGGGTGCCGGGGCGGGAGGCGGTCCACTTCGAGCCGGGGGTCGGGTTGAGCGGGATCAGGTTGACGTGGGCCAGCCGCCCGGCCAGCAGCGAGCCCAGCAGGTCGGCCCGCCAGGCCTGGTCGTTGATGTCCTTGATCAGGGCGTACTCGATCGAGACGCGGCGGCCGGTGACGGCCGAGTAGTCCCATGCGGCGTCCAGGACCTCGCCCACCTGCCAGCGCCGGTTGACCGGGACCAGGGTGTCGCGCAGTTCGTCGTCGGGGGCGTGCAGGGAGACGGCCAGGGTCACCGAGAGGCCCTCGGCGGCCAGTTTGCCGATGGCCGGGACCAGGCCGACGGTGGAGACGGTGACCGAGCGCTGGGAGATGCCCATGCCCTCTGGTACCGGCTCGGTCAGCCCGGCGGACCGCGGTGACGACGTTGGCGTAGTTGGCCAGCGGCTCCCCCATGCCCATGAACACCACGTTGGAAACCCGGCCCGGGCCGCCGGGGACCTGGCCGCCGGCCAGCACGCGGGCGCCGGCCACGACCTGGCCGACGATCTCGGCCGTGGACAGGTTGCGGGTCAGGCCCGCCTGGCCGGTGGCGCAGAACGGGCAGGCCATCCCGCAGCCGGCCTGCGACGACACGCACATCGTGACCCGGTCCGGATAGCGCATCAGCACCGACTCGACCAGCGCCCCGTCGAAGGCCCGCCACAGCGTCTTGCGCGTGGTCCCGTCGTCGCAGGACAGCTCGCGCTCGGCGGTCAGCAGCGCGGGCAGCAGGGCGCCGGCCAGCGCGGCCCGGGAGGTGCGGGGCAGGTCGGTCATGTCATCGGGGTGTTCGGTGTAGCGGCCGAAGAAGTGCTTGGACAGCTGGACGGCGCGGAACGACGGCTCGCCCAGGTCGGCCACTGCCGCTCGCCGGCCGGCCAGGTCCAGGTCGGCGAGATGACGGGGCGGCTTGCCGCGAGGACGGGGTCCAGCCAGGGTAAGCGGCACCACGGCATCGCGGGTGGGGGGACGGGCGGGTGACACCGAGCTCCGTTCGGCAAAAAAAGGGTTTTCACCAGGATAGGACCGAGGACTGGCTGCGGCGGCCCGCCGGCCCGGGGCTGGGTTTGAGCTCCGCGGTTAAGTCAGTACATTTCGTTCATGGGTCCCGTCACGCTACTGGAGAGCTTCAGCCCGTACGGTAGCCGCAAGGTTACCGTCGAGTACGACGGGCTGGTCACGGCCGCCTACCTGCACGACGACACGGCGGCGATCTCCGCGACGTGGATCGCGAACCACCGGCCGGCGCCGCAGGCCACCGACCAGGCGCGGCTGGACGCGGGGCGCGCGCCGCTGATGCCCGCCGCGCGGACCAAGCATCCGGCGGGACGGCCGCCGCTGCAGGCCGACGCGCTGGAGGCGCTCTGGTTCGAGGAGGGGGACGGGGTCGCGATCCTGGAGAGCGGGCGGCCGCTCGCGGTGATGGCCGGGTGGTCCGACATGGACCGGGGCCTGCCCGGCTACAGTGCCGACGTGATCGGCCAGACGCCGTTCGGCTGGTCGCTGGACGACGCCATGGAGGGGCTCGCGCCCCGGCTGGAGCGGTCCCGGGCCTACTGGCGGTGGCGGCAGTCCGGGTGGAGTCAGTTCCAGCAGGCGCTGCTCGGGCACCTGCAGGCCCGGCTCGGGCCGGGCGGGCACTACTGGGACGCCTCGGCGGGCAAGCAGCCGCTGGTGGGGGTCACCGAACGGCCGCCGGGGGCCCGGCGCCCGTACACGGTGCTGTCCACGGTGGGCATGAGCGCGCAGCGGATGCCGGTGGTGGAGCAGGTACTGGACGACCCGAGCGGGTACGCCCGGATCGAGCTGGCCGTGGCGACCACGCTGCCGAGCGCGCAGGCGGCCCGGGTGTTCTTGTGGCTGGCAACCTACCCGTGGCACGCGGTCACGTGGTTCGGGCCGGGTCACAGCGTGCGCTGGTATCACGAGCCGTCGACGTTCCCGCTCGGCGGCGCGGCGGAGGCGGTGCTGCTGCTCGATTCCCCCGCCGCGCTCAGCGGGGGGGATAGGGGGGTCGTCCCCCGGGTCACAGGGCGGGGGGGAGCCGCCGGACCTGTCGGGGTTCGCGTTCGGCGGGGATCCGGTGCGGTGGCTGTGGATCATCCCGATCTCCGAACGGGACCGGCAACTGGCCAAGGAACGCGGCTCATCCGCGCTGGTCAGCCGGCCGCCGCGCAGCACAGGAGCTGGATCGTCGGGCCGTAACTAGCGCGCCGGGATGAAAAGGTAGAGCAGGAACCAGACCACGGGCGCGGCGACGAGCAGGGAATCGAGCCGCTCGAGAACGCCGCCGTGACCGGGCAGCAAGGTGCCCATGTCCTTGATGTCCAGGTCGCGCTTGATCATGGATTCGACCAGGTCGCCGAGCGTCGCGGCCAGCACCACCGCCGCGCCGGTGAGCACGCCCTGCCAGGGGTGGCCGTGCAGCAGGTATGTTACGCAGAGCCAGCCCCCGACCAGGCAGGCCGCCACCGAGCCGGCGAAGCCCTCCCAGGTCTTCTTCGGGCTGATCAGCGGGGCCATCTTGTGATGGCCGGCGGTAATGCCGGCGAAGTAGCCGCCGATGTCGCTGCAGATGGTGATGATGACGAAGGTCAGCACCCGGCGCGGGCCGTCGGCTGGGGTTAGCATCGCGGCCACGAACAAGGCGAGGAAGGGCAGGTAGGCGGCGGCGAACATGCCCGCCGTCATGTCCTTGACGTAGCCGGTGGCCCCGCCGGGGAGCCGCCAGGCCAAGATGGCGACCACGGTCAGGCCGAGTGCGGCCAGCGTGTAGTTCGGCCCCAGCCAGTAGGTACAGGTGATGATGGCGGCGCCGCCGGCCGCTACCGGGATGGCCGGGATGTTGATGTCGCGCTTGGCTAGGGCGCTGGTCAGCTCGGTCAGCGCGATGGCCAGGGCGATCCCCATGTACAGCAGGAACGTGGCCTTGACGGTGAGCAGCGTGAGCACCACCAGGCCGCCCAGGACCACGCCCACGCCGATGGCGACGGGGAGGTTACGTCCTGCACGTCCCTTGGGTTCTTTCGGTTCGGCTTCCTGCGCGGCGGTGGCCACCTAGACCTCGAGGAGCTCGGCTTCCTTGTGCTTGAGCAACTCGTCGACCTGCGCCTCGTAGGTGTGGGTCAGGTCGTCGAGTTCACGCTCGGCCCGGTGCACGTCGTCCTCGCCCGCGTCCCCGCTCTTGATCATCTTGTTCAGCGTGTCCTTGGCGTGGCGCCTGATGTTCCTGATCGCGACGCGGCCGTCCTCGGCCTTGTGCCGCGCGGTCTTGATGTACTCGCGGCGGCGCTCTTGGGTCAGTTCCGGCAGGACGATCCGGATGATGACTCCGTCGTTGGCGGGGTTGACGCTCAGGTCGCTGTTCCTGATCGCCCGCTCGATGGCCCCCAGCGAGTTCTTGTCGAACGGCTGGATGATCACCATCCTCGGCTCCGGGACGTGGAACGAGGCGAGCTGGTTCACCGGGGTCTGCGTCCCGTAGTAGTCGACCGTGACCTTGCTGAACATGGCCGGGTGGGCGCGACCGGTACGGATGACGGCGAACTCCTCCTTGGCCACCGTGACGGCCTTGTCCATCTTCTCCTCGGCTTCGAAGAGCGTGTCATCGATCATGTTCGGCTCCGTTTTTACTCCCAGTGCCTATGGAGCTTAGCTGTCCTTACGGTTTTTTACGGTCCTAGCGGGTCTTCCGGGTCGTCCCAGTTGGGTGTGCGGCTGATCAGCGTGCCGACCTTCTCGCCGCGGATGGCCCGGACCACGTTGCCCTCGCCCATGAGGGCGAACACCACGATCGGCAGCCCGTTGTCCATGCACAGGGTGACCGCCGTGGCTGTCCATGACCTTCAGCCCGCGGCTCAGGTACTCGGTGTAGTCCAGCCGGTCGAAGCGCACCGCGTCCGGCGTGGTGTGCGGGTCGGCGTCGTACACGCCGTCCACCTTGGTGCCCTTGAGCACGGCGTCGGCGCCGATCTCCAGGGCCCGCTGCGCGGCGGCGGTGTCGGTGGAGAAGTACGGCGCGCCCGAGCCCGGCCCCGAAGATCACCACCCGGCCCTTTTCCAGGTGCCGGATGGCCCGGCGCGGGATATACGGCTCGGCGACCTGGCCCATGGTGATGGCGGTCTGGACCCGGGTGTCGACGCCGTTCTTCTCCAGCACGTCCTGCAGGGCCAGGCAGTTGATGACCGTGCTGAGCATGCCCATGTAGTCGGCGCGGGCCCGGTCGATGCCTCGTTCGGCCAGGGCCGCGCCGCGGAACATGTTGCCGCCGCCGACCACGGCGGCGACCTGCACGCCCTCCTTGACCGCGGCGATGATCTCGGTGGCCAGGTGGGCGACCACGTCCGGCGAGATGCCCAGGGGCTCACGGCCCGCGAACAGCCCGCCGGACAGCTTCAGCACCACCCGATGCCAGCTCGGGTGCAGCACCCCCGCGGTTTCCGGCATCTCTCTGGTTCGGCTTTGGCTTACGCCTGGCCGACCTGGAACCGGGCGAAGCCGGTGACGGTGAGGTTGTTCTGGGCTAGGAGCTGCTTGATCGCGGTCTTGTTGTCCTTCACGAAGACCTGCTCGGTGAGCACGGCGTCCTTGAAGTAGGCGTTCAGCCGGCCGTCCACGATCTTCGGGATGGCCTGCTCGGGCTTGCCCTCTTCGCGGGTGATCTGCTCGGCGATCCGGCGCTCCTTCTCCACCACGTCGGCGGGGACGTCCTCGCGGGTGGTGTACAGGGGGCGCATGGCGGCGACCTGCTGGGCCAGGTCCGTGGCGACCTGGCTGTTCTCCTTGTCGAGCTGGACCAGCACGCCCAGGGTCGGCGGCAGGGCAGCGTCGCTGCGGTGCAGGTAGGCCTTGATGTACCCGCCCTCGAAGCGGGCGAAGCGGCCGAGCTCGAGCTTCTCCTTCAGGCTCGCGCCCGCCTCCTCGATGAGCTGCTCGACGGTGGCGCCGGGCTTGGCCTCGGTGCTCAGCAGGGTGAGGCGGTCGGCCGCCTTGCTCTTGATGGCGGCGTCGGCGATCTGCTTCGCGGTTTCCTGGAACAGCGGGGTCTTGGCCACGAAGTCGGTCTCGCAGTTCAGCTCGATCAGCACGCCTGCGGTGGTCCCGTCGAGTTCGGCGGTGACCAGGCCGTTGGCCGCGGTGCGGGTGGCCCGCTTGCCCGCGTCCTTGACGCCCTTGACGCGGAGCAGCTCGACCGCGTTCTCGAAGTCGCCATCGGTCTCGGCGAGCGCGTTCTTGCAGTCCATCATGCCGGCGCCGGTCTGGTCCCGGAGCCGCTTGACGTCAGTGGCAGTGAAGTTCGCCATGTCCTCGTCTCTCGTCTTTACGTCTGTACGTCTTTACTCGTTCTCGTCCCCAGCGGTCTCGGCGGCTGCTGCGGCGGCCTCGTCGGCGGCTGCGGCGGTCTCGTCGGCGGCTGCGGCGGCCTCGTCGGCGGCTGCGGCGGCTTCGGCGTCGCCTTTGATCTCACCGGCGGCTTCGGCCAGGCCCTCGAGATCGTCGGCCTGGTCGGCCTCGGCGTCGGCCTCGGAGCTCGGTGCCGATTCGGCGGTGATCGCCAGGTCGTCGGCCCCCTCGACCTCGGCCGCGGCCACGATCGGCGTGTCAGTCGGCGTGACCTGGCTCTGCGCTGAGGTTTGCGTCTGGGCGTTTGCCGCCTGAGCCGTGTTGCCGCTGAGCCGTGTTTGCGCCTGGCCGTGTTTGCGCTGGGGTTTGCTCTGCGGTTTGTGCTGGGGTTGGTGCGCCTTGGAGGAGCTCGCGCTCCCACTCGGCGAGCGGCTCCTCGGTGCCGATCTGGCTGCCGGCCGGCTTCTCATCCGTGCTGGACGCGCCGGCCCGCGCGATCAGGCCTTCGGCGACCGCGTCGGCTACCACTCGGGTCAGCAGGGCGACGCTGCGGATCGCGTCGTCGTTCCCGGGGATCGGGTAGTTGACCTCGTCCGGGTCGCAGTTGGTGTCCAGGATGGCCACCACGGGGATGCCGAGCTTGCGCGCCTCGTTGACCGCGATGTGTTCCTTCTTGGTGTCGACCACCCAGATCGCGCTCGGCACCCGGGCCATGTCCCTGATGCCGCCGAGGGTTCGGTCCAGCTTGTCGTGCTCACGCCGCAGGTGCAGGAGTTCCTTCTTGGTCATCCCGGAGGCGGCCACGTCGGCGAAGTCGATCTCCTCGAGCTCCTTGAGCCGCTGCAGCCGCTTGTAGACGGTGGAGAAGTTGGTCAGCATCCCGCCCAGCCAGCGCTGGTTAACAAACGGCATCCCGACGCGGCGGGCCTGCTCGGCGATCGCTTCCTGGGCCTGCTTCTTGGTCCCGACGTACAAGATGGTGCCGCCGTGAGCGACGGTCTCCTTGATGAACTCGTACGCGCGGTCGATGTAGTCCAGCGACTGCTGGAGATCGATGATGTAGATGCCGTTGCGTTCGGTGAAGATGTAGCGCTTCATCTTCGGATTCCAGCGCCTGGTCTGGTGCCCGAAATGGACACCGCTCTCCAGGAGCTGCTTCATGCTGACGACCTGAGCCATTGGCACGGTCCCTTTCCTTCGTGCGCTGCTGATGCTTTCCTGCGTAGCAGCGCTGCTCGGTTGCTTCCTGGTGCCCGTGACCTGACGCGCCTGCGGCCGGCCTGGTGGCCGACGGACCGAGCGGCGCGTCCCGCCGGGAGCTTGTTGCCCTGATGAGCAACTCGTTTGCCCTGGTGAGCAAGTCGTTGCCCCGGTGAGCAAACGGGCACGCGATTTAGCCGCCAAGCACGCGCTTATGCGGCGCGGCTACGGCGACCGTCACTAAGGATACTTGACGTTCCCGGTCGCCCGCGCACTGCCTCTTGCTCGCGGTACGGGCTGGGCTGTGCGGTTGAGCTCGACTGTGCGGCTCAGGGAGCGGGCTTGAGAACGGAGTGAAACCCCAGATTCACTTCGTTAGAACGCGGTGAGAGCCCAGTTTCATCCCGTTGAGGGGCTTGGGCGGGCTGGGCAGATGCTGCGGGGCTAGGCGCGGGGATGAGCCTGGCGGTAGCTGGACTTGAGGCGCTCGATGGACACGTGTGTGTAGATCTGGGTGGTCGCGGGCGAGGAGTGGCCGAGGATCTCCTGCACGCTGCGGAGGTCGGCGCCGCCCTCGAGCAGGTGGGTGGCCGCGCTGTGGCGCAGGCCGTGCGGGCCCGTATCGCGGGTCGCTCCCCCCTCGCGCAGGCACTCGTGGACGATCCGGCGGGCGGTCCGCGGATCCAGGCGACCGCCGCGCGCACCGAGGAACAAGGCCGCGCCGCTGCTCGCGGTAGCAAGCGCGGGCCGGCCCTGGTCGAGCCAGGCGGAGACCGCGCGCAGGGCCGGCATCCCGACCGGGACGGTGCGTTCCTTGTCGCCCTTGCCCCGGACTCGGACGGTCCTGCGGGCGTGGTCGAAGCTGTCCGCGGTCAGGCCGCACAGTTCGCTGACCCGGATGCCAGTGGCGTAGAGCAGTTCGAGCACAGCGGCGTCGCGCAGGGCGACGGCTTTGTCAGCCTGGGTCGTTCCTTCCTGGGCGGCTCGGTTGGCGGTGTCCAGGACGGTGCGCATCTCGTCCTGGCGCAGGACGTGGGGCAGGGTCCGGCGGGTCTTCAGGGTGCCGAGCTGCGGGCCGGGGTCGATGGCCAGCCAGCCACTGCGGTGCGCGAAGGCGGTGAACGTCCGCGCGGCCGCGCCGCGCCGGGCCAGCGTGGTGCGCGCCACGCCGGAGGCGTGCTGGCTGGCTAGCCAGCTGCGCAGCTGGGTTGCCTGCAGGCCCTCGGGCGCCTGGACGCCGGCCTGCTGCGCGTGCTCCAGCAGCGAACTCACGTCGCCTAGGTAGGCCCGGACCGTGTGCGGAGACAGGGAGCGTTCGGCCCGCAGGTGACGCTCGAAGGCGGCCAGGGCGGCGGCCATCTCGGGCGACAATGGGTTTTCTTGCCCCGTGGCTTTGTTCTCCTCGGCTTTCTTCCGCGCATTCTTCCCGGTTTTCTCCGCGGCGGTCATGGGGCCAGTGTGCACCCTTGATCGGTGCGCGGGCAGCAACGGGCCAGGTGACACGGCGTGTCGCGATTAATTTCGTATCGCGACACGCCGATCGAACTGAAGTTTGACATGGGATGGGCAGTGCGGCAGGGTGATCCATGCGTTCATCCACGAGTGGTCTGGTGAGACGGACCGCGGAACGCGCTCGAAGTAGCACCTAGAGAGGGATCGAGCATGGGTCAGAAGACTGTCCGGTTCAGCGACCTGAGCGGCCAGCTCATCACGCACGACGACGCACTGGCACGCATCGTGGTCCACGAACACCCCGAGCTGGTCGACGGCCCGGTCGAGATCGAGGCACTGACCGACGAGGCCGAGGCCATCGAGCAGTCCTCCTTGCGGGTCGCGGTCATCGACCTGTACCTGCCGGACGACCTGGAGCCGCGCCGCATCGTCTTGGAGGCCGATGCCTTCGACAAGCTGGCCACAGAAAACCCGATGGATCAGCTCCTGATCGCCGCCCGGCCGATCCGGCGCAGCCCGCGGACCTCGGTGAGCAACGGATCGCGCGGGGACCGGCCCGACTACGCGACCCTGGAGCAGGCCGGCAAGCCGCACAAGGGCAAGGTCACCGACACCGAGAAGCAGCTGGTCCGCGACCACCTCGACGAGATCAACCAGCGACTCGCCAGCGAGGGGCTGCGGACGATCAGCACGGCCGACCCGGACCACGTCGAGCGTTACGGGCTGCAGGAGTCCGCCCGGGAACGCACGGCGGAGCTCGAGTTCGACCTGGAGGAGGAGGAGCGCGCGGTCGCGGCCGGGTAGGGGTTCGGTCAGCGGACGATCTCGACCAGGAGAACCCAGGCGTTGTAGACGGCGCCGACGATGCCCGGCAGGGCCGTCGGCGCCAGCCAGGCCCGACGATGAACGTTGACAAGGCAGGCTCGAGTCTCGGTATCACGGCTTGCGCAGGCGCCAGCCGCGGTCGCAGCGCTCGATGAAGCCGGAGCCGGCCAGCATCCCGAGGCAGCGCAGTACCGTGTCCAGGTCCACACCCGCTTCGGCGGCGATCGTCGAGGTCCCGGCGGCGCCGCGGGCGGGCAGCGCGTCCAGGACCCGGGCGGTGTCGGTATCAAGCTCGTCCCGGGAGGCCGCGGCATCGGCGGTTGCCGGTTCCGGGCTGCGGGACGGCGGCGGCGCGGTCGCGGTCGTGGTCGCGGTTAGCGGTTCGGATGTGCCCAGCGGGGAGAGCATCTCGATGATGTGATCGGCGCGGGTGACGCAGGTGGCGCCCCACTCCCGGATGATCCGGTGGCACCCGGCCGACTGGGCTGAGGTCACCGGGCCGGGGACGGCCATCAGCGGCTTGCCGAGCTGGGCCGCGTGCCGCGCGGTGTTCAGCGCGCCGCTGCGCTCCCCCGCCTCGACGATCACGGTGCCACAGCTCAGCGCGGCGATGGTCCGGTTGCGGACCAGGAACCGGAGCCGGGCGGGCTGGCGGCCCGGCGGCCATTCGCTGATCACCAGGCCATGCTCGGCGATGGTAGCGAACAGGTCCGCGTGGCCCGCCGGGTAGGGATAGTCGACGCCGCAGGCCAGGATGGCGATGGTGACCGCTCCGGTGACCAGCGCGCCGCGGTGGGCGGCGGCGTCGATGCCGTACGCGCCGCCCGAGACGACCGTCCAGCCCCGCTCGCCGAGGTCGGCGGCGATCTCGCCGGCCACGTGCGCGCCGTACCCGGTGGCGGCCCGCGACCCTACCATCGAGACCGAGCGCAGGCAGGCCTGGCGCAAGTCGGCCTGGCCGCGCAGCCACAGCGCGTACGGCCGCGCGGTGCCGAGCTCATCCAGTTGGCCGGGCCATTGCGGATCAGCCGGGCAGACCAGGCGGATGCCGTCGCGCCGGCCGTCCGCGAGGCCCGTGTCGTCAGGCAGCCAGGGCAAGCGGAGCCGCCAGCGGCCGAACGCGGCCTCCAGCGCGCGCCGGCGGGCCGGGCTGTCGGCGGGTCCGGATCCGGTCGCGAGCAGCGTGCCCGCCTTGATCGAGGACGGCGTGCCCGCCTTGATGGCGGCCAGCACCTCGGCCGGTTCGCAGACCTCGAGCAGGGCGCCGAGCGCGGGATCGCCGGGCTCGGCCAGATAAGTTAGCGCGGCCCGGGCCAGGGCCTGCGAGCCAAACCGCCGGGCCGGGTTCATCGCTGTACTCCCAGCCACAGGCCGAGTGCGGTATTGCACTCGTCCTTAGTCGGACGTGGCTTACCGGCGAGGTCGGCAACGGTCCATGCAACCCGGATTACCTTTACCACTCCACGCGCGCTGATCAGGCCGCGCTCCAGGGAGCGTTCAAGTACCGTCAGAGCCCCGGGCGCAGGTGGCCATATCCGGCGCAGCTCTGACCCCGGCACCTCCGCGTTGAGCCGCCACGGAGTGCCACGCAGACGGTGACCTGTACGCTCCCTCGCCTGGATTACTCGCGACGCGACGATCCGGCTTGACTCGGCGAAATTCCTGTCGCTCAGGAGTTCCCTACGACCCACCGGCTCGAGCTCGATTTTTACGTCGACGCGATCAAGCAGCGGACCAGAGATTCTCCCCAAATAGCGTCGGCGAGTTGCCGGGCTGCAGTTGCAGCCATCGACGGACCCGGGCATCCTTGCGCATGGGCAAGGATTCGCGGCCAACACCAAGGTGAACTTGGCGGGGAACCTCGTGATGATCCCCAACCTAGCTACTACGACCTCGCCCGCCTCAATCGGCTGTCGTAGGGCGTCCAGCACGTCCTTGGCGAATTCTGGCGCTTCATCGAGGAACAAAACGCCTCGGTGGGCCAGTGACGCCGAGCCGGGGACGATGATTCCGCTGCCACCACCGACGATCGCCGCCTTGGTTGCGGTGTGGTGTGGGGCCATGAAGGGCGGATCGGTCAGCAGGGGGACGTGTGGCGGCAGGGTCCCAGCCACCGAATGAATGGCCGTAACCTCCAGGGCCGCCGCGGTGTCCAGCCGCGGCAGGATTGTTGGGATTCGTTCTGCCAGCATCGTCTTTCCTGCGCCGGGTGGCCCCAGTAGCGACAGGTGGTGTCCGCCGGCCGCGCACACTTCGGCGGCCCGCCGCGCTGTGGACTGGCCGAGCATCTCGGCCAGATCGGGCACGGCTATGTCTCGGTTGCCGGCCGGGCGTGCAGAGCCATTCAAGCCGCCAGAGGCCACGTTGGCTCCAAAGCGCTGCCCGTATACCGCCCGGCCACC
This sequence comes from uncultured Actinomycetes bacterium, assembly GCA_963742795.1. Lineage (GTDB taxonomy): Bacteria > Actinomycetota > Actinomycetes > Streptosporangiales > Streptosporangiaceae > Palsa-504. Next base: position 123,490 of record CAVUNL010000025.1, read on the forward strand.
GGAGAGTTCGTGACCACCCTCAAACTCAGCCGCCGGCGGGCCGCCCTGCAGGCCTGGGGTGCCGCGCAGCCAGTCAGCTGCACAGGAGAGGCTACTAGCTGCGATCACCCTCACGCCGGGAACCAGGACTGCCTCCGCCGCGTTGTGCTCTGCCACCATGACCTTGGCGAATCCTTCCTCGGCCGCGGCCGCCACCGCAGGGAGAACGCCGCGGACCGGCCGCAGCCGCCCGTCGAGACCGAGTTCGCCGAAGAAGATCACCCCGTCCACCGCCGCACGCGGCACTTTGCCCGCCGCCGTGAGTATCCCGACTGCGATAGCCAGATCGAACCAGCTGCCACGTTTGGGCAGGCTGGCCGGTGAGAGGCCGACGGTGATCTTCCGCTGTGGCCATTCCTCGCCGCTGTTGACGATCGCGGCGCGGATCCGATCCCGCGCCTCCCGTAGCGAAGTATCAGGCAAGCCGATCAAAATCATGCCGACCAGGCCGTTCGTGATATCCGCCTCGACCTCCACCACATGGCCAGTCACCCCGATCAGCGCCACCGAGTGTGTGCGGGCCAGCGGCACGGCTAGCCCACTCCCCTGACGTGCTCGATGGTGAATCCGCCCGTGCCCTCGTAGACCAGGCCGACCACGTCGATCCGGACCTGATCGAAGCGGACGCCATGAGCGTTCAGCCACTGCACCGCCAGCCGGCGTAGCCGGGCACGCTTGGCCCGGCTGACGGCCTCGAGCGGGCTGCCGTAGCGCACCGACGTCCGAGACTTCACCTCGCATACGACCAGCACCTGACGCTCGACCGCCACGATGTCGATCTCGCCGTCCGCGCTGCGCCAGTTCCGGTCCAGGATCCGCAGCCCGTGCGATTCCAGGTATCTGGCTGCTTCCTGCTCGCCGGACTTGCCCAGTTCATCCTTGGCCCGCATGGCTATCACCTCCGCTTCGACGATCGCCGGAGCCGGGGGTGGCCCGCCGGGCGGTCTCGTGGTTGTGGAAAACCGGAGAGGCAGGCCCCTGAATGTGGATAACGAACAGGAAATGTCAGTACCGGATGCTTGGATTCCCGAGGGGGACTCCCGGTCGGGCCGACGGGTGGGGGTGGTGCGGCGGGTGGGGGCCGCGCGACGGCTTGAGCCGCGTGCGCAAGTACGCCTCGCCCGAGCTGATCGAGTGGTTCGAGTCTCATCCGCGGCCGGCCCGCGTCTCCTGATTCGGGTCGGTGTCGGCGCGCCGGGCGCATCTGGCAGGCCGCAGGATCGGGTGAGGCCGAGAACGTGTTCTCGTAACGATGGCGGAACGGTGCCGGCATAGCGTCGGATCACCCGGCCTCGCAGGGAGGCCGGCGAGTCGAGGGGAAGGCCATGACTGCGGTCGCCGCTCGCCGTCGGGCCGGGGTGAAGCCGCCGCTGGCCGCGCTGGTCTGGTCGGTCGCAGCGGTGAGCGTGGCCGGTTTCGCCGCGGCGTGGGTCCTGGCCACCCGCAACCGGGACCTACTCGATATCTCCGCCGCTTTCGGCCCCGACCGGTTCTTGGCTGCTTACCCGATCGTCGGCGCGATACTGGCGTCTCGCAGGAGATCCAACCCCATCGGCTGGTTCTTGTTGGGCATGGGCCTGGTGGAGGCGGCTCGCTCGGTGGCCGGAGAGTACGCGCGGTATGCGCTGACCGGGCCGTTCCGGCCCGAGGCCGGGGTATGGGCGGCGTGGTTCGTCGGCTGGTCGCTCACGCTGGTGTTCCCCGGCGGCCTGCTTGCGTTCCTGCTGCTGCTGTTTCCAAACGGCCGGCCGCCCACGGCGCGGTGGTGGGCAGTGGGCTGGCTCGCCGCGGGGCTGGGTGGCCTCTACCTGCTGATCATCTGGTTTGATCCCAGCCCGGTCACGCTGAGTGGGCTGCCTATCGTGTCCAACCCGACCGGTATCCGGGGCTGGATCCACGTGTCGCAGGGCAATGTGCTCGGCGGCGGCGCATTCGTCCTCGGTCTGGTATGCCTGCTTCTGGCGGCGGCGAGCGTGGTCGCCCGGTACCGGCGGTCAGCCGGCGATGAGCGGCTGCAGCTCAAATGGTTCGCCTATACCGCGGCCTTGAGCGCGACGCTGCTGGTCGTGCTGATACCGGTATCCAGCACCGGCGAGACCGGACAGGCGATGTTCGACGTTGCGGTCGTGGCCGGTGTCGGGCTGGCCCTCCCGCTGGCCATCGGCGTCGCGGTGTTGAAGTACCGGCTCTACGCGATTGACAAGATCATCTCGCGGAGCGTGTCCTATGCCGTGGTGACCGGGCTGGTGGTCGGGGTCTACCTCGGGTGCGTCGCCCTGCTCACGAACGTATCGCCGTTCCACGGGAGCGTCGCCGTGGCGGCCGCGGCGCTGGTGGCGGCCGCGCTGTTCAACCCGCTGCGCCGGAGGGTTCAGGCGGTGGTCGACCGGCGGTTCGACCGGGCCAGGTACGACGCCGAGCGCGTGGTGGCGCAGTTTTCGGTCCAGCTGCGCGAGCAGATCGACCTAGACGTGCTGGGCGGCGACCTGCTCGGCGTGGTGCACCGCGTGCTGGCCCCGGAGCACCTGGCGCTCTGGCTGAACGACCCGGCCGAGCCGGCCACGCGCCCGACCCCAGGGACGGACGCGCCTAGGTCGGATCAGGTGCCGGAGGCGCGGTTGTAGGGAGGGCGGCCGAAGGGCTGCTCCGGGCGCGGACCGGCCTTGACCGGCGGTATCTTGCGCTCCACGGCCCGGTGCCCGAGCTCGAACTCCTCGTTGTGGTGGGTGATCGGCACCGGGTCGCCGTCCATCAGCATGTACCGGGCCCGTTGGCCCTGGATTTCGACGCTCAGCTTCCGGCCCCGGTAGCGCAGCCGGAACTTCAGCCGGGAGATGCCGTCGGGCAGCCGGGGGCTGAAGGCCAGCGGGCCGTTGCCCGCGCGCATCCCGCCGAACCCGGCCACCAGCGCCATCCACGCCCCGGCCAGCGAGGCCATGTGGACGCCGTCGGAGGTGTTGTGCTCCACGTCCCGCAGGTCCATGAGCGCGGCTTCGGCCAGGTAGTCGTGGGCGAGATCCAGCTGGCCGACCTCGGCTGCCATCACCGCTTGGGTGCACGCCGAGAGCGAGGAGTCGCGCACGGTGAGCGGCTCGTAGTAGGCGAAGTTGGCTGCCTTCTGCTCGGCGGTGAACGCCTCGGAGCGCAGGTACATGGCCAGGACCAGGTCCGCCTGCTTGACGACCTGCTTGCGGTACAGCTGGAAGTACGGGAAGTGCAGCAGCAGCGGGTAATCTTCCTCGGGGGTGTTCTTGAAGTCCCACCGCGCGTAGTCGGTAAACCCCTCGTGCTGCGGGTGCACGCCCAGGCGCTCGTCGAACGGGATGTACATCGCGTTCGACGCGTCGCGCCAGGACGCCGCCTCTTCGGTGCTCACGCCGAGCGCTGCGGCCTCGGCGGGCAGCCGGGCGACCGCGGCCGCGGCGCAGGCCAGGTTCCGCTGGGCCATCAGGTTGGTGTAGACGTTGTTGTCCTTGATCGCGCTGTACTCGTCCGGGCCGGTCACGCCCTCGATCCGGAAGTGGCCCATCGCGTCGTGCTGGCCGAGCGAGCGCCACAGCCGCGCGGTCTCGACCAGCAGTTCCAGGCCGACCTCGGTCTCGAACTTGGCGTCCTGCGTGGCGTCCAGGTAGCGGCTGACCGCGTCGGCGATGTCGGCGTTGATGTGGAACGCCGCGGTCCCGGCGGGCCAGTAGCCAGAGCACTCCTGGCCGCGGATGGTCCGCCACGGGAACGCCGACCCGGCCAGGCCCAAGTCGGTTGCGTGCTGCTTGGCCTCCCCGAGCACCAGGTGCCGCCAGCGCAGGGCGTCGGCCGCGGCGGACGGCTGGGTGTAGGTGAGCACGGGCAGCACGTACGATCTCGGTGTCCCAGAATGTGTGCCCGTCGTAGCCGCTGCCGGTCAGCCCCTTGGCCGCGATCGGCCGGTACTCGGCCCGGGCGGCGGCCTGCAGGATGTGGAACAGGCCGAAGCGCACGGCCTGCTGGACCTCGGCGTCGCCGTCGACCTCGACGTCGGCACCGTCCCAGAACTCGTCCAGGTAGGCCCGCTGCTCGGCCAGCAGGCCGTCCCAGCCGGTCAGGTGGGCGCCGGACAGCGCGCCAACGACCTGGTCGATGAGCGCGGGCCGGGACCGCTGGCTCGACCAGCCGTAGCCGAGGTACTTCACGATGCGCAGCTGCTCGCCGGGGGCCAGCTCGGTGGCCACCGTGGACCGGCCCAGGTCCGGATAGGACTCGGTCCGGGAGCCCATCTTCTCCGGGCCGGTGATCACGTGCGACATGCCGGCGGCCATCCGCAGCTGGCTGGCCCGCGTGCGGTGGACCAGCACGACCCGGGACGGGGTGCCGTCGTAGGTCTGGTGCTCCTCGCTGACCAGCGGGGCCTCCAGGATGGCGGCCAGCCGGGGGTCGTTGCCCCGCTTGGGCATCTCCTCGTTGGTGACCAGCTCGGACTGCAGCACCACCCGCAGCTTCTGGTCGATCGGCTCGACCGTGTAGCTGATGGCCGCGATCGCGCGCTGGGTCAGCGACACCATCCGCACCGAGGTCACCCTGATCCGGGCCCCGGCCGGGGAGGACCAGTCGACGGTCCGGGTCAGCGTGCCGGCCCGCAGGTCGAGGACGCGCTCGTGGGAGTGCAGGGTGCCGTACCTGATGTCGAACGGCTCATCGTCGACCAGCAGCCGGATGATCTTGCCGTTGGTGACGTTGATGACGGTCTGCCCGCTGTCGGGGAACCCGTAGCCGGCCTCGGCGTAGGGCAGCGGCCGGACCTCGTACATGGAGTTGAGGTAGGTGCCGGGCAGCCCGTGCGGGTCGCCCTCGTCCAGGTTGCCGCGCAGGCCGATGTGCCCGTTGGACAGCGCGAAGATCGACTCGCTCTGGGCCAGCAGGTCCAGGTCGAGTTCCTTCTCGACCAGCCGCCAGGGCTCGGTCCCGTACGCCGCCTGCTTGATCATTTGTTGTCCTCGAGCAGCTCGGACAGGTCCTTGACGACGATGTCGGCGCCGTGCGCCTTGAGCTCGGCGGCCTGGCCGACCCGGTCCACGCCGACCACCAGGGCGAAGTGGCCCGCGTGGCCCGCCGCCACCCCGGCCTGGGCGTCCTCGAAGACCACCGCGTGCGCGGCGGGCACGCCGAGCGCCTGCGCGGCGGCCAGGAACGTGTCCGGCGCGGGCTTGCCGCGCAGGCCGCGCTCCTTGGCGATGACCCCGTCGATCCGGGTGTCGAACAGGTCCTCGATGCCCGCGGACTGCAGGACCTGGACGGTGTTGGCGCTGGCCGAGACGATCGCGGTGCGGATGCCGCCGGCCCGGACCGCCTTGATGTAGGCGATGCTGCCCTCGTAGACCTGGACCCCGCCGGCCGCGATCTTGGCCAGGACCAGGTCGTTCTTGCGGTTGCTCAGCCCGTACAAGGTGGGCGTCCCCGGCGGGTCGTCGGGGGTGCCCTCGGGCAGGTCGATGCCGCGGGACTCCAGGAAGGACCGGGTTCCGTCCAGCCGGGGCTTGCCGTCGACGTAGGCGTCGTACTCGTGGTGCGGGTCGAAGGGAACGAACTCGGTTCCGGTGCTGGCTCGGCGCGTTCGCGAGAGGAACTCGTCGAACATTTCCTTCCACGCCGCGGCGTGCACCGTCGCGGTCTGGGTCACCACGCCGTCCATGTCGAACAGGCAGGCCAAAACCCCGTCAGGAAGCCCGAACATCCGCCCCTCCGCAGAAAGTTATGCCGGGAAGTCCGGCTTATCCGCTGGAACCTCCAGGTCCGCCTTGGCCAGTTCCTCGATGTTGACGTCCTTGAAGGTGACTACACGTACATTCTTGACGAACCTGGCCGGGCGGTACATATCCCAGACCCACGCGTCTCGCATCGTAACCTCGAAGAAGACCTCGCCGTTGTCGCTTGACCTGACGTTCAGCTCAACGTCATTCGTGAGATAGAACCGGCGCTCGGTCTCGACCACGTGGGTGAACAACCCGACCACGTCGCGGTACTCGCGGTAGAGCTGAAGCTCCATCTCGGCCTCGTACTTCTCAAGGTCCTCCGCGCTCATGAGCTCATTCTCCTCTCGTTCTCCCCGAATGCACCCGTCAGGACCAGGTCCAGGGCGGCGTCCCGCCGGATCCACGCCGACGCATGAGCTCCATCGGGTCCACGGGGTCTGTCGGGGCCAAGGGGTCCGGGCCCGCCTGGACCGCCACCCGATTCACGTTCACGAACGAATACCGGTGGACCGGAGACGGGCCGTGCTCGGTCAGGGCCCGTTCGTGGTCATCGGTGTTGTATCCCTTGTGCCGGTCGAATCCATACTAGGGATAACGTTCGTGCAGGTCCCGCATCATCCGGTCCCGGCTGACCTTGGCCACGACCGAGGCCGCGGCGACCGACGCGGTGACCCGGTCGCCCTTCCAGACGGCCAGGGCGGGCGCGCCCAGGCCGCGGACCGGGAACCCGTCGGTCAGCACGTATCCCGGGCGGCAGCGCAGCCCGGCGAACGCGCGGCGCATGCCCGGCCACGTTGCATACGTGCAGGCCCAGTGCGTCGATCTGGTCGTTGCCGATCACCACCACGTGCCAGTCCAGCGCCCAGCGGAGCACCTCGGCGTAGACGTCCTCGCGGGCCGCGGCGGTCAGCAGCTTGGAGTCGGCCAGGCCGCGCATGCGCTTGATGTGAGCCGGGTCCAGGACCACGGCCGCCACCACCAGCGGCCCCGCGCAGGCCCCGCGGCCCGCCTCGTCGATGCCCGCCACCGGCGCGAACCCGGCCTTGGCGAGCACGGTCTCGTAGGCGCCGAGTCCCCCGTCGCGCCGGGGCGTATAGCCGACGTACCGGGGCGGAGCGGCCAGGGATTGTGGGTCGCTGACGGTCAGCGACCCGGGATCGCGGGTCATGACATCGGAAAGCGTACGCCAGTTGGCACGGTGTCGCGGCCAACGCCGCGAGCCCGGGCTAACCGCGCGGCGGGTCCATCGGTCCCCGGCGCCGGCGCCGGGCGACCCGCATCCGGACGCGGCGCTGCAGCCAGGTCAGCGGGAGGGCGCCGACGAAGCCGAGGGCCAGCGGGACGACCTGACCGGTGGGCTCGGCGCGCGCGGTCAGCAGGTCGGTGCCGGGCACGGGCGGCCCCGCCGCGATGCGAGCCGTTCAGCGCGGGCTGCTCGAAGGTGGCCGGGATGGGCAGGATCCGCCAGCGGCTGGGCGGCCAGATGATGATGAAGGCCCGGCCGATCACCGCGCTCTCCGGGACCGTCCCGCCGGCCGGGATCGCCCATGTGGTCCCGGGAGTCGGCGGACTAGAGCCGGTTGTCGCCCATGACCCACAGCCGCCCTTGCGGCACCACGATGTTGAACCGGGTCTGCGACGGGGCCGAGCCCGGGTACAGGTAGGACTGCTCGGTCAGCGGAACGCCGTTGACGGTGACCCGGCCCTGGGCGTCGCAGCAGGCCACCCGGTCGCCGGGGATGCCGATGACCCGCTTGATGAGGATGTCTCCGGGGTGCCCGAAGCCGAACATGCTGGCAAAGCCGTCACCGAACTGCTGGAAGATGTTGCCATTCGCCGGGATCGGGCCCGGGTCCCAGGAGCCGTCGCCATTGAAGACCACGATGTCGCCGCGGTGAATGTCGCGGATATGGTAGATGATCTTGTTGACCAGCACCCGGTCATTGATCTCGAGGGTGTTCTCCATCGACCCCGACGGAATCCAGAAGGCCTGGATCGCAAAGGTCTTGATCACCACCGCGAGCAGCAGCGCGACGGCGACCAGGATCGGCAGCTCGCGCCAGAACGACCGCTGCTTACGCTTACGGCGGTGGCCGGGGCGCGGTCCGCCGGGACCTTCGGCCGGCCCGTCGCCGGGCGCTGCCGCAGCTGCGTCGTCCGCACCATCGGCCTCGGCCTGCCTGTCGGCCTGGGCGTTCGCAGCCGGTGCGTTCGCGGTGGCCTGGTCGGCTGCCGCCTGCGAGTCTGCGTCCGATCTGACCGCAGATCCGGAGTCCCGTCCTTCCGACGCGGCGCTGTCCTGCGGACCGCTCACCTAGACCCACACCCCTCGTCGACCCACACCGTCACCCAGTGAGCTTATCGCCATTACCCGATGGCAGGGCCGGCCGCACGAGGCCCGGCCGATCCGGATCGGGCGCGATAAGCAGCGCAATTCGCAGGCTTATGCGCAGTTCGCGCTATTTCGCGGACGCTAGCGCCGCCGACGGCGGCGCAGCAGAAGCCAGGGTGCGCCGAGCACTCCCGCCCCGGCGGCGGCCCCGGCCACGGGTACGGCGGCCACCGCGGCCAGCGCGGTCCCGCCGCCGTCCGCGGCACCGATCAGGGCGGCTCCCGCCGGACCCGCGTGCAGCGCGGCCTGGCCGAAGGTGGACGGGATGGGCAGGTCGCGGAGCTGGGACGGCGGCCAGATGATCAGGAACGCCCGGCCGACGACCTCGTTCTCCGGTATGGCCCCGCCGCCCGGGTCGCTGTTGTGGTAGCGGGAGTCGTCGGAGTCCCCGCGGTGGTCACCCATGACCCACAGGTGACCGGGCGGAACGATGACCGTCTTGAACGGGAACGACGGCGCGTCGCCCGGGTACAGGTACGAGGTCTCGGTCAGCGGCACGCCGTTGACCGTCACCTTCCCGTCGGTGCAGCACGCCACCTTGTCGCCGGGCAGGCCGATGACCCGCTTGATGTAGTAGGTCTGGCTGCTCTGCAGGCCGATGTCGGACAGCACCTTGTCCCAGAGCCGGACGAGCCCGTTGTTGGAGGGGGGCGGCGCGTCGGGTCCCCAGGAGTCCTGCCCGCTGAACACGACGATGTCGCCGCGGGCGATGCCGCGGAAATGGTAGACGAGCTTGTTCACCAGGACCCGGTCGCCGACCTGGAGGGTGTTCTCCATCGATCCGGTCGGGATCTTGTACACCTGCGCGACGAACGCCTTCACCACCAGGGTGAGGGCGGCGGCGACCACCACGATGACCAGCAGCTCGCGCCAGAAGTGCCTGCGCCGCTTGCCTGCCGGGGCGCTCGCGGGTTCATCCGGCGCGTCCTGGTCCTCGGGCGGCGGGCCCGGCTGGGGCTCGGCGCCCTGCCATCCGGGATCGCGCGGGCCCCCGTCCGGCTCTTCCCCGACCGGGCTCCAGGGCCCTTGGGGTTCGAGGCGGCCCAGCGGCTGGGCGGGCTGGACGCGCGGCCAGGTAAAGGTGTCCTGATCGTGCGGATCATCCATGCCCTGCCCCCCGCCCGGCCCCACTTGGTCAGCTGCCGGCTTGGTCGCGGCGCTCCTTGATCCGCGCCGCCTTGCCGCGCAGGTCCCTCAGGTAGTAGAGCTTGGCCCGGCGGACGCGGCCCCGGGTGACCGGCTCGATCTTGTCGATCGAGGGGCTGTGCACGGGGAAGGTGCGCTCCACGCCGACGCCGTAGCTGATCTTGCGGACGGTGAAGGTCTCGCGAGCTCCGCTGCCCTGACGCCTGATCACCACGCCCTGGAACACCTGGATCCGTGAGCGGTTACCCTCGGTGACCCGGACGTGGACCTTCAACGTGTCCCCGGGCCGGAAGTCCGGGATGTCAGACCGGGTCTGGGCCTGCTCGATTTCGGCAATGGCGGTATGCATGACAGCGATTTCCTCGGTGGTGGTCGGGTTCGCACGGCCCGGCGGCAGCCGGCTCGCGCCAGGCACCAGGGGCCCCCAGCCGCAGCCTGGAAAAGACAGCGGACTTCAGTGTGCCATATCTTCGCCGCTAACCGGAAAGCGAGCCCGGAGCCTCCTCGGCCGACCATCCGGCCTCGGCCAGAACCTGCTGGTCGCGGCGGTCCAGGTCGCGCAGGGCGGCGATGAGGTCGGGACGGTGCGCCGCGGTGCGCCGCAGGGCCGTGTCGCGGCGCCAACGCGCGATCGCGGCGTGGTGGCCCGAAAGCAGGACCTCCGGCACCTCCAGGCCCCGCCATTCGCGCGGCCTGGTGTAGACGGGCCCCTCCAGCAGCCCGCGCATGGCGGGGTCCGCGTCTGTCCCGAAGGAGTCGTCGCCGGCCGAGGACGCGTTGCCGAGCACGCCGGGCAGCAGCCGCCCGACGGCTTCGACCATGACCAGCGCCGCGGCCTCGCCGCCGGCCAGCACGTAATCGCCGATGCTCACCTCGTCGACCGGCAGGCGGGCCCGCATGGCCTGGACGACCCGCCCGTCGATGCCCTCGTACCGCCCGCAGGCGAACACCAGCCACGGCTCGGCCGCGTACCGGGCGGCCAGGTCCTGGGTGAACGGCACCCCGCTGGGCGTCGGCACCACCAGCCGGGCTCCGGCCGAGCCGGCCAGGATCCCGTCCAGCGCGTCGCCCCAGACGTCCGGCTTCATGACCATGCCCGGTCCGCCGCCGAACGGCACGTCGTCGACGCTGTGGTGCACGTCGGTGGCCCAGGACCGCAGGTCGTGCACGCCGAACTCGATGTCGCCCCGCGCCGCCGCCTTCCCGATCAGCGAGACCCGCAGCGGGCTGTCGAAGTACTCGGGAAAGATCGTCACGATGTCGATGCGCAGTGGTTTCACGTCCCCTCCTTTTTTTCGCAGAACGGGCCGTGGTTCTCGGGGTCGGAGTCGAGAGCCTGGGCGGCGGGTCGATGACGAGCACGCCGGCGGCTACGTCCACCTCCGGCACGATCGCCTTCACGAACGGCACCAGGTGCTCCTGGCCAGGGGCGCGCCGGACCACGAGCAGATCCTGGCCGTGGTGCAGCACATCGGTGACCACGCCGACCGCCTCGCCGGCCGACGTCCGCACCGACAGCCCGATCAGCTCGTGGTCACGGAACTCGTCCGGGTCGGCGGTCTGCGGCAGCTGGCTGGAATCCACGCTCAGCCAGCGGCCGGTCAGCTCCCCGGCCGCCGTCCGGTCGCTGATCCCGGCGAACGCAACCAGGAGCTGCCCGGAATGCCACCGTTTGGCGGCGACCCGGAGGACCTGGTCCGGCTCGGTATCACCATCGGCGGTAGGCCCGGCGTCCAGGCTGGCGCCCACGGCGAAGCGGAGGTCAGGCTCGTCGGTCCTGACCCCGACCACGACCTCGCCGCGGATCCCGTGCGGGCGGCCGATGCGGCCGACGATGACCCGCACCGGGTCAGCGGACCTCGTTCGCGTCCAGCAGGTCGATGCGCACGTAGCGACCCGACGCCAGGGCGCCGATCACCGTGCGCAGGGCCCGGGCGGTGCGCCCGCCCCGGCCGATGACCTTGCCGAGATCGTCGGGATTCACCCGCACCTCCAGGACGTTGCCCCGGCGCAGCGCCCGGCTGCGGACACGGACCTCGTCCGGGTACTGGACGATGCCCCGCACCAGGTGCTCGAGGGCCTCCTCAAGCACGTCAGGCCTCAGTCCCTGCGTCGGCTGCTGCCTCGGCGGGCGCCTCGGCGGCGCTCGGGCCTTCCTCGGCCGACGCGGCGGGGGCGTCCTCGGCCTTGGCCGGGGCGGCGGGGCGCTGTCCTTCGGCCGGCGCTGTCCTCGGCCTGCGGCGCGGCTCCTCTAGCCGACGCAGCCGGGGCGTCCTCGGCCTTGGCCGGGGCGGCGGGGGCATCCTCGGCCGGCGCTGTCTCGGCCTTGGCCGACGCGGCCGGGGCGTCCTCGGCCTTGGCCGGGGCGGCGGGGGCATCCTCGGCCGGCGCTGTCCTTGGCCGGGCACCGGTCCTCGGCCTTGGCCGGCGGCGGGGGCGTCCTCGGTCTTGGCCGACGCGGCCCTGGCCTTACCGCCGGCCGCGGACTTGGCCCTCGGGCCGCCCTTGGCCGAGGCCTTCTCGTCCTTATCCTTGCTGGCCTGGCTGGCCTTCGCGGCGGCCTCGAAGGCTTCCTTCTTGTCCCCGCGCGGCGCGGCGGTACGGAGGGTGCCTTCGCTCCCCGGCTCTCCGGTGAACTTCTGCCAGTCCCCGGTGATCTTGAGCAGGACGCGGACCGGGTCCGTGGGCTGGGCGCCCACCGACAGCCAGTGCTGGACCCGCTCGGAGTTCACCTCGATGAGGGAGGGCTCGGCCTTCGGGTGGTACTTGCCGATCTCCTCGATGGCACGCCCGTCGCGCTTGGTGCGTGAATCGGCGATGACGATCCGGTAGTAGGGCTCCCGGATTTTGCCCAGGCGCTTCAGCTTGATCTTGACAGCCACGGCTGTGGTCTTCTCCCAGCGATAGATACGAAGCGGCGGACCCGCGCCGGCCGGGGACCAGCCGAGGGGACCGCTCAGGTGAGCCAGGCCGGGCGAACGAGGAGAGGGCGTCGCATGGCCTGACGGTCAGCATCACATTGTGCCAGACAACCGCGCCCGACTAGTAATCGTCGCCTCCAGTGGGAACAGTAAGCAACGTGGGACTCACGAGACGAATGGGGGGAGGGGGACGCGTGATGGGGGACGCGTAATGGGGGACGCGGGGATGGAGGTGGTGCGGGGATGAGTGGGTGCAGGGGATGAGGGGTGCAGGGGATGAGGGATGCACGGGACGAGGGGGCCGGGGCCCCGCGAGCCAAAGGGCCGCCGGCGCTGCCTGGACTGAGGAGCGACGAAGGAGCGACGAGGGAAGGCAGCGCCTTAAGGGCGGCCCGGCGGCGAGCGGGGGAAACAGAGCGAGCGGGGGAAAACACAACATTCGCACTGGCTACGGGCGTCGACCTCGGCTGTCTCACAGATTGAAACAGTTACATAACGTGCGTTGACTATCCGCAAAATGGCATCCTAGCGTTGCCATACTGTTCTATATATGTACGCCCGTTCGCACAGCGCACGAAGGTGGGGCGCATGGATCCCGATCGTCCCGGGGACGGGCGCGCAGCTACCGCGCGAAACTAACTCCAGATAGCGATAGGAGCCCGCACACCAGGTATCCGGGATCCCAGCCGGGGTCACGGTGTCACGGTGTCACTTCATAAGCGGTCCCGCGCCTTGGCGCGACCTCAAAGGGAGATCGATGCACATGAGTGACCAGACAGCCCAGGGGTCAGGCGGCTACGAGGGCCGGACAGTCCGCCCGGGAGCGGGAGGGGTTTGGGGGGGATCGTGCCCCCCGGGGTCACACGACGCGGTGTGCTGCGCGCGGCCGGCGCCGGTGCGGCCGTCGTGGGGGGCGGCGGACTGCTTGAGGCCTGCAGCTCCAGCATCAAGGGCGCCTCGTCCTCGTCCTCTTCCTCGTCCTCGTCCACCACGGGCGCGAGCACCCAGGACATCGTGATCGGATTCATCCACCCGCTCACCGGAGCGCTGGCGGGATTCGGCAGCGCGGACAACTTCATCATCAGCACGATCCAGGCCACGCCGCAGTACAAGGGCGGGTTCAAGGTCGGCGGGAAGACCTACCCGGTGACGATCAAGTCCTACGACACCCAGTCCGACCCCACCCGCGCGGGCCAGCTGGCCAACCAGGCGATCCTCACCGACAAGGTGGACCTGATCGTCACCTCGTCCACGCCGGAGACGGTCAACCCGGTCGCGACCGTGGCCGAGAAACTGGGCACGCCGACGGTCTGCGGCAACGTCCCCTGGCAGGCCTGGTACGCCAACCTGGGCGGCAACCCGACACCCGGGAAGTCGACGTTCAAGCCCACGTGGACGACGGTGTACTTCCTCGGCGTCAACGACCTGTGCAACTCCTTCATCCCGATGTGGAACAGGATCCACGCCCAGCTGAGCACGGACAAGGTCACCGGCTGCATGTTCCCCAACGACTCCGACGGCAACGCCTTCCGCGCCGCGTGGCCGCTGTTCGCCGGCCCGGCCGGGTACACGCTCGTCGATCCGCCCCCCTACACCGACGGGACGACCGACTACACCTCGTTCATCAGCTTGTTCAAGTCGAAGAACTGCGAGTTCTTCACCAACGTGCCGCTGCCGCCGGACTTCAACGTGTTCTGGAAGCAGGCCGCGCAGCAGGGCTACAAGCCGAAGCTGGCCACGGTGGCCAAGGTGCTGCTGTTCCCGTCCGACGTGACCGCGCTCGGCTCGCTGGTCAACAACGTCGCCACCGACGCGTGGTGGACGCCGAACATGCCGTGGAAGTCCTCGCTCACCGGGCAGACCTGCGCGCAGCTCGCCGCCGCGTTCACCTCCGCCACCGGAGGGCAGTGGGTGCAGGCCCTGTCCAACTACAGCCTGTTCGAGGTCGCGTACGCGGCCATGACCGCGGTGAACGATCCGCACAACAAGACCGAGGTGGCGGCGGCCCTGTTCAGCGTGAACATCGAGGGCATTGCCGGGCAGCTCAACTGGACCTCGAGCAAGAACCCCGCGCCGGGCGTCGTGGACACGCCCTGTGTCGGCGTGCAGTGGAAGCCGAACAGCAAGTACGGCTGGTCAATGGAGGTCGTCGACAATACGCTGATGCCGAACGTACCCCTCACCGGGACACTCGAGCCGACGAACAAATAACCGGATGACCGATCCACTGCTTGAACTGGACCACGTGACGAAACGGTTCGGCCGGGTCGTCATCGCGGAGGACCTGTCGTTCAGTGTCGGGCCCGGGGACACGGTCGGGATCGTGGGGCCGAACGGAGCGGGCAAGACCAGCCTGTTCGGCCTCATTTCCGGCGATCTGTCCCCGGGTGCCGGGAGCGTCTCCTTCGCCGGGCGCACCGTGACCAAGCTCGACTCGGCGGCCCGGTGCAGGCTCGGCATCGGCCGCACCTACCAGGTACCGCGGCCCTTCACGGACATGACCGTGTTCGAGAACGTGCTGGTCGCGGCCCAGCAGGGCGCCGGGCTGCGGCGCCGCGCCAGCTACGTGGCGGCGGGCGAGGCCCTGGAGCGGGCCGAGATGACCGGCGAGGCGAACCTGCCCGCCGAACGGCTCGGCCTGCTGCAGCGCAAGCGGCTGGAACTCGCCCGCGCGCTGGCGTCGCAGCCGAAGCTGCTGCTGCTCGACGAGGTGGCCGGCGGCCTGACCGACCCGGAAGTCGCGCAACTGATCGAGATCATCCGCGGGGTGAACGCCGAGGGCATCACGGTGATCTGGATCGAGCACGTGGTGCGGGCGCTGGTGGCGGTGGTGACCAGGCTGATCTGCCTGGCCGGCGGGAAGTTCGTCGGGGACGGCGACCCGGCGCAGGTGCTGGCCAACCCGGCGGTCCGCGAGGTCTTCCTCGGCTCCGAGGTCACCGCCTCCCTCGCCGCCGGCACCCTGAGCGAGGACATCAGCCTGGGAGACGAGTCCGGAGTGAGCCGGCAGGAGCCACGACCCCGGAGAGCGGGAGCGAGCCGATATTGGAGGTTCGGGACCTGACCGTGCATCACGGGCAGCTGCGGGCCCTGGACCACATCTCGCTGCGGGTGTTTCCGGGCGAGGTGTACGCGATCATCGGCGCCAACGGGGCGGGCAAGTCGACACTACTGCGCACGATCGCCGGCCTGCACCAGCCCACCGAGGGCTCGATCCGGTACGACGGCCAGGACGTGACCAGGATCCGGCCCGAACGCCGGGCCACCAGCGGGATCGTCATGGTGCCAGAGGGCCGGCGGCTGTTCGGATCGCTCACGGTCGAGGAGAACCTGCAGGTCGGCGCGACCTACGCGCGGAAGGGACCGTGGACCATCGAGCGGGTCTACGAGCTGTTCTCCTGGATGAAGGACCGGCGGGCCCAGCGCACCGAGCAGTTGTCGGGCGGCGAGCAGCAGGCGGTGGCCATCGGCCGGGCGCTGGTGGCCAACCCGCGGGTGCTGATGCTCGACGAGCTGTCCCTGGGCCTGGCCCCGGTCGTGGTGCAGCGGATCTACGGCATGCTGCCGCAGATCCTGGCCAGCGGGCTGACCGTGCTGCTGGTCGAGCAGGACGTCAGCCAGGCGCTGCGGGTGGCCTCGCACCTGCAGTGCCTGCTGGAGGGACGGACCACGCTGGAAGGCAAGCCGTCGGAGGTCACCCCGGAACAGGTGGAGGTCGCCTACTTCGGCCTGAGGTCCCCCGCAGGGCCGGGGGGTACGGCGGGTACGGGGGGTACGGGGGGCGGGGAGCCCCCCGTGAGCGGGGTGGGTCTGGGAGGGGTCGTTCCCTCCGAGGAGGCACGGTAATGGTCTGGGTCAACGACATCATCCAGGGGATCTTGATCGGCGGCCTGTACGCGCTGTTCGCCTGCGGGCTCTCGCTGATGTTCGGGGTCATGAAGGTGGTCAACCTGGCGCACGGCGACCTGGCGATCATCGGCGGCTACATCGCGGTGGGCGTCATCGCGGTCACCCACATCCCGGTGCTGTGGTCCTTCGTGATCGTGGTGCCGCTGATGGCGGTGCTGGGGTACGTGCTGCAGCGGACCGTGATCCAGGCCGCGCTCGACCGCAGCATCCTGACCACGCTGCTGGTCACGTTCGGACTGTCGGTGGTGATCGAGAACGCGCTGCTGGAGTTCGTCAACGCCAACAGCCACTCGCTCGGGGTCAACGACGCGATCATCACCAGTTCGTTCTCGATCGGCTCGCAGATCTCGCATCGCCTACCTGCTGCTGCTGATCTTCGTCGTGGCCGTTGTGGTCCTGACCGGCCTGCAGTACTTCCTGTCCCGGTCGAGGTACGGACGGATGATCCGGGCCGTGGCCGACGACCGGGAGGCGGCCCAGCTGTCCGGGATCGACTACCGGCACGTGTTCGGGATCGCGGGGGCCATCGCGTTCGCCACCGTGGCGCTGGCCGGCATCGCGTACGGCATGTACTCCCAGTTCTCGCCGACCACCGGAACGGACACGATCCTGCTGTTCGCGTTCGCCGCGGTGGTCATCGGCGGGCTCGGCTCGCTGTGGGGCACGCTGCTCGGCGGCGTGGTCCTCGGGGTCTCCCAGGCCATCGGCGCCCAGATCAGCGGGTCGGACGAGTTCCTGGCCGGGTACATCGTCTTCCTGGCCGTGCTGGTCCTCCGGCCCGCAGGGCCTTATAGCGTCGGAGGGCGCAGTCGTGACCGCGGTGGCTGAAACCACGGCCCGTTCGGCCGAAAAATACCGTGTGACCCGGTCACGCAGGAACGTGGCCTGGACCGGGCTCGGCGCCCTGGTGGTCGTGGTGGTGCTCGCGCTGTTCCCCTACATCGTGGGCGCCGGCACCGAAACCATCCTGGTGCAGGCGTTCATCATCTTGACCCTGGCCAGCATGTGGAACCTGCTGGCCGGGTACGCGGGCCTGGTATCGGTGGGACAGCAGGCGTTCGTGGGGCTCGGTGCGTACTTCGTGCTGATCCTGAACATCCACAACCTCTCGATGTTCACCGCGCTCCCGATCGCGGCCATCGGCTGCGGCGTCGCCGCCCTGCCGATGTGGTGGCTGGTCTCGCGGCTGCGCAGCGGGTACTTCGCCATCGCCACATGGGTACTGGCCACGACCATCCTGCTGATCATCGAGAAGTTCCCCTCCATCGGCGGCGGGACCGGCATGTCGCTGCCGCACACGCCCAGCCTCGGTTCGGCGGTGCTGGAGGCCTACACGTACTGGATCGGGCTGGCCGTCACGGTGCTCGCGGTGCTCACCGTGTACCTTCTGCTGCGCAGCAGGCTGGGCCTGGTGCTCACCGCCGTCCGCGACGACGAGGTGGCCGCGCGCAGCTCGGGCGCGCGGGTGGGCCTGGCCCGGATGCTGGTCTTCGTGGTGGCCGGGATCGGGTGCGGCGCGGCCGGCGCGCTGCTGGCCGTCAGCCAGCTCATCGTCCAGCCCAGCGCGGTGTTCAGCGTGCAGTTCACGGCCGAGATGGCGTTCGCGGTGATCATCGGCGGGCTCGGCACGATCGAGGGGCCGATCCTCGGCACCATCGTGTACATGATCCTGCAGCAGACGCTGCAGTCCTACAACGCCTGGTACCTGATCATCTTGGGGCTGGTCGCGATCGTCATCGCGATCTTCGCGCGGCGCGGGCTGTGGGGCCTGGTCGACGAGCACCTGCACGTCCGGCTGTTCCCGGTCGGGTACTGGCTGTGGGATCCGGGCTCGCGCGGTCGTGGCCTTGGTTCTGCCGTTGGCTCTGCCCTTGGTTCTGCCCGGCGCCGGGGCGGGAGCGGTCGGGCAGAATAGGCGGGTGCTGCTTGCTCGGATCGCTGAGGTGTCGCGGGCCGTGGGCGCGACCGGCGGCCGGCTGGCGAAGATCGACCTGCTGGCGGCCGCGCTGCGCGAGGCCGGGCCGCTGGAGGTGCCGATCGCGGTCGCGTACCTGTCCGGGGAGCTGCCGCAGCGGCAGATCGGGGTCGGCTGGGCGGTGCTGCGGGACGGGTTCCGGCCTGCGGTGGTCCCCACACTGGGATTGGCCGAGGTGGACGCGGCGTTTTCCGCGATCGGGGCGGTGGCCGGGAAGGGTTCGGCGGCCGCGCGCAAGGCGCTGGTCGGGGAGCTGTTCGGCCGGGCCACTGCGGATGAGCAGCGCTTCCTGATCGGGCTGCTGTCCGGCGAGCTGCGGCAGGGCGCGCTGGAGGGGGTGATGACCGACGCGGTGGCCCGGGCCGCGTCGGTGCCGGTGGCGGACGTGCGCCGGGCGATGATGCTGCGCGGCTCGCTCGGCGCGGTGGCGGCCGCGGCGCTGGCGGGCGGCAGCGCGGCGCTGGCGGCCTTCGGGTTGGAGGTCGGGCGGCCGGTGCGCCCGATGCTCGCGGCCAGCGCGTCGAGCATCTGCCGAGGCGCTGGACAAGATCGGTGGCCGGGGTGCAGGCGGCGGTGGAGTGGAAGCTCGACGGGATCCGGATCCAGGCCCACCTGTCCGGCGGCGCGGTGCGGCTGTTCACCCGGACCCTGGACGAGATCACCGGGCGGCTGCCCGAGGTGGTCGCGGTCTTGGGCAAGCTGCCGGTGCGGGCGGCGGTGCTGGACGGCGAGCTGATCGCGCTGCGCGCGGACGGGCGGCCGCTGCCGTTCCAGGACACCTCGCGCGGGCCGCGAGCTCGGACGCCGACGGCCGGCGATACCGCTGTCGGTGTTCTTGTTCGACGCGCTGCACCTGGACGGCGCGGACCTGATCGACCTGCCGGACTGGAAGCGGCACGCCGAGCTGGCCTGGGCGGTGCCGCCCGAGCTGCTCATGCCGCGGCTGGTCACCGACTCGGTGGTCGCGGCGACGGAGTTCTTCGGTGACGCGGTGGCTCGAGGCCACGAGGGCGTGGTGGTCAAGTCGCTGGACACGCCGTACGCGGCGGGCCGCCGGGGCGCCGGGTGGATCAAGGTCAAGCCGCGGCACACGCTGGACCTGGTCGTGCTGGCCGTCGAGTGGGGGCACGGGCGGCGGCGCGGCTGGCTGTCCAACCTGCACCTGGGCGCGCGCGACCCGGCCACCGGGGGGTTCGTCATGCTCGGCAAGACGTTCAAGGGCCTGACCGACGAGCTGCTGACCTGGCAGACGTCGCGCTTGCTGGCCCTGGAAGACCGGCGGGACTCTTACACGGTGTACGTCCGGCCCGAGCTGGTGGTGGAGATCGCCTTCGACGGCGTGCAGCGCAGCCCGCGCTACCCGGGCGGCCTGGCGCTGCGCTTTGCCCGCGTGCTGCGCTACCGCGAGGACAAGTCCGCCGCCGAGGCCGACACCATCGACATGGTCCGCGCCCTGGCTCCGGGGTAACCTACTTCTTCTTGTCGCGGCGCTTGTTGTTGCCGCCGCGGAAGGCGGCGGGGATGTTGTCCTGGGTGGGGGACGGGAAGTTCAGGCCGGGTGGCAGGTTGGCCAGGCCGTCGGCGATGCTCTCCGGGAAGCCTTCGGGCAGGCCGCCCAGGCCGGTTCGCCAGTCCGCCGAGCGCGCCGCCCTGGTTGTCCTGGTTGTCCTGGCCCTGGTTGCCCGAGCCGCGGGTGAGCTCCCCGGCCCGGCGGGGGTCGCCGCTGCGGGACGGCTTCTTCTTGCCCTTCTTCCGCCGCGGGTGGACTTGGTGGCCGCGCGGCGGGCCATCGCGCCCATGCCCGGGGGCATGCCCGGGATGCCGCCGCTGAACATGGCTCGCATCTGCTTCTGGCCCTCGAAGAAGTTCGTGACCAGCTGGGAGACCTCGCCGATGGCGACGCCGGAGCCCTTGGCGATGCGCGCCCGGCGCGAGCCGTTGATGACCTTAGGGTTGCGCCGCTCCTCCGGGGTCATGGACCGGACGATGGCCTCGGCGCGGTCCAGGTCCTTGTCGTTGACCTGAGACAGCAGCTCCCGGTTCTTGGCCGCGCCGGGCAGCATGCCGAGCAGGTTCCCGATCGGGCCGAGCTTGCGGACCATGGACAGCTGCTCGACGAAGTCCTCGAGCGTAAAGCCCTCGCCCGAGGCGATCCGTCCGGCCAGGTTGGCCGTCTGATCGGCGTCGAAGGCCTTCTCGGCCTGCTCGATCAGGGTCAAGATGTCGCCCAGGTCCAGGATCCGCGACGCCATCCGGTCCGGGTGGAACAGGTCGAAGTCCTCGAGCTTCTCCCCCACGGAGGCGAACATGATCGGACGGCCGGTCAGCTGCACGATGGACAGCGCGGCGCCGCCTCGGGCGTCGCCGTCCAGCTTGGTCAGCACGACGGCGTCGTAGCCGACCCCGTCCAGGAAGGCCTGCGCGGTGGCCACCGCGTCCTGGCCGATCATCGCGTCGACCACGAACAAGATCTCGTCCGGGTCGGTGGCGTCCTTGATCGCCCGGGCCTGGGCCATCATGTCCTCGTCGACGCCCAGCCGGCCGGCGGTGTCGATGATGACCATGTTGTGCTGGCGGCGCCGGGCCTCCTCCAGCGACTGCCGCGCGACCTGTACGGGGTCGCCGACGCCGTTGCCCGGCTCCGGGGCGTACACCGGCACCCCGGCGCGCTCGCCGAGCACCTGCAGCTGCTGCACGGCGTTGGGGCGCTGCAGGTCCGCCGCGACCATCATCGGCGTGTTGCCCTGCCCCTTGAGCCACAACGCGAGCTTGGCCGCCAGCGTGGTCTTACCGCCGCCCTGCAGGCCGGCCAGCATGATGACGGTCGGCGGCACCTTGGCGAACCGCAGCCGCCGGGCCTCACCGCCGAGGATGCCGATCAGTTCCTCGTGCACGATCTTGATGACCTGCTGAGCGGGGTTCAGCGCGGCGGAGACTTCCTCGCCGTTGGCCCGCTCCTTGACCCGGGCGATGAACTGCCGGACGACCGGGAGCGCGACGTCCGCCTCGAGCAGGGCGATGCGGATCTCGCGCGTGGTCGCGTCGATGTCGGCAGCGGACAGTCGTCCCCGGCCGCGCAGCGCCGAAAAGACCTGCGTCAACCGGTCAGATAGGGTCTCAAACACGTTCTCCAGGCTACCGGTAGGTGGGCCCTGTCCGGCCAGCCCCCAGATAGTCAGCCCCCAGATAGCCAGCCCCCAGACAGCTAGCCCTTAGACAGCCAGCCCTTAGACAGCCAGCACCGCTAGGACCGAGTGCACCGTCGCCCGGCGCCGCTCCGGGTCGGTCAGCGGCAGGCCGGCCTCGTCGGTCACGTAGAACACGTCGACCACCTCGGCGCCCAGCGTCTCCACCCGGGCCGCGCGGACGTTGAGGCCGCATTCTCCCAGAGCCCGGCCCACCCGCCAGAGCAGCCCGGGCGCGTCGTGCGCGCGGACCTCCACCACGGTCGCGGTTTCCGAGGCGTCGTCGACCAGGGTGACCTTGGGCGCGGGGACCACGGCGCCGCGCGGCGGGACGGCCCGCGCCCGGCGTTCCAGCCGGTCCTCCACGTCCAGCCGGCCGAGCAGCATCCGGCGCAGGTCCCCGGCCACCAGGGTCGGGTCGGGTGGCTCCCCGAACTCGGGCTCCACGTCGAACACGGTGACCGCGGTCTCCCCGACCGAGGTGGCGTTGGCGCTGCGGACCGCCAGGCGGTGCGAGGCCAGCACGCCGGCCACGCGCCACAGCAGGCCGGGCCGGTCGGGCGCGACCACGGTCACCTCGGATCCGCGCACGGTCGCGGCCGGGCCGCCGTCGGCGGCCAGGGCCAGCTGATCTTTGCGGAGCGGAGCCGGCTCGGGCATCGGCTCGCCGGCCAGCACGGCCCCTACCCGCCGGACCAGGTCGGCGACCAGCGTGGCCTTCCAATCGTTCCAGGCGGCGGGCCCGGTAGCCAGGCCATCGGAGATGGCCACCGCGTGCAGCAGCTCGAGCAGCGTCCGGCTGGGCACCAGCGCCGCCACCTGCTTGACCGTCACCGGGTCATCCAGGTCCCGCCGGGTGGCGACCATGGGCAGAAGCAGGTGGTGCCGGACGACCGAGGCGACCAGGTCCACGTCGGGCTCGGGCAGGCCCATCCGCCGGCCCACGTCCCGGGCCACCACCTCGCCGGTGGCGCTGTGGTCACCGGGCCAGCCCTTGCCGATGTCGTGCAGCAGGGCGGCCAGCAGCAGCAGGTCGGGCCGGGCGACCTCGCGGGTCAGCGCGGCCGCGTGGCCGGCCGCCTCGACCAGGTGCCGGTCCACGGTGAACTTGTGCAGCGGGTTGCGCTGCGGCCGGTTCCGGACCCGTTCCCAGTCCGGGATCAGCGAGGTAATCAGGCCCTGTTCACTCCCGGCGGTGTCCAGCGCCTCCCACACGCTGACCGCGGACGGGCCAGCCCCGAGCAGGGTCAGCAGGGCGTCGCGGGCCGGGGCTGGCCACGGGACAGGCAGCGGCGGGCATTCGGTGAGCCGGTCCAGGGTGCGCGGCGCCAGCGGCAGCCCGGCCTGCGCGGCGGCCGCCGCGGCCCGCAGGACCAGGACCGGATCGCCGACCGGATCGGCCGCCCGGGCCAGGACGACCTCGCCGTCCTGCTCGACCACGCCGTCGGCCAGCGGGCGGCGCTCGGCCGGGCGGCGGCTCCGCGGGCGGCGCTGCCGAAGCCGGTCGGCCTGACGGAAGGTGTGATCGACGGCGTAAGCGACGGTCCGCGCCGCGCCGGCCAGCATGCGCATCAGCACGTCCCCGTCGAGCAGCCCGAGAGCCCGGGCCACCTCGTCCTGCTCCTCGAGCACGAGCCGGTCCAGGCGGCGCCCGGTGATCTCGTGCAGCGCGTGCCGGGCGTCGATGATCTGCTCGTAGGCGGTGCGCACCTTGGGCCCGGGCGCGGGCGCCACCCACGCGGCGGCCACGGCCTGGATCGCGTGCACGTCCCGCAGCCCGCCCCGAGCCTCCTTCAGGTCCGGTTCGAGCAGGAAGGCGAGCTCGCCGCTGATCCTGGTGCGTTCGTCGTGGGCGGCGTGCAGCTCGGCCAGCCGCGCCGGCGCGGCCGCACGCCAGTCCTCCAGGGCGCCCGCGCGCAGGCGTTCGGTGAGATCGGGATCGCCGGCCACGTGCCGGGCGGACAGCAGCCCGAGCGCGACCTTCAGGTCGGTGCGGGCCACCCGCCGGGCCTGCGGCACGGTGCGGACCGCGTGGTCGAGCTCGGCGCCGGAGTCCCAGACCGGATACCAGATCCGGTCCGCGATGTCCGCGATGTCGTCGCGCCCGCCGTGCAGCAGCACCACGTCCAGGTCGCTGCGGGGCAGCAGTTCCCGGCGCCCGTAACCGCCGACGGCCACCAGGGCCACGCCGGGTTCGGCGCCCAGGAGCTCGGCCAGCCACCGGTCGACCTGAGCGGTGCGGCGGACACGATCCGCGGCGAACGAAGTCATGGTCTCCATGAGTCCCCCGGACTGCTCATGGGCTATGGCTCAGATCGCGTCCGGTCCGCGCTCTCCGGTCCGGACCCGGACTACGGTCTCCACCGGCACCGACCAGACCTTCCCGTCGCCGATCCGGCCGGTCTGCGCCGCCTTGACTACCACCCCGATCAGGTCGTCGGCGTCCTCGTCCTCGCACAGGACCTCGACGCGGACCTTCGGGACCAGGTCGACCTGGTACTCGGCGCCGCGGTACACCTCGGTGTGGCCCCGCTGCCTGCCGTATCCGCTCGCCTCGGTGATGGTCAGGCCGTGGACGCCGAACGCCTGCAACGCGGCCTTGACGTCGTCCAGCTTGAACGGCTTGATGACAGCGGTGATGAGCTTCATCGTCAGGTGTCCCTTCGCCAGTCCTGTACCTGACCATCGGATGCGGAGGTTTCGCCGGACCTGTCGGCGTGTGTCGGCGAGGTGAAAGACGCCGCTCGCGTGTTACAAGCGTGTTTCGGTTTACGGTCCTAGCCGAGGATGGCGTCGACGAACGTGGCCGGGTCGAACGGGGCCAGGTCGTCGGGCCCCTCGCCCAGGCCGACCAGCTTGACCGGAACGCCCAGCTCACGCTGCACGGCGATGACGATCCCGCCCTTGGCCGTCCCGTCCAGCTTGGTCAGCACGATGCCAGTGACGTCGACCACCTCGGCGAACACCCGGGCCTGCCGCAGCCCGTTCTGCCCGGTGGTGGCGTCCAGCACCAGCAGCACCTCGTCCACCGGGGCCTTCTTCTCGACCACGCGCTTGACCTTGCCGAGCTCGTCCATCAGCCCGACCTTGGTGTGCAGCCGCCCGGCGGTGTCGATGATGACCGCGTCGACCCCGGTCTCGATGCCCTCGCTGACCGCCTCGAAGGCCACGCTGGCCGGGTCGGCGCCGTCCCGGTCGGCCCGTACCGTCTTGGCCCCGACCCGCTCGCCCCAGGTCTGCAGCTGGTCAGCGGCGGCCGCGCGGAACGTGTCGGCCGCGCCGAGCAGGACGGTCTCCCCGTCCCCGATCAGGGCCCGGGCCAGCTTGCCGACGGTCGTCGTCTTGCCGGTGCCGTTCACGCCGACCATCAGGATCACCGCGGGCGTGCCGCTGTGCTTTGCGGTGTGCAGCGTGCGGTCCTCGTCGCCGAGCTGGGTGAGCAGCTCGTCGCGAAGCAGGTTCTTGACTTCAGCCGGGCCGCGTACGCCGAGCACCTTGACCTTGGTCTTCAGGTCGTCCACCATCAGCCGGGCGGGCACCACGCCCACGTCGGCGGTGATGAGCACCTCTTCTATCTCGTCCCAGGTCTCGTCGTCGAGCCGGTCCCGGGACAGCAGGTTCAGCAACGCCGAGCCCACCGACCCCTGGGAGCGGGCCAGCCGGGCTCGCAGCCGGACCATCCGGCCCGCGGACGGCGGCGGGCGCTCGACCTCGATCACCCCGGCGGTGGCCTGGGGTTTCCCGGCCTCGGCCGCGTCGGCGGCCGCGGTCGTTTCGGTTGGTGCGGCCTTGGTGGGCAGCGAGGACGGTGCGGGGGGGGCGGAAACGCGGCCGCGGCCGGGCCGGACGAACAGCAGCCACCCGCCGGTGCCGAGCGCCAGCACGGCGATGACGATGATCAGGATCACGTATTCCATCAGGCTCACAGTCTTGCAGATTGGCTAGCTGCCGCTCCTGGCAGGGTTTTGGAGCGGGCCGTCCGCCAACTTACCGCTCGCGCATGCCTGCCGTGTGACACACGATCCCTGTGAGTCTGGAGAGCCGTCGCTGCGAGCCAGCCGGGCAGAAGATCGTGGTGGATACGGGCTTCGTGGTCGATTGCGGGTGGCGGATTCCCCGGATCCACCGCCGAAATAGTGCAGGAGGTGTCAGAGTGACGTATGGGGTGGTGACGGATGCCGAGCCGGGCACGCGAGCGGAGTGAAACTGGGCTTTCACTACGTTATGGCGCAGTGAAACCCGGGTTTCATGTCGTTTGAGGCGGGCCGACGGGGGCGGGAGGCGGCGGGCGGGGGCGGGCTAGGCGGGCTGGCGGGTGGCTAGCTGCTGGCTGATCACGGTGGAGACGCCGTCACCGCGCATGGTGATGCCATAGAGGGCGTCGGCGGCTTCCATGGTGCGGCGCTGGTGGGTGATGACGATCAGCTGGGAGCTTTCGCGGAGCTCCTCGAAGACGCCGAGCAGGCGCTGCAGGTTGGTGTCATCCAGGGCCGCTTCCACCTCGTCCAGCACGTAGAACGGGGAGGGGCGGGCCATGAAGATGGCGAACAGGTAGGCGATGGCGGTCAGCGACCGCTCCCCGCCGGACAGCAGCGAGAGCCGTTTGACCTTCTTGCCCGGCGGCCGGGCCTCGATCTCGATCCCGGTGGCCAGCATGTCGTCCGGCTCGGTGAGGACCAGGTTGCCCTGGCCGCCGGGGAACAGCCGGGAGAACAGCTGCTCGAACTCCCGGGCGGTGTCGGCGTAGGCGGAGGCGAACACCTCCTGAACCCGGTCGTCGACCTCCTTGACCACGGTGAGCAGGTCGCGGCGGGTCTTGCGCAGGTCTTCCAGCTGGGTGGCGAGGAACTGATGGCGTTCGGTCAGCGCGGCGTACTCCTCCAGGGCCAGCGGGTTGACCTTGCCCAGCCGGTCGAGCTGACGCTGGGCATCGGCGGCCCGGCGCTCGATCTCGGTCCGGTCGTAGCGGGACGGCCCAGCGGTCGGCGGGGCGGCCTCCCCGTCAATCACCGGCCCGGGCACCGGCACCGGCACCGGGACCTCCGGGCCGTACTCGGCGACCAGGGCGTCGGTCTCGATGCCGAACTCCTCCAGCGCGTGCTCGGACAACTGGGCCAGCCGCAGCCGGTGCTCGGCGCGGGCGATCTCGGTGCCGTGCGCGGTGTTCACCACCGTGTCCAGGTCGGCGGCCAGGTCGCGGACCCGGGCCCGGACGGCCTTGAGCTCGCCGGCGCCGCCCGCGCTGGCCGCCTGGGCCGCGGCCCGCCGGTCGGCGGCCTCGGCCACGGAGCGCTCGGCGGCCTCGACCGCGTAGCGAGCGCCCAGGGCGACGGCTTTGGCCACGCCGGCCTGCTCGGCGCGCCGGGCGCGGCGCTGCGAGGCCCGCTCGCGGGCCTGCCGCTCGGCGGCCGCGGCCGCGGTCAGCGAGTCGGCCCGGCCGCTGATCGCGCGCAGCCGCTCCTCGGCGGTGCGGACCTCGAGCCGGGCTTCCATCTCGGCGTCCCGGGCCGTCGCGCACCGCTCGGCCAGGTCCTCGCGCAGCCAGCTGGACCCGTTAACCTCCTCGTCCGGCTCGGCGGGCTCGTCGGCCGCCTCCTCGGCGGCCGCGAGGTCCTGCCGGAGCCGGGCCAGCTTGGCCAGGCCCTGCTCGCCGGCCAGGCGGGCCGCCTCGATAGTGCCGTCCAGCCGGTCGGCCTCGTCCCGCGCGGCACGGGCCGCGCCGGCCAGCTGACCGAGCCGCCCGGAGACCGCCGCGGCTGCCGCGTCGGCCTCCTGCCGACGGGCGAGCGTCTGGGTCACGGACCGGCGGGCGGCCTCCTCGCCCTGGACCGCCTCGGCCAGCTGCTCGGCGGCCTGCTCGCACCGGCGCTGCGCGCCGGCCAGCCCGGCGGCCGCCTCGTCGGCCGCCACCCGCAGCTCGAGCAGGCTCTGCGGCCGGGCGCTGCCGCCGTGCGCCCAACAGGACCCGAGCAGGTCACCGGCGCGGGTCACGGCCTTCAATTCAGGATTTTCCCGAACGACCCGGCGGGCCCGCGCCAGGTCCTCGACCACCACGACGTCGCGCAGCAGCTCGGCGGCGGCCTGGGCCAGTCCGTCCGGCGCCCGCACCAGGTCGACGGCATGGGTGAGACCCGGGGCCGTGGTGACCGGTGTGACTGGAGTGGCCGATGGGGCGGAGGGTGCGGAGGGGGCGGAGGGTGCGGAGGGTGCGGAGGGGGCGGAGGGGGCGGAGCGGAGGGGGCGGAGGGGGCGGAGGCTATGACTAGGCCGGCGCTGCCGGCGTCGTCGCGGCGGAGGGCGGCCAGGATGTCGGCGGCGGCGTCCAGGCCGGCCACGGCGACCGCGTCGGCGGCGCCGCCCAGGGCGGCGGCGACGGCCACCTCGTAGCCATCGGCCACCTGCAGTCGCTCGGCGAACGGGCCGAGCACGCCGGCGAACCGGGCGGGATCGGAGAGCAGGGCCGCGGAGGCGTCGGCGCCGCGGCGGGCGGCCTCGGCCAGCACCTCGGCGCGCGCCTTGAGGGCGGCCAGCTCGCGGGCTGATTCACGGTCCGCGGTGCGCAACGCCACGGTCCGTTCGGAAAATTCTGAAAGGGTGCGGTCGGCCTGCTCGTGTGCGGCGGCCAGCTCGCTACGGTCGTCGTCCCCACCGCCGGACACGTCGCGGACCTGGTCGTACTCGGCCTGGGCGAGCGCGGCCCGCTCGCGGGCCTGCTCGGCGGAGACGGCCAGGCGGTCGAGCTCCTCCTGGGCGGCGGCGCCGCGGCTGGCGGCCGCGCCGACCTGCTCGCGCAGCCGGGCCAGCTGGCCGGCCCGGGCCGCGGCGGCCTTGGCGCCCTCGGCGATCCGGCGTTCGGCCGCGGTGAGCTGGGCCTCGGCCGCGGTGCGCTCGGCGCCGGCGGCGGACAGGACCTTGCGGCCCGCCTCCAGCCGCTCGGTCAGTTCCTGTTCTTCGTCGCGCAGCTCCGCGGCCTGCCGGTCCAGCTCGTCGGGGTCACGGCCGGGGCGCTCGGGGTCGGCCTGCTCGGTCAGCAGGGTGTGCCGCTGGGCGGCCAGGTTCTGCGTCGAGCGCAGCCGCTCGGCCAGCGAAGATAGCGCGAACCAGGTTTCCTGGGCACGGGCCAGGATGGCCGAGGCCTGCTGGGCGGCCTGGTCCAGGTCGGTCTCGGTGCGCCGGGCCTGGGCCAGCTCCTGCTCCAGGGCAGTGCGGCGGGCCACCGCGGCCGCCTCGTCGGCCTCGTCGCGTTGCAGTTCGGCGGCCAGCGTCACGTAGTCGTCGGCCAGCAGACGCAGCCGCGCGTCGCGCAGCTCGGCCTGGATGCCGGCCGCCTTCCTGGCCATCTCGGCCTGCCGGCCGAGCGGCTTGAGCCGGCGGCCCAGCTCGGCGGTCAGGTCGACCAGCCGGGTCAGGTTGGCCTGCATGGCCTCCAGCTTGCGCAGCGCCTTCTCCTTGCGCCTGCGGTGCTTGAGCACGCCGGCCGCTTCCTCGATCAGCGCGCGCCGGGCCTCGGGGCCCGCGTGCAGGATGTCGTCGAGCTGGCCCTGGCCGACGATCACGTGCATCTCGCGGCCCATACCCGAATCGGACAGCAACTCGGCGACATCGAGCAGGCGGCAGTGGTCGCCGTTGATGGCGTACTCGCTCTGCCCGGACCGGAACATCAGGCGGCTGATGGTGACTTCGGCGTAGTCGATGGGCAGGGCGCCATCGCTGTTGTCGATGGTGAGCGTGACCTCGGCCCGGCCCAGCGGCGCACGGGAGGTGGTGCCGGCGAAGACGACGTCCTCCATCTTGCCGCCGCGCAGGGACTTGGCACCCTGCTCGCCCATGACCCAGGACAAGGCGTCGACGATGTTGGACTTGCCCGAGCCGTTCGGGCCGACCACGCAGGTGATACCGGACTCCAGGCGCAGCGTGGTGGCGGAGGCGAACGACTTGAAGCCGCGCAGAGTGAGGCTCTTCAGGTACACGAACCCCCTCCTCTCGCTCCCCGCACCTTACCGTCCCGGGGCACGCCAAACCGGGAACCCGGCCGAAGGGACCGGTCCCGGGGGACCTCGCTGTGACTAACGGGGGGCCAGTGGGGTTGCTAATGATCAAGCAACACCCCATTGCCTACCGGGTTAATGGCATATCACGGGGAAATAAACAACGAAGAGGGGCGCCGCGGCTGGCGCCCCTGGTTCGTCTTTGTCGTTTCCTCGCCGACCGGCGCTCAGGCGAGCGCAGGTTCGCGGTCCGGCACCAGCATGTCCGGGCGGGCTGCCTCTACCGTGAGCGACTCGTTCGCTTCCTGGAGCCGGACAAGCTCGGCTTCCAGGTCTCGTACTCGCTGCTGGAGGCGGCGCATCTCAGAAATCATGCGGGGGTCGGGACCGCCGACGTGGCCGAATAGAGCCTTCGCCATTGTTAAAGGTCCTCCACGCTGAGTGACCAGAGTGGGCACATACTCAACACACGCGTACTCGCGCGCGCAATCAACGTGTTCTAGTTTCCCACCCAGGCGTTTGCTGGTCAAGTTGAGGGCCGTTCCCGGCCCGGTTAAATACCTTATCACCCTTAACAACGGATTTTGCCCTGCTCATCAGCTGGGCTCATCAGCTGGGCTCATCAGCTGGGCTCATCAGCTGGGCTCACCAGTGGGCGCGGCGGGGCCGGGGCTGGCACTGCGGGCAGCTGTAGGCCGACCGGTTCATGAACGGGTCGCGCCGCACCGGGGCACCGCACTTAGGGCACGGCAGGCCCTCGCGGCCGTAGACGGCAAGCGAGCGGTCGAAGTAGCCGCTCTCCCCGTTGACGTCGACGTACAGGCTGTCGAAGCTCGTCCCCCCGGCGGTCATGGCCTCGCCCAGGACCTCGCGGACCGCGGCCAGCAGCCTGCTGACCTCCGGCCCGTTGAGGGTCTCGGTAGGCCGGGCCCAGTGCAGGCCCGCCCGCCACAGCGCCTCGTCGGCGTAGATGTTGCCGACCCCGCTGATCAGCGACTGGTCGAGGAGGGCGCGTTTGACACCGGTGTGCCGCTGGCGCAGCCGCCGGGCCAGGGCGGCGGGGTCGAAGGATGGCTCGAACGGGTCGGGGGCGATGTGGGCGATCGGCCCGGGGAGTTCGGCGCCGTCGGGCACGAAGCACATGTGGCCGAACGTCCGCTGGTCGGTGAAGCGCAGATCGGGACCGGGGTCTTTGAAGGTGAATCGGATCCGCACGTGCGGGGACAGCGGGCGGTCCGGCTCGCCGACCAGCAGCTGCCCGCTCATGCCCAGGTGCGCGAGCAGGGCGTCCTCGCCCACCGACAGCCACAGGTACTTGCCGCGGCGCTTGACGGCATCGAGGCTGCGCCCGGTGAGCGCGGCCTCGAAGTCGGCCGCGCCCGCCAGGTGGCGGCGCACGGAGCGCGGGTGCAGGACGCGGACGGTGTCGATGGCCCGGCCGGAGACGTGGTGCTCCAGGCCGCGGCGGACGGTTTCGACTTCGGGTAGTTCGGGCACGCGGTCAGCTGTCTCCCGCGGGCCCGGGTGCGTGCCCGTCGTCTGCGTCGTCGCCCTTGTCGCCCTTGTCGTTCTGCGGCGGGGCGGACTCTGTGTTGATCGCGGTCCAGGCCGCCTCGGCCGCGTGCTGCTCGGCCTCCTTCTTGGTGTGGCCCTGGCCGGAGCCGAGCACGTGCCCGCCGACCCGGACCGCGGCCCGGAACGACTTCTGGTGGTCCGGCCCGCTCTCCTCGACCTGGTAGTCCGGCACCCCGAGCATGCGGGCCGCGGTCAGCTCCTGGAGCGAGGTCTTCCAGTCCAGCCCGGCGCCCAGCCCGGCCGACCTGGCGATGACCGGGTCGAACAGGCGATGGACCAGCGCGCTGGCCTCGGCCAGCCCGCAGTCGATGTAGACCGCCCCGATGATGGCCTCCAGCGTGTCGGCCAGGATCGAGGACTTGTTGCGGCCGCCGGTCACCTCTTCGCCCCGGCCGAGCCTGACGTAGGAGCCCAGGCTCAGCTCCCGCGCCACGTCGGCCAGGGCCCTCATCTGGACCACGGCCGCGCGCAGCTTGGCCAGCTGTCCCTCGGGCAGGCTCGGGTAGCCGCGGAACAGCGTGTCGGTGACGACCAGGCCGAGGACCGAGTCGCCGAGGAACTCCAGCCGCTCGTTGGTGGGCGGGTTGGCGTTCTCGTAGGCGAACGAGCGGTGCGTCAGCGCCCGCTCCAGCGACTTGGGCATGATCGGCACGCCGAGGGCATGCCGGAGTTCGGCGGGATCCCGTCCGGCGTTGCCCGCGTCCCAGGCCCGGCTCACCATGCCCACCGCGCCCGGCTCAGGACGGGTTGAGGACCTGACGGCGACGGTACGTGCCGCAGGTCGGGCAGGCCACGTGCGGCAGCTTGGGATCGTGGCACTGCGGGCAGCTCACCAGCGTCGGCGCAGTGGTCTTCCAGTTCGAGCGTCGTGATCGGGTGTTGCTGCGGGACATCCTCCGCTTGGGAACCGCCACGTCAGCCCTCCTGTAGGTCGACGGCGCCGCTGCGCCGTGTTGGTTGGTCACCGAGCTGCTCGAGGGCGGCCCAGCGCGGGTCCGTTGAATCGTCGTGCCCGTGCCCCGGGCCCGCGTCGTCCAGCGGCACTCCGCACTCGGCGCACAGCCCTGGGCAGTCCTCCCGGCACAGCGGTGACATCGGCAGCGCGAGCACCACCGCGTCCCGCAGGACCGGCTCCAGGTCGAGCAGGTCGCCGTCGAGGTAACGCTCCTCGTCGTTCTGCTCGGTGTCCTCGTCAAACCATTCACGGCTGTTACGCCGGTCGTGCTTTGCGTTCTTGTCGTACTTTTCGTGCTTGTCGTGCTTCTCGTGCGTCCGGCGGCCGTCGGCGTACAGGTAGAGCTCGGTGAAACTGGCTGTCACCGAGGTGTTCAGCGGCCTCAGGCAGCGGGCGCACTCGCCCGCCAGCGGTGCGGTCGCCGACCCGGTGACCAGCACGCCTTCGGTCACGGCCTCGAACTTGACGTCCAGGTACGTATCGGCGCCGACCGGTACCCTGGCGAGCTCCAGACGCAGGTCGTCCGGGGCTGGCACGGTCAGCTGGTGAGTCCGCGCGGAACCGGCCTGGCGGCCGAGCGTGCGTGTATCAAAAACAAGCGCGCCGCGAGGCGCGTTCGTGCGTGTGTTGGGCATGACAGTGTACTCGCGTATGTAGCGATTGCGGAACGAGCGCCCAGCCTACCGGCGGCGCGCAGTAATCCCAACTTGACCGCGCCCGCCGCGATTCCCGGGCCTGGTTATTCCGCGGTTTTACGCTTCTGCCAGGCGGGCCTTCAGCCGGGCCAGAACCGCGTCGGGGACCAGCCCGCTGACGTCTCCGCCGTACCTCGTGATCTCCTTGACCAGGCTGGAGCTGAGGAAGGAGTACAGCGGGTTGGTGGTCATGAACAGCGTCTCGACCTTGGCCATGCGATAGTTCATCTGCGCCATCTGCATCTCGTACTCAAAGTCGGTGACCGCGCGCAGGCCCTTGATCACGGCGGTGATCCCGTTGGCCGCGCAGAAGTCCACCAGCAGGCCGTGGAACCGGTCGATCTTCACGTTGCCGCAGTGGGCGGTCACCTCGGTGAGCATCTCGACCCGCTCGTCCACCGTGAACAGGCTGTGCTTGGTCACGTTGATCAGCACGGCCACGACCACCTCGTCGTACAGCCCGGACGCGCGGCTGATGATATCGAGGTGCCCGTTGGTGACGGGATCGAAGGAACCCGGACAGACGACGCGGTGCACGCGATGCCACCCCTTTCACGGTTCAGCGAGCAGGTTATACGGGGTCCCCTTACTGGGGGATGCCTCCCCAGACCCCCCGGCGTACCAGAAGGTCGCCTCCCCGTAGCGGCGCGCCCGGTCGGGCTGAACAGGCCGGCCAGCTGACCGGCCCGGACCGGGTAGCGCGCTCGACGATCACCAACGCCTCCGGCGCCAGCCAGCCGTGGTCGCTTACCATTTGGAGCATGGCCGAGACCTCGTCGCCGGCCAGCGCGTAGGGCGGGTCGGCGAAGACGACGTGGTACGGGCCGTTGTCCGGGCCTTTGGCCAAGACTCGTTCCACCCGGTCGGTGGCGAGCTCGGCGCCGGGCAGGCCGATGGCCGCGATGTTGTCCCGGATGACGCGGGCCGCCCTGGCCCCGGATTCCACCAGCAGCACGTGCTCGGCACCCCGGGACAGGGCCTCCAGGCCGACCGCGCCGGATCCGGCGTACAGGTCGAGCACGCGCGCGCCGTCCAGCGAGCCGGTCAGCGAGACGACCGTGGCGAACAGCCCTTCCCGGGCGCGGTCGCTGGTCGGGCGGGTGTTCCGGCCGTCCGGGACGGCCAGCCGCCGTCCGCCGGCCTCGCCGGCGATCACGCGTGCCATGCCTTAAGTGTGCACGTCGGCCGGGGCCGCGACTCCTCGCCCGCGGCGTTGTAGCCCGTCGTGGTCGGCCTGCTACGTGATGCCGCCCGTTATGCCCAGTTATGTCCTAACTTCACATTGAGACATTTCGGGTGACGATCATGATCGTGAACAGTTCGGGACAAATGCTGCCCAAAACTGTTCACGATCATGAAACCGCTCGAGCCGAGGGGGCTAGGTCTTGTCCAGGTATTCGGCTTGGGGGCCCAGGAGCTCCTCGATGGCCTCGCGCAGGGCGGGGTGGCGGGCCAGGTCGGGGTCGGCCGAGACGACCTCGGTGGCCTCGGTGCGGGCCTGGCCGATCAGGTCCTCGTCCTTGAGCAGCTGGAGCAGTCGCAGGCTGGAGCGGCGCCCGGCCTGGGCCGCGCCGAGGACGTCGCCCTCCCGGCGCTGCTCCAGGTCGAGGCGGGACAGCTCGAACCCGTCCAGGGTGGCGGCCACCGCGTCGAGCCGCTCCCGGGCCGTATTGGCCCGGGGGGACGACCCCCCCAGACCCCCCCGCGAGGGGATGTCCGGCGGCGCCTCGCTGACCAGCAGGCACAGGCCCGGCGCGGCGCCGCGGCCGACCCGGCCGCGCAGCTGGTGCAGCTGGGACACGCCGAACCGCTCGGCGTCCATGATGACCATCACGGTCGCGTTCGAGACGTCGACGCCGACCTCGATCACGGTCGTCGCGACCAGGACGTCGATGTCGCCCGCGGAGAACGCGCGCATCACCCGGTCCTTCTCCTCCGGGTGCAGCCTGCCGTGCAGGATGCCCAGCCGCAGCCCGGCCAGCGGGCCCGCGTCCAGGGTGGCGGCCACGTCGAGCACCGACAGCGGCTGGCGCCGGCCGACGTTGGTGATGCTGCGCGGAACCCCGTGGCTCAGGTCGACGGTGGTCGGCGCCATGGCGGTATGCGGCGGGTCGAAGGGGTCCTCGTCCTCGCCGGGGTAGTCGCCGTCGTCGGCTTCGGGGCCGTCGCCGATGCGCGGGCAGACCACGTAGGCCTGCTGGCCGCGGCTGACTTCCTCCTTGACCCGGGCCCAGGCCCGTTCCAGGAAGTGCGGCTTGTCGGCCGCGGGCACCACGTGGGTGGCGATCGCCGACCGCCCGGCGGGGAGCTCGGTCAGGGTCGAGGTCTCCAGGTCCCCGTAGACGGTCATGGCCACCGTCCTGGGGATGGGCGTGGCCGTCATGACCAGCACGTGCGGCCGGTTGTCGGCCGCCTTGGCCCGCAGCGCGTCGCGCTGCTCGACGCCGAACCGGTGCTGCTCGTCGATGACCACCAGGCCCAGGTCATCGAACTGGACCTGCTCCTCCAGCAGGGCGTGGGTGCCGATCACGATCCCGGCGTCGCCGGTGAACACGTCGGACAGGGCCGAACGCCGGGCGCCCGCGCTGACCGACCCGGTGAGCAGCGCCACCCCGGTGGCGTGGTCGGCGGCGCCCAGCTGGCCGCGCTGGGCCAGCGGGCCGAGCATGGCGGTCACCGACCGGTAGTGCTGCTGGGCCAGGACTTCGGTCGGGGCCAGCAGCGCGGCCTGGCCGCCCGCGTCGACCACCTGGAGCATGGCGCGGATCGCGATCACCGTCTTGCCCGAGCCGACCTCGCCCTGCAGCAGCCGGTGCATCGGGTAGGCGCAGGCCAGGTCGTTCGCGATCGTCTCCCCGACCGCCACCTGGCCGGCGGTGAGGGTGAACGGCAGCCGCGCGTCGAACTCGTCCGCGATGCCGTCCGGCACGTGCGGCCGCGGCATGGCCGGCAGGGCGGCGGCCGCCATCCGCCGCTGGGCCAGCGCGGCCTGCAGCATGAACGCCTCGTCCCACTTGAGCCGGTCGACGGCGCGCTTGCGGTCGGCCCAGTCCAGCGGGCGGTGGATGGCCCGGATGGCCTCGGCCCGCCCGTACAGCCCGTACCGCTCCCGCAGGTCGGCGGGCAGCGGGTCCTCCCCCGCGTCGAGCGGGTCCAGGACGGTCTTGACCGACCGGGCGATGAGCCAGGAGCTCGCCTTGGCGCTGGCCGGGTAGACCGGGATCAGCTCGGCGGCGAACTCGGCGGCCAGCTCGGGGGTGAGGTCGGCGTTGGGCGGCGCGCCGGGCAGCAGTTCGTACTCCGGGTGGACCAGCTGGAGCCGGCCGCGGAAGCTGGACACGGTGCCCGCGAACATGCCGACCATGCCGGTCACGAGATTCTTGGCGAAGCCGTACTCGGCCCTGGTCGTCCGGAAAAAGAAGGTCAGCATCAGCTTCGCGCGGTCGTCGGTGATGATCACCTCGCCCCGCGCGCGGAAGTTGCGATTGGGCATCGGGTACACGCTGACGTGAGCGACGCGGGCCAGCACGGTGACGTGGTCGCCCTCGCGCAAGCTGGACAGGTCGGTCAGCTCGCCGCGGGAGTAGTAGCGCCGCGGGTAGTGCCGCAGCAGGTCGCCGACCGTCGCCATACCGAAGGCGTTCTCGAGCAGCTTGGCGGTCTTGGGACCCAGCGCCCGGGTCAGCGGTTCGCGGAGCGTGCTCACACCTGGCAGCATAGAAGGGCGGGCTGACACAATGGTTGGTTCGCGCTCGGGCCTGGGCTTCGGGTAGGCTTCGACGGCTGCCTGATCCGCCGGGGAGCGGATCTGAACCTACTTCCTTCTGGAGCGAACCGTGGCTTCCGTCTGCGACATGTGCGGCAAGGGGCCGGGCTTCGGCAACAACGTCTCGTTCTCGCACCGCCGCACCCGCCGCCGCTGGAACCCGAACGTCCAGCGCAGGCGCGTTGTGGTGGGCGGCACGCCCAAGCGCGTGAACGTATGCACCTCCTGCATCAAGGCGGGCCGGATTACCCGCTAGGGCCTGAGCGAAGCGAAGTGCGGGGGGTGCCAGGGGGTCGTCCCCCCGTGGCTAACACCGCCCTGAAGTGGTCCCAGCCGGCTGAGCCTGACCAGGGCTGGCCGTCGACTACGACGCCTTGACCTTCGTGCACCTGTCCGATGGTCGTCCAGCGCGGGGGCAATGCCGTGCTGGGCGGGAACGTGGCGGCCAGGGCGTGATCCTCGCCGCCGGTCAGTACCCAGGTCAGCGCCTGGGTGTGCGCGCGGGTGGAACCACGCTCCGTTCGGCCAGAAAAAGGGTGCAGGGCACGGGCTGCGGCCCGCAGGCCTGCGCCGGGGCTCAGCCGGTCCGATGAGAGGTCGATGAGCACGCCGCTGGCCGACGCGACGTGGCCGAGGTCGGCGAGCAGGCCGTCGCTGATGTCGATCATGGCCGTGGCACCCAGGTCGGCCGCCTGCGGACCCGCGTCGTAAGGCGGTTGCGGCCTGCGGTGGGCGGCGACGAGGGAACTCGCCCATGCCGGGGGGTCTGGGCCCGCCGCCGCAGGCGGCAAGGCTGGCAGGGATACCGTGTGGACGGCTTCCAGCAGGGCCAGGCCGGCGGCGGCGTGGCCGAGCGGGCCCGACACGGCGACCAGGTCGCCGGGGGCGGCGCCGGAGCGCAGGACCGGGGCCCGGCCGGCCAGGTCGCCCAGGACGGTGGTGGCGAGCAGGACGGATCCGGCGCTGGCGGTGTCCCCGCCGATCACGGTCGCGCCGGCCCGGGCGCACTCGGCCGCGAGACCCTCGGTCAGTTCGCGGGCCCAGGTGACCGGCAGGTCGGGCGGGGCAGCCAGGGCGACCAGCAGGCCGGTCGGCACCGCGCCCATGGCCGCGATGTCGATCAGGCTGCGGGCCGCGGCCTTGTGGCCGACGTCGGCCCCGCTGGACCACTCCCGGCGGAAGTGCCGCCCCTCCAGCAGGAAGTCCGTGCTGGCCACCACGCGGCCGTCGGGGGCGGCCAGGACCGCCGCGTCGTCGCCGATCCCGACCAGCGCGCGCGGATCGGCCGGAGATATACCGCGCAGCCACCCCGACAGCGCCGCGATCAGGCCGAACTCCCCCAGCGCGGCCACGGTCTGCTCGTCGGCGGCGATGGCGCCTCCCGTAGGTGTCATTGGTCTGCACCATTACGGTAGCGTGATCCCTCAGGGGCACCTGTCCCGCAATCGCCCCGGGAGGACCTCATGGTGGAGGCGTACATCCTCGTCCAGACCGAAGTCGGCAAGGCCGCCGACGTGGCCTCGCACATCGCCAAGATCACCGGCGTCACGCAGGCCGAAGACGTCACCGGCCCGTACGACGTCATCGTGCGCGCTCAGTCGGACAACGTGGACGACCTGGGCCGGCTGGTCACGACGCAGATCCAGGCCGTGCCCGGGATCACCAGGACGCTCACCTGCCCCGTGGTGCACATCTGAGCAGTTCGGTCGCGAGCGGAGCGGTGCGCGTGCCGAGCCCGAGTTCGGCGGCACCGCGCAGGTCAGCGGGTGTGTCCACGTCCCGGCGCAGGCCCGGGACGTCGGTCAGGCCGAGTTCGATAGCGCCGCCCGCCGCGTGCCGGGCACGGCTGGCCAGCCCGAAGGCGGGCCGGAACGCCACGCCCGGCGCCGCCGTGTACAGCGTGGTGCCGTCGCCGGCGGCGTCGGCTACGAAGGCGTTCGGCCAGGCGGCGGCGGCTTTGAGGGCGCGGGCGAGCTCGGCCGGGCGCAGGGCGGGCAGGTCGGCCGACAGCGCGGCCGTGCCGGACGCGGGCCAGCTGCGCGCGGCGAGGGCGGCGCCGTGGCGCAGCGCCGCGTTGAGGCCGTCGCGCGGCTCGTCGGGGATCACCTGCGCGCCGAGTTCGCGCAGGGCGGACGCCGCGACCGGGTCGTCGGTGATGACGATCGCCCGGGCGGCCAGGTCGGTGCGCATGACCGCGGTCACCGTATCGCAGGCCACGGCCAGGGCCAGCTCGCCGCGGCGCGGGCCGGCCAGCCCGGCCAGCCGGGACTTGGCCTCGGACAGTACCTTGACGGGCATCAGCACTGACCAGCTGATCAGCGCGTTATCGGTCATATGGTTGATCCTGCCTCGACACCAGAGCACCTGAACCAGGAGACTGACGCTATGAGCACGGGGAACGGCGAGGTTGACCAGGGGACTCCCCCGGACGGGAACCAGCCTACGGCCCGCCGCGAGTGGAGTTACTCACGAGGCTGGCGGCTGTTCTCGCGGATCATCCTGCACCCGGGGCTGCGGGCGCTGATCAGGTTCAAGATGTCGGGAAAGGAGAACATCCCGAAGACCGGCGGCCTCATCCTGGCCCCGAACCACCTGTCCTACGCCGACTGGCCCACGATCGCCCTGTTCAGCGACGGCTACGCGCACCGGTACCCGGTGTTCATGATCAAGTCGGGCATCTTCGAGGTCAAGGTGGTCGGGTGGCTGCTGTACAAGTTCGGGCAGCTGCCGGTGTACCGCGGCCGCGGCGACGCGGCCCTGGTGCTCAAGCAGGCCGAGCAGGCGCTGCGCAAGGGCGACTCGGTGATCGTCTACCCGGAGGGAACCGCCAGCCGCGACCCGGACCTGTGGCCGATGGTGGGCAAGACCGGCGCCGCCCGGCTGGCGCTGACCACCGGGGCGCCGGTGATCCCGATCGCGCACTGGGGCGCGCAGGACATCCTCCCCTACGGCACCAAGAAGCTGCACCTGTTCCCGCGCAAGACGGTGCGGATGGTGGCCGGGCCGCCGGTGGACCTGTCGGCCTACGCCGGGCAGCGGCTGGGCGCCTCGACGCTGCAGGCCGCGACCGCCGACATCATGGCCGCCATCACCGCCCTGCTGGCCACGATCCGGCAGGAGACACCGCCCGCCGTACCGTGGGATCCCGCCGTAGGCGGCCGTCCTGCTGAATTGGACAGAGCTGAATTGGACCGAACGGACCGTGGTACTCCGACATGAGGGCAGCGGTCATGGGGGCCGGCGCCTGGGGCACCACGTTCGCGCAGGTGCTCTGCGACGCCGGGACGTCCACCGTGCTGTACGCGCGCCGGGCATCGCAGGCCAAGGCGATTGGTGAACTGCACGAGAATCCGGACTACCTGCCGGGCATCACGCTGACGCCGGTGTTGGAGGCCACCGCGGAGGCGGCTTCGGCGCTGGACGGGGCGGACATCGTGGCGTTCGCCGTGCCCGCCCAGTCACTACGGGCGAACTTGCTGGAGTGGAAGCCCCTGATCCCGGCCGGCGCGCTGCTGGTCAGCCTGATGAAAGGGATCGAGCTGGGCACGCGCCAGCGGATGAGCGAGGTTGTGTGCGAGGTGCTCGGCGCGGATGTGGCGCGGGTGGCGGTGGTGGCCGGACCGAACCTGGCGGTCGAGATCGCCCGCCGGCAGATCACCGGGACGGTGGTGGCGTGTGTTGCGGAGGAGGGCGCGCTGGCGCTGCAGAGCGCGTGCCACACGCCGTACTTCCGGCCGTACACCAACGCCGACGTGACCGGGTGCGAGCTCGGCGGGGCGGTGAAGAACATCATCGCGATCGTGGTCGGCATCGCCGTGGCGATGGAGCTCGGCGACAACACCCGGGCGCTGCTGATCACCCGCGGGCTGGCCGAGATGGCCCGGCTGGGCTCGGCGCTGGGGGCGCAGGCGCAGACGTTCGCGGGCCTGGCCGGCATGGGTGATCTGGTGGCCACGTGTTCGTCGCCGCTGTCGCGCAACCGGACGTTCGGGGAGAACCTGGGACGCGGGATGTCGGTGGCGGAGGCGGCCGCGCTGAGCCCGACCGCGGAGGGCGTGGCCTCGTGCGAGCCGGTGCTCGAGCTGGCCAGGTCCCGCGGCGTGGAGATGCCGATCACCGAGGTCGCGACGGCGGTCATGCGGGACGGGCTGCCCGTCGAGGTGGCCGCGTCGATGCTAACGTCGCGGTCAGCCAAGCCGGAGTGGTACGGGCCGTGATGCTTTCTAGGGGTGTGTTTTCGTGGACATAGTGCGCAAGCAAACCGGCGAGAACACGCGGGCGGTGCATCTCCCGGGCCCGCCGACGCCGACCCAGCAACCACTCGGCACCCCGGTGTACCGCACCGCGGCGTTCTCGTTCGGCTCGTCGGAGGAGTACCGCGCCGTCCTGAACGACGAGATGCCCGGCTACACCTACAGCCGGATCGACAACCCGACGGTCGACGCGTTCGCCCGGGCGGTCGCCGCGCTGGAGGGGGTCAACCTGCCGCGGTGGCCCGCGGCCCAGGCGTTCGCGTCGGGGATGGCCGCGATCAGCGGGGTGTTCTGGACCTTCGCCCGGGCCGGGGCGCACGTGGTCGCGTCCTCGGCGCTGTACGGCGGCACCTACTCGTTCCTGCGCAACGTGGCGTCCCGGTTCGGGGTCGAGACCGACTTCGTGGAC
Organism: uncultured Actinomycetes bacterium; assembly: GCA_963742795.1. Classification (GTDB taxonomy): domain Bacteria; phylum Actinomycetota; class Actinomycetes; order Streptosporangiales; family Streptosporangiaceae; genus Palsa-504. Next base: position 164,424 of record CAVUNL010000025.1, read on the forward strand.
ATCACCGACCTGGAGCAGGTTCAAGCGGCGATGCGGCCGACGACCAGGATCGTGTACGCCGAGACAATCGCCAACCCGACGACCGCGGTCGCCGATCTGCGGGCGCTTGCTCAGATCGCGCAGGACGGCGGGGCGCTGCTGGTGATCGACTCCACCCTGGCCCCGCCGGTCATCTGCCGGCCCCTGGAGCACGGCGCGGACCTGGTCATCCACTCCGCGACCAAGTACATCGGCGGGCACTCCGACGTCACCGGCGGCGTGGTCACCGGGCGCATCGAGCTGATCAGCAACATCCGCAGCGTGCGGGTGGACACGGGCGGGTCGCTGGCGCCGGATGAGGCGTTTTTGTTGCGGCGGGGCCTGGAGACGCTGCCGCTGCGGGTCCGGCGGGCCTGCTCGACCGCGTCGGTGTTCGCCGCCGCGCTGTCCCGGCACCCGACCGTGCTGCGCATCGACTACCCGGGGCTGCCCGAGCATCCCGGGCACCAGGTGGCCCGGCGGCTGTTCGACGCGGGCCCCGAGGGCGTGCGGTTCGGCGCGATCGTCACCGTGACCCCGCACGGCGGCCGGGACGCCGGCATGGCCTTCGCGGACAAGCTGCGGCTGTCCGAGGTGGCCACGTCGCTGGGCGGGACGCACACCGTGGTCAGCCACGTGGCCTCCACCACGCACCGCCAGCTGGACGATCGCGCGCTCGCGGCCGGCGGCATCGACCCGGGAGCGGTACGCTTCTCCATTGGCCTGGAGGACCCCGAGGACCTGATCTCCGACGCGTACGTGGCCCTGGAGTCCCTCAGCAGGCCCTTATCGTTGTGGGAGGTCGCGTGACGACGCGTAAGGTCCGGGTGGCCGTGGTGTTCGGCGGGCGCAGCACGGAGCACGCCGTGTCGTGCGCGAGCGCGGGGCTGGTGCTGTCGGCCATCGACCGGGACCGCTACGACGTGCTGCCGATCGGCATCGCCACGGACGGGCGGTGGGTGCTGACCTCGGATGACCCGGGGCGTCTGGCGCTGTCCGCTGGGTCGTCGCCGTCGGTGGAGGCGGTGGCGGTGCCGGGTTCGCTTCGATCGTGCCGTCTTGGCGGGTCGCTTTCGGTGAGCTCGCCGGGTTCGGTGCCGCGGGATCTCGGCGAGGTGGACGTGGTGCTGCCGCTGCTGCACGGCACGTACGGCGAGGACGGCACCATCCAGGGGCTGCTGGAGATGACCGGGACCCGGTACGCGGGCGCGGGGGTGTTCGCCAGCGCGGCCGGCATGGACAAGGAGTACATGAAGCTGATCATCACCGCGCGCGGGCTGCCGATCGGTCCCTACGTGGTGGTGCGAGACCGGGACTGGTCGTCCGGCGTGCTGGAGCGCAAGCGGGTGCTGGACGAGATCGGCGAGCTGGGCTGGCCGGTGTTCGTCAAGCCGGCCCGGGGCGGGTCGAGCATCGGGATCACCCGGGTCGCTTCTGTTTCCGGCCTGGAGGACGCCGTCGAGGCGGCCCGGGTGCACGATCCCAAGGTGCTGGTCGAGGCCGCGGTGGACGGACTGGAGATCGAGTGCGCGGTGCTCGAGGGCCTGGATGGCGGGCCGCCCGAGGCCAGCGTGCCCGGGCAGGTGGTGGTGGACACCGGGTCGGCGTTCTACGACTTCGAGGCCAAGTACCTGGCCTCGGGCACGTACATGACCATCCCGGCGCCGCTACCTGCCGCCGCCACGTCGCGGGTGCGGTCGCTGGCCTGCGCGGCGTTCGACGCCATCTCCTGCGAGGGACTGGCCCGGGTGGACTTCTTCTACACCCCGGACGGGGAGATCCTGGTCAACGAGATCAACACCATGCCGGGGATGACGCCCGCCTCGGCGTTCCCTCTCATGTGGGCGGCCACGGGGCTGCCGCTGCCGCAGCTCATCGACCGGATCATCCAGACCGCGCTGCGCAAACGGCCCGGTCCGCGCTGACTTTGTGGTCGGGCTGCGCTGATGGACGTGGCGGCTCACCACCGCACCCGCCGGCACCAACGGCAGCGGGTGGCGTCCGGGTGGCGTTCCCGGATGCCGCCCGCCGATGGGCTACTTCTTGCTGCCTGGCTTGTCGCCGTTGACGAGGGCCTTGAAGTCGGCACCCGGACGGAACTTCGGCACCGAGCTCTTGGGCACCTCGATGGTGGCGCCGGTGGCGGGGTTGCGAGCAGTGCGAGCCGGACGCTCGCTCTTCTCGAAGACGCCGAACCCGGTGATGGCCACCTTGTCGCCGTTCGCGACGGCGGACTGGATGGTCTCGAGCACCGCGTTCACGGCTTCGGTGGCGGATTTCTTGTCCCCCAGCCGTCCCGAGATCGCGTCGATCAGATCACGCTTGTTCATGTTCACTCCTGCGCTTCCCCCACAGGTCGCGTGGGCTCCGATCCTCCGATGCGAGGCGCGACCTCTGACCCGCCCGAAAGTAGGCGATCCAGCGCCGTTGCACAATAACCACGGCCACATTGGGCCTCGTGTCGGCCAAGATCACACCACGCGAGGACCGGCCTTCGTTACGGATAGTAGCTATGTACCGGTTTCTGCTACTTTCCGTTTACGCTCATGGTCAGGGCCGTGACGGGGCTCAGCCCCGGCGGCAGCGTCCTTAGCTGGTGACCGGGAGCCAGGCGGGGCGGGAGAGCTCGAAGGCGGTGATGTCATCGGTGTGGCGGAGGGTCAGGCCGATGTCGTCCAGGCCCTCCATGAGGCGCCAGCGGGTGTAGTCGTCGAGGTCGAAGGGGGCCTTGATGCCGACCGCGTCGGCGAGGACCACGCGGGCCCCGAGGTCCACGGCGACCTCAGTACCGGGGTCGGCCTCGATGGCGTCCTGCAGGGCCGCCACGGTGGCCTCGGGCAGGATCACCGGGAGCAGGCCGGCCTTCGTCGCGTTGGTGCGGAAGATGTCGCCGAAGCGGGGGGCGATCACGGCGCGGAAGCCGTAGTCGGTCAGGGCCCAGACCGCGTGCTCGCGGGACGAGCCGATGCCGAAGTCGGTCCCCGCGACCAGGATCGTCGCGCCGGCGTACTGCGGCTGGTTGAGCACGAACGCGGGGTCCTCGCGCCAGGCGGCGAACAGGCCCTCGCCGAAGCCGGCCCGGCTCACCCGCTTGAGGTACTCGGCCGGGATGATCTGGTCCGTGTCTACGTTAGTCCGGCGCAGCGGCACCGCGCGGCCCGTGTGGGTGGTGAACGGTTCCATGGGAGCTGTCTCCTCTTACAGGTCGGCGGGTGCGGCGAGGTGGCCGGTCACAGCGGTGGCGGCGGCGACCGCGGGCGAGACCAGGTGGGTGCGCCCGCCCTTGCCCTGGCGGCCCTCGAAGTTGCGGTTGGAGGTCGACGCGCTGCGCTCGCCGGGGGCGAGCTTGTCCGGGTTCATGCCCAGGCACATCGAGCAGCCGGCCGCGCGCCACTCGGCGCCGGCCGCGGTGAACACCGCGTCCAGGCCCTCCTGCTCGGCCTGGGCCCGGACCTGCATGGACCCGGGCACGACCAGCATCCGGACGGACGGGGCGACCCGGCGACCGCGCAGGACGTCCGCGGCGGCGCGCAGGTCCTCGAGCCTGCCGTTGGTGCACGAGCCGAGAAAGACGGTGTCCACGGTCACGTCGCGCAGCGCGGTGCCGGGCGTCAGGCCCATGTAGGCCAGCGCGCGCTCGGCCGCGGCGCGCTCGTCGGGGTCGGCCAGCGAGTCCGGGTCGGGCACCGAGGCGGCCAGCGGCAGCGCCTGGCCGGGGTTGGTGCCCCAGGTCACGTACGGGCTCAGCGTCCCGGCGTCCAGCGTCACCTCATGGTCGAAGGCCGCGTCGTCGTCGCCGGGCAGCGAGCGCCAGTAGTCCAGGGCCCGCTCCCAGTCCGCGCCGGACGGCGCGTGCGGCCGGCCCTCCAGGTAGGCGAACGTCACGTCGTCCGGGGCGACCAGCCCGGCCCGCGCGCCGGCCTCGATGGACATGTTGCAGACGGTCAGGCGGCCCTCCATGGACAGCGCGCGGACCGCGGGACCGCGGTACTCGACCACGTAGCCCTGACCGCCGCCCGTGCCGATCTTGGCGATGATGGCCAGGATCAGGTCCTTGGGCGTCACGCCGTCGGGCAGCGCACCGTTCACGGTGATGGCCATGGTCTTGGGCCGCACCTGGGGCAGCGTCTGGGTGGCGAGCACGTGCTCGACCTCGCTGGTCCCGATGCCGAAGGCCAGCGCGCCGAGCGCGCCGTGGGTAGAGGTGTGCGAGTCGCCGCAGACGATGGTCAGGCCCGGCTGGGTCAGCCCGAGCTGCGGGCCGATGACGTGCACGATGCCCTGCCCGGCGTCGCCCATGGGATGCAGGCGGATACCGAACTCCGCGCAGTTCTTGCGCAGCGCCTCGACCTGGGTGCGCGACACCGGGTCGGTGAACGGACTGCCGGGTCCATAGAGGGGGGTTGGGGAGGTGCGCAAGCTATGTGCGGAGACGCCGGGACCGGTGATGCCGGTGGTCGGCACGTTGTGGTCCTCGGTGGCGATGGTCAGGTCGGGGCGGCGTACCTTGCGGTCGGCCGCGCGCAGCCCGTCAAACGCCTGCGGGCTGGTCACCTCGTGGATCAGGTGGAGGTCGATGTAGAGCAGGTCGGGCTCGCCTTCCGCGCTACGCACCACGTGGGCGTCCCAGATCTTCTCGGCGAGCGTACGGTGTGCACTCCCGGCCATCACGCCCTCTCCCTTCGGTCTCTTCTCGTCAGTTTGCGTCTCGCATTTCGAGACGGCAGTATTCATAACATGAACAACTCTAGCGGAGTCGGTGTCCTCGACAAGACGGTTTACGTGCTGTCCGCCCTGGAGAACGGCCCGGCTTCGCTGGCCCAGCTGGTCAAGGCGACCGGCCTGGCCCGGCCCACCGCGCACCGGATCGCGGTCGCCCTGGAGACGCACCGCATGCTGGCCCGGGACACGCAGGGCCGGTTCGTGCTCGGTCCGCGGATCGGCGAGCTGGCCGCCGCGGCCGGGGAGGACCGGCTGCTGGCCATCGCCCAGCCGGTCCTGGTCCAGCTCAGGGACATCACCGGGGAGAGCGCCCAGCTCTACCGGCCGCACGCCGACACGCGCATCTGCGTGGCCGCCGCCGAGCGGGCCAGCGGGCTGCGGGACACCGTCCCGGTCGGCGCCGCCCTGCCGATGACCGCCGGATCGGCGGCCCAGGTCCTGCTGGCCTGGGAGGAAGGCAGCCGCATGCACCGCGGGCTGCGCGGCGCCAAGTTCACCGCCACCACCCTGGCCCAGGTGCGCCGGCGCGGCTGGGCCGCCACCGCCGCCGAACGCGAGCCCGGCGTCGCCTCGGTGTCCGCCCCCGTGCGCGGCCCCGGCGGCCGGGTCATCGCCGCCGTCTCGGTATCCGGCCCGATCGAGCGGCTGACCCGCTCCCCCGGCCGCCTGCACGCCCCCGCCGTAGTAGCCGCCGGCGACAAGATCAGCAAACTCCTCCGCGCCGAATACTGAGCCCCGCCGAGGGGACGTCAAGGGGGTGGCGCCGAAGGCGCACGCCCGGCGAGCCAAAGGGCGCCGGCGCTGCCTGGACTGAGGAGCGACGAAGAAGCGACGAGGGAAGGCAGCGTCTAAAGGGCGCCCGGAGGCGAGTCGGGAAAACAGAGTACCCTGCCAGGTGGCGGGTTCGCCCGGCTGGGCGGGTGCTTCGATGGATGTGCAGTTATGGATACGAGGTCGCGCTGATGAAGGCAGGTGTCGTCAAGGAGACCGCGCCGGGTGAGCGCCGGGTGGCGCTGGTGCCGGATGCGGTGGCCAAGCTCCGGGCGGCGAGGATCGAGGTGCTGGTCGAGCGCGGGGCGGGCGAGGGTGCCTGGCTGAGCGACTCGCTCTACGCCGACGCGGGCGCGACCATCGTCAGCGCCGCCGAGCTGTACCGGGACGCCGACGTCGTTCTCACCGTGACCAAGCCGCCGGCCGACGCGGTCGGCCTGCTGCGGCCGGGCCAGGTGGTGATCGGCATGCTGGCCCCGCTGGTCCACGCCGAGCTGGCCGCGGCGCTGGCCGCCCAGGGCGTGACCGCGATCAGCCTGGACCGGATGCCGCGCACGCTGAGCAGGACCCAGCCGATGGACGCGCTCAGCTCCCAGGCCAACGTGGCCGGGTACAAGGCGGCGCTGGTCGCGGCGGCGGAGTTCGGCCGGTTCTTCCCGCTGCTGATCACCGCGGCGGGCACCGCGCGCCCGGCCAAGGTGCTGGTGCTCGGGGCCGGGGTGGCGGGCCTGCAGGCCATCGGGACCGCCCGGCGGCTCGGTGCGGTGGTCAGCGGGTACGACGTCCGGCCCGCGTCCAAGGCCGAGGTCGAGTCGCTCGGCGCGACGTTCATCGAACTGACCGCGGGGGTCTCGGCGGCCGGCGAGGGCGGCTACGCCCGCGAGCTGACCGCCGAGGAGCGCCAGGTCCAGCAGGACGAGCTGGCCGGCCACATCGCCCGGCACGACGTGGTGATCACCACCGCGCAGGTGCCCGGCCGCCGGCCGCCGCTGCTGGTGACCGAGGACGCGATCAAGGCCATGACCGCGGGGTCGGTCATCGTGGACATGGGCGCCAGCGCGCTGGGCGGCAACGCGTCCGGGTCCCGGCCGGGCGAGACGGTCGTCACCGGCAACGGGATCACGATCATCGGCGCGGACAACCTGCCCGCCTCGATGCCGACCGCGGCCTCCAACGCCTACTCGCGAAACATCTCCGCGCTGCTGCAGTACATGACCGCCGACGGCGCGCTGGCCATCGATACCAGCGACGAGATCCAGGCCGGCGTGGTGATCACGCACGACGGCAGGGTCGTGCAGGAGGGTGTGGCCCGCCTGCTCCCCGCCGAAACGCAAACCGAGGCCCAGCCGCAAACCGCCGAGGCCCAGCCGCAAGCCGAAGGAGACGCCGATGTCAGCGGCGCTACTGACTGACCTGACCATCTTCATTCTCGCGCTGCTGGTCGGCATCGAGGTCATCGGGAAGGTCCCCGCGACACTGCACACGCCGCTGATGTCGGCGACCAACGCGATCCACGGCATTGTCCTGGTCGGCGCTCTGCTGATCGGGGTGACGGCGCACACCGCGGTCGGTTACACCATCGGCTTCGTGGCTGCGGTCTTCGCCGGCGCAAACGTCGTGGGCGGGTACGCGGTGACCGGGCGGATGCTGAAGATGTTCCGCAAGAAGGCCCCCGAGCCGGAGCTGGAATCGCTTGACGGCCACAAGGGCATTAGGGGGCTGGCGGACAGGATAGGCATAGGCAGGGCTCAGCCATGACCGGATTCACCGCCCACGTCGGATTCGCGGGATGGATCCAGCTCGTCTACGTGCTAGTGGCGGTGTTGTTCGTGGTCGGCCTGCACCTGATGAACAGCCCGGCCACCGCGCGCCGCGGCAACCAGGTGGCCATGACCGGCATGATCATCGCGGTTATCGCCACGTTCGTCTTGTTGATCCACGACGGCACGGTCACCACGACCGGCTGGATCGTGCTGATCGCCGGGGCGCTGATCGGCTCCGCGGTAGGCCTGTACGCGGCCCGAACGGTGCAGATGACGGCGATGCCGCAGCTGGTGTCGGCGTTCAACGCGGTCGGCGGCGGCGCCGCGGCGCTGGTGGCGATCTACGGCTACTACGACGCCGAGTCCAGAGGCAGCGTACTGGGCACCACCTCGGTGTTCAGCGTGCTGGACGTGCTTATCGGCTCGGTCACGTTTTCCGGGTCGATCATCGCCGCAGGAAAGCTGCAGGGATTCATCCCCGGACGGCCGATCATCTTCAAGGGTGGCCGCGTGCTCAACATCGCGCTCGCCATCGTGGCGCTTGGTTCCGGCGCGTACCTGTTCAGCACCCCCAGCCTCCCGGCGCTGCTGATCGTGGTGCTCGCCTCGCTGGGCTTCGGGGTGATGATGGTGCTGCCGATCGGCGGCGCGGACATGCCGGTGGTCATCTCGCTGCTGAACGCGTTCACCGGCACCGCGGTGGCGATGGCCGGCTTCGTCATCCAGAACTGGGCCCTGATCGTGGCCGGCGCGCTGGTGGGCGCGTCCGGTAGCATCCTGACCAAGCTGATGGCCGACGCGATGAACCGGTCGCTGGCCAACATCATCATCGGCGGGTTCGGCACCGGGGATACCGCCGTGGCCATCGGCGGGCCGGTGGACGCCCAGGTCCGCTCGATCGCGGCCGACGACGCGGCCATCCAGCTCGCGTACGCGTCCAAAGTGATCATCGTGCCCGGCTACGGCCTGGCCGCCGCGCAGGCCCAGCACGGTGTGGCCGAGCTGGCCAAGGTCCTGGAGGACCGCGGCATCGAGGTCAGCTACGCCATCCACCCGGTCGCGGGCCGGATGCCCGGCCACATGAACGTGCTGCTGGCCGAGGCGAACGTACCGTACCCGCTGCTGAAGGAAATGGACGAGATCAACCCGGAGTTCGCCCGCACCGACGTGGCCCTGGTCATCGGCGCGAACGACGTGACCAACCCGGCAGCCCGCCGCCCGGGCAACGAGATCTCCGGCATGCCGATCCTGGACGTTGACCAGGCCAAGTCCATCATCGTGATCAAGCGCTCGATGGGACACGGCTACGCCGGCCTGGATAACGAGCTCTACTACAACCCCAAGACCAGCATGTACTTCGCCGACGCGAAGAAGGCCATGGCCGAGCTCATCGCCGCGGTGAAGACGCTGGTGGCCTAGCTGTTCCGCGCGCTCCGGCCGGGGCGTATGGTTCGGAAGAGCTGTTCGAAGATCGGAGGCTGCCGTGACTGAGCGTACGAAGATCACGCTGGATGAGTCCGAGATCCCGCGCCAGTGGTACAACGTGATACCCGACCTGCCCTCCCCGCCGCCCCCGCCGCTGCACCCGGGGACGCTCCAGCCGGTCGGCCCGCAGGACCTGGCTCCGCTGTTCCCGATGGAGCTCATCCGCCAGGAAGTGGCCACCGACTCCTTCATCGACGTGCCCGCCGACGTGCTCGACGTCTACCGGCTGTGGCGGCCCACCCCGCTGTACCGGGCGCGCCGGCTGGAAAAGGCGCTGAACACCCCGGCGCGGATCTACTACAAGTACGAGGGGGTCTCCCCGGCCGGGTCGCACAAGCCGAACACCGCGGTCCCGCAGGCGTACTACAACGCGGCCGAGGGCACCAAGCGGCTGACCACCGAGACCGGCGCCGGGCAGTGGGGCAGCGCGCTGGCCTTCGCGTGCGCCCAGTACGGCATCGACTGCGAGATCTGGATGGTCCGCGCGTCCTACGACCAGAAGCCGTACCGGCGCACGATGATGCAGACCTGGGGCGCCACCGTCCACCCCAGCCCGTCCCGGGCCACCACCGCGGGCGCGAAGATCCTGGCCGCGGAGCCGGACTCACCGGGCAGCCTGGGCATCGCGATCAGCGAGGCGGTCGAGGCCGCCGGGCCGGTGGTGAACACGGCGCCGAGACCCGGTACGCGCTGGGCAGCGTGCTCAATCACGTGCTGATGCACCAGACGGTGATCGGCCAGGAGGCGATCAAGCAGTTCGCCGTGGCCGGGGAGGACATGCCGGACCTGATCGTGGGGTGCACCGGCGGCGGGTCCAACTTCGCCGGGCTGTTCCTGCCGTTCCTGCGGGAGAAGCTGGCCGGGCGGGCCAACCCGGTGATCCGTGCGGTCGAGCCGTCCGCCTGCCCGTCGTTCACCCGCGGGGTGTACGCGTACGACTTCGGCGACACGGCCGGGTTCACCCCGCTGCTGAAGATGCACACGCTGGGCCATGAGTTCATCCCGGATCCGGTGCACGCCGGCGGGCTGCGCTACCACGGCATGTCGCCGCTGCTGTCGCACATGTACGAGCTCGGGATGTTCGAGGCGGTGGCCAAGCCGCAGCGCGAGTGCTTCGCGGCCGCGGTGCTGTTCGCCCGGACCGAGGGCATCATCCCGGCGCCGGAGCCGACCCACGCGCTCGCGGTGGCCATCGAGGAAGCCAAGCAGTGCGCCGAATCGGGCGAGCCGAAGGTGATCTTGACCGCGCTGTGCGGCCACGGGCACTTCGACATGGCGGCCTATGAGACGTACCTGTCCGGGGAGATGACCGACTTCGAGCTGCCCCAGGAGCGCATCGACGCCGCGATAGCCAACCTGCCGGCGGTCGGCTGACCCGGCTGAGGGGCGTGAAGGAGGGCCGGGGGCGGGAGGCACGGTCCGTTCGGACTAAAGAGCGTTACGGCGGGTCCTTACGGCGGCGGCCAGGCCGGTCAGTACGGCGGCGGTGGTGGCGATGTCCATACAGGCGTCGGTGACGCTCTGGCCGTAGGTGAGGGTGGCCGGGGGGCCGGGCTCCTGGCGGCCCTCGTGCAGGAAGCTCTCCAGCATGACGCCGGTCAGGCCGTGCTCCCCGGTGGCCACCTGCTCGGCCAGGCTGGCCGTCACGACCGGCTGGCGGCGGTGGTCCTTGCCGCTGTTGCCGTGGCTGGCGTCGACCATCAGGCGGCGGGGCAGGCCCGCGCCGGTGATCAGGTCCAGGGCCTTGGCCACGTGACTGGGCTCGTAGTTGGGGCCGCCGCGGCCGCCGCGCAGGATCACGTGGGTGTCCGGGTTGCCGGCCGTGGTCACCACCGCGGCCGCGCCGTTGTCGGTAACGCCGAAGAACGTGTGGCCGGCGGCCGAGGCCCGGCACGCGTCGACCGCCACCTGGATGTCGCCGTCGGTGCCGTTCTTGAACCCGACCGGCATCGACAGGCCCGAGGCGAGCTGGCGGTGGACCTGGCTCTCGGTCGTCCGGGCGCCGATCGCGCCCCAGGTCACGGTGTCCGCGATGTACTGCGGGGTGATCGGGTCCAGCCACTCGCAGCCCACCGGCAGGCCCAGGCCGACGATGTCCAGGAGCAGCCGCCGGGCGGCGCGCAGGCCGCGGTGCACGTCGTGGCCGCCGTCCATGCCCGGGTCGTTGATCAGGCCCTTCCAGCCGGTCACGGTGCGCGGCTTCTCGAAGTAGACGCGCATCACGATCAGCAGGTCGGCCCGGTGCTCGTCGCGGAGCGCGGCCAGGCGCCTGGCGTAGTCGAGCGCGGCGGCCGGGTCGTGCACCGAGCACGGCCCGGCGATGACCAGCAGGCGGTCATCGGCGCCGTCGAGCACGGCGCGGACGTCGGCGCGGGTGCGCTCGACGGTGTCCGCGGGCGCGTCACCGAGCGGCAGCTCGTCGAGCAGGGCCGCCGGGGACAGCAGCGGCTCGTAGCCAGTGATGCGAGTATCCCTGGTGCGCGGCATCAGGCGCGTCTCCTCCCGGGCGAGCCGCGGCCCGCACTCCGGGAGCCTGGCGACACGCGACCGATGCTACACCCTGAGCGACATAGGGCCGGATTTCGGGGCCAGACCCCTCGCTTTCGCTTGCCACCAGGGAGTTCTTAGCGTAGACACATAGTTCACCAAACTTGTTCACAGATTCAACGGCCAGTCTGATGGCACGCGCATCGCGGCAGACCTCGGCATGCGCGTCGTCGTCGTTTCCATGCGACGCCCGGGGCCAAGGCCGGGGCCATCCTCGATCGCGGGAGGCATTTGCCTTGGCACGCCTGCTTATCAGGTCGGGCGAGACCACGCCCGGCGGCCTGGCCACGGTGCGGCGGGCCAGCGCCGACGTCACGCGACCCACCGACGCCGGGCCCGACGCCGCAGGCGTCAAGGCCAACAGGGCCGCGCGGCGGACGGCCAGACGGTGGGCGCTGCTGGTCGCGGCGGGCTGGCTGCTGCAGGTGGGGGTGCGGGCCTGGTTCAGCCGCGGGCAGAGCGTGCCGCTGGCCGACCCCGACGAGTCCGCCTACCTGATCGCGGCGCGGGTGCTGGCCGGCGGGCAGGCCACCGACTTCTCCTACTCCACGCTGTACCAGGGCGGCTATCCGCTGCTGATCACGCCGGTGTACTGGTTCACCAGCAACGCGGTGACCGTGTACCACGCGGTGCTGCTGATCAACGCGGCGGTCAGCGCGCTGCTGATGCCCCTGGCCTACGTGACGGGCCGGCGGCTCGGGCTGGTCCGCCCGGCCGCCTACACCGTGGCCATGGTCACGGCGCTGCTCCCGGCCGGGCTGTTCTACTCCGAGTACGCGCTGACCGACGCGATCTATCCGGTCCTGGTGCTCGGCTGGCTGCTCGCGGTGCACAGCTGGCTGACCGCCCGGTCCTCGCGCGGCCAGTACGCGGCCGCGGCCGGCTCCGCGCTGCTGGCCGGGTACGCCTACTCGGTGCACAGCCGGGGCACGGTCATGGTGTTCAGCTACGTGGTGGTGGCCGCGCTGGTGGCCTGGCGCCGCCTGGCGCCGCGCCGCACGGTCGCGGTAGCCGCGGTGCTGCTGGCGGCGTCGGTCGGCGGCGGGTGGCTGCTGGACCGCTACCTGGCCGCCACGATGTACCCCGAGGGCACCCGTAACCTGACCGCCCAGTTGAAGACCACGCTGCACAGCGTGCACGGCGCGATCAACGTGTTCGAGATGGCGGCCGGGCAGTACTGGCGGCTGGTGCTCGATAGCTGGGGCCTGGCGGGGATCGGCCTGATCGCCGCGCTGACCGTGATCGTGCGCCCCCGGTTCCGGACCGACCTGAGGATCATGGCCGCGCTGAGCGCGGCCGTCGCGTTGATCACCGCCGTCACCGCGCCCGCCGCGCTGCCCACGGATCAATCCCAGACCTGGGCCTCGGGACGCTACCTGGACGGCCTGATCGTCACGTACTTCGTGGTCGGCGCGGTGGTCCTGCTGCGCGCCCGCCCGCGGTTCATCCTGATCTGCGCGGGGGCCACGGCGGCGCTGACCGCGCTGACCGCCATCATCGTGTCCGTCTACGCGGGCTCGTCCCTGCCCGTCGAGTCGTTCCCGACCGGGTTCAACTTCGGCGAGCCCGCCGTGCTGGCCCAGAACTGGAACAACCCCAGCGTCTTCGTGTCGACCGTGGTGGCGCTGGGCCTGCTCGGCATCTGGGTGCTGATCGCGCTGGCGGCACGGCGCTGGAGCGACGTGGTCGTGTGGCCCCGGTTCCGGCTCTCCCGGATGCTGCGGGCTCTGGCGGTGGCCGGGCTGGCGGCGGTGAGCCTGGTGGCCGTGACCCAGATGACCAGCCACGTCGCGCAGGCCGCCACGCCGGCCCAGGCGCAGAGCACGACCGGGTTCGTGGCCGCCGCCGGGCTCAAGCCGCCCGACCGGATCGCGGTGGCGTTCAGCATCGGCACCAACAGCATCCCGGCCACCGACGTCGCCTACTTCCTGTGGGCCCCGCAGGCGTTCGAGGTGTCCTGGACCGAGCTGGAGTTCTTCAACCCGGCGCAGGCCCCGCCGGCCGGGGTGGACGTGGTCGAGACCGGCTGGCCGGCCGGCCAGCCCGCGTCGGCCGGCTGGCCGAACCACCCGGCCGGATGGCGGATCGTGGCCTCCAATCAGGCGGGGGGCTGGGTCGCCTGGCGGCATTCCTGACCGGACCGGTACTGGCGCGCTAGGCTGACTGTCCGTGGTACGCCCCCTGGACCTCGCTGGTTCTCCCGATGTGGCCGCCGCGTCCCCGTCCGCGTCTTCTGATGAGCAGGAGCCGGCCGCGCGACGCCGGCGGTGGGCCCTGCTGCTGGTGGCGGGGTGGCTGGTCCAGGCCGGGCTGCGGGCCTGGCTGAGCCGGGCGCAGATGGTGCCGCTGGCCACCCCGGACGAGTCCGCGTACCTGATCTCGGCGCGGGTCATATCGGGCGGCGTGACGGCCGACTTCTCCTACTCCACGCTGTACCCGGCCGGGTATCCGCTGCTCATCGCGCCGGTGTTCTGGTTCACTCATAACCCGGTCACCGTGTACCGCGCCGTGCTGCTCGGGATCAACGCGCCGCTGTCGGCCCTGATCATGCCGCTGGGCTACGTAGCGTGCCGCCGGCTGGGGCTGGAGCGGCCGTGGGCGTTCGGCGTGGCGATGGTGGCGGCGCTGCTGCCCGCCGCGTTGTTCTACAGCCAGTACGCCATGACCGACGCGATCTTCCCGGTCCTGGTGCTCGGCTGGCTGCTCGCGGTGCACAGCTGGCTTACCGCACGGTCGTTGCGCGGGCAGTACCTCGCGGCGGCCGGCTCGGCCCTGCTGGCCGGGTACGCGTACGCCGTGCACTCCCGCGGCGCGGTCATGGTGGCCGGGTTTTTTGTGGTCGGCGTGCTGGCCGTCTGGCGGCGGCTGGTGCCGTGGCGGACCGCCGTCGCGGCCGCGGTGGCGCTGTGCCTGCCGCTGGGCGCGGCCTACCTGCTGAACCACCATCTGTCCTCGGTGATGTACCCCAAAGGCCCGCGCACCCTGGCGGGCGAGGCGCTGATCCGGCTGCGCACCGCGCACGGCGTGATCTTCGTGGTGGAGATGGCCGTGGGTCAGCTGTGGCGGTTCGTGCTGGACGGCTGGGGGGTGGCCGGGCTCGGTCTGGCCGCCGCGGTGTTCGTGATCTTCCGGCGTTCTGTCCGGGACGAGATGCGGATCATGGCCGGCCTCGGGGCCGGGGTGGCGCTGGTCACCGCGGTCACCTCGCCCGCCGCGCTCCCCCCGACCCAGCCGCAGGCGTGGGCCTCCGGGCGCTACCTGGACGGCCTGCTGGTGGCGTTCTTCCTGGTCGGCGCCGCGGTGCTGCTCCGGGCCGCGCCGCGCCAGGTGCTGATCGGCGCGGCCTGCGTGGTGCCGCCCACGCTGCTGGCCACGATCGTGGTCAGCGTGTACGCGGGCCGGTCGGTGCCCACCTCGGGGTTCGGCGCGGCGTTCGTGTTCGCCGAGCCCGCGGTGCTGACCCAAAACTGGACGCACGCCAGCGTGCTGCTGGCCACGGCGGTGGCGTTCGTGCTGCTGGCTTGCGTGGTCGCGGTTTCCCGGTTTGGCGGTCGCTGGCGTGCAGGCGTGCTCTGCGCGGGGCTCGGGGCGGTCAGCCTGGTCGCCTCGCTGCAGATGACCAGCCACATCTCGCAGGCCGACACGCCCGCCCAGGAGCGCAACGTCACCGCCATCGTGAGCGGGACCGGGCTGCGGCCGGGACAGCACCTGGCCATCGGCACCGGGCTGTCCTGGGTGACCTGGATGCCGCAGGCCTACGAGGTCTGGTGGGCCCCGCTGCAGTTCTTCCATGCTTGGTCCCAGGGGCCGCCGGCCGACGCGACCGTGGTCGAGATGGCCTGGCCGTCCGGGCAGCCCGCGGCGGCGAGCTGGCCGCGGGCACCGGCCGGGTGGCGGGTGGTGCTCACCGACCGGGTCGACGGGTGGGTCGCCTGGCGTCAGGGGTGAAGCGGGGTGCGACGGCGGTCAGGATGGCGGTTTGCGGTTTTAGGGCTTGGAGTTCGGCGGCCAGGGCGACGATGAGGTCGGGGACGTCGGCGGGCGCGGAGTCGTGCAGGGCTTCGGCCACGATCAGGGCGGTGCTGGTGGTGTCGCGGACCGCGGAGCGGCCGCTCTGGCTTTGCGGTGGATTAGTGGGGGACTCCAGCACAGGCAAATTAACCGCGGAGCCCGAATCCACCACGATAAGCGGACCCGCTCTCCGGTTAGGGTGGTTTTCGGTACAGCTGTGGTGCTAGGGAGATTACTGTTGCTCGATTGGCGTCCTTGGTGCGGGCGGCTCCGGCGCAGGCCCAGGGTCAGGCCGGCGGCGACGACGGCGATGCCGGCCCAGACCAGGGGGCGGGGGGCGGGGGCGCCGAGCAGGACGCCGGCCGCGGCGGCGGCTACCGGGGCCACGCCGGTGAGCAGGCCGGCCCGGCTGGCGCCCAGCCGTCCCACGCTGGAGTACCACATGACGAACGCCACCGCGGTCACCGCCACGGCCAGGTAGATGACGGCCAGCCAGTCCCGGGTGCCCAGCCGGGCGGCGGCGCCCGGGCCCTCGTGCACGAGGCCGATCACGGCGAAGACGGCCGCCGCGATCCAGGTGGTGTGGACCGACACGCCCCACGGGCCGTGCCGGCCCAGGACCGGGATGGCCAGCAGGGTGAACGCGGCCTCGCAGCCGAATACCACCGCCGCCCAGGCCACCCCGAGGCCGTCGGTGCGGCCCAGGCCCTGGACCAGGGCGGCGCCGCACGTCACGACCAGGGCGGCGGTAACTCCGGCGGCGTGCGGCCGCGATCCTTCGAGCAGCGGTCCGATCACGGCCAGCACCGCGGGGACGCAGGCCACCGCCACGCCCAGGACGGCCGGCTCGGCGTGCCGGGACCCGGCCACCAGCGCGACGTTGAACAGGACCAGCCCGGTCGCGGCGATACCGGCCAGCCACAGCCACTCGGTCCCGCGCGGCAGGACCAGACGCCGGCCGGTCAGCCGGGCCAGGACCAGCAGGATCACGCACGCCATCGCGTAGCGCAGCGCCTCGGCGGTGAACACCGGGGCGTGCGCGAGCACGCCGGAGACCGCGACGCTGCCGCCCACGCAGACCATGGCACCGGTGCCGGTGGCGACGCCCGCGAGCGCAGGCCGCGTGGCGGCGGGCGGGGCGGTTGCGGCGAGAGGCCGGGTGCTGTCGAGGAGGTCGGGAGCGGGCATAACGCCACGGTAGGGAGTTGATGGTCCGGCGAATAGGGCCAATGGCGCGGGTTTATGGTGGACCAATGAGCGAGGCGGGGCGCGGGGCCGACTTCCTGCAGTTGAGCCCGGCGGCGGCGCCGGTGCGGGGGCTGACCAGCTGGCTGGCCGCCGCGATCCGGACCGCCATCATCGACGGACGGCTGGGGACCGGGACGTCGCTGCCCGCGACCCGGCTGCTGGCCGACGACCTGGGGGTCTCGCGCGGCGTGGTGGTCGAGGCCTACCAGCGGCTGGCGGACGAGGGCCTGGTCAGCGCGCGGCCGGGGACGGGGACCAAGGTCTCCGGGCTGCTGCCGCGGAATGCGGCGCGGCTGGCTGCGGGAGAGCCGGCGCGGCCGACCACGGAGAGCCGGCCCGGGAGAGCCGACCACGGGAGAGCCGGCCTTGGGAGAGCCGGCGCGGGCGGTGCCTTCTCTGCTGCCGCAGCCGTGGCGGGCGCGGGCGGAGCTGGACCTCTCCCCCGGCGTGCCGGACCTGTCCGGGTTCCCGCGTGGCGCGTGGCTGCGCGCCGAGCGGTCAGTCCTGGACCGGGCCAGCGTGACCGAGCTCGGCTACGGTGACCCGCGCGGCAACCAGTCGCTGCGCCAGGAACTCGCGGGCTGGCTGACCCGGACCCGGGGCCTGCGGGCCGTGCCCGACGACATCATCGTTGTCAGCGGGGTGGCCCAGGCCCTGGCCCTGCTGGCCCAGTGGCTGAACGCCCACGGCCACACCCGGATCGCGGTCGAGGACCCCGGCTCGCTCGGATCGCGCGAGGAACTCGCCTACTGGGGCCTAACGCCCGCGCCGGTCCCGGTCGACGAGTACGGGCTCCAGACCAGCCACCTGGCGGATAGCGGTCTGCGGGCCGCGCTGCTCACCCCCGCACACCAGTTCCCGACCGGGGTGGTACTCGCCCCGCAGCGCCGCCACGAGCTGCTGGACTGGGCCGTCGCGGCCGACGCGCTGGTCATCGAGGACGACTACGACGCCGAGTACCGCTACGACCGGGCCCCGGTACCCGCGCTGCAGACCGCCGCGCCCAGTCATGTCGCGTACGCCGGCACCACATCCAAGACGCTGGCCCCAGGCATGCGGCTGGGCTGGCTGGTCCCCCCGGCCCGGCTGCACGCGGACCTGGTCGAGGCCAAGCACGCCGCCGACCTGGGCAGCCCCGCGTTGCCGCAATTGGTGCTGGCCCGGCTGATCGCCACCGGCGAGCTCGAGCAGCACATCCGGACCGTCCGCAAGCGGCAGCGCAGCCGACGCGACGCGCTGCTCGGCGCGCTGCGCGAGCAGTTGCCCGAGGCCCGGGTGCAGGGCGTCCCGGCCGGGCTGCACCTGCTCATCACGTTCCCGGACCGGGCCGTGGACGACGTCGACCTGGCCGAGCGCATCCACCGGACCGGGGTGCTGGTGCACCCGCTGTCGTGGCACCGGCAGCGGCCCGGGCCGCCGGGGCTCGTGCTGGGTTACGCGGCGCACACGCCGGACCAACTGCGCGAGGCGGCCCGCCGCATCGCGCGGGCGGTGACGAGCTAGCGGGCTGGACCGGGCGGGGGGTTGGCCGCGGCCGGGGCGCTGGTCGCCGCCGGCGTACGGCGGGCGTCTGTGCGGCGGTGGCGGCGGGCCACGGCGTGCAGCTGGCTGATGCGCGCGGCCCCGGCCAGGATGGTGAGCAACGCGCCGCAGACGGCCGCGAGCAGCAGGGCCACGCCGAGCGGCAGGTTCCCGTGCATGCCGAGGTAGGAGATGCCCACGTGGCGGCCGTTCTGCAGGATGAAGATGAGCAGGAACAGGAGGACCACGCCGAAGAACGCGACCGCGAACCACAGGGCGCTCATCCTGGTGTGGCGGATCTTGTGCTGCGGCGGCGGCGCGTCGAACTGCGGGCCGGGGGCGGCAGCCGACCTCTGGGTGCTGGGTTGCGGATCTGTGCTCACGGCGACCCCCTCACGTAGATGGGGTCATACTGCCCGTCCGGGCCGACGTTATGCGGGGCTCAGCCCTCCAGGTAGGCAAGCACGGCCAGCACGCGCCGGTTGTCGTCGTCGGAGGGCTGCAGGTCGAGCTTGAGGAAGATGGACGCGGTGTGCTTGGCCACGGCGCGTTCGGTGATGACCATGCGCTGGGCGATGGCGACGTTGGAGCGGCCCTCGGCCATCAGGGCGAGCACCTCGCGCTCACGCGGGCTGAGCGCGCCGACGTTGACGTTGCCGGTGTTACGGGCGAGCAAGCGGGCGATCACCTCCGGGTCCATGGCCGTGCCGCCGCCCGC
Organism: uncultured Actinomycetes bacterium; assembly: GCA_963742795.1. GTDB lineage: Bacteria > Actinomycetota > Actinomycetes > Streptosporangiales > Streptosporangiaceae > Palsa-504. Next base: position 183,228 of record CAVUNL010000025.1, read on the forward strand.
GACCCGGCGGACGGCGTCCACGAACTGGGCGCTGTCGAACACCCGGTCCTTGAGCAGGTAGCCGATGCCCCCGCTGCCGCTGGCCAGCAGCTCGCGGGCGTACAGCTGCTCGACGTACTGGGACAGGACCAGCACCGGCAGGCCCGGCACCTCGCGCCGGGCGGCCAGCGCGGCCCGGATGCCCTCGTCGGTGAAGGTCGGCGGCAGCCGGACGTCCACGATGGCCACGTCCGGCCGGTCCTTGGCCACCGCGGCCAGCAGGTCGGCCCCGTTGTCCACGGCCGAGGTGATCTCCAGGCCGTGGGCCTGGAGCATCCGGGTCAGGCCGTCCCTCAGGAGGAAGAGGTCTTCGGCAATGACAACTCGCACGGGATCTCCATGGTTACCGCGGTCGGACCGCCCGGCGGGCTGCTGATGGCCAGGATGCCATCGAAGGAGGCCAGCCGGCGTTCGATCCCGCGCAGGCCGCTGCCGCAGGCGGGGTCGGCGCCGCCGTGCCCGTTGTCGGTCACCCCGATGCGCAACATCCCGTCGGTGTACCGGATGTCGATCCAGGTCTCGCGGGCCTCGGCGTGCTTGGACACGTTGGCCAGCAGCTCGCTGACCGCGAAGTAGACGGCCGACTCGACCGGCGCGGGCGGGCGGCCGTACAGGTCACTGGCCAGGTGGATTCGCATCGGCGTGTCCAGGGTCAGGGCCTGCACGGCATCGGTCAAACCGCGGTCGGCCAGCACCGGCGGGTGGATGCCGCGGACCAGGGCGCGCAGCTCGGCCAGGGCCTTGACCGAGGAATCGCGCGCTTCGGCCAGCAGCGCCCGCGCGGCGTCGGGGTTGGTGTCGATGATCTGCCCCGCGGCGTCCAGGGTCATGCCCATGGCCACCAGCCGGGCCTGCGCCCCGTCGTGCAGGTCGCGCTCGATCCGGCGGATCTCGGCCGCCCCGGTGTCCAGGGCCTCGCTCCGGGTCTGCGACAGGTGACGGACCCGCAGGGCCAGCTCGGCCTTGCCGGACGGCGCGAGGATGGTGGCGGCCAGCAGGCCGTACCCGCGCAGCAGCCACGGCGCCGCTGCCACCCCCGCAGCCAGCATCGCGCAGCCGAGGATGGCCAGGACCGGCTTGGTGTTCCCGGGGAAGGCGGGCGGCGGGACCGCGCGCGATAGCGCCGGGACAAGGAACACCACCCCGCCCACCACGATCAGCGCCGCGGAGGCGACGGCCAGGATCCACCCGACCAGGGCATTCACCGCGACCCAGAGCAGGTCCCGCCAGGTCGCCACGTCGCTGAGCAGCCACCGCAGGCGCGCGGTGTAGGGCAGCTGGCCAGGTCCGGGGGCGGCGGCTGATACGACTCGGCGATGGGCACGCCGCACCACTCGCCGGCCAGCCGCCGGGTCAGCGCCGGCCATCCGGCGCAGGCCCAGCAGCACGGGGGGCACGAAGAACCGGCCGATGACGAGCGCGGCGCCCAGGAACAGCAGGAGCAGCAGGATCCGCTGGTGGCCGTCCCCGGGGCCCACCGGGACGCTCGCGATCGCGACCACGGCCAGGAGCACCCATCCCACCAGCGACCAGCAGCAGCCCGGCCTCGGCCAGCATCAGCCCGGCGAAGGCCCAGGCCGTAGTACGCGGCGGCCAGGGACGACCCGAGGCCGAGCCGGGGCCTGCTGCGCGCGGGCCGGCTGTCAGTGATCGTCACGGCGCACCTCCCTCTCCCGGTCCAGTCTGCCTGGCCGCCCCACCGCCCGGAAGTGACGCTGGCCCCCGAACGCCAGGTGTACCTAGGTCTACCCGTCAAACGCCACGGAAGAGCTTTTTTCGAACGACCGTGGTGTCTAGCCACCGCGCGTGCCGTCGCCGGTGACGATGGGCAACGTCATGGGCTCCTCCTCTGCTTCCATTACATGAGACCATCGCCGGGGCTGGACTGTGACCGGTCTGGTGGCGTGAACTGGTCCCGGGCTTATTTGGAGGAGTGCCATGTGCCGGCTGTTCGGGCTGACTTCGGGGACGACACCGGTCCGGACGACGTTCTGGCTGCTGGACGCGCCCGATTCGCTGGAGGTGCAGAGCCACCGCAACGCCGACGGCGCCGGGATCGGCTTCTTCGACGCCGCCCGCGCGCCGGTGCTGGACAAGCAGCCGGAACCGGCGTTCGCCGACGAGGAGTTCATCCGTGAGGCGCGGCAGGCCTCCTCGGCCACGTTCGTCGCGCACGTCCGCTGGGCGTCGACCGGAGGCCGGACGGTGCAGAACACCCACCCGTTCGCGATGCACGGGCGGATCATGGCGCACAACGGGGGGTTCGGCGAGCTGCCGCGGCTGGAGGAACAACTCGGGCCGTACGCCCGTCTGGTGCAGGGCGACACCGACTCCGAGCGGTACTTCGCGCTGATCATCAAGCAGACCGAGGAGCACGGCGGTGACGTCGGGGCCGGGATCACCGCCGCGGCCCGCTGGATCGCCGAGCACCTGCCGGTCTCGTCGCTGAACACTATCGTCGCGGCGCCCGGCGAACTGTGGGCGCTGCGCTACCCGGCCCAGCACGCGCTGCACATCCTCGAGCGCCCGGCCGGGACCGCTCGGGTGGAGGCGGGGGTCCGCGGGCTGCACGTGCGCAGCGCGACGTCGTCGGTGCACGCGCCCGGGCTGGACAGCGTCCCGTCGGTGGTGGTGGCGTCGGAGGAACTGGACGGGGAGAAGGGCTGGCGGATGCTGGAGGCGGGCGAGCTGGTGCACGTAGGGCCGGACCTGAGCGTTCGGTCGGAGGTGGTGCTTACCGAGCCGCCGGCTAGGCTGGTCCCGCTGCCTGCCGATAACCCGAACATCGATACGTGACGGAGTGTCCGGAAGGGGGAGGCACGAGAGGTGTTGCGGAGGAGTAGCCCCGACCGGATTCGAACCGGCGTTACCGCCTTGAGAGGGCGGCGTCCTAGGCCTCTAGACGACGGGGCCGAGCATGCCCCGGCAGGAATCCCTGCCCGGGCCGAGATCCGGTATGACCGGCAGCGCACAGACTACCGCTTCGGCCACGGTGAGGCCAACCGGAGGCTGGCGCTTCCGGAGGCGGTGCTTCCGAAGCGGCGCTTCCCGAGACGAACAAGCGCGGACGTGAGGCACATCCGCGCTGTCAGTTGAGCTGGCTGGGGTACCAGGACTCGAACCTAGACTAACAGGGCCAGAACCTGTCGGGCTGCCAATTACCCCATACCCCAATGGCATCGCATCCGGTGGCCGGATGCGCTCACGCAGTCTAGCGGACTCCGATCGCGGCAGCCAACACGTAAGGCTCACGGCGGCTCGATGGCGGTCAGGCCGGCCTCGCGGTCCAGGCGGAACCAGCGGGTGATCCCGGCCGAGCGCAGGAAGGGCAGGTCGTGACTGGCGATCAGGATCGCGCCGCGGTAGCCCTCCAGGGCCTGGGAAAGCTGGCGGACCGAGGCCAGGTCCAGGTTGTTGGTCGGCTCGTCGAGCAGCAGCAACTGGGGCGCGGGCTGGGCCAGCAGGAGGGCCGCGAGCACGGCGCGGAACCGCTCGCCGCCGGACAGGGTGCCGGCCGCCCGGTCGGCCCGCTCGCCGCGGAACAGGAACCGGGCCAGGCTGGCCCGCACCTCGTTGACCGACGCGGCCGGGGCGGCTGCCCGTACATTATCGACCACGGTCAGCGAGTCATCGAGGAGGTCGAGGCGCTGGGGCAGGTAGCCGACGACCGCGCCGAGGCGAACGCCGACGCCGGACAGCGGGGCCAGGCCGGCGATCGCGCGTAGCAGGGTGGTCTTGCCCGCGCCGTTCGGACCGGTCAGGGCGATCCGCTCGGGGCCGCGCACGATGAGCTCGGCGAGGGTCCCGGTCAGGGTCAGGACGGTGCGGCCGGCGGGGACGGCGGTGCCGGGGAGGTCGACGCGGATCTCGGCGTCGTCGCGGACGGCATGTTCGGCCTGGTCGAGGCGGCCGCGGGCGGCCTGGAGGCGCTCGGCGTGCAGTTCGCGGGAGCGGCCGGCGCTCTCCTGGGCGGAGCGTTTGCGGTCACTCGCGGCTGCCCTGGACAGGCTGCCCGAAGCGGCCAGCTTGCGGCCATGGCGGTCGCGCCGGGCTTGCTTGGTCTGGGCCTCGACCAGGTCGCGGTGCTCGCGGCGGACGTCGGCGGCGGCGGAGGCGACCGCGCGTTCGGCGGCGGCCTGCTCGGCCGCGAGCAGGTCCTCGTAGGCCGCCAGGTTGCCGCCGTACATCCGGATGCTCCCGGCGGACAGGTCGGCGACCTGGTCGACCAGGCCGAGCAGCTCGCGGTCGTGGCTGACGATGACCATCACGCCGGTCCAGGAGGCGACAGCGTCGTAGAGCCGGCCGCGCGCGTCCAGGTCGAGGTTGTTGGTCGGCTCGTCGAGCAGCAGGATGTCCGGGCGGCGCAGGAACAGCGCGGCCAGCGCGGCCAGGATGGTCTCGCCGCCGGACAGGCGCTCGACCCGGTCGTCGAGGCCGAGGCTGGCCAGCCCGAGCCGGTCCAGCCAGGCCCGGGCCCGCTCCTCGACGTCCCAGTCGTCGCCGACCGCGGCGAAGGCCTCCTCCTCCGTCTCGCCGGCCTCGATGGCGTGCAGCGCATCCCGGGCGGCGGTGATGCCGAGCAGGTCGCTGACGCTGCGGTGGGTCCCCAGGGTGATGGCCTGCGGCAGGTAGCCGACCTCGCCGTCGGTGCGGACGGTGCCCGAGACGGGACGCAGTTCCCCGGCGATCAGCCGGAGCAGGGTCGACTTACCGGAGCCGTTGACCCCGATCAGGCCGGTGCGGCCGGGGCCGAAGGACACGGTCAGCCCGGACAGGACGGGGACTCCGTCGGGCCAGGCGAAGGTGAGGTCGGAACAGATGATGGCGGAGGTCATGAGGGGTGGCTCCCAGCACGTAGGACGGACTTCCGTTACGTGTGGCGACACCACGCGGTTCAGGTCGCGGTATCGCTGACCTCAGGAACGCACCGCTGCTCTCCCGCCGACGGCATCAGGGACACCGGGATTCTACCCGAGCGCGCCTGGGGTGGCGAGGAAGAGGCGGGCGGGGCCGTAGGCGTGCAGGGGGCCGTCGGCGGCGGGGATGAAGCAGGATTCGCCGCGGGGCAGCTTGACCGTCTCGCCGGACTCGGTGCGCAGGGTGGCGACGCCGTCGGTGCACAGGGCGATCCGCGGGACCGGCGGCGGGCATCGGGATCACGGGCTCGGCCAGGTCGGCGACGTAGAGGCGGAACTCCGGGGCCGGGGTGTCGAACCAGGTGACGCCGTCGCCGAGGGGGGCGGGGGTCAGGACGGGGACGGTGACGGCCGGGTCGAGCAACGTGAGCAGCTCGGGGACGTCGATGTGCTTGCTCGTCAGGCCGGCCCGGACCACGTTGTCGGAGTTGGCCAGCACCTCGATGCCGGTGCCGTGCAGGTAGGCGTGCAGGCCGCCGGCCGGCATGAACACCGCCTGGCCCGGGGCCAGCACTTCGTGCCGCATGAGCAGCATGGCCACCACGCCGAGGTCGCCGGGGTGATCCCCGGCCACGCGCACGGCCGCGGCGCAGGCGGCGGCGTAGGGACTGGCGGAGGAGGCCAGGGGGGCGGGTGAGGCTGTTGTGACGGAGGAGGCCAGAGGGGCGCAGGCGGCGATGACGGCGCTGACTAGTTCGGCGCGGGAGGCTTCGGGCCAGTCGAGGATGGTGGCCAGGGCGTGGCTGAGGGCGTCGGGGGTGTTCGCGGCGTCGAGTTCGGCGGCCAGGGGGGCGAGCTGGGGGACGGCCAGGGCGTTCAGGAGGGCGGCGGCGTCGGGCGGGGGGCGCAGGCCGGCCAGGACCTCGAACGGGGTCAGGGCGCACAGCAGTTCGGGCTTGGGCCAGTCGTCGACGTAGTTGAGGTGGGGCAGGCCGCGCTGCTGGTCTGGCCGCCTTCGGCGGCGGGTGTTCTCGGCGCGGAAGCCGGCCTCGGCCTGGGCGCGGGACGGGTGCACCTGGATGGACAGGGCCTGGTCGGCCGAGAGCACCTTGAGCAGGAACGGCAGCCGGGGGCCGAACCGGGCCACGCACGCCGGGCCGAGCTCGCGGTCCGGGTCGGCGGCGATGACGGCGTCCAGGGTGGTCTCGGCGACGCCGGACGGGGCGGACGGGTGGGCGCCCATCCACAGCTCGGCCTCCGGGCCGGGCGCCGGGAGCGGGCGGCCCTGGAGTTCCGCGATTCCCGTCCTCGAGCCCCACGCGTAGGGGCGGATTACCGGCTGGAGAAGCTCCATCCGGGCATGCTAGTCCGGCTTGGGATTGTCGGCGGGGTACTCGACCAGCGCCACCACGCGGCTGGCCATGAAGCGGGCGGTCCGGACCGGGGTCCCGGTCCGGGTCACCTCGCTGACCTCGATGATCCCGCGCCGGTTGGCGATGTCGACACGCCGGCCCGCCTTGGTGGCGTTGATCTCATAGGTCTTGGTGCCATCACCGGAGTCGACCACGATCTCGACGCGATCGCCCTTCATGGGAACCTCCCGGCCACGGTCCGTTCGGCTGAAAATTTTTAATGATTTTAATAAGACGGCAGCGAGGGGTCCACCTGGTTGATCCAGGCCAGCACCCCGCCGCCGACGTGCACCGCGTCGGTGAAGCCGGCGTTCTTGACGATGGCCAGCGCCTCGGCGCTGCGGGCGCCGCTCTTGCAGTGCAGCACGATGCGCTTGTCCTGGGGCAGGCGCTCCAGGGCGGCACCGGACACGAACTCGCCCTTGGGGATGAGGGTCGCGCCCGGGATGGACACGATCTCGTACTCGTTGGGCTCGCGCACGTCGACCAGGAAGATGTCGTCCCCCGCGTCGAGCATGGCAGCCAGGTCCTTGGCGCTGATCGTGGAGCCCTGGACGGCCTCGGCTGCCTCCTCGGAGACTGCGCCGCAGAACTCCTCGTAGTCGATCAGAGCGGTGACGGTCGGGTTCTTGCCGCACACGGCACACTCCGGATCCTTCTGCACCCGGACCGTGTGGTAGCTCATCTCCAGCGCGTCGTAGATCATCAGCCGGCCGGCCAGCGGCTCGCCGATCCCGGTGATGAGCTTGATCGCCTCGTTGACCTGGATCGACCCGATCGAGGCGCACAGCACGCCGAGCACCCCGCCCTCCGCGCAGGACGGCACCATGCCGGGCGGCGGCGGCTCGGGGTACAGGCAGCGGTAGCACGGGCCGTACTCGGCCCAGAACACGCTGGCCTGCCCGTCGAACCGGTAGATCGAGCCCCACACGTACGGCTTGCCGAGCAGCACGCAGGCGTCGTTGACCAGGTACCGGGTGGCGAAGTTGTCGGTGCCGTCGACGATCAGGTCGTAGTCGGCGAAGATCTCCAGGGCGTTGTCGGAGTCCAGCCGGACCTCGTGGAGCACGACATTGACCAGCGGGTTGATCTCGCGGATGCTGTCCCGGGCCGACTCGGCCTTGGGTTTGCCGATGTCGGAGACGCCGTGGATGATCTGGCGCTGCAGGTTCGACTCGTCCACGACGTCGAAGTCGATGATGCCGAGCGTGCCGACCCCGGCCGCGGCCAGGTACAGCAGCGCGGGCGAGCCGAGGCCGCCGGCCCCGACGACCAGGACCTTGGCGTTCTTCAGCCGCTTCTGCCCGGTCATGCCCACGTCGGGGATGATCAGGTGACGGGAGTAACGCCGGACCTCGTCGACGGTCAGTGCTTCGGCGGGCTCCACCAGAGGGGGCAACGACACGATGCTCTCCTTGTACATATGGGATTGCCCCTGGATCAACCGGCTGGCGTGAGCGGGAATTCCCGGGCCGGCTGGGCCGTCGCGTCGAGCATGATGGTCATCTCGGCGGCGACCTGTTCGGGGTGTTCCATGTGGGCCAGGTGGCCGGTGCGGGGCAGGACCACGATCCTGGAGTTGGCGAAGGCGTGCGCGGCCCGGCCCGCCAGGCGCGGGTCGACCACGCGGTCGTGGCTGCCGTAGATGACCAGGGTGGGCGCGGTGATGCGGGCCGCGTCGCGCCAGCCCGTGTGGCGTCCGGTCCGGAAGAACTCGGCGGTCAGGGTCCGGATCGTGCCGACCAGCGCGGCGGTGGCGTAGTCGAGGGTGTCGCGCCGGGCGAGTTCGGCGACCTCGGCGGCGAAGCGTTCTTCTGGGAACCGAGATGGGTCGCTGAAGCAGTTGCCGATGACGTCGGCGACGCGGTTCTCCGGCGGCAGGGTGTCGTGCTTGCGGATCAGGCGGGCGCCGATCCCGGGCAGGCTCACCAGCGCGAACTGCACCTGGTCCAGGTGCGGCCGGGAGTCGGGCAGGGCCGGGGAGATCAGGGTCAGGGTCTTGACGAGCTCGGGGCGGGTGGCGGCGACCTTGACGGCGACCGCGCCGCCCAGGGAATTGGCGATCAGGTGGACCGGGGCGCTGTTTTTTCTTTCGATGAACGCGGCGACGGTCAGGGCGAGCGCGGCGATGCTGTAGCGGCGGTCGGGGCGGGGCGGGGAATCGCCGAACCCGGGCAGGTCGAGCGCGTCGCAGGCCAGCCGCGGGCGGAGCAGGCCGATCAGGTCGGTCCAGTTCCGCGACGAGCCGGCCAGGCCGTGCACGCACAACGCGGGCTCGCCGCCGCGGTCCGGAGTGCTGCGCACGAAGACCTGGTGCTCGCCGCTGACGGTGACGAGTTCGCCGGGCCAGTGCGGGATCGGCTCCTGGGTCATGCGCTGGCTTTGCGGCGGGTCTTCGGCTTGGCGGGCTTGGGCTCGTCCTCCTCGGCTTCTTGGGCCGGGCTGCGGCCGCTCTTCACGGCGGCCACGCTGGCGCGGAGGATCTCGGTCAGGTCGGCGGGCTGGCTCTTGGGGGCGGGCTCGTCCAGGCCGGCCGGGCGGACGATGTCGTTGCCCTCGACCTTGGCCCGGACCACCTCCTCGAGCGCCTCGCGGTAGGAGTCGTGGTACTGGTCGGGGTCGAAGTCCTCGGTCATGGTGTCGATGAGCGAGGCCGCCATCTTCAGTTCCTGCGACCGGACCTCGATGTCCTCGTCCAGGAAGCCGAAGTCGGGCTTGCGCACCTCGTCGGGCCAGAGCAGGGTCTCCAGCGTGATGACCCCCTCCCGGACCCGCAGCGCGGCCAGCGCCTCGCGCTGGCGCAGCGCCACCTTGGCCACCGCGACCTTGCCCGAGTTCTCCAGCGCGTCGCGGAACAGCACGTAGGCCCGGACCCCGGCCGGCTCGGGCTCGGTGTAGTAGCTCTTGGCCGCGTAGATCGGCTCGACCTGGGCGCTCGGCGCGAAGTGCAGGACCTCGATCCGGTGGGCGGTGACCAGCGGGAGGTCGGCCAGGTCCTCGTCGGTGAGCACCACCATGTCGCCGGTGGGCAGTTCGTAGCCCTTGGCCACGTCGGAGTAGGGGACTTCCTCCCCGTCCAGGGTGCAGAACCGGCGGAACTGGATCCGGGCCCCGTCCTTGCGGTGGACCTGCCGGAAGGCGATGTCCCGCTGCTCGGTCGCCGAGTAGAGCTTCACCGGGATCACGACCAGGCCAAACGAGATGGCCCCCGCCCATATGCTGCGCATGATCTCTCACCTACCCCGTTTGGATAGGACCGATTCCGGTTTCAGGGAGGGCCGATTCTCCTAATTAGCCCAACTCTCCCAGCGAGCTTACGGCCTGGCTGAGATGATGAGCACGCTAGGGCGAGGGGGAACGGAGAGGTATGGGCGCTTTCGACGTAGTCGTGCTCGGCGGTGGTACCGCGGGCGTGCACGTCGCCACCGAGGTGGTCCGGGGCGGCAAGTCCGTGGCGCTCGTCGAGGCCGGGCTGATCGGCGGTGAGTCCTCTTACCTGGCCTGCCTGCCGTCGAACTCGCTGCTGCTGTCCGCGAGCCAGGGCGTGACCTGGGAGGACGCGGTCGCGCGCCGCGACGAGGTGACCGGCGGACTGGATGACTCCGGAGCCGCGCTGCGGCTGACTTCCTCGGGGGTCACGGTGATCCGCGGCACCGGGCGGATCACCGGGCCGGGCGCGGTGGCGGTTTCCCCTGCTTCTGAGGCTGGCCCTACGTCGCTGGGCTGTACCGACCTGGTCATCGCGACCGGGTGCGAGCCGGTCGCGCCGCCCATCGAGGGCCTGGCCGACATCCCGACCTGGACCACCGCGCAGGGCCTGCTCTCGCCCGACCTGCCGCGCCGCCTCCTGGTGCTGGGCGGCGGGCCGGCCGGGTGTGAGCTGGCGCAGATCTTCGCGGCGTTCGGCTCCCAGGTCACGCTGATCGAGGCCGACGCGGGGCTGCTGCCCGGCGAGGCGGCCTTCGCCGGTGAGATCCTGGCCGCGGCGCTGCGCCGGGCCGGGGTCGAGATCTTCCTCGGCTCGCCCGCCACCAAGGCCGAGCGCACGCCGGACGGCCTCACCCTCGCGCTGGAGGACGGCACCCGGATCGACGCGGACCGGTTGCTGCTGGCCACCGGCCGGCGGCCCCGGCTCACCGGGCTCGGCCTGGACGCGCTCGGGATCACGGTCGCGCCGGGCCAGGCGCTGCCCACGGACGCCTCGTGCCGGGTGGTCTCCGGCGTTGCTTCCGGCGCGCTCGGGCCTGGCCGGGTGTGGGCCGCCGGGGACGTCACCGGGATCACCCACACTCACGCCAGCCGCTATCAGGCCGGCGTGGTCGCGGCCAACCTCCTCGGCCGGCCCCGCGAGGCGGACTACAGCGCGATCCCGCGCTGCGTGTACACCGCGCCTTCGGTCTACGCTGTGGGCGAACCGGCCCGGGCCGGTCTTTCGGTGGCGCGAGTCCCGCTGAGCGACACCGTCCGGGGTCGGCTGGGACGCGATGACCTGGGCCGGCTCGAGTTGTACGCGGCGGACGGGGTGCTGGTCGGCGCCGTGGCGGTGGGGCCGGACGCGGCCGCCTGGATGGCGGAGGTTACGCTCGCCATCAGGGCAAAAATACCGGTGACCGTCCTGGCCGACGTGGTGCACGCCTTCCCCACCTACGGAGAGGCGCTGCAGGCCGCGTTCCGGGAGCTGGCCGCCGTTCCGGAGGGAAAGGGGATCGGGCCGTTGAGCGAACTGGGCCTGGAGACGCCCGAGGGCGACGCAGTCGAGCAGCACCGGGAACTCATCTCGGACGACCCCGTGACCGTACCGCGGCGCGACCTCCCGTTCGACGTGGACGAGGCGGATGCGGCCGAGCAGGCTCGCGCGGTCAGCTTCGACGATGACGACTACCGCTAATCGCGGCTTAGGATGGTTCGAACGCGGCATGTGGCCGCGGGTGACCACCGGAGACTGAACCTTGACCGCAACGTCCGATGCACGGCCGCGCAGCACACGGCTGCCCAGGCACGAACGGCGGCGGCAGCTCCTGGACGCGGCGCTTGAGGTATTCGTATCGCAGGGGTACCACGCCGCCGCCATGGATGAGATCGCCGAGCGGGCCGGCGTCAGCAAGCCCGTCCTGTACCAGCACTTCCCCGGCAAGCTCGACCTGTACCTGGCCCTGCTCGACCAGAGCGTGGACGAGCTGGTGGAGACCGTCCGCGACGCGCTCCGCTCGACCACCGAGAACAAGCAGCGGGTGGCCGCCACGTTCAGCGCCTACTTCGAGTACGTGGCGAGCGAGGGGCAGGCGTACCGGCTGGTGTTCGAGTCGGACCTGAGCAACGAGGGCGCGGTCCGGGACCGGCTGGAACGCGGCCAGCGCGAGTGCGCCGACATGATCAGCCCGATGATCCGGCAGGACGCCGGCCTGGACGACGCCGAGGCCCACCTGGTGAGCGTGGCGATGGTGGGCCTGGCTCAGGTCACCGCCAGGTACTGGCTCAGCACCACCCGGGAGCACATCCCGCGGGAGACCGCCGAGCAGCTCGTGGCCAGGCTGGCCTGGCGCGGCATCAGCGGCTGGCCGCGCAACTAGCGCTAGGGGGCTTCTTGTGGAAGTGAAGATCGGGATTCATTCGGTGCCGCGGGAGCTGGTGGTGGAGACGGACACGCCGGCCGAGGAAGTGGAGCGCCTGTTGTCAGCCGCCTTGGAAAAGGGCGAGCACGCGGTGTTCGCGCTCTCGGTGGCCAAGGGCGGGCGGGTCCTGGTGCCGGCCGACAAGATCGCCTACGTGGAGTTCGGCGCGCCCGAGGCGCGGCGGGTCGGTTTCGGCAACATCGCGTTAGGTCCTGCTGTCATCGGCCGGGCCTGACCAAGGGCTCGGGCCTGCCCTGGTATTGTGGATAACGACTGATCAAGGAATGACATAACCAAAGGTCGTGTTATCCAGTCAGCTGCTGTTTACGCCGGGCTTCATCGTCCGGCCTCCCTGGGGGGGAACCCGAGGGAACGGCAGCGTCCCAACGACGGTAGCGGGCTCCCGGGCGCGCGCCGCGCCGGATTACGGCGCACGGCGGCACCTGGTCGCAGCTCGCCTCGTGGCGGGTCGCTGCAGGCAGCTTGCAGACATGACGGGCTCGCTTCCGGAACAGGCCGGGTGGGCCATGATGAAGGACGGCAAGCCCTGACCACTCAGACTTCGACCGGGGACACGACAGAGGCTTCTTCTGGGGCTTCTTCTGGCTCCCATGCGGTCCCGTTCAGCGATTTCGGCATCAGTGAGGCGATCTGCTCGGGCCTGGCGGCCGCGGGCATCCTCACCACGTTCCCGATCCAGGCGCTGAGCCTTCCGATCGCCCTGCGCGGGCAGGACATCATCGGGCAGGCCAGGACCGGCACCGGGAAGACGCTGGCGTTCGGCATCCCGCTGCTGGAACTGATCGACGACGGCCCGAAGGGCGCCCCGCGGGCGCTCGTCGTGGTGCCGACCCGGGAACTGGCCATCCAGGTCGCGGACGACCTGCGCACCGCCGCGGTCAACATGCGAGCCAGGGTGGTGACCGTGTACGGCGGCCGGGCCTACGAGCCGCAGATCGACGCGCTGGCCGCCGGGGTCGACATCGTCGTCGGCACCCCGGGACGGCTGCTCGACCTGGCCCAGCGCCGGCATCTGGACCTGAGCGCGGTACAGGCCCTGGTGCTCGACGAGGCGGACAAGATGCTCGACCTCGGCTTCCTGCCCGACGTGGAGCGCATCATCCGGCTCACCCCGGACGGCCGGCAGACGATGCTGTTCTCCGCGACCATGCCGTCGGAGGTCGTCACGCTGGCCCGCCGTCACATGCGGCAGGCGACCAACGTGCGGGCCGAGGGTGACGACGAGAGCGCGCCGCCTCCCGGCACGCGCCAGCACGTCTTCCGGGCCCACCAGATGGACAAGATCGAGGTGCTGGCCCGGTTGCTGCAGGCCAGGGACCGGGGCCTGACGATGGTGTTCTGCCAGACCAAGCGTGCGGCCGACCAGGTCGCGACGGCGCTGGCCAGCCGGGGTTTCGCGGTCGCGACCGTGCACGGCGACCTGGGTCAGGGCCAGCGGGAGCGCGCGTTGCGCGCGTTCCGCACCGGCAAGGTGGACGTGCTCACCGCCACCGAGGTGGCCGCCCGCGGGCTCGACGTGGACGACGTCACGCACGTGGTGAACTACGAATGCCCGGATGACGAGAAGACCTACGTGCACCGCATCGGCCGGACCGGCCGGGCCGGGAAACCGGGCGTCGCGGTCACGTTCGTCGACTGGCGGGACATGCACCGCTGGAAGCTCATCAACGATGCCCTGGGCCTCGGCCAGCCCGAACCCGAGGAGACGTACTCCACCTCCGAGCACCTGTACACCCAGCTCGACATCCCGCGCGAGGCAACCGGGACGCTGCCGCGCGCGATGCGCGACCGGGCCGGGCTCGAGGCCGAGGCGGTGGAGGACATCGGCGAGACCGGCCGGATCCGCACCCCGCGCGCCACCCCGCGCGCCCGGCGCGGGCGCGGCTCGTCGGACCGGGCCGGCGCGTCCGGTCGCGACGGTACGTCTGGCCGCGGCGCGTCTGGTCGCAGTGCCGGTCTGGCGGCCGAGGATGCCCCGAAGGCGGCCAGCTCGCGGCGGCGGCGCCGGACCCGGTCGGGCCGGGAGATCGGGCCGGCCCAGGACCAGCCGGAGGCACCCCGCCGCAAGGCCTCCTGACCCGTGCGGGTCGGGCCGCTCGCAGAGCCTGCTGACAGAGTCTGTTCAACGTCGCCGGGTAAGGTTCGCCTCTGTGAGCACACCAACCTCTCTTGAGTTGCCCGACGGAGTGCGGCCGATCACGGTGCGCACCAGCCGCGGGTCGTTCGCGGCGCTGGAGGCCGTTCCGGTGTCGGGGGTCTGCGAGCGAGAACCCGCTCTGCTTGTTCCCGGTTACACCGGCAGCAAAGAGGATTTCCTGGCCGTTCTCGGCCAGCTGGCCGACCACGGTCGCCAGGTGGTCGCGATCGACATGCGCGGCCAGTTCCAGACGCCCGGCCCGGCCGATCCCGACGGCTACGCGCCGTCGGCGATGGCCGCTGACCTCGCCGGCGTCATCCAGGCCACCGGCGCGAGGCACCTGCTCGGGCACTCCTACGGCGGGCTGGTGACCCGCGAGGCCCTGCTGAGAACCAGATCCCAGGACGACATCGAGTCGTTCACGCTGATGAGCTCCGGCCCGTCGGCGCTGACCGGGCCGCGGGCCGAGGAACTGCGCGTCATGCTCACCGCGCTGGGCGTGGCGGACGGCAGCCTGCCGGACCGGGACACGCTGGCGGCCGGGATCGCCGGCATCTGGCGGGACCACCTGGAACCGCAGGCCGTCGCGGACGGGATTCCCGCGCCGATCGTGGCGTTCCTGGGCCGGCGGATGGCCAGCAACGACCCGTACGGCCTGGTGCAGATGGCCCGCCACCTGCTCAGCGCGCCGGATCGCACCTCGGAGCTGGCCCGGCTGGACCGGTTCGGCATGCTGGTCATCTACGGCGAGGACGACAACTCCTGGTCACCGGCCGCGCAGGAGGCGATGGCCCGGCGGCTGGGCGCGCGCCGGATCTGCATCCCGGGGGCCTCGCACTCCCCCGCCGTCGAGGCGCCCGCGACCACGGCGATCGCGCTGACCCAGTTCTGGGACGCGGCCGAGGCGGCGGCGGCGCACGCCGGCAGCGCGCGGATGGCTTAGGAGCTCAGCCCGTCCCAGGGGCGCCGGGTGATGGCGGCGGCGGTGCCCTCCGGGCAGTGCCGCAGGTAGTCACACCAGCCGCAGGAGGCGCTGGGGCGCGGCGGGAACACCTCGTCGTACCGCTCGGCGGGCAGGCCGTCCCGCAACTGCTCGTCAGCCGCGGCGCACTCCTGCGCGATGTCCTCGGCCCGGCTCAGGTGCCGGGCCAGCGACGCGTCAGAGTGCGACCAGGCCACCACCTGCCCGGACGGCAGGTGGTGCAGCTCGACCCGGTGGCAGGGGCGCCGGAGGACCCGGCTGGCGGCCAGCGCGTACAGGGCCAGGGCCATCGAGCCGCGCGCGTCGTCCACGGTGAGCAGGTGCCGCCCGGTCTTGTAGTCGACCACGACCAGCTCGGTGCCCGCGGAGTCCTCGGCGGGCCGGGCGTCCAGCCGGTCGATCCGGCCGGAGAACGCGATCGTGTCCGTGCGGGTGGCCACGGTCCGTTCCACCCCGAGCGGCTCGTCGGCCGGGTCCAGGTGGGCGACGTACCCCTGCACCATCTCGATGGCGTGCTCCCGGCAGCGCACCGACTGGGTCTCGTCGGCGAAACCCTCGTCGATCCAGCCGCGGTCGACGAGCCGGCCTGCGGCGGCCACGGTGCGTTCGGCCAGCGGCAGCCGCCACCAGCCGGCCAGCGCGTTGTGGATGCTGGCCCCGAGGCTGTTGTGGGCCCAGGGCGGGCCCTTGGGCGGCGGCGGGCGGTCCAGGTAGCTCATCCGGTACCGGCGGGGGCAGTCCAGCCAGGCCGAAAGGCGCGTCGGCGTGCACGGGTACAGCCGGCGCGGCATCCCCTCGAAGCCCAGCTGCTCCACTAGATCTCGCCGGCTACGGTCTCGTCGACGCCCACGCGTCGAAGTTCTTCTCGGCGGCCGCGATCGTGGTCTCCTCGCCCTCACCCGGCAGGACACGGGTGCTGCCGGGCAGGGTCAGCAGGTACTCGCCGATCGCGGTCAGCTGGCTGGCGAAGTCGGGGAACTCGCCGTCGTGCGGCACCGGGCCGTCGGCGGTCAGGGCGTGCCCGGTGAACACGGCCTCCAGGTCCTCGCAGTACAGGCAGACCGAGCCGGGCGTGTGGCCGGGGGCGTGGATGACCTCGAGCCGGACGTCGGCGACCTCGAAGAGCCCGCCGTCGGCCATCTCGATCTCGGCGTCGTCCTCCGGGTACGCGTCCCGCCACCACAGCCGGTCCCGGGGATGCAGCGCCACCGGCGCCTCGTCGTCCTCGGCCACCTCCAGCGCGGCGGCCACGTGGTCCGGGTGACCGTGCGTGCAGATCACGGCGACCACCTCGCGGTCGCCCACCGCGCCGAGCACGCCCGCCGGGTCGCGGCCCGGGTCGATGACGATGACCTCCTCGTCATCGCCGATGATCCAGGCGTTGGTCACTTCGGACGACACCCGTTCGATTCGTGCGGTCATCGACCGAGTCCTTCCTGTATCGCTGGTCCGCCGACCCTTCCTACCACAGGAGCCCGAGCGGTCAGGCCCAATGAATAAAGCACTGTGGGCGAAGGCGATGGCGGAGTTCGCGACGAGCTGGACCGCGATGGCGGCCAGCAGCAGCCCGGCGATCCTGGTCACCAGCTCGACGCCGTTGTCGGTCAGCAGCCGGTGGATGACCAGGGCGAAGCGCATGGCCAGCCAGACCGCCAGGGGCACCGCGGCCATCGCTCCGGCCAGGGCGAACCCGTCGGAACCCGGTTACCGGACGCGGCGGCGCAGGGCACGGAGCAGGGGCAGGGCGGCGAAGTAGGTGCCGGCCAGGGAGCTGGCGCCGATGCCGAGGTCGACCGAGATCCGGCCCTGCTTGGCCCAGTAGACGTCCTTGAGGTCCAGGAGCAGCGCGAACTCATCGACGATGAGGGCCAGCCCGGTGCCGTAGGCCAGGGCCACGGCCGGGTGCCGGCGCCGGGCGTCCTCGCCGTGTACGGCGATGCCGCCGACGCTGCTGACCATGCCGATGCCCCACATGTAGTGGTGCAGGTGCGCGCCGCCGACGCTCAGGTTACGGAACGGGCCCTTGCCGTCCTTGATGCTGTAGGTGATGCCCCGGACGGCGCCGAACGTGGTGGTGAAGGCGAGCCAGCTGAGCAGTGCGGACCGCTGCCGCGGGTCCAGTTCCTCGTGGAACACGCGTGCGGACGTCTTTGCCGAGCGAGGATGTGATGGCCATTGGGGAACAATACCGGTCGGGTTTCAGCCGCTCCGGACCGGCTGGGACCCGGTGGCCTGGGCGATCAGGCGCTCGTACGCGCCGGGCGCCGCGGTGTACGAGCCGATCCGGTGGCCGGTCAGGCTGCCGTGATCGTCGCTGCCGCCGGTGGCGATCAGGCCGAGGTCACGGGTGAGGCCGAGCAGGCTGGCCTGCTCGGCCTCTGGCTGGTCGGGGTGGAAGACCTCGACCCCGGCCAGGCCGGCCGCGGCCAGGCCGGCGATCTGCTCGTCGGTGACCAGCAGATCGCGGTCCGCGCGGGGGTGGGCGAGCGACGGCGACGCCGCCGGCCGCGCGGACCAGGCCGATCGCGCGGGCCGGGTTCGAGCGCGTACCGGTCGACGTAGGCGCGGCCGCCGTCGGCGATCCAGTCCCGGGTGAACGCCTGATCGGGCGAGGCGATGGCCCCGCTGGCCGCCATCGCGCGGGCGATGTGCGGCGCGGCCGACCACGGCCGACCCGGCGATGGCGGCGACATCATCCCAGGTGATGGGGACGCCCAGGTCGATCAGCCGGTCCACCATGGCCCGGGCGCGCAGCACGCGGTCATCGCGGATGCGCCGGTGTTTCCGCGGCCAGGTCCGGATCGTCCGGGTCGAACAGGTAGGCCAGCAGGTGCAAGCTGCGATCCGTCGAGGCGGCACGACAGTTCCATGCCCGGCACCAGGGTCAGGGACTCGGGCAGCGCCCGGCGGGCCTGCGCGTGCCCGGCCACCGTGTCGTGGTCGGTCAGCGCCACCACGTCCAGTCCGGCCCGGGCGGCGCGGCTCATCACCTCCGCCGGAGGATCGGTCCCGTCGGAGGCGTTGCTGTGCACATGCAGGTCGGCGCGCACCTGGTCCAGTGTAAGACATGCTGGCTGTGGGCCTGACTTCAGGCGGCGGGCAGGCGAGGCGAGGGGGCCCCGTAGGGCAGGTCGAGGTCCATGCCGGGGTCTCGCAGGTCACGCAGCCCGATCGGCTCGATCAGCAGGATGCCCGCGGTCTCCGGCCAGAGCACGACCCACAGCCAGTGACCCTTGATCTCGCCGGCGAACACGGCGCGGTCCGGCGAATCGACCTGCCACAGCGGGAAGTCATGTTTGCCGAACGACGCCGTGGCGACGGGCGGCGCGGACGCGAAACCCGCCCCGGGGTCGACGGCGTCCAGGCCGGCCACCGCCGCGCCCAGGCCGATGCCCGGTTCCTCGGCGACGACCAGCATGTCGGCGGGCCCGCCCACCGGGTTCGGGCCGGACAGCGCGACCGCGCAGGCGCGCGTGCCGGTCCGCTCGTCGCCGGCCCCGGCGAAGCCCGGTGACCAGCCAGCCGGCCGGGAGCGGCCAGGGCAGCCAGACCGGAACGCCCGCGGTGCGGAGCAGCCCGTCCAGGCCTTCCCGGGACGGGCTGAAGGCGGGCAGCAAGGGGTGGACCTCGCCATGCCAGTCACAGCGCCAGGCACTGGACCACGCGGTCGGCTCCCGGACGGGCTTGCCGCACCGCGGGCAGGCGGCTGGCGAATGACGGTGGCTTTCCAGGCCCACGCTCACCTCATCGCCGATCACGTTGGGTTGTTATGGCGGCGTTCTTACCCCGTTCGCGGGCAGACCATGCAGGTGAGCATGACAGTGGCGCCGGTCCTCAGCGAGACCGGCGCCACTTGTGAGCAGAAACGGGTTACGGCAGAACGCCGAAGTTGGCGCCCCACATCTGGTTGTCGAAGACGGTGCCGTTGGAGTACTTGGACAGCGTCCAGGTGGTGAGCTGCGGCCGCGGGTTGTCCGTCGGGTACGCGCCACCGCCCGGGTAGTTCAGCACGTACGGGTGGGAGAAGTTGGTGTCCGAGCCGTTGATCAGCGGGACGAAGAAGCCCTTGATCGTGTCGTAGGAGTCCGCGACCCAGATCGTCTTGGAGGAGACGCCGCACGGCTCGAGCGCCACCTTGGTGCCGTCCGCGGCGGTGCTGCCGACGCCGACGCAGTAGCCGCTCTTCACGCCATTGGGCGTGTACTGGATCTCGTAGGCGGTGAACTTGGAGTAGTGCAGGTTCAGCGCGGCGCTCACCAGGCCGGCCTTGTAGAAGTCGCCCACCGTGCCCTGGTTCGAGATGGTGAAGTCTTCCGCCGGGTCGTGGTTGCTGGTCTGCCACAAGATGATGGGCTGCCCGGCCTGGGCCTTCTGCTGGAACACATCGAGCACGAAGGCCGGGTGCTTGTGGGTACCGAACTCGCGGCTGAAGATGTCGATGCAGTGGTGACCGCACGGCGGGGTGGCCGCGTTCGCGGTGAGCGTCCCCGCTGCGCCGAGGCCGCCGACCATGGTCAGCGTGGCCGCAGCCGCGAAGATCTTGCTCTTCATGGACATGTTTGCCTGTTCCTCCTCGGGACTGCGGTCGTGCCCCGTGCACGACCGCTGAGCCGGGCAGGGGCGGCTGACCCGATGGCTCATATGTAGGGACGCAGCATGTGCTGCCGAGGTTGTCACATTTCGTGTCTTGGTGTCCGTACATGACAGTGACGCCGGCCCCCGTGGGGGCCGGCGTCACCGGGTTACTCAGGGTGTGAACTCAGGCTCCTACTTGAGCTGCCCGAAGGTCGCGCCCCAGAGCTGGTTCGAGTTCGCGCCGGTACCGAAGAGGTTGCCGACGTGGAACGAGAAACCGGTCAGGTTGGTGACGACGAGCTGCGGACGCGGCTTGTCGGTGGGGAAGGAGTTGTTCGGGTAGGTCAGGACGAACGGCTGGGAGAAGTTGGTGTCCGAGCCGTTGATCAGCGGAATGTACCCGTGCGCCCAGGCGTGGGTGAACGACTGGTCAAGGGTGTCCAGGACCCACACCGTCTTGGACGACACGCCACACGGCTGCAGCGTCACGCCCTCGCCGCTGAACGCGGTCGCGGCCACGCCCAGGCACAGGCCCGATTGCACGCCGAACGGCGCGTACTGGTTCTCGAACGCCGGAAGGTCGGAACTCTTCGCCCCGGGGAAGTTGAACCCGGCGATGTTGAACGGGCAGTTCGGGAAGTTGACCCCGGCGATGCAGCCGTAGTGCAGCGCCAGCGACGGCGACACCAGGCCGGCCGCGAAGAAGTCGGCCACGGTGCCCTGGAACGCCACGGTCCAGTCCAGCGCCGGGTCGAAGTTGGCGGTGCGGAACAGGATGATCGGCTGACCGGTCCTGCTCGCCCTGCCGCAGGACGTCAACCGCGTAGTTCGGCGAGTGGTGGGTGCCGAACTGGTAGCTGAACAGGTTGATGCAGGCCGGGCCGCACGACGGCGTGGCCGCCGATGCGGTTCCCGCGCCGAGCGCGCCCGCCGTGCCGACGCCGCCGACCAGGGCCAGCGTCGCCGCAACGGAGAGCACCTTGCTCTTGATGGACATGGATCGTTCCTCTCTTGGAACCCCCAGCCGTGCCCTGCGCACGGCTGGGTCGAGCTGGCCCCCGCAGCGCGCGTCGGATTTATTCCCCGATCGCTCGGCACGCTGCCGGCTCGCGGTAGGGCCTGATCAGGACCGCAAGTGCGGGCCTGATCGGTCTTGCAGTTCCATGAGGGCTTGCGCCCTCCACTATCAGGACGCGTGATGGGCGCAGAAGGTTGACACGCAGGCGAATAACAGTGACGCCGGTCCCCCACAGGGGACCGGCGTCACCAGGTTACTCAGGGTGTGAACTCAGGCTCCTACTTGAGTTCCCCGAAGGTCGCGCCCCAGAGCTGGTTCGAGTTCGCGCCGGTGCCGAAGAGGTTGCCGACGTGGAACGAGAAACCGGTCAGGTTGGTGACGAACAGCTGCGGACGCGGCTTGTCGGTCGGGAAGCCGCGCTCGGGTAGGTGAGGACGAACGGCTGGGAGAAGTTCGTGTTCGAGCCGTTGATCAGCGGAATGTACCCGTGCGCCCAGGCGGTGGTGAACGACTGGTCGAGGGTGTCCAGGATCCACACCGTCTTGGACGACACGCCACACGGCTGCAGCGTCACGCCCTCGCCGCTGAACGCGGTCGCGGCCACGCCCAGGCACAGGCCCGAGTCCACGCCGAACGGCGCGTACTGGTTCTCGAACGCCAGGAGGTCGGAGCTCGGCGCCCCGGGGAAGTTGAACCCGGCGATGTTGAACGGGCAGTTCGGGAAGTTGACCCCGGCGATGCAGCCGTAGTGCAGCGCCAGCGACGACGACACCAGGCCGGCCGCGAAGAAGTCGGCCACCGTGCCCTGGAACGACACGGTCCAGTCCAGCGCCGGGTCGAAGTTGGCGGTGCGGAACAGGATGATCGGCTGGCCGACCTTCTCGCCCTGCCGCAGCACGTCAACCGTGTAGTTCGGCGAGCGGTGCGTGCCGAAGTCGTAGCTGAACACGTTGACGCAGGCGATGCCACACGACGGGGTCGCCGCGCTGGCCGTTCCGGCGCCGAGCACGCCCGCCGTGCCGACGCCGCCGACCAGGGCCAGCGTCGTCGCCGCAGCGAGCACCTTGCTCTTGATGGACATGGATGATTCCTCTCTTGGAACCCCCAGCCGTGCCCTGCGCACGGCTGGATAGAGCTGGCCCCCGCAGCACGCGAGGATCGGACATGTCCGACCCGCTCGGCACGCTGCCGGCTCACGGTGGCCTGATCAGGACAGGAACGGCTGACCTGATCGGTCTTGCAGTTTTGGAGAGGGAAAGCCCCGGGCAAGCCCGGAAGTCTCTTTTGGGGTCTAAACCGGTCGAATAGGCCCAATAACAATGAGGATCGATAGCTATTTTGTTATGCAGTGATTACAGACGGAAACCAATAGAGATTGCCTACGATGCTCGGTCGACGGAGGCGGCGCGGATCTGGTGCTGCCGCTGAAGTCCAAGATACGAACGCTGGTCCTTTATCCCATACGGAGACGCGGGATGTGGCCAATATCCCACATGAAACGCGGGATGTTACCCAAATGTTTGACGACGCGGGGGCGAATACCAGTGACGCCGGTCCCACGTGGGGGACCGGCGTCACCGGGTTACTCAGGGTGTGAACTCAGGCTCCTACTTGAGTTCCCCGAAGGTCGCGCCCCAGAGCTGGTTCGAGTTCGCGCCGGTACCGAAGAGGTTGCCGACGTGGAACGAGAAACCAGTCAGGTTGGTGACGACGAGCTGCGGACGCGGCTTGTCGGTCGGGAACCGGATGTCCGGGTAGGTCAGGACGAACGGCTGGGAGAAGTTGGTGTCCGAGCCGTTGATCAGCGGAATGTACCCGTGCGCCCAGGCGGTGGTGAACGACTGGTCAAGGGTGTCCAGGACCCACACCGTCTTGGACGACACGCCACACGGCTGCAGCGTCACGCCCTCGTCGTTGAACGCGGTCGCGGCCACGCCCAGGCACAGGCCCGATTGCACGCCGAACGGCGCGTACTGGTTCTCGAACGCCAGGAGATCCGAATCAGTGTTCGAGGGGAAGTTGAACCCGGCGATGTTGAACGGGCAGTTCGGGAAGTTGACCCCGGCGATGCAGCCGTAGTGCAGCGCCAGCGACGACGACACCAGGCCGGCCGCGAAGAAGTCGGCCACCGTGCCCTGGAACGACACGGTCCAGTCCAGCGCCGGGTCGAAGTTGGCGGTGCGGAACAGGATGATCGGCTGGCCGACCTTCTCGCCCTGCCGCAGCACGTCAACCGTGTAGTTCGGCGAGGCGTGCGTGCCGAACTGGTAGCTGAACACGTTGACGCAGGCGATGCCACACGACGGCGTGGCCGCCGATGCGGTTCCCGCGCCGAGCACGCCCGCCGTGCCGACGCCGCCGACCAGGGCCAGCGTCGCCGCAACGGAGAGCACCTTGCTCTTGATGGACATGGATGATTCCTCTCTTGGAACCCCCAGCCGTGCCCTGCGCACGGCCGGGTCGAGCTGGACCCCCGCAGCACGCGACGATCGGACATGTCCGATCCGCTCGGCACGCTGCCGGCTCACGGTGGCCTGATCAGGAGCAGGAACGGCTGACCTGATCGGTCTTGCAGTTTCGGAGAGGGAAAGCCCCGGGCAAGCCCGGAAGTCTCTTTTGGGGTCTAAACCGGTCGAATAGGCTCAATGAGGCTGGAGCAGGACAACAACGAAACGGTCATGCGCTGATTACGGACTGAGATCTCAGTCGCGACGCGGATCCAGCGCCAGCGCTGAGCCTCCCGGTCCGAAGCTCCGGTCCTTTATCCCATATCAAGGACGCGCGATGCGGGCAAAAGGGTGGCATGTATCACGACAATGCACCGACGTGACCAAATCGCAACTTTTAATGCCAGGCTGACCCGGCTGGCCAGGCTTACGGGTATAGCGGCTGGACTATACCAGGCTTGCCGGCGCTGTGCCCGAGCATTGATACTTAACGCGTGCCCGGTTCCGTAATCCCTTGTGTGGGCGTCGTCATCAAGGATGATCAGGGGCGGCTCCTGCTCATCAAGCGCGGGCATGAGCCTGGCGCCGGGCTGTGGTCGATACCGGGGGGGCGGATCGAGCCGGGCGAGACGGACGCCGAAGCGCTGGTGCGGGAAATGCGGGAGGAGACCGGCCTGGCGGTGCAGGTGGGACCGCTGCTGGGTAGTGTCCTTCGGCCTGCTCGGGACGGCA
Organism: uncultured Actinomycetes bacterium; assembly: GCA_963742795.1. Classification (GTDB taxonomy): domain Bacteria; phylum Actinomycetota; class Actinomycetes; order Streptosporangiales; family Streptosporangiaceae; genus Palsa-504. The sequence goes on from CAVUNL010000025.1 coordinate 207,059, forward strand.
ACGTCCTGGACATCAGGGACTACGCGGCCACGGTCACCGGCGGAACGCTCCGCGCGGGAGACGACGCGGCCGAGGCGCGCTGGGTAGCGGTCAGCGAACTGCCGTCATTGCCCATCACGGAAGGTTTGGTCGAAGCGCTCACCAGCTGGGACGTTCTGAGCCAAGAATGGCAGTGATCGTCCTATTTCATCCTTTTCGGCATTCCTGCGAACAGGTCGTCGCTTTTGATGTTCAACGGGACGTATCGGGGCTCATTCCGGCGCTTTCCCGTTTTTGGCGTAGCCGGCCGCGTTACCCCGGGCCACGATGACCTCGGCGATCTTCCGGGAGGCCTCGTCGTACAGCTCCCCGCCCAGCATGACCGCGCCTGCGCCTTAGCACCCGGCGCGACGGCGTCCTCAAGGTCCAGGAACACCTCGTCGGCGGGCAGGCCGCGCGCCTTCTCGATGAACCGCTCGCTGCTGGCCGGCACGGCCAGGCACGATCGTCGCACCCGATACGGTCGCTCCACGGAAGGAGCGTAGCCCACAACTTGACGGATTCTTGACCCCTCGTTCGCCTGCTCGTCAGATTGTGTGCGTTGGTGTGTCATCCCGTTATGCCAGCTTTTGCTCCTGGGTGCGCGCCAGCGCGCACCGGCGCCGCGGCCCCGGAGCCCCGAGGGGTTCGCCGGCACATTCAGCCAGCAGACTCAGGAGGACGAGATGGGCGAAGGCCCAGCTACGGTCCATGCGAGACACTCCAAAGCCCGGTTCTACGCGGCCATCGCCGCCGCCACCGTCATGGGCGTCGGCCTCGCCGTCGGTACCACGGTGGCCGCCGCGAACGCGGCGCCGGCAATCGGCAGCTCGGCGGCGACAAGCTCGGCGGGCAGCTTGACCTTGCTGCCCGGCGGGACCGCGACGCCGATCAAGCACCTGGTCGTGATCTTCCAGGAGAACGTGTCGTTCGACCACTACTTCGGGACCTACCCGTTCGCGGCCAACACCGACGGGACCACCTTCCAGGCCAAAAAGGGCACCAAGCCGGTGAACGGCCTGTACACCAAGATCACTAAGAACGGCCCGATCGGCCCGCTGCTCACGAACAACCCGAACATCGACAACGGCGTGCAGTACAACCCCACACGGCTTACTCACTCACAGGCTCTCACCTGCGACCAGGACCACGGCTACACGCCGGAGCAGGAGGCCGTGAACGGCGGGTTGATGAACAAGTTCATCCAGTTCACCAACGTCCCCACCTGCACCGGGACACCCACTACCCCGTACGGCGCGCCCGGGCTGGTCATGGACTACTTCGACGGCAACACCGTCACCGGCCTGTGGAATTACGCGCAGAACTTCGCGATGAGCGACAACAACTGGGACACCGTCTTCGGGCCGTCTACGCCGGGCGCGCTCAACCTGATCTCAGGCCAGACCGGCGGCAGCTACGCGGTCGACCCCAACAACAACAACGCGAAGATCACCACGCCGATCGCGGGTACGGTGAGCGCGCTCAACAGCGCGGGCCTGGGTACCATCTACGGCGACCTCGACCCGGCCTACGACGACTGCTCGGACAACAGCCACACCCCTTCCTCCCCCACGGCGAAGCTGAACCCCCTCGGCGTCTCGACCGGCAAGAACATCGGTGACCTGCTCAACGCCAGGGGAATCACCTGGGGCTGGTTCCAGGGCGGGTTCACGCCCACCGGGACCACCACGATCAACGGCGTCAGCTACGCGGTCTGCGGCTCCACCAGCAAGAACATCGGCGGCAACACCGTCACCGATTACTCGCCGCACCACGAGCCGTTCCAGTACTACAAGTCCACCTCCAACCCCAAGCACCTGCCGCCGACCTCCGAGGCCATGATCGGGCACACCGACCAGGCCAACCACCAGTACGACATCTCCAACTTCTACGCCACGCTCACCGCAGGGAACATGCCGGCCGTCAGCTTCCTCAAGGCACCGGCAGCCCAGGACGGTCATGCGGGCTACTCCAGCCCGCTGGACGAGCAGACCTTCCTGGTCAATACCATCAACAAGATCCAGCGGTCCAAGGACTGGGCGTCCACGGCGATCGTCATCACCTACGACGACTCCGACGGCTGGTACGACCACCAGCCCCCGGTGATCGTGAACGGCTCGAACACCGCGGCGGACACGGCGATCTGCTCTTCCGCGCCGATGAGGCTAGACAGCTTCCCCAACCGGTGCGGTTACAGCCAGCGGCTGCCGCTCATCGTGATCTCGCCCTACACCAGGAGCAACTTCGTCAGCAACCGCCTGACCAACACCGTCTCGGTCACCAGGTTCATCGAGGACAACTGGCTCCGCGGGCAGCGGATCGCCGGTTCCTTCGACGCGATCTCGGGCAGCCTTTCCGGGCCACGCGGCGTGCTCAACTTCAACAAGAAGCCGCACTTCGGGCTCGTCATCCTCGACCCGACCACGGGTGCGGTGACGAGCAGCTAGACAAACGGAGGCGGCCAGCGGCTGCGACCGCACCTGCGGTCGCAGCCGCTGCTGTCTGAGGCGCTGCCTTGGGCAGGATCCAGCTGGTTGCGGGCAAGCACCACCGGCCGTTAGGGAAAATTAGCTTGTAAGACGATGGGTCCGTAGCATGAACCCATGACCTCGCCGCCCACCACAGACCAGGTGTCCACAGCGCTGAGTGGCGTGCAGGACCCCGAGATCCACCGGCCGATCACCGAGCTCGGCATGGTCAAGGGCATCGAGGTCGCGCCGGACGGAACGGTGGGTGTGCAGGTGTGGCTGACCGTCGCGGGGTGCCCGCTGCGGGACACCATCACCCGCGAGGTGACCGCGGCGGTCGCCAAGCTGCCCGGGGTGTCCTCGGTCCGCGTAGACCTGGACGTGATGAGCGATGAGCAGCGGCGGGCCCTGCAGACGCAGCTGCGCGGCGGCCGGCCGGAGCCGGAGATCCCCTTCGCCCAGCCGGCCTCGCTGACCCGGGTATACGCGGTGGCCAGCGGCAAGGGCGGGGTGGGGAAGTCGTCGGTCACGGTCAACCTGGCCGCGGCGCTGGCCGCCTCGGGCCACAAGGTCGGCGTGGTGGACGCCGATATCTACGGCCATTCGGTGCCGCGGATGCTGGGTGTCACCGGCCGCCCGACCCCGGTCGAGAACATGATCATGCCGCCGTCGGCGCACGACGTGAAGGTCATCTCGATCGGCATGTTCACCAAGGGCAATACCCCCGTGGTATGGCGCGGGCCGATGCTGCACCGCGCCCTGCAGCAGTTCCTGGCCGACGTGTACTGGGGCGACCTGGACGTGCTGCTGCTCGACCTGCCGCCCGGTACCGGTGACATCGCCATCTCCGTCGGCCAGATGCTCCCCTCGGCCGAACTGCTGGTGGTGACCACCCCGCAGTTGGCCGCCGCGGAGGTGGCCGAGCGGGCCGGGGCGATCGCGACGCAGACCCATCAGCGGATCGCCGGGGTCATCGAGAACATGTCCTACCTGGTCTGCGCGCACTGCGGGGAGCAGACGGAGATCTTCGGGTCGGGCGGCGGGGCTTCGGTCGCCGAGGCCCTGAGCCGGATCACCGGGACGCAGGTGCCGCTGCTCGGCCAGGTGCCGCTCGATGTCCGGCTCCGCGAAGGCGGCGACGCCGGGGTCCCGCTCGTGCTCGGCGACCCCGACTCCCCCGCCGCGCTCGCGCTGAGCAAGATCGCGGACGAACTCGGCGCCCGCCGCCGCGGCCTGGTCGGCCGCCAGCTTGGCCTTACGCCCCGCTAAAGGTTTCAGGTCGCATCGGTGTCGTAGGGGGCGGGCTCGCCGGGGGCGAGCAGCGCACCGTCCGCCCGGGGGCGGGCTGCGGTGGCCCCGGCGGAGTTCGGGTGGTCCCCGTTCATCTCGTCGAACAGGTGCTTCTGTACGAACCGCTTCGGGTTCAAGTCCTCGAGGTCGAGGTCGGCGAACTCCGGTCCCAGCCCTTCCCGCAGGTCGTTCTTGGCACCTTCGGCGATCCGGCGCAGGTCACGCAGGGCGCGCCCGGCCTGGGAGGCGATCTTCGGCAGCTCGTTCGGGCCGAAGACGATGAGCGCGATCACAGCCAGGACGAGCAGCTTACCGATGGACAGGTCGAACACGCTCAAGTCTCCGTCGCGCTGGTGAGGGCACGCACTCGTACGTCCACTTTAAACCGTGTTTGCTCACGCCGTAGCCGGGCCGCTCACCCGAACGGGTTGACCCAGGACGCCAGCCGGGCGAAGCCGCGGGACATCCGCTTCCAGAAGCCGGGCGGCTTGTCGTGCGGCAGCACCCCGATCACGGTATCCACGGTCTGGGCGGGCGCGTCGGCCATCACGGTGTACACCATGCCGCGGCTGGCCCAGGTCAGGGACCGCTGATCCGGCTCCACGGCGTAGATCACGTGGCCGGCCACGGTGATCTTCTGCCAGCCGGCCAGCTTCGCGGCCAGGTTGCCGCGTTGCTCGAATACCGAGACCACCGACAAGCCGTCCGAATAGCCCAGGTCAAGCACGGTTCCGCTGCTGGTCTGGGTCTGCGCGCCGGTGAACAGGGACAGACCGCCGGGGAGTTCGGGGGGGACCAGCCAGCCACTGGCGCGCAGGGCCAGAAGCTGGGCGGCCGGGAGCGGGTCGGTCCACGGACCCCGCGGATCGGACGGGCCCCCGGCGGGCGCGGCGCCGGCCGGGGCCAGCTTGGAGAACCGGACGTTGATGAACACGTCTTCGCTGATCACGTGCGCGGTGGTGTCGAAGACCTCTCGCTCCAGCGGCAGTTTGGTCGCGTCGTCCAGCCAGAACCGCGCGGCCAGGCTGCCGTTCTCGCGCCAGGCCTCCACGATCTGGGCCGTGCGGTTGTCGGCCGAGCCCGGTCCGGCGTACACGACGACGTAGTGCGCTTCCAGCAGCCGCACCAACTGGGTGGTGACGCCCAGCACGCCTTCTGGCCACTGCCCGTCGGTGTCAGAGGACAGGTAGGGCTCGCTGCTGGAGGCCGTTCCGGCGGTCAGCGTCTGGGTGATGGTCTGGCCGCCGCTCGCGTGCCAGATGTCTGAGACCAGCACGCTTCCGCCGCTCGTGGTGCCCCAGTGCGAGATGATCTCCTCGCCCTGGTAGGAGGTCAGGACCGCTGCCTGGGCCGCCTGCCTCAGCAGGTGTACGGCCAGGGCGCTGGCCGGGCGCCTTGCTTTTTGCGGCGGGGCGGCCGGGCTCCCGGTCGGCCCGGTGCTGGCCGACGCGGTCACCCGCTCCGGCGACGCGCTGGCCGCGGTCTGGCCGCTGCACGCGGTGACCAGGAAGCCAGGCACGGCCACCGCGAGCACGGCGGTGAGCAGCGCCTCGCGGCGGCGGTTTACGGGGCAGTTCAACGCGAACACAGCGACCTCAAGGTTGCGTGGCGTCCGAGCCGGCCACCGGCGCCCGGCTTGACGGGCCGGTGAACGGTACCTCCCCGGTGGTGATGGCGTGCTCGACGCTGTACATCTCCACCGGCGGCGTGATCCTGGGCCCGGGCGCCGCCTGGCCGCCGCCACCCGCGGTGAAGGCGGCCGTGCTCAGGCCGACGACGAGCGATACGGCGCCGAACACCAGGTAGCGGCGACGGACCGGGCCCCTGGGACCCGGGCGCCGGGTTTCCCGCCGGCCCGCGGCCTGCGGACCGGGCGCTAGGCGCAACAGCCGGCGCCGGGGCGGCAGCGGGCCGCCGGGGCCGGTCATGGCGATCAGCCTGCGGGTCATGGCCGCTTCGGCCGGGGCCCTGGACAAGAGCGTGCTGAGCTTCTGCTTCAGCGCCCGGAGTTCGGCGGCCTCGGTCCGGCACTGCTCGCAGCTGGCCAGGTGAGCGGACGCGCGATCGCGTTCGGCCCCGTCGAGTTCGCCGTCGATCAGGGCCGACAGCCGGTCACCGAGATGGCTCATGATCCACCTGACCGCTTCAGCCGGGGCACCAGGCCCGGGCGGCGGAGCCCCTGGCCCCAGGCGCTTTCGGCTTCGGCGCCCGGCCCGCTGCTGGCCGCCTCGCTGTCGGCTGCCTCGCTGCTGGCCGCCTCGCTCGCGGGCGCCTCGCTCTTGGCTGGCCTGCGGTGCTCAAGCGCAGTCCGCAGCTGTGCCCGCCCGCGGTGAATCCGGCTGCGCACCGTGCCCAGCTTGACGCCCAGGGTGGCGGCGATCTCCTCGTAGGAGAACCCCTCGATATCGCAGAGCACCACGGCCGCGCGGTACTCCGGTGGTAGCGCCTTCAGCGCGGCCTGGACATCGTCGTCGAGGTGAGTGTCATCGAAGGCCTCGGCGGGCGTGGGCTCCGAGCCGGGCAGCCGGTGCGCCATCTCGTCGGCCAGTCCCTCGAACCGGATCCGCTGCTTGCGCCGGGCCCAGTCCAGGAACAGGTTGGTGGTGATGCGATGCAGCCAGCCCTCGAACGTGCCGGGGGTATAGCTGGACAGCGACCGGAAGACCCTGACGAAGACCTCCTGGGTGAGATCCTCGGCGTCGTGCGGATTGCCGGTCAGCCGGTAGGCGAGCCGATAGACCCGAGCGGAGTGCGTGCGGACGATGTCCTCCCACGTCGGGAGGTTCCACTCGGGCTGAACAGGCTGTGCCGGCGGGGATCCAGAGTTCTGGCCTCCTCGAACAATCCGCCCTCCGGGTCGCAGATTGCCGCGACTCTTACCATCGTGCCCTGGATTCTTCCGTTGCGCCAGTTGGACCGGGGTCGGCCGGCCATGCGGCCATGGAGGACCGCAGAAGACGGCCGGTATCGCCTAGGTAACGGCCCGGAACCCGAGAGAGTTCCCGGACCTGCGCCTCTGGCGCTAGGCTGCTGCGGGTGGGGCCACTTGCCTATGCCGCTGAATACCTACCCGAGGACGAGCCGCTGCTCGCCGCCCGGGCGTACGCGGCCGACCTGGGCGGCACCGAGCCGGTAGACCCGGCGGTGGGCGCGACGATACGCTTCCTGGCCTGCGCGGTCGGGGCCAGGACCGCGGTCGAGATCGGCACCGGCTGCGGCAGTTCCGGCATCTGGCTGGTGCGCGGAATGCGCCCCGGCTCCACGCTCACCAGCGTTGATATCGAGCCGGAATACCAGCGAATGGCACGGAAAGCGTTCACCCAGGCCGGCTTCGCGCAAAACCAATGCCGCCTTATCTTGGGCCGCGCGCTGGACGTGCTTCCCCGGCTCTCCGATGGCACCTACGACATGGTTTTTTGCGACGCCGATGTCCGCGACTATCCGGATTACCTGATCGCCGCGCTGCGGCTGTTGCGGCCCGGCGGCGTCGTGGCTTTCAATAACGCGCTGCTGACCAGAACCCCGCGGGACGATCCCGAGGCGTTCGACGACACCAACCGACCTCGCCCACCAGGTCCGCGGAGACGACCGGCTGGTCCCGGTCCTGATACCGCTGGGCAATGGCCTGCTCGCCGCGGTCAAAAGAGGAGACTAGGCCAGGTCACCCGACCACGGACTTCAAGGCGTCACCAAGCTTAGCCGCCTCGTCCGCCGTCAGCTCAACAACGAGACGTCCGCCGCCTTCAAGCGGGACCCGCATCACGATGCCGCGCCCCTCCTTGGTGACCTCAAGCGGACCGTCACCCGTCCGCGGCTTCATCGCCGCCATTCTCCCATCCCCTTCCTCCCGGCCCACGCACGGCGCCACGGCAAGGCACTGCACCGCCGCGAGGCACCGCGCCCTCAGGCACTCCGCACGCCACAATCCCGGGCGCCCTCGGCGGAACCGGCCAGCCACAATCGTTTCTATCTGTCGCCCTATTATCCCGTGTTCGGCAGCAGAATGGTAATGATCGGCCATGCTCGCTGCCGTCCGGGGGTGCGCAGCGGCCCCATTTTGTCGGTACAGCGTCGGCCGTTCAGCGCCGGGGGTTCAGGTATTGCGCCGGCGCGTCGCGTGATCGGGTGCGCTGAGCGCGCCGTTACGCCTTGGCGGGCACGAGGAGGAAGTGACGTTTGGGGGGAAGCGCCGAGCGGCGGGCCCGCCTGATTATCGACCTGGCTCCGCTGCGGCGGTCACGCGACCTGCGCCTGCTGGTTCTCGGGGAGCTGGGGTCCGTGTTCGGCACCCAGCTGACCACGGTGGCGGTGCCGTACCGGGTGTACCAGCTGACCCACTCGTCCCTCGACGTGGGCCTGGTGTCGCTGGCCCGGCTAGCGCCAGGGAGTGGGCACGCGAAATACTTGCTCTGTATACGGGGGTTTCGGACACCTCCAACAATGCTCAAGGGTGAGCTTGAGCACTCTTGGAGGTGGCGGGAATCGAACCCGCGTCCTTCAGTGCATCACCAGGGCTTCTCCGGGCGCAGCTTGCTGCGCTTTTCTCAGCCCCGGCGATCATGCAAGCAAGTCGCCGACAGGCTCAGCCGCTGTTCGATGTCCCACCTGGCCCCGCGACCGGGTCAGGCGGTGATCCTTCTAGCTGATGCCAGGCACCGGGTCGAAGGCATCCCCGGGCTGACAGAACTCTACTTTGCCTTAAGCGGCAAGAGCGAGTTCAGTGCGCGTTGTGTTGGCACTTATTGGTTTGCGGTCACAGGATTTACGAGGTCACAACCGCAACCCTCGGCCCGCTTCCCCTGGTTCAACCACCGAAGTCGAAACCGTTCACCCCCTATTGAGTTGTGCGGCAAGTACGGTACGTTCTGCCGTACTAGACCGTACACGTATAACTCGCGGGAGCCAACCTGGATTCCCGGATGGCGTGGCGCAGTCCGGTCAGCTGGCGAACGGCTGGCGGAGCGGTTAGCTGCCGAGGGCGGTGGCAGCGATGAAACATCGGTGTCGCCAGGGCGGCAGCGATGAAACATCGGTGTCGTTGTGGTTAGCTGCCGAGGGCGGTCAGGAACGCGCCGGCCAGCGCGGCGGCGGACAGCTGCGACGTCTTGCCGGACTCGATGACGGTGAAGGCGATGTTGCCGCGGAAGCCGACGAACCAGCTGGTCCAGGTCGATCCGGTGTGGACCAGGCCGACCTGGCCGTAGACCGGCGTCCCCGGCCGGCTGGCCGCCCGCGCCGCGCCCGAGCGGACCGCGTTGCGCATGAGACTTTGCAGCTCGGACATGTCACTGGGGTTCAGGGCGGTCCCCGAGGGATCCTGCACGCCCTCGAGGAACTGCGGGGTGTGCCAGCTGCCCACGTCCACTGCCGCGGCGACCATGGCCATGGACAGCGGGCTCATCTGGACGTTGCCCTGGCCGATGGTCTCGGCGGCGAGGTTGGCCACGCCCGCCGCGAGCGGGACCGACCCGGAGAAGGCGGGCACCGGAAGGGCGGACCAGTCGGCGCCGATGCCGAAGCCCTTCACCACCTGGTCGAACTGGGCGGCGCTGAGGCGATAGGAGAGGCCCGCGAAGGCCGTGCCGCAGCCGTCGGCGAAATCGTCGCTGAAGGACTTGGCCGCGCCGGCCGAGTCGCTGGTGAAGGTCTGCCCGTCCACGGTGAAGGAGTTCTCGCATGAGATCTGGGTGCCGGTCTTCACCCCGGTACCCAGCAGCGCGGCGGCCGACACGATGGTGAACGCGGTGCCCGGCGTCAGCCTGGCGTTCAGCGCGTCCGCGGCGGCCGGGCCGGAGACGTGGCGCTGCGCCACCGCGAGCACCTCTCCGGTGTTCGCCTGGACGGCGACGATCTCCCCCGAACCGGATACTCCGTCCAGCGCGGATATGGCCGCGCCCTGCACCGTGGACCTGATCGTGGTGTGCACCGGAGTGCCCGCCGTGCCCGGCCAGCTCGCGAGCACGCCGACCTGGCGGCCATCAGACGTAACCGCCACCACCTCGGTCGTCGGCGTGCCAAGCAGCTGACGCTGGTACTTCTGTTCCAGGCCGGACAGCCCGACTGTGGTGCCGGGCAGGTAGAACGCGCCTTCGTTGCGCAGCACGGAGTTGGTCTCGTTGCCCACCGCGCCGACCAGCCCGGTGGCTTCGGCCTGGAACAACCGGGCTCGTTGGCGGTGGACGTCGAGGCCGGGCACGTCGCGCAGCTTGGGGCGCAGCATCGAGTACGTCGTGGGATCGAGAGAGGCGAGCTTGAGGAACTGGCTCGGCGGGGCGGCGGTGATCTGGCCGAGGACCTGCCCGGCGTCCAGGCCGGTCGCGGTGGCGAAGCGGGTGGCCGTCACGACCGGGTCGGTCAGGGCCGACGGCATCACGCCCAGCACGTAGACCTGGCTCGGTACCTGCAGCGGGTGTCCCTCGGCGTCGAGCACGGAGGCGCGGTCCGGGAACTGGGTCACCACGGCCAGGCGCTGACCCTGGCCGAGGCCCGGGTAGACCACGCTCGGGCGCCCACTGCACCTTCCAGGTGCCGCCGGCCTCGCTCAGCCCGAACTGGCCGTGGTAGATCCAGACCCGTCCCTCCTCGGCCAGATCGACCGAGGCGGTGAACGACGCTTCTGCCGTACTGCCGTGCTGGGTGATCGAGTCCATGGTCAGGAACAGCTGGGTGGCGTCGAGCTGCGCGAAGGCGTTCTTCAGGTCCGCGGCGGCGGTACCCGGCGCGGCCGAGGTCAGCGAGCCCGCGGCGGCGTAGTGCTGCTGCTGCCAGGCGAGCAGGAACGCCTGGGCGGTGGGCTCCGCGGACGGCTCCGAGCCGAAGCCGGTGGCCAGGCCGATGACCAGCACCCCGACGGCGACGATGAGCAACCCGGCGAGCCGCGCGCGCTTGGACTGCCGGCTCGCGGGCGCGGGCAGGCGGCCGGAGCCGGACGCCCCCCGGGCCCGACGACCCTCCGGAGCCCGATGACCCTCGGGACCCGTGCCGGGCCGGCCGGGCCCGGCGCGTAAGACCAGGGGCCGCGGGACCATTGGGGCTGAGCGGGGCCGCAGGAATGACAGGGCCGGGAGGAGCGACGGGGATGGCGGGACCGTCGGGGCTGGTGGGGATGACCGGGTTAGAGCGGCCGGTGGGGGTAACGGGGTCAGGGGGGCCGGAGGGGGCGGCCGGGCGCGGCCCGGGCACGGCGGGATCCTGCGGCCTGGCGTGGCCGCCGCGCTCTCTCGAACTCCCGGACACGATCGGTCTGCCCGTCACCTTCGCCGTTTCAGCGCGCGGTCTATTTCCCTGGCTGCGTCACGTCGTGCTAGGTCCTGCCGCTTATCGTAGGTCCGTTTACCGCGGGCCAGGCCCAACTCCACCTTGACGTTGCCGTCCTTGAAGTACAGCGAGAGCGGGATCAGGGTCAGACCCTGCTCGGAGATCTTGGCCGCCAGGCGGTCGATCTCCTTGCGGTGCAGCAGCAGCTTCCTGATCCGGCGCGGCGTGTGATTGGTCCAGGTGCCCTGCGTGTACTCGGGGATGTGCACGTTGTGCAGCCACACCTCGCCGTCGGTGATCTGCGCGAACCCGTCCGCCAGCGACGCACGCCCGGCGCGTAGCGACTTCACCTCGGTGCCGGTCAGGACCAGGCCCGCCTCGTAGGTGTCCTCGATGGAGTAGTCGTGGTAGGCACGCCGGTTACGGGCGATGACCTTTCGCCCCTGTTCCCGAGCCACGTCCCTCCCGTCAGCACGCCCGCCGCTCCCTCTTAGATCCGCAGGTAGCGGCGCAGCGTCAGGAAGGACGTCACACCGCACAGCAGTACCCCGACGGCCATCAAGACCAAGATGACCTCGATCAGGTCGCCGACGGACAGACCTACGTTGAAGGAGAAGTACTGTCCTAGGCTATCCAGCATGAGCGACTTGACCGCCACCAGCAGCCCGGCGGCGATGGCCCAGCCGATCAGCCCGGCGATCGTGCCCTCCAGCAGGAACGGCAACTGGATGTAGAAGTTGGACGCGCCGACCAGTCGCATGATCGCGGTTTCCCGGCGGCGGTTGAACGCGGACAGCCTGATCGTGTTGGCCACCAGCAGGACCGCCGCCACGATCAGGATCAGGGCGATGATGACCACCGCGTTCCGCGCGCCGTCCAGCAACTTGTAGAACTTGTCCAGGATCGTCATCTCGTCGACCACGGTTTCCACGCCCTGCGTCCCGGTGACGGCGCTGGCCACGATGTTGTAGTCGGCCTCCGGGTTCTTCAGCTTGACCTCGAACGAGTCGGGGATGTTGCCTTCCTGGGTGTCCTGGACCAGCGCCGGCTCGTTGGAGAAGTCCTGCCGGAACTCGGAGTAGGCCTGCTGCTGGGATACGTAATACACCTTCTCGACCTGAGGCATGGATTGCAGCCGCTGCTGCAGCTGCTGCCGCTCGGCATTGGTGGCGGGCCCGTTCTGCTGGCACTGCGGTTCCGGGCTCGTCTTGATGCACAGGTAGATCGACAGCTGGACCTTGCCCTGCCAGAAGGTCCGCGTCCGGTCCACCTGCTTGACGAACAGCAGACCGGTACCGAGCAGGGAGAGGCTGATAGCCACGACCACGATGAGCGCCATCGTCATGGTGAGATTCCGGCGCAGCCCGATCCAGATTTCGGAGAGGACGAACTGTGAACGCATGCTGGCTGATCCCTTGTCGTCGTAGACGGCGATGACTGGTCAGTATGCCTGGCCGTACACCCCGCGTGACTGGTCGCGGACGACCTTGCCGTATTCCAGCTCGATCACCCGCTTGCGCATGGAGTCGACGATGGCCGCGTCGTGCGTGGCCATCACTACGGTCGTTCCGGTCCGGTTAATCCGGTCGAGAACCTTCATGATGCCGATCGACGTAGCCGGGTCGATGTTCCCGGTCGGTTCGTCGGCGAGCAGGATCATCGGCCGGTTGACGAAGGCCCGGGCCATCGCCACCCGCTGCTGCTCCCCGCCGGACAGTTCGTCGGGCATGCGGTCGTGCTTGCCCTCCAGGCCGACCAGGTCGATCACCTCGGGAACGACCTTGCGGATGAAACGCCGGTTCTTGCCGATGACCTCCAGGGCGAACGCCACATTCTGATAGACGCTCTTGTTCGGCAGCAGCCGGAAATCCTGGAACACGCAGCCGATACGCCGGCGCAGATAGGGCACTTTCCAGTTCGTGAGCCGCGCGAGATCCCGGCCCGCCACGTGAATTCGGCCGTCCGATGGCCGCTCCTCCTTCAGGACCAGCCGGAGGAACGTCGACTTCCCCGAGCCGGACGGGCCGACCAGGAACACGAACTCGCCCTTGGCCACCGCTATGTTCACGCTCTCCAGCGCGGGCCGGGACTGATTCGGGTAGGTCTTGGTGACGTTATCGAAGTTGATCACGGAACCATCACAGCGCTGTAGGTGGGCGTTTCACGGGCCGGACGCCGCCAACTGGGACGACATGCGGGTAACCTGGTTTAAGCCAGGGAACAGTCTAGAGGGAAACAGGCAGCTTAGGCCGTAACATCGCGGCAAGTGCCGGGGCACGGGCCAGCCGGAAGGGGTTCCGATGAGCTGTGAACACCTGATCTGTGCTCAGTGTGCCGGACCGGTGGTCGAAGGCCGGTGCCCGGCGTGTCGCGCCGCGCGGGACCACGTCCACCACCAGCACTTCAGCGCCACGCCGCAGCTCATCGTGGCTGCGCTGCTGGCTCTGGCCGTGGTACTGCTGCTGGTCGTGCACCTGCACGGTTAACGGCCGTTCTGGCGCAGCCAGCGGATCTCGGCGTCGATGAACTCGTCGATCTCGCCGTCCAGGACCGCCACGGCGTTACCCGTTTCCATACCGGTCCGCACGTCCTTGACGTTCTGGTAGGGGTACAGGACGTAGTTGCGGATCTGGGTCCCCCAGGCCCGGGCGCCGTCGCCGCGTAGCGCCTGCATCTGCTCGGCGTCCTGCTGCCGCCGCCGCTCGAGCAGCTTGGCCTGCAGGACGGCCATGGCCGAGGCGCGGTTCTGGATCTGGCTGCGCTCGTTCTGGCAGGAGACCACGATCCCGGTGGGCAGGTGGGTGATGCGGACCGCGGAGTCGGTGGTGTTGACCCCCTGGCCGCCCGGGCCGCTGGAGCGGAACACGTCGACCCTGATCTCGTCCTCCGGGATCTCGATGTGGTCGGTCTGCTCCACCACCGGTATCACGTCGACCCCGGCGAACGAGGTCTGCCTGCGCCCCTGGTTGTCGTACTTGGAGATGCGGACCATCCGGTGCGTGCCGTGCTCGCCGCGCAGCGTCCCGTACGCGTAGGGCGCGTTCACCGCGAAGGTGGTGGACCTGATCCCGGCCTCCTCCGCGTAGGAGGTGTCGTACACCTCGGTCGGGTACTTGTGCCGCTCTGCCCAGCGCAGGTACATCCGCAGCAGGTTCTCCGCGAAGTCGGCCGCGTCCGCGCCGCCCGCCTGGGCGTTGATCGAGATCAGCGCCTCCCGGGCGTCGTACTCGCCGCTCAGCAGGGTCCGCACCTCGAGCCCGTCGATCTCGCTGCGCAGGGCGGCCAGCTCACGCACGGCCTCGTCGCGGGTGGACTCGTCGCTGTACTCCTCGGCCATGCCGAACAGCACCTGGGTGTCGCCGAGCCGCCGGTGCAGGCCGGCCAGCCGGGTCAGTTCGGCCTCCAAGTAGGACAGCCGGCGGGTCACCTTCTGGCCCCGGTCCGTGTCCGCCCACAGCTCCGGATCGGCAGACTGTTCGCGCAGGCCTTCCGCTTCTGTCTGCATGGCGGCAGGGTCGAGCACCGCCTCTATGCTGGCGAGCGTCGACGTTAGGGCCGCGATTTCCTCGGCGGGATCCAGACCTGCCACGCCGAAAGTTTACGCGAGAAGCACCTGCAGAAGCGCCGGGCCTCCTCCCGCGAGCCAAAGGCGCGCGGCGCTGCCTGGACTCCCCTCGCGAGCCAAAGGGCGCCGGCGCTGCCTGGACTGTATTTTCCCCGCAGACCCACCCCAGGCGCGACGAAGGAGCGACGAAGGAAGGCAGCGCCTAAAGGGGAGCGCCCGGAGGCGAGCGAGGCCAGCAGAGCGAGTGGGAAAATCGAGTATTCTGCCTTAGCGTGGCATTCGGAAGGGGCAGGACCAGGCTTACGTACCTGGGGGTTCTCGGGTCCGCGGCGCTGGCCGTCGCGCTCGGGGGGTGTTCGGGGGCGGCGGGGCCGGCCAACGCGGTCACCAGCGCCGAGCACAGCCTGACCATCGCGCAGGCACAGGCCGCGTACAGCCACTACATCGCGGCCAGCACCGCGGCGGCCAAGCAGGGCGACGCGACCCAGGGGCTCGCCAGCGTCGCCGATGGGCAGTGGTCCATCGTGCACGCCCAGTACCGGGCCCTGGCCACCACGGGGACGCCGGTGCCGCAGTACAGCTACGGCACGCCGACGTTCTACGTGCCGGCGCTGTCCAGCGACCCGCAGTGGTTCGTGGTGACGGTCCCGGTCACCACCGGCGGGCGGCAGGCGCCGGCGGTCAACACGGTCATGGCCTTCGAGCAGTCCGCCCCGGATGAGCAGTGGACCCTGAACGGGTCGGCGGTGCTCGATCAGCCGCTCCCGGCCATCGCCCGCGACAGCGACGGCTACGCCATCAACGTCAGCACCAAGGACACGAGCCTGCTGCTGCCGCCGGACGTGGTGGGCGCGACCCAGGCGGCTGTGGTCGACGAGGGACCCACCGCGCCGGCCGCCGCGGTGATCGCCAACGGATCGCAGACCACCGGTCTGTACACCACGCAGGCCGCGCTGGGTAACTCCTACACCGCGCAGGGCCTGTCCTACCAGTGGCTGCTCGAGGGGGCCGCGGTGCCGCAGTTCGACCTGCGCACCGCCGACGGCGGGGCCCTCGTCATCTACACCATGTACCTGAACACGACCATCGAGCACCCGGGCAACGTGTTCGGGCCGCCCATCCCGATACCGGCCAACTTCACCCCGGTCGCCAATCCCTCCAAGGCCACCGGCGCTCACGGGGTGGCCGCGAACTGGACATACGAGTTCGCCACGGTCGACCCGCCGGCCACCGCTCACAGCGCCAAGGCCGAGGTCATCGCGAGCAGCGGCGCCCCCACCTTCGGCGACTCCTTCTAGGCCTGCGCCTTCTAAGTCTGGGGGAGCGAACTCGAGGCGACCAGGGTCCGGATGGCGCGCAGGGCCACCGACAAGGTGGTGAACGTGAAGCGCTCGCTCTCCCAGATCTCACCGAGCATCTGGGTCGCCATCGCGACCGCCGCCTCGTTACCCGACGCCCAGGCCGCGAGGCGTTCCTCGGGCTTCTGGGCGATGCTCGCACTGCTGACGCCGAGGACGTCCTGGGTCAGCGAGGCGTGCGCGGCGTACAGGTCGTCACGCAGGGCGGCGCGGGCCATGGTCGACCAGCGGTCCTCGCGGGGCAGCGCGGTGATGCGGTCCCGCAGCCGGGTGATCTGCAGCCGGTCGGCGAGGTCGAAGTAGACGTCGGCGGTCTCCTCGATGGGCAGGCCGACGAGCGAGGCGACCTGCACGATGTCGAAGGCGGAGTACGTCGGCACCATGGCCGCGACCCGTTCGGCCAGGTCCAGGGGCACGCCCAGGGCCAGGTAGGAGTCCCGGCGCTCCTCGAACCCGGCCAGGTCCCGGCCGGTGAGCAGCTTGGGCAGGCCGGCCCGGACGGTCCGCACTCCGTCCGCGAAGAAGCCCACGGTGG
The DNA here is from genome assembly GCA_963742795.1 of uncultured Actinomycetes bacterium. Lineage (GTDB taxonomy): Bacteria > Actinomycetota > Actinomycetes > Streptosporangiales > Streptosporangiaceae > Palsa-504. Next base: position 223,550 of record CAVUNL010000025.1, read on the forward strand.
CCTGGATGTCGAACGGCGGGCGCCGGTTGTGCAGCAGCCACCGGACCGCGCGCTCGGTGAGCTTGCGCCCCTCGAGCAGCAGGGTGATCTGGGCCGCCAGGCTCACCTGGCCCTCGAGCTCCTCGACCTGGCCCCAGAAGGCCGGCATGTCGAACACGTCCCGGGCCACCAGCCAGGCCCGGGTCAGGTTGGGCACCGAGGCGCCCGTCTCCTCGATCAGCCGGAACAGGAACGTAATGCCCGAGGTGTCGATCATCTCGTTGACCACCGAGGTGGTGATGATCTCGCGGCGTAGCGGATGTGGTTCCATCAGGTCCGCGAACCGCGACCGCAGCTGGGCCGGGAAGTACGCGTCCAGCACCCGGCGCAGGTACGGGTCGTCGGGCAGGCGGGAGTCCAGCACCTCCTCGCCCGCCGAGATCTTGGTGTGCGCGAGCAGCAGGGCGAACTCGGGGGTGGTCAGGCCGCCGCCGGCCGACCGGCGTTCGGCGATCTCCCGCTCTCCCGGCAGCACGTCCTGCTCCGGGTCGAGCCGCTTGTCCCGCACCAGCTTGCGCAGGTACCGGGCGTGCACGTGCAGCAGGGAGGGAGCCTGCGACCGGGACGCGGCCAGGGCCATGTTCTGCCGGTAGTTGTGCCGCAGGACGAGCGCGGCGACCTCGTCGGTATTATCCTCCAGCAGCTGGTGCCGGGCGGTCGCGGGGATGGCGCCGGCCCGGATCGCGTCGGCGAGCAGGATCTTGATGTTGACCTCGTGGTCGGAGGTGTCCACCCCGGCCGAGTTGTCGATGAAGTCGGTGTTCACCAGCCCGCCGCCGAGCGAGTACTCGATCCGGGCGGCCTGGGTGAGGCCGAGGTTGCCGCCCTCGCCGATGACCCGGGTGCGCAGCCGGGGCGCGTCGATCCGCACCGCGTCGGTGGACCGGTCCCCGACGTCGGCGTGCGACTCGTAGCTGGCCTTCACGTAGGTGCCGATTCCGCCGTTCCACAGCAGGTCGACGGGGGCGGCCAGGACGGCGGAGATCAGCTCGTCCGGGGACAGCGCGTTCACCCCGGAGTCCAGGCCGAGGACGGTGCGGGCCTGCGGCGAGACCGGCACCGACTTCACGCTGCGCGGCCAGACCCCGCCGCCGGGCGAGATCAGGGCCGGATTGTAGTCGGCCCACGAGGACCGGGGCAGCGCGAACATCCGCTGCCGTTCGGCGAAGCTGGCCGCCGGATCGGGGTCGGGATCGATGAACACGTGCCGGTGGTCGAACGCGGCGACCAGCTTGATGTGCTCCGACAGCAGCACACCGTTGCCGAACACGTCGCCGGACATGTCGCCGATGCCGACCATGGTGAAGTCGTCGGTGTCGGGGTTCATCCCGAGCGCCGCGAAGTGGATCTTGACCGACTCCCAGGCACCGCGCGCGGTGATGCCCATCTTCTTGTGGTCGTAGCCTTCTGAGCCGCCGGAGGCGAACGCGTCGCCCAGCCAGAAGCCGTACCGGGCCGCGACCTCGTTGGCCGTGTCGGAGAAGGTCGCGGTGCCCTTGTCCGCGGCCACCACCAGGTACGGGTCGTCGCCGTCACGCCGGACGACCTCCGGCGGCGGCACCACCCGGTCGGCCTCGATGTTGTCGGTCACGTCGAGCATGGCCGCGATGAACGTCTTGTAGCAGGCCAGGACCTCGGCCTGGTAGGCCTCGCGGTCGGACGGATCGGGCAGCCGCTTGCACACGAAGCCGCCCTTGGCCCCGGACGGGACGATGACCGCGTTCTTCACCTCCTGCGCCTTGACCAGCCCGAGGACCTCGGTGCGGAAGTCCTCCTGCCGGTCCGACCAGCGCAGCCCGCCGCGCGCCACCCGGCCGAACCGCAGGTGCACCGCCTCCAGCCGGGGCGAGAAGACGTAGATCTCGAACTTCGGCCGCGGCTGGGTCAGCCCCGGGATGGTGCGGGGGTCGAGCTTGAGCACCAGAGGACGCGGCCCGTCCATACCGCCCGGGCTCTGCGTCCGGTAGTAGTTGGTGCGCAGCGTCGCGTCGATCAGCGCCAGGTACGAGCGCAGGATCCGGTCGTGATCGAGGCTGACCACCTCGTCGAGCTGGCCGCGGATCTCCTCGGTGATGGCCTCGCAGCGTTCGGCCGCGCCGTCCTGCATGGCCGGATCGAACCGGGACTCGAACAGCCGGACCAGGAGCCGGGTGATGGCCGGGTTGGACCGCAGCACCCGCTGCACGTAGTCCTCGCTGAACCGCACGCCGCCCTGGCGCAGGTACTTCGCGGCCGCGCGCAGCAGCGTCACCTCACGCCAGGTCAGCCCGGCGGTCAGCACCAGCGCGTTGAACCCGTCGTCTTCGGTCTCGCCGTGCCACAGTGCGGTCAGGGCCTCCTCGAAGACCAGGCGCAGGCTGCCGGCCGCGGCGGCCGCCGGAGGCCGGAGGCCAAATTCATATACCCAGAACGACCCGGCGCTCGAGCTCCCGGCGAACTTGTACGGGTGCTCGTCGACGACCTCGAGCCCCATGTGCTGCAGTTGCGGCAGCACGTCGGACAGCGTGATCGGCGAGCCCGACCGGTAGACCACCAGCGTCCACCGCTCCGGGTGCTCGACCAGCCGGACCGCGAACTCCCGATCCGCCTCCCGCAGCCCGAGCATCATGGTCAGGTCGTCGACCGCGTCCTGCGCGGAGACGTCCGCCTTGTACGTCTCGGGAATGCTCGCCCCGCACAGCTCGAGCAGGATCCGGGCCCGCTCCTCGCCGAGGACCCGGATCGCCTCGGCGGACAGGTCCTCGTCCCAGGACCGGACCGCGGCGGCCAGCCTGCGCTCCAGCGCGGCCGCGTCCACCTGCGGGACCACCTGGCCACGCTCCGCCCGGACCACGACGTGCAGGCGGGCCAGGGCCGAGTCGCCGATGGTGGCGCTGTAGTCCACAGACGCGCCGTTCAGGGCCTCGCGCAGGATCTCCTGCGCGCGCAGCCTGACCTTCGTGGTGTACCGGTCCCTGGGCAGGTACACCAGGCAGGACATGTACCGGCCGTAGCGGTCCCGGCGTAGGAACAGCCTGGTCTGCTTGCGCTCGGACAGCCGCAGCACGCCCAGCGCGATCGGGGTGAGCTCGTCGGCGGAGATCTCGAAGAGTTCTTCGCGCGGATAGTCCTCCAGGATCTCGACCAGGTCCTTGCCGTCATGGCTGTCGGCGGACAGCCCGGCTTCGGCCAGGACGTGGGCCAGCTTGCGCCGGATGACCGGGATCCCGGCGATGGGCGCGGTGTGCGCGGCGTGGGTGTACAGGCCGAGGAAGCGGTACTCCCCGGTGACCGTGCCGTCCGAGCCGAGCTTCTTGACCGAGACGTAGTCCAGGTAGTTGGCCCGGTACACGGTGGACCGGGAGTTCGCCTTGGCCAGCACCAGCCGTTCACTCGGGTCCTGGGCCCGGCGCGCAACCTGCGTCGATAGCTTGCGCAGCGAGTGGCCGCCCTGCGGGTCGTGCCGGAGGATGCCGAGCCCGGTTCCGGGCACCGGGCGCAGGCCGGCACCCTCCGGGGTCCGGATCAGGTCGTATTCGCGGTAGCCGAGAAAGGTGAAGTTGCCGACCGCCAGCCAGCGCAGCAGGTCGCCGAACTCGGCCGCGTCGCTACCGGGCGCCCCGCCCAGGTCGTCGGCCAGCCCGCGGGCGGCAGCCGCCATCCGCTGGGCGTCTTCGACGGCCACCCGCACGTCCTCGAGCACGTGGCGCAGGTCGGACTCCAGCCCCTCGGCGGTGACCCCGTCCCCGGGCGGCTCGAGCTCGACGTGGATCCACGATTCGATCAGCTCGTCGGTGGCGGCGGTGCCGTCGCCCGGCTTGTCCTGGGCCGCGGCCTCGCTGCACACCCCGACGATTTCGCGCAGGGCGCCGGTCACGTCCCGGCGGACCCGCAGCAGCGGGTGCACGAGCAGGGAGATCTCGGCCTTGTGGCGGTTCAGCCGGGTGGTGACCGAGTCGACCAGGTAGGGCATGTCGTCGGTGACGATGTCCACGATCAGGCTGGCTGGGGTGACCGGGTCCAGGTGCGCGCGCCCGGGCTCACGGACCTGGATCAGGGCCCGGCCCTGCGGCCGGAGCAGGCCGAGCTCGGCGTGGGCCTGCGCCACCGCGGCCAGCCGCGAGGGCGAGGGCAGGTCCTCGGTGGCCACCCGGTGGTAGTAGGCGCGCAGGTAGCACAGGACGCTGTCGCCGCCGCTCAGCCGGGCCGGGTCCAGCGCGGGATCGTCCACCCAGGCCTCGGCCGCCTTGACCAGCAGGGCTTCCCTGGCCTCGAGAACGTCGCTGTCCGGCATCGCGTCCACTGTCCACTCCTTTGTGGGTTCTGTGCTGTGCTGTGCTGGCCCGAGGGGGACTCCGTCACGCCGTTGTGACAGAGTCGTTTCTAACCTAACCGCGGTGCGAAGTAGCCGAGGACTTCCGGGTTGGCCAGGGCGTTCGGGTCGGCGGCCCGCTCTGGGTCGGTGCCGAGCAGGATCTTGCGCACTGGCACCTCCAGCTTCTTCCCGGACAGCGTCCGCGGGATACCTGGCACCTGGTGGATCTCGTCCGGGACGTGCCGGGGCGAGAGCTGGGACCGGAGCGCGGCCCGGAGCCGGGCGGCCAGGTCGTCGTCGAGTTCGCAGCCCGCCGCGGGCACGACGTACAAGATCAGCCGCCCCTCGGCGCCGAGCCGGCCGGTGTCCACCACCAGGCTGTCGGCGACCTCATCGAAGCCCTCGACCACGCGGTAGAACTCGCTGGTGCCCATCCGGACCCCGCCGCGGTTGAGGGTGGCGTCGGAGCGGCCGTAGATGACGCAGCCGCCGTCGGGCAGCACCTCGATCCAGTCGCCGTGCCGCCAGATCCCGGGGTAGACGTCGAAGTAGCTCTCCCGGTACCGGGCGCCGCCCGGATCGTTCCAGAAGCCGACCGGCATGGACGGCATCGGCTGGGTGATGACCAGCTCGCCGACCTGGCCGATGACCGGATGGCCGTCGTCGTCGTAGGCCTCCACCTCCGCGCCCAGGCAGCGGCCGGAGATGATGCCGGCCCGGACCGGGAGCAGCGGGCAGGGCCCGACGAACCCGGTGCACAGGTCGGTGCCGCCGGAGAAGGAGCCGAGCAGCAGGTCCTTGGAGACCCGGTCGTACACCCAGCCGAACGCCTCGGGCGGCAACGGCGACCCCGTCGAGCCGATGGCCCGCAGCGCGGACAGGTCGACCTCGTCCCCCGGCCGCAGCCCGGCCTTCATGCAGGCCACCAGGTACGGCGCGCCGACCCCCAGGTAGGTCACGTCGTGCTCGGCGGCCAGCCGCCACAGCCGGCCGGTGTCCGGGTAGGTGGCGCTGCCGTCGTACAGCACGATGGTCAGGCCGGCCAGCAGGCCCCCGGCCAGGTAGTTCCACATCATCCAGCCGGTCGTGGTGTACCAGGTGAAGACGTCGCCGGGCCGCAGGTCCTGGTGAAAGGCGAGCGCCTTGAGGTGCTCGAGCACGATCCCGCCGTGGCCGTGCATGATCGGCTTGGGCAGGCCCGTGGTGCCCGAGGAGTAGACCACCCAGAGGGGATGGTCGAAGGGCACTTCTTCGAACTCGGGCTCCCGCTCGTTCCCCCCGGTGCCGAGGACTTCCCAGCCGGTCGCGCCGGGCGCGGCCCGGTCTTCGCCGATCAGGCTGACCCGCACCACCGCGGGCCGGCCGGGCAGTGCCTTGGTCACCTCGTCCACCATGGCCGCACGGGAGTACTCCTTGCCGCCGTACATGTAGCCGTCGCAGGCGATCAACACCTTGGGCTCGATCTGCGCGAACCGGTCGATGACGCTGCGCGCGCCGAAGTCGGGCGAGCAGGACGACCAGATCGCGCCCAGGCTGGCGGCCGCAAGCAGTCCGATGATGGCCTCGGGCACGTTCGGCAGCAGCGCCGCCACGCGGTCGCCCCGCCCCACGCCCAGGGCGCGCAGGCCCCTAGCGACCCGCGCCACCTCGGAGGCAAGTTCGGAGTAGCTGAGGCTGCCACCTTTGGTCCGTTCGGACTCAAAAATGATCGCCGTGCGGTGGGGATCAGTCCACGCGGTCCTCAGCGCGTTACGGGCGTAGTTCAAAGTGGAGCCGGTGAACCACTGGAAATCGGGCATGACCTCACCGGTCAGCGCCGGCCCCGGGCCGCGGTGGCCGAGCACCTCGAAGTAGTCCCAGACTGCCGCCCAGAACGACCCGGGGTCGGTCACGGACCATTGCCACAGGTCGGCGTATCCCCCGAAGTCGTGTCCGCGCCCGGGAATGGGTGCTGCCAGCCAGCGCATGAACCGGGTGATCCGGGCGTCGTGGATCGTCTGCTGATCCGGCTCCCAGAGCACCGCACCGTACCCGCGGCTGGTCAGGTCACTGGTGTCCATGTTCACAGCATCGTGCCATCCTGGCGCGCCTGGCAACGCCCCCGGGGAGTTATGCACCGGCGGCGAGCGGCTCCGGGCCGGTGAGCCGGGTGATAAGGGTCACAAGCGCCCCGATGTCGGCCAGGTCCGGCAGCACCGCGTCGGCGCCCGCCTCGCGCAGTTCGGCCGCGCTGGCCCGGCCGCTGGCCACCGCGAGCGACCTGGCCCCGCCGATCCGGGCCGCGTCCACGTCCCGGGGCGAGTCCGCGATGTACACCGTGGCGTCCTCCCCGAACGTGACGCCGTGCTTGTCCCCCGCGCGCCGGCGCGCCACCCGGAGCAGGGTGCCCTTCGGGTAGGCCTCCGAGCCGTAGCCGCCGATGTCGAAGTCGACGAAGCCGTCCAGGCCGAACGCGCGGAGCTTCAGCATGGCGGTGGGCCTGCTGTTGCCGGTCAGCACGGTCGCCGCCGTGCCGTCGAGCTTGGCCACCGCGGCCAGCGCCTGCGTTGCGCCCGGCAGAAGCTGACCCTGGCTCGTCAGCTCGTCGTGCCGGGCTTGGAGGGCCCTGGCGAGTTCGGCACTGAACGGCTCGAGCATGTGCTCGGCCTCTCCGCCGGCGCGCATGTCCACGCCGTTCAGCGCGAGCGCGTCGAAGAAGATCTCCGACTCCGACCGGCCCGCCGTCTGCGGCAGCTGGACCAGCGGGCGGCCCGCTATGGCCGCGAACGCCTCGGCGTAGGTCGCCCTCGTCACCCGGGCCACATCGACCAGGGTCAGGTCGATATTCCATAGAACCAGGCGGTGAATGGCGTCCTCCTCGGTTATCCCCATGTGAGGCCAACCCTGCCGTACAGGCTAGTCCAGCCCGATACAGAACAGCGTGGCCTAGCGGGCCCGTCCCGTGCTTCAGTTCAGATCGGTCCATCTGAATCCGGGGCTGTTGGCTCCCCCGTCATGGCTCCCCGGCTCCGGAGCGGGGCAGTGCCAGAGCTAGGTCAGCTCGTCTCGCGGCGCGGTCGGCCGCCCTTTCGGGACCGGCGCTCGCGGAGCTCTTCCTTCGCGGCGGCGGGGCATCGCGCTGTCCGGGTCATGCCCTCAGTCGACGTGGGGGCCGGAGCCGTCGAGCCAGTCGCGGAGCTGCCGCCACTGCGTCGGGTGAATATCCAGGCCTCCGAGATCCTCCGGGGCGAACCATCCGACCTCGCCGGCCTCATCGTTCACGGTCGGTGTCCCGCTGACGGGCCGGCCGAGCATGATGAGCTCCCACTTCCTGGCGGATCTCCCCGTCGGTGTAGGCCACGATGTGGCCCGGGTCGGAGTAGACGCCGAGGATCCCGGTCAGCTCTGTCAGGATGCCGGTCTCTTCCTGCGTCTCGCGGATCGCGCACTGGCTCGGGGTCTCGCCGAGTTCCTGCTTGCCCATCGGGATCGCCCACTGGCCGGTGTCGCGCCGGCGCTGCAGCAGCACGCGGCCCTGCTCGTCGACGGCGAGGACGCCGCACGCGGGCACGAGGCTATTCGGCTTGGGTGGTGCTGGGTCGTTCCAGTACTCGATGCGGCCCATCAGACCTCCTCGCCGGACCACGGCTTGGCCGTCGCCCAGACACGCTCGAAGCATGCGCTGTAGTGATCGGCGAGCTGGCCGCCGTCGAGGCGCCGCAGGTGCAGCGTCGGGTTCGCTGAGGCAGGTTCCCCGTAGGCGTGCGGGTTAACCATGATCTCGTCGTCGTAGCGGAACAGCGAGGAGTACAGCGTCGTGGAGTGCAGCCGAATCTCGCAGCCGTCCGCCTCGAGCAGCGGCCGGTAGTAGGTCAGCGCCGAGCGGATCTTGGCGGCCAGCGTGCCGCGCAGCTCCTCCTCGCGGTCGCGGGTGGCCACGGCGTCGCTGGCCGGGTCGCCGAAGCAGAAAGGAGCTGTGATGACCGGCGTCAGCCAGCCCAAGCTGGCCGTGTGGAAGCTGGCGGCCTTCGGCCGGGGGTGCTACGGCTGCTTCGGCCCGGTGGCCGACCCGAACCTTCCTGCCCTGGTCGCCCAGCTCCGGCAGCTCGCCATGACCGAGGACGAAGTGGACCGCGTGTTCGCCACCTTCAACGCCGCGTCCCCCGCCCTCGCCCCGGCCTATCAACGTGACGCCGCAGGCGTCCTATTTCCGCCGTGCGGATACCTCAAGTTTGCGCGCTGGCTGCCTGGGGTGTGCAGGTGGGTGTGTCACCAGGCCTGGGGACCAAGGTCCCGGGAGAGCGCCGCGCCGTGGCGGGCAGGGTGAGGATCACCGTCCGGCCGCCGCCAAGGTTAGGCTCGCGGCGGAGCGCGCCGCCCATGGCGTCCGCGAGATCGCCGGCCAGCCGGAGGGCCAGGCTGCCCGGGTCCTCACCGTGATCAGGACCCTGGTCGGTGATGCGGATCTCGACCAGGCCGGTCAGGCCGTAGGCGGTGAGAGCGGGTGACAGGCCGGCCGGGCTGCGCGCCACAGCGTCGGCCAGCAGGCTAGTCAGGATCCGGGTGAGGAGCGCGGCATCGGCGATCACTTCGGGCAGGTCTTCAGCCATGGTGAGTATGACGTGCTGGCCGCCGGGACCCAGGTCATCGAAGGAAGCGGCCATCACCTCGTCAAGATCGACAGGCCGGAGAAAAGTCTCAACCGCCCCGGCGTGGAGCCGGCTGAGATCCCTGAGGTCATCGACGAGCCTGCTGACTGCGTCCACCGCGCCGCGCGCGCTGGCCAGCAGTGCTACGCGATCGCCTGGCGAGTCGCACTCGGTCAGCGCCGCCAGCGCTGCCTGGGCCGCGGCGAGCTGTTCACGTGCACTCTGGCCGGTGGCCGCGAGCAGCGCCGCCCGGGAGCGCAGTTCTGTGGCGTGCCTGGCGGCCTGGGCTGCCCGCTCTTCCTGACGTCGGCAGCCGACGCCGGCCATGACCTGGACGGCGCAGGAAGAGAGCACCCGCAAGTCCTCCTGGCTGGGCACGCGTCCGCGGCCGGCCAGTGTGAACGTATCGCTGACCGGCAGCTCCACGTCTGCTCCGGGCCCCTCGGGCGGCCGTTCCCCAGCGCTGGCCAGGACGTAACAGGCCGGGCCGACGCCGTTGTGCCGCCATTCCAGCAGGCTGACCGCGTCCAGTCCGAACATCTGGCGCATCTCCTCGAGCAGGGCGGGCGGGTCGCCGTGGCCGCGCAGCACGCAGCCCGCGAGCCGGGTGAGGGCCGCCGCCTCCGCCCTCTCCCGCGCGGCCTGCACCTTGCGGACGCGAAACGCGGTAAGCGCCCAGGCCAACGAGGCACCGCGATCGGCCGTTCCGCCGCGGCTGACCAGGTGAACGTCGATGTGTTCCGCCCGGCGCGCCAGCTTCGTCGGGATGCTCTTGCCCGCGATGAACGTGAAGAACCGGCCGCGCCGGCTCGCACCGAGAACCATCTGGGTCGCGTTTTCGGCGCGGGCGAAACTCAGCAGCGTCGCGGCCACGTCTGCACCGGGTAGCTGGTGGAAGCTGCCGCCGAGGGAGGCGACCAGCGCCCGCTGGGTCTCCAGCGCCGCGGCATCACCGGCCGCCAGGCCATCGTCGCTGACCACGTGGACCGCTAGCAGGTCGCTGCCCGGCGTCCGGGCCGCGATCCTCGCGGCGCGCCGGATGATCTTCTCATCGTCCTTCTCGCCCGCGACACCCACGACGATCCGCTCGCGTGTCTCCCACTGGGTGGCGATACCGTGCTCGGCCCGGTACCGCTGCAGGCCTTCCTCCACCCGGTCGGCTACCCAGAGCAGGGCCAGCTCACGCAGCGCGGTGAGGTTGCCCGGCCGGAAGTAGTGACTGAGCGCGGCCTCGATCCGGTTCGGCGGATACACATTGCCGTGCACCATCCGCCGCCGCAGCGCTTCGGGCGTCATGTCGACCAGCTCGATCTGGTCAGCGCGCCGCGCGATCTCGTCGGGTAGCGTCTCGTGCTGCACCACGCCAGTGACCTGCCTGGCCACGTCGTTAAGCGACTCCAAGTGCTGGATGTTGAGCGTGGTGATGACGTCGATGCCCGCGTCGAGCAGCTCATCGACGTCCTGCCACCGCTTGGCGTTCCGGCAGCCTGGCACGTTGGTGTGCGCGAGCTCGTCCACCAGCGCGACCTCGGGATGGCGGGCGAGCACCGCGTCGAGGTCCATCTCGGTGAAGGTAGCGCCGCGGTGGGTCATCGTGCGCGGCGGCACGATATCCAGTCCTTCGGCCATCGCCGCGGTCAGTTTCCGGCCGTGCGTCTCGACGAGCCCGGCGACCACGTCCGTACCGCGCGCCCGGCGGCGCTGGGCCTCGGCGAGCATCGTGTAGGTCTTGCCGACACCTGGTGCGGCACCGAGATAGATGCGGAGCTGTCCTCTAGCCATGCCTGCGATGCTCGCCGGGGACGTAGGCCGTCTGGCAGGGGCATTACGCCCTATCCCGCGGGCCGAATGGCCCTTTGTGAACGGTCGGGTGGCTCGTCCTTCAGGACGGGAAGCCAAACTGCTCGAGACCCGGACGCCGGCGTGAAGTGCAGCGTGATCCTGGGGTGCCTGGCCAGCCAGGCGCGCACGTCGGGGTGGGTGTGCGTGCCGTAGCTATCGCAGATGATGTGCAGCGGCACCCGCGGGTGACCTTGACGTTCGAGATGCCCAGCTCGGCGGCCAGCAGCCGGGACCAGTGCGTCACCCCCAGCCGGGCCGGCGGCGGCTCCAGCGTGGCCAGCACGATCGCCACATCATCGGTCCACCGCGCCCGGCCTGGCTTAGGCCGGTCCTCCAGCCCGCCGGTCCCTTCCGCGGCATACCGCTTCTTCCACAAGATCACCCGCCGGCTTGGACACCCCGGTCCGCCGCGCGATCTCATTGGTCCCGATCCCGTTGTCTATCAGAGATAATGTGCGGGAGTCGGGCCTGGCTGCAGGCGTCGTTTGTTACCTACGGTGTGACCTTCACCGCTAGATGGCGTGAAATCTTCGGCGCTATCTGGCCGTTTTGCCTGGTGCGCAGCCGGTCTTGTGTGACTGAGCACCGAGTTTGGCATTTAGGCATCGAGTTTGGCATCCGCTTTGATTGCAGGTAACTGAGCCGATTTCATCCGCTTCCGGAGCCGTCGAGCTTGAACGCGCGGTTCGTGGTCCGAAGCCAGGACTTTTGCCGCTGCGGACGGGACATCTGGCTCTTCCGCGGCCGGATGGGCACCCGCGGACGATGAAGATACAGGCATCGTCGAGCACCAGGAGGTGATCTCGATGGCTGCTACACATGCGTACCCGGTGCGGGTGGACGCGTCGCTGGACGCGCCGCCGTCACGCGGGCTGTGGCTGGTCAAATGGATCCTGGTGATCCCGCACTACTTCGTGCTGGGCTTCCTCTGGGTGGCCTTCGTCGTGCTCAGCGCGGTGGCGATGGTGGCGATCGTGGTCACCGGCCGCTACCCGCGGGCGATCTTCGAGTTCAACGTGGGGGTGCTGCGGTGGAGCTGGCGGGTGCAGTACTACGCGATCGGCGCGTTCGGCACCGACCGGTACCCGCCCTTCACGCTGGCCGACGACCCCGCTTATCCCGCGCACCTGGAGGTGGAGTACCCGCAGCGGCTGTCCCGCGGGCTGGCGCTGGTGAAATGGTGGCTGCTGGCCATCCCGCAGTACATCATCATCGGCCTGTTCACGAGCGGCGTGCCATGGGGCGTGCCATGGTTGGGGTGGCGGGTTGGCCGCCCGATCCCCCATGCTGAGCTCACCTTCTCCTACAACAACTGGGGCTTGTACCTCGTCGACTGGGGCCATCTGGGGGGCCATCTGGGGATGTTCGGCTGGGGCGGTCTGGGGCTGATCGGCATCGTGGCCCTGATCGCCGCGGTGGTCCTGCTCGTCACCGGGCGGTACCCGGAGCGGATCTTCGACTTCGTGCTCGGCATGAACCGGTGGGTGCTGCGGGTGGCCGGTTACGCCGGGCTGATGACCGACAAGTACCCGCCGTTCCGGCTGGACATGGGCGGCCCGGATCCGGGCACCCTGACCCTGCCGCCGGCGGCGGGCCCGGGCCCTGGCTGAGACGACGATGGCCGGGGCAGACCAGGCCACCGGGCAGGGCGCCTCATGATCACCTGGTGCGGCGACCCGGGCTGGGCGGCCTGGATGATGACCGGCGGCCGCAGCCCAGCCGCCCGGTCGGCGCGCCGTCGGCTCTGCGAGGCTGAGCGGGACGCGGCCGTCATCGAGCACGCCGCCCTGCGGATCCGGCTGGACGCCGAGTTCCTGGCCGCCCGGTGCCTCGACGTCCGGATAGCGCTGCTGACCGTCGACGCCGAGGACCTGATCGCCTCTGCCGGAGGCTGCGGTGACCGGCTACGCCGAGGAGGTCGCGGCGGCTACGACGGTCGGGTGCTGGTGTGGGACCCGGCAGAGCCCGGCACCCCCCTGGTCGAACTCGGCCGCCACGAGAACTGGGTGGAGGCGGTGGCGGTGCTGCCGGACGGGCGGGTGGTTACCGGCGGCGCCGACAGGCGGGTCCTGTTGTGGAATGTGCAGAGCACTTCCCCCGGCACTTCGCTCGCTTGTTCAGTGCAGGCGCTTGCTACTTCCCTCTCCCCATATGGAACACGCCTCTTCATCGGTCACGGAACTGAAGGAATTTCACGCTACGACAACAGCGTCCGGATCGGCTACGCCAGGGTCAGCACCCGCACCCAGGATCACCAGGCGCAGCTAGACGCCTTGGCCGACGCACACTGCCGCGAGATCGTGATCGAGACCGCCAGCACCCGCAACATCCGGCCGAAACTGCACGCCACGCTGGCCGGCACGTTCGTGCCCCCGAAGCGTAGTGTTACGGCGGCCTGGCTGCCTCAGGGTTCGCCGCTTCCCTCGGCGGTCTCGGTCGGCTCGGGCGGACCCGCCGGTTCGGGTACTGCCTGGCCAAAGCCGCGAGGACGCTGTCGCGCGCGTGTGACCGGCGTGCTGCTCTACTTGAACACGGCGCCGTGCGATGACTGCGGCGAGCCGGTCGACCACCTACGTCATCCCTGGTACCCGCTGTACCCGGACGGCCAGCTGTGCCACCGCTGCGGCAAGGCTCGCGGCCTCACCGGCATCATGCCCGCTGCATCGGCCTAGGCGCCGCCGGAGAGCGTGGTTCCCGCGGCCTCGGCCCACGCTCCGGCCTCAGCGGCCGAGCTGAGCGCGGTAGCGGCGGCGCAGGCAAGCGTGGCGTGCACCTGGGCGTCGGCAGCGGCACTCGTTCGTCAGCGTGCTCAGCAATGCCGGGGTGGACATCGAGCAGATCGCCGATGCCGTCGGGCACGTCAACTCGACGATCACCAAGGCCGTATACCGTCACCAGATCGCCGACGAGGTCACCTCGGTCGCCACGGCGATGGATGCGATTTTCGGCGATGCGAGCGGGTCGTAGACGCCATAGGCTCCGCGCCTTGGCTCCCCAACGGCAGCCGCACCCTTGGTTACCTGCGCTGGAACCGGATTTCCGTCATCCCATGTGAGGGTATCGGTAGTCCGAGGGGGGGACGAAGAGTTCCTTGATCGCGCGGGCGGAGACCCAGCGGATCAGGTTGAACACCGAGCCGGCCTTGTCGTCGGTGCCGCTGGCCCGGGCGCCGCCGAAGGGCTGCTGGCCGACGACCGCGCCGGTGGGCTTGTCGTTGATGTAGAAGTTGCCCGCGGAGTACCGGAGTTTTTCTGTGGCCTCGGCGATCGCGTACCGGTCTGTGGCCAGCACCGCGCCGGTCAGCGCGTACGGGGTGACGTCGGCGGCCTGGGCCAGCATGCCGGCGTAGGCGTCGTCCGGGTAGACGTGCACGGCCAGGATCGGGCCGAAGTATTCGGTGGTGAACACCTCGTCGGCCGGGTCATCGCACTCAAGGACGGTGGGCCGGACGAAGAAGCCTTGCGCGTCGTCGTACGTGCCGCCCGCGGCGATGTTGATCGTGGTCGTGTTCCGGGCCCGGTCGATCGCGGCGGCGTGCTTGGCGAAGGCCCTCGCGTCGATGACGGCGCCCATGAACAGCGACAGGTCCGAGGCCACGTCGCCCATGGTCAGCGAGTCGACCTGGGCGAGGAAGTCGTCGCGGGTGCGGTTCCAGACCGATTCGGCGACGTAGGCGCGGGAGGCCGCGGAGCACTTCTGGCCCTGGTACTCGAACGCGCCGCGGATCAGCGTGGGGGCCAGGCTGTGCGGGTCCGCGCTGGGGTGGACGATCACGAAGTCCTTGCCGCCCGTCTCCCCCACCACCCGCGGGTAGTTGCGGTACCGGGCGATGTTCTCGCCCACCGTCCGCCACAGGTGCTGGAAGGTAGCGGTGGAGCCGGTGAAGTGGATGCCGGCCAGGTCGGGATGGGTGAGAGCGACCTGGGAGACGGCCTGGCCGTCCCCGGTGACCAGGTTGATCACCCCGGGTGGCAGCCCGGCCGCCTCGAGCAGGCGCATGAGGTAGTGGGCCGCGAGCTGCTGGGTCGGCGACGGCTTCCACACCACGACGTTGCCCAGCAGCGCCGGGGCGGTGGGCAGGTTCCCGGCGATCGACGTGAAGTTGAACGGCGTGATGGCCAGCACGAACCCCTCGAGCGGGCGGTACTCCATCCGGTTCCAGGTGCCGGGTCCCGACTCCGGCTGCTCGCTGAGGAGCCTTCTGGCGTAGTAGACATTGTAGCGCCAGAAGTCGATCAGCTCGCAGGCCGCGTCGATCTCGGCCTGGTACGGCGACTTGGACTGGCCGAGGATGGTCGCGGCGTTCACGGTAGCGCGCCACGGCCCGGCGAGCAGGTCGGCGGCCTTGAGGAAGATCGCGGCCCGGTCGTCGAAACTCAGCGCGCGCCAGGCCGGGGCGGCCTGCTTGGCGGCGTAGATGGCGGCGGCCACGTCCACGTCGGTGGCGTTACCCAGCTGGCCGAGGACGTGGTCCTTGTTGTGGGGCTGCACCACGTCGATCGTCTCGCCGGAGGCCATCTGCTGACGGCCGGCGATGGTCATGGTGAGTTCGGCCCGCTGGCCGGCGAGTTCCTTGATCTTGCTTTCCAGCACGGCCCGCTCGTGGCTGCCCGGCTGGTACTGCCTGACCGGCTCGTTGACCGGTACTGGTGTTCTGGAGACGGCGTCCATGCTCCTTATGGTATGGGCGCTGCTTTGTGGGTTAATCCGCCAGGTAGGACAGCTCCTGGGTGGCGTACCAGCCGAGTTCGTGGCCCTCGGCGCCGTCCACGGTGAACCTGGCGTCCTCGTCGCCGGCGTCGGCGGCGGGCAGCGCCTCGACCGCGCTGCGCACGTCGGCGTCCGCGTCCGCGGCGTCCATGTGCGCGGCGGCCAGGTCCTTGAGCTGGACGGCCTGGCTGATGGTGACCCGGGCGGGCTCGCCGTCGCGGGGATCTGGTTTGACGTGCTCGGCCGGGATGTCGGCGGCGAGCACCACCCGCCGCGACGGCGCGGCCGGGTCACCGGCGAGCAGCCGCAGCGAGGCGCGGGCCGCCTCGGTCAGCGCGGCGTACTCCAGTTCCTCGGTGTCGCCGCTGGCGTACGACTCGCGCAGCGCGGGCGTGACCGCGAAGCCGGGCAGCGGACCGGGCCCGACCTGGCCGGCCAGCAAGGCCTGCGCCACGGCGGGCAGGGTCGAGGGCAAGAAGACGCGCATGGTGTCCCAGAGTTTGCCACAGTTGGGGGGCGCTAGGCCGGTCTTGTGGGTTCCAGCACGGTCACCACGGTGGTGATGGCCTCGTCCAGGGGGACGTGCTCCCACAGGCGGATCACCGACCAGCCGGCCAGGGTCAGCGCCGCGTCGTTGGCCCGGTCGCGCTCGACGTTGCGCAGGAGCTTCGGGCCCCAGTACCACTCGTTGTTGCGCGGCTTGGAGCCGTGGTCGGGGCAGGCGTGCCAGAAGCAGCCGTCGACGAAGATAGCCACCTTGCGCGCGGTGAACGCGATGTCCGGCCGGACCCGCCGGCCGCCGTCCAGGTCCAGCCGGTAGTCCTTGCGGTAGCGGTAGCCGAGGTGGTGCAGCGCGCGGCGCAGGGCGATCTCGGGCTTGGTGTCCGTCCGCCGGTTGGCCCGCATGTTGGCCGACCGGCCCGCGCTGAGGGGATGCGGATAGTCCGGCACGCGTAAAGGGTAGACCTGTCCTGCGGCCAGGCGCTTGTCGGTTGCATTAGGTTGCGGGGGCACTCCAGGCCAGGGGGACGTCGAGCAGGTCCTGCAGCGCCCTGGCGGTGCTGGCGGTCTCGGTGTGCCGGACGCCGGTCATTCCGCAGGCCTGGGCCGCGGCGACGTTGGGCGCCATGTCGTCGATGAAGACGCACTCCTCCGGGGGCAGGCCGAGCGTCTGCGCCGCGTGCAGGAAGATCTCCTTCTCCGGCTTGCGCATGCCGACCTCACCGGACAGCACCACCGTGTCGAACAGCCCGGGGAAGTCCGCGCGCGGGTACTCGCCGCATCCCCAGGAGTTGGAAAGCAACGCGGTGCTGAAGCCGGCTACTCGCAGGGTCCGGATCGTGTCGTACATGGCCGGCACGGGCAGCATGGTCGCGAACATGCGGCGCAGCAGGCCCTCGGCCGCGACCGCCGTCCCGTCCAGCCGGAGCAGCCGGGCGGCCAGGATCTCCTCGAACTCGGCATCGGAACATTCCCCGCGTTCCAGCGCGTGGACGGGGTTCGGGCTGCCGTTGACGTCGTACGCCTGGGTCACCCACGGGCGCATGACCGCCCGGTAGCTCTCCCAGTCGATGCCGTCGGCCTCGATCCAGGCCCGGACCGCGGTCAGGATCGGGGTGCTCAGCACCCCGCCCCAGTCGGTGATCACGCCACGCAATTCCCGGCCGTTATCCACAACTGTGATTTTAGGGGCATCTCGGACAGCCCCGTGGCGGTTGACCTTTCCCGGCCGGGCAGTGGGGCTCTGGGGCTCTGGGGCTCTGGGGCTCTGGGGCTCTGGGGCTCTGGGGCTCTGGGGCTCTGGGGCTCTGGCCGGGAATGTCACTGGCCCGAGGTATAACCGGGACAGCCGGAACCTGGTGGAACGCGGCCCGCCACGGGGGTGCGCGGCTTACGAAGCGTTCACCAGATCTGGAGGGCGGGCCATGCCCGACGTGTCATCCCTGCGCCTGGTCAAGGTGCCGCCTACCGCGCCGCCTTACGACTGCCAGGTCCACGGTGCCCGGTGCCCGGCGGGCGCCGACGTCGTGCCTGGCGTCGAGGAGACGCCTGCTGTGTCGGTTTTGCCGGCTGGGGCGGTTTCGCGGCGGTCCGCGCGGCCTGCCGTGGAGGATCCGGTGGCCGCGCGGCCGCGTCAGCTGGCCGTGGTGATCGTGGAGGTGCTGGCGGGCGTCCGGCCGGACCGGCAACTGGTCTCGCTGGCCACCGATCGGGTCCGGGCGCGCGCCGGGAACCTGGCCCCGCTGCTGGCCGCGGGCAGGCGGCCCAGGATCGCGCGCATCGTGATGTCGCGGCCCGCAGACCGGATCGTGGAGATGACCGTCGTGGTGAACTTCGGCGCGCGCTCGCGCGCCCTGGCCATGCGCTTCGAGCACGCGGCCGCGCGACCCGCGGCGCCGGGCTGGCCCGCCCGGCCCGCGCGCTGGCTGTGTACCGCGCTGGAGGCGGGCTGACGTTGGCCGCTTTACCGCTTGTCTAAGCCGCTTGATCTATGCCGCATGATCTATGCCGCGGCCGGTCGTCAGGGGGTGTTCCGCGGGTCGCCGTGGCAGCGCTTGAACTTGCGGCCCGATCCGCACGGGCACGGGTCGTTGCGGCCAACCCGGCTGTACTCGCCCCCGGCGGCCGTGCCCCGGCTCGTCTCCACGTGCGTCCCGCCGTCGACCGACGGCGCCGAGTACTCCAGCCGCTGCGCGCGGCGCGGTCCCAGCCCGGCCGGGACCGCGGTCCCCTGACCGGCCGCGGACTTGGCGTGCGCGCCACCGGCCCGGGTCCCGGGGGTGCCGTCCTCGGTGCCGCCTCGCTGCGCGGTGCCGCCTTGGGCCCGCTGGCCGCGGGCCGGGGTGCCGCCGCGGGCGTGCGCGCCGGCGGGGCGGGGACCGGGGATACCCGGGGCGGGGGCCGCGGGGGGGCTCGCTGTTTCGGGGGTGTCGATGGCCGGTGCCTCGGGGGCGCCCGGGCTCGCGCTGCCGTTGGGGCCGGCCTCCTCGACGATCGGGTTCTCCTGGACCTCGACCTTGAGGTTGAACAGGTTACCGACCGACTCTTCCTTGATCCCCTCCATCATGGCGCCGAACATGTCGTAGCCCTCGCGCTGGTACTCCACCAGCGGGTCACGCTGGCCGTAGCCGCGCAGGCCGATGCCCTCGCGCAGGTAGTCCATCTCGTACAGGTGCTCGCGCCACTTGCGGTCCAGGACCGACAGCACCACCCGGCGCTCGAGCTCGCGCATGACCTCGGAGCCGAACTCTTCCTCGCGCCGCTCGTAGGCGGCCTGTGCGTCGGCGATGGCCGCCTCGGTGATGAACTCGCCGGACAGCCCGGCCCGCTCGCCGCCCACCTCCTCGATCACGTCGTCGACGGAGATGCTGATCGGGAACAGCTGGCGGAAGGCTCGCCACAGCTTGTCCAGATCCCACTCCTCGGGGTAACCGTCGGCGGTCTCGCCCGCGACGTACCCAGCGACCACCTCGTCGACCATCTCGCGGATCTGCTCGTGCAGGTCGGCGCCCTCGAGCACCGTGCGGCGCTCGCCGTAGATGACCTTCCGCTGCCGGTTCAGCACGTCGTCGTACTTAAGCACGTCCTTGCGGATCTCGAAGTTCTGCTGCTCGACCTGGGTCTGCGCCGACCGGATGGCCCGGGTGACGACCTTGGACTCCACCGGCACGTCGCCCGGGATGTTCAGCCGCTCCATGATCGACCCGACCCGCTCGGAGTTGAACAGGCGCATCAGGTCGTCTTCCAGGGACAGGTAGAACCGGCTCGCGCCCGGGTCGCCCTGGCGGCCGGAGCGGCCGCGCAGCTGGTTGTCGATGCGGCGGGACTCGTGCCGCTCGGTGCCCAGCACATAGAGCCCGCCCGCCTCGACAACCTCCTCGTGCTCCTCGGCCACGGCGCGCTTGGCCTTGGCCACCGCCTCGGGCCACGCCTTCTCGTACTCATCCGGCGTCTCGACCGGGGACAGACCCCGCTCGTGCAGCTCCTGGTCGGCGATGAACTCCGGGTTGCCGCCGAGCATGATGTCGGTACCGCGGCCGGCCATGTTGGTGGCCACGGTGATCGCGCCCCGCCGCCCGGCCGAGGCCACGATCAAAGCCTCGCGCTCGTGGTACTTGGCGTTCAGCACCTCGTGCGGGACCCCGCGGCGCTTGAGCATCTTGGACAAGATCTCGGACTTCTCGACGCTGACCGTTCCGACCAGGACCGGCTGCCCGGCCTGATGCCGCTCGGCGATGTCCTCCACGCACGCCTCGAACTTGGACTGCGCGCTCTGGTAGATGACGTCGGCCTGGTCGTCGCGGATCATCGGCATGTTGGTCGGGATCGGGACCACGCCGAGCTTGTAGATCTGGTGGAACTCGTTGGCCTCGGTGGTGGCGGTACCGGTCATCCCGGACAGCTTGTCGTACAGCCGGAAGTAGTTCTGCAGCGTGATCGTGGCCAGCGTCTGGTTCTCGTCCTTGATCGCGACGCCTTCCTTGGCCTCGATGGCCTGGTGCATGCCCTCGTTGTAGCGCCGGCCGTGCAGGATGCGGCCGGTGAACTCGTCCACGATCAGGACCTCGCCGCTCATCACGACGTAGTCCTTGTCCTTCTTGTACAGCTCCTTGGCCTTGATCGAGTTGTTGAGGAAGCTGACCAGGGGCGTGTTGACCGGATCGTAGAGGTTCTCGATGCCGAGCCAGTCCTCGACCTTCTCGACGCCGGACTCCATGAT
Organism: uncultured Actinomycetes bacterium; assembly: GCA_963742795.1. Lineage (GTDB taxonomy): Bacteria > Actinomycetota > Actinomycetes > Streptosporangiales > Streptosporangiaceae > Palsa-504. The sequence goes on from CAVUNL010000025.1 coordinate 243,783, forward strand.
GCCGACGGTCTTCTTCTTCTCGTCGACCTCGTAATCGCCTTCGCCGTCCTCGCCGCGGCGCAGCCGGGGGGCGATCTTGGCGAACTCGACGTACCAGCGCGCGCTCTGCTCGGCCGGTCCGCTGATGATCAGCGGGGTCCTGGCCTCGTCGATGAGGATCGAGTCCACCTCGTCGACGATCGCGTAGTGATGGCCGCGCTGCACGCATTCGTCCAGCGTCCAGGCCATGTTGTCACGCAGGTAGTCGAAGCCGAATTCGTTGTTGGTGCCGTAGGTGATGTCGGCCGCGTACTGGACGCGGCGTTCGGCCGGGGACATCTGGGCCAGGATCACGCCGACCTCGAGCCCGAGGAAGTGGTGCACCCGGCCCATCCACTCTGAGTCGCGCTTGGCCAGGTAGTCGTTGACCGTGACCACGTGAACGCCATTGCCGGTCAGGGCGTTGAGGTAGGCGGGGAGCACGCTGGTGAGCGTCTTGCCCTCGCCGGTCTTCATCTCGGCGATGTTGCCCATGTGCAGCGCCGCGCCGCCCATCAGCTGGACGTCGAAGTGACGCTGGCCGAGGGTGCGCTTGGCCGCCTCCCGGACGGTGGCGAAGGCTTCGGGCAGCAGATCGTCGAGTGTCTCCCCGTCCGCGTACCGCTGCCGGAACTCGTCGGTCATGCCCCGCAGCTCGGCGTCGCTCATCGCGACGAAGTCGTCCTCGATCGAGTTGATCTGCTCGCTGATCCGCTTGAGTTTGCGCAGGATCCTGCCTTCGCCGGCGCGAAGGACATTATCGATAATGGGTGCCACTCTCGTCGCGCTCCTCGCGGATCGTCTGACCTCACCACAGCCGGTGACCGTATTCGGCTCCGGTTCACCGTCTCGCATGTCATCGTAGGCGAGATGAGGCACCAAACCGAGTCGGCTGAGGACCGGCAGGTTGCCGCGACACCGGTGCCGGCGAGCGGGTTAGGGCCGGCTGGTGATCAGTCTCGCACTTCCCGGAGAATAATAGGAGCGGTACTTACCGAGAGGAGCTACGAGTGGCCGATCAGGTGGCACCAGGCACCATGGCGGAGGCGGGCAATACCGGAGCGCGCGGGCTCGACGCGCAGATCGCTCCGTCGTATGTCCACGAGGAGTACCACGGCCCCGCCTCCTGGGTGACGACATCCATCGTCATCGTCGGTTTTGTCATCGGCGGGATCGCGCTGCCCGTCGGACCGGTCTGGTGGCTGTTCTGGCTGGGTACCGGGATCGTGGTCCTCGGCGCCATCTTCGGTGCTGCCGTGCACATCTTCGACGACTGGTACTAGACGCGCGTGCGGGGGGAATGTCGGGGGCGCGGTTAGGGTGGGCAGATGCGCCTGGATGCTCCCGCGGCTGAGGTGACGATCACCCCGGAGGAAGCCCGCCGCATGACGCTGCGGGCACAGGGGTTCCTGGGCGCCACGCCGTGGCGCGCGACCCGGCCCGGGGTCGCGGCGATGCTCCGCCGGGTCGGCGCGGTGCAGCTAGACACGATCAGTGTGCTGGCTCGCTCGCACGAGCTGGTGGCCTACGCCCGGCTGGGCCCGGTTCCGCGGGAGCAGGTCGAGCAGGCTTACTGGCACCCGGCCAAGCCCGCCGCCTTCGAGTACTGGGCCCACGCGGCCTGCGTGCTGCCTCTCGAACAGTGGCCCTACTTCGCCTTCCGCCGCCGGGCGTTCCGGGCCCGCGGGGTGCGCTGGCACCAGAGCCATCAGGAAACCTGTGAAAAGGTGCTGGCCCGGCTGCGCGCCGAAGGCCCGCTGACCGCCACCGAGCTGGGCGGGGCCAAGGCCGGCGGCCCCTGGTGGGACTGGTCCGACGTCAAGATCGCGGTTGAGTGGCTGCTCGATACCGGCGACGTCATCTGCGTGCGGCGTACCGGGTGGCGCCGGGTCTACGACCTGCCCGAGCGGGTGCTGCCCGGCGAACTGCTCGACCCGGACCTGACCGACCTGCAGTGCCTCGCCTACCTGGCCGGGGTCGCGGCCCGCGCGCTGGGCGTGGTGACCTACGCGGACCTGGTCGACTATCACCGGCTCAACTTTCCCACCGGCGAAAAAGGTCAGTACACGCGGCTGGTCGCCGAGGCCGCGCAGGTCGCCGGGCTGGTTCCGGTGGCCATCGCCGGCGCAGCCAGGAGCTTTGCTCCGGCGTGGGCTGATCCGGCCGCCCTAGAGCAGGTCGCGGACCGCGGGCGGCACCGGGTCACGCTGCTCTCGCCGTTCGACTCGCTGGTGTGGGACCGGAAGCGAACGCTGCGGATGTTCGGCTTCGAGCACAGTTTGGAAGCCTACGTGCCCAAGCACAAGCGGGTACACGGCTACTTCACGATGCCGCTGCTCGCGGGCGGGCGGCTGGCCGGCCGGGTGGACCCGGCCCGGGACGGCAAGACCCTGGTCGCGTGGAAGGTATCGCTGGAGCGGGCCTCAGCGGCCGAGCCGATGGCCCAGGCGCTGCGGGAGGCGGCCGGCTGGGTGGGCTGCGACGACGTGCGCCTGGAGCAGATCGAACCCGCCAATCATGCCTCGCGCCTCACGGCCGCTCTTGCCCAGGGGAGCTTAGCCCGGCGAGCCAAAGGCGCGCGGCGCTGCCTGGACTGACGAGCGAGGAACGAGCGAGGAGGGAAGGAAGCGCCTTAAGAGCGCGCCGGAGGCGAGTGGGAAAACAGAGCGCCCGGAGGCGAGTGACGAGTTAAGAGAATTCGATCAGCTTTTGGCGGACGGCGATCATTACGGCTTCCATGCGGGAGTGGATCTGGAGCTTTTCCAGGATGTTCCGGACGTGGTTCTTCACGGTGTTCTCGGAGATGAACAGCTCCTTGGCGATGTCGCGGTTGTTCATGCCGCGGGCCACGAGCTTGAGCACCTCCATCTCCCGGTCGGTGAGCTTGGGCGCGGCGACGTGCTGGGCCCGGTCTTCGCTGGTGTCACGGTTGGCCAGGGTGGCGAACTCGCTGAGCAGCTTGCCCGCCATCGACGGGTTGATCAGCGACTGGCCGCCGTGCACGGATCGGACCGCCTCGGCCACCTCGTCGAGCGGGATGTCCTTGAGCAGGTAGCCGCTGGCGCCGGCCCGGATCGCCTCGAACAGGTCCTCTTCCTCGTCGCTGATGGTCAGCATCACGATCTTCGCGCTGGGCACGACGTCCTTGGTCGCCCGGCAGGCCTCGATCCCGCTGGTCTTCGGCATCCGGATGTCCATGAGCACGACGTCGGGCAGCGCCTCGCCGGCCACGGCGACCGCCTCGGCACCGTCGCTGGCCTGTCCGACCAGGTCGATGTCGTCCTCCTCATCCAGGACCATCTCCAGACCACGCCGGAACAGGGCATGATCGTCGGCGATCAGCACCCGGATCGGCTCGGGACCTCGCCCCGCGTCCGGCCGCTGGGCAGCAGTCACCGCTGCGTCGCCGCTAGCGCTCAATTCGTTGCCTCCCTGTGGTGCCACCATCAGACTCTTGCCGACGGACGGCCATGATGCAAGCCGGGCCTCCTCGGAGCGAGTCCGGCTCGCACTGTGCCAACTACGGCGGGCCAACCACGGTGGACGGTGAACTACTCCTCGACGAGGCGGATGACCCCGTAGTCGTAGCCCCGGCGGCGGTAAACCACGCTGAACCGGTCGCACTCGCTGTCGTGGAACAGGAAGAAGTCGTGACCCACGAGTTCCATCTCCAGCAGGGCCTGGTCGATCGTCATCGGCCGCGCCGCGTGGACCTTCTCGCGCAGCACCAGGGGGCCGTCGCCCTCCATCTCGATCGGGACCATGGGACTGTCCGGCTCGGTCCCGTCGAACCGGTCGTCCTGGTCGTCCAGCTGGCCGCTGCGCGGCCGGGCTAGGCCGTGGCCGTTGAGCGGGGGCGGCGGGAGCGGAGGCACCGCCTCCTCGCCCGCCACCAGGGCGGGCGAGCGCAGCGTCTCGTTGTCGGTCTTGTTGATCTTGCGCCGGTCGGAGGCCCGGCGGAGGCGGTTTTCGAGTTTGGCGAAGGCGAGATCCAGCGCCGTGTACCGGTCGTCGGCGGCCGCCTCGGCCCTGATCGCGGGGCCGCGGGACCGGATGGTCAGTTCGACGCGCTCACGGCGATCAGACTGCCTCGGGTTGCGTTCCTTGGAGACCTCCACATCGATCCGCACCGCCTTCTGGTCAAGCTTCTCGAGCTTGGCGAGCTTGGCGGCGGCGTGCTGACGGAAACGCGACGGGACGGTCATGTGGCGTCCGCGGACGATGATTTCCATCACGATCCCCTTCCAGTTCGATTGCGCCCAATCTGGTCGGCCCAGCTGCCATGGCCCAGTGTCTGATCGAGCTGGGTCCGATTGAGCTGGGTCTGATTGAACCGGGTGGCACTCGCCCGGCCGACCTGGTCTTCGACCCCACATTCGCCTGCTGAGGGGGTTGCGGCCTCATGGCCACTGGTGCCCTTCTCCCGGCCCGGGAGACTCCGTATCTCCCGGCGGGGCAGGTCTTACTCCTAAGCCGCACCGTGATCGGTCGACGAGAAGTCGCCTTACGTGGGCCGTTTCGCCTGCGGCTGGCATCGGCTTGCCTGACGTGATTCCCGTAACGGGAGCCACGCCCGGCGCAACCACGGGCCCGGGCGAGTGCCATGTCATGAACGCTAGCTCGCCGGAGCGTGAATGTCAGGTGGGACATGTAGGCGCTCAATCACAAATAGTCATATAACGACTGCATAACGTTTAGTCGGCCGAGGCTATGTGCCCTTTTCATCCGCTATAAGCGAGATGCGTAGTCCCGTCAAGAGGGAAAGCGGACCAAGATCGCCCGGCTTGGCGTGGGGGGTCGAGCGGGCGCGGGGTCGGGCGGGCCGGGCGCGAGGTCTGGGGTTATCCCGGGTAAGCGGGAGACTGGCCTGACTCGCCGAGCGGATACCAGGGGCCTTCCGGGCTGGTGGAGACCTCCAGGTTGTTTCCGGACAGCCCGGCTACCAGGACGTTCGCGCGGCCGTCAGCCGTGATCGAGGTGATCCCCAGCGGGGCGACCTCCTGCTGGGGCTGCTGTCCGTCCACGGGCACCTCCATCAGCGTGTTCCCGTTGGCCGCGTCGTTGACCACGAGCAGGTCATCGGCGTCGTACCAGGCGACCGAGGCCGGATGGGTGAGGCCCGGCCCGATGGCGGCGGCATCCCTGATGGCCTGGCGCGCGCCGGGCGCGCCCACCTGGACGCTGGCGGGCGGGCCGCCGCCGATGGCCGCCAGGTAGAGCCCGGGATTCAAGCCCGGAACCTGAGCGATGAAGGCGAGCCGGACGCCGTCCGGCGCGATCGCCAGGTCGGTGACGGTCTCGCCGAAGGAGACCTGCAGCGCCTTGCCGGCGGGGGCAGCATGTAGATGCTGCCGCCCTGGGTCACCCACAGGTTGCCGTTGCGATCCCAGCTGAGTGAGGTGATGTCCCCGCCGCTCAGCCGGGGCTTGGCCGGGAACGACGCGGCCTGGCCCGACAGCTTCCCGACGTAGAGGTCACCCTGGCCCGCCGTGACGATGGCCAGATAGCTCCCGTCCCGCGAGACCGCCGCCATGGTGACGGCCGGCAGCGACGCGGGCTGGAGCGGGGGCAGCGCCGGATTCCCCTCGCGGACGGACTGGTTCGGGTCGCATCGCCGGCTGGTGAACGCGCCGGTGCGCCCGACGAGCGGCACGGCCGAGCCGATGGACCCGGACAGGCCCAGGGACTCGGCGCCGCACCGCGCCCAGGACTGCCCGCGGTCGACGTAGTAGAAGCTGGACGGCGACGACGGGTACGGGTCAAAACACTCATAGGGGCCGGACGTCTGCACCTGGCCGGGGAGCCGGCCGTTCGGGCAGGGCGGGGTGGGCGGCGCCCACGGCTGGCCGTTGAGCTCCAGCACGACCGACGAGATAGCGGACGGGCTGGTACTCGGCGGGCCGATCAGGGTCCAGACCAGCTGCGCGGCGAACCACTCGAGCTGCTGAGCGGCGGGCTTGACCGTCTTGGGGACAGCGAGGTTGACCGTGACGGTCGAACCGTCGTTCTGGACCTGCTGCACCTTGAGCCCCGCCGGCAGCTCGGTATCGGCCGCGTTGCTCAGCCAGGCCGTCTTGGGGCCTGCCGTGAGCGAGTCCACCAGGTTGGTGAGCAACTGCGAGACCGTGGCGCCCAGCGGCACGAAGACCGAGTCGGGGACGAGCACCTGGTTCGCCGAATCCATGAAGTACAGGTCCTGCGCCTTGTAGAAGTACGGGAAATCGTCCACCAGGAGCATCCGGTAGTTGGGCGGATTGTCGATGCGCCACTGGCCGTCGACCTTGACCAGGTCGAACTGGTAGTCCGCCGACGCCGGTCCCGGGTCCAGCGCCGAGACGTACTGACCTGAGCCGTTGAACATGGCCTGCACCGTACCGCTGACCTCGACCTTGGCCTGCGGGCCGCTGCTCGGACTGGCCTTCGGGGTCGGATCCACGTTCGGCCCGTTCAGCTTGCTGAACACGGTGACCGCGAAGCCCGGCTTCCACGACTTGACCGCTGAGCTGGTCAGGTACTCCTCGGCCGCGCCGTAGAGCGGGAAGCTGTCGGCCGCGGTCAGGAATCCCTGCACGATCACCGCCGGGTCATCCCCGGGCTGCGGCCCCAGGGGCACGGACCCGATCAGGTTCCCGTCCTGTGCGCTGCTCTGCGGGCTGGCGCTGAACTGCTGGGCCGGACCGTTGGACGGCATGCCTACGCAGCCCGCCACCGAGGCGGCCGCCGCGGCCAGCACGCACATCCGCCGGACGGCACCCAGCCGCGCCCGCGTGCGCGGGCCCGTGGTGACCGGGTTAGCCACGGGACACCACTTCGTCGGGGGGGTACGGTTCGGTGACCCCGAGGCCGGCCGCGATCTCGGCCTCGTCCGGGCCGAGCGGCAGCGGCGAGCCCGCCAGGTCCTCGCCGACGACCCGGGGCAGGGTCAGCCGGAACACCGAGCCTTTGCCCTGCTCGCCCCAGGCCTGCAGCCAGCCGCCGTGGAGTAGCGCGTCCTCCAGCGAGATGGCCAGGCCCAGGCCGGTGCCGCCGGTGGTGCGGGCCCGGGCCGGGTCGGCCCGCCAGAACCGTTCGAAGACCCGGTGCTGCTCGCCCGGGCGCAGCCCCACGCCGTAGTCACGGACCGAGACGGCCACCGCGGCGCTGTCGATCGCGGCGGTGACCACCACATCCTTGCCATCGCCGTGCTCGACCGCGTTGACCAGGATGTTGCGCAGGATGCGCTCAACCCGGCGCCGGTCCACCTCGGCGAGACACCCGGTCGCGGGCAGCCGGAATTCGATCCGGCTGCCCTTGCGCTCGGCCAGCTGCTGGGCGTCGTCAGCCGAACGGCGGACCAGATCGCACACGTCGACCAGGTCGGCCTCCAGCGTGGCCGCCCCGGCGTCGTACCTGCTGATCTCGAGCAGGTCGACCAGGAGCTCCTCGAACCGCTCCAGCTGGCTCTGCAGCAGCTCGGCGGACCGGCCGCCGGCCGCGTCGAGCTCGTCGCGGGACTCGAACAGCAGGTCGGCAGCCATCTTGATGGTCGACAGCGGAGTGCGGAGCTCATGGCTGACGTCCGAGACGAACTGCCGCTGCACGCTGGACAGCTCTTCGAGCTCGGCGAGCTTGGCCTGCAGGCTGGCCGCCATGTCGTTGAACGAGGTGGCCAGCGCGGCCAGGTCATCCACGCCCAGGACCTGCATGCGCTCCTCGAGGTGACCGGCCGACACGCGCTGAGCCGCCCGGGCCGCGTGCCGGACCGGCAGCACCACCCACCGGGTCACCAGGGAGGCGATCGCGGCCAGCAGCACCACCAGGGCCAGCCCCACGCCGACCAGGACCCGCTGGATCAGCACCAGGAACGACTGCTGCTGGGTGAACGGGAAGACGTAGTACAGCTGGTAGTACTGGCCGAGCGGCTCACCGACGGCCAGCGCCGGGCCGGGGGCTCCGTACCCGGAGACGTAGGTCAGCACGGTCGGCTCGGACCAGGGCGTGGCGGACTTGTCGTTGTCGAAGCGAGACCCGATCTGCTCGTTCTTGACCGCTTTGATCAGGTCCGGCGGGATGGTGGCGGTGATGTTCACCGTGCGCTGGCCCGCCCACTGCGCACCGGCCAGCCCGCTGCCAGTCTGCTGAACGAACACTAGGTAGTTACCGGTGAGGCCACTGTTCCTCTGCAGCGCCGTGGCGATGCTCAGCGCGTCGGACTGGCCGTTCGGCGGGTCCAGGACGCGCAGGCTGTTCTGGTCCAACGCGGTGACGGCGCCGCTCTGCACCTGGGTACGGTCGGTGCTCTCCGCGCTGCTGAGCAGACCCTCGGCGATCGACTGGACCAGGAAGAAGCCGAGCACGGCGATGACCAGAGCGGACAGCACCAGCGTGGTCGAGACCACCCGCAGCTGCAGCGAGCGATGCCAGCGGCTGCGCAGCTGCGCGACGATCCGGCGCTCCCAGCGGCGCCCGATGAACAGGCCATGCTGTATCTGCGAAGGCAGCCTGCGCATGACCGCCTTGCCGAACGGCGACCGGACAAAAACGGTAATCCAGTCCTGCCGCCGATCCGTGCTTGCCGCTGCCACCGTGACGACCCGACTTAGCCAGGACCCGCCTTGTAGCCGACACCGCGTACCGTCACGACGATGTCGGGATGCTCCGGGTCCTTCTCGATCTTGGCCCGCAGCCGCTGGACGTGCACGTTGACCAGCCGGGTGTCGGCCGCGTGCCGGTAGCCCCAGACCTGCTCGAGCAGCACCTCCCGGGTGAAGACCTGCCGGGGCTTGCGAGCCAGCGCCACGAGCAGGTCGAACTCCAGCGGGGTGAGGTTGAGGGTCTCCCCCTCGCGCTTCACCGAGTGGCCGGCCACGTCAATGACGATGTCGCCGATCTGGAGCATCTCGGGGGCGGGCTCGTCGGTCCGGCGGAGCCGGGCCCGGACCCTGGCTACGAGTTCCTTGGACTTGAACGGCTTGACGATGTAGTCGTCGGCCCCCGATTCCAGGCCCAGGACCACGTCGACGGTGTCGGTCTTGGCGGTCAGCATGACGATCGGCACCCCGGACTCGGCGCGGATCTGACGGCACACGTCGATTCCGTCGGAGCCGGGAAGCATCAGGTCGAGCAGTACCAGATCGGGCCGGAAATCCCTGAATGCCTCGACCGCCTTATCACCGTCGGCTACGAACGTCGGCTCGAATCCCTCACCGCGAAGCACGATACCGAGCATCTCAGCGAGGGCGGCGTCGTCGTCGACGACCAGCACACGTCCTTTCATGGGGCCCCATCGTTCCATGTGATTGACTCTGCGTGGACGCAGGCTACCCCCATTTTCCTGCTGCGCGACACCCGTTCGGGGGTAGCTTTTCCGGTAGATGCGTAAATCAAACCAATTTGGTAGTCGTGGTGACCGTTCTGGCCGGGACCTCGGGCTGGCAATACCGGGATTGGCGCGGCGCGTTCTATCCGCCCGGCGTGCCGCAGCGGCGCTGGCTCGAACACTACGCGCAGCAGTTCGCCACCGTGGAGAACAACGGTACTTTCTACCGGCTCCCGGCCCGGGACACGTTCGCGAGCTGGCGGGACCGGGTCCCCGGCGACTTCGTGATGGCCGTGAAGGCCAGCCGCTACCTGACCCACGTGCGGCGGCTGCGCGATCCGGCCGAACCGGTCAAGCGGCTCCTCGACGCGGCGGCCGGGCTCGGCGGCCGGCTCGGGCCGGTGCTGCTCCAGCTTCCGCCCGACCTGCGGGCCGACTCGGACCTGCTGCGGGGCTGCCTGCGGCAGTTCCCGGCGACGGTACGGGTCGCGGTCGAGCCACGGCACGAATCGTGGTGGACCGACGAGGTGCGCGAGGTGCTCGCGGCGGCGAATGCCGCGCTGTGCTGGGCGGACCGCGGCGGGTCCGCGGTCACGCCGCTGTGGCGCACGGCCGACTGGGGGTACGTGCGGTTCCACGAGGGCGACGGCGTCCCATGGCCGAGCTATAGCGACGCTGCGCTGAATGCGTGGGCGGAGCGGATAACGGGGGATGACGACGTGTACGCCTACTTCAACAACGACCAGCACGGCGCGGCGCCCCGCGACGCGGCCCGGCTGGCCGCGACCGTCACGCGCCGCGGCGGGCAGGCCGCCCGGGCCTGGCCGGGGTGGGACGCCGGAGGTGAGCGGCGGTAGGCCCCCCCGCGAGCCAAAGGCGCGCGGCGCTGCCTGGACTGACGAGCGAGGAACGAGCGAGGAGGGAAGGAAGCGCCTCAAGAGCGCGCCGGAGGCGAGTAGGAAACAGAGCGCCCGGAGGCGAGTGGGGAAGCAGAGAACCACGGCCCGTTCGGCGTAAAAGGATTTTGACTTTGGCAAACATGCAGGCGAGGCTAGAGTAGCTGCCCATGGCGGAGCCGTTGCGCAGCATCGTCGATCCGGGCTGGGCCGATGCTCTGGAGCCCGTCGCGGACCGGATCGCCGCGATGGGGGACTTCCTGCGGGCGGAGGTCGCCGCCGGGCGGCGGTACCTGCCCGCGGGCGAGAACGTGCTGCGCGCATTCAAGCAGCCGTTCGCCGCGGTGCGGGTGCTGATCGTCGGACAGGACCCGTACCCTACGCCGGGGTACGCGGTGGGGCTCAGCTTCTCGGTGGCGCCGGACGTTCGGCGGCTGCCGGGCAGCCTGGTCAACATCTTCCGCGAGTACTCCGAGGACCTCGGCTACCCCACCCCCACCACCGGTGACCTGACCCCGTGGGCCGAACGCGGCGTGCTCTTGCTCAACAGGGTTCTCACCGTGCAGCCTGGTAAGCCAGGGTCACATCGAGGCAAGGGGTGGGAGGAGGTGACCGACCAGGCCATCCGGGCGCTGGCTGCGCGGAAGACAGAGCCGCTGGTGGCGATCTTGTGGGGACGGGACGCGCGAACGCTCGCCCCGCTGCTCGAGGGCATCCCCGTCGTCGAATCGGCGCATCCGAGCCCGTATTCGGCAGCCAACGGTTTTTTCGGCTCGCGTCCGTTCAGCCGGGCTAATCATCTACTTGAACAGGAAGGTGCCCAGCCAGTCGACTGGAAGCTGCCCTGACGCATCGATCCCTGGAAACTCGCGTAGTAACGCCTGGTGGTAGGCTTAATAACCTGCTTCGGGGGCAGTTCTACCGTTTCTGAGTGGCGACAGCTGAATAGACAACAGGGGAAATCACGTGGACGGGCGGGTACCGGACCAGTGGAAGACACGCAGGTAGAAGTACGTGAGCCGACGCCAGTCCACCAGGACTGGCTGAGCAAGCGCCGGCTGCTGATCGCGAACGGGGCATTCGCGATCTACGCCACCGCCCTGGCCGTGATTACCGGGCATGCGGACCGGACCTGGGCCATCTGGGCGGCGGCGGGCTACGGGGTCGCGACCGTTATTTTCTGGCTCACCCGGCACAAGAACGTGCCGCTGATTTTGCCGATGCTGGTGGCACTGGCCGGAGCGCTGGCCGCTCCGGTGACCTGGCTGGCCAGCCGGGTGGCTCCGACGGCCGAGGTGAAGGTCATCTCGGAGTCGGCGTACCTGCTGCTGCATCACGGCACGCCGTACCTGGGGGCGGGGCAACTGGACAACGTGCTGTCCTACAACCCGTACCTGCCGGTCATGGCGCTGTTCGGGATGCCGAGGGCGCTGGGGGCGACCGGGCTGTTCGGCGACCCCCGGGTGTGGCTGACGGCGGTGTCCATCGCGCTGATCTGGGCCGCGTTCACCGTGGCCGCGCCGCACCGGCACTGCGACGACTGCCGGCACCGCGTCCTGCTGTCGACGGTCTTCATCGCGGCCTCTCCGGTGATCGCGTTCCCGCTGGCGGTGGGGATCACCGACCCGCCGGTCATCGCGCTGATGTTCCTCACCCTGGCGCTGATCGCCAAGCCGTCGGGGCTCACGCGGGCCGCGGCCGCCCTCGGGGTCGCGGCGGCCATGAAGGCCACCGCCTGGCCCGCGGTCCCGGTCTTCACCGCGATGCTGGCCGCGCGGGACGGGGTCAGGAAGGCCTGGCGCTTCGCCGCGGCCGCGATCGTCATCGCGATCGGGCTGGCCGTCCTGCTGGCACCCGCGGAGCTGGCCACCCCCTACTCGTTCCTGCAGAACACCGTGCTGTTCCCGCTCGGCCTGACCAAGCAGAAGACCCCGGCGGCCAGCCCGCTGCCCGGGCACCTGCTGGCCGACACCGGGATGGCCGGTCACTGGGCCGCGGTGGGCCTGCTGGCCGCGGCCGGAGTCGCGTTCGTGGTGTGGCTGATCGCCCAGCCGCCGCGGGACGCGCGGGCCGCCGCGTGGCGCCTGGCGATCGGCCTCACGGCCATGTTCACGCTGGCCCCGGCGACCCGGTGGGGCTACTTCGTGTACCCGATCGCGCTGATCGGGTGGCTGCTGCTGACCCGCCCGCCAACCGCGGTCTCTTCCATCGAGATCCCGGCCCAGGCGGTCACCGAACCGGGGCTGCCCGCGGCGGCTAGGTCCTAGTTTCCGGGGGGAGCGCCCCCCGGACGGGCTAAGTCCGGGGGGAGCGCCCCGGGACCCCCGAGGCCCGTAAGTTTTCCTTAGGATCCGATGCGCCAGGAGTCCAGGTAGGCCTGCTGGGCTGGGGTGAGCGCGTCGATCGAGGTGCCGGCGGTGGCCAGCACGAGCCGGGCGGCTTCAGCGTCGATGTCGGCGGGCACCTCGTGCACGCCGACAGGAAGCTTTTCTGTGTTGCTCGCCAGCCAGGCCAGCGCGAGCGCCTCGATGCCGAACGCCAGGTCCATCACCTCCGGCGGATGGCCTTCGGCGGCGACCAGATTGACCACCCGGCCCTCGGCCAGCAGCAGCACGGTCCGGCCGTCACCCAGGTCGTAGGCGTCCACGTGCGGCCGCACGCCGGGGTGCACCGCGACGGCTCGCGCGGTCAGGGCCCGGACGTCGATCTCGACGTCGAAGTGTCCCGCGTTGGCCAAGATGGCGCCGTCCCGCATGACGTCCAGGTGGTCCGCGGCGATCACCTCGCACGAGCCGGTCGCGGTGACGAACACCTCACCGAGCGGCGCGGCCTGCGCCATGGGCAGCACGCGGAAGCCGCGCAGCGACGCGTCCAGGGCCCGGACCGGGTCGATCTCGGTGACGATGACCTGGGCGCCGAGGCCGCGGGCGCGGTCCGCCACGCCGCGGCCGCTGGGCCCGAACCCGGCCACGACCATGATCTTGCCCGCCAGCAGCGTATTGGTGGCGCGCAGGATCCCGTCGATGACCGACTGCCCGGTCCCGCAGGTGCCCTCGACCAGGCGCTTGACCGCCGTGTCGTGCGCCGCGATGACCGGGAAGGCGAGCGCGCCCTCGGCGGCCATCCGGCGCAGCCGGATCACGCCGGTGGTGGTCGACTCACAGCCGCCCCTGACGTTGTCCAGGAGGGCCGTGGCCCGGGTGTGCAGCGTGTTCACCAGGTCACCGCCGTCGTCGATGACCAGGTCCGGCTTGGTGGCCAGGGCTTGCTCGATGTGGCGGTAGTAGCCGCGGCGGTCGACCCCGGCCCGGGCGAACACCGCTGTCCCGTGGTTTATGGCGAGCGCCGCCGCGATGTCGTCCTGAGTGGACAGCGGGTTGGACGCGGCCAGCGACACCGCCGCGCCGCCCGCCCGCAGCAGCCGTACCATCATCGCGGTCTCGGCGGTGACGTGCAGGCAGGCCGCGATCTTTAGCCCGTCGAAGGGCTTGGTGCCGGCGAAGCGCCGCATGAGGCCGGCCATCACCGGCATGGCCCGTTCGGCGTAGCGGATGCGGACGTCGCCCTCGGCCGCGAGGGCGACGTCCGCGATCTCGGTGTCAGTAACGGTAGTGCTCCGGCTTGTACGGGCCGTCGACCGTGACCCCGATGTAGTCGGCCTGCTCCTTGGTCAGCGTGGTGAGCCGGACGCCCAGCGCGTCCAGGTGCAGCCGGGCCACCTTCTCGTCCAGGTGCTTGGGCAGCGTGTACACCTCGATGTCGTACTCGTCGCGCTTGGTGAACAGCTCGACCTGGGCGATGACCTGGTTGGTGAAGCTGTTGGACATCACGAAGCTCGGGTGCCCGGTGGCGTTGCCCAGGTTCAGCAGGCGACCCTCGGACAGCACGATGATGGCGTGCCCGTCCCTGCCGTCTTTAGCGGGGAAGGCCCACTCGTCGACCTGCGGCTTGATGGTCGTCCGGTGGACGCCGGGAGTCTTGGCCAGGCCGGTCATGTCGATCTCGTTGTCGAAGTGGCCGATGTTGCCCACGATGGCCTGGTGCTTCATGCGGCTCATGTGGTCCGCGGTGATCACGTCGCGGTTGCCGGTGGCGGTGACGAAGATGTCCGCGCTTTCTACGACGTCCTCCAAGGTGGCGACCTGGTAGCCGTCCATGGCCGCCTGCAGCGCGCAGATCGGGTCGACCTCGGTCACGATGACCCGCGCGCCCTGGCCTCGAAGCGACTCACAGCACCCCTTGCCGACGTCGCCGTAGCCGCACACCACCGTGACCTTTCCGCCGATCAGGACGTCGGTGCCGCGCTTGATGCCGTCGATGAGCGAGTGCCGGCAGCCGTACTTGTTGTCGAACTTGGACTTGGTCACCGAGTCGTTGACGTTGATCGCCGGGAACAGCAGGCTGCCGGCCTTCGCCATCTCGTACAGCCGGTGCACGCCGGTGGTGGTCTCCTCGGTCACGCCCCTGATGCTTCTTGCGGCTTTTGTCCACTTGCCGGGGTGGTCGACCAGGGAGTTGCGCAGCCGGTCCAGGATGATGACCCACTCCTCGGGGTCGTTTTGCGACGGGGACGGCACGCCGCCCGCCTGCTCGTACTCGGCGCCCTTATGCACGAACAGCGTGGCGTCGCCGCCGTCGTCCAGGATCATGTTCGGCCCGTCCTCGCCCGGCCAGGTCAGGGCCTGCTCGGTGCACTGCCAGTACTCCTCGAGGGTCTCCCCCTTCCAGGCGAAGACCGGGATGCCGCGCGGGTCGTCGGGGGTTCCGTCCGGGCCGACCGCGACGGCCGCGGCGGCGTGGTCCTGGGTGGAGAAGATGTTGCAGCTGGCCCAGCGGACCTGCGCGCCCAGCGCGGTCAGCGTCTCGATCAGCACCGCGGTCTGGATGGTCATGTGCAGGCTTCCGGTGATTCTCGCGCCGCGCAGCGGCTGGCTGCGCGCGTACTCCTCGCGCACCGCCATCAGCCCGGGCATCTCGTGCTCGGCCAGCTGGATTTCCTTGCGTCCGAACGAGGCGAGCGAAAGGTCGGCAACCTGGAACGGAAGCTGATCCGCGGACATGGGTTTCTCCCTTAGTTCTCTTCGGCCGAACGAGCCATGGTTCCCCGTGTTGGTCACAGGCTACGGGAGCCGGGGTGGTCGGCGCATTTTGTTGGGGGCGTTTTTGACGGGAAATTGTTAGAATACTCATTCATGCGCATCACGGAGGCCGCCAGGCGGCTCGGCACGTCGGCTCGCATGCTCCGCTACCGCGAGGATCTGGGGCTGCTCCCCCAGGTCCGGGAGCGTCCCGTCGGTTCGCGGCGGGGGGCTGCGGTTTCGGGGCGCGGGGCGGTTTCGGGGCGCGGGGCGGTTTCGGGGCGCGGGGCGGTTTCGGGGCGCGGGGCGGTTTCGGGGCGGGGGGCGGTTTCCGGACGGGGTGCGGCGCACCGCGTGTTTACCGAGGAGGACGTCGAGGCCGTGGCCGCGGCGCTCGAACTGGAGCGCCGCTACGACATCAGCCCCGCGGCGCTCGCGTTCGGCGTGCGCGTGCTGGCCGAGCCCGCGGTCAGGGCCGCGGTGGCCGACCTGGGCCGGCGGCTGGGCCGCATCCCGGCCCCGGCCAGCCGGGCACTGGACTTCGAGAAGGAGCGCGCGCTGCGCCTGCTGCAGGGCCGCTGAGGGTCAGCGGAGGGTCCAGATGGTGGTGCGCTTGACGTCGCGGTCTTCGAGGGCGGCTAGGCCGGGGACGTCGTAGCTGGCCAGGGGGACGAGGCGGGCGCGGGGCAGGTACCGGCGGCCGAAGTCGCCGGCCAGGACGGCGGCGCCGCGGGCGTGGCTCCGGTCCAGGAACTCGAGCACCTGGCCGGCCAGGTCCTGCTCGTAGAAGGCGTCGGCCACCAGGACCAGGTCGGTGCCCGGGGCGGGCAGGTCCTCGTCGCTCAGCACGTCGGCGCACACGGCCGGAACCGTGACGCCGTTGGCCTCGGCGTTGACCGCGATGGCCGCGGCGGCCAGCGGGTCGATGTCGTAGGCCGTGATCGTGGCCGCGCCGGCCTTGATCGCGGCGATGGCCACCAGGCCCGAGCCGGAGGCGACGTCGATCACCCGCCGACCCGCGACCGCCTCGGGGTGGTCAAGCAGGTACCGGGCCAGGGCCTGGCCGCCCGCCCAGGCGAAGGCCCAGAACGGCGGGTCCAGGCCGGTCCGCCCGGTGGCTCGCTCGGTGTGCTGCCACACGCCGATCGGCTCGCGGGCCTGGTAGAGGCGGATCTCGGGTACCAGCGAGATGGGACCGAGCGTGGTGCCGGCCCGGATGATCTGCGGTCCGGTCAGTGGGTATCCCGGGGGGGCCCGGGGGGCGGGCAGCCCCCCCATTCACGGGAGGCACAGCACGGCCGCGGCGGCGGGACAGGCGGCCGCGCAGCGCGGAGCGGATCGAGGGGTCGGACAGGTCGGCCTGCGACCGGTCGTAGATGTCCGGCTCCAGGTAGATCGTGGTGGCGATCGGGACGGCTGCGCGGACCCGCTTCTCCGCCGCGTCGATGCCGGCCACGATCTGCACCGCGGTGTCGTCGGGGCGGACCGCGACCTTCGCAGCGACCACCAGCGAATCGGGGCCGATGTGCACCGTCCGAAGATGGATGACCCGGGCCAGCTCGGGACCGTCCTCGAGCGCGTTGACGATCATGCGCTGCATGTCCGGGCTGGCCGACTCCCCGATCAGCAGGCTCTTGGTCTCCACGGCCAAGATGGCCGCCGCCGTGGTGAGCAGGATCCCGATGGCTACCGAGCCGGCCCCGTCCCACTGTCCGTTGCCGGTCAGCACGGACAGCCCGACGCCGGTGAACGCGAACGCCAGGCCGATCAGCGCGGCCAGGTCCTCGAGCAGGACCACCGGGAGTTCGGGGGCCTTGGTCCGGCGGATGAAGGAGACCCAGCCCCGGTCGCCGCGTACCTGGTTCGCCTCGGTGATCCCGGTCCGCAGCGAGAACGACTCGAGCACCGCGGACAGCGCGAGCACGCCGAAGGCGATCCCCGGGGAGCGCACCGGCTCGGGGTTCAGGATCTTGTGCAGGCCGTCGTAGACCGAGAACGTGCCCCCGACGGTGAACAGCATGACCGACACCACGAACCCGTAGAAGTAGCGCTCGCGCCCGAACCCGAACGGATGCAGCTCCGAGCGGGGCCGCTGGGACCGGCCGCTGCCGACGATCAGCAGCACCTGGTTGCCGGTGTCGGCGACCGAGTGCACGGCCTCGGCCAGCAGCGACGCGGACCCGGTGAGCAGGAACGCCACGAACTTGACCACCGCGATGCCCAGGTTGGCGGCCAGCGCGGCGAAAACCGCTCTCATGGCACGCAACGTACCCATGGTCGGCCGCTGATCAACTCCGGCTACTCGATCCGGGCCTGGAGGTCGGTGATCGCGGCGGTCTGGCTGGGGTCGATCCCGGACGCGATGGCGAGGTACACGCTCGCGTAGTCGGCCAGCTGGACCACGCCGGACAGCCGCACCAGCGGGTGCTCGCCGTCCATGGCCAGCTCGGACAGCCCGATCCCGCGCTGGCCGACGAGTTCGGTGACGGCCCGCTGCTGGGCCGCCACCCGCGGGTCCTGGTCCGGATCGACGATCAGCACCAGCCGGAGCGGGGTGAACCCGCTGCCCGGGCCCTGCGAGTCCTCGTAGTCCAGGTCCCAGTCGGACAGGTTCGGCAGGCCGGTCACGTCCTCGGCCGTCTCCTGCGGCGCGGGCGACTCGGCGGTCACGTCCGGCCCGGGATTGGCGGCGGGGGCGAACGGCCCGTCGAACGCCGCGATCTGGCTGTAGGCCGCCTCGGGCAGCAGGCCCGCGATCGCCGGGTACTTGGCGTTGTCGCTGAGCTGGGCGGCGAACCGCCGCGCGGCGACCCCGCTCAGCACCGACGTCCCCCACACCACCGGCAGCGTGCCGACCAGGTCCAGGGCCAGGGACTTGCCCGGGTTGACGAACGACTCGCTGGCCGGCCGGCACTGGTGCGAGACCTCCTCGAGCCGGGTAGCCGCCTGCTCGTAGACCTCGGGGCCGATCCGGGCCACGCCAAGGCGTTCGGCGATGACCAGCAGCGGAATGGCCAGCCCCCAGAGCGTCGAGCGCGGCAGCACCGACCCGGGCGGGCCGGCCGCGACGACGGGGATGAACGGGGCCCGGGCCTGCTCGGCGATGCGCTGCAGCGCCGAGTCCGCAGCCCCGACGCCGACCAGGCGGCAGCCGCGCCGCGCCGCCTCGGCCGCGACCGAGAGGGTCTCGGCCATGGTGCCCGAGGCGGACGCCGCGATCACCACGTCGGCGGCCCCGACCCAGCCCGGCAGGCGCTCGGCCTGCGTGGCGACGATCTGGACCGGGCTGCTGGGCCCGGCCACGGCGCCCAGCAGCTCACCCGCCAGGCCCGCGCCGCCCAGGCCCGCCACCACGATCGCGCGCGGCCGGGCGTCGGGGGTGAAGGCCGACAGGTCCGCTTCCCGGCAGGACAGCAGCGCGGTCCGGACCTGAGCCGCGGCCGACGCGACCTGCCGCAGCATGTCGCCGGGATCGGCCGCCTCGATCACGTCGGGCGTGTCGAGCCGGTCGGCGGCCAGGACGAACTCCGTCCCGCCCCAGTCGTCCAGGCTGTCACTCATTTACTGTGTCTCCCGCTCGCCTCCGGGGCGCCTTTCAGGCGTCGCCTTGCCTGCCTGGCCGCCTGCGGCGGGCCCTCGTCGCTCGTCCCTCGCTCCTGGGGTGGGTTTGGGGGAAAAGGCGGAGTCCAGGCAACGCCGCGCCCCTCCGGCTCGCTCATTTATGTTCACCGGGTCGCCGGGCCTCTTCCACGAGCAGCACCGGGATGTCGTCGCGCACCGGGTAGGCCAGGCCGCACGTCTCGCTGGTGCACACCAGCTCGCTGGCCTCGTCGTCGGCCCGCAGCGGCGCGTGGCATTCCGGGCAG
Source organism: uncultured Actinomycetes bacterium (assembly GCA_963742795.1). Lineage (GTDB taxonomy): Bacteria > Actinomycetota > Actinomycetes > Streptosporangiales > Streptosporangiaceae > Palsa-504. The sequence continues at coordinate 262,939 of CAVUNL010000025.1, forward strand.
GCCAGGATCTCCAGGAGCCAGCCTTCGATCTGCATCAGGTGTCCTTCTCCTTTCGGACCATGGCGAGCACCTCGTCGCGCAGCGCGGCCATGGCGGTCTCGCTGTCCGCCTCGACGTTCAGGCGCAGCAGCGGCTCGGTGTTGGAGGGGCGCAGGTTGAACCACCAGTCGGCGGCGCTGACCGTGAGCCCGTCGAGTTCCTCGGTGCGCACGCCGGGCCGGCTCCCGAAGGCCTGCTTGACCCGCGCCGTGACTTCGGCCTGGTCGGCTACCTGGGAATTGATCTCTCCGCTGGCGTGGTACCGGGAGTAGGCGGCCATCAGCTGCGACAGCGGCCTGGCCTGACCGCCCAGGGCGGCCAGCGTGTGCAGCGCGGCGAGCATGCCCGAGTCCGCGAACCAGAAGTCCCTGAAGTAGAAGTGCCCGGAGTGTTCGCCGCCGAACACCGCGCCGGTCTCGGCCATCTTGGCCTTGATGAACGAGTGGCCGACCCGGGTGCGCACCGGGACGCCGCCGTGCTCGGCGATGATCTCCGGCACCGCGCGGGAGGTGATCAGGTTGTAGATGACCGCGGCGCCGGGCTCGCGGGCCAGCTCACGCGTGGCGATCAGCGCGGTGAGCGCCGAGGGCGAGACCACCTGGCCCCGCTCGTCGACCACGAAGCACCGGTCGGCGTCGCCGTCGAAGGCGAGCCCGATGTCGGCGTGGTGCTCCACCACGGCCCGCTGCAGGTCGCGCACGTTCTCCGGCTCGATGGGATTGGCCTCGTGGTTCGGGAACGTGCCGTCCAGCTCAAAGTAGAGCGGGATCAAGGTGATGGGCAGCCCCTCGAAGACCTTCGGCACGGTGTGCCCGGCCATCCCGTTACCGGCGTCTACGGCCACGGTGAGCGGCCTGACCGAGGAGATGTCGACCAGCTTCCTCAGGTACTCCGCGTAGCCGGGCAGCAGGTCCACGGTAGTGATCGAGCCAGGGACGGGAGCTGGCAGCATGGTCCGTTCGGCCAAATCTTTTATGTCTTTCAGACCTGTCTCGATGCCGACCGGCTTGGCGCCGGCGCGGCACATTTTGATGCCGTTGTACTGGGGCGGGTTGTGGCTGGCCGTGACCATCGCGCCCGGGATGCCGAGGTCGCCGCTGCCGAAGTAGAGCATGTCGGTCGAGCCGAGGCCCGCGGCCAGCACGTTCGCGCCCTGGTTCGCCGCGCCCCGGCCGAACGCGGCGGCCAGCGGGGCCGACGAAGCGCGCATGTCGTGGACGGTCAGGATCGTGGCGGCCCCGGTCAGCTTGGCGAACGCCGCGCCGACCGCCTCGGCCACGCTCTCGTCGAGCTGGTCCGGGACGACGCCCCTGATGTCATAGGCCTTGACGATGCTCGCGAGATCAGCCACTGCAGGACACGCCTCCCGTTTGCTGCCAGCCCGGGCTGGGCCTTACCTCGCGAGCCTATCCGTCTTGCGGGGGGCCCGAGCGCAGCACTCGGAGGTGGCCGCGGCGGCCGACTTCGACGCCCTGGCCGACGGGCTCCTTGTCGGCGTCTTTGCTCAGCCGGCGCTGGGGCTGGGTCTCCATCACCGCGTTGGCCAGCGCCTCCAGGTCGTCGGCGCGCTCCTGGGCCGGGTCCATGGGCAGCCGCACCACATCCCAGCCGCGCGGCGCGGTCAGCCGGCCGGCGTGCTTCTCGCACAGGTCATAGCAGTGCGGCTCGACGTACGCGGCCAGCGGGCCGAGAACCGCGGTCGAGTCGCGGTACACGTAGGTCAGCGTATACACCGGCGGATGCTTGCATGCGGTGCGCGAGCAGCAACGAGAACTCACCCAGCCCACCTCGCTCACATCACCGTGACGATCTTCTGCCCGGAAGGGCCGCGTCGGATACAACCGTGACGGTATCCGCCCGCCGACGGTAACGCCATCACCCCGCCCTGCTGCTGTTCTCGTGTCGTGCTCTGTCCGGAATCCGGAAGTTCGGGTCATTCGCAGTTGCGTGCTGGTTAGGGGGCGCGGCGGGCGGAGGCGTGATCTTATACGCTCGGTAGCTGTGCAGACCGGCGAAGGCGGTGCGAGGCCAGGGTCCCGGCCTCGGCGGCGTGATCGCCATGGCCGCGGGCTGCGCGGCAGGCTGGTTCCGCCCGGGGTGCCGCTGTACCGCAGCCGAGCCCAGCAATTCGACGACATCGTGCTCGAGGCGGTCGCGCGGCTGGAGCCGCGCTGGGAGACCGAACTGGCCGACGTGGAGTTCGCGGTCCAGGAAGTGCCGGACTTCGACACCATCGGCGAGGAAGGCGTGCCGCTGGCCCGCATCGTCCGCGGCTCCCCGGACACCAGCGACCCGGGGAACCCGGCCGCCGGGCCTCGCATCGTGCTGTTCCGCCGCCCGCTGCTGGCGCGGGCCGAGGACGAGGACGAGCTGAGCGAGCTCATCTTCGACGTGGTGGTCGAAGAGTTCGCCGAGATCCTCGGAGTGGACCCGGAGATCATTGATCCCGGCTACGGTGACCTCGACTGAGGGTTGGCTTGGGCGCTGACGATGGAGGAGCTCGTGGACCTGTTCGACCTCACCGGCAAGGTCGCCGTCGTCAGCGGCGGCGGCCGCGGGATCGGCCTGATGATGTCGCGGGGACTGCTGCAGGCGGGGGCTTCGGTCTATATCAGCTCGCGCAAGGCCGAGGCCGGGCAGGCCGCGGTGGCCGAGCTGTCCAAGTACGGCGTGGTGCTGTCGGTGCCTGCCGACCTGTCCCGCGAGGAGGAATGCCTGCGGCTGGCCGAAGAGGTCGGCCGGTTCGAGGAGCGGGTCCACATCCTGGTCAACAACGCGGGCACCAACTGGGGCGCGCCGCTGGCTGAGTTTCCCGCCTCGGCCTGGGACAAGGTCCTGGACCTGAACCTCAAGACGCCGTTCTTCCTGACCCGGGCGTTCCTGCCGTTGCTGGAGGCAGCCGCAACCGCCGACGACCCGGCCCGCGTGATCAACGTAGGCAGCATCGACGGACTGCGCGTGCCGGAGTACGGCACGTACTCGTACGCGGCCAGCAAGGCCGGGCTGCACCAGCTCACCCGGGTCCTGGCCCGCGAGCTCGGGCCGCGGCACATCACCGTCAACGCCGTGGCCCCGGGTCCGTTCGAGTCCAAGATGATGGCCGCCACGCTGGCCCAGCAGGGCGAGCAGATCGCCGCCGCCTCGCCGCTCGGGCGGATCGGCCGCCCGGACGACATGGCCGGCGTGACGGTGTTCCTCAGCGGCCGCGGCAGTGCCTACGTGACCGGCGCTGTCATCCCGGTCGACGGCGGGATCTGGGCCGCGCGCTGATCGTTAGCGGCGGGTCGGGACCCCGATGGCCTCCTGGACGGCGGTCGCGAGCACCTGGGCCCCGCGGGCGCTGGGGTGCAGGTCGCAGCCGCCGGAGGCCAGCTTGACGCGCAGGCCGGCCGCGCAGGTGTCGCCGTCGGCCTGGGCCGCCGCGGCGCGGAACGCGGCGAAACCGTCGGCCAGGAGGGCGTGGTAGCGGACCGCGGGCCCGGCCATCGCCGCGTTCAGGGCCTCGATCGGGGTGATGGACGCCGGGTCGTCGTATTTCTCCGCGTAGTAGGTAAGCACTACCAGCGTGTGCTGGTAGTGGGCCTGGTTCCGCAGGTCACCGAGGATGATGTCCAGGTTGCTGGTCACCTCGGCCAGCGTCGGGCCGAGGTCCGAGCCGCCGCAGTGATCCGCCGTGACCTCCTGGCAGCGGAACAGGTTGTTGGCGCCGATGCCGAGGGTGACCAGCCGGGTATCCGGGTGCTGCTGCAGGTAGTGCACGGCGAAGCTCAGCTGCGAGCCGCGGTAGGACACGTGCAGCGGGAACATGGCGCGGTAGCCCGGACCGCCCTGGGCGTTGGTTTCGCAGCCGTTGCTCGGCGCCGCAGGATTGATCATGCCGGCACTCGTCTCCCCCGGGCAGGCGGCGTTGACCAGGTTCAGCTTGAGCGCCGCGGCGACGTCCTCGGGGTAGCCGCTGAAGTCGGCCTGATTCCGGTAGTCGGCCCAGGGCGCGGGACGGTATCCGAAGGCAATCGAGTCGCCGAGCGCCAGGTAGTCGGGTTCGCCGCGAATCTGGGCCACCGGCGGGGCGTACGCCGTCGGCTGCGGGCCGACGGAGGTCTGGCTGGAGCAGGCGGCCAGCGCCACCGCGAAGAGCAGGAACGATACGGCGGCGGGGCGGCGGGTCATCGGTACCGGGCTGGCTGGTGCGTCAGGGCGATACCGCGTCGTATGAGTCGCGGACAGGGGGGAGGATGATCGTGGTCAGGGCGCTGACGGCCGGGACAATCGACACGGCGGTGTTCTGGCCCTGGGTTGCGACCCGGGCGGCGTACAGCGGACCCGACCCGGCCAGCGGAGTGATCACGATGGCGAAGGCGGATCCGTGATTGGCGCCCCTGGGCGGCGTGGCCGGCACGGTGAGAGTATGCCCAGTCTGGACCGTGACAATCTGACTGCTGGTGGTGCCGGGAGTCGCGGTTATCTCGGTCAGGCGGACCCGGGCCTGGGCGGCGGGCGCGGACAGGACGACCGTGGCCCCGGCTGTGTTGCCGGCCACCACGGCCTGCTCGCTGATGGGCGCGGTCGCCGTGGCGAACGCGCCCAGGCCGCTGCCGGGCACCAGCACCCCGGCAGTGACGGGAACGTTCGCCGTGAGCTCGAGCGCCGCCGTTCCGCCGAGGGGGGTGAGCTGGACGTAGGAGGCGGAGTCGCCGGGCAGGTCGACGGTCTGCGTGCCGAACGGCTGGTGCCGGCCTTGCGGGGTGATGGAAACAACCTTGATCCGGGCGTTGGCGCTGCCCGGGACCACGATGTACAGGCCTGCCGGGCCGCCCGACGGCGGCACGCCCGGGATCACCAGCTGCGTCGACGGGGGCGCCGTACTCGGCAGCCAGCTGGCGGTCCCGCCGTGGGATGAGCTCTCCGAGACGTCCGCGGCCACCCGTCCGATGCTGGTCCGCACCTCGATCGCGACCACGCTGGCGTTCCCGGCCAGGGACGACAGGGACTCGGTTACCGTCTGGTGCGGTGGAACGGTGATCCCGGTATCACCATCGGCCTGGACCTGGCCGGCGTCGGTGATGATGCTGACGTCCACGCTCGCGGGCAAGGGGTCGATGTTCATCAGGTCAAGCTGGATCTGCGCCGCGCCGCCCTGCTGGCCCGGCCCGACAAACCACAGGTCCGAACCGGGTTCCCCGCAGCGCACGCTGGCCAGGCCGGCGACCGTCGTCTCCTCGGCCTCCATGGTCTGGGCCATGGCGCCGGTCGCGGTCACCGACCAGCCCTGCAGCACCGCGGTGGCCTTCTTGCTCGTGCTCTGGGCGGCGGGGATGGTCAGCATCGACAGCAGGCCGGGCTGGGTCTGGCTGATCGGGTTCAGGGTCCGCAGCTGCGCGCCCGCCAGCGGCAACGGCGCGAGCTGGGCCTGCCCGGAACCCGGCCCGGACGACGACGCCGCGGGTGACCCCGCGATGAAGGCGACCTTGCCCGACCCGCCGCCCTGGACGGGCGGGCAGGCGCGGGCGGCGGAGGTCACGGCCACCTGCTGCGGCGCCATGGCGGCGTGGCCCGGACCGGGCGCGGACGGCGCGGCTGGCCCGGCGAGCTGCGCGGCGGCGGCGATGCCGCCGAGCGCCAGCAGCACCACCCCGGCGGGTACCAGGTGGATCGGCCTCATGGCCGGTCACCGGATTCCCACGGAGCATGCTGGCCCGCGGTCATCGGATCGGGGGTCACCCAGGGCGAGAGGTCTTCGTCGTCGGCCGGGACGGTCTCCATGGTCGGCGGCTGATGGTCATCGGACGGCCCGGACGCGGGCTGTCTGGCCGGGCCCCGCCAGCGACGTGAGGGCTTGCCGTGCCGCGCGGCGTGCTGGCCGCCGCGGGATCGCTTGACCGGTGCGGCGGCCGGTCCCCGGTCGACCTGGGGCTCGCTGCGTGGCGGCGGATAACCGGAGGCGGGGCTGGTCCAGGGCTCAAATTCGGGTTCGGCCGCGGTCTCAGTCTCGGAATCGGGATCGGGGTTGGGGTTGGGGGCGCCGGGCGGGCGGCCGGCCGTGAGGGCGAACTGGGGGCGGCGCTTGCGCCGGGCCGGCTTCAGGGCGCTGGCGCGGTCGCGCCGCCTGCCGGGCACCGGGGCGGGCTCTGCTCTCGCCTCCGCGGCGGTCGCCGGGACCGCGGACCTGGTGCCGGGCAGAGCGAGCGCGAAGACGATCAGGACGGCGGCCGCCTCGGCACCGAGGCTGAGGTCCCGGGCCAGCTCATCGCGGGTGATGACCAGGTGGCCGCCGCCGGCTGGCAGGACGAAGCCCTGTGCCCACCCGCCTGCCGGCTGGGTCAGCTTGGCCAGCGGCCGTCCGTTGAGGGTGGCGGACCAGCCGCCCGCGGCTTCGGCCAGCACCAGGGTGCCCGGGGTTCCGGGCGGCACGGTGGTGTTCACGCCGATCGGCCCCGACGGGACCGCCGCGATGGTGCCGCCGGCGCCGTCCACCCGGGCGCGCGCGACCGTCCCGGCCACCTGCCACAGGTCGTAGGCCGGCGCCGTGGTCAGCCGGACCAGCCCGGCCGCGCCGTCCAGCTGGCGGGCGAGCGTCTGATCGAGCGGGGCGGGCAGCAGGACGTAGCCGATGTCGAACTGGCTGAGCGCCTGGCCGGCGTCGCCGCCGTCGCCGCCGGCGGCTGCGCCCAGCGAGGCGACGACGTTGTTCAGCGCGTGCGTGGCGGACGAGGCTTCGGTCAGCTCGGGCTCGCCGAGCAGGGGGTCGGTATTGCGCAGGACCGTGTAGGACAGGGCCGCGCCATCGGGCCGCAGGACCAGCGTCCTGGTCCGGGCGGGCCCGGTCGACGAGGAGGCGACGAAGGGGGGCAAGATCTGCGGTCCGGCGGCGGTCACCGGTCCGCGGACGCCCGCGGTGAGCCAGTACCCCGCCGCGAGGAGGGGCGCCGAGGCCGCCACGGCGAAACCGGCCAGCACGGCCAGCCTGCGCCAGCCGCCCACGCTGGTCCGCCGCAGCGCGAGGCCGGCCGCCTCGATCAGCGGCGTGGCGGCCAGCAGCAGGCCGGCGGCCGCGACCGCGGTTGCGACGCCGGGCCAGGCGCTGATCGCGGTTCCGCCCGGCACCGTCACCCGCACCCGGCTCACGACCAGGGCCACGACCAGCCCGCCGAGGGCGATGGCCCAGCCGGCGTACACCACGGGCATCCGCTTGCGAGCCAGCAGGGCGCAGAACGCGGGCAGGACGAGCCCGGCGGTGACCCAGGCGGGCGGGAGTCCCGGGCCGCCCGGGCTGAGCAGCAGCACCGACTCGGGCCGCAGGCCCGCCGAGGCCAGCCCGGGCCGCTGAACCCCGGCCTCGAGGAGGAACGCGGAGGCGCTGGTGAACAGGTGGAAGGTCCACGGGATGAGGACGACGGCGGGTACTACCGCGGCGATAGCCGCGTTGACCGCGGTCGCCCGGCCGAGCCAGGGCCAGGCCGCGATCACGCCGACTGCGGCGACCACCGCGATCGGCCAGATGAGCGGCGCGAAGGCCGCCGCCACCCCGATGAGCAGGCCGGCCGCCCACGCCGCGCGGCGGGCCCGCCGGGGCGGCCCGGCCAGCATCCGCCCGCCGGCGATGCCGATGAGCGGGAGCAGGACGAAGGCCACCAGGGTGCCGATCCGCCCCGCCGCCACGGCGCCCATCGCGACCGGGAGCAGGGCGTAGGAGGCGGCGAGCCAGATCCTGGCGGGCAGCACGGAGGTGAGCCGGCGGGTGGCCAGGAACGCGGTCAGTCCCGCGGCGGGCACGGAGCCGAACAGCAGGACGTCAACGGCCAGCCAGGGCTTCCCGGCCAGCACGGTGGCGAGCACGGCCAGCACGGCGACGTAGGGCGGCGTGCTGGCCGCCGAGCCGAGGCCCGCGTCGTGATAACCCGCCAGGTACTCCCGCCACAGATCGCTCGCGCCACCCCAGGCCGGCACGAGGGCCCCGCCGCTGAGCGTGCCCGACCCGCTGAGCACCGACCCGACCAGCGAACGCTCCGCGACCAGCGCGACCACGATGAGCCCGGCGCAGAGCAGGACGCCCGGGCTGGTCAGGACCCGCCGGACCGCCGAATCGGTGGCGGGGAGCGGCAAGTCGTCGGTGACCTCGTCGACGAGCGCGTGATGCAGCCCGCCGCTATCGTAGGCCGACCCGCCGGACAGCAGGCCCGCAGCCGATTCGGCCAGCCGTCCCAGCGTCCGGCCCCGGGGCAGCTGGGTGCGCAGGATCGACCACGCGTGCTTGCGGCGGGCGGCGCGGCGACGTCGGGCGCGCCAGACCAGGATCGGGTGCCGCGCCAGCCAGGCAACGGCGCCGAGGTGGTCCCAGGCCCTGCGCTGCTGCTTGGTGAGGAGGAAGTAGGCAGCCCGGATCAGCGAGCCGATCGAGCAGCCGCCCACCAGCACGAGCATCGGGACGAAGGGCACGTTGACCGCGAACGTGTACAGGGCGCCACGGCGGTCGAGGCGACGCGGATGACCGCCCGCAGCCGGAGCTTTCCGCATCTGCCGAGCCGACAGATCGCGGTGGTACACGACGGCCTCGGTGATCACCCGGATGTCGTACCCGGCGGCGTGCGCCCGCCAGCACAAGTCGATGTCGTCGCGCATCAGGGGCAGGTTGGGGTCGAATCCGCCGAGCTGGCCCCAGACGTCGCGGCGGATCAGCATACCCGCCGAGCTCACGGCCAGCACCGGCCGGTTGCCGTCGTGCTGGCCCTGGTCGATCTCGCCGGGCTCGATCCCGGTGGAACGCCGGCCCGCCCGGTCCACGGTGACGCCCACCTCACGCAGCACCCGCCGGTCGGCCAGGTCCATCAGCTTGGGGCCGAGCACCGCCGTGGCGCGATTGCGGCTGGCCGCCCTGAGCATCTGCTCCAGGGCGTCCGGAGCCGGGTCGCAGTCGTCGTGCAGCAGCCAGATCCACTCCACCGCGGGATCCGGCACCGAGCCGGGCTCCGATGCCGGCTTGCGCGCCGCCGGGTGCTGCAGCGCGCGGGCGACGGCGGTGCCGTACCCGGTGTCGGCGTCCATGCCGATGACCGCGTCCGGACCCAGGAGTTCGGTGAGGACGGCTCCGCTCCGGTCCTGGCTGCCGGTGTCGACACCGACCACCCGGTGCACGGGGTGCGTCTGCTCCCGTACCCCGTTGACGAGCCCCGGGAGCAGTCGCGCACCGTCGTGTGCGACGACCACAAGGGTCACCACGTGGCGCAGATGCAAGGCGTTTTCTGACAAGGGTCCTGTCTGGTGGCGTGGGCGACGTCGCTCTGTGCGGCTACCCGCCCGGCAAGAGCGGGCCGATTACGTGAACGACAAGCCCCCCAGCGTCCACGACAGGACCAACCATACACAGGGCCATATTCAAAAGTTCGGGTAATTCGCGTACCAGCCGGACGGCCCCGCCGCGCTCCCGAACCGGCTACCCAACCTGCCGCTTCAGGCGACGGCGCTCACGCTCCGACATGCCGCCCCAGATACCGAATCGCTCGTCGTGCTCGAGCGCGTACTCCAGGCACTCGGCCCGGACCTCGCAGCTGCGGCACACCCGCTTGGCCTCCCGGGTCGATCCTCCCTTCTCCGGAAAGAACGCCTCCGGATCTGTCTGCGCGCACAGTGCCCGGTCCTGCCAGCCCAGTTCTTCAACCTCTTCCTGGCTGATGAAGACCTGCGCTAGCGGGACGATGACCTCAGTCACGGCGCATCCTCCCTCCCCTCCCATTCGGAGCCCCCGTTCCCACCACTCCGCTCGGGAGTGGAAATCACATCAATGAAATTACACTCGCGTGTCTTGCTTCAAGTCAAGCGAGGAAGGTGATAATGGTCGCCCCGTTGTCTGAGTGCGAGATAAATCACGTGGGGAATCCGGCGGCTGCGGGCCTCACCAGTACCACTGGATATAACTGACGTCTCTGGCAACACTGGCCTCAGAAGCTTCTGGGCAGGCTCGCGGGGGTTGGTCTTCCCGCGATCTTGGCGGCGGTCGGGGCCCGGACCGAGACCTGACACACTTTGGGGTATGCGAATCACCGTGCTCGCGGGCGGCGTGGGGGCCGCACGTTTCCTCCGCGGCCTGAAGCAGGCGGCTCCGGACGCCGACATCACCGTCGTCGGCAACACCGGCGACGACATCACGCTGTTCGGCCTGCGGGTCTGTCCCGACCTGGACACCGTCATGTACACCCTGGGCGGCGGCATCAACGAGGAGCAGGGCTGGGGACGGGCCGGCGAGACGTTCAGCATCCGGACCGAGCTGGCCGCCTACGGCGCGCGCCCGGACTGGTTCACGCTCGGCGACCGGGATTTCGCCACCCACATCCTGCGCAGCCAGCTGCTGGCCGCCGGACAGCCGCTGTCGGCCGTCACGCAGGTCCTGTGCGAGCGATGGCGGCCCGGGCTGCGGCTGCTGCCGATGTCGGATGACCCGATCGAGACGCACGTGGTGCTGGACGACCAGCGCACGGTGCACTTCCAGGAGTGGTGGGTCCGGATGCACGCGCGGACGCCCGCCGCGGACATCATCGCGGTCGGCGCCGCGCAGGCCGCTCCGGCGCCCGGGGTGCTCGACGCGATCGGCGCGGCGGACGTGATCGTGTTCCCGCCGTCGAACCCGGTGGTGAGCATCGGCACCATCCTGGCGGTCCCTGGCATCCGAACCGCGCTGCAGGCCAAGACCGTGGTGGGCGTGTCGCCCATCATCGGCGGCGCTCCGGTACGGGGCATGGCCGATGCGTGCCTGACCGCGATCGGGGTGCAGACCTCGGCCGCCGCCGTCGCGGCGCACTACGGGCCGGACCTGATCGACGGCTGGCTGGTGGACGACCAGGACAAGGCGGTCGTGGACGACCCGGCGCTGGCCCCGGTCCAGGTCCGCGCCCTGCCGCTGTACATGCGGGACCTGCCCGCGACCACCGCGATCGCCCGCGCGGCGCTCGACCTGGCCCTGGAACTGGCATGACCGTGAGCGTGGCCCCTGTGACCGGGCTGCCGGAGATCACCGCGGGCGCCGACCTGGCGGCACTCATCGCGGACGCGGCGCCGGACCTGCGCGACGGCGACATCCTGGTGGTGACCTCGAAGATCGTGAGCAAGGCCGAAGGCCGGGTGGTGACCGCCTCCCGCGACCAGGCCATCGAGGCGGAGACGGCGCGGGTGGTAGCCCGGCGCGGGGCTACGACGATCGCGCAGACCAGGCACGGCCTGGTCCTGGCCGCGGCCGGGGTGGACGAATCCAACACGGCGCCGGGCACCGTGGTCCTGCTCCCGGAGGATCCCGACGAGTCGGCCCGGCGGCTGCGCAAGGCGCTGCACGCCCGGACGGCCCGGACCGTCGGCGTGGTCATCACCGACACCATGGGCCGGCCGTGGCGGGCCGGGCAGACCGACAACGCGATCGGGGCGGCCGGCGTGACGCCGGTCCGCGACTACCGCGGTGAGGCCGACACCTTCGGCAACGTCCTGGAGGTCACGGTCGCGGCCGTGGCGGACGAGATCGCCGCGGCCGCCGACCTGGTGAAGGGCAAGTCACTGAACGTCCCGGTAGCCGTGGTTCGCGGGCTCGAGGGCCTGGTCACCGAGCACGACGGCCCAGGGGCACGGGAGCTCATCCGGCCGGCCGAGGAGGACATGTTCCGCTTCGGGTCGGCCGACGTGCCGCTGGCCCGCCGGACGATCAGGGCGTTCACCGGCGAGCCGGTCGACGCCGCCGCCGTCCGCCGGGCGGTGGCCACGGCGCTGACCGCGCCGGCGCCGCACCACAGCCAGCCGTGGCGCTTCGTCATCCTGGAGTCGGCGGCGGCCCGGACCGGACTGCTGGACGCGATGCGCGAGGCCTGGATCGCCGACCTGCGGCGCGACGGGTTCACCGAGGAGCAGATCGCCCGCCGGGTCCGGCGCGGCGAGGTGCTGCGGCGGGCGCCGCTGATCGTGGTGCCGTGCCTGGTCGCCGACGCGGCGCACGCGTACCCGGACGACCGGCGCGCGGCGGCGGAGCAGGCCATGTTCGTGGTCTCCGTGGGCGCGGCGGTGGAGAACCTGCTCATCGCGCTGGCGGTCGAGGGGCTCGGTTCGGCGTGGATCTCCAGCACCCTGTTCTGCCAGGACGTCGCGGCCCGCGTGATGGACCTGCCGGACGGCTGGCGGCCGATGGGCGCGGTCGCCGTCGGCCACGCCGCCGAGCAGGCCCGGCCCCGGCCGCCGCGCGACCCGGCCGACTTCCTGCTCGTCCGCTGACCGGCGTCGCCGGCTGTACGGTTGTTGCGGGTTGCCGGGCTCGAGTTCCTGGCGCTCGGCCTGGAGTTCCCGGCGCTTGCGGCCGCTCACGTACGGCTTGCGCCGGACGTCGACGGCACCCCAGAAGGCCACGCCGCTGATGTGGATCTTCGGACCCCCGGGCCGTCCCGCACCGGTGGGCCCGTGCTCGAAGACCCCCAGCAGCCCGACGCCGGTGACCTGCACCTCGGCGTCATCGGGCACGTAAATCGCGATGGCCCCCATGATCGCCGTCGCGTGGATGTTCACCACGGGCGCGGAGAACTGCGCGTCCCGCAGGTCGAGTTCCCCGCCGCCCATGACCACCACCGCGGTGAAATTCGCCGGCACGACCCAGTCGCCCTTGCGGGAGAAGCCGCTCATGACGGCGATGGCCGAGCCGGACGCCGGCTTTCCGCCGGACCGTTCCACGGCGCTCGCGGGCGGACTCGCCTGGGCCGCCGCCGTGGCCGGCGCTATCGCTGGGTGCGGCAAGTCACGGACGATCGGCTCCAGGTCGGCGTAGGTCTTGGCCTCGTAAACGGCGTCCAGCCGCTCATCGAGTTCGGACATGCTCAGCCGGCCCTCCCCGGCCGCCTCACGCAGTACCTCCGCCGCGCTCTCTCGGTCCTTGTCCGAGGCGCGCAGGCTCGCCGGATCGGGGTCCGCCGGGGGCTGGCTCATGCTCAGAGCCTAGACGCGCTAGGTGAGCAGGGGGAGGCGGGAGCGGACGGAGGCGCAGACGCCGTCGCTGGCCGCGCCGGCCGCGAGGCGTTCGGCCGGGACCTCGCCGTAGGTGGTGGTGCGCTGGCGCATGGGACGGCCGAGCGGCTCGGCGATGGCCCGAAGCTGGCTGATCGTCTTGTACGAGCCGTGGTCGGCGCCGGCCATCCGGCTGATGGTTTCCTCCATCAGGGTGCCGCCCAAGTCGTTGGCGCCGCCCTGCAGCACGTCACGGCACAGGTCGTCACCGAGCTTGACCCAGGAGCACTGGATCGAGTCGATCGCCCCGTGCAGCAGCAGCCGGGCCACGGCGTGCACGGCCCGGTTCTCACGCCGGGTCGGCCCGGGCCGGGCCAGGCCCGCCAGGTAGATGGGGGCGTTCTCGTGGATGAACGGCAGCAGGACGAACTCGGTGAAGCCGCCGGTCCGTTCCTGCAGCGACCGGATGACCCGCAGGTGCCCGACCCAGTGCGCCGGGGTGTCGACGTGCCCGTACATCATCGTGGACGAGGTCCGCAGGCCCAGCTCGTGTGCGGTGGTGATGACCTCGATCCACACCGAGGCGGGCAGCTTGCCCTTGGTCAGCACCCACCGTACGTCGTCGTCGAGGATCTCGGCGGCGGTGCCGGGCAGCGAGTCGACGCCCGCCTCCTTGGCCCGGACCAGCCACTCCCGGATCGGAACCCCGGTCCGCGACGCGCCGTTCACCACCTCCATCGGCGAGAACGCATGAACGTGAAGATCTGGGCAGCGCCGCTTGACTTCAGAAGCGATTTCGAAATACGCTGTTCCTGGCAGATCGGGGTGGATGCCTCCCTGCATGCACACCTCGGTGGCGCCTGCCTTCCACGCCTCGACCGCACGGTCGCCGATCTGCTCGAGCGAGAGGGTGTATGCGTCGGCGTCGGTGCGGCGCTGGGCGAACGCGCAGAACCGGCAGCCGGTGTAGCAGACGTTGGTGAAGTTGATGTTGCGGGTGACGACGTAGGTGACGTCGTCGCCGACGGCCTCGCGGCGCAGCGCGTCCGCGATCCTGGCCAGCGCCTCCAGGTCGGGTCCGTCCGCGCTGAGCAGGGCGATGGCCTGGGCGTCGGTGAGGGCGGCCGGGTCGCGTTCGGCCTGGCGGAGGGCGGCGGCGATCTCGCCGGCCGCGAGCACGGCGGGAGCGGCTCCGGCTGGCACGGCGGCGGCGGGTGACCCGGCGGGATCGGTTCCGGCTGGCGAGCTTGGAACGGGGGCGGAGGGACGCAGCACGGTCCGTTCGGCTATCTCATTCCAGTCGCCGTAGACCTCGGCGAAATCATCGCGCCGGTCATGGGTACGGCCGGTGGTGTCGATGGTCACGAACAGATCGGTGCGGCCGACCTCGGCCAGGCCGCCGTCGGGCTCCTGCCAGGGCAGGCCGCAGGGCTGGGCGCCGTCGGCGGCCAGCCCGGTGGCTGGGTCGGCCAGCGCGGCCACGTGCGCGGCCAGGCGTGGGTCGAGCCAGGGCTCGCGCAGGTAGGGCGGGTAGATGGTCAGGCGCTCGCGCAGGGTGAAGCCGGCCGCCGCGGTGCGGGCGGCGAGTTCGTCGATGGCGGGCCAGGGGCGTTCGGGGTTGACGTGGTCGGGGGTGAGCGGGGAGACGCCGCCCCAGTCGTCGATGCCAGCCCGCAGGATCAGGTCGTGCTGGTCGCCGACCAGGTTGGGCGGGGCCTGGATGCGGGCCTTGGCCCCGAGGAGCAGCCGGGTGACGGCGATGGTGGCGGCCAGGTCGTCGAGTTCGGCGTCGGGCACGTCGCGCATCTTGGTGTCCGGCTTGGCCCGGAAGTTCTGCACGATGACTTCCTGGATGCCCCGGTACTCGCGGGCGACCTTGCGGATGGCGAAGATCGAGTCGGCGCGTTCGGCCCGGGTCTCGCCGATGCCGATCAAGATTCCGGTGGTGAACGGGACGTTGCAGCGGCCGGCGTCCTCGAGCACGCGCAGCCGGACGGCCGGGTCCTTGTCCGGGCTGCCGAAGTGCGGGCCGCCCTTGTCGGTGAACAGGCGGGTGGCCGTGGTCTCGAGCATCATGCCCATGGAGGGGGCGACCGGCTTGAGGCGCTGGAAGTCCTGCCAGCTGAGCACGCCCGGGTTGAGGTGCGGCAGCAGGCCGGTCTCCTCCAGGACGCGGATGGCCATGGCCCGCACGTAGGACAGGGTGTCGTCGTAGCCGTGCGCGTCCAGCCAGTCTTTCGCCTGGTGCCATCGCTGCTCCGGCCGGTCGCCGAGGGTGAACAGGGCTTCCTTGCAGCCCAGCTCGGCGCCCTGGCGGGCGATCTTGAGGACCTCGTCGGGCTCCAGGTACAGGCTGTGCAGGCGGTGCGGCACGGTCGCAAACGTGCAGTAGCCGCAGCGGTCCCGGCACAGCCGGGTCAGCGGGATGAAGACCTTGCGCGAATAGGTGATTATCGCGGGCCGGCTGGCCGCCTCGAGGCCGGCGTCCCGGGTGCGGCTCGCGTACTCCAGGAGCCGGTTCAGGTCTTCACCGCGAGCGTGCAGCAGGACGGTGGCCTCGTCCAGGTCGAGCGGCTTGCCGTCCCGGGCCCGGGCTAGCGTGCGCCGCATGGCCGAGGGCGTGATCGTCCCGCCGAGATCGCTCATGCTGCACCCAACCTCTCCCGGTGCCGGGATCTTCCCCGCCCGGCGCTTCGGCCCCCAGATGAGTAGTTCCGGTGTCAGCGATCGGATGCGGCCAGCTGGGCCTGGAGGAGCGCGGCGGCTCGATCCACGGCGGTTCCGGCGGCTTAGGTGCGGGCCGGGGCTGGGCCGGGAGTGGCGCCGCCGCTGCGGGTGCGCCAGGCCTGGCCGATCTGCCTGATCATCGGCGGGTAGACGATCAGGTGCCGGAACGGCGTGATGGCGGTCATATAGCCGGTGCCGAGCAGGCCGTTCGGCTTGACCAGAACGGCCAGCTGGCCGTGGTAACGACCTTCTGCGTCCCGAACCCAGCCCAGGTGCAGGACCCCGTGCACGGTCCGGTTGATGATCTCCGCGGCGAACTCGTCGGCGGTGAGGTACAGCGGGGTGAACGGGAGTGCCCGGAAGTCCAGCCCGGGCGGGAGGTCGCGGAGATCGGCGGGCAGCCGACCGCGCAACGACGCCCGGTCCGGGTCGGGGCCGGCGTCCGAGCCGGGGCCAGAGTCCGGGCCGGGGCCGGCGTCCGGGCCGGGGCCCGCGGCCGGGCCGTCCCAGCCGAGGATCTGCCCCAGTTTGAGGCGGATCATCCACAGCGCGCGGGCGGCGCCTTTGGAGTCCCGAGAGGCGTTACCCGAGGCGATCAGCCGGACCAGGCGGGGGAAGTCGTCGGGGCCGCCCGGGGTGGGCAGCGCCCAGACGTCCTCAAGCCGGAATTCGGGGGTGAGCTCGTGGATCCGCCACGGGCGGGAGGTGTGCGCGGTGTCTGGGAGTCTCATGTGGTTCGTTCTTCCATACGGTAGCGTATGGATTCGAGGCTAGCATGGCGGCGTCGGCTCGGACGGGAGGGCTCCCTGGCCGCCGACCACGAGGGGCGCAGCCGCGCGGAGGTGCTGGAGCGGGCGGCCCGGGTGCTGAGGGCTAGTCCTGCGCCGGCACCCACGAATGGTGACGGCAGCGAGGCCCGCGTGCAGCGGGGCGGGCCACGGTGAGCGGGTTCCTCACGCCCCGCCAGTCCCGCGAGCCTCCGATAATCGCTCAGGTTTTCGGGTGAGGCCGATCCGACAACAGATGAATGTGACACTCTAACGGATAGAGCCATTAGGGTGCCACACTCATAGGTTTGGTAGGCTCCCGGGCGTGTGGCGGATGACTCTAGCGGGGCTCGTGTGCACAGTGTTCCGCGCCGCTGGCGTTGCGGCATTAGGCGCGGGGCCGGGAGGTGGGGTTTGGAGGGCACGGTGGTCGCGGACGGACAGGCGGGGGCTAGAAGGCGGTGGCCGGGGACGGACAGGCGGGGGCTAGATGGCGCGGTAGTCGCGGACGGACATGCGGGGGCCGCGGCGCGGGGGGGCGGTGCCGCCTAGCTCGATGAGGCGGGAGACGCGGTAGCGGTGGCCGGCGTAGGGGGCGAGCAGCTCGAGCATGCCGGCGTCATCGGTGATCTGGCGGGCCAGGGTCCAGCCGACGGTCTTGGGCAGGTGGTAGTCGCCGACGGAGACCGCGTCGGCATCGCCGGCGGCGCGCTGGCGGATCTCGGCCGAGGTCCAGGGGCCGATCCCGGGCAGGGACCGCAGGCGGCGGTCGGCCTCGGCCGGGTCCAGGTCCAGGGCTTGTTCCAGGCGGCTGGCGACGTCGGCGGCGGTGATGATGGTCCGGGCGCGGACGCCCTCGACGCCGGCCCGGTGCCAGTCCCAGGACGGGATGCGGGCCCAGACGCGCGGCGGCGGGACCACCCGCATCCCCTGGGGGGCCGGGCCGGGCGCCGGGGTGCCGTACTTGCCGAGCAGGATGCGCCAGGCGCGGTGGGCTTCGACGCCTACGACCTTCTGCTCCAGGACCGCGGGGACCAGCGCCTCGAACAGCCGACTGGTCCGGCCGACCCGCAGCCCCGGATGACGCAGGGCCAGCTCGCCGACGATGGCATGGTGCGCAGTGAACCCGGACAGGTCATCGTGCGCGCCGAGCTGGGCGGGGAGGGTGTCCAGCAGCCAGGCAGCACCCGGGCCCCAGGCCTGGCCGATGACCAGGGTGTTGTCGGACCCACGGGAGGTCACGCGGAGCGTGCCGGGGCCGTCGGGGGTCAGCGAGGTGCGCCAGACGGCGCCCGCCGCATCGACGCGGTAGGCGGGATCGCGGCCGCCGCGGCGGTGCGGGGAGAGGGTGAGCCGGACGTCGACGCCGAACGGGGCCTGCCACTCGCGCCGCAGTCCTGCGTGCTGATCGGGTGCGGCCGGGAGGGGCGAAGCCGAGGCGGGTGCCGTCGGCTGGCTCACGTCAGACGTCGGAGGAGAAGCGGATTGAGGTCGGCTCGAGGCGCACGCCGGGCCAGACGCGGATGCCCCGGGCCAGCTCGTTGCCCGGTCCGACGAAGGCTCCGTCGCCGATCACGGCGTCGTTGAGCACCGCGCCGGGGGCCACCACGGCGCCGCGGCCGACGATCGAGTCGCGCACCACGGCGCCCTCGCCGACCCTGGCGTCGTCGAACAGCACGCTGCCGGACACGATGGCCCCGGCGCCGACCGACGCGCCCGCGCCGACCGTGGTCCCGCCGGACACGGACGCGTCCGGGGCCACCTCGGCGCCCGCCAGCAGCAGCATGGGCCCGGCGGGGCCGGGGACCGCGGGCCTGGGCAGCAGCCCGAGCACCAGGTCGCACGAGCCGCGCACGAACGTCTGCGGGGTCCCGACGTCGATCCAGTAGGCCGACTCGGGATAGCCCATGACCAGCTGCCCGGACTCGATCAGGCCGGGGAACGTCTCGCGCTCGACCGAGACCCGGCGCCCGGCCGGTATCTGACCGATGATCTCGCGCCGGAATACGTAGCACCCGGCGTTGATGAGATTGGTGGCCGGGTTCGGTGTCTTCTCCAGGAACGCGGTCACCCGGCCCCCGTCGTCGATCGGCACCACGCCGAACCGGGACGGGTCGTCGACCTCGACCAGGTGCAGCGTCACCGCGGCGTCGGTCTTGCCGTGCAGGTCCACCTGCGCGCCCAGATCGTGCCCGGACAGCACGTCGGAGTTGAGCACCACGACCGGGTCGCCGGGGCGGCTGCCGCGCAGCGAGGCGGCGGCGTTGCGGATCCCCCCGCCGGTGTCCAGCGGCACGTCCTCCTGGACGTAGTCGATCTCCAGCCCGAACGCCGAGCCGTCACCCAGGCAGGCGGCGAACATGTCCGACTTGTAGCAGGTGGCGAGCACGACGTGGGTGACGCCGCCGGCCGCCGCGCGGGCCAGCAGGTGGGCCAGGAACGGCACGCCCGCGGTCGGCAGCAGGGGCTTGGGCGCGGACAGGGTCAGCGGCCGTAGCCGGGTTCCCTGGCCACCGACCAGAACGATGGCCTCAAGCGGTTCACGCGGCATGAAATCAGAGGCTACACCGCGTGGACGTCTGCATCGGGTTGTTCGACGGCTCGCCGGTAGCACGCCAGATGGGCTTCGGCCGAGGCGGCCCAGGTGAACTCCTGGGACCGGGCGTACCCGGCGTTGGCCAGCGTCTCTCGCCGGGAGCCGTCGTCGAGCAGCGCGCGCAGGGCGTCGCGGATGCTGTCCGCGTCGGGTTCTGTGTAGGCCACGGCTTCGCCGCCCACCTCCGGCAGTGAGGTGCAGTGCGTGGTCAGCACGGGCACGCCGCACGCCATGGCCTCCAGCACCGGCAGCCCGAACCCCTCACCCCGGCTCGGGAACGCGACCACGAGCGCGCCGCCGAGGAAGCCGGGCAGGTCGGAGAAGCGCAGGTACCCGGGGCGGATCAGGCGCAGGTGCGGCGGCACCGCGGCCACCGCGGTGTCCACCTCATCGCTCCAGCCGCCGCCCCCGCCCAGGACCAGCGCGGGCGGGTCGTCGAGGTCGGCCACCGCGCCGGCCCAGCCGGTGATCAGCGCGGCCACGTTCTTGCGCGGCTCGAGCATGCCGAGGAAGGCGAGGTACGGCTTGCCGTGCAGGCCCAGCCGGTTGGACACCTGCGAGACCTGCTGCGGGTCGGGCCGGTGGAACAGGCGGTGATCCACGCCGTGGTAGGCGACGTCGATCTTGGTCGGATCCGCGGCCAGGACCCGCTCCAGCTCGTCGCGGGTGGCCTTGGACGGCACGATGAGCCGGGCCGCGCGGCGCGCCGCGGTGCGGATCGCGGACTTGAAGAACATGGCGCTGACCGGGCTGTACAGCTCGGGCTCGGTGAAGAACGTGACGTCGTGCACGGTCACCACCGTGGGCCGGCCCGGGCGCAGCGGCATCGAGTAGTACGGCACGTGGATGACGTCGGCGTCGACCTGCTGGGCCACGACGGGCAACCCGCTCTGCTCCCAGGCCAGCCGGGCGGAACGGTGCGAGAGCGCGGTGGGCCCGGTGATGACGCGCGCGCTGGGGGCGAGCCGCCCGTAGCGTTCCTCGTCGGCGCGCTGGCAGACCACGGCCAGGTCCGCGCCGGCCACGTCGAGGGCGCCGATCAGCCCGTCCACGTACCGGCCGAGCGCGCCCCGGTCGGCTGGCACGTCGGTCGCATCAATCAGTACGCGAGGTGCCACGACCGCACTTGCTCCCTTCCTGGGTCATCCGGGCCGTGCCATTAGGGCGGCAGGCAGTGCAATGCATGCATGTTATGGATGTCCCGTCGGCAATAAAGCCTACGCCCTGCACAAAACAGGAACGAGCACTTACCCCATCACGCCGGCCGTGGCCCGGGCCGGGCGTCGAGCACGCACGAGCACAGTAGCTTGACGTGCGGAGGTCAGCACGAGGGGACCGGCTGGCCGGCCTTGATGTCCTGCAGGTACGTGACGGCCTGGCTGAGCGTGCTGACCTTGACCACCTGCAGGCCGGCCGGGATCGCGCCCTTCACGTCCGAGCAGTTGGACGCGGGGGCCAGGAAGATCGTCGCGCCCGCGTCACGGGCACCCACCATCTTCTGCTGGATGCCGCCGATGGCCTGCACCTGGCCGCTGGGCGTGATCTCGCCGGTTCCGGCGATGAACTTGCCGCCGGTCAGGTTCAGCGGGGTCAGCTTGTCGATGATGCCGAGGGCGAACATGGTGCCCGCGCTGGGCCCGCCGATGTCGCCCACGCTGAACTTCACCGTGAACGGGAAGGTGAACTGCGTCATGACCTGGACGCCCATCACCGGGCGCCCCCCGGACTCCTTGGTCCCGACCTGGACCGTCTGGCTCCGGCCGTTGCGCAGGATGGTCAGGGTCAAGGTGCTGCCCGCCGGGTGCGCGCTGATCAGCGAGGTCAGGTTCGACTGGCCGGTCACCGGGTTGGTGGTCACCGCCTTGCCGTCCACGCCGGTGATCACGTCCCCGGGCTTGAGCACGCCCGCGGCGGGGAAGCCGGCCTCGGGCTGGACCACGACAATCTGCGCCTGGTACGGAATGTGCAGCTCGGTCAGGGCCGCGGCGGTCGCGTCCTGCTGCGAGCCGGTCATCTGCTGGGTGTCCGCCTGCTGAGCCTGCTGCTGGGTCTGACCGGGGGCGAACAGCTCGGATTCGGGGACGACCGCCTCGTGGGGGTTCAGCCAGGCGGCCAGCGCGCTGAAGATGTTGATGCTGACGCCGGGACCGCCCCGGTAACCGACCGTCACCAAGTTCAGGTGGCCGGCGGTGGGGTACGTGGCGTGGCCCGAGATGGTGATCAGCGGCTGCCCGGAGGAGTCCTTGCCCAGCGTGTTCAGCGTCGGTCCGGGGCCGAGGATGACGTAGGGCACCGGGATCAGCACGGCCACGGCGAGCGCCGCGATCACGCCGACCGAGGCGATCAGCAGGGTCAGTGAGCGTCGGGACATATTTTTTCCGTTCGCTCGCCTCCGGGCGCTCTTGACGCGCCGCCTTGCTGGCCTGGCCGCCTTCGGCGGCGGGCCCTCGTCGCTCCTTCGTCGCCCCTGGGGTGGGTCCGTGGGGACAAACACGGTCCAGGCGGCGCCGCGCCCTTTGGCTCGCTCACGGGGTGCCGACCCACTCGCTGGTGCCGTCGGTGAAGAGCTGGTGCTTCCAGATCGGCACCGAGGCCTTGAGCACGTCGATCAGCTCCCGGCACGCGTCGAAGGCCTCCCCCCGGTGCGCGCAGGCCACCGCGGCCACCACGGCCAGGTCGCCGATGGCCAGGTCGCCGGCGCGGTGCACGGCCGCGATGCCCAGCACCTTGAACTTCTCCGCGATCAGCTCCGCGACCCGCCGCAGCTCGGCTTCGGCCGACGGGTGCGCGGTGTAGGACAGGCCGGTGACGCCCTGGTCGTGGTCGGTGTCGCGGACGGCCCCGGCGAACAGCGCGATGCCGCCCGCGCCGGGCCCCGCGACCGCGGCCCGGACCTCGTCGAGGGACAGCTCGGTGTCCCGGATGGCGATCAGTCGCACAACGCTCACCAAGCAAGATTACCCGGAACTGGCACCACGGACCGTTCGGCCAAAAATTGAAAGGCGTACGGCGGTCAGGGGTCCGTACGGTGCCGGCGCCGGGCGCGGCGGACGATGGCGGCGGTGCCGATCACCGCGACCGTGGCCCCGGCGGCGGTGATCGTCGCCTCCTTGCGCGCGATGCGCCGGCCGGCCACCGCGTAGCGGCCCTGGCGCTGGCCGAGCAGGACCCGCAGCGCCTCGGCGTTGCCGAACCGAGGGTGCCAGCCGGCCGCCCGCAGCGCGGCGCCGTCCGTCACCCACGGGTACACGACGTAGCGCAGGTCCATGGCCGGGGCCGGCGTCACGCCCAGCCGGTGCAGGCGCTGCGCGGTCCCGAAGGTCAGCCGGGCCGGCAGCTCGATGCTCTTCAGCCCGCTGATCTGCTCGACCTCGTCCTGCTCGAGCCACCCGTCGCAGCCCACCGTGAACTGCCCGTCGATGCCGCCGCTCACGGTGAACTCCAGCGCGGAGGCGAGGTCGTCGACGTGACAGAACTGCCAGCGGGGCGCGCAGCCCTTCACGGTGAGCAGCCGCGGCGCCTCGAAATGCCTGGTGGCCAGCGTGTCGACCGAATCGCCGACCAGCGCGGCGGGCCGCACCACGGTCACCGCCATGCCGGGGTTGGTCCGCGGCGAGCGGCGGGCCAGCTGCTCGATCTCCAGGAGGTCCCCGGCCACGCTGCTGTCCGCCTCGGCGGCCAGCGGGGCGTCCTCGGGCAGCGGGACCGGGTTGTCCGGCCGGGCCCCGTAGACCATGGCGCTGGTCAGCAGCACCACCCGGCCGACGCGGCCCGCCGCGGCCGAGGTGAGCACGGTCTGCGCGCCGCGCACGTTGAACGCGCGCCGCTGCCGGGCGTCGGAGTCCGGGGCCAGGTCCAGGTCGGCGTGCACCACCACGTCCACCCCGGCCAGCGCCGGCCAGGGCCGGGTCGCGCACGTCGGCCACCCGCCAGGTCACCCCGGCGATGTCGCCGCGCCGGGCGTCGATCGCGATCACCTTCTTGACCGTCGGCGACGCGGCGAGGCGGACGGTCAGGGCGTGCCCGATGCCGGCGGCCGCACCGGTCACGGCGACCACGGGCATAGGCTGGGACCGTGTATCACTGCGCTCGGAGCGAACCGGACGCCGGGCGTTTGTCACAGCGTGCTACTCCCGAGATAACGTGACGGACATGACCCTTCTATCCTGCCGCAGAGCCAACGATGGCTGATCGCCCGTTCGGCTTCGGCTTGCCCGATAAGCCCGAAGATCAGGGTAGCCAGGGATCTTCGGGTTCTGGCGGTTCCTCTGGTTCTGGCGGGCCGTCGGACCCCGCGGCTCAAGGGCCGTTCGGGGCGATGGGGAACCCGCAGCAGTTCGCCGACGCGCTGCGCCAGTTCGCCGACCTGCTGTCCTGGCAGGGCGGCCCGGTCAACTGGGACCTGGCCAAGAACGTGGCCCGGCACGCGATCGTCGCGGCGGGCGACCCCAGCGTCCTGGAGGCGCAGCGCCGGGAGATCACCGAGGCGGTCCGGCTGGCCGATCTGTGGCTGGACGAGGCGACCACGTTCCCGTCCGGGATCCGCAAGATCGAAGCCTGGAGCCGGTCGGAGTGGCTCGAGGCCACCTTCCCGGTCTGGGCCAAGCTGTGCGACCCGATCGCGGCCAAGGGCGTCGAGGCGATGAGCGGCATGCTCGACATCGACCCGGCGCAGCTCGGGGAGGACGTCCCGGAAGAAATGCGGCAGGCCCTCGGGGCGTTCGGCGGGGGCGCGGGCGGGCTGGGCGGCCTGGGCGGGCTGTCGGCCATGCTGCGCCAGATCGGCGGGGCCATGATCGGCAGCCAGACCGGCACCGCGGTCGGCGAACTCGCGCGCGAGGTGGTCGGCTCCTCCGACATCGGGCTGCCGCTCGGCCCGGAGGGCGTGGCCGCGCTGCTGCCCGCGGGCGTGGCCCAGTTCGGCCAGGGGCTGTCGGTCGAGGGCGGCGAGGTCCGGCTCTTCCTGGCCCTGCGCGAGGCCGCTCACCAGCGGCTGTTCGCGCACGTCCCGTGGCTGCGCGCGCACCTGCTGGGCGCGGTCGAGCAGTACGCCAGCGGGATCACGATCGACATGGCGCGGCTGCAGGAGGCCATCC
Source organism: uncultured Actinomycetes bacterium (assembly GCA_963742795.1). Classification (GTDB taxonomy): domain Bacteria; phylum Actinomycetota; class Actinomycetes; order Streptosporangiales; family Streptosporangiaceae; genus Palsa-504. Next base: position 287,124 of record CAVUNL010000025.1, read on the forward strand.
CGGACGTCGACATCACCAACCCCGAGGCGCTGCGCGACGCGCTGGCGGGCGAGGGCCTGTTCCGGCCGGAGGACACCCCCGCGCAGAAGGCGGCGCTGGTCCGGCTGGAGACCGCGCTGGCGCTGGTCGAGGGGTGGGTGGCGACCGTGGTCAGCGCCGCGGCCCGGGACCGGCTGACCCACGCCGAAGCGCTGGCCGAGGCGGTCAGGCGGCGCCGGGCCACCGGCGGGCCGGCCGAGCGGACGTTCGCGACGCTCGTCGGGCTGGAGCTGCGGCCGCGCCGGCTGCGCGAGGCGGCGGCCATCTGGCAAGGCCTGACGTCGGCGCGCGGCATCGACGGCCGGGACGCCCTATGGTCTCATCCTGACCTATTGCCCGCCTCCGACGACCTCGAAAACCCCGATACGTTCGTGCACGGCCAGCCGGAACTGGACATCTCGGACCTGGAAGACGGCGACGATTCTCCGGATGCTTGAGGTAAGTTTGGTGCCCACATAGGGCAGGAGCCACCGCATGGGCGAGCCAGAGCATACAGATGTGGTCGTCATCGGCATGGGTCCCGGCGGCGAGTACGCGGCGGGCGCTCTGGCCGAAGCCGGGCTGCATGTCACCGGGGTCGAGGAACGCCTGGTGGGCGGCGAGTGCCCCTACTTCGGCTGCATACCGACCAAGATGATGATCCGGGCCGGCAACCTGATCGCCGAAACCAGGCGGGTGCCCGGCATGGCCGGGACCTCCACCGTCACCCCCGACTGGTCGCCGGTCGCCCTGCGGATCAGGGAGGAAGCGACCGACTACTGGGACGACAAGGTGGCGGCCGACCGGTTCGAGAGCAAGGGCGGGCACCTGATCCGCGGGCGGGGCACGATCACCGGGCCCGGCGAGGTGACCGTTTCCGTGTCTGCCGTTCCTGGCGGCTCCGTTTCGGGCGGCGCACGGGTGTTCCGGGCTCGCCGGGGCATCGTCATCAACACCGGCACCGTGCCCGCGATCCCGCCGATCCAGGGCCTGGCCGGCACCCCTTACTGGACGAACCGGGAGATCGTCCAGACCGAGCAGGTGCCGGAATCGATGATCGTGCTCGGCGGCGGGGTCATCGGCGCCGAACTGGCCCAGGTCTTCTCGCGCTTCGGCGCCGAGGTCACCGTGGTCGAGGCGCGGCCGCGGCTCGTGTCGTTCGAGGAGCCCGAGGCCAGCGAGCTGATCGAGCGGATCTTCCTCCGCGAGGGCATCAAGGTGTACACCGACGCCCCGGCCGAGCGGATCGGCCACAATGACGCCGGCTTCAGCGTTCACCTCGGCATGAGCGTGCTGACCGCCACGCAGCTGCTCGTGGCTACCGGCCGGCGGACGGACCTGGCCGGGCTGGGCGTGGCCGCGGTGGGCCTGGATCCGTTGGCGAGCGTTATTGCTACGGACGGCCGGATGCGGGCGGCCGAGGGGGTGTGGGCGATCGGCGACGTGACCGGCAAGGGCGCGTTCACCCACATGTCCATGTACCAGGCCGACATCGTGGTGCGCGACATCCTGGGTCAGGGCGGGCAGGCGGCGGACTACCGGGCGGTGCCGCGGGTCATGTTCACCGACCCGGAGATCGGCAGCGTGGGCCTGACGTCGGCGCAGGCCTTTTCGGCCGGGCTGCGGGTGCGTACTGGGCTGGCCCAGGTGCCCTACTCCGCACGAGGGTGGATCCACAAGGCCGGCAACGACGGGTTCATCAAGGTCATCGCGGACGCCGACCGGTCGGTGCTGGTCGGCGCCACGTCGGCCGGACCGTGGGGCGGCGAGGTGCTCAGCGCGCTGCAGGTGGCCATCCGGGCCGAGGTCCCGCTGGCCACGCTGCGCAACATGCCCTACGCCTATCCCACGTTCTACCGGGGCATCGAGGACGCGCTTCGTGACCTGGAGCTGTCGTCATGACCCGCCGGCCGGCCGTGGTGGCCTTCGACGTGATCGAGACGCTGATGTCGCTCGAGCCGCTGCGGGCCCGGCTCACCGACATCGGCCAGCCGCCGGGCCTGCTCGAGGCCTGGTACACCCGCACGCTGCGGGACGGCATGGCGCTGTCCGCGACCGGGGACTACGTTCCGTTCAGTGAGGTGGCTGAGGCGGCACTGCGCGGGCTGACCCACTACACGGTCAGCGACGAGCAGGTGGCCTCGGTGATGGCGGGCTTCAGTGAACTGCCCGCCTTTCCCGACGCGCTGCCCGCGGTGACCCGGCTGGCCGAGGCGGGCCTGCGGGTGGCCTGCCTGACCAACGGGTCGGGGCACCTCACCTCGTCGTTCCTCGACCGCGCCGGGCTCGGATCGCTGGTGGACCGGGTGATCTCGGTCCAGGAGGTGTACCGGTGAAGCCGGCCGGCGTGGTGTACCTGTACGCCGCCTCAATCATGGATGTGCCGACGGAGCGTCTCGCGCTGGTGGCCGCGCACGACTGGGACTGCCACGGTGCCAAGCGGGCGGGGCTGACGACCGGCTGGGTGAGCCGGAAGTCCGGGGGGTTCGGCGCGCCGTTCGCCGCGCCGGACGTGGCGGGCGAGGACCTGACCGAGGTCGCCGCCAAGCTGCTCGCCCTGGAACCCTGAGCGCTTTGTGCCCGGGGTCCCGGCGGTCGCGGCGGCTTAGACGTGGGCCAGGAGGCGGTCGAGGGGGCGGGGGACGCGGGTGAGGTCGAGCGCGTCGGTCAGCACCTGCCCGTAGTGGATCTTGCGGCCCGACCGGGCGCCCAGGAAGCGTTTTAGCTGCTGCTCGCGGGTCCGGTCGCGCTGCGCGGGCTGGCGGCAGAGGGTGCGGAACGACCCCAGCTCGCCCTGCCCGGCGATGAGCCGCTCGACCGCGGCGGCGCCGAGGGAGCGGATCAGCTCGTCTTCCAGGTCGGCGACGCACACGTGGAAGCCGAGCCGTTCCAGGTCGTCGCGGGCCGGCACGGGGCCCAGACCCGCGCGGGTCAGGCCGCGCCGGAAGTCTGGCTCCTCCCCTTCGTCGCACAGGCCGGCCAGCCGGGCGCGCAGCCCGCGCGGGCCGAACAGGCCGACAAAGTGCCCGATGTTCGTCGCGCCGCCCATCGGCACCACGAAGACGCCTTCCTGCCGCAGGTTCCGGCCGCGGCGCGCGGCCAGCGCCTCGACGGCGGCCTGGTCGCTCACCCCCTCGACCAGGATCACCGCGCACGACCCGGCCGCCACGTTCCGCACCGAGGTCACCGCCGCGGCGAGCGCGGCATTGCTGCTGCCCGCCGGGCCGGTGACCGCGACCAGGCGGGACAGCGACTCGTCGTCCACGTGCCCTAGTCTCGCAGCTCGCCCGGCTCTGGTAACGGACTGCAAACTGGTTGCAAAGCGCGTTGCCGACGATGGGCACAGACCCAGACCATCAGGAGGCCGACCATGTCACCCGCCATCGATGAGTTCCTGAACGCCATCCAGACCGCCAGCATCCCGGCGTGCGACGCGTGGAGCACCGACGCGACGCTGGACGCGACGGTGCCCAACTGGCGGCTGCACGCGGCCGGGGCCGACGCGATCCGCGCCGAGTACGCGCGCTGGTTCGCGGACCCGGGTCAGTTCGGGGAGTTCCGCCGGTTCCCGGTGCAGGCGGACGGAGGCCCGAGCGAGATCGTGGAGTATACGCTCAGCTGGACCGAGAACGGCGTGCCGCACGCGGCCCATCACATGCACCTGCTCACCGTGCGCGATGATCACATCGTGGCCGACACCGTGATGTGCGGCGGACGGTGGCCGGCCTCGCTGCTCGCCGAGATGGAGGCGGCCGATGCTTGAGGCCCCCGCAGTGTTCGCCAGCGTGACCGACCTCATCGCGGGCGCGACCGAGCGCACCTCGCTGACCGAGGGAGCGGGGAAGTCCGGGGCACGGCTGGAGCGAGTCGTGATCGGCGGGCAGCCGTACGTGCTCAAGCATCTGGACCTGGCGGAAGACTGGACCATGCGGGCGTCCGGCTGCCTGCGCGGGGCGCCGCTGCTGGCCTGGGAGCGGGGCCTGCTGGCCCGGCTGCCCGCGTGCTTCAACCAGCCGATCGTCGGGGTGGCTCCGGAGGAGGGCGACGGCCCGGCGCCATCGGGCGGGTGTGCCCTGCTCATGCGGGACGTATCGCCATGGCTGGTCCCGGTGACCGACGAGCCGATCAGCCTGGAGCAGCACCTGCGGTTCCTGCGGCACATGGCCGCGCTGCACGCCGCGTTCTGGGCGTGCGGCAGCGAGTGCGAGGTCGTCCCGGTCATGCACCGCTACCTGGAGCTGTCCCCCTGGCTGGCGTACGCCGAGGCGGCCTTCGGCTCCGCGCACCTGGTGCCGCGGCTGGTCGGCGAGGGCTGGCCGCGGCTGGCCGAGGTCGCCCCGGCCGCGGCCGCGGTGGTCACCCCGCTGGCCCGGGACCCGGGCCCGCTGGTCGAGGCGCTGGAGGGCACCCCGCAGACGTTCGTGCACAGCAACTGGAAGCTGGACAACCTGGGCACCGACGCCGACGGCCGGACGGTCGTGCTGGACTGGGAGCAGCCGGGGCGCGGCGCGCCGCTGTCCGACCTGGCCTGGTACCTGGCGATCAACTGCCGGCGCCTGCCGCAGGGCAAACAGGACGCGATCGCCGCCTACCGCCGGGCGCTGGAGGAGCACGGGATCAGCACCGAGGCCTGGTGGGACCGCCAGCTGGCGCTGTGCCTGCTGGGCGCGCTGGTCCAGTTCGGCTGGGAGAAGGCGCTCGGGGGTTACGACGAGGAGCTCGCGTGGTGGGAGACGCAGGCGGTCCGGGCCGCACCGCTCCTGGGCTGAGGGCCGCCTACGACACCGGGGCCCGGCTCTGGGCCGAGGGGCCCGAGCCGGTGTACGCCAGCCTGGCCCGCGCGCTGCTGGCCCGGGTGGACGCCGGGGCGGCGGGCGGGCGGGTGCTGGACCTGGGCGCGGGGACCGGGGTGGCGGGGCGGGCCGCGCTGGCCGCCGGAGCCCGCTCGGTGGTCAGCGCCGACTCGGCCCTGGGCATGCTGCGCCGCTGCGCGGCCGGGCTGCACCCGGTGGCGGCCGACGCGACCGCGCTGCCGTTTCGCGACGGCTGCTTCGACCTGGTGCTGGCCGCGTTCTGCCTGGGCCATCTGGCCGGCCGGTCGCGGGCCTGCGGGAGGCCCGCCGGGTAGGCGCGGCGCTGGCCGCCAGCGCGTTCGCGGCCGGGTGGAACCACCCGGCCAAGGCGGCGGTCGACGAGGTGCTCGGCGCGTTCGGCTACCGGCCTCCGCCGTGGTACCTCACGTTCAAGCGGGACACCGAGCCGTGGGCCAGCGACCCGGCCGCGCTCGGCCGGGACACGGCCGCGGCGGGTTACACCGACATCCGGCTGCGGACGATCACGGTGGATACGGGTCTGTCCCGCCCGGCCGAGCTCGCGGCGTGGCGGCTGGGCATGGCCCACGTGGCCCCGTTCGCCGGCTCGCTGACCGGGGCCCGGAGGGCCCTGTTGTACCGGGCTGCGGAAACGGCGGTGACGGGGACCGGCCCGCTGGTGGTGGACATGCTCGTCCTTACCGCTCGCTGACCGCTCGCCACTCGTCCAGGCGCCGGGCCGCGGCGCCGCGCAGCGTGCCGGCGTGCTCGCCGGCCTGGCGGGCCAGCCGCTCGGCCCGGTCGGCCGCGAGGTCCAGCCAGGCCGGGACCGCGAAATCGGCGGCGGCCTCGCCGGTCCACCACCAGGCCTCGACGGCGACCGACTCCTCGACCAGGTCCAGGTCCGCGGCAACCGCGTCGAGGTCGACCGGCAGGCGCAGGGCCCGGCGGGCCCGGTGGGTCAGGACGCGGGCCACGCTGACGTAGCGGGGCACGCCGAGGGCGGCGGCCCGCGTGTCCAGCTCGGACGCCACGGTCAGGGCCGCCTCCGGGTCGCCGCGCAGCAGCGCAAGCCGCGCGGTGATCAGCTGGTGCTTGAGCCTCAGCCGCCAGCCGAAGACCAGGTCGCCGGTCAGCAGGGTCCGGGCTTGGGTCAGCCGGGCCTGGGCGCCGTCCGCGTCGCCGGCCTGTACGCACTCCTCGGCCAGGTCCTGCAGGGCGGCGATGGCGAGTTCCGGGATGCCCTGGCCAACCTGCCCCAGTTCCAGGGCCTGCAGGTGACGATCGTGCGCCGGGCCGGCCGCGCCGAGGCTGCGCAGCACCCAGCCGGCGAAGTTGACCGCCCGGCCCCCGAACCGCGGCACCTGGCGGCGGTCGACCTCGGCCGTGTACCGGGCGAAGGCGTCCAGGGCCAGGGCCGGGCGCCCGGCCACGGCGTGCGCGTGCCCGGTGAACAGCAGCGAGTGCAGGGTGGCCGCGGTGTGGGCCACCCCCTCCTGCGCGCGGGCCGCCGGGCGCAGCAGGGCCAAAGCGTCGGCGGTCTTGCTCTGGTGGGCCCGGAGCACCCCGAGCCAGGCCGCGGCCGTTACCCGGTCGGTCCCCTGGGCCAGCGCGAACGCCTCGCCGAGGAGCAGCTCGGCCTGGGCCAGGTCACCGGCCGCGTGCCGGGTCCGGCCGCCGACAGCCAGGCACCGGGACCGGATGGCCGGGTCGGCCGCGGCCAGCGCGCCGTCCGCGGCGAACTGCGCGGCCTGGGCGAAGCGGCGGTCGAAGTAGCAGGCCCACGCGCCGACCTCCAGGGCGGCGGCCCCGGCGGCCGCGGCGAGCTCGACGTCGGCCAGCGCCTGCGCGTACCGGCGGCGGCGGGTGCGGACCCGGGCCCGTTCGAGCCAGGCCTCCGGCTCCGGGTACAGCACCAGGGCGTCGTCCAGCAGGGCCTCGGCCGCGGCGTGGTCGAAGCGCTCGGCGGCCCGCTCGGCCGCGGTCCGCAGCGACCGGGCGGCCAGCACCAGGTCCCCGCCCAGCCGCGCGTGGTAGGCGACCATGGCCGGGTCGGCGTACGGCTGGCGGGCCAGCACGCGGCCGGCCTGCCGGTGCAGCAGGGCGGCCCGGCCCGCGGTGGCGCTGGCGGCCAGCGCCTCCCGCACCAGCTCGTGCTGGAACCTGAACCCCCCGCCGTCGACGGCCAGCAGCTGCTGGGTCGCGGCGCGTTCGGCGTCGTCGAGCAGGTCCACGGCGGCAGGCCGAGCAGGGCGGCGAGCAGCTCGATGTCGAGGTCCGGGCCGATCACCGCGGCCGCGCGGAGCATGGCTCCGGCCGGGCCCAGCTCGTCGCAGCGCGCTGACACCGACTCGACCAGCGACGCGGGCAGCTCGGCCCGGGCGCCGTGGCTGGCCAGCTCGGTCAGGAACAGCGGGTGGCCCTTGGACCGCTCGTACAGCTCGTCGGCGCGGGCCGGGCCGACCAGTTCGGCGGCGGCCGCCCGGCCGAGCAGGCCGAGGTGGACAGACGCGGTGGCCGGCAGGAGCGGGCCCTCACCGGAGCGGACCGCCGCCACCACCACGGCGGGCATGTTCTCCCGCCGCGCGAAGCTCAGCCAGTTGGCCAGGGCGTGCCCGGCCAGGTGCGCGTCGTCGATCACCACCACCATCGGGCCCCGCCGGGCCAGGCGGGCCACCACCCTGACCAGCGCCGCGTACAGCACCGCGGGGCCGAGCATGCTGTCGGCCAGGATCTGCCCGGTCCCCGCGTTTCGCGCAGGCCGGGACCCGGCGGGGGCCGCGCCGAGCAGGGCGGTGAGGGTCACCGCGTCCGGGCCCAGCAGATCCGCGGTGACGTCGGGCCCGAGCGGCGCAGCAGCGCCGACAACGCGGCGAGCAGGGCATCCAGCGGCATGGCCCGGTCGAGCTGTCCGCACGAGGCCAGCAGCACCGTGTCGCCGGCCGCGGCCCGCTGGGCGGCCCAGGCGCGGAGCAGCGCGGTTTTCCCGATCCCCGCCTCCCCGTCGACGACGACGAGCTCGGCCGGCCCGTCGCGGGTCCGCCCGGCGATGGTGTCGAGGTACGCCAGTTCGTCATCCCGGCCGACCAGGCCGGCCGGGCGGCGGGCGAGCACGAGCGGCGGCGCGGGCACCTCCCCGCGCAGGATGGCGGTGTGGAGGGCGACGGTCGGCGGGGACGGATCCGTGCCGAGCTCGGCGGCCAGGCGCTCGCGGGCCTGAGCATAGGCGGCCAGGGCGGCCGCCACCTGGCCGCCCGCGACGTAGGCGCGCAGCAGAACCCGCAGCGACTCCTCGTCGTAACCGTCGGCCGCCACGGCGGCGGTCGCGGCGTCGGCGGCGGCCATCCAGTCTCCGGCCTCGAACAGCGCGGCAGCCGCCACCCGCCGGGCCCGGCCGGCCAGCCGGTCCAGCTCGGCCAGCCGGAGCTGGGCCCATTCACCGGGAACCGAGGGCAGGCCGTAGCCGCGCAGCAGCGAGAGCGCGACCCGGGCCGCGGCCGCCGCGCCGAGCACGTTCCCCGCGCCGCGCCTGCGGTCCATCTCCTCGGTGAGGGCGGCGAGTTCGGACGCGTCGAGCCAGTCGCAGACCAGCAGGTACCCGCGGTCGCGGTGCTGGATCCGGTCCCGGCCCAGCACCGACCGAGCCGGCTGACGAGCACGGCCAGCTGATCCTCGGGCTGGCCGGGCGGCGCGTCGCCCCACAGCGTGTCGACCAGCACGTCGGCCGGGACCACCTGGCCTTCGGCCAGGGCCAGCACGCACAACGCCAGCCGGCCCTTCCGGCTGCCCAGGGCCTGCGGTTCGATGCCGTCCACGCCGAAGTCGCTCAGCACCCGCAGCGCCAGCGACTTCATGCACGTATCAAACCGCAGCGTGACCGGTGACCGGAAGGGCGGCTCGCCGCACTTCCAGTACCACGTGCAGGGCGTGCTGCACGTGGTCATGGGCGACGGCTCGGAGTTCGACGCCCGGCCCGGCGACGTCACCGCCCTCCCCCAGGGCCACGACGCCTGGGTGGTCGGGGACGAGCCGGTGGTCGTGGTGGACTGGTACGGCGCCAGCAACTACGCCCGGAGCTGAGCTCAGCGAAACGCGTCGGCGTTCGGCTAAGACCTCAACTTGACTTGAGGTCAAGGGGCGGGCGCGGTCAGAGCTTTCCGCGGTTCCTGGATCCGAGGATGATCTGGGTCACGGTGTAGGTGCTCAGGCCGAGCTTGCGTGCGATTTCCTCGGGCCGCTGGCCCTGCTCGTTGTACAGCAGCGCCAGCCGCTCCTGGGATTTGGTCCACGGGTTGCGGGGGGCCCGGGTGACCGCCGGGCGCGGCGGAGCCGGACGGCGTCGTCCGGGCTGGGACCTACCGGGTTGGGCTTGCGCGGGCTCGGGCCGGGCCGGACGCGCACCGGTGGCGGGGCTGGCCTGTCCGGGGCCGACCCGTCCGGGCCGGCCTGGGACGGATTGGACGTCGGCACCGAGGTGCCGAACGAACCGCGCCGCTGGTCGGCGAACTTGCCGCTGGCCAACTCGTTCTGGGTCTGCTCGTCAAGGAGCAGGTACTGCTCGGCCGACTTGTTCACGCCGATGGCGACCATGTTCAGACCCTTGAGGTTCTTTTCCTGGCACTCGGGCTTCAGGCAGTAGTTGTATTTCTTTGCCCGGTCGGGATGCAGTTCGCTCCCGCACGTAATGCACTGGGCCATAAACCTTCCTTCGTACTGCGCGCGCCGCAACCGAGGGAAGTGAAACCCCGGTTTCATGTGGTTAGGGCGTAGTGAAACCCGGGTTTCATCTCGTTTGGGGTTGGGGGGCCGCGGCGCGCGGCGGGCCTAATTAGAACACCGGGGCGAGCGGTGATGTTCCCGTCAGGGGAGCTCGCGGACGACGTCGGCGGGGTCCTTGTCGCGGCTCAGGGGAGTTCGCGGACGACGTCGCCGGGATCCTTGTCGCGGCGCAGGCCCTGGAAGCGGGGGTGGCGAAGCTCGCCATCGGGGGTCCATTCGCTGAAGCCGACCTGGGCGACGAGGCGAGGCTCGACCCAGTGCACCCGGGTGCGGGGCAGGCCGCGAACGGGCGCGAAGGGCGGGTTGGGCCGCTCCTCGGCGGCCAGCGTGGCGTGCAGGCTGGTCAGGGTAGACCGGTCGAAGCCGGTGCCGACCTTGCCGGCGTAGTTCAGCTGGCCGTCGGGGCCGTAGTAGCCGAGGAGCAGCGCGCCGAAGCCGATACGGGACCGCTGCGGGTCGGTGTACCCGCCGATCACGAACTCCTGGCCGTTCAGGCACTTGAACTTCAGCCAGTCGCGCTGGCGCCCGGCCCGGTACGGCGCGTCGGCGCGCTTGGCGATGAGCCCCTCCCAGCCGAGCTGGCATGCCTCGCGGTAGTACGCCTCTCCGTCTGTGTCGCGGTGCTCGGCGTACCGCAGCGGGCCGCCGAACGACAGCAGGTCACGCAGCACGGTCTTGCGCTCGAGCAGCGAGCGGGGACGCACGTCGTGGCCGTCGGCCCACAGCACGTCGAACAGGTAGACGTACACCGGGACCTCGGCGATCAGCGCCGGGCCCGGATCGCGGACGCCGAGCCGGCGCTGCAGCCGGGAGAAGCTGGTCTCTTCCCCGTCGAACGCCACGACCTCGCCGTCCACGATGAAGTCGGTAGCGTCCTGGGCCGCCAGCGCCTCGGCGATCTCCGGGTAGGTGCCGGTGACCTGCTGCTGGTTCCGGGTCATCAGCCGCAGCCGGGCACCATCCCGGAAGGCCAGGCAGCGCTCGCCGTCGAACTTCCGCTCGTAAATCCAGGCCGGGTCGGAGAACCGGTCCGCGGTGAGGGTGGCCAGCTCGGGGTCGAGCCAGCTGGGCTGGCTCATGCTCCTACCTCACCGGGCTGGGGCCGGACCAGGGGCAGGAACACATCGTCGACGATCTCCACCAGGGTCCCTTCCGATGGCGGGGTGGGGGCCACGAATTGTTCGTTGCGGGGCAACGTGGCGATCCTATTCTCCACCCCGGCGCGGGCCTCGCCCCCGGTCGGCGGCGCTACCTGAGGATGTTCACCGCGCGGGCCACGACCAGGGCGACGGTTAGGATCGACACGGTGGCCTGGGCCGTCATGGCCATCTTGGACCAGCGGGACAGCGGCAGCACGTCGGTGGGGCTGAACGCGGCGGCGTTGGTGAAGGACAGGTACAGGTAGTCGGCGAAGGCCGGCTCCCAGTCCGGCGGGGCCAGCTGCGGGGTGGCCATCTGCGCGAACTGGAAGTCCGGGTACATGCGGTCGGCGTTGGCCCGGGCCACCGGGCCGCCGCGGTCGAACTCCCAGTACCACAGGCCCCAGACGATGACGTTGGTCAGCCAGATGGCTCCGCCGGTCACCAGCAGCGGCCCGGCGGTGTTCCCCTCGGTGCCGTTCACCAGCCCGATGATTAGCTGGGCCACCGACCAGGCGTTGGCCAGGCTGAGGATCGTGGCGAGGGTGAGGCCCAGTAGCCGGAGGGCCCGCGATTCACGGTTGATGCGGCGCGGGTTCGCCATCACCAGGGCCAGTAGCAGCAGGCCCTCTAGCGCCGGCAGCAACCAGTCGGGGTGGAGCAGGACGAGCCGGCCGGGCAGCGGGAACTGCAGCGCCACCGCGGCCGCGACCGCCACCGCGGCCTGCCAGCGGGCCTCGCCCTCGGTGGGCCGCCGCCAGGCCGGGACGAAGCCGAGGCCGAAACGGCCGCCGACGCCGAAACGGCCGACGGGACCGGCGGGACCGGCGGGACCGGCGGGACCGGTATGGGAGACAGGCTCGGCGGTGTCGGAAGGCTCGGCAGTGTGGGCGGCCCCCACGATGTAGGCGGGTCCGACGGCCATGACCCGGCCTTCGAGCTCATCCATCCGTATATGCAGGGCCCGGATGCCCTCGAGGATCAGCGCACTGTCCGGATCGCGCTGGCCATCATGTGAGTCCATCTGGTCATCTTGGCCCCCGTCCGGCCCGTTCGGGGGGACCGGCCGGCCCGGCCGCTCATCGCCGGGGAGAAATGAAACCAGGGGACGACCGTAGCTCCACGGTCCGTTCGGAATAATTCAAAATCTTTTTCCCGAACGGACCGTGGTATCACCTTTCCCCGGCGGCGGGCACAGGCCTGGCGTCCGGCAGTTTCGCCTGCAGGTGGGTCCTGATCCCACCGTCGCGCTCCGGGGTGGCGCGTCGCGCCCGTAAGACCCCTGGCCGGTGCCCTAGTCCGCGACCAGGGCACCGGCCAGTGCCGGCACGGGCGCGAGCGCCCGCCCCCGGCCGTTTTCTTCTCGCGGTTCTTCGGCCGGTGGATGCGGGCCATCAACGCCGAGTGGCAGCCGCACCCGCGGCTTCTGGGCCGTCATGGACCATTTCAACATCAACACCGCCGGGTTCGTCATCGCCGGGATGTTCATCGCCACCTGGCTGGCCGCGGTGCTCATCTGGCGGTTCGGCCGCATCGAGCAGAAATGGGCCGTCCGCCTGCAGCCCGCCCAAGAGGGGGCGGGTAGCGTCGTCCCTGAGCGTCTGCGAGCGCCCACTTCGGATGATCGGCGTGACGGTGCATCCTCCACCCCCGCTGCTCGGCAGAATCGATGAGCTGAAGATCCTGCGGCAGCTCCTCGACGACGTGCGCGGCGGTCGCAGCGCCGTCATGGTGGTGCGGGGCGAGGCGGGCATCGGCAAGACCGAGCTGCTGCGCGCCCTGACCGCCGAGGCCGCCGGGTTCCGGGTGACCCGCGCGGTCGGCGTCGAGTCGGAGATGGAGCTCGCCTACGCCGGGCTGCACCAGCTGTGCGCGCCGCTGCTGGGCCGGCTCGGGTCGCTGGCCGAGCCGCAGCGGCGCGGGCTCAGCGTCGCGTTCGGGCTGGAGAGCGGCGACGGGGACGCCCCCGACCAGTTCCTGGTCGGCCTGGCCGCGCTCGGCCTGATGGCCGATGCGTCCGAGGAGCAGCCGCTGCTATGCGTGGTGGACGACGCGCAGTGGCTGGACCAGGCCTCGGCTCAGGTGCTCGGGTTCGTCGGGCGCCGGCTGCTGGCCGAGCCGATCGCTCTGGTGTTCGCGGACCGGACGCCGGTGGCTCTGCCTGATCCGCCGGTGGCTCTGCCCGATCCGCTGGCCCTGCCCGATCCGCTGGCCCTGCCCGATCCGCTGGCCCTGCCCGATCCGCTGGCGGGGCTGCCCGAGCTGCGCCTCGGCGGGCTGGGGCCGGACGCGGCCCGGGCGCTGCTGGCCACGGCGGCCACGGGCCCGCTCGACGAGCGGGTGCGGGCCCGGATCATCGAGGAGACCGGCGGGAACCCGCTGGCCCTGCTCGAGCTCGGCCGGGGGCTGGGGGTGGGCGAGCTGGCCGGCGGGTTCGCGCTGCCAAATAAGGGCGAGGGGCCAAACAAGGGCGCGGGGCCAAATGCGGGCGAGGGGCCTGACGTGGGCGACCTGCCCCGGCGCATCGAGGATCAGTACCTCGAGCGCCTCGGCGCGCTGCCCGCCGACGCGCGGCGGCTTGTCCTGCTGGTGGCCGCCGACCCGGTGGGCGATGTGGCGCTGATCCTGCGGGCGGCGCAGGGGCTCGGCCTGAACATCGGCGTGCTCGAGATGGCGGCCGAGGCCGGCCTGCTGGACGTCGGCGCGAACGTGCGCTTCCGGCATCCGCTGGTGCGTTCGGCCGTCTACCGGGCCGCCACGGCGCCGGACCGGCGAGCGGCCCACGACGCGCTGGCCGCGGCGACCGATCCGCTGGCCGATCCCGACCGCCGGGCCTGGCATCGCGCGCACGCCGCGGCCGGGCCGGACGAGGCGGTGGCCGGCGAGCTGATCAGCTCCGCGGACCGGGCCCGGCGCCGCGGCGGGATCGCCGCCTCCGCCGCGTTCTGGGAGCGTGCCGTGGCGCTCACCCCGGACGCCGCCGAGCGGGCCGCGCGGGCGCTCACGGCAGCCGAGGCCAAGTACGCGGCGGGGGATTTCCTGGCCGCGCAGACCCTCCTGGTCACGGCCGAGGTCGGGCCGCTGCCCGAGCTGGGCCAGGCGCTTGTCCAGCGGATGCGGGCCCAGATCGCGTTCGCGCTGCGCCGGGGCAGCGACGCCCCGCCGCTGCTGCTGCGGGCCGCGCAGCGGCTGCAGGACCTGGACCCCGAACTGGCCAGGCGCACCTATATCGAGGCGCTGGTGGCCGCGATCTACGCCGGCCGGCTCGTCCGCGGCCCGGACCCGGCGGAGGTGGCCCGGGCCGCCCGGCAGGTGCCGTACGGGCCGGCGGAGACGCATCCGCTGCCGCACGCCCAGCTGCTGCTGCGCGGCCTGGCCGTGCGGCTGACCGATGGCTACCAAGCCGCTGCTCCCCTGCTCAAGGAGGCGCTGGCGCGTTACCGGGCGCAGCCGCAGGAGCTGGACTGGCTGTGCGCCTCGTACAACATCGTCGCGATGGACCTGTGGGACGACGAGGCGTGGTTCGAGCTCGCGGCCGGCCAGGTCCGGCGGGCCCGGACCAGCGGCACCCTCAGCTGGCTGCCGTTCGCGCTGGACTACCTGGCCGAGCTGCACATCCAGGGCGGGGAGCTGGCCGAGGCGGCGGCCCTGCTGGCCGAGGGCGAGCGGATCGACCCGGGGATCAGGGCGGCCACCCTGCCCTACGTCTCGCTCCTGCTCGCCGCGTGGCGCGGGGACGAGCCCGCCGCGGACGAGCTGGCCCGGACCCTGGCGCGCGGCGCCGTGGACCGGGGCGAGGGCGCGGCGCTGACCTACGCGGACTACGCGACGGCGGTACTCGACAACGGCCTCGGCCACTACGAGCTGGCCGCCGACGCGGCGCAGCGCGCCAGCGCCGCCGAGGAGATCGTCATCTCGCCGTGGGCGCTGTACGAGCTGACCGAGGCCGCGGCGCGCAGCAACCAGCGCGAGCGGGCCGCCGCGGCGGCTGACCGGCTGGACGGGATCGCCGAGGCGAGCGGGACCCGCTGGGCCCGCGGGGCGGCGGCCCGGTCCCGGGCGCTGGTGACCTCCGGATCCGCCGCCGAGGAGGCGTACCGCGAGGCGATCGAGCTGCTGGACCAGACCCGGATGGCGACCCACGCGGCGCGGACCCGGCTGAGTTACGGCGAATGGCTGCGCCGGGAGAACCGCCGGATCGACGCCCGCCGCCAGCTGCGGATCGCGTTCGGCACGCTGGCTGCCACCGGTGTCCAGGCCTTCGCCGAACGCGCCAGGCGCGAGCTCCTGGCCACCGGGGAGAAGGTGCGCAAGCGGCACGAGGACCCGGGCGCGGAGCTGACCCCGCAGGAGGGGGAGATCGCCCGGCTGGCGCGCGACGGGCGGACCAACGCCGAGATCGGCGCGCAGCTGTTCATCGGGGCCCGCACCGTGGAGTGGCACCTGCGCAAGGTGTTTACCAAGCTCGACATCGGCTCCCGCCGCGAGCTCGACGGGGCGCTGCGGCGCCACGAGGTGTCCCGCTGAGTAGGGTGGCATCATGACGCGCGCACCAGAACTGGCCGGGCAGACAGTCGTGGTGATCGGCGGCAGCTCCGGCATGGGCCTGGAGACCGCCCGCCGGGCCCGCGAAGAGGGCGCCGAGGTCATCTTGACCGGCCGGAACGCCGAACACCTGAAGCAGGCCGCGGCCGAGGTCGGCGCGCGCGAGGTGGCGGCCTTCGACGTCACCGACCCGGCCGCCCTGGACCGGTTCTTCGCGGACCTGAAGGGGCCGATCGACCACCTGTATCTGACCGCGGGCGGCCCGTACTACGCGCCGCTGGCCGAGCTGGACTTCGCCGAGGCGCTCCGGGCCATGGACGCGCACCTGCTGGTGCCGCTGCGGATCGGCCGCAACGCCGTGGGCAAGGTCCGGCCCGGCGGCACGCTGCTGTTCATGAGCGGCACCGGCGCCCGGCGCCCGGCCAAGGGCCAGGCCATCGCGGCGATCGGCACGGCCGGCCTACCCGCCCTGGTCGCCAACCTGGCCCTGGAGCTCGCCCCGGTCCGGGTCAACGGCATCGCGGCCGGCTTCGTCGACACGCCCCTGTCGGCGCGGCTGCTCGGGGACGACCTGGAGGCGCGCCGCACCCAGCTGCGCGCCACGCTGCCCATCGGGCGGGTGGTCGGGCAGGCCGACATCGCCGCGCTGGCCGTGCACCTGATGGCCAACACCGCGGTCACCGGGGCGACCTACGACATCGACGGCGGGGAGCAACTCGTCTGAGGCCGGCGACGACTCGCTGCCTGACGGGTACGGGACCGTAACGCCACGATCCGTTCGGCATAATGTTCTATTTTTTCATTTCTCCGAACGGACGTGGTCCACCTGGCCGATCGGTCCGACGCCGGCCAGGGCCTGGCCCAGCTCGCGGCGGGAGCCGACGCCGAGCTTGGCGAAGATCTTGCGCAGGTGCCACTCGACGGTCCGGGCGCTGATGAACAGCTGGGCGCCGATCTCGGAGTTGGTCTGGCCTTCGCCGGCCAGCCGGGCGATGTGCGCTTCCTGCGCGGTCAGCGTGGTCAGGGTATCGGGCGTCCGCCTGCGCACCGTCTCGCCAGTGGCCGCGAGCTCGTGCCGGGCGCGTTCGGCGAACGCTTCCATGCCGATCGGGTCCAGGATGTTGTGCGCGGCCCGGAGCTCGGCGCGGGCGTCCACGCGGCGGTTCTCGCGGCGCAGCCACTCGCCGTACAGCAGGTGGGCGCGGGCCAGTTCCGGGCGGAGCCGGGTGCGGCCGAGCCGGTCGATCGCCTCCCGGTACCGGTCCTGCGCCGCCCGGCCCTCGCTCAGGAGCGCACGGCAGCGGGCCAGGATCCCGAGGCCGAAGTCGGTCCCGCCGGCCTGGGTCCGGCCGGCCAGCCGGTCGAGCGCCTGGCTGGCGAGGTCCGTATTCCCGCAGCGGGCCGCGGCCTCGACCAGCTCGGGCAGCGCCCACATCGACATGTAGACGGTCGAGGTGTCCTCGCTGGCCGCCGTGGCCGCGGCCAGTGCCTCCTCGTACCGGCCGAGGCCGTTGGCCAAGATGGCGGCCACCCAGTGCGCGTAGGCCACCGCGATGCCCTGGCCCCCGGCCGTGGCCTCGGCGATGGTGGCCTCGATGAGCGACGTGGCCTCGGCCTGGTGGCCCCGCAGGGCCGCGAGGAGCATCGCGGTGAACGGGGCGGCGCGGCTGCCGGTCGCCTCGTTGACCGCGTCCGCCTCCGCGACCAGGGACGTGGCCGCCGCGAAGTCACCGCTCCAGGCCACGGCGGTACCGAGCGCGCCCAGCAGGATGGGCAGCCGCTCGAGCGCGCCGACGTCACGGGCGAGCCGGAGCTGCCGGGCGAGCATCGCGCGCCAGGCGTCGTCGTCCCACAGCGCGCTGGCCGCGGCCTGAGCCAGCCAGCCCCACCGGAGTTCGTCCTCGACGGAGGCTTGCGGGCCGGAGGCTTGCGGGCCGGAGAAGGCGCTGACGACCTGCCGCAACGTCGGGGCCGCGGCGGCCAGTCCGTCGGTGACCACCAGCGCGAGGCCGTCCAGGACCAGGTCGACCGGGCGCGGTGAGCCGGCGTTCCCGGTCGTGGACGGAGGGAGGTTGCGGGCGGCGCGGGAGACCTCGAGCAGATCGCCGGCGCCGGCTAGCTGCCCGGCGAACATGGCCGCCATCCAGGCGGTCAGGTAGGTCTCGCGGGCCAGGTCGGCGTCGAGCGGCTCGAGCCGCTTGGCCGCGTTGAGCAGCAGCGGCGGCGCGTCGCTGCCCAGCCCCGAGGCGAACACGATCTCCCCGCGCAGCAGGTCCACCCGGGCGCTCTGCAGCTCATCGAGCGGCCCGGCTTCCGCCGTGGCCAGCAGCTTCAGGGCCGGTCCGAACGCGCCGGCCTGCAGGTTGGCCTGCGCCGCGGCCAGCGTCCGCTCGGCGCGGCGGGCGTTATCAATGGTCAGCAGCACGGCGCGCTCCAGGAACGCCGCGGCCGCGGCCAGGCCGCCGCGGGCCTGCGCCCGGCCTGCCGACCGCTCCAGCTCCGCCGCGACCTCCTCGTCCGGGCCGGGTGCGGCCTTGGCCCGGTGCCAGGCCCGCCGGTCCGGTTCGGAGTCCGGGTCGGTGACCTCGGCCAGCGTCCGGTGCACCAGTTGCCGGTCCTGGACCGACGCGGCCTGGTAGGCCGTCGAGCGGAGCAGCGGGTGCCGGAACCGCACCCGGGCCCCGAACTCGACCAGGCCGGCCTCCAGCGCCGGGGTGGCCGCCTGCGCCCCGATACTCAGCCGGTCGGCCGCGCGCCACACCAGCGACAGGTCGCCGTACGGCTCGGCCGCCGCGAGCAACAGCAGCCGCCGGGTCTGCGCCGGCAAGGCCTCCAGCTGCCGCCGGAAGCTGCCCTCGATCCGTCCCGGCAGCCCGGCACCGGACCGGGCAGCCAGGAGGCCGAACCCGCCCGCCAGCTCGGTCGTGGACATCCCCCGGGGCAGCTCAAGCAGCGCCAGCGGGTTGCCCTGGGTCTCGGCCACGATCAGGTCCCGGACCCGCACGTCCAGCGGGCCGCCCAGCGCCGCGTCCAGCAGGGCCCGGGCCTCGTCGTCGGGCAGACCCTGGATGTGCAGTTCCGGCAGTCCGGTCAGCGCGTCGCACGGCTCGCGGACCGCGAACACCACGCCGACCGGGTCGGCGGCCAGCCGCCGGGCGACGAAGCCCAGGGCCTGCGCCGACGCCTGGTCCAGCCACTGCTCGTCGTCGATCACGCAGATCAGCGGGCGCTTCCCGGCCACGTCGCAGAGCAGGCTGAGCACGGCCAGCCCGACCAGGAACCGGTCCGGCGGCGGCCCGGCGGCCAGGCCGAACGCGGTCCGCAGGGCATCGCGCTGCGGCGCCGGGATCCGGTCGAGGTGGTCCGCCATCGGCGCGCACAGCTGATGGAGCCCGGCGAAGGGCAGGGTCATCTCGGTCTGCACGCCCGCCGCGCGCACCACCTGGCACCCGGCGGCCGCGGCCCGCGCGGCCAGGTAGTCCAGCAGCACGGTCTTGCCCACGCCCGGGTCACCGCGGACCACCAGGGCGCGGCTCTCGCCGCTCTGGACCGCCTCGATGAACTGGTCGAAGGCGGCCCGTTCGGCGCATCTGCCGGTTAGTTCGGTCGGCCGGGGGCGGATCACCCCGGACCGCCACGGCCCGGTGGGACGCTCACACGGGGCCTCCAGGCCTAGAAGAGCACGTCGGTCAGGCCCGCGATACTGCCTCGGGGGGTCAGCCTGACCCGGCAGGCCAGACCGGGGAAGCCTGGCCGGGCGGGTGGGCTGGGCCTCTCGTGTCGGCGGCGGTATCCGCGGAGAGGCCCGGTTAGGGGTTGGGGTTGGGCGGGCCGAGGTAGGGGAACTGGGTCAGCAGGTCGTCGTGCGGCTTGAGGCCGGACGGCGGGACCTTGCCGTTGGTCAGCCAGGCGAAGCGGATGCTGTAGACGTCGTCGGTGAGGATGCGGCCGTTGGGGTAGGTGGCGGGCTGGGTGCGGTCGTAGTGCAGGATGTCGGGCAGGACCTGCAGGGCCGCGGCCTTGGCCGCCTCGGGTGTGTAGCCGCCGGCGTTTTGCAGGATCACCGACCACGGGCCGAGGTAGTTGGCCACGTCGTCGGCGGGCTGGCGGGAGTTGAACAGGTTCTTCTCGCCGTCGGGGTTGATGAACGGGTTGATGGTCGGGTTCCCGCCGCGGTCCAGCTGCTCGAGCACGCCGTCCTGGTACCGGCTGATCGAGGCCCACACGCCGATCACCGGGCCGCCGAGCATGTCGTCGGGAACCTCCAGCACGATCGAGTCGACGTTGTTGCCGGCGAAGTCGTCGTGCCCGGTCCAGACGAAGCCGTGCAGCGCGCCTTCGACGTCGGCGAAGAACGGGTCGCTGCGCAGCCCGGCGCACAGCCGGATCCGGCCGGCCTCGACGGGCCGGACCGTGCCGTCGAAGCTGACCGGGATGTCCGAGGCGATCACCTCGCCGGCCGGCTCGGACTGGCGGGCCTGCGCGCCGGTGGCGTATCTGGCGGTCCCGACCTGCCTGCCGTTCTGGTACTCGGAGAAGGTGAAGGTGAACGCGACGTCGGCCTGGTTGTCGCCGTCGGTGTCGATGTTGATCCGGTAGACCGCGCCGGGGTAGAACTCCGGGCCGGTCACGGGCGCCGGTATCGGGGGCGGGGCGCTGGTCGGGTTCGAGTCCATGATCAGCACGGTCTTGTCCGGGTTATCGGGCGAGGTGAACATGAAGACATCGGTGAGGTCCAGGCGCCGGTCGTCGCCTGGGAACTTCAGGTTGTCGGCGCTGAAGTGGTTTGACATGGGGTGTTCTGCCTTTCGGGCGGAGAGAGTTCGGCTGCTTGAGCTGCGGATGGCTGCTTTAGCTGCGGATGGCTGCTTTAGCTGCGGATGGCTGCTTTAGCTGCGGATGAAGTCGAGCAGCGCGGTGTTGACCTGGGCGGCGTGGGTCCAGGGGATGGCGTGCGGGCCGCCCTCGATGACGATCAGCTGCACGTCCTTGATCAGGGCGGGCAGCCGCCGGCCGGTCTTGTCCAGCGGCAGCACGTTGTCCGCGTCGCCCTGCACGACCAGCATGGGCACGTCGATCTCGGGGAGGTCGGCGCGGAAGTCGGTCTGCCAGGTCGGGATGCACGCAACCGCGGCGGTGGCCGAGGCGGTGACGGCGAGGTTCCAGCTGGTCTGCCAGGCCTGGTCGCTGACCAGGGTGCCGCGCAGGGTATCGAAGTTGTAGAAGTTGTCCAGGAAGCCCTTCATCCAGGCCGGCGCGTCGGCCTGGGCGGCCTGGACGAACCCGTCGAACACCGATAGCGGCACTCCCTCGGGGTTGTCGCCGGTCTGCAGCAGGAACGGCGGGATCGGGGCGACCAGCACGCCCTTGGCCACCCGCGCGGACCCGTAGCGGCCTAGGTAGCGCGTGACCTCGCCGGTGCCCATCGAGTGGCCGACCAGGACCGCGTCGTGCAGGTCCAGGTACTCGAGCAGCGTGTTGAGGTCGGCGGCGAAGGTGTCGTAGTCGTAGCCGATCACGGGCTGGCTGGACTGGCCGAACCCGCGCCGGTCATAGGTGATGACCCGGTACCCGGCCGCCAGCAGTGCCGGGACCTGCTTGTCCCAGCCGCGACCGCTGAGCGGGTAGCCGTGGATGAGGACGACCGGCTGGCCGGTCCCGTGGTCCTCGTAGTAGATCTCGATGTCGGTGCTGTTCTCCTGGCCCACCGTGACCCTGGACATGAGGTTTCCTTCCCGTAGCGGGATGTTCGTCGATGTTGCTCGCTGTCGCGATGACTCCACAGTCGCTCCTCGGGTCCCGCATCGCGCCCGTGGTGGACCCTGGTCCGGCCCCCCAGTGGTTCCGCCAGTAGACCCGTAGCGGTTCGCTGGCGGACGCGGGGGGCGGCTCGCTGGCGGACCCCGGGGCGGTTCGCTAGCGGATTCGGGACGGTTCGCTAGCGGACCCGGCTGGTGAGCGCGGGCTCGCCGATCGGCCACAGGCTCCAGCCCTGGACAGCCAGCGCGGGCCAGAGTCGCATCGCGCAGTGTCCGCACAGGTAGAGCTCACCCAGCCGGTCCGCGCGGTATCTCGCCTGGACTGCCGGTCCGCACCGATCGCACGTCTCATACATCTCGGGCCTCCCGTCACCCCGGTGCCTACATCTCTACGGTCGCGCCCGGGACCGGTCCCTCGCGCCCGGGTAACGCCCTGGCCGACCCCCGGGCCGGGCGCCCCGGGCGCCGGGTCCGGCATGGGGCCCGCTGGGCTGCTAGCGGTGGAGGAGTTGGCTGAGGCGGTCCAGGATGGTGGCCACGGTGGCTTCGGCGGCGTCGACGACGCCGAGGAAGGCGGCGAAGCCGTGGATGAGGCCAGGGCCGGGCACGTGCTGGATGGGTACGCCGGCGTCCGCCAGTCGGGCGGCGTAGGCGATTCCCTCGTCGCGCAGTGGATCGAACTCGGCGGTGGCCACGATGGCCGGGGCCACGCCGACGATGTCGGCGTGGGCCAGGTCGGCCTCCGGGGCGCGGCCCGGGCCGCCCGGCAGGTACTGCTGGTAGAACCACGCCATGTCCCGCCCGGTCAGGAAGTAGCCCGCGCCGTTCTCGGCGAACGACGGGCTGGTCATGGCCGGGTCGATGGCCGGGTACAGCATGAGCTGGGCGGCCAGCGGGATCTGCTTGTCCCGGGCGCGCAGGGCCACGCCCGCGGTGAGCGAGGCCCCGGCCGAATCACCGGCCACGCCGAGCGGGCGGCCGGGATCCTCGGTCCACAGCCAGTGCAGCACCTCCTCGGCGTCGTCCAGGCCGGCCGGGAACGGGTGCTCGGGCGCGAGCCGGTAGTCGACCGAGACCACCCTCGCCCCGGTCCCATTAGTCACCCGGCGGCAGAGCGGATCGTGCGTCTCGACGTCGCCGACCACCCAGCCGCCGCCGTGCAGGAAGATCAGCGTGCTGCCGCGCGGCTCCAGTGGCTCGTACACCCGGACCGGCACCCCGCCCGGGGAGTGCTGGTCGGTCGCCGACGCCACCGGCTCGGGCACGTACTCCGGGCCGCGCCGGCTCAGCGCCAGCCTCCGGTAGTGGGCACGGGTCTTGGCCGCGTCGCCCCGGGCCAGCGGGAGCAGTCCCTTGCTCTCGAAGGTGTCCAGGACCGTGCGGAACTGCGGGTCGAGCGGCATGTGGTCTCCGATCCTCTCGCCGCCTGCGGCAACACGAAGATTCTCGCCGGTTCGATGACCATGCCGCCACTACCGGAGGAACCCTGGACTCGCCGGCGGAGCCTGGCACCGGCGCTTGGCGCTTGGCCGTCACCGATACCCCAGCAGCTCTCTCACGTCGCTCCCGTGTCACCCGGGCGGGCGTTACCGGGGAGGATATGGGCCTAGGGGAGACTTTAGTGCACCATAGTACCTATTTCACTCCCAGTAGCCCGAATACTCCCAGATAATTGTTCGATTATCGGCTGGCGATGTGGTCCGTGTGCACGGTGATACCCAGGGAGAGCAATGTTACCTGGACCGGCGTTCTCGTGCGGCACGTGCACAACGGCCGTGCGCTTGCATTGCCATCCACGATGGCCGCGCGTAACCGGAAGTCGCGCGATCGCGTCGCGTGATTGTCTCACCGTCATGTCCCGCACTGGCGTGGCGCCAGCCTGGCGGATGCGGATGGCGTGGCGGTGCGCTGCGAGCCGGGTCCGTTCGGCAGAAAAAGATCTTGTTTCTGGGGACCTTACTCCGGGCCGGCGTAGGTTCCGGCGGTGCCGGGGAACAGGGCCTTGGCGATCTTGAAGTTCGACACGTCGACGGTGGCGTCCATGTGCAGGTACACGGCGGCGTCCCGGAAGTACTTCTCGACCCCGACCTCCAGCATCGCGCCGTAGCCGCCGTGCAGTTCGACGGCGTGCTGGCAGACCTGGAGGATCTCCTGAGAGGCGAACACCTTGACCATGTCGCACAGCCGGCTGGCGTCGGGGCTGTTCTCGTCGACCGCGAGCGCGGCGTACCGGAGCAGGGTGCTGACCGCCTCGAGCTTGGTGGCCATGGCCGCCACGCGGATCGCGACGGCCTGGTGCTTGATCAGGATCCGGCCGCCCTGGACCCGCTGCTGGACGAACGCGGCGGTGTCGTCGAAGGCGGCGATGCCGATGCCCAGGTTCTTCGCGGCCTGGATGATCTTGCCGGGCCGGAAGTAGACGCCCGCCTGGCCCAGCGCGTCGTCGTGGGCCAGGAGGTGGTCCTCGGGCACGCGGCAGTCCTCGAACACGATCTCGCCGTTGTTCATGAAGCGGCCGCCGATGGTCTCGTTGCACCGGGTGACCTGGAGGCCGGGGGTGTCGCGCGGGACCAGGAAGCTGCTCGTGCCCTGCAGCATCCCGGCCGAGCGGTCGGTGTTGGCGTACACGACGTACAAGCTGGCGTCGTAGCCGTTGCTGATGAACTGCTTGCGGCCGTCGATGATCCAGTGGCCGTCCGCGTGGACGGCCGTGGTGTCCATGTTCGCCTCGGGCACGTTGTAGGGCAGCCAGCGGTCGGAGGCACCCCGGGGTTCGGTCAGGCAGTGGGCCATCAGGAACTGCGGGTCGGCCATGTAACGGGGGAACCAGATGTCCTGCAGGGCCTGCGACGCAAGCGAGCGCAGCAGGACCGAGATCTTCCAGTTCTGGACGAGCTTGTCGGCCAGCCCGGAGTCGCCCCGGGCGATCTCGGTCGCGATGATCGAGAACGTCTGCGCCTCGGTGGCCGGGTCCAGCCCCACGCCACCGTACTGCTCCGGGACGCCCAGGCCGCGCAGTCCGGTGCGGTCCGCCTGGTCGAGGAGTTCGGCGGGCAGCCGCTGATCGGGGTCGAACAGCCACTCACGCTCCCGGTTGGCGGCGATGAACGGCCGGACCACCTCATCGACGTACCGCCGGCAGGTCTGGCGCATCAGGCGCTGCTCGTCCGAGAGGTACCGGTCCGGCACCTGACCGATCTTGTCCATGCCACCTCGTCTCGGGGCTAGCTGAGGAAGTCACGCAGGGCGACGATGACCAGGCCCGGCGCCTCTTCGGGCAGGACGTTCTGTCAACGGGACCGGCTCTGACCAGCATAGATGCTACGTCGGCCCCCCGTTGACAAACTCGACACCAGGACGGCTCAACCCGGGGGTTGAGGCTGGGTATCAACCCGGACTCCCACCCTCGGGCCGACGCCGCGCACGGGGGCTCGGAGGCACGCTGACGGCATGAACAACATCACCATGTACCTGATCAACGCAAGCCTCATCTTCCTGGTCATCCGCCAGATCCGCGAGCACCCGCTCGATGCGCGGTCCCTGATGGCCCCGGTGCTCGCTGTGGGCTGCGCCGCGGTGCTGTTCTTGCATTCGGTGCCTGCCGGCGGCAGCGACCTGGTGCTGGAGGCGGCGTGCGTGCTGGCCGGCGCGGTGATGGGCACGATCGGCGGCCTGGCCACCCGGCTGCGCCTCGGCACCGACGGCCGGCCCCTGGGCCGCGCGGGCGTTGTGGCGGCCAGCATGTGGGTCGGCGGCGTGGGCGCCCGGCTGGCCTTCGCGGTCGCCGCCAGCAACGGCGCGGGCCCGGCCATCGCCCGGTTCAGCGTCGCGCACCACATCACCGGCTCGGCGGCCTGGGTGGCGGCGCTGGTGATGATGGCCCTGGCCGACGTGCTGACCCGGCTGGTCGTTATCTACCTGCGCGGACGCCGGCTGGCGGCGGCCCCGGCGGCCACCGCCGCTGGCATCCGGGCAGGCGTCCGTGCCTGATCTGGAATCACGGCCCGCCGAGGTCCACACTGTGTCTGTGAAGGCACGGCTGGCCGTGGCGGGCCGTCGTCATGGCGCCGCACGGCCTGGTCCGCCCCCGGCGCCGGACGGCGAGCACACCTCGGACCGGGTGGCGGAAGCGCGGTCTCGCGCCCGCGACCGCGGCGACCGGCAGCGGCAGGCGCTGCGGCCGCTGGGCGTGGTGTTCCTGGCGGTGGTGGTGACCGCGAGCGCGCAGGCTCATCCCGTGCCGGGCCTGCGCGGCGCCGGCCTGGCGGTGGCCGTCGTGCTGGCGGTGTACGCCGTCTCGGTCGCGGTCGCGGTCAGCGTCGGCTGGGCCCACCGCGGCCCGGCCGCCCAGGCCGCGGTCATCGGGCTGATCGGCGGCTGCGGGGTGGCGCTGGCTATATTGCAGCGGCACGGCCCGGTCGAGATAGCGGCCAGCCTGGGAGTGTGGATCGCCGCGGTCAGGCTGCCGGCCGTCCCGGCCGCCGTCGCCGCCGGGGCGATCACGACCGCGCTCGCCGTGGCGGTCGGCCTGACCGGGCAGCCCGCCGCCCAGTCGGCCATCACCGCGGTGCTGCTGTGCCTGCTGCTCGCGGTGACGGGCCAGTTCATCCGGCGCGGCCGGCAGAGCCAGGACCGCACCGAGCTGCTGCTGGCCCAGCTCCAGGACGCGCGGGAGGCCGAGGCCGCCGCGGCCGCCCTGGCCGAACGCGGCCGCATCGCCGGCGAGCTGCACGACGTGCTCGCCCACTCCCTGTCCGGCCTGGCCATCCAGCTTCAGGGCGCCCGCAAGCTCGCCGTCCGCGAAGCGGTCAGCGGCACCCTGCGCGCCGCCATCGACCGATCAGCCGAACTGACCAAGGCCGGGCTGGCCGACGCCCGGCAAGCCGTCAGCGCTCTGCGCGGCGAGCAGCTGCCCACCCTGGCCCAGCTGGGTGCCCTGGTGGAAGATTTCCGCCGCGACACCGGGGCCGACGCCAC
This sequence comes from uncultured Actinomycetes bacterium, assembly GCA_963742795.1. Classification (GTDB taxonomy): domain Bacteria; phylum Actinomycetota; class Actinomycetes; order Streptosporangiales; family Streptosporangiaceae; genus Palsa-504. The sequence continues at coordinate 313,152 of CAVUNL010000025.1, forward strand.
CTTGCGGATCGACGGGACGAGCCGGCCGCTGCCCGCCGAGGCCAGCCTGGCCTTGTTCCGCGGCGCCCAGGAGGCGCTGACCAACATCACCCGCTACGCGCCCGGCGCCACCACCGCCGTCACCGTAAGCTATCAGGCGGACCGCACGCTGGTCACCATCGAGGATCACGTCTGCTCACCCGGGGCCGGTCCCGGCACGGCCCCGCCGGCCCGGGCCGGGCTGCTGGCCGGCGCGGGCGGCGGACACGGCCTGGCCGCGATGCGTGAGCGAGCCCAGCGGGCGGGCGGCACCGCCCGGGCCGGACCGACCGCCGGCGGATGGCTGGTCGAGCTCGAGGTGCCCGGATGACCGGCGCGCCCGGGCCGGGCCCGATCCGGGTCCTGATCGCCGACGACCAGCGAGTCGTCCGGGACGGGCTGGCCATGCTGGTGGGGCTCATCGACGGCGTGGAGGTCGTGGGCACGGCCTGCGACGGAGCCGAAGCGGTGCGCCTGGCCGAGGATCACCGCCCCGACGTGGTCCTGATGGACCTGCGCATGCCGGGCACCGACGGCATCGCCGCCACCGCGGAGCTACGCCAGCGGCTGCCGGCCACCCGGGTCCTGGTCCTGACGACCTACGCGGACGAGGACGCGATCGTGCCCGCCCTGCAGGCCGGAGCCCGGGGTTACCTGACCAAGGACGCCAGCGCCGAGCAGATCGAGGCCGCGATCCACGCGGTCCACGCCGGGCAGACCCATCTCGACCCCGCCGTGCAGGAACGCCTGGTGACCGCGGTTCTCAGCCGCGCCCCGGCCGCCGGGCCAGCCGTTCCCGGCCCGGGGCGAAAGCCGCCGGACGGGCTCACCGCCCGCGAGGCCGAGGTGCTCACCCTGCTCGCCGGCGGGGCTGAGCAACGCCGAGATCGGCAAGCGCCTCTACCTCAGCAACGCCACGGTCAAGACCCACATCAACCGGATCTTCGCCAAGACCGGCGCCCGCGACCGGGCCCAGGCCGTCAGGTACGCCTACCAGCACGGCCTGGCGACCCCGGTTCAGTGACACAGTGCCGTCTGCAGGTGCGAACGTTTAGCCTGCGGACTCGAAGCGGAGCTGTACGCGCTGAGAGACAAGCTTGACACTGTGGCGCTGGAGCAGGAGACAGCGCAACAGCGGTAACACGACGGAACCCCTAGGCGGGCGTGCTTAAGGGTTTTCTTCGCCGGGCTGGCTGTTCTGCCAGGTACTCGGCTAGTCGAGGAAGTCGCGTAGGGCGGCGATGACCAGGTCGGGTGCTTCTTCGGGCAGGAAGTGACCGGTGGGCAGCGCGGTGCCGCGGATGTCGGTAGCGTACTGCCGCCAGACGCCGAGCGCGTCGTAGCCGCGGCCGACGAAGGCCTGCGTCCCCCACAGGGCCAGGACCGGGCACTCGATCCGCTGCCCGGCGGCGAAGCTCTCATCGTCGTGGACCAGGTCGGTGCTGGCCGCCGCGCGGTAGTCGGCGCACGAGCCCGCGATCGTGCCGGGGTCGGCGAAGCAGCGGACGTAGTCGTCCATGATGTGCGGCTCGATGCTCGCGCCCGGGCCCAGCAGCGGGCCGATCAGGGACCGGACCCAGAAGCCGGGGTCGGCGGCGATCAGGTGCTCAGGGATGTCGTTCGGCGCGGTCAGGAAGAACCAGTGGTAGTACGCCGTGGCCATGGCCCGGGTGACGTTGCCGAACACGTGCCGGGTCGGCACGATGTCCAGGACCGCCAGCCGGGTTACGGCGCCGGGATGGTCCAGCACCAGCCGGTGCGCCACCCGGGCGCCCCGGTCGTGGCCGACCAGCTCGAACTCGCCGAAGCCGAGCTGGCGCATGAGCCCGACCTGGTCGCGGGCCATGGACCGCTTGGCGTAGACCAGCTGGGCGGCGTCCGGGGCGGGCTTGCCGGAGTCGCCGTAGCCGCGCAGGTCGGCCGCCACCACCGTATGGTCCTCGGCCAGGACGGGCGCGACGTGGCGCCACATGAGGTGATTCTCGGGATAGCCGTGCAGGAGCAGCAGGGGCGGGCCCGACCCTCGGACGGCGCAGTTGATCGTGACGCCCTCGACGTCCATCTGCCGGTACTCAAAGCCAGCCAGTCGCGGCGGTTCGGTCATGATCAATATGGTCTCAGCCGCGCTGGTACGGAAGTGGTCGATGGGCCGTTGTACTGGAAAAGAGCAGGTACGGTGCGTCATCGACCAGGTCGGGAGGGGCTAGCGGGCGGGGGTCGGGGTGGGGGTGGGGTGCTCTTGGTGAGGGCGGCGACTAGGCGGCGGGTGAGGGCCGGGATGCGGGGGGCGGGGCGGCCTCGCTCGGCGCGCGGCTGGCGCTGGCGGGCGGCGGCGAGCATCTCGTGGTGGTGGTCGCGGGCGAGCTGGCCGATGCGGTCCGGGCTGCTGTACATGGTTCCCTCGTCTCCTGAGCTGGAATGTCCCACTGCCGCCAGCATGCCGGGCGGCGCGGCGAGGGTCAGTCACCCGGCAGACAGGACATCTGTCACCTTGGCGACACTTCCGGAGGTGGCTCGTATGCTGGCGGCGTGCACCTCGGCCTCATCGCCATCGTGGTCAGCGAGTACGACCCGGCCATCCGCTTCTTCGTGGACGTGCTGGGCTTCGAGCTGGCGGAGGACTCCCCGGCCCTGACCAACGACGGGCGGCCCAAGCGGTGGGTGGTGGTCCGGCCGCCGGGAGCGGCGACCGGCCTGCTGCTGGCGCGGGCGGACGGAGACGATCAGGCCGCGGTCATCGGGAAACAGGCCGCCGACCGGGTGGGTTTCTTCCTGCAGGTCGAGGACTTCGGCGCCGCCTACGAGCGGATGCAGGCCGCGGGGGTGCGGTTCCTGGGCCCGCCGCGTTCCGAACCGTACGGCCGGGTCACCGTGTTCCTCGACCTCGCCGGCAACAAGTGGGACCTCATCGGCCCGTAGGGCGGACCCGCTGGTAGCGGACGGGGATGGCGATGGTTTCGTTGAGGGTACTGGAGTGCCTGGTGGCCACCAAGTGATCGGACTCATTAGGAGCGTGTCCGGCTAACGTGACGTCCGTGCTGCTGTCGGTGAACGTGGGCCTGCCGCGTGATGTGTCCTGGCAGGGCCAGACGGTCCATACCGGGGTGTGGAAGTACCCGGTGGACGGGCCGGCCATGGTCCGCCGGCTCAACATCGACGGCGACGGCCAAGGGCGACACCAACGGGCACGGCGGCGAGCAGCGGGCCGTGCTGGTGTACCAGGCCAGTCCTACCGCCACTGGGAGCAGTACTTCGGCCGCGACACTTGAGCCACGGAACGTTCGGAGAAAATTTTACGGTGACCGGCCTGGCCGACGACGAGGTCTGTATCGGCGACCGGTACCGGATCGGCGAGGCGGAATTCGAGGTCACCCAGCCGCGGGTCACCTGCTACCGGGTCGGACTGCGGCTGGGTGAGCCCCAGATGCCCGCGCTGCTGGTCAGCCACCACCGGCCCGGGTTCTACATGCGGGTCATCGCGCGAGGGCCGAGGTGCGGGCCGGGGACCAGATCGTCAAGACCAGGACCGGACCCGGCGCGCTGAGCGTGGCCGAGACCGACGCGCTGCTGTACCTGCCGGGCCGCGACGTGGCCAAGCTGCGCCTGGCCACCACGATCCCGGCGCTGAGCCCGGGCTGGCAGGGGTCGTTCCGGGAACTTCTGGAAGCCGGGTCTGATCAGGCTGAGCCGGCCTGGGCCGGGTTCCGGCCGCTGCGGGTGGACCGAGGTGGTCGCGGAGAGCACGACGGTGACGTCGATCTACCTGGCGGCGCCGGACGGGAGCCCGCTGCCGGCCGCGAAGGCCGGGCAGTACCTGACCCTGCGGGTCGCCGGCGCCGGGCAGCCCGCGCCGGTGCGCAGCTACTCGCTGTCCTCGGCACCCGGCGCCAGCACCTACCGGATCAGCGTCAAGGCAGGAACCGAACGGCGCGGCCAGCAGCTACCTGGACCGCGAGGTGCGACCCGGGGCGACGCTCGAGAGGCCGCGGCGCCGCGCGGCGACTTCGTGCTGGACGACGGCACCGGCCGGTACTGCTGCTGTCGGCCGGGATCGGGGTCACGCCGGTCCTGGCCATGCTGCACGCGCTGGCCGCCGCGGGCAGCACGCGGGAGGTCTGGTGGGTGCACAGCGCGCGCAGGCGGCAGGAGTTCCGGCTGGCCGCCGAGGCGCACGCGCTGCTGGCCGGGCTGCCGCACGCCCACGAGCACGTGTGCTACAGCCAGGAACAGGGGCGGCTGAACCAGGACCAGGCTGAGCCGCGCTGGGCGTGCCGGCCGACGCGAGCGCGTACCTGTGCGGGCCGGACGCGTTCATGGCCGACATGCGGCAGGCCCTGACCGCGCTCGGGATCGGGGCCGACCGGATCCGCACCGAGCTGTTCGGGGCGCTGCCCTCGATCACCCCCGGGATCACCGGGCAGGCCCAGCAGGCGCCGCACCAGCCGGACGGGCCGGCCGGACCGGTCCGCTGGTGACGTTCGCGCGCAGCGGGATCGCCGCGGCTTCGGCCGGGCCGGCGCAGCGTGCTGGAGCTGGCCGACGCGTGTGACGTGCCGAGCCGGTGGAGCTGCCGGGCCGGGGTCTGCCACACCTGCATCACGCCGCTGCTGTCCGGCCAGGTCCGGTACGCCCCGGACCCGCTGGAGCCGCCGGCCGACGGACAGGTGCTCATATGCTGCGCTCAGCCCGACACCGACATCGTCCTGGACATGTGAGGATTGACGTTGCCTCCTGAGCGCCGCTACCTGAACCTGAACGCGTACCTGCGCAACTCCGGATACCACGAGGCCGCCTGGCGGGTCTCGCCCGCGGACCCGGCCAGCGTGCTGGACCCGGCCTACTACATCGAGCTGGCGCGGACGGCCGAACGCGGCGTGCTCGACTCGATCTTCCTGCCTGACAGCCCCGGGGTGGCCGAACTCCGCGCCGAGTACCTGCCCGACGCCGGGCTGGACCCGCTGCAGCTGCTCTCCTCGGTGGCCACCGCCACCGAGCAGGTCGGGCTGATCGCCACCGTGTCCACCACCTACAGCTACCCGTGGGACGTGGCCCGGCGCCTGGCCACGCTGGACTTCCTCAGCCACGGACGAGCGGGCTGGAACATCGTCACCACCGCCGAGCCCGCCGCCGCGGGCAACTTCGGCGACCAGCCGCACCCCCCGGCCGCGGACCGGTACGAGCGGGCCCGTGAATACGTCGAGGTCGTGCTCGAGCTCTGGGACGCCTGGGCAGACGACGCCGCGGTCAGGTCCCGGCCGACCGGCCAGTGGGCCGACCCGGCCAGGCTGCACCCGCCCCGGCACCACGGCAAGTACTTCGACGTCGCCGGCTATCTGCCGTTCCCGCGCTCGCCGCAGGGCCACCCGTTCCTGACCCAGGCCGGCTCGTCGCCGCCGGGCGTGGCGCTGGCCGCCAGGTACGCCGACGCGGTGTTCGCGCCGGCCGCCGACATCGCCGCCGGGGTCGCGTTCCGGCAGAACCTGCGGGCCCAGGCCGCCGGATACGGCCGCGACCCGGACCAGGTCCGGGTCCTGCCCGGCCTGCCCTTCCTCATCGCGGGGACCGAGGCCGAGGCCGCCTCGCTGAAGGGCGAACTGGAGGCGGCGGCCAGCGGCGAGTTCCGCTGGCGCAACGCGGCCCACCTGGCCGGGCTGGACTACACCACCATCGACCCCGACGCGCCGTTCCCGCCGGAGCTGCTGGCCAGCGCGCCCAAGACCAGCTTCGGCGGCGCCATCTACACGATGGCGGCCGAAGAACCGGGCGCCACGTTCCGGGCCGTGGCCCAGCGGCTGTCCGCGCTGCCCGGCGGACTCGATTTCACCGGCACGCCGGAGGGCCTGGCCCGGCTCATGACCGACTGGTTCCAGGCCGGCGCCGCCGACGGGTTCACCATCATGCCCAACGTGCTGCCCGGCCAGCTGACCGCGTTCGTCGACCACGTGGTCCCCATCCTGCAACGCAACGGCGCCGCCCGCACCGAGTACACCGGGACCACCCTGCGCGACCACGTAGGCCTGCCCCGGCCGGCCGCGGCGTGGGCTCCTTGACGCGCCGCAGGGCCCCGTCACGCGGAGCAGTTTACGTCGGCCGTCCGGTCCGTTACGGTCGTGACGTGCTGGAATTCATGACTGACGTAATCGCGCAGTGGGCCGAGAAGCAGCCGGACGCGGAGGCGCTGACCTACGGCCCGGTGCGGTGGACCTGGGCGCAGTGGGACGACCGGATCCGGCGGGTGGCCGGCGGGCTGGCCGCGCTGGGGCTCGGCCGCGGCGGCCGGGTGGCGTTCCTGGACAAGAACAACCCGGCGTGCCTGGAGGTGTCGCTGGGCGCCGGGCTGCTCGGCGCGGCCAACGCGGTAATCAACTGGCGGCTGGCGGCCGGCGAGCTCGATTACGTGATCAACGACTCCGGCGCCACCGTGCTGTTCGCCGGGGCCGAGTTGCTGCCCGCGGTGCAGGCCATCCGGGACCGGCTCCCGCGCGTCACCGAGGTCATCGTGGTGGGCGGGCCGGACGACGCGTACGAGGCGTTCCTGGCCGCGGCTCGCCCGGCCGGCGGGGCGGCCGGGCGAACCGGTGAGGACCTGTGGCTGGTGATGTACAGCTCGGGCACGACGGGGCGGCCGAAGGGCGTGATGCTGTCGCACCGCAACATGGTCGCGCACACCCGCAACTCGGCCCCGATCGCGCCGATGGAGCCGGGTGACCGCAACCTGGTCGCGATGCCGTTGTTCCACGTGGGCGGCACGTCCTACGCGATGTTCGGTATCTACGCCGGGATGCCGAGCACGTTTACCCGCGAGCCGGACCCGGCCTCGCTGCTGGCGGCGTTCGCCGCCGGGGCCACCCACGCGTTCCTGGTGCCCGCGGTGGTGGCCGGGCTGCTGGCCGGGGGCGAGCGGGCGATCGCCGCGCTGAGCGGGCTGAAGTACCTGCTCTACGGGGCCGCGCCGATGCCGCTTCCGGTGCTGCGCCAGGCGCTGGCGGCCTGGCCCCGGCTGAACTTCATCCAGGTGTACGGGCTGACCGAGCTGGCCGGGGTGATCAGCGCCCTGTCTGCGCAGGCGCACCGGGACCCGGCCCGGGAGGACCGGCTCGCGTCGGCGGGCACGCTGGTGGCCGGCGCGGAGCTGCGGGTGGTGGACCCGGCCACCGGCCGGGACGTCGCGGCCGGGCAGCCGGGCGAGTTCTGGTTCCGTTCGGCACAGCGGATGACGGGCTACCTGAACCGGCCGGAGGACACCGCGCAGGCGATCACCGCGGAGGGCTGGCTGCGCAGCGGCGACATCGGGCACGTGGACGACGGCGGGTTCCTGTTCGTCTCCGACCGGGTCAAGGACATGATCATCACCGGCGGGGAGAACGTCTACTCACCCGAGGTCGAGCAGGCCGTGGCCGAGCATCCGGCGGTGGCCGAGGTCGCGGTGATCGGCGTCCCCGACGACCAGTGGGGCGAGAGCGTCAAGGCGATCGTCGTGCTCCGGCCCGGCCAGCAGGCCACCGGGGCGCAGATCATCGCCTTCGCCCGCGCGCACCTCACGCACTACAAGTGCCCGCGCACCGTCGACATCGTCGAGGCGCTGCCGCGCACGCCCAGCGGGAAGGTGCTCAAGCGGACCCTGCGCGCCCCGTACTGGGCCGGACGGGACCGGCAGATCTGAGGGTGCCGAGATCGCGGATCACTCGCTTCTGGCGGTCTCCGGGCCGGTGATGCGCCGCAGCAGCGGGAACGTGGCCGCGATGAGGCCGAGGGCGAGCACGATCCCGGCCGCGGTCAGGACGAAGTAAGCGGCGCCCGGCGCCACCAGGGAGAGCCCCATCTCCGTGGTCGCGTACATCGCCGAGGCGGCGAACCCGATGCCGATCGCGACCGCCGCGACGGCGAGCAGCGGGACCGCGCTTTCCAGGACGATGACGCGGCGCAGCATGCCGAGCCGGGCTCCGGTGAGCCGCAGCAGGCTGAACGGGCGCTTGCGGTCGGCCAGGCCGCCCGCCACGCTCACCGCCAGCGTGCAGCCGGCGACGGCCAGGCTGGTAAGGATCACCACGTCGGCGAGCTGCTGGTAGGCGTTGTCCGCCGCGTTGTTGCCCGCGTTGGCCTCGCCGACCGTTTTCGGCGGTGACGGCGAGCCGGTGCCGGTCGGGTAGGCGTTCTCCAGTATCGTCCTGGCCTGCTCGATCGCGGGCTGCGACCCGTTCGTCGCCACGTCCAGGCTGGCCAGCGGGAGGCTGTTCAGCCGGCGGGCGGGGATATCCGCGGCCGGCCAGGTGAACTCGGCCAGGTTGCCGCCGACGTCGGTGAGAGAGGCGGGGACCTTCGCCGCTGCCGCCCCCGCCGGGCAGCGGCCGAGGCCAGGAACGCTCGCGAGCTGGGCGCACGACACCACCGCGGCCGGGATGTCCTGGCCCTGCAGCTCCGTGCTGGTGATGGTCAACCCGGGGTCAGCCCGGACCTCGACGATGTTCTGGACGCCGGAGATCTGCCGCAGCCGCGTCAGCACCGCTGCGGACGGAGGCGGCGCGGACCCCACCGCCACTTGGTTGCCGGAGCTGACCACGGTGATGTTCGAGAACTGGTCGACGAGGATGTTGTTGGCCGCCGCGCCGTCCGCCACGAAGGGCGGCTCGGTGTTCTGCGTGGCGAGCAGCGCGGCGGCCACGGTGAAGATGAACAGGGCCAGGACCAGGCCGCTGACCGCCCGGAACGCGGCCCGCGGGTCATCGGCCAGCCGCCGCGCGGCGATCAGCGCGCCGGGACGGCTGGCGCGCCGGACCAGGACCCGCGCCCCCGCCATCGTCAGCCACGGTCCCGCGATGACCAGGCCGATCATGATCAGCGCGAAGCCACCCACGAACGCCAGGACCTGCCCGGCAGGGCTGGCCGGCTTGCCGTGCACGACGACGAACCCGAGGACGGCCAGGCCCGCAAGCAGCGGGAGCACCCGCCAGGCCCGCAGCGGCGCCGGGGTCACCCGGCGGGTGACGCCGAGCGGGGAGATGTTCACCCGCCGCAGCGCCAGCCGGGCCGCAACGGCGGCGGCCAGCGGAACGCCGACTGCGACCACGAGGATGTCGGGCGGGCTGAGCGACAGCTCGGCGGGGAAGAACCGCTGGCCGGTGAACGGGATGGCGGCCAGCGGGATCCGCAGCAGGAAGAACAGGCCGAAACCGATGGCGACGCCGAGCGCCGCGGCCACCGTGGACTCCACCGCCGCGATCAGCGAGACCTGCCCGGGCGTCGCGCCGACCAGGCGCATCGCGGCGAACCGTTGCTCCCGGCGGGCCGCGGACAGGCGGGTGGCCGTGCCGATGAAGATCAGCACCGGCAGCAGCAGCGCCAGCCCCACCACCGACAGGATAAAGTCGATGCCTTTCGGGGTGAGGCCGCCCCGGATCTGGCAGCTGTTGCCGCAGCCACTGGGCGGAGTGGTGTTGAGGCTGGTCACCTTCGCGGCGCCGGGCAGGTGCGACATCACCGCGGCGGAGCGGCCGACGACGATGACCAGCGAGTCGGGGGACGGCAGGCCTGCCTGGCCGATGAGGCCCGCCTGGTGCCCGGGGTAACGGTCCGCCAGCTCGTCCGCCGGGGCACTGCGCAGCAGCGAGCTGAGCGCGGGAGAGATGTAGTACTGACCCGGTCCGGGGTCGCGGGGGATCCCCGGCGGCACCGGTGAGGCAGGGCCGGTGGCGGCGGCGTCGGCCCGGTAAATGGTCTGGCCGTCGAATGCGTCGGTGGTGAACAGCAACCACAACGGGTCGCGGCTGGTCGCGGTCGTGGCGCTGCCCGAGGCCGCCCGGCCGTGCTGACCAACTACGCCGACCACACCCTGGACCGGTGCGGAGGCCGCTGGTGTCCCCGTGTCCAGCCAGGCGTAGCGGTCGTTCTGCACGCCGACGGCGTTGACGGCCGCGATGACGGTCAGCAGCAGGCCGACGCCGATCCCGACCGCGGCGGCCACGATGACCAGGCGGACGACGGCCTCGCGGCCGCCGCTGACCGCCAGCCGCAGGCCGAGGCGGATCATCGTGTGGCCCCGGAGGATGGGGCCGCCCCGGTGAGCGAGGTGACCGTGCCGTCGCGGACGATGACCTCCCGGCCGGCGTAGGCGGCGACCCGCGCGTCGTGGGTGACCAGGATCACCGTGGTGCCCTGCTCGCGGGCCGCCCGGGTCATCAGGCTCATCACCAGCTCACCCGACACCGAGTCCAGCGACCCGGTCGGCTCGTCGGCGAACAGCACCTGCGGCCGGTTGACCATGCCCCGGGCCAGCGCGACCCGCTGTGCCTGCCCGCCGGACAGCTCCCCGGACCGCCGCTGCCCCAGCCCGTCCAGGCCGAGCCGGCCGAACCAGGCCCGGGCTTCGGCCAGCGCGGCGGCCCGGCGGGTACCGTCCAGCAGCAGCGGCAGGGCGACGTTCTCCTCGGCGGTCAGCTCGGGGACGAGCTGACCGGACTGGAACACGAACCCGAACTTGTCGCGACGCAGCTCGCTGCGCTGGGTCTCGGTCAACGTGTCCAGCCGCTGGCCGGCGAACCAGACCTCGCCCTCGTCCGGGGTGAGGATGCCGGCCAGGCAGTGCAGCAGCGTCGACTTGCCCGACCCGCTCGGGCCCATCACCGCCACGATCTCGCCCGGGCCCACGGCGATCGCGGCGCCGCGCAGCGCAGGCGTCTGGCCGAACGACTTAACCACGCCGCGCGCCTCGATGATCGCGCTCACTGGTGCACCTCCTGGGCGAGCATGTCCAGCCGGGCCGCGGTGTGGTCGATCCACCGCAGGTCCGCCTCCAGGTGGTAGAGGCCGTGGTCGGCGAGCAGGGTGTCCATCATGTCGCCTCGCTCCTTCAGGGCGGTGAGCTCGCGCATGCGCTGCAGGTGCGCCGCGCGCTGGGCATCCAGGTAGCGGTCGGCCGGGCGGTCCAGCATCAGCGCCAGCACGACCTTGGCGAACAGCACCGTCTGCAGGTGCGGCTCGGGCGGGGCAGGCTCCGACAGCCACTGCTCGACCTCGGCGATACCTGCCTCGGTGATCGCATAACGCTTGCGGTCGGGCCCCTCACCGTGCTCGGCCGGCCCGGCGATCGCCTTGCCGTCACGGGCGAGCCGGGACAACGTCGCGTAGACCTGGCCGTAGGGCAGCGGTTTGCCGCGGCCGAACCAGGTGTCGTAATCCCGCTTGAGGTCATAGCCGTGACTCGGCTCCCGCTCCAGCAGGCCCAGCAGCGTCAGAGGAACACTCATACCGGAGAGAATACACTCAGCGTATACTTGTGACAAGTAGGGGGTCCGGGACCGCGTGGCGTGAGGGGTGGGCACGCAGAGGGCCCGGAATTCGCGCGCCGCGGCCGGAGCGGGCAGGATTTCTTCTGGCGGAAGCCGAACAGTGTCCCTACCGAAAGGGCGGCCACGTGAGCGATATCGCGGCTGTAGCGCGCGAGCGGGTGCTCGAGGGCGGCGACCGGCTGACGCAGGCGCAGATCCACCAGGTCCTGCAGGTCCCCGACGACCGGCTCGGGGAGTTGCTGGCGCTGGCGCACGAGGTACGGCTGAAGTGGTGCGGGCCGGAGGTGGACGTCGAGGGGATCGTGTCGCTGAAGACCGGCGGCTGCCCGGAGGACTGCCACTTCTGCAGCCAGAGCGGTCAGTTCTCCTCCCCCGTCCGGTCGGTATGGCTGGATATCCCCGAACTGGTCGAGGCGGCCAGGCGGACGCGCGCCACGGGCGCGACGGAGTTCTGCATCGTGGCCGCCGTACGCGGCCCGGACGCCCGCCTGATGGCGCAGCTGCGTGAGGGGGTGAAGGCGATCCGCGAGGAGGTCGAGATCCAGGTCGCGGCGAGCCTGGGCATCCTCAGCCCGGAGCAGGCCGGGGAGCTGGCCGACATGGGCGTGCACCGTTACAACCACAACCTGGAGACGGCTCGCTCGTACTTCCCCGAGGTCGTGACCACTCACACCTTCCAGGAACGGTGGGACACCTGCCTGCTGGTGCGCCGGGCCGGCATGGAGCTGTGCTGCGGCGCGCTGGTCGGCATGGGCGAAAGCGTGGCGCAGCGCGCCGAGCTGGCCGTGCAGCTCGGCGCGCTGGGACCCGACGAGGTGCCGCTGAATTTCCTCAACCCGCGTCCGGGAACGCCGTTCGGCGACCTGCCCGTGATGGCGGCCAAGGACGCGCTGCGGACCGTCGCGGCGTTCCGGCTGGCGCTGCCCCGGACCATCCTGCGGTACGCCGGCGGCCGCGAGCTCACGCTGGGCGACCTCGGCACCCGCGACGGGCTGCTCGGCGGGATCAACGCGGTGATCGTCGGCAACTACCTCACCACCCTCGGCCGCGACCCGGGAGAGGACCTGGCGCTGCTGGCGGACCTGCGGATGCCGATCAAGTCGCTCACCGCGACCCTGTGACCGTGACGAGCTACTGCGGGCACTGCGGGCTGGCTGCGGCCGAGACAGAGCACGAGACCTGCGTCCGCCGGCTCGAGCTGGAGCCGCCGCGGTACTGCCCGCAGTGCCGGCGCCGATTGGTGGTCCAGGTGATGCCGGACCGCTGGATCGCGCGATGCGCGGAGCACGGCGCGACCACCGCCTCGACCTGGGCCGGTGGTTAAGGTGTCAGTCGCATCACGGAACCCACGATCATGCACATGGACGCGTCCGGGGCCTGACCCGGAGGAAGGCGAGGGTCGCCAGGCATACGGCCGCGAGCAGCGAGTAAGGGACCAGGTCCGAGGTGGCCTGGGCCAGGGCCCCGCTGCCCGAGGCGGCCGCGGCCTGGCCCGCGGCCCAGGCCAGGTTGCCCAGGCCGAAGGCCAGCCCCTGGTCGAGCCCCTGGCGCTGCGCGCCCTCGCTGACCAGCGTCATGGCCGGGGTGAACAGCGTGCCGAAGGAGGGCATGCCCACGATCAGCACCGCGACCAGGGCCCACGCCGACGCCAGCGTGGGCGCCAGCAGGCTGATCGCCACCGCGCCGGCCAGCGAGCACCTGATCGGCACGATGGCGCCCCGCCGGTCGGCCGCCCGCCCCGCGACCGGCGACAGGGCCGCCTCCACCCCGGCCGAGGCCAGGAACGTCCCTGCGATGACCAGGGCGCTGATCCCGAGGTGCGCCATCCGCAGCGGCGCCAGCACATCCAGCACGCCGAACGCCAGGCCCGCCAGCATGGTCAGCCACAGCCCGGTGCCCAGCCAGCGGTCACGAACCGCGCTGAAGGCTTCCCGCAGCCCCTGCGGGACCGATTCGCGCGGCGCGGGCACCGCGAACGCCACCGCCATCAGCACCCCGCCCGCCACCGCGGCGCTCGCGAACGCGGGTCCGGTGCCGACCTCGTCGGCGATCGCGCCCAGGACCGGCCCGAACAGCGCCCCGCCCACGGCCGCGCCCATGGCCGTCCCGATCAGCTCCCCTCGTCGTTCGGGCGGCGCCTCGGTCGCCAGCCAGGCCATGCCCCCGGCCCAGGTGCACGCCCCGCCCAGTCCCTGGACGAACCGGGCGGAGTCGAGGACCATCGCCGCCGAGGCCCACCCGAAGACCAGCGTGGACACCCCCATGAGGGCCAGCCCGAGCACAACGGTCCCGCGGTAGCCCAGGTGCCCGGTGAGCAGCCCGGCCGGCAGCGCCCCGGCCAGCGTGCCCAGCGGGTAGCTCGCCACCAGGATCCCCGCGCCCGACTTGGACAGGTGAGCCACGTGCGTGTAGTGCGGCAGCGAGCGGCGTCAGCGCCGTGAAGAACAGCGTGTCGACCAGCACGAGCACGCACACGAAAAGCAGCAGCACCCGCAGCGACCGGGTCAGGGCCAACCCGGGTCACGCCCGTTCCGGCAGGCGGTCAAGGTGGGCATGCTGTGATCTTTACACAAGCGGGCGAGACCGTGGGTCAGCTGTTACGGGCCGGGAGGGGCAGCGGCGGTGACGTCCGCGGAACGTTCGGGGCTAGCGTGGCGGCCATGGGCAGGGCACCGACCGCCGCACTGGTCGTCAACCGGAAGCGGATCCGGCACGTCCCGCACCTGCATCGCAGGTCCGTGGCGACCGCGGCCGCCCATGGCTGGGAGATGGAGCTGCTGGAGACGCGGTCGGCCGACGCGGGCCACGGCGTCACGCGGGAGGCGGTCGCGGCCGGTGCGCAACTCGTTTTCGCGGTGGGCGGCGACGGCACGGTCCGGGCCTGTGCCCAAGCCCTGGCCGGCAGCCAGGTCCCGCTGGCGATCGTGCCGCGCGGCACCGCGAACCTGGTGGCGACGGCACTGGGCATACCGTCTTCGCTCGGTGCCGCTCTGGCCGTCGGCTTCGGCCAGCACGAGCGGCGGATCGACCTGGCCGTCGCCGACGGCATCACCTTCGCCGCGATGGCGGGCATCGGGCTGGACGCCGCGGTCGTGGGCGGGACCGCGGCCGCGCTGAAGGGAGCCGCGGGCTGGCTGGGATACGCCGCGACCGGGGTCAGGCGGCTGGCTGGGACGCGTACCGGATTCGAGATCCGCCTCGACGGCGGTGAGCCCATCGGCCGCCAGGCCCGGTGCGTGGTGGTCGGGAACGTCGGCCTGCTGCCCGGCGGCTTCGTTCTGCTACCGGAGGCCAGGCCCGACGACGGCCTGCTCGACGTGGGGATCCTGGCGCCTGCCGGGCCGTTCGGGTGGCCACGGGTGGGCTGGCGGGTACTGACCCGCAGCCGCCACGACGACGCCGTACTCGAGCGCTACCAGGCTCGGCGGGTCGAGATAGCGTCCGAGGCGCAGCTGCCGCGCCAGGCCGACGGGGAGCTCATCGGGACGGGCGCCTCGCTGACCGTGGCGCTCGCTCCCGGCGGCCTGCTGGTGCGGGTTCCGGCCGCGCCGGCGCGGATGGCGCGCTGCTGACTGATCAGTCTGGCTTGGGCCAGTGGTGGCCCAGGTAGGGGTCCGGAAAATCGCGTGCCCAGCGGTCGAGAATCCGCGCCAGGGCGGCAGCTTGCCCGCCGCCCGACGGCAGATTCCTCTTCAGGACGAAGACCAGGACTACGTCACGCTCCGCAGCAAAGTCAGCCACGTTCTCGTTGACGACGGCCCGGCCTTCCGCCCGGGCCGTCGCGGCGACCTGCGCATCATCAGCAGCCCTCAGCCCTACCTCGGCAACGTGGACGGCCTCCCGGCCGTAGCTATCGCGCAGCAGCTCCGCCGCGGCCACCGGAAACATCTCATCGATCAGGAAGGATGTCACGCCAGCAGTGATTCACGCTGCTGGGCCGTCCTGCGGCTCCGCTCGGCCATGCCCCGGTTGCGGGCGATCCGTTCCCGGACCTCACCGGCGTGTTCCGCGGCATAGTCCAAGGCGATGCGGATGAGCCGGGGATGCAGATCCGATTCGGCGGCCAGCAGGCTAATCCGCTGCTCCTCGCTGCCCTCCAGCTCTTGAAGGCGCGCGACGACCTCCCACACATCCGGGCCGGCGGCGAGTGCCGCACGGCGGTCATGGGCAGGACCCCGGAAGATGATTCCCGGATAGTCGAGCTGGTCGATTCCCTCGATGATGAGCTGATCCAGCAATGCGGTTGCGGTCGTGCCCTCGCGAGCGGCGCGCGACGCCAGGCGAGCCCTTGCGGTATCGCTGATCCGGAACGATGTGCTTGCGGCCACGGTGACCTCCTTCCCCTCCCGCCAGTGTACCGCAACGTAGCTCTAATGCGCTACATTGCGGCAGAGGTTCACTGGGTAACCTGGCCGGGAGGAGGCGGTGGAGATGGACGCGGGCGGCACATGTCCATGGCGACAGACGTCGTCGACGCCCAGATCGAGGCCTACCGGGCCAAGGACGTCGAGCGGTTCTTGTCCTGCTACGCCGACGGCGCCTCCGTAGGGGGCGGGGTTGCATGGCGGAGTGGAATGTTCCCGGGTATACCGAGCTGAAGGCGCTCGGCTCAGGCGGATTCGGCGACGTGGTGCTGGCCCGGCATGACGCTTCAGGCGCCCTGGTGGCGATCAAGTACCTGCGCCGTAACCTGCTGTCGGACCCCGGGTTCGCTGAGATGTTCCGCGGGGAGGCGGCCGTGCTGGCCTCGCTGGACGATGCGAACGTGGTCCGGCTGTATGAGTACGTCGAATCGCCGGACGGTGCCGCCATCGTCATGGAACTCATTGACGGCGTCTCGCTGCGGGAGATCTTGGCCAATCAGGGCGCGACCACGCCAGAGGCGGCTCTGACGGTGCTGCAGGGCTCGCTGCTGGGCCTGGCGGCGGCGCACCAGCGCGGTGTCGTGCACCGGGACTACAAGCCAGAGAACGTGCTGGTCAACGGGGACGGCGCCAGCAAGCTGGCGGACTTCGGCATCGCGGCCCGCGCCGGTGACAAGCCGGCGCCGGGGGGCACCTTGAAGTACGCGCCGCCCGAGCAGTTCGCCGGCGTCCCGGCCAGCCCGGCCGCCGATGTATACGCGGCCACGGCCACGTTCTATGAGTGCCTGACCGGCCGGCCGCCGTTCAGCGGGGACACCGCCGAGGCGCTGCTGTACCAGCATCTGTCTCAGCCGGTGCCGCTAGACCCGGTCCCCGAGTCGCTGCGGCCGCTGGTGGCCGCCGGGATGGCCAAGGACCCCGAACGCCGGCCGGCGGATGCAAGCACCTTTGTCACCGAACTCAGGACGATCGCATCACGGGCTTACGGCCCGGACTGGGAACAACGCGGCCGGTCTCGCCTGGGCGAGGCGGCGCTGTTGCTGGCGGCGCTGTGGCCGTCCGGCGCACCGCCGGCGGTGCAAGGCACCACCGTGCACCGGATCTCCCTGCGCCGGCATCTCCCGCACCGGCGTATCAGCATGGTCAGGGCAGCCATCGCGGTCGGCGTCGCGATCGCGGTCGTGGCGGTCGCTGTGGTTGCCCTTAACAGGGGAGGAGGTGCGGCGACTTCGACGTCCAGCCTCGGCTGGCCGCAGTTGCACTACGGCCCGGGCCGCAGTGGCGACCAGCCGGACGAGACGAAGATCGGGACCGGGAATGTCGGCCAGCTTGCGCAGGCCAGGACCTACCATGCGGCCGCCGATCTGTCGGCGCCGCTGATCGCCAACGGGATCCTCTACGTGGACGCGGGAACGCTTTACGCGTTCGACGCGACCGGGGCGACCAACTGCTCGGCCGCACCCACGACCTGCACCCCCTTGTGGAAGGCGCCGACTGCCTATTTCCACGGCATGACCATCGCCAACGGGGACGTCTTCGTCACCGACGCCGAAGGCGTCCAAGTGTTCGACGCCGCCGGATCGAGAAACTGCTCGGGCACGCCGAAGGTATGTAATCCGCTGTGGGCCACCAGCAGGCGCTCCTCGACCGGCCCGGCCTTCACACCCGGCCCGGGCTCGCCGACGGTCGCCGGCGGAGTGTTGTACGTCCCGGGATATGGGGACGGCCTTCCCCTCAGCACGGGCGGGGCGTACGTGGCGGCGTTCGACGCCGCGGGCTGCTCGGCGTCGGTGTGCGTCCCGATGTGGACGACCACCGGCCTTCCCGCGAGCACCGGCAACACTGGTTCGCCGGCGATCGCCAACGGTGTCCTCTACCTGGCCAACCAGACGCTCTATGCGTTCGACGCCGCCGGATCGGCCAACTGCTCAGGCGCGCCGAAGGTATGTGCCCCGCTGTGGACCGCGGCTACGACCAACTACCCGACCTATTCGGCGCCGGCCGTCGCGAACGGTACCGTCTACGTCGGCTCGTGGGGTTCGAAGCTGTACGCCTTCAGTGCCGCCGGCTCGGTGAACTGCTCGACCACCCCAACCGGGAAGACGTGCGCGCCGCTGTGGACCGCGGCCACCCCCTCCGGCATCGGGGGGACACCAGCCGTCGCGCTAGGTACTGTCTACACCGTCTCGTCCAACGGCACGCTGTCCGCGTTCGACGCAGCGGGGTCGAGGAACTGCTCGGGAACCGTCACCGCGAGAACATGCACGCCACTGTGGGGCTCCGCGCCCGGCGCCAGCGGGTACGTGACGTCTTCGTCGCCGGCCGTGGCGAACGGTGTCCTCTACTTCTCCTCGACGAGCGGCGGGACCTACGGGTACGACGCGGCCGGACTGCTGAAGTGCTCGGTCTCCGGCACCACGAAGACGTGCTCTCCGCTGTGGGGCGCCGTCACCGGCTTCATCGGCGGAGGATCGCCTGCCATTGTCAACGGAGTCCTCTACATCAACGTGTCTGGCAACGGAACGATCTACGCCTACTCACTGTGACATCGGTCTGTCGCAGGACCCCCAAGGATCCGCCTGGCACGCTCAGTAACATCGGCTCCCCACCCTGAGTTACCGGTCAGTGACAGCGCCCCGGCTAAATTCGAAGAGCCCATATTAACGGGCAACAAAATGCGCCAACGAGCCTGCAGACCGGGCGGGAGAACAGCGAAAGTTGAAAACGCCCGAAGGGTCTAGCCGCAGGTAGAGGCCATCCCAAGGGGCAGGCCGTTGACTCGGTCACAACCGCGCTCGCGCCAGTGTAGACGGCCGCGGCAGACTCATGCAATGATCCAGATGGGATCGCGCGTGAACTAAGGATTTACGCGCGAGGAGGGGAAAATACATGAAGACTCTTTCGATCGTAAAAGTGGGTTCGGGGGGATTCTGGCGGCTGCCCCGACAGCTCAGGCCTGCACCGGGAAGACGGTGCCCTGCAAGTCGGCTGCGCTGACTTAAGTCAGAGACCTGACACTGTCGCTCAAGTCTTACTCAGGCGGCAGTGCGTTAACCCACGGCGAAATTACACGAAGGAGTAGCGTGGAAACGACCAACAATAGCGTCAAACTCGGCCGGACGGAACTTATCCTGGTCCTGGCGGGCCTGATCGCGTTCATCAGCAGCTTCATGCACTGGTTCCAGGCGTCCGTCAGTGCGGGTTTTCTGGGCAACTACTACGTCGGCAGCACGAACGGATGGTCCAGCGGCATCCTAGCCTGGGGCGCCATCTTGCTGCTGATGGCCGTCGGGGTCATGGCTCTACTACCCGCGTTCGGCGTGGCCCAGAATCTGCACGGCCGCTACCGGCTGTTCACGATTCTGGCGGCGATCGCACTGGTCCTCGTCATCATCCGGTGGGCAAGCTACCCGAGCGCCTCGGCGAGCGACTCGGGCTTGAGCGAAGGAGCCGGCCTGGGAACGTTCCTCTGTCTCGTCGCGGCTTTGGCCGCAACCGGGTTCAGCTTCCTGGCGCTCAGGGCCAAGCGCAGCCCGCCCGTCGAGGCGACCACCCCTGCGGAGCACCGCCGGCTTCCCCGGCCAACCGTAGCGTCTGCGGTACCGTACCCGGTCCGGCCCCACAGCCGGACCGGGTATGGCCTGACCCACGGATCACAGAGGTGAGACTTTCTATTTGCCGGGGAGACAAGGCCTTGTACGCCGAGGCCAAATCCCGCGGCGGTTACGGCAGAGACACTCAAATTCGGGCTTGAGATAACCGGCGGCTCGGCGCGATTATCTAGAGCTTTTCGCGTCGTTGGCTGCATTGCAGTCTCGGGTTACCGCCCCGGCGGACAGTCGAATGGGCCGGGATTTATGGCAGTTGGTGTTCGCGGCACCATTCGGCGGTGCTGCGGCCTTCACGGGCCAGGGCTGCCTGCCAGTACTGGTCGTCGTCGATCGCGTCGGGGAACGACGGGTGCAGCGCGAAGACGCGGTCGAGCCCGGTAATCCGGAAGATGGTCATGATCTTGCCGTCGGCGATCACGAGCTCGAGCGATCCATCCTGCTCACGCATGCGCTTGAGGCTGCCCACCAGGGCGCCCAGGCCGGTAGAGTCCAGGAAATCCACCTCGCGGAGGTCGGCGATGACGTGCCGGGTGCCGTCGGCGAGAAGCTGGATGACGCGGTCGCGGACCTGCGGGGCGGTGTACACGTCGACCTCGCCGCTGATCTGCAAGACGGCGCAGTCGGCGCCAACGGGGATGCCTTCCAGGTGAAAGGGCTGCACGCGGATCTCCGTTCCTGACAACTGTCATTGTAGGTATTGACAGCGAAATTCCTATGCTTACACTAGTACGCGATGACGGTGTTCGTCAATCAGGATCGTTCGATGTCATCATATGGAATGACAGAAGGAGCGGGCATGCGCATCGAGGCGGCCATCGGCAGGCAGATCTCGCGCTTGCGGGAGGCGCGGCAGATGTCGCTCACCCAGCTGGGCCAGGCCCTGGGGACGCACCTCGGCAAACCCTGGAGCCGCCAGGCCGTCCACCAGGCCGAGCGAGGACGCCGGGCGTTCACCGCGGCCGAGATGGCGGCCCTCGCCCTGGCCTTGGACACGTCAGTACCGGCGCTGTTCCTCGCGGAGGCCGCAGACATCGAACTACCCGGCGCGGTCGTCTCCGCCGAGGACTACCAGGGGATCCTGCTGTACGCCGGCGACGACGCGCCCCGGGACGGGATCGAGGAGCTCCTCGTGGCGCTGCGCGACATCAGGCATATCCTGTCGCGGCCCGCCCTGGCCCGACTGGCCAAGATCGAACGGGTGGCCGAGGAAGTCGCCCGGGCCGGGCGGGCCGATGACCAGCCGGCCCGGTTATTGGCTTCATATCGGGACGATCGGCATAAGACTAGATCCGGGCCTCTACTCATGAGTGAGCCTTCGGGCCCGGCCCAACCTGGCCGGCTGGCGGGATGCGGTGGTTACGATCGTGGCCGTTGCTTGATCCCGGCCGCGAGCAGGTCTACGACCTCCGCGATGCGCGCCGCGCGCAGCCCTGGGCGCCGGGTGGTGGCGTCGATCCAGCGGAGGTAGGCCCGGCGGTAGAACTGGGCCAGCGTGTCGAAGAATGCCGCAGCGCCGGGGTTGGCCGCCAGGGCCGCGGCGACGTCGTCCGCCAGGTCACCGCGCTGCGGGCCTTCCGGGGCCAGCTCGACGATCACGTCGTCGCCGGCCGCGACGCCCGCATCGCGCATCCACATCGGCGTCAGGATGAACACCCATCCGCCGCCGCCCGGCACGATCCGGCCGCGGACCTGCCGGTCGTTCACCGTCCCGGCCACGGGATGCTCGGCTTTGGCACCCCACGCCTCGTCCGGGTCAAACGCGACAGCGATAACCGCGCGGTCCCCAGGACCAGCAGCAACGCGGGCACCGAACCGCTGAACGCGCATGACCGTCATCGTCGCACATGAACCTCACTCCGAGCGGAGCGGCAGCGTGGCGCGGCGGAGCTCTTCCTCGGCCAGCAGCCGCAGGTGAGCCTCGGCCCGATCACGGTTCACGTTCTCAGTGTCCCCTCCCCCAGGCCGGCAGGTTGGCTGCGTCCGGCGCGTATTCACCTTCTGTAAGCGCTGAGCACGCCGCGCCTGGGGGGCTCGCCGGTATCCGGCAGCGTTAAGCCCGTCTCGCACCAGCGGGCCAGGTTCGCGGTCGGCGCGGATCACCGTCACGGCGCCGCGTGTCTCGTAGAGCAGGTAGCCGACCTGGCCGAGATCGCCGACGCCGTTCTCGCGCAGCAGCGCGTACACGTCCGCGTCCGTCAGCCCGGCACGGGCCAGCTCCTTTTCCTGGAGTTCGCCGTGGGCGACCAGGACCCGGGGCGGATGGTCGATCAGGCGGACAACCCGGCTGTGCCGGCGGCCTATCGCGACGGCGCGATGCGCGACCAGGAAGGTGACCAGCGCGACCGCCGAGGTAGCGAACGA
Organism: uncultured Actinomycetes bacterium; assembly: GCA_963742795.1. Taxonomy (GTDB): domain Bacteria; phylum Actinomycetota; class Actinomycetes; order Streptosporangiales; family Streptosporangiaceae; genus Palsa-504. The sequence goes on from CAVUNL010000025.1 coordinate 334,791, forward strand.
CGTCTCCGATGCGGTCGCGCCCCGGCCGGTGGCGCATCCTCCTGCACACGCACACGGGCGAGCTGGCGGAGGGCGCGGCGCTCATCGCGGAGGCGCAAGCGGTCGCCGACGCGACCGGGAGCCAGCTCGGGCCCCACGGCGACCTGGGCGTCGCCGCGTGGCGGGGCCGCGAGGCCGAGGCCACCGAGCTCATCCAGGCCACCATGGACGGCGTGACCAGCCGTGGCGAGGGGAGGGGACTGACCAGCCAGTACGCCGCCGCCTTGCTGTACAACGGCCTCGGCCGCTACGACAAGGCCCTCGCCGCCGCCGAGCTGGCGTGCGAGTACGACGACATAGGCGTCCTCGGATGGTCGCTCGCCGAGCTGGTCGAGGCGGCCGTCCGCAGCGGCCAGCCCGCGCGCGCATCCGACGCTCTCCAGCGGCTCTCCGAGACGACCCGCGCCAGCGGCACCGACTGGGCGCTTGGCACCGAAGCGCGCTCGCGTGCCCTGCTGAGTGAGGGTGAGACCGCCGAGAACTGCTATCGCGAGGCGATCGAGCGGCTCGGCCGTACCCGCATGCGCCCGGCCGTGGCCCGCGCCCACCTCCTGTACGGCGAATGGCTGCGCCGCGAGAACCGGCGCCGGGACGCCCGCGCCGAGCTGCGGACCGCCCATGGCCTGTTCATCACGATGGGCATCGAGGCGTTCGCCGACCGGGCCCGGCGTGAGCTGCTGGCCACCGGCGAAACGGTGCGCAAGCGGACGGCCGAGACGGTCAGCGAGCTCACCGCCCAGGAGGCGCACATCGCCCGGCTCGCCGTCGACGGCCGCACCAACTCCGAGATCGGGGCCCAGCTGTTCCTCAGCACCCGGACCGTCGAATGGCATCTCAGCAAGGTGTACACCAAGCTCGGGGTCGGCTCACGCCGAGAGTTGCGGCGGGCCCTGGCCAGCCTCGGGCAGGCAGACCCACAGGCCTAGCCGCTGGTGACCCAGACACCCGCCGGCCGATCGTCCGCGTGACCTACGCCGGGTCGGGACTCTTTGGCGGCGCCGGACTCGGGGCCGCGTCGGGAGGCTGTTCGCGGTGGGCGATGACGAGGACGTCGATGCCGAACGCACCCGCCGCGTGGATAACCCGTCGCAGGACCGGCCCGCCGCCGACAATGGGCCACCAGCTGCTTTGAGTGGACCCGATCACGATCTGCGTGACCTGGTGTTCGCGCGCGAAGGTGACCAGAGCCCGGGCCGGATCGTCGTCGTCTATCTCGCGCCAATGGGCACCGAGGTCAGCGGCCAGCGTTCGCAGCCCGTCGATCGACCGGTCGTCCCGAGACGAACTGGTATCGCCGACGATGACGTGGACCACGTCGAGTTCCGCCTTGGCCCTGAATGCAAGGCGCGCCGCGCGCCGCAGCAGGACGTCGGTCCCCGGTTCGGCGGTGACGGCTATCATCGTGCGCTCGGTGGTCTCCCACGGGACCTGAGTCGGGTGCTGCTGGAGGTACTCCAGGAGTGTCTCGTCCGACTCGTCGGCAACGAACCGCAGCGCCAGCTCCCGCAAGGCGATGAGGTTGGGAGTACGGAAGAAGTGCGTCAGGGCCTGGGCGACCTTCTCCTTCGGGTAGATGTTGCCGTGCAGCATCCGGCGGCGCAGCTGCTCCGGTGAGGAATCGACCAGCTCGATCTGGTCGGCCTTGCGCACCACCCAGTCCGGCACCCGTTCCCTGACCTTGGCGCCGGTCATCTGCTCGACCTCGTCGGCGATGCTCTCCAGGTGCTGGATGTTGACGGTGGTGATGACGCTGATGCCCGCGCCAAGGATGTCCAGCACATCCTGCCAGCGTTTCTCGTGCCGCCCGGACCCCGGCACGTTGGTGTGGGCCAGCTCGTCGACCAGGGCGACCTCGGGCCGTCTGCGGAGCACCGCGTCCAGGTCCATCTCCTCCAGGCGCTTTCCCCGGTAGTCGACCACCTTGCGCGGGATGACCTCCAGGCCGTTGACCAGTTCCTCGGTGTGCGGCCGCCCGTAGCTCTCGACAAACCCGGCGACGACGTCGGTGCCCCGCCCGCGCCGGCGGTGGCCCTCGGAGAGCATGGCGTAGGTCTTGCCGACGCCCGGGGCCGCGCCCAGGTAGATGCGGAAGGGGCCTACCGGTTCGACCTCGCCGGCGGCCCCCTCGGAGCCGTTGTCCCTGATCTGCTCGGTGATCTCGGCGGCCTTCCTCGACGCGGATCGCTCCTGGCTGGGTCGGTCGGCTCGATGCGGTAAGCGGGTACCAGACCACCAGCCGGCCGCTTCCATTCTGACAGCGCCGTCGACGGCGGTTCGGCGGGGACCGCGGCGTGTGTCGTTTCCAGCGGCGTCTACATTGGCACCATAGCCAGGCAGGCCCGGTGGCCTGAAGTCGCGCTCTGACCGCCCTGTCCGAATGGATCCAGCGATGACCAACGGTGCCCAGCCTGGCCTTGAGGACCGCACCGATCCGAACGCTCAGGCACATCACGCGATACTGCCGCCGGCCGGCCCCGGCACGCTGCGCACCTACCTCGGGATCGCCCCCGGAGTGGGGAAGACCTACGCGATGCTGCGGGACGCACGCGCCCGCCGCCGCTCCGGCACCGACACCGTGGTTGCCCACTGGGAGCGGCACGGGCGGCCGGCCACCGCAGCCCAGCTCGACGACCTCGAAGTGCTTCCCGCCCGTATGGTCACCTATCAGGGCGTGAGCCTTCCAGAGCTGGACCTCGCGGCGGTTCTGGACCGCCGCCCGGAGCTGGCGGTGGTCGATGAGCTCGCCCATGAGAACCTCCCCGGTGAGCGGCACGCCAGACGCTGGCAGGACGTCCGCGAGCTGCTGGCCAACGGCATCGACGTCTATACCACCCTCAACGTGGCCAATATCGAATCGCTGGGCGAGGTCGTCTCCCGGATCACCGGCGTGCGCCGGGCCGAGCCGGTGCCCGACGAGTTCGTGCGGGCCGGCGAGATCACGCTGGTCGACCTGGCGCCGGCGGCGCTGCGGCACCGGCTGGCCGAGGGCCTGGTCGTCCCGGCCGACCGGGTCGATGCCGCGTTGTCGAGCTATTTCCGCTTCGCGAACCTGGCCGCCCTGCGGGAACTCGCGCAGCTCTGGCTCGATGATTCTGTTCCCGACCCCGTCACGGCGTTCCTGGCCGCCCGCGGCATCAGCGGGCCGGTGAACGCCTCGGTCATCGTGGTCGGTCTGGAGGGATCACCCGCCGACGAATGGCTCATCCGGTACGCCGCCCACCTCGCCGGGCTGTCCGATGCCAGGCTCCAAGGGGTCTACGTCCGGGCGCTGGATAACCTCGACCAGCCACCCAAGGCGCGGCTGACCAAGGACCGCCAGCTGCTCGGCGAACTGGGCGGGACCTTGCGCGTGGTCAGGGCCGACGACCCCGCCTCCGGGCTGATCCGGGCCGCACGCAAGGCCGGAGCCTGCCAGCTCGTGATCGGGTCGCGCCGCCGCTCGCGCTGGTCGCGCCTGCTGACCGGGTCCACGGTCGCGGACCAGGTGCTCCGCGCGGCCGGCGACCTGCCCGTCCAGGTCGTCAACGTCGGCCGGCCCGACAAGACCAGCGACGAGTGGCACCCTCCAAGCTCGTCAAGGACGGTAAGCGCCTGACAGCTCGGCACATCGGCTGGTTCAGGACGTGAACCACGGCCCGTTCGGCAGAAAGATCTTTTTCCCCGAACGGGCCGTAATGTTTCTGCCTTGGTCAGCAGGGAAGTCGCCCCACTGGCGATCAGCCCAGCCAGAGCCGCTAACGCCGACGGCGATGGGCTTCCCGCGCTCATCGGTATAGGTGACCGAGCCCGCGATCCGCAGGCGCGGCAGCGAATAGGAGAAGCTGTGGCCGCCGTCGGCCCTGTCCCGGGCGAGGCCCGCCGCGCGAGGCTGGTCTTCAGCCCACATCACCTGGGAACCACCCTGAATCTTCAGGCTGAACGCCAGCGTCGGCGAGCTCACGGCAAGGTCCATCCGCTCGCCGTCGAAGGACCAGGCGCACTCGTGCTCGTGCTGCGCGTCCCGCAGATACAGCGTCGAGGCGTCCTCGTCCCAGACGTCGTGGTCATTCATCATGAACACCGCGGGGACTCCCGCCCTTCGTATGCTCGCCTGGCAGCTGATCAGGGTGAACCGGCAGGCGTACAGGCTCTGTCCTGGCTTGAGCTGCGCGACCGGCTGGGACGGCAGTGGCCCGAGATCGCGCAGGCCCGCATGAGTCACGGTCCAGGACAGGAAGTAGCGCGTGCTGGCCGGATCGCGGAGCACCGCGGTGAGATTCCACCACTCGGCCGATCGGTCCCCCTGCGGCCGGTGCGGTTGCCATTCCTCCACGGCCGAACCGTGCGTCCGTTTCACGCCGTGATGGCCGAGGAACGGGAACGCCTGCGTCCCGGTCTGTGTTTCGGCGTTCGTCATGTATTGCCGGTTACAGCTCTTGACGCGGATCTTCATGACGTAGTCCTTCATGGCGCCGGGGCCTCGTTGTTGCCGGTCCCGCGATCGGTTCCTGTTACGGCTAGCCTCGCCAGCGGCGGGGTGAGTCGTCGTCACACACCGAGGTGATTCGCTGCGGCGCATCCGGGCCGCGGGCCGGGGGCGGCGGCTGCGGGAGGTTGAGGTGCACCACGTCGATCTCGGCCTGGGCTACGAGCCGTCCGACTGGCCGGAGGACTACGTCGCCTGGGAGTTGCCCGTGCTTTTGGCCACGGTGCCTGACCGGACGCGCCGAACAGAGGATGTTCGGCGCCTGGTGGCGTGGCTGTCAGGCCGGTGGCCGGTCCCGGCCGCGATCGAGCTTGATCCGTGGTGATGTGCGTGCAGACCGCACGTGGCTGGTGGCACCGGCCTGGGAGGTCATGGCTCGGGTATTGTCGCGTAGGCACGGGTAGGGAAGGTCCCGAAGCCTGCGAGCGGAATCGGAGCCGCGGTGAACCGGAACCCGGCCGGGGGTAGCTGGCTGAGTCCGGTGAGGTGCTCGACGACCGGGATGCCAGCCCGGAGCAGGATCGAGTACGCCCGCCCGGCGAAGCATCTTCACGATCTCCTGCTGGATGCCGCGCACCAGCAGCTCGGCGGACCCCTCGCATTGAAGATCGTTAGCCTGCTCGTGCCAGTATTTGACAGCTCCAGGTTAATCATATTAACCTGGAGCTATGACTATTAACCAGCCTGCGGGCTCCACCGTTCCCGCCACGGCCGGTGCCGCCAGCACTGGCAGGCGGCGTCGGCTGCTCACCGTTACCGGCGCGATCGGCATCGGCTACACGCTGTCCTGGATCGCGGGCCTGGCGGTACCCGCGCCCAGCCCGAAGTTCAGCGCCTCCGGCGCGCAGATCGTCTCAGCCATCGCCGGGCACGCGCCGGCGCTCGCTATCAAGTTCGCGCTGACCGAGGGACTCCCCGCAGCGGGCATCGCGGTGGTCGCAATCGCCCTGGCCAGGGTCACCGGCTCGCAGCTGGCCAGGGTCGCCGGCGTCACAGCGGCGGTCATTTCGGTGCTGCAGTTCTGTCTGGGAATGTGGCTCGCTGCTACCAGCTCTCCCGTCACCGCGCACGTGCTCTACCAGATGGTGAACCGGATGGACGGGGTCAAGATGCTCGCCCTGGCGGTGCTCGGCGCCGCGGGCGCCGCCGCCCTGGTGCTGCCCCGGTGGCTGCGCTACACCGGCGCCGCGCTCGCCGTCGCCATCGCGGCTTCCGGTGTCGTCTACCTGCTGCTCCTGCAGAATCTTGCGTGGCTGGCCGGACCCGCGCTCGTGCTGCTGCTGATCTTCATCACCGGGGCCGGGATCTGGCTCGGCGGCAGCGTCCGGGGCAGGTAGCCATGCCGCGGGCGGGACTGACCGCGCAGCGGATCATCACCGAGGCCGCCGCCGTCGCGGACGAGGTCGGCCTGGACCGGCTGACGCTGGCCGCCGTCGCGCAACGCTGCGGCGTGTCCCTGCCTGGGCTGTACAAGCACGTCAGCGGGCTCGAGGAAGTCAAGCGCGGCATCTCCATCGCCGCGATACGCGAACTGACCGCCAGCGCGGCGGCGGCGGCCGCCGGAGTCAGCGGCCGGGAAGCGCTCGGCGCCATCTCGGCCGCCTACCGCCAGTACGCCCGGGCCACCCCCGGACGCTACGCCGCCAGCGTCCGCGCGCCCACGCCAGGCGACCAGGAGTATGCCGACGTAACCAGCCAGGCCCTGGCGGTCATCAGCGCTGCCCTCAAGGGCTATCACCTCGACGGCGCTGACCTCATCCACGCGATCCGCATGTGGCGGGCGGCCTGCCATGGCCTGGCCTCGCTCGAGATGGCAGGCGGCTTCGGCCTGCCCGAATCCATCGACGCCACCTTCGAGCGCCTCATCGACGCCCTGGACCGCGCATTCCGCGACAGCTCAGCTCCCTGATCCAAGCCTGGCTCGACAGTCGCGCTGACTAGCGAGGGCTACAGGGGCTCGGTGAAGTACCAGCGGTGGCCCTCGGGGTCGTCCACTGTGTAGCTGCGTGCGCGATTGGCCCTGATCCCGATCTCGGACACGTTCGCGCCCGCGGCCTGTGCGCGGTCCCGGTGGGCTGGCAGGTCCGTGATCGTGATGCACTGCAGCTGGGTGATCTCGCCGAGTTCGGCGGGTCCGCGGAAGCTGGTCCCGGGGGAGCCCAGCATGATGACACCGCCGTTGCCGAGCAGCAGTTCCCCGTGCCTGACGGTCCCGTCGCTGCGCGTATCGCGCACCCGCTCGGTGAAGCTGAAGGCCTTGATCAGCCAGTCCATGGCCGCGCCGGCATCGGCGTACAGAAGATAGGGAACGACCTGCGGGTCTGGATGGTGCTGCGGCACGGCAGCAACTTTACCGCCGGCCTGGCCGCCCCTGGGCCGCTGGCGCTACGGCCCGCGCATGATGAGGTTGCCCTGGTTTGCGGCCTGATTCGTCTTCCGGCACGTCCGCCGGCGAGCGGCGGCTCAGTCGAGTGCTCCCTCATTCTGAGCGGGCTCTTAGGATCGCTCTATGACGGACGCGCATCCCCTGCCGGCCAAGACGATCCGGATCGGGCGGCAGCCGGACAACCACATCGCGCTGACCGGCGACCTCACGGTCTCCCGGCATCACGCGGAGCTGCGCCGCACCCCGGCCGGCAGCTTCGAGATCATCGACCTGGGCAGCCACGGCGGGACATACGTCAACGGCGAGCGGATCACGCGCACGATGCTGACGGAGCAGGACATCATCAGCATCGGACGCGCCACGTTCCGGCTCAGCGGCGGCGAACTGCGCCAGTACGCGGACGAAAGTCCTGGTGCCGTGCCTGCCATCACCGGCGCGCACGAGGTGGTCGCAGCCTACTGGGCCGCGGCCGAGGCCCGGGACTGGAACGCGTTCGGCGGGCTGCTCGCCGACGACGTGATCTACCGCGGCCCCCAGACCCGGGAGCAGGTCCGCGGCCGGGACGCCTACGTCCGGTTCAACGTGGAGGGCTTCCCCTACGACTGGCACGTCACCGTGCAGCGAATCGTCGGCGAAGGCCAGCGCGCGGCCAGCTGGACCGAGTTCACCGGGCCAGAAGGCACCCAGCCCGGCTTGTGCTTCTTCGACCTCGCCGACGACGGCAAGATCGCCGTGATCACCGACTTCTGGCCCGAACCCTACGAACTTCCAGCCAGCCGCGCTCATCTGGTCGAACGCTACTGAGTACTGCAGCTGCTTCGGGGCGGCCGGAATGTCGGCACCCGGGAAGAAGGAGCCTGCTCCGGATAAACATACGATCTGTGCGTATCCAGGCCTGCCCGTTCCCGGCGATCGAGAGAGTGGCTGATGACCAGCAAGCGGATCACGACGCTGCTCGGGCAGCTGGGGCTGACTCAGGTCCGCTACGTGTCACCGGTTCGCCGCGGCGCGGCGCAGGGCCTGGCCGGCCGTGTCTACGAACAGGTCGAGCGGGAGTTCGGGGTGCTGGCACCGTCGCTCGCCTTGTTCTCCCCGGCACCGCAGGTGCTCGCCGCGAGCTGGCTGATGCTGCGTGAGACTCTGCTTGTGACCCGCAAGGTCGACAGGGCCGCTAAGGAGGCCGTCGCCACGACGGTCTCGCTCGGCAATACCTGTCCCTGGTGCGTCACCGTGCACAGCACCATGGTCTCCGGGCTGGCAGGGGGACCGGTACTCGCGGACCGCCCCGCCGAGGCGATCGCCGACCCCCGGCTGCGGGCGGTCGCGACGTGGGCGCGGGACTGCAGGACCGAGGAAGGCGCCCAGCTGCATGAACCGGCATGTCCCGCCGAGGAGGCGCCGGAACTGATCGGGACCGCGGTCCTGTTCCACTACTACAACCGCATGGTGAATGTGTTTCTCACCGAGCTACCGCTACCGCCGGGAGTTCCGAGGATGGCGCTGAGCCCGGTCATGTGGATCCTCGACCGCAGGTTGCGGCCCGCAGCCGGGCACCCGTGCCAGCCGGGCACGTCGCTGGAGCTGCTGCCAGCGGCGCCGCTACCCGGCGACCTGTCCTGGGCGAGCGGCGATCCTGTGACGGAGGATGCCTTCGCCCGCGGCTGTGCCGCCGTTGACGCCGCCGGCGCCCGGTCCGTGCCAGCATCGGTCCGCGAGCTGGTCATGGCGGAGCTGGAAAACTGGCGCGGCGAGCGGCGCGGCCCGAGCCGTACCTGGGTCGAGAGTGCGGTGTCCGGCCTGCCGACGGCGGACCGGGCCGCCGGGCGTCTCGCGCTGCTCACCGCGCTCGCCTCCGCTCAGGTCGACCGTTCCGTCGTCCGGATGTTCCGGGCCAGCCGGCCTGGCGATTCCACGCTGCTCGAACTGACCGCGTGGGCCAGCCTGGCGGCGGCGCGACGAGTCGGCACCTGGATTCCCCGCGGCGCGGCCGAAGCAGACCTCGACCGCGGCGCCACCGGCACGCACCACGCCGGTCCCTGACGGCGTGGCGGCTGCCGGGTAAAAACGTACGATCACCTGGGAGGAGCATGTTATGTTCGCGGACACCGAGGCATTCAGCGGGTTCTCCGTCAGCGATATCGATGAGGCCAGGAAGTTCTACAGCGAGACGCTCGGCTTGCGGGTAACCGAACAGTACGGCCTGCTCACGTTGCAGCTGGCCGGCGACCGGAACACACTGATCTACCCGAAGGCCGATCACATCCCGGCCAGCTTCACCATCCTCAACTTCCAGGTCGACGACATCGACGCGGCCGTCGACGAGCTGACCAGCCGAGGCGTGAGCTTCGAGCGCTACGAGGGGATGGAGCAGGACGCCAAGGGCATCAACCGGGGCGGCGGCCCGTTCATCGCCTGGTTCACCGATCCGGCGGGTAACATCCTGTCGGTCCTGCAGGACCGCTAACCACGAGGCCACCCGGGCCCTGACCGGGACCGACGGCCTCTACTCCGGCCTGCCGAACACGCTGGTCAGGGCTGCGTCGAGCAGGGTGGCGGCGGCGGCCCGGGCTGCGGCGGCCGCGGCGGGGTCGTGGTCCATCCGCGCGGCCTGCCCGCTGCCGTCGTAGAGCAGGTGCAGCTGGCGGGCCAGGACCTCGGGCTCGGGCACGCCGGCCTGGGCGGCCAGGTCGGTCAGCAGCCCGCGCACCCAGCGGCGGTAGGCCTGGGCGGCCTGTTCGGCTAGGTCGCCGGGGTGGGATTCCGCGCTGGCCCGGGCGAACGCGCAGCCGCGGTAGTCCGGCTGGGCGAACAGCTCGCCCTGGCCCTCGAACACGGCCAGCAGGCGCTCACGCGGGGTGTCGTAGCGTTCCACGGCCTGCGTGATGCGCTGGGCGACGCTGGCCTGCCGGGTCTCCAGGTACGCGCGGACCAGCTCGTCCTTGCTGCCGAAGGTGTTGTACAGCGAGGCCTTGGCCACCCCGGCCTGCTCGATGACGCGGTCGATGCCGACCGTGTGCACACCCTCGTTGTAGAACAGCTCGTTGGCCGCGGCCAGCAGCCGCTCGCGCGCCGACGGCCGGGGCCTGCTGGCTCCGGGGGGGACGACCCGGCCAGCCTGGCCGCCTGCGGCGGCGGGCCCGAACCCCCCCGAGCCTTCGGCGGCTTGTCCGATAGCCATGGTGACGGCCACCTTCCTAGACAGACTTGTCTATTGTATGCTCTGGGCCGCGCAGGCGGCCGGCTCCGCGGCGCGCCCGGGCCGGGTCTTCAGCAGGCCGAACAGGGCCAGCGTGGCCAGCGCGATCACCGCGGCGCCGTAGTAGCGGGCGGTGTCGATCAGGCCGCCGCCGTGCACCACGCCGAACCCGGCCAGCACGGCGGGCACGCCCAGCCCGAGATAGGACACCACGTAGAGCAGCGAGACCAGGCCGGCCCGCTCGTGCGCCGCGGCCAGCGGCACCACCAGCCGGATGCCGCCCTGGAAGCCGCTGCCGAACCCGGCGCCGGCGATCGCCGACCCCGCGAAGAAGACCGCCACGGAGCCCAGGCTCACGGCCATGACGGTCACGGCCACGCCGGTGATCAGGGCCAGGATGCCGAACAGCATGACCGTCCGGGCCGCGGCCCGGCGCAGCACGATGATCGCGACGACGGCCGAGGCGGCCAGCACGAACAGGCTCAGGCTGCCCAGCACCACGTTGCCAGAACCGGTCAGCGCGTGCACCAGCGCCGGGCCGAGCGCACCGTACAGGCCGGCCAGCGCCCACACCGCGAACAGCACGGGCACGGCGGTCAGCACCGGGGCCCGCAGCGCCCGCGGCAGGGTGATCTCCGGCCGCAGGCTGGCCAGCGCGCCCGGCGCCCGGCTGACCGTCTCGCGCATCGCGGCGATGGCGATCGCCTGCAGGGCGAGCACGCCGATCAGGGCCAGGTAGATGAGGTGGGTGGGGTCAGGCAGGAAGCGGACCGCCAGCGCGGAGGCGATCGCGCCGCTCGCGCTGCCCAGGCCCGGCGCCACCGCGTTGGCGAACGTGCCGAGCTCACGGTCCATGTCCAGCATGGCCGCGCCGATCGCGCCCAGCGCCGCGCCGGTGGACAGGCCCTGGACCACCCGGGCGGACAGCAGCGCAGGCACCCCGGTGGCGGTGGCGAAGATCACCAGCGACCCCGCGTGCACGGCGATCGCGGTCAGCAGCACGGGCCGGCGTCCGATGTGGTCCGACAGCTTGCCCAGGGTCAGCAGGGCGGCCAGCACCGCCATCGCGTACACCCCGAACACCACCGTGGTGGTGATCGGCGTGAAGTGCCACTGGGCCTGGTAGATCGCGTACAGCGGGGTGGGGGCGGCGGAGGAGGCCAGCAGCGCCACGATCAGCGAGGCCAGGACGAAGACGGCCGGCCGCCCGCTCAGCCGGTGACTGTCCCGCTCCGCGGAGCCACGGCCGGCGCGCGAACGGGTCAGCCGGGAGGGCGGCCTGTGCGAGCCCTGCTGTCGGCCCGGCAGCCTGGTGCGTCGTCATGTCTGGTTACCCACCCTAATTGAGTAGACAGGTCTGTACAGTCGAAGATATTAGACAGAAAGGTCTACTCAGTCAAGGGGGCGGCCGGACATCCGCCGGCGGGGGCGGGTGCAGGGGCGGTGTTGGGATGGGCGATCGCTCACGCCACGCTGAGGCCGTAGGCAGGTCTGCGGGCGAGGAACCACGGACCGTTCGGCTGAAAGATCTTGATTTTTCCCGAACGGACCGTGGTTTCTGCGCCTCGGCGGCGTCTAGCGGTCCGCGGCGCCGGCCGCGGCCTGGGCGATGAGGGTGGCCACCGTCTCGGGCTGCGACACGTAGACGGAGTGGCTGGCCGTGACCTCGGACTGGGTGGCGCCCATCCTTCCGGCCATGGTGCGCTGCGCCGGCGGCGGGATCATCCGGTCCTGGGTGGTGACCAGGTACCAGCTGGGCTTGGTCCGCCAGGAGGCTTCGGTGATCGCCGCGGCGGGGGCGGCCACGTTCCAGGGGACCTGGGCGTCGGCCATGAACGCGGCCTGTTCGGCGGGCAGGTCGGCGGCGAACGAGGCGTGGAACTTGTCCCGGTCCAGGAACAGGAAGCCGTCCCGGGGCGGCAGGATCGGCGGCTGCGGGCCGTCGGCCGGGAAACCGGCGATGAGCGAGCCGACCGACTCCCCCTTGTCCGGCGCGAAGGCGCAGACGTAGACCAGGGCCGCGACGTTCGGGTGGGTGCCGGCCTCGGTGATGACCGCGCCGCCGTAGGAGTGGCCGACGAGCACGACCGGTCCGTCCTGGGCGTCGATGATCTGCCGGGTGGCCTGGGCGTCGCCTTCCAGTGACAGGGTGGGGTTCTGCACGACGCTGACCCGGAAACCGTCACGGGTGAGGGACTCATAGACGCCCTGCCAGCCGGAGCCGTCGACGAACCCTCCGTGGACGAGAACGACATTCCGCAGTGTGCTCATGGTGATCCTTCCTCTCGTGAAATGGGTGAATGCCTGAACGGTAGGCCGCCGGGGACGAAAGCCGCGTACGTCATGTGACTGAGTTCTTGACGCAGGTTGCTGGGAAGATGGTTCTCTGATGTCGATCGCTGCGAGTAACCCCGGGCCGCTGCTCGGCCGGGACGCCGAGGTCGAGCTGCTGGTTTCGCTGCTCGACGGAGTTCAGGATGGCGGCGGGGCTGGCCTGGCCGCCTGCGCGGCGGGCTGGCCTGGCCGCGGCGGCGGGGCGCTCGTGCTGTACGGCGAGCCGGGCATCGGCAAGTCCCGGCTGCTGGCCGTGGCGGCCGGATTGGCGCGTGAGCGCGGCTTCACGATGCTGAGCGCGACCGGAGTGCAGTCCGAGGCGCATCTGCCGTTTGCGGGGCTTCATCAGCTGGTTCGCCCGCTGCGGTCCCGCGTGGCGGACCTGCCCGCGCCGCAGCGTGCCGCGCTCGACGCGGCCTTCGGACTGGGCCAGGAGCCGGCGCCGGAGCGATTCCAGATCGCGATGGCCGTTCTCGACCTGCTCGGCGAGGTCGCGGCCGGCGCACCGCTGCTGGTCCTGGTCGAGGACGGCTCGGGCACCTGCCGCGCATGCTCACGCTGCAGGGAAACATGGCCGCGCACGTCGCCGACTGGGGCGTGGCGATGCCCGCGGCGGAAGAGGCCAGGCGCCTGGCGACCGAGCTCGGCGAGCCGCAATGGGTCGCGGCCGCCGACACCGTCGATTCGATCATCGCCGGGATCCGCGGCGACCACGACGAGGCCGAGCGAGCCGCGGCGCGGGCCGAGCGCATCGCGGTGCCGGCCGGGGCGAACCTCACCATCGCCTTCGCGCAATTCGGCCGGATCTTCGCCGCACTCGGAGCGGGCAGGCACTCCGACGCTTACGAGGCCGCCGAACGACTCCTGGACCCGGCGAGCCCGGCCCACCACCGGATCGTCGCGTGCGGGCTCATCGGCGAACTGGCCGAGGCAGCGCTGCACACCGGCCGGATCAACGAAGCGCGAACGCGCGTGACGCAGGTCGAAGCCGTATTCGGTGACATCCCGGGAACCTCTATCGCCATAGGGCTGCTGCACGCGAGGGCGCTACTGGCCCGGGACCCCGAGGAAGCCGCGGGGCGTTTCGGAGAGGCGTTCGGCGCCGACCTCACGCACTGGCCGCTGCAGCGGGCCCGGCTATTGCTGGCCTACGGCCAATGGCTGCGACGCCAGCGCCGGATCGCCGACTCGCGCGCGCCGCTGCGGGACGCCCGCGACGCCTTCGACGCCCTGCGCTGCGCCGCCTGGGGCGACCAGGCCCGCCGGGAGCTCCGGGCCTCCGGGGAGTCCAGCCGGCGGCGGGACCTCGCCCCCCGCGACCAGCTGACCGCCCAGGAGCTTCAGATCGCCCAGCTCGCCGCCCAGGGGCTCTCGAACCGGGACATCGCGCAGCGGCTGTACCTGTCTCACCGGACGATCGGCACCCACCTGTACCGCATCTTCCCCAAGCTGGGGATCACCAGCCGCGGTGAGCTCAGCTCAGCCCTGTCGGCGCGCACCACGTGGCCAGAGCGCTCTGCGTTACCGGTTAGGTTCGCCCGTCTGACCTCACCGATCCCAACCGGCACAGCTCACCTGCCCCACAGGTCACGGAGCGCTGCGAGCCGACTTATCGTGGACCGTTACGGGTGTCATAGCACCCGTAACGGTCCGCGATAATCATTTCGAGGCTTTACGGCGGTGTTAGGAGAGCACGGAGGGGGCGCGAGAAAACCGACTGAACCCTGTGTGTTTTCGAAGAACCATCGTTATGGTCTTGTTAGCAGGCCTTACGGGTGCTCGCGGCGCGGCTGGATTTGGTGCCGTGATCGAGAATGGTCATGCTGAAGGCCGTGTCACGGCAGGCGCCCCCGGTGCGCCGGACTGGCCGGTGGCGCGAGCTGCTGCCCGCGGATCCGGGGCTCGTCGCGGTGCTGCGTCTGACCGTGGCGGTCCTGGCCGTGACCGTCTTGCTCGCGTGCCGCGACCTCGCCCACCTCGGGGTCGTGCTGGCCACCCTTCCGTGCCGGGTGGCGGGCGTGAGTTTCATCTCATCCTCCCGACTGGCCTGCTCGCAGGCTCGCGATCTGCGCGCGGGCGGCGGCCACCAGTTCGTCGTTGGTGTTCGCGTGGCCACTGAGGCCCCAGCCCCCGTCTGGCGCCTCGGTGAGCAGGACCCAGGTCCGGCTCGCCAGCCCCGGGTCGCCGGCGGCCTTCACGGCGATGTCGGTGAGCCGCTCGACGACGGCGAGTTGCTTGCCGCGGTCCAGCGCGGCCGCGTTGGTGAGGACCTGGATCCGCACGTAGTTGGTATCGCCGTCAACGTTGGACAGGGCGCCTGCGGGCAGGTCATGGATGAAGGCAGCGGTGTTCTGCCGGAACATCGGGATGTCGGGCACTTGCTCGATGGTCATGACCGCGGTCGCCAGGTCGATGGCCAGCTGGTGCTGGTCGGTGAAGGTCTCGGCGGTCGCGTAGACGTCGATCATGGGCATGGCAGATTGTCCTTGTCTTATATCGGCGTTCGGATGACATCGGCTCAGATGGAGTTCGCGGCGGTCCGGATGACGTCGAGGACGAAGTCGGGCTGGGCCAGCATGGCGACGTGGCTGCTGTCCGCGTCGTAGGTGTGGGCGCCCATCCGCTTGGCGACGAACCGCTCCAGGTCGGGCTGGACGGTCCGGTCGTTGTTGGCGACGACGTACCAGCTCGGCTTCGTCCGCCAGGCGGTGCCGTCGAGCTTCTGGTTGAACAGGTCCGCGGCCGGCACGCCCTGGGTCGCCCACACCAGCTGTTGCTCCTGCTCGGACAGGTCGCCCGCGAAGCACCCGATGCCGGACGGGAGCATCCAGATGCGCCCGTCCGCGATCTCGATGTGGGCGAAGATGTCCGTGACCGGGAACTGCTCCTGCAGGCTCTGCGACGTCTCACCCTCATCCGGGGCGAGGGCGGCGATGTAGACCAGCCCGGCGACGCGGTCGTCGGTGCCCGCGGCCGTGATGACGGTCCCGCCGTACGAGTGGCCGACGAGAATGGCCGGGCTGCTGACCCGCCCCAGCGCACGAGTTACCGCGGCGACGTCGCCTTCGAGCGTGTCGAGGCTGTTCTGGGCGGATACCACCTGGTGCCCGTCCGCCTGAAGCGGCGGGATCACTTTCCTGTAGCACGAGCCATCGGCCCACAGCCCGTGCGCGAATACGATGCTTGCCTTGGCTGGCATGTCTGCTCCTTTCGCGAGACGTCACGACGACGGCTTCACGCTAGGACGGCCCGCGGGTCCGGGCATCGCACGAACGCGCTATTCCTTAGTGGCCTGGTTAGCTGGGGACGTGTTCCCGCCGCCACTGCCCCGGCGAGCGGCCGTGGTTCCGGGTGAACGCCCGGTTGAAGGCGGCGTCGGATTTGTAGCCGGTCCGTCGCGCGACCTGCTTGGCCGTTTCCCCCGAACCCAGCAGGAGCTCGCGGGCCAGTTCCATCCGCAGCTCGGTCAGGTACGCCATCGGCGGCTGCCCCAAAGTACGGGTGAACCGCTCGGTGAAGGTGGTCCGGGACAGGTGGGCGTGCTGCGCCATCTCCGCGTTCGACCAGGCCCGCGCCGGGTCGGCGTGGATGGCGTCCAGCACGCCGCCGATGTCGGGATCCATGCCCGCGCGCAGCCAGCCGGGGCTGCTCTGCGTGGAGGTGGCCCACAGCCGCAGCATCTGGATATACATCAGGTCCAGGATCCGGGAGATCATGACCGCGGCGCCGGGAGTCGGCTCGCGCCGCTCCTTGGCCATCAGGCGGTAGCTGACGTCGAACCATTCGTAGCCGCCCTCGCGCAGGCGCTCGAAGGCGATCACATCCGGGAGGGCGGCGAGCAGCCTGTTGCTCGTCGCGCCGTCGTGGACGAACGTTCCCGTCAGCCATCTGGTGCCGGGTCCGGTGACCCTCAGCACATGGGCCCGGCCAGCCGGAAGCAGTGCCACGTCGCCCGCGCGCAGGACGTGCGGCTCGGCCCCCGCGACCTCAACCTGGACTTCGCCTGCCTCCACGAGGTGGACCGCGCCCATGTCGTCGCGCTGTACCCACCTCGTGGGCGGGTCCGCGGCGGTTTCCGTGACGTCGTGCCCGGCAAGGTGAACCGTGCGCAGAAGCGTCGAGAGAACATCCCCGGTGGGTGCGGAATCCGGACGGTCTGCATATGATTCCGGCGCTTCTGGGCTCGCGGGTTGACTCATGCCACGAATATGTTCGTTGTGCGTCGGTACACGCAACCCCTCGGAGCGCAGGGACGGGGGAGCTCGCGATGATCTCCACTCCTCATGCGTCCGACGCTGGCGACTCAACCCCGATCCGGGGCCGCGGCGAGCAGTTGCAGATGATCACCGGTTTTCTGGAGCGCGTCCGGGCCGGGGCGGGCGACGTCGCGATCATCGAGGGTGCCGCGGGTCTGGGCAAGACGAGGCTGCTCGCCGCGGCCCGGACGACCGCCGGTGCGCTCTCGTTCCGAACCGGGCTCGGTGCCGCGGAGCCGGGCCACAGCCCCGTCGAACTGGCCGTGCTGATGGAGGCGCTGTTCGGCGGCACCGAATCCCTGATCGAACGGAACGCGCTCGGATCCCGCGACGGCTCCCGCGAGGAGCCGTTCTGGCTGCTCCAGGATGTGCAGACCCTGATGGAACGCGCGGCGCTCCGGCAGCCGCTGCTGGTGTGCCTCGACGACGTGCAGTGGGCGGACGCCGGATGCGGCTTCGCCTTGCGCATGCTGACCCAGTGGCTGGCGCCGTTGCCGATCGCATGGCTGATTGCGGTCCGGCCGAACCAGGGAGCGCCGCAGCTCCGCCGGGCGCTGGCCGAGTTGACCGCCGCCGGAGCCGCGACGATCCGCCTGACGCCGCTGCCGGCCTCGGCGGTCGCGGAGGTCGCGGCGGATGTCCTGGGGGCACCGGCCGGAGGTGACCTCCTGCGGACCTTGGCCGACGTCCAGGGCAACCCCTTCCTCATCGTTGACCTGCTCGCCGGCCTGCGCGAGGAGAACCTGGTGCGCGTGGTCGACGGCCGGGCCAGGCTGGCGGAGAACCGTGTGCCGCACCGGCTCGAGGACAGCATGCGGCGGCGCCTGTCGCGCACCACTCCCGCGGGCGAGCGAGTCGTGACCGTGGCCGCCTCGCTGGCTCGCCAGTTCACGCTCAGCCAGATCGCGGCGATGGCCCGCATCGGGGTAGCCGACCTGGTTGATCCGGTCCGGGAAGTCATCGACGCCGGCCTCTTCATCGAGGTCGGCGGTCGTCTCGCCTTCCAGCACGACCTGGCCCGGGAGGCGGTTCGCAGCGCAGTACCCGACGCGGTCCGCCGGGCCCTTGACCGTGAGGCGGCCGACGTGCTCCTGGCCGGCGGCGCCCTGCCGGTCGAGGTCGCGGCTCAGCTGGCCGCGAGCGCGGAGCCCGGTGACGTCGCCGCGGTCCGCGCTCTCGCGGAGGCCGCCGAAGCGCTCGGTGTGACCGACCCCGGCGCCTCAGCCGACATCGCCAGCGTGGCGCTGGCGCTGCTCCCGTCGCGGCACCCGCTGCGGGGTCCGCTGGTGGCCCGGCGCACGGTATCCCTGTTCGCCGCGGGCCGCAGCAAGGAAGCGCGGGCCTTCGCCGACAACGCCCTGCGTCAGAGCCTGCCCGCCGAACAGGAAGCCGACGTACGACTGAGCCTGGCGGCGATGTTCGCCATCTCGGCCGACGACCGCGCCGAGACCGCTCGGCAGGGCCTGTCCCTCACCGGCCTGTCAGCCGACACGCGGGCCCGGCTGTGGACGTCGCTGTTTCACAATCTGATGGTCGCCAGCCGCCTCGACGAGGGTCTGGCGATCGAGTCCGAGGTGCGTACGAGCGTATGCGCGAGCACCGACCTCGCGGCGCAGTACTTTTTCCAGATCGGCCACTCGGCGATGGAATACCAGCTCGGCCGGTTCGAGCTTTCGCTGCGGCTGCTCCAGGGTGTGGACCCCGGGGTGCTGGCCGGTTTCGACGATCCGCGGGAACGCCTGACGCACAGCTATCGCTCGTGGCTGCTGTCCGCCCTCGACCGGGTCGACGAGGCGGCCGCGGTCGCCGAGGACGGGCTGGCCTCCGCCCAGCGCGACCGGCAGAACTGGGCGGTCCACGTCTTCGAAACGTGGACCGGCCGGAACCTGCTCCACCTGGGCAGGCTCGACGAGGCGAATGCGGTGCTTGAGGGGCGGTTCCGCCTCGCCGACGCGCATCTGATCGTCGGGGTCCTGGACGCGGCGTCGGTCGTGGCGCTCGGCCGCACCAAGCTCCACATCGGAGACGAGCGCGGCGCCCATGAGGTGGCCGAGATCGCCAAGGTCATGCTGACCACGACCGCTCCTGTGGTCCGCAGGCACGCCGCGTGGTACCTCGCCGTGCACGCCATGACCGCCGGCGACCCGGACCAGGCCCACCACTGGCTGTGCGCGCTCGGCGAGGCAGAGCGGCTGTCGCTGTTCCCGCTCTTCCCGATGGAGGCCGCCGACGATCCGCTGCTGGTCCGCATGGCCCTGGCGGCCGGCGATGCCGAACTCGCCAAGGCCGTCACCGAGCTCGCCGCGCGCCGGCACGAACTCAATCCCGGCGTGGCGTCCATAGCCGGCGCCGCCGCGCACACCCGAGGCCTGCTCAGCCAGTCCAGGGCTGAGCTGGAACAGGCGGCGGCGATTCTCGCTCCCGGCCCGCGGCCGCTGGCGCTGGCGGCCGTGCTCGAGGATCTGGGTGGCATCCGGCTGGCCGGAGGTGACCGCAGCGGTGCGGCGGACGCCTTCGACCGGGTCCTGCGGATCTGCCTCGACGCCGGAGCCGCGCGCGACGCGGCCAGAGCCCGCAAGCGGCTGCGCGAACTCGGGATCCGGCGCCGGGTCCAGGCGCTGGACCGCCCGAAACTGGGCTGGGAGTCGCTCACCGATGCCGAGCTCAAGGTGGCGCGCTTGGCCGCGGCCGGCTGTACCAACCGGGGGATCGCCGACCGGTTGTTCGTTTCACCCCACACCGTGAACACCCACCTACGTCACGTCTTCGACAAGCTGGACATCAGGTCCCGGGTCGACCTCACCCGCGTCGTCGGCCACCACTCATAGTGCCCGGGTGCCTCTGCTGGTCGTCATCGAGACGAGACCATCGCAAGCGGTCGCGGCTCCCGGCCCAACGGCGATGTTCTCGCGGCGACCGGCGCGGCCCCGGTCAGCTTCGCCGACTTCGCTGCCGAGGCCGCTCCGGGCGAGGTCGCGCACTGGCGGGACTACCTCGACCCGGTCGCGGTATTCGATGCGCTGGGCTGGCCGCCACGCTGACCTCCCGCCTGCCTGAGCACGCCGGGCCTGGTGAAGGTGAACAGGTGCTGGCCTTCGGACAGGGGCTGCGGCTCACCCCGGAAGCGGTGTACGCCGACGCCGAAACCCTCGTCCGGCTCAGATAGCCACTGACGGTCAAAACCGCGCTCCTCAAACCACCCGCAGATCAGCGGCACCCGATCGGGCGCGGTCCGAGCCCGGGTCCAGATGACGGTACCGCCGGTCTGGCACAACTGGCAGCAGGTGCCGACGGTCCGCTCGATGTCCTCGTCAGTGATATTGCCGAACACCCCGCAGACCAGCACCAGGTCCGCGGGTGTCATGCCGCGGTAGTGATCAGTGATCGAGGCATCCCCAGTCACGATCTCCACCCGATCCAGTCCGGCGTCACGGGCCCTCGTATTCGCGACCGCCGCAATCTGCGGGTCCAGCTCCACCAGCCGCGCCCGGACGTCCTCCCGCCGGGGATGCTCAGCGAGGACCCCGAGCAGATCACGGCCCTGACCGGCGCACAGGCTAATGACCTGTAGCGGGCCGGGCCGAGCGCTATCCAGCACCGCCCTGATCTGCAGCTGAACCGCCTGCAAGCGCCGCGTCAGCGCTGAGCCCGGGCGGTCATATTCATCGTGCCAGCGATGCCAGTCCACGGCGCACACCTTACGGCGGCAGCGTCCTTAGGTCACTCACCCCGGGCTGTCCACGACATTGGCCAGGCGGCGGGCGACGGCGAGTGTCCAGGGGATGCTGAGCAGCAGAACGAGCGCGAGGCCGAGGATCAATGGTGACGGGCGGGCGCCACCGAGGCCGAGGCACGCCACGGCCACGGCCGCGCACGTGCGGGCGAGCGGCCGGTACAGGCCGCGGTCACGGTTCCAGGCGGGCAGGCTCGCGGCGAGCAGCATCGTCGCGCCAAGCACGACGGCGGTGCCCGCGCAGAGGACCCAGGCGGTGGCGGTGCGCACCGATCAACGCAGCCTGCTTCGACAGCTCGGCGCACCAGGACGCTGAGCGGCGAGCGGATCGAGGGTCGCGCCGTCCACGACTGGCAAGGGGTTATGCGGACGGAAGCACCACTGGCCGTTCGGGATAATTGAATTCTTTTTCCCTGAACGGGCGGTGGTTTCACTTCTTCGTCAGCCGTTACCAGCCCCGGCCGAACGCGTTGACCGAGGCGGTCAGGGTGTGACCACGAGTTTGCGTGGCGGCCCGGTCTTGAGGAGGTCCCAGGTCTGGCTGATATCGTCCAGCCGGGTTTGCTCCAGGTCCAGGGTGAACTTCCCGTCGGTCGCGTGACGCATCAGCTGGGCGTAGGCGGAACGGCGCACCTCGGCGGGCGTGCCGACCGTGCCCTGGCCCACGAGCGTCAGCAGCTTGTTGCGGATGGCGGCCGCGGTGATCGTGGACGTGGGCCCCGCGGCGCTCCCGACCTGGATGTACCGGGCGCCTAGGTTCGCGCGGTTCATCGCATGGGGGGCGGGCCCGCCCCACAGGAAGTCAACGATCACGTCGTAGCCGCCGGGCGCCGCGGCGGCTAGCCCGGCGTCGATGTCCTGGTCATCGGCGAGGTCAACGACCGCGTCGGCCCCGCGGTCAGCGGCTTGTCCGAGGGCCTTTCCGCGGGCGGCCCCGACGACCCGGCCGGCGCCCAGGATCCGGGCGGATTGCACCGCCAGCTGGCCCGCCGAGCCGCCTGCCCCCAGGACCAGCACCGTCTCACCGGCCTGGAGGTGAGCGCGGTAGTCGAGCGCCACCCATCCGACGATCCCGGTCACCCCGAGGGCGGCGGCGAGGCCGGGGTCTACGCCGGCCGGAACCGGGAAGCCGGCCGAATCCGGGACCGGCACCAGCTCGGCCAGTGTGCCGTACGGAGCAGGCGGGCCGGCCAGGTAGCAGCGCGTGCCGTCGCCGAGCTGCACGACCCCCTCGTAGCCGGCGATGCAGGGGGGCTGGATACGGCGGAACGGGAGCTGGTCGTTCACGATCAGGACATCGTGAGCAGGCATCACTTGATTCCGGTGATCGAGCCCGCCTGGACTTGTTCGCTGAGCTGGCTCCGGCCCTGTCCGCGGGGAACACCGTCGCGGTCAAGATGCCGGGCAGACCGCGCTCGTGGCCAGCCTGGTCTCGCGGATCATCGCCGAGTTGGTGATCTTGATGTCCGGGTAGCGGGCCGGGATGCCGTGCGTGATCAGGTGCATGATCGAGATCGTGTCCTCGACCGGCGCGCCGGCCATCCAGGTCAGATGGTAGTTGGCGATCAGGGGCGAGCAGGCGCTGTTGCCCGCCGGGTGCAGGTACAGCACCGCGCTCCTGCTGTTCAGCTCGGCGAAGACCGGCTCGTACTCGGGCTCGACCAGCGCCCGCCCCAGAACGGTGGTGTTCATCGCCACCCCGGCCATGCCCAGCTCGTCCAGAGCCCGGCCCATCTCGCCGGGGGACTCCTCCAGGTGCGGCATCGGCAGCGAGGCGAAGGCGCGGAAGCGGTCCGGGCGGCGCTGGACCAGGCCGGCGTACTGGTCGTTGACGAACCTGGCCGCCCTGGCCGTCTTCTGCCCGTCTTCGCCGTACGGCAGCTGGGGGCAGGCAGACAGCACCTGCATCTGGACCCCGGCCCGGTCCATCAGCCGCAGCCGGGCCTCCAGCTCGGTGCCGCCGCCGGCCCCGATGCCGCGCACCGCGACCGCGCCGGCGTGGCCCAGGTCCACCAGCAGATCGATATAGTCCTCGGTCAAGTAGTGCGCATGCACGTCGATCCTCATGACCGCCCCATTCGTCTCTTTGCGGGTGCCCTCACCGAGCCGTCAGCTTTCCTCGATGGCCCGGGCGACGCGCTCACGGGTCAGCGGCAGGTCGCGGACGCGCACCCCGACCGCGTCGGCGACCGCGTTGCCGATGGCGCCGGCGACCGGTCCCTGGGCGACTTCGCCCGCACCGACCTCGGCCTCGCCGGGCGCGTCCATAACGCGCACCATGAGCTCCGGGGTATCGGTGAACCGCAGGATCGGGTAGCTGTCCCAGCCCGCCGAGGTGATCTGGTCCCGGTCGAACCGGGCCTGCTCGCGCAGCGTCCAGCTCGCGCTCTGCACCGCGCCGCCCTCGACCTGGTTGATCACCCCGTCCGGATTGATGACCCGGCCCACGTCCACCGCAAGCCACAGCCGGCGCACCCGGATATCGGTGTCCGCCTCCACCTCCGCCACGGTGGCGCAGTACCCCGCGTTTCCGCTGTACCGGGCCACCCCGGCCCCGTAGCCGATGCCGTCACGGTGGCCCCGGGCATCCCACCCGGCCATGGACGCGGCCTGGGTGAGCACCTGCCGGGCCCGCGGGTCGGCGAGGTGGGCGAGCCGGAACCGCACCGGGTCGGCGCCGGCCGCGGCGGCCAGCTCGTCCATGAAGGACTCGATCGCGAACACGTTGAGGTGCGCGCCGAGCGACCGCAGCGAGGACGTCCGGATCGGCATGTCCAGCAGCCGGTGCCGGGTGACGTGCAGACCGGGGATGTCGTAGCCGGGCACCGCGTTGCGCGAGGCGCCCATCCAGTTAGCCGGCTGGCCGTCCGGCGCCGGCGGTATCGGGCGGCCCCCCGCCACCTGGGTCAGGGCGAGCAGGCGCGGGTCCCCGCCCATGGTGGGCCGGCCCATGAAGCCGTTACTCCACACGTCCTGGCGCCAGGCCAGGATCCGGCCGCCGGCGTCCAGGCCGGCCGAGAGCCGTGCGAGCATGGCCGGACCCAGCGGCGACCAGCACATCTCGTCCTCGCGGGTCCACTGCACCCGGACCGCCCGGCCCGGGACGGCCCGCGCCAGCAGCACCGCGTCCATGGCCACGTCGTCCGCGCCGTTCTGGCCGTAGACGCCGGCGCCCTCCACGTAGTGCACCGTCACCTGCCCGGCCTTCAGTCCCAGCCCGGCCGCGATCGCCGCGCGCAGCAGGAAGATGCCCTGACTGTGACTCCACACGGTGACAGAGCCGCCGTCCCAGCGGGCGACCGCGCAACTGGGCGCTACCGACGCGTGGGCGAGAAACGGCCGGGTGAACTCGGCGGTCAGCGTGCGCGCGGGCGTGCCCGCGGCATCGGTGGCCGGCTGGTCTATCACCGTCTGCACCTCCGACGGCGTCGCCAGCATGAAGCCGCGCAGGTCGCGGGCGTCGGGCAGCGACGGGGTCGTCTGCCACCGCGCTGCGCGAGCGACCCGCCGGGCGGCCCGCAGCGCGGCCCGGTCGGTCTCGGCCACCACGCCGAGGAACGAGCCGTCGCGCACCAGCACGGTCTCGCGGCCGAGATCCAGGCCAGCGAGCCCGGTCAGGACCGCGGCCCGCGCGGGCGGTCGCACCACCCGGCCGTAGGCCATGCCCGGCAGGATCAGATCGTGCAGGAACCGCGGCCGCCCGGTCACCTTGTCCGGGATATCCAGCCGCGGGGCGCTGCGCCCGGCGACGGACCACTGCCCAGGCGGCCGGGACGGCGCCGGGACCTCGGCGGGCCGGTCAAGGATCCCCGGCCGCGCCAGCGTCCAGTAGGTCAGGCCGGCCGGACCGTCAGCGGTCCGGATCTGCCCGTCGGCCACGGCCAGCGTCGCGCCGCTGACCCCGAGCTTGGCCGCAGCTACGGCCAGCAGCAGGTCACGGGCTTGCGCGCACGCCTGCCGGAGCGCCGATCCGGAGTCCTGGACCGACCGGCTGCCCGCCGTGACGCCTTCGTCCGGGCTGGTGCTGGTGGATACCGGGGCTACCCGCACCCGGGCCATCCTGACCTGGAGTTCTTCGGCGGCCACCTGCGCCAGGGCGGTCCAGATGCCCTGGCCGTACTCCACCTTGCCGGTCCGGATCGTGACCTCCCCATCCCGGCTGAAATCCAGCCACCGGGCCAGCACCGGGTTGGCCGCCAGGTCCGCCGGGAGCGGGGAGACGCTTGACGGCACGCCGGACTCGGCGACAAGCGGGCCAGGTGAGCCGGACGGCGGCGCGAGCACCGGGCCCTGTCCGGGCTGGGTGCCCCCAGCGGGAACCTGGCTGGCGAGAACTTGCCCGGCGGGCGGGCGCGGGACCACGGCCGGCCCACCGGACATCCGCCCGGCTGCCTTCAGCACCGCGCGGATGATCCTGCCGTGCGTCCCGCAGCGGCACAGGTTGCCGTCCAGAGCCTCGCGCACCTCCTGCTCAGCGGGGGCGGGACGGTCGCGCAGCAGGCCGGCCGCGGCCATCACCATGCCGGAGGTGCAGTAACCACACTGAGCGGCCTGCTCGTCGATGAACGCCTGCTGGACGGGATGGAGCCCGCCGCCGTCACCCGCCAGCCCCTCCACCGTGGTGACCCGGCCGTCGAGGGCCGACACCGGCAGGTCGCACGATGCGCGGGCGCGGCCCTCGATGAGCACGAAGCACGCCCCGCACAACCCCATCCCGCAGCCGAACCTCGGCCCGGCCAAGCCCAGGTCATGGCGGAGCACGTCGAGCAGCGGCGTGTCCGGCTCGCAGATCACGCTGCGCTCGGCCCCGTTCACGGTCAGCCGGAACTCGGTCTCCGTCATGTAAGCACTCCAACCTAAGGTGAGTCCGGGAGTCCCGTGACGTGGCTTTCCTCCCTGGTGCTGTACGAGCCGGTTACCTGGTCGATGGCGCCATCGGTCCAGCTAGAACTCGTACAACGGCCCATCGACCCACCTCTCCCAGCTCGCTTCGGCTGCGTCGCGACGGCGCGAACGCACGTTGTCCCGGAACGCCCGCAGGGAATTCACGTCTCCTGCATGGTTTCCTAGGCAGGGCTCGCGACGTCAGCGTAATCGGAACTGCCAGGTGCGCCCTGGACGCGGGTCATGCGCCGACGCCAGCCAGTTCGCGCAGGGCCTGGTCGTCTAGCGCCACGTGCTCGGCGGCGAGGTTTTCCAGCAGGTGACCGGTGGAGCCGGTGCCGGGGATCAGCAGCACGTTGGGTGCCAGCTGGAGCAGCCACTGCAGTGCGACCTGCGGCGGGGTGACGCCGAGGCGGGCGGCCGTCTGGATGACCACCGGGCTGGTGAGCACTGGGTTGGCCGGTCCGCGCGGCAAGCCGAGCGGGCAGAACGGCACGAAGGCGATTCCACGGCGGATGCACTCCTGCAGGACCGGGGTCGAGTCGCGGTCGGCGAGGTGGAACAGGTTCTGCACGCAGGCGATCTCGGTACCGTCCGCGGCGTGCCGGAGCTGTTCGAGGCTGATGTTGCTCAGGCCGACACCGGCGATAAGGCCCTCGTCACGGGCGCGGACCATCGCGGCCAGCTGATCATCGAAGCGCGCCTCGACGCGGCCGGGGCTGGGCAGACGGAGGTTGACCGCGGCCAGCTGGCCGACCCGGAGGCTGCGCAGGTTGGCTTCGATGCCCTGGCGCAGCTGGCCTGCATCCTGGCCGGCGTCCCGGAAGACCCCTACCTTGCTGACGATCGCCAGCTCGGCCGGATAGGGGTAGAGCGCTTCGCGGATCAGGTCGTTGACGACATCCGGGCCGTAGTACTGGGCCGTGTCGATGTGATCGATCCCGGCTGCCACCGCGGCCCGCAGCACGCCGATGGCCGATGCTCGGTCAGGCGGCGCGTTGACCGCCCATGGACCAGCCAGTTGCATCGCGCCGTACCCGGACCGCCTGACCCGCCGCCGGCCGAGCGGAAACGTTGACATCGGGCGGGCCGACAGGCCAGGGCCGGTGCGGCGGGCCGGATCAGGCAGTGACATGGAGTCCTCCGGTGGGTTGTTGACTACGGGCACGCCATGGTGCGGTCGCATTCCAGCGGGGTCGGTTTCCCGCGTCGAACGCATGGCGCCCGTACAGCCACCCGATCCGGGTCTGATGGCGATCCGCGCCGCGGCGAAGGATCACGCCCGGCGCATGAAGGAGCTCGTAGTCACGGTTGCTTCCTTACAATCACTTGACGAGTAAAGTTATAGCATGCAACACGGCGGTCTGGTAGTCAAGGTGTGCACTATGGAAAGGCCAGCCTCCGGTGCATCTCGGACTACGCGACGGTCTGGGAAACGATGCTTTGTATACTTGACTGCTCAAGTCATTACGGCAGCGGCCGGTTCGCCGGCTTCGCCACTCGTCCCACCGCAGGACGTCGACGCTGCGGTGAGGGGGAACTGACGCGGCGCCGATCAGCGAAGACGCCCGCCGCACGATCTTCTACAGCAACGCTGCGACCCTCTTCGGCCTCCGCGGTTGAGTCAATTATCGCATCGCCGCGGCGACTGCGTAGAACGGATTATCCGGTTGATAGGAGTCGCCAATTACGGTGAGTCCGACGGCGTGAATGGCGTCCTTGAGAGCCGCCCGCGTGAATGGCGTGAAATCGATCACGTACCGCCGATGAGTTATGGCCGAGCTCGCGTCTTCAAAAAGAAGCACGATCTCGGCTCGGCAAGGTGTATTGAAATCATCGGGGATTGTCCATATGTAGAGTGACGAAGACCGTATACCTCGCCGCTCGATCACGCGGCGGCCGGTAATAATCCGCGGCCTGGATTCATATAGATATTCCCAGTTTCGGGAATCGATCACCAGGACGCCGTCAGGGCTGAGGACCTGCTTCATGCCCTCAAGAGATGAGATCATCCTGGATCTGGTCGCGGTGTGGACTATGGCATTGCCGAGGCACAAGACCAGTTCGAATGGGCCAGGAACTCGCTCCGGCAGATCTTGCCAGGTCGACTGGGTTACATCTATGTCGACACCGAACTGCAGGCAGGGTCGCCGGGCTTCAGCGACCATGCTCGCGCTTGCGTCGGAGGCAGTGACGTTAAAGCCGCTCCGCGCCAGAGCTATGGCGTCCGCGCCTATGCCGCACGCGCTGTCAAGTACTCGCGCGCCCGGCGGCAGGGTCTCGAGAATCCCGGCCAGGAGATCGTTGCTTCCGGGTGACGTAGCGCCGACCGGGCCGCTGCCGCCGATGACTTCGTCCGGGAAGAGCCACTCGTAGTCACCTGCCAGGTCGGCATAGGAGTCATCCACTCTCCTAGTCTTGCAGAGCGGCGTCGAGATGGCCCAGCACGCCGAGCTGAGTGAGGATCACGGATCCCGACGGGTAGCAGTCGAAACGCTTTATCATTCACTTGAATCGTCCAGTCATTGGTATCCTGGTGCGGTGACCGAAGAACCGGACCTCGCTGGCCAAGAGCCGCCGGTTAGATGGCTGACCGCTGGGGAACTGGAGTCCTGGCTGTCCCTGGTGCGGCTGATGACGTGGCTGCCCTGGTCAATCGACCAGCAACTGCAGCACGACTCGAAGCTGGGGATGGTGGAATACCAGGTTCTGGCCATGCTGTCCAATAGCCCCGAGCGAACCCTGCGGATGAGCTCGCTTGCCGTGCTGACCAACGCGTCGCTGTCGAGGCTGTCGCACCTGGTCAAGCGGCTCGAGGAGCGAGGCCTGGTGCGCCGCGAGCCCGATCCCGCCGACGGGCGGTTTACCCATGCCATCTTGACCGATGAGGGCTTCCGGACCCTCGCCGAAGCGGCCCCCGGGCACGTGGCGCACGTGCGGTCGCTCGTCATCGACGTCCTGTCGCCCGAGCAGCTGCGACGCGTGGGCCGCGCCGCGGACCGCATCATGTCGCGCATCGACACCTCCGGAATCAACTAGCCGCACCACTCGCCGCGAGCCGCGTCCCGGTCAGCGCCGATGCTCGCCAGACGTACGGCTGGCCCGCACACGAGGTGCTCGAGGAGTTCACCGCCGCCGCCGAACGCCTGCGATCGCGGCTCGCGGGATCACGCGCTCCGGCCAGCCAGGTGAGCGCGATGCCTCAGCATGATCGAGTACTTGACATCCTCCCTCGCCTGAGGGCGGGGGATTCCAGCCGCTCACGTCCGTTAGGAGGCAAGCAGTTGAGGTTCGCGGTTCACCGGCCCGGCATCCCGGAAGCCTCCCCGCGCAGTCACGGCGTGCCCCGCCGCGATATTCCGAGCCGCGTTCACATCAGCGTTGCAGGCGTATCCGCAGGCCGTGCACACGAACCGCGCTTGGCTCTCACGCGAGTCCGCATCCACCTGCCCGCACGCCGAGCAGCGCTGGCTCGTAAACGCCGGTTTGATCTTCT
Source organism: uncultured Actinomycetes bacterium (assembly GCA_963742795.1). GTDB lineage: Bacteria > Actinomycetota > Actinomycetes > Streptosporangiales > Streptosporangiaceae > Palsa-504. The sequence continues at coordinate 363,580 of CAVUNL010000025.1, forward strand.
GCACCCGGCCGGGCGCCTTGTCCTGCAGCCGGCGGACCAGCAGGCCCCAGCCCGACCTCAGGATCTCCCGGTTCAGCCCGGCCTTGGCCCGCACGCGCGGCCCGGGTGCCAGTGCGCGTGCTGCTCGACGGCCAGGTTCCACACGTACCGGGCATGGCCGCAATGCTCCCGCAGCACGGCCTGCTGGGCGGGGGTGGGGTACAGCCGGTACCGGGACATGCGAACACACTATCGGACACCACCGACATTTCCGGGGAGGTGAAGCGGCGTTTCCTCCTCAGCCTGAGGCCCGGGGTCTCCACGCCGCGATCATGATGACCATGACCATGGCCATGCTGGGCGAGGCGCCGCAGTGGACCATGCGGATGAGTGATCTGGCCGAGCGCACCAGCTCATCGCTGTCGCGGCTCTCCCACCTGGTCACACGGCTGGAGAACCGGGGTTACGTCCGGCGCGAGGCCGACCCCGCCGACGGCCGCTTCACCAACGCCATCCTGCTGCCCGCCGGCCGGCGCAAGATGGAGTCGGCGGCGCCCGCTCACGTGGCGTACATCCGCCAGCTGGTCATCGACAACGTGTCCCCCGAGCGGCTGCGCCGGCTCGGCCAGGATGCCAACCGCATCGTCGCGCGGATCGACTCCCCGACGCGCTGACCCGGCGGAAGTCGGCCACAGGCTGGCGCGGGCCGCCCCCGGCCGGGCGGTCCGGGAGCAGTGGACCCGCGCCTGCGTAGCCGTCAATTACGGCCGTCAGGGGCGTCAGGGGCGTCAGCACTGGGAGGACCGGGCCGCCACGTCTTGAGCACGGCGCTCACCGGCAACCGCACGATATGAATCAGCCCCTCCGGTACGCGGATCAGCCGACGGAGGAGGACGGGAAGACTCACGATGTCGCCACGCGCCGCCGCGGTCAGCAGATCAAGCAGGTCCGGCTGGGCTTGGCGGGAAGGTTCGGCGAGTTCCACGCGGGTGGTGACCACCGGACCGTGCGATTCGGCCTCCACCTGGCCCAGGCTGGGCAGCAGCGCGAGCATGGTCCGGTTCTCGGCGAGGACTTCGGCGGTGAAGTACTCGACCCCAGCCTGAAGGGCGTGCTCGCTCAGGCGCGCGAGAAGAGCGGAGCCGAGCCCGCGGCCCTGCCAGGCATCGACCACCGTCACCCCCACCTCGGCGGTGTCGGGCTGGTCCGGCAGCCGGATGAACCGGCACTCCCCGACGATCTCAGCCGACAGCAGCGGCACGGCGACGAGCGCCTCGTGGTCAACGTGATCGACCTCGACCGCCGCCTTGAGGGTGGCTTCGGGAAGCTCGGGCATGACCGTGAAGAACCGCCGGTAGCGGGATTGTTCTCCCAGGTTCGCGTAGGCCCGGACCAGAGCCGGCGCGTCATCGGGGCGTACCTGCCGGATCTGGACGACGTCGCCGGAGCGGAGCGTGACAAGCTGCGGCTGGCTCGTTGCGGTCATCGCCAGCCCCTCTCTACGCCGTGTGCCGCCGGGGATCGGACCTGTGAGCGCGGGCCGACAGCGCCTGGCCAAGATGCGTGGCCGATAAGGACATGGCCTTCAGCTCCGGCTCGTCCTGCCGGGCGGGGCCGGGCGAGGTGAGGCTCTCCGCGGTATCGAAGAGGATCTGCTGGAGGGTTCGGGGCAGGTCGCCACTCCACACCAGGGCCGCCGTCGCCGTCAGCGGACGGTGCTGGAGATTTACCCGGACCATCTCGTGGGTGACCGCCGGCCGGGGTAGCCGGATCAGCCCGGGCCGGCTTCCGGCGATGACGCTGGGGCCGGTCAGCACCGCGGTGGGCCGGTCCGCAGTCGCGGCGAAGGCCAGGTTCATCTGCAGCGAGTGCCGCAACGGCGGATCGGTGAATTCGAAGCGCGGATCCGCGGTCTGCAGCACCCGTGTCCAGGCGTCGTAGGTCCCCGGCTCCGCGCGCCGCGGCCCGTGGATGACGTCCATATGGACCATATCGGCCAGGCTGATCGTCCCGCGGCGCGCCGCGACGTGTGCCGAAGGGATCCACACGTCGGGTTCGAATTTCGCGAGGGTCATGACGTCGAGCGGCGAGGGCAACGTCTCGGGGCTGGCCGTCAGCCAGCCCAGGCCGGCGTCGGCCCGGCGCTGCCGGATAAGGGAGAACTCGGCGTCTAGCGGGGTTTCAATCCAGACGATCTCCACGTCCGCGGCGGCGGCGGCCGATTTCAGCATCGAAGCGGCCTCGACGGCGAGGGCATCGGGCAGTCCCGGGGGCATGACCACGCGCAGACGCTGCCGTCCCAGGCCTGCCGCCTGCCGGGTCCGGTTCACCTCCTGGTCCACGAGCGACAGCACAGCGCGGGATGCGTCCAGCAGCACCGCGCCGGCCTTGGTGAGGTGCACGCCGTCACGGCGACGCTGCAGCAGCGGCGCGCCGACGATCTCTTCCAGCCGCCGGATCTGCTGGCTCAGGGTCGGCTGGGCGATAAACATCCGCTCCGCGGCCCGGGTGAAGCTCCCCGCGTCGGCGAGCGCCACGAAGTAGCGCAGATGCCGCAGTTCAATGGCCAGCGCCGCCCCGGCCGGCCTGGGCAGTTTCACCGGCTCCGGCTGGCGGTCCAACTGGGCTGCCTTCATGTTGTCTCCTTGATCAGGCACTCGACGCTACCGCCACCGCCAGTGCCAGGCATCGGGCGAGCGAGACGATGTTGCGGGTAACCGTCGTACCGCGCGCACAACTCACCCGGGGATTAGGGACTTGTGGTGCGGCAGAACGCGCGCGGATCATGCGTAGCCGCAAAGCCTCTCGCTACCGGTCCGACGAAGCCCCCGACGGACGCCGCTGGCGAAATCCCGGCTGAAGTCCCGGTCTCGTCAGCGCGGCACCGCCGCCGGCGCGACGGTGCCGTCCAGCACGGCGTCCGGCGTGAACAGCTCGACGTAGGCGTCGGCGTCCCGGCGGCTGGCCGCGTCATCGGCCCGGGTGATTACCTCCAGGATCGCCAGCCGGTCGGCCGCGGAAGGGTCATGGCCGCAGCCAGGCCGCGATCCGGGCGCGGAGGTCGTCGGGGAAGACGGCCTTGGGGATGACCGCGTGCACCGCCTTGGGCGGGATCGAGGTGGCCACTGCAGCCCGTCTCCGTCCTGTTCAGGTGAACCGCTTGATGAAGTCCAGCGCGGGCTGCCGCTTGAAGGCGGCGTGCGCGCTGACGGGCACCGGTCAGGCTACGCCGCGACGGGCGCGAGCCGGTCGGTCTCGTCGCGGATTTCTACGGCGATCTTCGTCAGGGCGGACGAATACTGCCGGTTGTGATGGGCACAGAACAGCAATTCCCGCCAGCTGGGCAGCAGGACCCGGACGTAAGCCCGGGCGCCGCAGCGGTCACAGCGGTCCATGGCGGTGAGCGTCCCGGCGAGGGCCTCGCCCGCCATTTCGCTCTCCGGCCGACGGTCCTCGTTCTTGGCCCAGAATCTGCTTCCGCGCATGACAGTCACCCTCCTCGGCACCTTCCTCGGCACCTTCCTCGGTTTTCTCCACTCCACCCCAGGCGACCGTCAATGGAAAGGTGATGGTACCTGTCGTGGCATTGCCGGGCGCTATGGTCGCTGATGCAGGAAAGAGCCGCGCATCACTGGCTCGTTCAGACGACGATGCTATCGGCGGTGTCGAAGAGCACCTGCTGGAGCAGGCGCGGCAGATCACCACTTCAGACCAGGCCGGCCGCGGCGGTCAGGGGAGATCCGTCGATCCGGGCCCGGCGGATGTCCCAGGCCGCCTGCAGGCCGTCGTAGAGGCCGACCGCCTCGTGCAGGGTGACCCTGGCCTCGTCGTGCTGGCCGCGCCCGGCCAGGGCGACCGCCAGGTCCTCCAGGGCGGCCGGCAGCTCCACGGCAGGCCCGGCGGACCGGTAGTGCGCCACCGCGTCCCGCAGCGGACCCGGATCAGACCCGAGCAGTCCCCGGCACCGCAGGCTGGCCGCCGCCGCCCGGGCCGGCCGGGTCTCCGCGGCGGCCTCCGCCTGGCAGGCCTGCGCCGCGGCCTGCGCCATCGGCCTGTCCCCGGCCGCGAGCGCGAGCCGGACCAGGTCAGGTAGCCACTGGTGGGCCAGGGTCATCTCACCGTCGCACCGCGGCAACATCGCGGCTAGCCTCAGCATGGCCTGGCGGGTTTCCCCGCGAGTTCCCCTGCCGTCTCGGCGTGCAGCGCCGTGCGCAGCGCCGCCGGCATGCTCTCGTACAGCGCTTGGCGGATCAGCAGATGCCGGAACGCCAGCTCGGTACCCGAGCCGACCACCAGGCCGGCCGCCACCGCCTCCTGCAGGTCGTCGATGACGATCACCGTGGGGGCGGCCGCGCACAGCTCCTCGGCCAGCGACATCAGCACCTCGACGCCGTTAACCGACGCACCGCCGTCGGCGAACAGCCCGAGCCGCTGGCTGCGGAGCAGCCCGGCGGCGTGCGCCCGCCGCGGGTCCGGCGAACCGGCCGGACCTGAAGGCAGTCCTGCATCACGCTCAGTGGCATCCGCTCGGTGAGCTGGTCCGCGATCTCCCACCCGATGCCCCACTTCGGGTCATCAGCTTCCGCCAGGGCCTCGGCGACCAGGGACGACTTGCCGATGCCGGGTTCGCCCTCGACCCAGATCACCGCCCCCTCGTCACGGCGGAGGGCCTCGACACCCACACGCAGGGTCGCGAGCTCCTGCCTGCGGCCCACCCACTGCGGCGGCCGGTCAATGGGCCACATGGTAGTAACGTATGCCTCGCTCAGAGCCGCTGCCTAACGATCTTCAATGGTGGGGGTTAGCCCGAAGTTACGCGGCTCTTTCCCGGCCGGCGGTATCGCCACCCCGGCCGCGCAACAGGCATCCGCACAAAAGTGCAGTAGCGCTGCGGATACCCCGGCCGCAGCCTCGCGCCGCAGAATAGTGACAAGACGACGCGAGCTCGGCCGCCTCTGCAACCCAAGCCTTCCCGGACACAGGCAGCTAAAGGAAGAAACGTTACGGGGACCAGGAACCACGGCCCGTTCGGTCGAAAAAGATTTTAAAACACGTACGGCACGTGCCGTCGTATCTGACTGGTCACGGCGATGGCTCACTACGCCCTCAGCCTAGGGAGAGTGTCATGGCTTCCACACCACCAGACATCGGGCAGCCGGCCCGGGAGGCCAGGACTGGCCGGGAGGATCGTGGTCAGCGCGGGAACAAGTGGTGGACGCTGGTCGCGGTCTGCCTGGGCACGTTCATGCTGCTGCTGGACATCACGATCGTGAACGTCGCCCTGCCGGACATCCAGCGGGCCCTGCACTCGAGTTTCGCGGACCTGCAGTGGGTCGTCGATGCTTACGCGCTGACCCTGGCGTCCTTCCTGCTCACGGCGGGCAGCCTCGCGGACATGTACGGCCGCCGTGTGCTGTACCTGATCGGGCTGGTGGTGTTCACCGGCGCGTCGGCGCTGTGCGGTTTCGCCACCAGCACGCTGATGCTCCAGCTGTCCCGCGGCTTGCAGGGGGTCGGCGGGGCGATCATGTTCGCGGTGTCGCTGGCGTTGCTGGCCAACGCCTTCCGCGGCAAGGACCGCGGCGTGGCGTTCGGGGTGTGGGGCGCGGTGACCGGCCTGGCGGTCGCCATCGGCCCGCTGATCGGCGGCGTGCTGACCTCCGGCCTGTCCTGGCGGTGGATCTTTTTCGTGAACGTGCCGATCGGGATCGCGGCCGTCGCCCTCACGACGATGAGGGCGGCGGAGTCGCGCTCACCGAGCGCCGCCGGGCCCGACTGGGCCGGGTTCGTGATCTTCACGGCGGCGCTGGCGAGCCTGATCTACGGCCTGATCGAGTCGAACCAGCGGTCGTTCACCGACGGCCTCGTGCTCGGCTGCCTCGCCGCGGCGGCGGTGCTGCTCGCCGTCTTCGTCATCGTGGAGCAGCGCAGCGCGCACCCGATGTTCGACCTTAAGCTGCTCAGGCTGCCGACCTTCAGCGGCGGCTCGGTGGCGGCGTTCGGGCTCAGCGCCTCCATCTTCTCGGTACTGCTCTACCTCGTGCTGTACCTGCAGGACATTCTGGGCTACTCGCCGCTGGGTACCGGCGTGCGGGTGATGTACCTGTCGGGAGCCATCCTGGTGAGCGCCACGGTGGCCGGGAGACTCTCCTCGCGGGTGCCGGTCCGGCTGATGATCGGGCCTGGCCTGATCATCATCGGCGTGAGCCTGCTGCTGATGCGCGGGCTCAATGCCGGCTCGACCTGGACCCATCTCATTCCGGGAATGATCGTGGCCGGCGTCGGGGTCGGCCTGGTCAACCCGCCGCTGGCCTCTACCGCCGTCGGCGTCGTGCCACCGCAGCAGGCCGGCATGGCCTCCGGCATCAACTCCACCTTCCGCCAGGTCGGCATCGCCACCGGTATCGCCCTGCTGGGGACGCTGTTCTCCAACGAGGTGAAAAACGAGGTGCTGACCCGCACGGCCGCGGTCCCCGGGCTGTCCGCCCGGGGACCGAAGATCGCCGGCGCGGTACAGTCCGGGCAGATCGGTAACGTGATCGCACGGCTGCCCGCGCCCGCCAGGAAGGTCGCGGGAACGATCACCCGGGCCGCCTTCACCACCGGCCTGGACCGCATCCTGCTGGTCGCGGCGATCATCGCGTTCGTGGCAGGCGTCGTATCGCTGGCCGCTATCCGCAGCCGGGACTTCGCGCCCGCCGCGCCGGGCGGTCAGGAAGGTCCCCGGAAATAAGGCGACCCGGACGGGCAGGCACGCAGACCGGATCCGGCCGAGTCGCTCGTCTCCATCTGGTTGGCAAGCGCGGGCGGGCGCGGTATCAGGCGAAGTGCGGCATCACCTCGGTGGCCAGGAGTTCCGCTGACTGCAGCGCTTCCTCCTTGGTCATGTCGCCGAAGCATGTTTCCAGCGCCATGTAGTTGATCCGGCCGATGTCGCGATGGCGGGCGACCCACTCGCGGGCGCCCGCCGGGTCGCCGGCGTAGAAGTGACCGGCCGCGTGGATGCCCTCGAACGTTTCGGCCGGGAAGACCGGCGGTATCGGGATGTCGTATTTCTTCCAGAGGTAGTAGAGGCTGTCCTTGAACCGAGCGAAGGCCCGGTTGGCGATCTTCATTGCCTCCTCGCTGGCCGGCGCGAGCACCATGTTCCGGGAGATGCCCAGCGGCGGCAGGTCATCCAGGGGGCGCCCGAGCGACGCCCATTCGGCCTTGTAGGCGTCGGTCAGCGTCCGTACGGCCCGCGACGGGACGAGCGCCATCATCGGCATGCCGAGCCGCGCGCACCATTGCGCCTTCGCCAGCGTCCGGGTGCCGTACCACAGCGGTGGGTGCGGCCGCTGCACCGGGCGCGAGGTGACTGGCGCGTCAAGCAGCTTGTAGTACTTCCCGTCGAAGGTCACGCTGTCCGACGTCAGCCCCTGCTGCAGTATCGCGAAGGCCTCGTCGAACCGGCCTTGCGCCTCCTCCTCGCCCGACACGCCGTGGAACGCCAGCTCGGCAGGTGAGACGCCCCGGCCCACGCCCAGGTCGAGCCGCCCGTTGGACAGCTGGTCCAGCGTCACCGCCTCCTCGATGACGCGCATCGGATGGTACAGCGACAAGATCGTGATGAGCGTCCCGAGCCGCAGCCGCGAGGTTCGCTGCGCGGCCGCCGCCAGCATTAGGTGCGGCGACGGCGTGACGGCCAGCGGCGTCCCGTGGTGCTCGGTCAGGTGGTAGGCGTAGAAGCCCAGCCGGTCATAGGCCTCGATCAGCTCCAGACGCTCAGCGACCTGCCGGAGGTGCGGCCGTCCCGTGTCGTCGTTATGGTCGATGATCCCGAAGCGCATGCGCTGAACCTAACCCCGGCGATCCTCCCCGCACCAGGCTCCTTGGGGAGCATTTCCGTACCCCACATGGCTGATACAGCGGTACCAACGGGCCGCATGACAACTACCGGACCACCAATAACGCTACAGGTCAGACCCGATTCCACGAGTAAGCCGGTGACACACCTGTGTAGATGCCGATAGGTGCCGCTCTGGCCTGGGATGATGATCGCTGCCAAGTGACAACCAGCCCAGTGGAGAGGACACCTATCTGGTGAGCAGGATACGTGCCGGTGGCAGGCGGCGTCAGCAGGTGCGGGCCGGCGTGCCGGATGCGTCGCTGACGCCGAATGCGGGGATGGCTGCGATCAGCGAGTTGTGTGACCGGCTGGATGTGACTGGCGCGCTGGATGCGGCGGTCGGCCCGGTCAAGCAGCGGGACCGCGGCTTCGGGGCCGGGGAGCTGCTGACCGGGATCGCGGCGGCGCAGCTGGCCGGGGAGGACTTCCTGACCGGGCTGGACCGCCAGCGCGGTGATGCGGCGGGCCAGCTGATCACCCCGGTGCCGGGGCTGGCGTCCACGACCGCGGCGGGCCTGGCCCGGCGGATCACTCCGGCGCAGTGGACAGCGGTTGAGCGTGGCCTGGCGGCGGTGACCGGGCGGGTGCTGGACCTGCTGCCTGCGGAGCGGGCCGCGGCGTTGGCCGGCGGCCCGGTCACCATCGACCTGGACACCACCGACGTGGAGGTCTACGGCCGCAAGAAGCGCGGCGTGGCCTATAACCACCAGGGCCAGCGGGTCGGGCGGCCGCACGTGGCGGCCTGGGCCGAGACCGAGACCGTGCTGGCCGCCGACCTGGGCGACGGCACTGATGACCCGCGCGCGACCGCGCCGGACCTGCTGCGCCGGGCGCTGGCCGCCCTGCCGCATCGGGTACGGGCGTCGGGGCGGGTGGCGATGCGCGCCGACGCCGGCTACTTCGCCGGGCAGCTGGCCCGCACCGCCCACGACGCGCACATCAGCTTCGCGATCGGCGCCAAGCGGATCGCGCCGCTGTGGCGGCTGCTGGCCGGGATCGCCGAGGACGCCTGGCATGACGCCATTGACATGGACGGCGCCCAGATCGCCGTCGCGCAGTACTGCCCGGACTGGTGGCCGGCCAGCACCCGGCTGCTGATCCGCCGGGTCCTGCTGGACCCAGAGCAGGTCTCCGCCGACCCGCGGTCCCGGCGGCGCCGCACCCTGCACCCAGACCAGCGGGCCCTGCCGATCCCCGAACTGGCGCAGCAGCCGGCCATCTACGCCTACTCCTTCATCATGACCAACCTGGACGTGTCCAGCCCGGACACGGCGATAGCAGCAGAGCACTGGTACCGGCACCGCACCACGGTGGAGAACATCTTCCGCGACAGCAAGCACGGCGCCGCCTTGCGGCACCTCCCGTCGGGATACCCCCAGGTCAACCTGGCCTGGATGTGGGGCGCGCTGCTCGCCGCGACCATGGCCGCCTGGCTGCACCAGCTCACCGCCACCACCGCCGGCCAGGACATCCTGGCCGGCCACGGCGTGCGCGGCGGCAAGGCCATGATCGCCACCCTGCGCTGGCGGCTGATCGCCGTCCCCGGCCGGCTGATCCGCCACGCCCGCCACCTGACCCTGCGGCTGCCGCCCGGCCACAGCCTGCTCCCCGAGATCCTAGCCCGGCTACGGGAACTGCCCGCACCCGCCTGACCTGCACACCCTGAGCCCCGGCTCCCCGTCCTTACCCACGGCCCGCCAGCCCCGACCCGAAGAAAGGCACGCAGATCGCGAACCCGGCGCGGCCCCCGGGCCGTCATCATGCCCCCTACCGGAAATCCTGGCACATCAAGATCATTTACTGAGGCAGGGTGACCTCACCGCACTATTCGCGGAATCGGGTCAGAGACTACGACGAGGTATTGGAACCCAACAGGCCACCAGACCAAGGGTCTTACGGTGCCTTCGGCAGTGGGACCTTATTGAAGCGCGTCCACCCTCCGTCTGGCGACCAGCGGAAGCCCTTTCCGGAATCCCAGATACTCAGTTTCCTATAGCCTTTCCGGACCTGCGCTGCTGCGCGTATTTGATTAGGCGCTCCTTGAGCAGTTAATAATCTCGTCAACCGGAAGCTCCAGCGATCCACTCCCACGGCAGGCCAGGCAGTCCATAATGACCGGGCCATACTTTCCTTTTCCAGTTCCCTTGCAGCGGAAACACTGAATACGAACACTCATGCCGATTCTCCTTTCCTGGTTCTTGTTCGAGAATGGCTTGATCGCGACGCAAACACTAGAATGAACCGTCCCGGGTTTCGTGTCACTAGCTCTGTGTAACTTCTTCTACTGTTGCTTCCGTCCTGACAAGATTCACCAGCCTTGCCTTTACGGTTGATCCTCTCAGCGCCACTCCAAACTCGGAAGATAGCTCGTGGCCTCCGGCGGACGAGTCAGCTAGCAGACCGAGTGCACGCCTGGGCCGCCCAGGGCTACAGGCGTCTACACCTATGCAGAGCCCCCGTTCGCCATCGCTGATACATCCGGCCGCACGGCATGGCAGAACCAGAAGCCCTGCATCCAGTTTGTGGTTGCTCCAGGAAAGCGGGAAGGTCAATGTGGCCTGGGTCTTGGATTAGTGATTGTCGTGAACTGTACTGAGAGCATTGGGTCCGGCTGGGCCCAGATCTCCGGCAAAGGGTGTGCGTTTGGGGTTAAATGCCGTGCCGGGGGGCGAGGTGGTAGGTGATGGGGCGGCTGTCGCCGGGCATGGCGGGCGGGGTGGCGTTGATCTCCTCGATGAGCAGGGCCAGGGCGCGGGCGACGCGGGGGGCGCCGGGTGGCTCGAGGGTGACGGTGATCGCGGCGGGCGTGCTGGTGATGGTGCCGGCCAGGCCGCGGATGATGGTCTGGCGGGTGATGGCGCGGTACTCGTCGTCGTCGCAGAGGTAGGCGTTGAGGTGGCTCGATAGCCAGTGCTCGGCGTTGCAGGCGAGCAGCCGCAGGACCATCTGCAGGCCGCGGCGCCCGGCGCGCAGCAGCGCGGTCTTCGCGTCGGGGTCGATGGTGCTGGCGGGGAGCTTGGCGGGGATGGGCTTGCGGGCCGCGGTGGCGGCGGCAAGCGTCGTGCGGGCGCGGGTGATCTTCTTCTGCAGGGCGGGGATGCGGGCGTTCTTGGCGGCGGGGGTGATGGCCGGGTCGGCGAGCAGCCCGGCCAGCTCGCGCTCGGCGGCGGCGAGGGTCTTCTCCGCGTCGCGGACGGCGGCGTTCGCCTGGTCGCGGGCGGGGTTGCGGATCAGCTTGGTGTTCGTCTCGATGCTGGCGATGTAGTCGCAGATCTTGTCGATTCCGTAGTTCTCGCTGGCGTACTTGAGGAAGTTCTCCTCCCGCCACCGGGACTTCAGCCAGGACAGGATCTCCGCCGGGCAGGCGTCAAGATCGGAGGTGAGGATCTGCAGGGCGACCCTGCCGTGCTCGAACAGGGTGATCTGCCGGGCTTCGCCGTAGTCCTTGAGCTGGACTTTCTCCTCGGCCCAGGCGAGCCGCCGGGTGCGGCCGCCGTAGGTGACCGCGGTGATGACAGGCAGCATGGCCGGGATCGCGAGCGGCGCCCGCCGGTAGGTCACCCAGTGCACGCCCTGGTCGCGGCAGTGCGCGAAGACCTGCGGGCAGGCGCCGCCGCGGTCGAAGCCGAGCATGATCTTCGCGCCGGGGCCGGCGGCCTTCTTCAGCTCGGCCAGCGCCTTCGGCAGCGTGACGCTCAGCCCGGACGGCTCGCCGGTGACGAAGCACACCGCCCGCCCGTCGTGGGCGGTGACGTGGGTGTCGGCGCGGCCCCGCTCCGCCTTGCCGCGCTTGTTGTTCCAGCCCTTGGCGACCGGCTTGGCCCCGGTGTAGGGGACGAAGTGGTCATCGACGTAGTAGACGCCGGAGGCGACCGGGTCGGCGGCCAGCATCGCCGAGGCGAAGATGCGCTGCAGCGCCACCGGGTCGGTGCGGTCGGCGATCCGTGCCAGGGCAGGCCGCAGGGCCCGCAGGCCCGGCAGCACCGCCAGCCCGGCCAGCGGCCCGGCCTCGGCGGCGGCCAGGTGCTTGAACTGCTCGGTGGTGGCCGCGCCGAGCGCGAAGCTCATGCTGACCGCCGACAGCAGGAGTGCGTCCCCCGGCCCCCCGGCCGCGGCAGCCAGGACCGTCCCGGCGCCGGCCTGCGCGAGGAACGCGTGCAGCAGCATCGCCCCCGCGTACCGCGACCAGAGCGCCCCCTCCGCCGGCAGCGGCCAGGCCGGCGGCCCCCCGCCAGGCGGCAGGCCGGCACCAGGCTCAGGGCCGGCACCAGGGCTCAGGGCCAGGCACCAGGCTCAGGGCCGGCACCAGGCTCAGGCGCGGTCCCGGCCCCGGCGAACAGGGGCTCCGCCGGCGCCCGGCCGGCCGGGCCGTTCCCGGCCAGCGCCTGCCCGCGCGGCCCCAGGCCGCGGCCGACCGTGGTATTCGCCACGCCCAGCCGCCGCCCGATCTCCGCGTCGCTGGCACCCTGGTCCCGCCACGCCCTGGCCTGCTCCCACTGCGCCGCGGTCACCTTCCCCGGCGCGCCCCGGCGGTCCTGCATGGCCAGCGCCGCCGGCCCGTCCCGCCTCGCCGCGCTGTGCAGCGTCGCGACGTACGCCTCCGACAGGCCCAGCACCGCCGCGACCGCCCGGCCCGGGAACCCCAGCTGCCGCAGCACCGCCAGCGCCACGTTCCGCATCACGACATCCCCGGCCGCGTAGTCGAACAGCACCACCGGCCCGGCCGTGATCACGCACCGGCCATCGTGCTCGCGCATGCGGAGGTCACGGGGCTCTGGCATGCCCTCCAGGATGGCCGCAACCGCCGCTGACATGCCACCAGCTTACCATTGGGTTTAATAATTACGCATAGGAAGCCCCGGATAAAGCGGCATGTCACGGACTTGCGGCTCTACTACTGCCGGAGATCTGGGGCCTGCCTCAATGATCCGGTGTGCCTGTTGTCGCCACCTGGCCGCGTTCCCAGCCGGGAAGTGCAGTAAGCCTGCGGATACCCCGCCACCACGTTCCAGACGCAGACTCAGACCGTGCGAGGTTACCCGGCACCGGACCCAGCGCCGCGTCCTGGGGCGTCGCAGGACGTGCCGGGCGAAGGGCTGACCCAGGAACCATCAACGCGCAGACCGGTCAGCGCTGGTGACCGCCTTGTAGCCGCACAACCTGGCGTCCGCACGGGCGCCGGGCACATCAGGAAGGGAAACCTCAGTGAACATCACCCGAAGCGCGCAGCCAGGCAGGCTCGGGCAGCCCTGGGTCCAGGAGATCGTCCCGGGAGTCTTCCGGGTCGGTACGACGTTCTTGGGTTGCTACGCGGTTGAAGACGCGGGCGCCTATACCTTCATCGACGTGGGGCTGCCCGGCTACTGGCCGCAGATGACCCGGTTCCTCGCCGCGCGGAACGCTCCGCTGTCATCGGTCAAGGCCGTCGTGCTCACCCATTACCACCCCGACCATATGGGTAATGCCGAACGGCTCCGGGCGCAGGCCGGCGCGGCGGTGCTCGTGCACCACGATGACCGGGCGGCGGCCAAGCGAAAGGGCAGGCCGGCCTTGTACCCGCTGCGGAAGCCGCCGGTGCTGCATCTGGTGGGGCACTTCCTGCGCAATGGCGTGGCCCGGACGGCGCCCGTGGCCGAGGCGTCGGGTTTCGCCGACGAAGAAGTCCTGGACGTGCCGGGCCGTCCCCGCGTCATCCACACGCCCGGCCACACCGCCGGAAACGTGGCCCTGAGCCTGGCCGGCCGTGACGTCCTGATCGCGGGCGACACGCTGGCGACGCTCAACCTCTCCCACGGCGAGTCCGGGCCGCAACTGCTCCCCCGGTTCCTGAACGAGGATCACGACCGGGCCCTGGCCTCGCTGGAAAAGATCGAGCCGGTCCAGGCTCGCTGGGTCCTACCCGGTCACGGTCTTCCCTGGGAGGGAAGTCCGCAGCAGGCCGTCAAGCTGGCCCGGCAGATCGCGGCCCGGACACGTTGAAGGGCCTGCGGTCAGCCGGTGACATCGATGTAGTCGCGGACCTGCGCGACTCCCGGGGCCATCCAGGTGGCGCCGACCACCGCGTCGTGCTCGGCCCAGGTGCGGACGTGCCCGCCGAGGGTCACCGTGTTGCCGGTGGCGTCGACGTGGACGTCGCTGTCGTCCTCGACCACCGCGTTGCGATCCAGCGCGTCCTGTACGAGCCCGGTTACGTCGACCGGATCGGCGTCGTAGGTGATCTCGATCTCGTCCTTGACGTTGCGGACGCCGGTGAGCCCGGCGACCGCCAGTTCGGCTGCCTCCCGCTGCCTGCCGAACTCGACCAGGCCGGTCAGGGTCAGGTTGCCGTCCCGCGCGGTGGCCTCCACGCCGTCCGGGACGGCGACGTTCAGCGTCAGCGCGTTGTTGGCCGCGGTCGTCAGCCATGCGTCGTCGCGGTAGTCGGCCTCCGGCAGCATCACGGCCAGATGGTTGTGCACGTTCTTCACCCCGGAGACGCGCTGCGCCGCGGCGGCGGCCTCGAGGTACTGCGGATAGCTCGGCACGGTGCCGTTCAGTCCCACCTCGCCGTTCATGTTCCTGACCGTGATGTCGGTGGCGTCAACGAGCGGGTCGAAGGTGAGCTCGGCTTGAACCGACTCACGGATATCCTTGGTGGTGCCCATTTCGGTCTTCCTTCCGCTTGCCTCAGCCGCACCACTGTTCCGGTAAGTCCGTGGTGCGGGTCATGTTCAGCAGACACGATGGCCGACGATTGCGGCCAACACCTGCCGCCTATAGGCGCATAGCTGCCGGCTAAGGCAGCGTCGGGTCGGTCAGGTATTCAGCCAGGCCAGCAGGTCATGAGCGCGAACCTCCCGGCAGCGAGAGCCCGGACAGCCGGGACTGGATGTCGGCGGTGACGGAGTCGGGGGGCTGGTCGGCGTCGACCGCGACCAAGATGCCCCGTTCGGTGTAGTACGGGACGAGCGGGCCCGTCGTCTCGGCGAACACCTGGAGCCGGTGCCGGATCACGTCGGCCTTGTCGTCGGAGCGTCCGCTCAGGCTGGCGCGGTCAAGCAGCCGCCGGGTCAGCACCGGCTCGGGCGCGTGCAGGTAGATCGCCGCGTCCAGCGTCACGCCCAGCCGGGCCGCGAGTTCGGCCGCCGCGGTGGCCTGCGGGAGAGTCCGCGGGAAGCCGTCCAGGATGTACCCGCCGCAGGCGGCGGCCTCGACCACGGCCGGGGTCAGCACGTCGAGCACGATCTGGTCGGGGACCAGATCGCCGCGGGCCTGGTAGGCGGCGATCTCGCGGCCCAGCCCTCTCCCGGCCTGGGCTTCGGCGCGCAACAGGTCACCGGCGGCGATGTGCCGGGCGCCGGACCAGGCCGCCAGCCGCTCGCCCTGCGTGCCCTTGCCGGCGCCGGGCAGAGCGAGCAGCAGCAGCCTCACGCGCGCAGCCTCACAGTGCAGCTCATAGGCCGGTCAGGGCGTCCGGGATGGCGATATCCCGCTTCTGGATCTTGCCGGTCGCGCCCTTGGGCAGCGCGTCCATGATCCACACGTGCCGCGGGTACTTGTACGCCGCGACCTGGCCCTTGACGTAGTCGCGCAGCTCCTCGGGCGTGGCGGCGGCCCCCGGCTTGAGGGCCACCGCGGCCCCGACCTCCTCGCCCAGGGAGGAGTGCGGCAGGCCGATCACGGCGGCCTCGGCGACCGCGGGATGCTCGTAGAGCACCTCCTCGATCTCCCGCGGGTAGATGTTGTAGCCGCCCCGGATGATCAGGTCCTTCTTCCGGTCCACGATGTAGAAGTAGCCGTCCTCGTCGACCCGGGCCAGGTCACCGGTGTGGAACCAGCCGTCGGCGAGCGCTTCGGCGGTGGCCTCGGGGCGCTGCCAGTAGCCCTTCATCACGTTCGGCCCGCGGATCACGATCTCGCCCACCTCGCCCTGCGGGACCTCGTGGTCGTCCTTGTCCACGACGCGCATCCGCACGTCCCGGATGGGCGTGCCGATCGAGCCGGGCTTGCGCTCGCGGCCGGGCAGGTTGAACGAGGCGACCGGCGAGGTCTCCGACAGGCCGTATCCCTCGAGCACCGGGACGCCGAACGCCGCCTCGAAGCCGCGCAGCACCTCGACCGGCAGGGCCGCGCCGCCGGAGATGCACAACCGCAGCGAGGAGGTGTCGTAGTCCGCGCGGTCAGGCTGGTGTATCAGCGCCACGTACATGGTCGGGACGCCCTCGAAGACGGTGACCCGGTGGTCGGCGATGATCTTCAGCGCGTGCCCGGCGTCGAACCGCGGCAGCAGGGTCAGGCACGCCCCGGCCGCTACCGCGACGTTGAGCGCGACCGTCTGCCCGAACACGTGGAACAGCGGAAGCCCGCCGAATATCACGTCGTCGGGGCCGGCCCGGACGATGTCGGTGCGCGTCACCTCGGTGTTGCTGATGAGGTTGCCGTGGGTGAGCTCGGCGCCCTTAGGGTGGCCGGTCGTGCCTGAGGTGTAGAGGATCACCGCGGTGTCGTCGTCGCCGGCGTCCGCGACCTGGTAGTCCGGGGTGGCGGAGGCCAGCAGGTCCGGGAAGCTGGCCCCGTCCACGACGATGGAGTCCGCCTCGGCCTGCTCCGCGCCGGCACGGGCCTGGTCCGCGAACGCATGCCAGGCGAAGATCAGCCCGGCCCTGGAGTCGCCGAGGTAGTAGGCGACCTCCCGGGCCTTCAGCAGCGGGTTCATCGGGACGACCACGCCGCCGGCGCGCAGTACGCCGTAGTACACCACCGGGACTTCGGCCACGTTGGGCATCATGATGCCGACCCGGTCGCCGGGCTTGAGGCCACGCTCGTGCAGCAGCCCGGCCACCCTGGCGCTCGCCTCGTCCAGGGCCCGGTAGGTCATCGCCGCGTTGTCCACCCGTACGGCCACCCGTCCGGCGTGGATACGGGTGGTGTCGGTCAGGTTCTGGGCCAGGTTCGTCACGCTGTTCATTGTCCGGCCGCCGGTCCGGGCGGTCGTCGGTCCCGCGTATCAAGCCTGTCCCCGGGCGTTGGTACGACGGCACAACCGTTGTGCCGGCAGGCCGAGGAAGGGGCCCATCCTCGTGTTGTCAGCACGTTATCGCGGCGGTCGCCGCAGCCTAACGTCGTGGATCACACCGCTAAGACTCGTGAGGGGGCGGGATGGACACCATCCGGCGTTACGCCATGCTCATCGGCGGGGACTGGGTCGATGCGGACGAGCGGTTCGAGATCCGCAGCCCGGCCACCGAGGACCTGGTGGCCAGCGTGGCCAAGGGCGGACTCGAGCACGCCGACCGGGCCCTCGACCTGTCCGGCCGGCTGGACCGCCGGGCCTACCCGCTGCTGCTCAGCACTCCCCCGGCCTGAACCATGGAGTTCGACGTCCTGATCGAAATCCCGCGGGGCAGCCGGAACAAGTACGAGGTCGACCACGACAGCGGCCTGATCCGCCTGGACCGCACGCTGTTCACCGCGACCCAGTACCCGGCCGACTACAGCTTCATCCCGAA
The DNA here is from genome assembly GCA_963742795.1 of uncultured Actinomycetes bacterium. GTDB lineage: Bacteria > Actinomycetota > Actinomycetes > Streptosporangiales > Streptosporangiaceae > Palsa-504. The sequence continues at coordinate 380,935 of CAVUNL010000025.1, forward strand.
CACCCTGGGCGAGGACGGCGACCCGCTCGACGCGATGGTCCTGGTCCAGGAGCCCACGTTCCCCGGCTGCCTGATCCGCAGCCGCCCGATCGGGATGTTCCGGATGACCGACGAGAAGGGCGGCGACGACAAGGTCATCTGCGTGCCGGCCGGCGACCCGCGGCAGGAGCACATGCGCGAGCTCGAGGACATACCCGAGTTCTACCGGCTGGAGATCCACCACTTCTTCACCGTGTACAAGGCGCTCGAGCCGGGCAAGGGTGTCCGGGACACGGCCTGGGCCGACCGCGCCGCCGCCGAGGCCGAGGTGCAAGCATCCCGGCGCCGCCTGGCCGAGACCCCGGCGCCGCCTGTTGGCTGACGCGGAAGTGAGACCACGGACCGTTCGGACAAAAAGGCTTTTAAATGACGCCGAACGGGCCGTGGCGCTACGGCCCGAACCTGGTTCAAGGAAGGCATGATGACGCTCGCGGGCAAGACCTTGTTCATCTCCGGCGGCAGCCGCGGCATCGGCCTGGCCATCGCGCTACGGGCGGCGCGGGACGGCGCGAACGTCGCGCTGATCGCCAAGACGGCCGAGCCGCATCCCGCACTGGAGGGGACCGTGTACACCGCGGCCGCGCAGATCGAGGCGGTGCAGGCCGAGGCGGGGGGCGGCCGCGCGCTGCCGGTGGTCGGCGACATCCGCGACGAGGCCCAGGTCGAGCGGGCCGTCGCGCAGGCCGTCGAGCGGTTCGGCGGGATCGACGTGTGCGTCAACAACGCCTCGGCGATCAACCTGTCCGGCACCGAGGCGCTGGAGATCAAGCGTTACGACCTGATGCAGTCGATCAACACCCGCGGCACGTTCGTGGTCAGCCGGGCCTGCATCCCGCACCTGAAGCGATCGGTGAACCCGCACATCCTGACCCTGTCCCCGCCGGTCAGCCTGGAGCCGCGCTGGCTCGGCCCGCACGTCGGCTACACGATCGCCAAGTACGGGATGACCCTGTGCGCCCTGGGGTTCGCCGCCGAGTTCGCCGACGACGGCATCGCGTCCAACGCGCTGTGGCCGCGGACGCTGATCGCCACCGCCGCGGTGCAGAACCTGCTCGGCGGCGACGAGGCGATGGCCCGGGCCCGCAGGCCCGAGCTCTACTCAGACGCGGCCTACGCGGTGATCACCAGGCCCAGCCGGGACTGCACCGGGAACGCGTTCCTGTGCGAGGACGTGCTGGCCGCCGAGGGCGTGACCGACTTCGACCGGTACGCCTACCAGCCTGGCGCCGAGCCGGAGGCTGACCTGTTCGTCGACCACGCCTGACCGCCTGCCGCCGGAAGCCGACCCGCACTGGCCATGGACGCCTGTACATATCCGAGCTACACCCCACGTTACATCGCGGTTTAGCAGGCTAGGCCATGCCAGTGGCCGATCGTTCGCCAGGTTTTGACTTGACAGTTCAATATAGATGCCTGTGGGTCACGGTTGCTGCTGCCGACGGCGGCGGCTGCGGCCGGTGTCGGTCATGATCGGCTTCAGGCCTGGTAGACGCGCTGGTAGATGCGTTCGGCCAGCATCATGACGGTGAGGTTGAGGACCGTGGACGGGGTTTCGGGGATGATCGAGGCATCGACGACCCGCAGTCCGCTGGTCCCCATGACGGCGCCGACCGGGTCCACGACGGCCTGCGGGTCGGCCGGCCCGCCCATCGGGGCGGTGGAGCTGGGGTGGTAGTAGGTGGCCAGGTTTCCGGCGATGAACGCGGCCAGGTCGCTGTCGCCGGCGACCGCGTCGCCGGGAGTCAGCTCGCCGGCGAAGAGGGAGGCGAGGTCCGGGCTGCGGGCGAAGTCGCGGGCGAGCTTGACACCTTCCAGCATCCGGCGGGCGTCACGGCCGGTGGCAAGGAAGTTGCGGTCGATCAGCGGGGCGGCGCCGGGGTCGCGGCTGGCCAGCTTCAGCGTCCCGGCGGACTCGGGCAGGACCACCGAGGTGGACAGCGCGATCACTCCGCCGGTAGGACTGTACGAGGGGGGGATCAGGTGGGTTGCCGTGATGTTCAGGTCCAGCTCGCCGGCCGCGGCCTCGCTGGAGGCCGTCCACAAGATCGCGCCGACCGCCGGGGTCATCTGCAGGTGCCCGGGAGCCAGCGCGTGGGCGGTGTGAAAGTAGGGGTGGTCCAGCAGCCGCCGGCCTGGCAGGTCGGCGACGACGCCGATGCCCAGGGCGGTCAGCTCACCGGCCGGGCCGACGCCGGAGCGCAGCAGGATGGCTGGGCTGCCGTAGCTGCCGGCTGACAAGATCACCTCCCCGGCCCGGTACGCCGTGCCGTCCGCGGCCGCCACCCCGGTGGCGGCCGTGCCGTCGAACAGCACCCGGTCGATGGTGACATCGCCGCGGATCATCAGGTTGGGCCGGCGGCGGACCCCGGCGGTCAGGAACACCATCGCCGCGTTCTCCCTGATGCCGTCCACCACGTTGACCGAGTGGCCGCCGACGCCGTCCTGGTCGGCGCCGTTGAAGTCGCGCACCTGCTTGAACCCGCGCGCGACCGCCGCGCCGATGAACCCTGCCTGCGAGGGCGTCAGCTCCTCGTCGGTTGGCCGCCAGGACAGAGCCGGCCGAGCCACCCCCGACGATGACCACGTCAGCGGTCCCGGGCAGGTCAGACATACCAATCTCCTTACATTTGCAGGTGGCCGAGTCAGCGATCGGCACGGACGGAGGGTTGTGATGCTCGCCGACGGACTCAGGATTGCCGCCAGGCAGGTGAAAGGTCCTCACTGGATCACGGTGATTCGCCCGACCGGGCAACGCGATCAGGTACTCGGCGACCACCGCCGATGAGCCTGGGCTTTGCCCCACCCACCGTCACAGGCCTGCCTCGGTGGCCGAACATCTGAGTAATCAGGAACGTGTACATCAGAAGCAGTGGCTTACCGGGCCCGGCGCGAACTGGTCGGTGCCGGGTGTTGCGTTACCTCCCGACCAACCTGTCCCGGCCAGAGATCGCATGCGAACTGTCCATCTCGCCGAACACCGTCGGTACGCACATGCGCAGCATCTACGCCAAGCTCGGCGTCCGTGATCGCCGCTCGGCCGTGCTGCGCGCCCGCGCCCTGCGGCTGCTGGGGTCCCGCCGCACGCGCGGTAGCCCGGCGGCCGCCTAGCCGGCTATTGATCAAGGGCCTCCGCTTGCGGCAGGTGCGCGGTCTCGAAGATGGGCCATCCGATCTCGGTGCGCCAGGCGGACTGGTCGCGGGTTTCGATGGGGCCGATGAGGTAGTACTCGCGGATGGGCCCGTCGACCGCGAGGGCGTGCCTGGTGACGTAGGCGGCGAGGGTCCCGTAGGCCAGGTCGATGCCGACGTGCGGGCCTGCGTGGATGACGATCGCCAACTCGGCTGCGGGGACGTCGAGCGCGGTGACCCGGCCCATGGGCCGTGGGGGCACCTGGCAGGGGAGGAAGATCATCGCCTCGCCGCGCTCGTCGGTGAAGATCTCGGTCTGGTAGATGCCGCCGCCAGGGCCAGTGGCGGTGATCTGCTGGGCAGCCAGGGTGGCGTGCAGTTCCCCGAGTGCCCCCTGGTACCAGGCCAGGACGTCGGCGCGGTCCACGACCTCCGTGATCGTGGCTGCCGAGACGGCGGCGGCGCGGCGGTGCCGGACCGGCGCGGCGGCGGGCGGGCGCTCCAGCAGGCCGCGGAGCGTGGCCACGGCGTCCTGGGTACGGGCGAGGCTGGCCTCCAGGCGGGCCAGATGGGCGGAGATCAGCCGGCTGCGCGTCAGGGGATCGGGGGCGGACAGGACCGCATGGATCTCCTCCAGCGGCATGTCGAGGTCCCGGAACCGGCGGATCACCTGGGCGGTGGCAATCTGCGCGGTGCCGTAGCGCCGGTACCCGGTGTACGGGTCGACATCGGCCGGCTTCAGCAGGCCGATGTCGTGGTAATGGCGGAGCATCTTCACGCTCAGGTGCGTCGCGCGGGAGAAGTCCCCGATCGTCAGCGTCGGCTCCACCAGTCCAGTTTCAGGCCTCCCATGACGGGAGAGTCAAGCCGCCCCTGGCCGCTTGACTCTCCAATTGAGGGAGGACCCACGCTGGCTTCAGCGGCCGGAACGCCGGCCGCACGGAACCGACACGCAAGGGAGTCACGCTGATGACCAGCGATGCCAGGGCGGCCGCCGCGCTGCCGCCCATCGTGGCCGAGCACATCAACGCGGTCAACGCCTTCGACGCCGACCGGATCGTGAACACCTTCGCCCCCGACGCCTACGTCAACGACAACCGCCGCGAGATCTGGGGCACCGACGCCATCCGCGCCTTCATGGCCAAGGAATTCGTCGGCGACCACGTCACCATGGACGTCCGCGAAGTCATCGACCACTACGGGGATATCATCGTCCGGGCTAAGTACGACGGCACCTACGACAAGACCAACCTGCCCGACGAGCTGATCATGACCAGCTACTTCGGCATCCGCGACGGCAAGATCATCAGCCTGGCGGTGATCTTCAACCAGCCCTCCCCGTACTGAGCCGGGACGGGACCGGCAGGGGCATGAAGGTCTCCTCAGTCGAACCTGGACGTCGTCAGTCCGAGGGATCGCAGCAGGTCAAAGGTCACGGTGCGGACGGTGGATTTCTCGGTCATCGTGAGCTGCGCTTCCTATGTGAAGGCGCCGAGGCCGGTGATGGCGCGGCCGACGATGAGGGTCTGCATGGTCTCGGTGCCCTCGAAGGTGTGGATGGCCTCCATGTCCACCATGTGCCGCATGACCTGGTAGTCGAGCAGGATGCCGTTGCCGCCGAGCATGTCGCGCGCGTCGGCGGTTATCGCGCGAGCCTTGCGGGTGTTGTGCATCTTGGCCAGCCCGGCCACGGTGGGGGTCAGCCGGCGGCCTCGGCCAGGCGGCCGATCTGCAGGCAGTACAGCTGCATCGCGGTCAGGTCGGCCAGCATCGACACCAGCCGCTGCTGGATGATCTGGAAGCTGGCCAGCTGCTCGCCGAACTGCCGTCGTTCCAGCGCGTACCGCAGGGCGGCGTCGTAGGCGGCGGTGGCGTGGCCCAGCGCCCCCCAGGCGCAGGTGCTGCGGGTGGTGGCCAGGACCCGGGTCGTGTCCTTGAACGAGCGCGCCCCGGGCAGCTTGTTCTCGGCCGGCACCCGGACGTCCTCCAGCGTGATCTCGGCCTGCCACACCGAGCGCAGCGACACCTTCCCCTCGATGACGTTCGCCTGGTAGCCCGGTGTTCCCTTCTCCACGACGAACCCGTTGACCTGGCCGTCCTCGGTATTGCGGGCCCAGACGACGACCAGGTCGGCGACGGTGCCCAACCCGATCCACCGTTTGCGGCCGTTCAGGACCCAGCTGCCCCCACCCACCTCCCCATCCCCCTTCACTCTTCGGGCCGAGGTCTCCAGGGCGACCGAGTCCGAGCCGTGCTCCGGTTCGGTCAGCGCGAAGGCCCCCAGCTTGTCCATCCGGGCCATGTCCGGCAGCCAGCGCGCCTTCTGTTCCTCCGAGCCGCACATCGCGATCGACAGCATGGCCAGGCCCGCGTGCACGCCGAGGAACACGCCGAGGCTGCCGTCGCCGCGGTGCAGTTCCATGGTGACCAGCCCGCACGCCATCGGGCTCATCCCGGCGCACCCGTAGCCCTTGATGTCCTCGCCGACGATGCCGAGCTCGGGCAGCCGCCTGACCAGCGGCCAGCAGATCTCGGCCCGTTCCCAGTACGGGCCGACGACCGGCACGACCTCCTCGTCGACGAACCGGCGGACGGCGATGAAGCGGTCCCACTGCTCGTCGGTGAACTGTTCGCGGACCGAGAAGAAGTCCGTCCCGAGGGATTCCCCGAGATGTTCGCTAGCGATCTGGGTCATCGTCGACTCCTCCCGGGCCAAGGAACGCCTCGATGGCGGAGGCCAGGCGTTCTGCGTCCACGGCCAGCTCGAGGTGGCCGCCGTGATAGATGTGCAGCCGGCTGTGCGGGATCAGCCAGTGCATGATCCGCCCGTTGACCACGGGAATGATCGGGTCGTCGTCACCGGTCAGGATCAAGGTGGGTGGCCGCAGCCTCGGCAGGAGCGGCAGGCTGGTCCAGCCGATGGTGGCAATCAGCTGGTAGAAGTAGCCTCGGGTCGGGCCCAGGCGGGTCATGGCGTGCAGCAGGTCACGGGCCACGAGCGGGTCTTGCCGCGCGCTGCCTCCGTACAGCTCGCCGGCGATGCGGGCCGCGTATCCCGGATCGCGGTGCCGCCGCGGCGTGAGCATGCGCAGCAGGACCCGCGGATTCCCGGGGACCATCAGCGCGCCCGGTGCGGTCGCCACCAGCACCAGGCGGCGCACCCGGTCCGGGCGGCTCAGCGCGAACTGCTGCGCGAGCCCGCCTCCCCAGGAGATGCCCAGGACGTCGGCCTGCTCATAGCCGAGCTGGTCGAGCAGGCCGGCCAGCAGCGACGGCAGCGTGGCCAGGTGGTAGGGGACGACCGGAGCTGGCGATCCGCCGACCCCGGGCATGTCGAACCGGATGACCGGCCGCCGCGGATCGAGGGCGTCGACGAACGGCTGGAACAGCTCCAGGCTCGCGCCGATGCCGTTGCACAGCAGCAGCGGCGGCCAGCCCGGTGCCCCGTCTCGCACCGCGACGCGGATGGTACGGCCGCCGACGGTCAGGATCCTCATCCGCCCGGCCGACCCCGCCGACCCGGCCCGCCGGGTCGCGTCAATGGTCATAGACGTACGTTCCCGGCGCGTCGCAGATCGGGGTCAGGCCGCCGCCGCCCAGTTCGTCAGGAGCGGCCTTTTCCTCCCCGCAGCGCTCGGCCAGCCAGCTCGCGTAGTCCGGCCACCAGGACCCGTGGCAGGTCTCCGCGCGGCGCAGCCACTCCTGCGGATCCTCCGGGCACTCCTTGGCTATCTGGTACCTGGCCTTGTCGTTTCCGGGCGGATTGACCATCGCGGCGACGTGCCCGCTGGTCGACAGCAGGAACCGGGGCCGGCCACCCAGCAGCTGGGTGGACCGGTAGCAGCTCTGCCAGGGGCAGATGTGGTCGGTGATCCCGGCGACCTGGTAGGTGTCCCGGTCGACCGCGGCCAGGTCCACCGGTGAGCCGAGCATGGTCGCGCCGCCGGGCTCTGTCAGTGCGTTGGCCACGCCGAGCTGGAGGAAGTCCCGGTGCAGGCCGGCGGTCATGCGGGTGGTGTCCGCGTTCCAGAACAGGATGTCGAACGGGGGCGGCTTCTTGCCGAGCAGGTAGTTGTTGACCCAGTAGTTCCAGATCAGGTCGTTCGGGCGCAGCCAGGCGAACACCTCGGCCAGGGACCGGCCGTCCAGGTAGCCGCGGGCGCGCGACGCGGCGGCGGCCAGCCGCGCGGTCCGCTCGTCGACGACGGCGCTGGCCAGGCCCGCGTGTGCCTGGTCGAGCACGGTGACCATGAGGGTGAGCGCGGCGATCCGGTCCTGCTGGCCGGTGCGCGCCAGGTGCGCGGCCACCATCGCCGCGATGATGCCGCCGGAGCAGGCCCCGGCGAGCACGGTCTGCTCGCTCCCGGTGATCCGCGTGGCCGCGTCCATGGCGTCCAGAATGGCCTGACCGTACGTGTCGAGATCCCATTTGGCGTGCCGGGCGTCCGGGTTGCGCCAGGAGATCATGAACACCTGCAGGCCCTGGCCGACCAGGTACTCCACCATGCTCCGGCCGGGGGCCAGGTCCATCACGTAGAACTTGTTGATCACCGGCGGGACGATCAGCAGCGGGATCTGCCTGACCGTTGTGGTGGCCGGGCGGTACTGGATCAGCTCGAACACCGGTGTCTGCATGACCACCGACCCGGGCGTGACGGCCAGGTCCACGCCCACCTCGAACGCGTCCGGCTCGACCATGGACGGCACCCGGGGCGGGACCGCCATGTCGGCCAGGAAATGCCTTAGCCCGGTGAGGGCACTGCCGCCGCCGGTGTCGATGGCGGCCTTCGCGGCCGCGGGGTTCAGCAGCGGGTTGTTGCTCGGGGCCAGCGCGTCGATGATGTTCGTCAGCGCGAAGCCGACGCGTTCGGAGTCGGCCTCGTCCAGGCCGGCCTCGGCCACGACGCCCTCCGCGGTCTGCGCGGCGGCCAGGTACGCCTGCATCGCGCGGCGCAGCAGCGGATTTCCTGTCCATCCCGGATCGGCGAACCGGCGGTCGCGCCGGGCCGGCTGCACCTGGGAGCGGCCCGCGGCGACGCGGGCCAGTTCGCCGGCTAGCTGGCGCCCGCGCCCGGCGACCAGGCCCGGCCTGACGGCCAGCTTCGCGGCCAGGCGCAGGCCCGAGCCGCCCGGGTTCACCCGGCGCAGTATGCCGGTGGCCATGCCGGTGGCCGCATCGGTGAGCAGCAGGTCCAGGGGCCCAGCCGCGGCGTCCGCCGCGGCGGACCTGATCGTGTCACTGTCGGCGCTCATTGTCTCCGTCCTCCTGCCGAGCGTAAGCCGTGGCGCGCGCTCGGAGCTTGGTCGCTCGTCACGAACCTGGAGCCAGGAATGGTTCCCCGGACACATCCTCTCAGCGTCCGGCCTCTGCTCCGCGTCCGGCCGGATAACTTCCCAGAACTGTGCCTGCGGCGCCGCCGGACGGCCACTCCTCCTGGCCGCAACCTCTATGATCAGGCGTTGCGATTCTTCACGAAACATCTCTAACCCAAACGCGGTGCCGTGACGAGAGCCGCGACGGTGCTAGCGCGAATCGGTCGTCCGAGTCGTTCATATATGGCCTCGTATTCGCGCTCAAGGGCGTGACGCTGGGCCGGTGAAAGCCGAGCGTAAAACGACATCGTTCGAATGACAGCATTAAGCTGGTCAGGAGTATGCTCGACGAGCTTTGGCATGACTGCCACCTGAACATCGCCGAACAAGCCGCCGGCATAATCTTGCCCTATGTCGTAGCTGCCGAGCCAGGCCCATACCTCTGAGACGTTGCCACGGCGTTGCTCCATCCCGGCGAGCGTGGCGTCGAGATCCCTGTAGACCGGCCAATTAGCGGCAATGTCCGGGGCGATCTTTCTTATGGCAGCGAGTGCTGCTTCCTGATCTGGCTTGCTACGCGGCTCCTCAATTCCGCAGTATTGCACGAGGGCGAGCGTTCCGCCGGGAACAAGTACGTCAGCGGCCCGCTGCCAGCTAACCTTCGGGTCAACCCAGTGAAACGCGGACGCAGAGAATACGGCCGCAAACTGCTCGCGGGGAAGCAATGCATCCTCGAACTGAGCGTTCACAAATTCCACCTCTCCAGCACCTTCCAGGTTCTGCCTGGCTAGTGCGATGAGGCTTTTGCCGGGTTCGAGTGCTGTGACGTGCAGGCCCCGGGCGACAAGGCCGCGCGTCAGCTGGCCGGTTCCGCACCCGACCTCAAGCACATGATCACCGCTCCCGATCCCTGCGACCCGGCACGCTTGGTCAATGAGTTCGTCGGGATAAGCCGGACGGTGGCGGTCATACTCAGCCGCGATCTCATCAAAAACCTTGCCGTAACGACGCGCAGTAGATCCTGGTAGCCCTGTCACTCATGGCCTCCCGTTCATGCTCGTCACTGTGATCCCCCGTCATTAGCCTGCCGGCTGGGCGGTGGCCGGTGGGTGGTGGGGAGTCCGCAGAAGAAGGCCGCGGCCGGGGCCGGGCGGCGGTTCGAGGGCTGGGGTTGCCTGGCGCAGTGCGACTCGAGCCACCGTACCCGCGGGTCCGGGCCCGGCGGTGACACCGGTAGCAGGAATATCCGCACGTAGCCGCGGCTGATGTCTTCCTGCAGCGTGGCCAGCGTCGGGGCCGGCACGTTGCCGAGGTACCCGCCGATCGGCAGCACCTCCCTGCCGCTGTACAGGATGTAATTCTGCGCGAGGCCGGACGTGTCGGTGCCGAGTAGGGCGTCACCGGGTGGCGTCTGTTGTTCTAGCCGCTGGACTGCCCTGGTCAGGCCGGGCGCGTGGGCGGCCAGCAGCTGGTTATTGTGCGCGGTCTTCGACGACTCGAACGGCGTGTCAAACGGGCCTAGCCCGCGGATGACGCAGCTCACGGACGCCGCCGCGGGCAGCAGGAGCACGGCGGCACCGGCGAACGCGACCGCGGTCAGGTGCCCGCCCCGGCCTGACGCGGGCAGCAGCACCTGGGCGGCGGCGGATGCCGCCACGACCAGCGCCACCACGGTGAGCACGACCGGGCCGGATACCGTCCCGGACATCAGGTAGGCGCCGTAGCCGACGCAGCCGAGCACCGTCGCGGCGACGATCAGCCGCACCCCGGCCGGCCAGGGGCGAGGTCCGCACGCGGCGATGCCGGTGCCGCACAGCGCGGCCACCGCGGGGACGAGCGCCGCGACGTAGTACGAGTTCAGGTACGTGCCGGCGCTGAAGAAGACCGCGAGGACCAGCCACCAGCCGCCCCACAGGACGACGGCGGCGCGCAACGGGTCGCGCCTGCCCTGGCGGCGCCGGGAGATGAGCACCCCCAGCGCGCCGGCGACGGCCGCCGGCAGCAGCCACCCGCTGTCGGCCGCGAACGGGCCGGCCAGCAGCCGGTGCCAGCTCGCCTTGATGCCTCTGGTCTCGGCGTTCAGCAGCTGCCCGCTCTCGACGGCCGCGACCACAAGCGGTGAAGGCGGCCCGGCGAGGGTCGCCCAGTTCCCGGTGAGCCGGCCCAGGCCGTTGTAGTCGAAGACCTGCGTGTACACCGAGTCGTCCGGACTGCCGTCCACGTAGGGCCGGTCCGGGGACGGGACGAGCGAGACGGCGGTCATCCAGGACAGGGAGACCACGGCGGTGACCAGCCCGGCCAGCGCGACGTGCGCGCACCGGGTGCGCAGCCGCGCGGCGGGCGCGGCGAGCAGGTAGGCAGCGGCCAGCGCGGGCAGGGCCAGCCAGGCCTGGATCATCTTCGCCTGGAACGCCAGGCCGACCCAGACGCCGGCGAGCATTAGCTGGCGCAGCGACCCGGTGAGCAGCGCGGCTGACGTGGCGTCGGCGGCGAGCACGAGCAGCAGGATCAGCAGTGAGTCCGATACGTTGCCGCGGCTCAGCAGCACGGTGATGGGCGTGACGGCGAGGACGGCCGCGGCGGTCAGGCCGGCCGCGGGCCCGGCCATCCGGCGGACCGCCCGGTACAGCACCAAGATGGTGAGCACGCCCTCGACCACTTGGGGCAGGACCAGGGCCCAGATGTGAAAGCCGAAGATCCGCAGCGAGAGGGCCTGCACCCAGAGCTCGCCGGGCAGCTTGTCGATGGTGACGGTCCCGGCTGGATCGAACGCCCCGAAGATGAAGTCGTGCCAGCTTTCCGACATGCTGCGGGCCGCCGCGCCGTAGAACGGCTCGACGCTGGCGCCGGCCATTCCCCAGCCGTACGCGACCGCCGCGACGGCGGCGATGGCCAGCAGCGCCGGCCGCGCCCAGGCGGGCTGATCCGCGGGCGAGCGCCACGGCGTCAGGAAGCGGCGCCAGCGAGGTGCTCCTGATGCAGGCGCTGGTGCTGTTTCCGGGATAACTGCCATTCCCGCCCCACCAGCCCAGTATGGCGGGAAGCGCGTGTCGGGTCCGCCTGGCGCCGGGAAACGCGTGGACGCCCAGGCGTGTGCCGTAAATCAGGGGACGGGTCTCGGATCGTGGTAGTCGTGCCGCTCATGGCCTGCGGTCAACTCGGTTATTCGAGTGGCTGGCGGGCGATGACGCGTGGCTCGCGCCCGGCGAGCAGCCAGCTCACGATCACCGCGATCAGCGGCATGCCGACCAGGATCCATAGCAGGCCGGCCACCGGGACGCCGTCCAGCTCCGAAAGCTGGTCGAGCTGGCTGGTCCTGAAGAAGCCGACCGCCGCGAGATAACCCCCGGCCGTTCCGACCACCGCCCCGGTCAGCGCGAGCGCGCCGGCGGTGGCCGCGGTGAGCGTGCGGCGGGCGGCGCTGCTCGCCCCGGCGGCGGTCAGCGTGCGGAGGTCTGCGGCGGTCTCGCTGCGGACCAGGCCGATACTCATCGCGAGGATGCCAAGCGCGAGCACCATCGCGAAGATCGTAGCCGCGTCGGTGACTTGCGTGAGCGACGGGATGTTGTTGACGGTCTCGATGCTCGCCCCGGCCGTGGCCGCGGTCTGCCTGGCGTTCGTGATCTGGGCGGCGGTCAGCCCGCCCGGCGCCTGGATCAGCCAGCCGGCCGTGGTCGTGGTGAACCTGAACTCCCGCATGGCGTGCTCGGTGATCACCGTGTTCGGCGCTGAGGTCCCCGAAGGGAGCGCGCCGATCTCCTGGATCGGCGGGTTGGCCAGGCAGCTGCCCGGCAGGCAGGGACTGCCCGGGGGACTCTTGGGCGTAAACCACAGTTGCATGTGCTGCGTCGTGGGCAGGCCGGGGCGCATGGTGAGGAAGTCAGCGTCGGGATCGACCTGCGCCGGCGTGATCCCGAACGCGTTCAGCAGTTGCGGGGTCGCGACGTAGGTGGGACCGGACCAGCTCCGTCCGGATCCGCCGTACTGCAGGCTGCCGCTCGGCGTCTCGAGCGTGATCAGGTAACGGTCATCGAGCGTGGCGGCGATGCGCTGCGCGGTCGTCCTTGTCGTGGCGAGCTGGCTCGCGGTCGGCCGAGGACCGTTCGGGTTGCCATGGCCGGGCGGGTAGACGACGAGCTGGCTGGACGTCAGGTTGGGGCCCGCGTAGTCGATCGCCCCGCCGAGCCGGGCGGCGCTGATCACGATGACGACGGCCGCGATCAGCACGCTGAGGCTGATCGCCGCGAGCGCCGGGCCCGACCGGGTGCGGTACCGGGCCAGGTCCCGGAGCGCCAGCCGCACCGTGACCGGCGTCCAGCGGCCGAGCCTGGCCAGCACCGCCAGGCAGGCCGGGGACAGCAGCACCACGGCGACCACGAGCGCGACCAGGCCGAAGACGACTTCCTCCAACTGCGTGTTCTGGGTGCCAGGCCCATTCCCGCCCGCGTTGGCACTGATGCCGGAGCCGGCCAGGCCGAGCAGGAAGAACGCGAGAGCGAGGAATCCGAGACCGAACCGAACCGCCAGGTGACGCGCGGGCTTCGGCGCGGGCGGGCGCCCGGATAGCGCGGTCACGACCGGAACCCGGGCGATCGCCCGGGCGGGCCGCGCGGCAGCGGCATAGGCGGCCAGCACGGCGAGGATCATCGAGACCCAGACCACCGTCCACGGCAACTGCAACACGCCGATCACGTGGTGGGCGCTGGCCTGCGCCTGCGGCCGGTAGGCAAGCCAGGCCACCAGGCCGAGGACGAATCCCGCCACCGCCCCGACGACACCGGTGGCGACGCCGTTGGCTCTCACGACGAGGCGGATATTGGACACGGTGGCGCCCTGGGCGGCGAGCATGCCGATCGAGCGGAGGCGGCGCTGCGCCAGCACGGTGAACCCGCCCGCCGCGACCATCGCGATGAGCAGCATGCCGAGCACGGCCGCCGCGAGCGAGATCGTCTCCGGGTTGACCGCGTTGCCCGCCGCCGTCTGCGGAGTCGCCACGGTCGGGCCGATGTCCGCCGGCGCGACTCCCGGCGCGTCGAACAGCACCGTGACCTGCGTCGGCGCGGTGACCTGGCCGGGCGCCACCAGGGCGAACTCATCGACCAGGTTCTGCGGGTTCGCCACGATGCCGGTGACCATCCTGGCGACGCCGCCGACGGTCCAGGAGCTGCCGACCGTGAGGTGGAAGTCCGAGGCAACCCCGCCGGTCACCGCCACCTGGGCGGCGCCGACCGGAAACTGGCCGCTGATCAAGGAGAGCATCGGCTGCCCGAACGGCCCATGCGGATTCTGGGCACGCAAACTGTAGGTCTGGATCGAGCCGGGAACCGGCAGCGTCTGGTTCTCGATCACGTCGACCGTGCCGAAGCGATGCTCGATCGACGCGATCTGGGCGGCGATGTGCGGGCCCGGCCCGGTGAACGTGGCGAGATCCTGCGCGGTGCCGAAGTCAGCGGTCGCCGGGCTCGGCGTGGTGGTCGCGACCGCCGAGCCCACGACCGTGGCGGCCACCGCCACCGTGATCAGCGCCAGGATCAGCAGTTGCTGCCGCCACTCACGGCGCAACTGCCGCAGCGCCCAGCGGATGACCGCGCGGCGGGCGGGAACGCCCCCGTTCGACGCCCTCGGGGCGGCTGGCCGTTCCCGCACCGCCGTGCTCATCGCGTGTCCCCCGATGCGAGCAGGGACTCGGGACCCGGTGCCGGGGCGGTCCGGTCGGTCACACGGCCGTCCCGCAGGAACACCACCCGCAGCTCTAGCATGTTCATCGCGGGATCCCCGATTCCCGCCGGTGCCGTGGCAGCGGCACTCGAATTTGTCCGGGTTCGGGTGCGGCGACGGTGCCGGCTGCCGCCCGTTTAAGGCGGTCTTCCGCGACGTCGAGCCACCTGACCACCGAGCCCAGCCGGAACAGCTCGGCGTCGACCGCCAGCGCCAGGCCCAGGTCACGATCGGCTTCGTCTTCCTTGACCCGCGTCCATTCCTGCATCAACTGCACCAGGTAGCGCCGGTGGGCCTGGATGACCTCATGCGGGTCGGTGCCCGGCACCCGAAGGGCAACTAGCACCTTCATCACCAGCTCGTCGCGCGGCGGCGAACTCAGGTCGGGAGGCGTGCGCAGCCACCCGGCCAGCTCCCGCGCGCCATCGGAGGTGATCCGGAAGGCCTTGTGGGGACCGTCCTCGCCGCTCCCGTCGGACTCGACCAGACCGTCACGCTCCAGCCGCTGCAGTGTCGTGTAAACCTGGCCCACGTTCAGCGGCCAGACCTCGCCGGTGCGGCCCTCGAACTCCTCGCGGAGCTGCAGCCCGTACTTGGGTCCCTCGCTCAGCAGCGCGAGCATCGCGTGCCGTACGCTCATGAGTCGCGCTTACTCGGTATCATACCAAGTAGTATACTGAGTATTATCCGTGGTGGCAACGATGGTGCGGACACGGTCCCGGCCGGCAAGCCACGACAGGCCTGCAGCTGCTTGAGGCCGGCAGCTACTTGAGATCGGCGTCCGGGGTGGCGACGCTGGCCAGGCCTGCGGAGACCGCCTGGTCGATCGTCCAGCCCTGTTCATCGGCTACGCCGCGGTCGAATGCCGCCGGGTCGCCGGCGGCACGGGCGGCGGTCAGCTTGCCGGGCAGGTCATACGGCACGATGACGTGCAGCATGGGGTGGGTCGCCGGGAGCAGCGCCTGGCCCGCGCCTAGCAGCTGGCCGGCGCGGTGCGGCTGCCCGCGGCCGGCCGCGACCTCACCCAGCCCGGCGAGCGCGAACGCTACGCCAGCGGTACCGCGAAGCTGCTGCCAGGCACGCAGCGCATCGGCGAGCAGCGCCCCGGCCGCTGGCGACGCGGCGTGCGCTTCTTCGAGGCCGGCGTTCAGCAGCAGCAGGGCCAGATCCCACTGGTCGTCGCCCCCCCCGCAGCAGCGGCAGGCTCTCGGCGAACCTAGCCCGTGCCTGGGCGTGCTCACCTCGCTGCGCAGCGAGCAGTCCGAGGCTTGCAAGCACCACCCCGCGCGCCATGTCGTCCCCCGCGGCCTCGAGCTCGCGGAGGCTGGATTCCAGGTGCACGCGGGCCGTGTCTGCATCGCCCTGGACGAGTGCGGTACTGCCCAGGTAGTAGCGCAGGTAGGCGTCGAAGGGCTGGCCGTAGGTCGTCTCGAGCTGGCTCCACGCCACGCGCGCCTCTTCGAGCAGCGCCCGCGCCTCATCCAGCCGTTCCTGGCCCGTGCGCAACCGCGCTAGCAAGGCAAGGCTATAGCTCAGCCAGCGGCTCTCGCCGGCCGAGCGGAACATGCCCACGGCCGATTCCTCCAGCGCCGTTGCCTGAGCGAGGTCGCCAAGCCCCCACAACTGCAGCGCTGACCCGTGGAGCACCTTGGCCCACGCCAGGCTGTCGTCGGCCTGCTCCCGCCGCGGCAGAAGTTCGGTATACCAGGACTGGGCCTCTCGGAGCCGCCCCGACATGAGCCAGAACCAGCCGAGCGCGCCCCCCAGGGCAACGCCCACCGCGAGCACGCCATCAGCGCTCAGGCTCCAGGCCAGGGCGGCGCGCATGTTGTCGTGAGCGTGCTCGAGCTTCGCCATCCAGGTACGTCGCCCGGCGGTCAGCAGCATCGGCTCGGCGCGCTCGGCTAGGTCGCGGAACAACTCGGCATGGCGGCGGTGCGTCTGGCCTGCCTCTGCGCTCGCTTCGAGCCGCTCAAGCCCGAACTCACGAATCGTCTCCAGCATGCGGTAACGCGGAGTGGTCTCCTCTAGCGGCTGGACGAACACGAGACTTTGGCCGATCAGCGAGCTGATCGCCTCGAGCGGATCAATGTCGTCAGGACCACCCTCGGTGAGCGCCTCCACCGCCTCGAGCGTGAATCCGCCGGCGAACACCGCGAGCTGGCGGAACATGCGCTGCTCGGCCGCGCCCAGCAGGTCATAGCTCCAGGCGATCGCCGCCCGCAGAGTCTGCTGCCGTTCGGGCAGGTCCCGAGGGCCGTGCGTCAGCAAAGGCAAGCGGCGCTCCAGCCGCGCGAGAAGGGCCGCGGGCGACAGCACCGTCAGGCGGGCGGCGGCGAGCTGGAGCGCCAGCGGCAGGCCGTCCAGGCGGCGGCAGATCTCGGCCACGGCAGCTGCGTTGGCTTCGGTCAGCTCGAAGCCGGGCCGGGCGTCGCGCGCGCTGGCGACGAACAAGGCGACCGCCGGAACGGTGGCCAGGGCGCCCGGGTCATCGGGGGCGCCCGCCTCAGGCAGCGCCAGCGGCGCGACGGCCACCACTTTCTCGCCCCGGATGCGCAGCGGCTCACGGCTGGTCGCGAGCACTTTCAGCCCGGGCGCCCGGGCTAGGACCTGCTCGAGGAGGGGCGCCCCCGCGACCAGCTGCTCGACGTTGTCGACCAGCACGAGCATATGGCGGGGACCAAAGAACGCGAGCAGGCTCTGGTCAAGCGTCTGACCTGGCGAGATCGGGATGCGAAGCTGCCGGGCCACCGTGTCGCGGATCAGGGCAGAATCGGTCAGCGTCTCGAGCGAGATGAACGCGGCGCCGTCGGCGAACTGGCTCGCGGCAGCGTGCGCGGCCGCCAGGGCGAGGGAGGTCTTGCCGACGCCACCGGGCCCGGTCAGGGTCACCAGGCCGACGTCAGCCTGCCGCAACAGCCCGGTGACCATCTGCAGCTCTTCCACCCGGTCGACCAGCGGCCAGCGCGGCGCGGGCAGTGGCGCGGCGGGCAGTGGCGCGGCGGGCAGTGACGCAGACGGGCAGTGGCGCGGCGGGCAGTGACGCAGACGGGCTGACGAAGCGCTCGGTCAGCAGGAGCGCCAGGTCGTCGGCGACCAGCGCACCCAGCTCACCGGCATCCGTGAACTGGCGATAGGAGACCACGCCCTCGGCCCGGATCGCCTCGAGAAGGCTCGTCAGCCGCGGCTCACGCTGCGATGTTTTCTTCGTATAAACCAGCCGCGGCTTGTCCGCCGAAAGCCGGTACTCGTCCTCCAGGCCGGAGACCTCCATGCCGGGACCGACCCACCCATAGGACTCGGCATAGATGCCGATGAAAATGTCGCTCTGCTTCAGGTAAGCGCGGTACAGATCTCGGGGCGGGTAGGGCCTGGCGCCGAGCTCGAACAGCACGGGCGTCAACCGGAGCTGCCTGATGGCGGCACTCGCCGCTTCGCGCTCGGCGGCCAGCTCACCGAGCGTCGAGCTGACGAAGACGCGGACCCGCTGGTCAGGGGTTCGGATCATTCGGGGGTTCGGATCATGATGCACGTGGCCGCCACGCTGGCTTCCATCGGTGGAACCCATTTCCGCTGGAGCGCTCCCGGGCGGCACCGTGAGTCCGGTTCCGCCCGGGTTCCTATGCCTCATTGTGCTTTGTCCCGCCTGTGGTTGGCGCCGTGCGTCTTACCGGGAGACGGGCACCTCGTGCCACAGGCCGCCGTTGAGGTTGAGGTTGTTGCCCTTGGCCTGGCCGGGGGCGGTGTCGCCGATGTAGGTGTACAGCGGGTGCCCGTTGTAGGTGAGCTGGCGGGCGCCGCCGGTGCGGGTGATCGTGCCGACCGTGCCGGGCAGGCCCAGGCTGGCTGGGGCGGTGCCGGTTACGGGGGGCCAGTAGGCGGCGCAGCTGCCGTAGCATTTCGAGACGGCCGGGGTGTCGGGGGCGAACGAGTAGAGCGTGAAGCCCTGGGCGTTGGTCAGTACCGTCATCCCGCCGATCACCGTGGTCTTCAGGCCAGCGCCGGTGCTGGTGGCGGCTGGTGCGGGAGAACTGGCCCCGGCTTCTGCGACGGCGAGCAGCACCAGCCCGGCAACGGCCAGGGCCGCCGCGATCGTCGCTGCCGCCCGGGCGGCTGCCGGGGGGATCTGGGTGAGGAATCTGGACGTGGCCGCTGCCGCGCCCCCGGCCGGGGCCGGGGCTGGGGCAGTGGTGTCCGCCCGGGCGGGGGCAAGCGCGAGCGCGGCCAGGACCGCGAACGCGGCCACCTCGATCACGCCGGCCACGATGCCCGCAGTGGTGCGGACCTCTTTGAATCCGAACAGCCCGATCCAGACCGTTAGCAGGTAGCCGCCGAGGGTGGCCAGCGCGAAGCCGGCTCCCGCCGCGGCCGCCAGCCGGCCCGCGATGACGTGCCGGCCGCCGATCACCAGCACGGCCAGCGCGAGGGCGAAGGCGGCGATCACCTGCAACAGGAACAGCCAGCCGATGGTCGGGATGGTCCGGTAGCCGGTCAGGTACAGGTCCAGGTGGATCGCCCCGGTGGCGATCAGCAGGCCGGCGCCCGCGACCCGCAGCAGGAGTGCCGGCCAGCCGGGTCCCAGCGGTCCGGCGTGCCGCTGTCCGGCTCGCGCTGCGGTCATCGGTGCCTGCCTGGTCGTGGTTTCTCGCCGTGCCATCGCGTCAGTCCGTTCTGTCGTGGTGCTGGTGTGCCTGGGCTGGGGTGCCGTCCGGGTCAGTACCCGACGCCGCCGGAGCCGGAGGAGGCACCGCCCGCAGGTGCTGCGGCGCCGGAGGTGGTGATTTCGTGCCACAGGCCGCCGAACGCGTTCAGGCCGTTGCCCTTGGCCTGCCCGGGAGCGGTGTCGCCGACAAAGGTGTACAGCGGGTGCCCGTCGAAGGTGGCCTGGGTCGAGCCGTCAGAGCCCTTGATCGTGCCGAACGTGCCCGTGACCCCGGCAGCGGTCACCGGTCCCTGCACCGGCGGCCAGCTCTGCGCGCACGTCGCGTTGCACTTGGACGTGGTGGACGTGTCGGGGGCGAACGAGTACAGCGTGAAACCCTTGCTGTTGGTCAGCACCGTCACGCCGGCGATCGTCGCGGTCTTCACCGTGTTCGCGGCCGCCGCAGCCGGACTGCTGCTGTTGGAGGACGAGGGGGCGGGGGAGGCTCCGGCCGAGCTGCACGCGACCAGAGCGGCCGCGGCCGCGGCCGGCAGAGCCAGGAGTATCCGGAGGCGGGCTCGGCCGCCGCTGGTCCGTCGCGCGCTACCGCTGCTGACTCGGCCGGGAATCTTTCGTGCGATCATGACTTCCTGTCCCTTGTATATGTTCTTTCTTCTCTTCGTTTCTCCTGGGCAATTGGCGCCAAAGACGAACACGCAAGCTTTGCTGATACCCAGGAACACGGCCGCGGATTATCGTCCGTTCGATGTCTAGCGCGGCGACATATGGATATTTGAGGTATGACATCCACGCTAGGTTCGGTGCGCACCGGCGCGCATCCGCCAGGGTCGATAGTCGTGACCCGATGGTGGATAGCGTCTTGATAGCCGGCCACGCCGGGTCTGCCGTCGCGGTGCGCGGCTCGGCCCGGGAGTCAGCCCTGCGGCGTGACCGGTGGCGCTGCGCGTGACCGGGCGGGAAGCGCGGGAGCGAGCTGGCTGCGGGAGCTGACGCCGAGCTTGGTGAAGACCTTGCGCAGGTGGTAGGCGACGGTGGCGGGGCTGATGAATAGCTGCGCGGCGATCTCCGGGTTGGAGGCGCCGTCGCCGGCCAGGCGGGCGATCAGCGCTTCTTGCGCGGTAAGGGTGTCTGGCGTCTGGACGGCGCGTTCGCGGGCCTGGCCGCCGCTGGCCCGCAGCTCGATGCGCGCCCGTTCGGCAAACGCCGCGGCGCCGATCGAGTCGAAGATCTCGTGCGCGGTGGTGAGCTGATCGCGGGCGTCGCGCCTGCGCCGCTGGCGGCGCAGCCACTCGCCGTAGACCAGATGGGCGCGGGCCAGGTCGACCCGCAGGCGGGTACGGCCGAAGCGGTCGATGGCCTCGCGGTACAGGTTCTCGGCGGCCTCGCCGTCGCTGACCAGCGCCCGCGAACGGGCCTCGGCCCCCAGCGCCCAGTCGGTCCCGCAGAAGCGGGTCATGCCGGAGAGCCGCTGGAGGGCGCCGGCCGCGCGCCCGGGTACCGCGCTGCGCACCGCCGCCTCCACCAGCTCGACGAGCGCCCAGCTGGCGAACTGCACCGCAGGGGAGTCATCGCTCGCCCGCTGCGCCGCGGCCAGCGCCTCCTCATACCGGCCCAGGCTGTTGTACAGCACCGCGGCCGCCCACCCGATGTAGCTGAGCGCTCGGCCCTCACCTCGGCGCTCCGCGTCGTCGGTGGCGGTCTGGATCAGATGAACAGCCTGTGCTTCCCGGCCGCGGAACGCAGCAAGGCCCACGGCGCCGTACGGCGCGATGCTGCTCCCGGTCGCCTCGGTTACCGACTCGGCCTGCGTCACCATCGAGGCGGCCGGGGCGAACTCCCCGGCGTACAGGTGCGCTGTGGAGCGCATGTTAAAAGCGATCGGGAGCATGATGAGCGCACCAGCGTCACGGGCGAGCGTGACCTGGCGGTCGGACAGCACGTCAAAGCTGTCGTAGTCCCACATAATCAGCGCGGCGCGGCAGGCCAGCCAGAGCCAGCGCAGCCCCTCTTCCCTGGAGACATCCGTCCCGCGGAAGGCGCTCACCGCCTCGCGGAGCACCGGCCCCCCCGCCGGGTAGCCCTCGCAGATCACCAGGGACAGGCCATCCAGAAGCAGATCAGGCCCGCGCGTCGGGCCCGGCGGCGGCGGCGCCATCCGCGCCGCCTCGGCGACCTCGCGCATCCCGCCACCCAGAGCCAGACGGCCGGCGAAGGTCGCGGCCGCCAGCGCGTCCAGGTACGTCTCGCGCGCCAGCCACGAGTCGAGCGGCTCGAACTGCCGGGCCGCCTTGAGCAGCAGCGGGGGTGCGTCGCTGCCGCGGCTGGAGGAGAACGCGATCTGGCCGCGCAGCCGGTCCGCCCGGGCCCGCCGGAGCTGATCCGGCGGCCCGGCCTCCGCGGTGCCCAGCAGTCCCAGGGCCGCATCGAACGCGCCGGCCTGGTATTTGGCCTCCGCCGCGGCCAGCGCCCGCTCCGCCCGGCGCGCCGGGTCCAGGGTCAGCGCGGCCGCGCGCTCCAGGAACGCGGCCGCCGCGGCCAGCCCGCCGCGCGCCTGGGCCCGGCCCGCCGACCGCTCCAGCTCCGCCGCGACGTCTTCATCAGGGCCCAGCGTGGCCTGCGCGCGGTGCCAGGCACAGCGATCGGGGTCGGCCTGCGGATCGGTCGCGCCGGCCAGCGCCCGGTGCGCGGCCCGCCGGTCGGCCGGGGGCGCGGCCCGGTACACCGCCGACCGCACCAGCGGATGCCGGAACACCACCCGCTCCCCGATCGTCAGCAGCCCGGCGTCCGCCGCCGGCGCCAGCGCCTCGGCGCCGATCCCGAGCCGCTCCGCCGCCCGCCACACCAGCGCCGGCTCCCCGGCCGGCTCCGCCGCCGCGACCAGCATCAGTAGCTGGGTCGCGGCCGGCAGAACCTCCAGCCGCCGCCGGAAACTCTCCTCAATCCGTCCCGACAACCCCGGCACACCGGGCACGCCGGGCACACCTCGCGGCAGCTCGAGCAACGCCAGCGGATTGCCCCGGGTCTCGGCCACGATGCGGTCCCGCACCCGCTCATCCAACGGCCCCCCGATCACTGAGCCGAGCAGCTCCCGCGCATCACCTTCACCCAGACCCCCGACCGCCAGGTCCGGCAGCCCCCGCAACTCCTCACCCGGCTCACGCGCGGCGAACAGCAGCGCGATCCGCTCGGCCAGCAGCCGCCGCGCCACAAACGCCAGCACCTGCGCCGACGCTCGGTCCAGCCACTGCGCATCATCGACCACGCACAACAGGGGCTGCTGCTCGGCCGCCTCCGACAGCAGGCTCAGCACCGCCAGCCCGACCAGGAACCGGTCCGGCGCCGCCCCCGTGTCCAGGCCGAACGCCACACCCAGCGCGGCACGCTGCGGATCGGGCAGGCCCCCCAGCTGGCCCAGCATCGGGGCGCACACCTGCTGCAGCGCCGCGAACGCCAGCTCCATCTCCGACTCGACCCCGGCTACCCGCACCACCCGCAGCCCCGCCGCCGACTCGACCGCGTACTCCAGCAGCGCGGTCTTGCCGACCCCCGGTTCCCCGTGCATGACCAGTACACCGCTGCGCCCCGCCCGCGCCGCGTCGAGCAGCTGGCTGAGCGCCGCGCGTTCCGGGAGACGATCTAGCAGCATCACACAGCCTCACGTGGAACCGCCGGCACGGAAAAGCCACGCTACAGGCCGCCTGCGCGGGGCGCTAGCACCGGCCGCCGGACCCGCGAGTGACTGGCAGCAATGGATCTGCTGGTCCGAGGGGCGGCCAGCGAGCCGGCTCTAGCCTGACGGGGGATCCGCCGAAGGGGCGCCGAGCACCGCAGGACATAGACGAGCTTGACCCGCAGGGCGCGCCCGTGTTCTGGCCGTGGCCGCGTCAGTCCAGCGGCGATCCGGGTCTACGTGTCCTTCGGGCGATACTGAAGGCGCTGTCGCGCCATTTCACAGACGCCACTGCGTTCGTTTTCCGCTGCGGCCTGCCTGGCATCATCGAGATCGGCTGGCGTCAGCAGCCCGTTGGCCAGCAGGAAGTCGGCGAGATCACGAGCGTGACCTCGTTCCTTCCAGATGAAGCCTTGAAGCAGCTTCTTATAGTCGGATACTGCGCCCTCTCCGCTCAGGTCCAGGGCGATGACCACATTCATCATCGGCACCGTCTGCGGGGCGGCCAGGCCGAGGATGAACTCCTGGTAGTAGTAAGCCATGGCCAGGCGCGCGGTCGCGTTGCGCTCGAAGTAACCGCGCACCCGGGCGACCGCGTTCTCCCCGGGCTCGCTGATGCGCCGTACGATCGTCCCGGCTTGGGTGGTCGGGCTCCTGTCACCGTCCGGGACGGCCGGGTCGGCGAGGGTCTGCGCCGAGGTGTCGAGCCGCAGTCGGAGCACCCAGGCGCCGACGCTGACCAGCCACGAGCCCTCCGCGAGGGTTACCGGCAGTGCCTCGTAGCGCGCCGGGGCGACCGGCAGGACGTGGCGTGCCGTCCGCCGCACGGCTTCGGCGCGCACCGGTGTTTCTGGTGATTGCGGCGCTAGGTAAACCCGGTAGGTCGTGTCTCGGCTGAACAGTTCCCAGTGGCGGTGGACGTAGCGGAGACCCGCGCAACGCGGGGCACGGTGCAGGGTGAGATCCTCGTCGCCGCTGAGCAGACGCCGGTCCAGCCAGGTGATCTCATCAGGCCGACAGCTCACCCACTCGCCGAGCGCCGCTGACCACAGGAAAAGCCGACCCGTCGCCACTGCGCCGCCACTCCCGAACGACGGCCCGCCCCTGGCGCGGCCGTCCAGTCTTGCCATGTCTGGAATGACAATTGTCGCATTCCCGCGGCATCAGCCGATCCGGACGCGGGACAGCAGCGCGTCTGGGCTCGCCCCCCAGCGGATCGTATCGCCGTCGCTAAGCGGTTGCTCCCCCGCGACCGGGGCCCCGTTGAGAGTGAGCCCGTTCCTGCCCTGGTTCGTGACCCACCAACGACCGTCGGAGAACGTGAACGTCGCGTGCTCCCTTGACACCGTAAGCACGTCAGGGAGCACCAGTTCGACGGACCCGCGCCCGGCGCGAGCGCCGGAAACCCGGGTTTCCGCGACCGAGGAGCCGGTGACCAACTGCAGGACCGGGATGAGCGCGGGGCTCGGTTCCATGATCGTGACCACGCCTCCGCCGACCGTCAGGTCGGGGTCCGGTTGTCTGCCAGACTCGGCGTAGCCGTCCTGCGGGGCGGAGTAGGCCCACTCGGGCGCGGCGTTCGCGTAACGGTCAGGCTGGGCGTCGATGCTCACGGGATCTCCCTGCCGCAGGCGGTAGCGGCCCGGCGCGACGGATCCGGCAGCGATGACGTATACCTCGGCCCGGCCAGGCCCGGCCAGGCGGGCCCCGTACGCGGATACCTGCTCCTGGTAGACCTCGGTCATGCTCGCGCTGATCACGCCGGGCTCCATCCGCTCACACAGGAAGTCGAGATCATCGGGGTTCAGCTGCAGCTCAACGAGGTTCGGCGCGATCAGGGCCCCGCTGGGCGTGACCACGAACACGTCAGCCAGATGCCGCATGACGACCTTCAGCACATCCTGTCCGTCGCGCCACGGCCGGGACGCAATCCGCCGTATCCACGGATGGTCCCTGGTGATGCCCAGGGCGCGCAGACCGCCCACGCCAGCGGCCGTGAGGGCCGCGATCAGCATGAGCACCACCGTGGCGGAGACAGCGGAACCCGTCACGACCTCCAGGACCACCCAGCACGCCGCGACGCCGCCCGCGACCATCCAGCGCTGCCGGCTCCGCCGCCGCAGCGGAGCGCGCGCCGGCCGGCGCGCTTCCCTGCCTCCCGTCATCCATCACCATCCTTTGTTCTTACGTGGCCTGATCAGGCAGGCCTCGAGACCGAGGATGCGGGCCGGGGAAGCCGTCAGTCAACACATCGCGTGCATCTTCCAGATATCTGGAAGATGCACGGTATTCACGCGCGCTGGACCTGATATCGCCACGTACGGGTATGCTTCCCCCGAGATTCCGGGAAAGGTAAGGCCGGCATCGCGATTGGCTATCTGTCTGTTCATATTTACGCAGATTATGCTGAGGAGGTCCAGATGCACCTCGGATCGGCGATCCTCGTCATCTGGCTGGTCATCGGTGGTTTCGCCGCCGGGCAGCGTGGCGATTACAAAGGATCCGTCAACTGCAGCCGGGCAGCTACGGCTGCGATGACGATCCTGGCCGGCCCCCTCAATTACACGGGAGTGAACCCGCACATCAACTGCACCGTGCGGCATCCCAGTAATTAGCTATACAGCTGACGGGTTATGCGCTGAACCTTTCACCGCCGTGAGTTACCGAGCCGCGATCGGGACCTATTTGGCTGACGCATCGTTATCTCTCCTTCTTGGTGCCGGTCCCCCGCGATTTAGAGGAATTTGAGGCCCAGCAGCCGCTCGCTCAAGGTCCACAACTGCTCAGCGCCCTTCGGGTCCACGGCGTAGGGCATGACGCCGCGCAGGTGCGCCCCGTCGGCCATGGACGTCTCGCCGATCCGGTCTAGGGCCGGCGCATTCCCGTTGCCGCGCCCAAGATAGCCGCGTGCTCAAGCACGCCGGAGGCCGACGCCGCGGGCCTGACAGGTGACGCAGGCTCGGCTGGTGCTACCCGGCCCGGCATTGATGCCTCCTTACCATGATTGCGATGAGGGCTCGCCGAGGCCACCAGGCCACGCGCGAATCAGGTGACCAGCCGCAACGATCGAGTCACGGTATTGCCTGTGGTGGTGCTGGCACAAAAAGAGCGAGCCCGCGTTAGTGACCACCTGTACCTGTGCCTCGGCCACGTGGCATCTGTCGCAGGGGACGCGGACGCCCATGCTCACGAAGAGGTCGTCTGCCTCCCGCACCGTCTCGGGGATGCGCTCAGACCGGGTCAGGTCGTGGCGGAAAATTCCCATGGCCAGTCCTTTCAAGGCTGAAGTCAGATTCGTTCCTGACTACAGCTGGCCACAGCGGCAGCGACTACGCCTCAGTAGTGGCTACGTAATTCCGGATCCCTGATTACTACCAGGTCGGGCGCGGCGGCCTGGCCCCGTAGCCCGGCTCCGGAAATCGGTAGTGATTACTGAGGACTGACCGCGTTGCGCCGTGGCTGACTGTTCCTGCACGAAGGAGAACGATCACCATGGCTCGAACATCCAGCATCGGCGTCCCGGCCGTCGCCGCGGCCAGACGCGCCGCCTCGCCAAGCGACGCGGAGGCGCTGTTTCGCGGCCTGTACGCCGAGTACGGCCCGGCGTTGCTGCGACTGACCACCGCACTCACCGGCGGTGACCGCGGCCGCGCCGAGGACCTCGTTCAGGAAACCATGCTGCGGGCGTGGACCCACCGCCACCACTCCGACTTCCAGTACCGCTCACCGCGGGCCTGGCTGATGACGACCGCCCGGCGGCTGGCCATCGACGCGCACCGGGCCCGGCGCGCCCGGCCCCAGGAGATCGAGCTCACCGAGGACTTTGAGTTCACCGGCGGCCAGCGCGCCGACGCCAGCGTCGATGAAGCCGGCGTCCGCGCCGCCCTCGTCGCGCTGCCATCTTCCCAGCGCCAGGTACTGGCTGAACTCTATTACCGCGACCAGTCGGTGGCCGAAACGGCGCGGCTACTGCAGATCCCGCCGGGCACGGTCAGATCACGGACCTTCTACGGGGTACGCGCGCTGCGCCGCGCTCTGGCGGCCGACGCCGCGGCGGCCTAGGTCAGGCGGTGGACTGGTCCTGCAGCGCGCCGGCCAGCTCATGGCGGCCAGAGATGCCGAGCTTTTCGTAGGCCCGCTGCAGGTGGCTTTCCACGGTCCGGACCGACAGCTGCATCTCGGCGGCGATCTGCTTGTTGGACCGGCCCGCCGCGGCCTGCATCGCCGTGTCGAGCTCGCCTTGAGTCAGCCGCACCCGGGCGGTGATGAACCTGACCGGGGGCGTGGCGGCCCCTTCGCAGCGGGCCAGCAGCCGCGCCGCCCGCTGCTCGGCGGCAGCAGCCCGGCGAGTCTCTCCGGCGTGGCGTAGCAGGACGGCGGCCTCGGCGCTGGCTTCCGCGGCGTAGAGGATGGTGCCGAGATCCTCGAAGTCGCCGGCGACCTTGCCGAGGACGTCGCTGTCCCGGGCGGCGAGGGCGCTGGCGTAGGCGGCGCGGGCGGCCACCAGGTCGCCGTCGACCTGAGTGGCCAGAGCGGCCAGCCGGGCCGACACCTGGCGGGCATGGCCGAGGCGGGCCAGGCCGTGCAGCGCGCTGACGGCGCCGATCAGGTCACCGATCTCCTCGCCGAGATCGGCCGCCATCTCGAGCTGCTGCCGGGCGGCGGGGAGGTCACCGGCGGCGGCCGCCGTCCAGGCCCGGGCCTGCAGCACCTCGGTCTCGTTGATCAGCATCGCCGGAACGCCCAGGGCGTCGAGAGCGGCGAGCGTCCGGGCGGCCCGGTCGGCATGCCCGGCTAGGGCCAGCGCCTGCACGGCGTCGGTATAGGGCAACTGGGCGGCGAACCCGCGCCCGAGCTGCTGGAAGAGGGTGTAGGACTCGCTGGCCCGGCGGAAGGCGCTCATCAGCCGGCCTTGCTCAAGGTGCAGAGAAGCGAGCCGGTAGGCCACGAAGGCGTTGGCTTCGGCGGCTGGCTGGTCGATGACCACGCCCTGGGCGCGGGTCAAGAGCTCTTCGGCCTCTTGCAGACGGCCTGCCCAGATCAGCGTCGTGGCGCGGACGCTGAACAAGGACCACGGCACCCACGGTTCGTCGGGTGCCGGTATCGCCGCGCTGGCGGGGTGCGGGCTGAGCAGCCGGTTGACCTCGCCGAGACGGCCAAGCCGGGACTGGTTGTACATCAGTATCATGTGCGCGGCGGTGAGCGGCCCTGCCTCGGGTTGCCTGAGTGAGGTCGATGCGGTTTCCACCACGGCCCGCGGCCCCCGGCTAAAGCTCATGACAAACGAGCGCCTGTCGAGCAGCTGGTCGCGCCAGAAGGGGTCGGCGATGGCACCGGCCACATCGTCGAGCAGCCGCAGGTCCGGTACCCGGCCCTGAAGGAGGAAGGCGTTGTCGAAGCGGAGCAGGGCGACGCGGGCCCGCTCGGCGTCGCTGGCCGCGTCCGCGGCCAGCGCGGCCAGCTCGCGTTCGGCCTGGGCCGGCCGGCCCTGGAAATGCGCGGCCTCTGCGGCCACGAAGCGCGCGCCGAAGCCGGCGCCCTCGGCGAGGGCCGCGCGGGCCAGCTGCTCGGCCAGCGGATGGTCGTGGCGGGCCCGGGCGGCGATCGCCCCGGCCTGGAGGAGGCCGGCACTGCCGCCGCCGCCCGCGAGACGCAGCGACGCCAGCCGCAGGGTGTCCTCCCGGCGCCGCGCGCCGGTCGTCTCGATCACCTCGGCAAGCGACCGGGTCAGGACCCGTTCCCGCAGCGCGCTGACCCCCACCCGCACCACGTCACCGACGACGGGATGGGCCAGCCAGACCTGGACCCGCCGACCGTCCGCCCGGCTGGCGATCAGGCCCTTACGCTCGAGCGTCTCGACGGACCGGGGATCGGCCAGCCGGGCGAGCTCGGCCTGGCCGAGCGGCTCGCCCACGGCGGCCAGCTCCAGCACGGCCCGTTCGGCATCGGTCAGGTTCCCCAGCCGCAGCGCGACCAGCTCGACCAGGCGGGCGGTGAGGCGCAGCTCACTGCGCAGCCGCCAGATACCGCCGTCGGCGGCCAGCGCGCCGCTGTCCAGCGCCCCGATGACCAGCTCACGCAGGACCATCGGATTGCCCCGGCAGTGATCGGCCAGCTGACGCAGTGACGCCGTGTCCACCGGGCCGCCGAGCACCGTGACCAGCAGTTCCTCGATGGCCGCGTCCGGGAGGACGGCTACCTCGATCCGCTCGGCCAGGGCGTCCTTCCACAAGGCCACCACCGGGTCCGGCGCCGTCTGGCCCGACTGCACGGTGAGCAGCACGGTCGCCTTCCCGGTCAGGGCCAGCTGGTGCACCAGCGTCGCCGACCCGCCATCCAGCAGATGCGCGTCGTCGACGAATACTACGAGCGGGCGCCCTCCGGCCGTCTCGGCCACCGCCCGGCCGTAGCGCCGCAGCAACTCAGTCTGGTTCTCTCGGCCGAGGTCATCGCCGTCCGGGTCGGGCGGCAGGACCGCCGCCAGCGCCCCGAACGGCAGCGCTTGCGACGCGCAGGTAGCGCTCGCCCGCGCGACGGTCATCCCCTGTTTCCTGGCCAGCTCGAGGTATCTCAACGCCAGGGTCGTCTTGCCCACCCCGACCTGGCCCGTGATGACCGCTCCCCGCCGATCGGCCACGGCGCCCGCAAGCTGGGTGAGCTCTTTGTCACGGCCGACAAGCGGCCACCCGTCCACTCATCAAGATTAGACGGGGCGGATTCGCCTCCCGCGGCACGCACCCGCCGACATCAGTAGGGATTACTGAGGACCAGATCGGACTCCGCTGAACAGACTGACGTTGTGACCGACCGTGAGGCGACGACACCTGGTACCCATTCGATCCTGAACGACCGGGTCCGCAACCGGGGAGTCGCGTTCTCGGTGCGGGAACGCGCCGAGCTGGGCCTCACCGGCCGGCTGCCTCCGGCGGTGCTGACGCTTGACCAGCAGGCAGAATGCGCTTACAGCCGGCTCCGGGCGATGCCGGCCGGCGGCGCCAGGAAGCTTTATCTGGAGCATCTCCGCGACCGCAACGAGACGCTCTATCTCACGGTGCTGTCCGGCTACCCGGCCGAGCTGCTGCCCATTGTCGCTGACCCGCTGGCCGGCGAGGGGATCGGGCCGTCCGCTCCGGAGTGCTCCAGCCCGGACGGGATCTACCTGTCGATCGACCGGCCCGGCGACGTCGAGAAGTCCTTTGCCACCCTGGGCCTGGGCGCCGGCGACGTTGACATCATCGTGTGCAGCGATGGCGAGGAGATCCCCGGCATCGGTGACGGGGGTATCGGCGGCATCCGGGTTGCGGCGGGAAAGCTGGCGATCTACACCGCTGCCGGCGGTATCCGCCCCCGCCGGATGATCCCCGTCTCGCTCGATGCCGGCACCGACAACCAGGCCCTGCGCGGCGATCCGTTCTACCTGGGCAGCCGGCGTGCCCGGCGTCGCGGCCAGGATTACCACGCCTTCATCAGGCGCTACGTGCAGACGGTGTCGAGGCTGTTCCCGGGCGCGCTGCTGCACTTCGAGGCCATCGACCCGGAAACGGCGCGGCAGATCCTGCACGCCTACGGCCGCGGCTACCGGGTCTTCAGCGACGTGCAGGGAACCGGGGCGGTCGTGCTGGCCGCCGTGTACGCCGGCGTCCGCGTCACCGGCATCCCCATGAAGTACCAGACGGTGGTCGCCTTCGGCGCCGGTGCCGCCGGTGCCGCCGGTATCGCGATCGCCGATCAGCTGCGCGACGCCATGGTCGCGGACGGCGCCACCGAAGAGCAGGCCCGCAGCCAGATCTGGCTCGTCGGCATGCCGGCGCCCCTGGAGCTGACCGAGACCGTTGACGAGGCGGCACCGACGATCCTGCTCGGCACCTCCGCCGTCGAGGGGGCATTCACCCGGCCCGTCATCGAGGCCATGTGCCGGGCGACCAGCCTGCCGCTGATCCTGCCGGTCTGCGGCCCGGCCTCGACGGCCGAGGCGGCACCGTCCGACATCATCGCCTGGTCGGACGGCCGGGCGCTGGTGGCCACCGGGAGCGCCGGGCACGATGGCGCCACCTTTACGATCCAGCAGGCGGGCTCATTCCTCGTCGGCCCGGGCCTCGGCCTCGGCGTGATGGTCTGCGGAGCGTCCAGGGTGACTCCCCGCATGCTGCGGGCCGCCGCTGCCGCCATCGCCGAACAGCCCGACGCGTCGCAGCCGGGCGCGTCGCTGCTGCCCGCGGTACGGGATCTGCGGGCGTCGTCGGCAATGCTCGCCGAGGCTGTCGTACGCGCCGCGGTGGCCGACGGCGTCGCCGTGTTCAATCCCACGAACCCGGCCCAGGCCATTCAGGACGCCATGTGGCGGCCCGCATACCCGGACATTCGCCAGGATCTTCCGTGGTGACGATGGCTCCAAGCGCAGCGATTGAGAACCCTGCCGCTTACCCGGCCTGCGGCAGCGGCCGGGCACCTGGCTGAGCGGGGAGCTGGGCTGGGGTCTGCGGGCCGCGGGGTGAGCCGCGGTCCGTGAACGAGCCTGGCCCGCGGGCCGCCCGGGCCACCCGCCGGCGCAGCGCCTCCGCGCTGGCCAGCAGCGGCTCGGCGTCGGCGAGCAGCTGCTGGCCGGCCGGGTCAGCTCGGTGGCCCGCTTGTCCCGCACGAACAGCTGGGCTTTCAGTTCGTCTTCCAGCGCCCTGATCTGCCGGGACAGCACCGGCTGGGCGATGTGCAGAACCTCAGCGGCCCGGCCGAAGTGCAGCTCCCCCGCGACCGCGACGAAGTAACGCAGCTTACGCAGGTCGACGTCAGCCATGGGTTCCTCCCAGCCCTGATACCTCAAGGGTATGACAGGCACGTCGGCTAGTTCAGAACGTGAACCACGGCCCGTTCGGAAAAAAGATCTTTTTATCCCGAACGGGCCGTGGTGTTATGGCTGATCCTGGCTGACAGCGGGCCGGGTTAGCTGGCTTTTCGCGCGAGGATAAGCCGGCCGCGCGGGCTGCCGTCCTCGCGTCGGCCTAGAGCCGTCAAGGGCACGGTCGTCACGGTGAATCCGGATGCGGTCAGGTCGTTGCGGACCGCGGGCAGCGGGCTGGTGCGGTAGTACATGACGAACGGCGGACGCCACACGGCATTGCGGACCCGCATGGCCAGGTCGAACCCGAGCAGTGCCCAGTACGAGCGTGAGGTGACGGGCTGCGGCGCACCGATCGGGACAGCGAAAAGCCCGCCAGGCCGCAACGCGCGGTACACGCCGGCGAACAGCGCGGGCCGTTCGGCGGGCAGGAAGTGCCCGAGCGCTCCGAAACTGACCGCCAGGTCGAAGGCCCCGGCGAAGGGCAGGGCCCGGACGTCAGCCCGTACCCACGTGGCGTCCGGGTACGCCCGGCGCGCCTGCGCGAGCATGCCAGCGCTGAAGTCGACGCCCGTGATCGGTCCATGGCACGCGGATCTGAGGACCCGCATGCCCGCGGCGGTACCGCAGCACACGTCCAGTCCCTGGCCGAACGGGCCGAGCGGGCGCAACGCGCCGGCGGTCGCGTCAAGCACGCCATCGGCGGTGCGGAAAGGGGTGTGGTCGAACTTCGGAGCAAGCAGGTCGTAGCCGCCCTCGACCGAGGTCAGCGCCTGCATCGCCAGTTCACGCACGGACGGGCCTTGAGGCGAGAACATCGCCCCAGGGTACTTCCGGCGCCAGACGGTCCGGCGTTGTACGGTCAGGAAGGCCCGTACGGAGCGCGGCCAGCCAGGAGGATGCATGCGCGAATTCGGCGTACCGGCGCTTACTGCGATCCCCGCATCGGCTCGCCTCACCGACACGGTTTTCCGCCGGGCCGGGGCGGAGCCCGGCGTGGTCGTGCTGCGCAGGCGGACCGGCGCGGGTGATTGGCAGGACGTGACGGCCGCGGAGTTCCGCGGCGAGGTAACGGCCCTGGCCGGCGGGCTGATGGCCGCGGGCATCGGGCCGGGCGACAGGGTCGCGCTCATGTCGCGCACCCGTTATGAGTGGACGCTGATCGACTACGCCTGCTGGGCCGCGGGTGCCGTTACCGTGCCGGTTTACGAGACCTCCTCGGCCGAGCAGGTCGAGTGGATCCTCAGCGACTCATCCGCGCGCGCCGTGTTCGCGGAGACCGGCGCGCACGCGGAGATCATCGGCAGCCTCCGGAGCAGGCTCCCTGTCTTGGAGCATCTGTGGATGACCGGCGAGCTGGACGTGCTGGTATCCGGTGGCGCGCAGACCAGCGCGGAGCAGGTGGAACAACGACGGACCGCGAGAACGGCCGCGGACCTGGCGAGCATCGTCTACACCTCAGGCACCACCGGCCGGCCAAAGGGCTGCGAGCTCACGCACGGCAACCTGCTCGCCGTCGTACGCAATGCGATCGGCGCGCTGCCGGAGATCTTCGAGGCTCCTGGCTGCTCGACGCTGTTGTTCCTTCCGCTCGCGCATGCTCTGGCGCGCATTGTCCAGGTCGGCTGCGTGGAGTCCGGCGCGATCCTGGGGCACTGGCCGGACATCAGAACGCTGGCCGACGGCCTCCCAGAGTTCCGCCCCACGTTCCTGATCGCGGTGCCGCGGGTGTTCGAGAAGGTCTACGAAAGCGCCCAGCAGCAGGCCGCGGCGAGCAAGGCCACGACCAGGATCTTTGCCGCCGCCACGGACACTGCTATCGCGTGGAGCAAGGCCGGTGACGACGCCGGCCCGGCCCTGCGGCTGCGGCACGCGCTATTCGGCCGGCTCGTCTACCGCCGGCTGGGGGCGGCGGTCGGCGGCAGACTGCAGTACGCGATCTCCGGTGGTGCGCCGCTCGGTGAGCGGCTCGGCCACTTCTTCCGCGGCGCGGGCATCACGGTGCTGGAGGGTTACGGCATGACCGAGACCACGGGTCCCGCGACGACGAACAGGCCAGAACGCAACAAGGTCGGCACGGTCGGGCAGCCGTTGCCGGGCGTCACCATCCGGACCGCTGACGACGGCGAGATCGAGATCCTGGGCCCGAACGTCTTTCCTGGCTACTGGCGTAACGACGCCGCGACCCGCGAGGTGCTGGACCCGGGTGGCTGGCTGAAGACGGGCGACACCGGGATCGTGGACGACGAGGGTTTCCTGCGGGTGACCGGCCGGAAGAAGGAGCTGATCGTCACCGCCGGCGGCACGAACGTCGCACCTGACGTGCTCGAGGACCGGCTCCGCGCGAACCCGCTGATCAGCGAGTGCATGGTGGTCGGCGACGGCCGCCCCTACATCGCCTGCCTGGTGACCCTGGATCCCGAGGCGCTGGAGTCCTGGAAGCGGCAGCACGGCAAGCCCGCCGACGCCACCGTCCGCGACCTGGCCCAAGACCCGGAGCTGATTACCGAGGTCCAGCTGGCCGTCGACGATGCGAACAAGGCGGTGTCCCGCGCGGAATCGATCCGCAGGTTCCGGATCCTCGGCACCGAGTTCACCGAGGCCTCCGGCCAGCTCACCCCCACGCTCAAGCTGCGCAGGAACGTGGTCGCCAGGGAGTTCGCGGCCGATATCGAGGCGCTCTACAGCCCGGCCGGCTGAGGGTAGCTGACCGGCCTCGCCGGTGGCGGTCAGCCGGCTGGAGCGTTGCCGCGTGTCTTGGCAGCTTTCCAGGTCGCCGTGCGCGCTGCGATGTAGTGGTCGTAGTCCGCCGGCGTGTGCTGGTTGGCCAGCAGCGGCGCGGAGTGCAGCTCGCTCAGCGGAACCTGCAGGTCCGATGTCAGCTCAGCGTTCGCCAGCTGGAGGTGCGACACTTCGGCCGCGGCCGGGTTGGCGCCGGTCGAGGTCGGCGCGGTCACCCCGGCCAGCGGGTCATCGGTCCTGGGGGCAGCCAGGCTGAGCACATCTCCGACGTCAGGCGCGGCGGCGTCCCTGGCGGTCAACGCGGGCAGCCCCCAGCGGGTCTGGATTGTTTTCAGCACGGAGGTGTGATCCAGCGGTGTCGACCCGGGTACCCGGAACACCGTGCCGGCCGGGATCAGCGGCGAGACCAGCACTGCCGGGACTCGCACCCCGAACCGGGTGAAATCGAACCCGAACTCGCCGGGCGTGGTGTCCGGCGGGGTGGCCCCCGATGGCGGCGGAACGTGATCGTATAGGCCGCCGTGCTCGTCGTAGGTGATGAACAGCAGCGTCTGGTTCCAGCCCGGGCCGTTGCGGACGGCATCGTAGACGTCCAGGATGAGCTTCTCGCCGAGCGAGACGTCGTAGTTGGGGTGCTGGCTGTTGCCCGCGGATCCCCAGCTCGGCTCCAGGAAGGAGTACTGGGGCAGCGTCCCGGCCGCGGCGTCGGACTGGAAACCGGCGAACAGCCCGAAGCAGGAATCCGGGGCGTTCAGGGTGTCTGGGAAGTTCTTGCGGGTCAGCGGCTCCTCGTTGTAACCGTAGATCTTCCAGCTCAGGCTGTGCGCGGTCATCAGCCCGAAGATGGTCGGCACGGTGAAGGAGGCCGTGGCGTCGTTCATGTGTCCCTGGCTCGTCGCGGCGCAGGCGAAGGCCCGGTTCGGGAACGTCTCGGTGGGCACTGAGCTGTACCAGTGGTCGCAGACGGCGAAGCCCTTGGCGAGACCGGACAGGACCGGCAGCGCCGCGGGCGGGAACATTCCCATGATGGCCGAGGCGGTGGTGCCGGCCTGCACGCAGCGGCCGGAGCGCTGGTCGTAGGAGATGGCGTCGGCGAAGTTCGTGACGAAGCCGCTGTTCTTCGCGGTCGGCGGACTCGGCGGCTTGCCGCCGCCGAATAGCTGCTGGTTGGTATTAGAGTATCCCTCACCGGCGTCAGCGCCCGGCATGAAGTAGGCGCCCGTCGCCGTATGGTCGATCTGGTAAACCGTCACCGTATTGCCGCCGGCGTCGGTATTAGACTCGCTGCCGGCCAGGCCCTCGAAGTTATCGGACTTCGGATACAGGAATCCCAGCATGTGGTCGAACGAGCGATTCTCGAGCATGAGCTGGACGATGTGGTTAATCGACGGCAGCACGCCGCGGCTCTTGTTGTTGCTGAGCCGACACGAGCCTGTCCAGCCTGTACGACAGCAGCGGGCTCCTCACCTGCCACGGCGATACCTGCACGGGGCTGGCCAGCCAGTTCCTCCACACCTGTCCGGCGGAGGAGGAGGTCTCGTCATCCTCGCGGCCAGTTCCTACATGATGCTGTATTTCCTCGGTGTCCTGGTCATCCTCATCGCGCCCGCGATCACCGGCGTCTTCTGGGGCGCCCCGATGATCGCCCGCGAGCTGGAGGCCGGAACCTTCCGGCTGGCCTGGAACCAGAGCGTCACCCGGACCCGGTGGCTGACGGTCAAGCTCGTGCTGATCGGGGCGGCCGCCATGGCCGTGACCGAGGCGTTCAGCCTGATCCAGGCCTGGTGGGCGGCCCCCATCGGCAAGGCCGTCGGGCTCGGCGGCGGCTCCTCGATATTCAGCGAGACCCGGTTCGGCTGGTTCGTCTTCCTCACCCACGGCATCACCCCGCTCGGATACGCCGCGTTCGGCTTCGCGCTCGGCGTCACCGCCGGCCTGCTCGCCCGGCGTCCGGTCCCTGCCATGGCCATCACCCTGGCCATCTTCGCCGCCGTCCAGTTCATCACCCCGCTGTGGATCCGCCCGCACCTGTTCCCGACCAGCCGGACGACCGCCACGATCGCGGCCGCGGGAGCCAACGTCAGTCTCCGCGCCAACCCCAAGCTGGCGTTCACCGCCAGCGTCGCCCCGGCCAGCCCGGAGCCTGGATCATGTCCAGCGAAGGCGTCAACGCCGCCGGGCAGCCGGTCAGCACCATTCCCGCGTCCTGCGAGCAGGCGGTATCGCAGGCCTTCGGCTCGCACCGGGGAACCACGGCGGGTCCAGGCTCAACCGCGCTGAACAACTGCGTGGCCAGCCACGGGATCCGGGTCGCCGAGAGCTACCAGCCCGCCAGCCACTACTGGCCGCTCCAGTGGTCCGAGACCGGGATGTTCCTGGCCCTCGCCCTGGCCCTGGCCGGGTACTGCTTCTGGCGGCTCAACCGCCGCCGATCCTGACCAACAGCACCAGCGTCGCGCTGGAGGGCAGCTGGTCAGGCGGCCGGCGGTCAGGCGCGCCGCCGGGCCTG
Source organism: uncultured Actinomycetes bacterium (assembly GCA_963742795.1). Lineage (GTDB taxonomy): Bacteria > Actinomycetota > Actinomycetes > Streptosporangiales > Streptosporangiaceae > Palsa-504. The sequence goes on from CAVUNL010000025.1 coordinate 417,551, forward strand.
CTCGTCTGTGCCGGCGTCGCCTTGCCGCCAGTTCCGGGCGAGGGCGACGAGGCCGCGAACCACGTCGGGGGGCAGCCCGGGGGTGCTCGCGATGTGCCCCAGTGTCGGGTCTTCATACTCGGCATGCCCGAGGTCTGGCGACCCCACGTTAGGTTCCCCGCCTGCCAGTATCCGCCGGCACGAACCCGGGGCCCAGCCAAGCCGGTTCTCGACCATACCGAGAGTGCTGGGGGAAACGCGCTGGCCGTTCTCGAGCTTTCCCAGCGTTCGCTCGGTTACCCCGGTCGCTTCCGCAAAGGCCCGCCTGTCCCGCATGCCTAGCTCGACCCGGCGCGCGACGACATAATCAGCGAGCCGCCGCCAGTCCTCACCGGCCATATGACCGTCCTTCCCCCGAGCCGGCGCTAATCCCGCCACCAGCTACGTGACCATCCTTACGCGAAGAAGCTAGAAGAGTCTAGCGCTCCCGCGGGCGGCTAACGACATGGATCTGCCTCTCTCTTCTCAGCTCATCTTATGCGTGCTCTTTACTTCCTGTCTGTACTCCCTTAGAGTGCCTACGTCAGCAGATACCTTCTTATTTCTTCCTAGATGTACCAGGATCTGCCAGTTTCTGGGATTCAGCGGAGTCAGAGCGGTGACCCAGGCCTGGAGTCTCGATGGGCAGCACCGGTGACCCGAGGCGGTGAGCCCAGCCCGGCGCGCTGCGGGCCGGCGACGTCCTCGCGCTTACGAGGAGGGGAGCGCGAGGGCGCCCCGGCCACGCAGCCGGACGGGCATGAGTTGCGTTGCCACCTGGACCTCACCTGAGCGGACAGCTGTTCCTGCCCGGCCATCAGCCAGTACCGGGGCCGGATCTCGACTGGCTAAGGGTTAAGCAGGCTCGGCGCGCCATACCCGATCCTCAGCACGACTTGGCCAGTACGCAGCGGGACCTGTTGGGTCCAGACAGGACGATACTCGGCCCGCTGCGTGTCGATGACCGACAGCATCCAGCCGAGATATGCCGCACGCGTGAGGTGCGCCGCCTTTACGGTCGTCGCCAAGTCCATCCACCGCAGGAGGCTGGCAGGTCCGCCGCCAGGGGACTGGCTGGCGAAGTCTACGACGTACAACGGATGCCTATGGGCCATGATGGCGAGGAGATCCGGCAGCGAAGGGTCAATCTGGCCGCTGAGGAGCTGTTCCCTGGCTTTGGTGGAGAGCTGGATATTGCCGTTGCTCAGCAGCTGGGCATCGGCAGCCTTCCTGGCGCGCAGCGCCGCGGGTAGGGCGGCGCGATACACCTTGGCGCCGTCGGGATAGATCCACCAGATGTCAATCCTGGCTTTTCCCGTGCCGAAGCTCGCGATGAGAGCCGGAGCGTAGAGGCCCAGACGGCCGCCGAACTGGTTCCGGACTGTGGCAGTGGCCACCAGCAAGGTGGAGCCGAGAGGATCGTTCGACCCGGGCCCGAGCGGCGACACTTGCGAGGACGGCAAGCCGTTGCTGACTAGATCCGCGCATATCTGCTCATCGCATGACACGACCGCGGCGGGACTGACCTGGTGCAGTATCCAGCTGATCGCATCCGTCCTCGCCGCAGCCTCAGCGGCGAGTGGGCTGATCTGGACGTGGTCACCCGTTAGCCGCTCCGACGATGCGCCGCGCGGGAAAAGAGTGAACGCAAGGCCGCCGGCGCCTGCCACCAGCAGGATCAAGGTCGACAGCGCAGCCGCCCGCCGGCGCCGCGATGCGCGGCGGTTTTTGCGCCGCCTCCGGTGTGGCCTGGACGCCAGGTCACCGGCGATCAGGCCATCTCCGCTGCTGACCCGCGGCTCGGGCAGCGCGGCACGCACCTGCTCCGAGTTAGCTGTCTTCTCGTCCGTGTCGAGAGCGGATGCTACCGGCGGCATCGGGCCCATGAGCCGCGCTCCGGCGGCCACCAGCTCGCTGAGCGCGCCGCGGGCCGACGGCCTGACGGCTGGGTCCTTGCTGAGGCAGCGATGGACGAGGGAGCCCAGTGGTTGGGGAAGCCTGCCCACCTCTGGCTCGGAATGAAGAATGGCGAACGCCGTAGCGGTCAACGACTCGCCTTTGAAGGGCAGCTCACCGGTACCCGCGAACGCCATCGTCACGGCCCACGACCACATGTCGGCCGCCGCGGTCACCCGCTCCGCGGCCAGCTGCTCAGGAGCCATGAACGCTGGAGTTCCGATGGCGACCTGGCCAGAAGGGCCCATGGTGGTCATCCCGGGAACGGCCGCCAGCCCGAAGTCGATCAGCACCGGCCCGTCGGGCCCGAGCAGGACATTGGCAGGCTTGAAGTCGCGGTGCACCATCCCCGCGGCATGCACCGCGCCTAGCGCGGTCAGCGTTGCGACGGCGATGCGCTCGAGCGTCGCGCCACTGCGAGGCCCGAGCTGCTCGACGACCTCTACCAGCGATGGCCCATTGACGTACTCGCTGACGATGAACGGCCGGCGTTCGAAGATTCCCGCATCCAGAACTTGCGCGGTGCAGAACCGGGCGACCCGCTGCGCGGCGGCTACCTCCTTCAGGAAGCGGCTGCGGACCAGTGGGTCCGTGGTTGGCGGCAGAAGCTTGACCGCCGCCTGGCTTCCATCAGGACCGACAGCCAGGAACACCACGCCCTGCCCGCCTTCCCCGAGGCGGCCGAGCAACCGGTATCCGCCCACCGTGCGCGGATCCGTATCGCGCAGGGGGAGCACTTCCGACATTGCGGACTGACCGGGTGTCACCCGGCCATTGTGCCCCGACGGCTCAGCGCACGCCACGATAAGTTTCGCCAGTTTCCTGCAGCAGCCTTCCAGGCAGCCGCCTGCGCTTCCGGTTGCCCCTCTTGGCGTCCCCCGGGCTACCCGGCTGGCTGGCTCCCCACTTTGGGGGCGCCGGACCCGTCCGGCGGGCACTCAGCCGGTGGTGGTGCCGCCCAGCAAGCCCTTCGGGATGGCCGAGTCGTTCTTCAGCGCGTCGAACAGCTCGGTCGCCTTGGTCCTGTTCCACAGCACCGAGTCGCCGGCGTTCGTGTAGTAGTTGCTGCTGGCGATCGGCACTGTGCCTGTCTCCGGGTCGCGCAGCGCGGACGCCGCGTGCACCAGGTCGAGCAGGCTCGTGCCTGTGTCGACAGACATCGAGCTCGCGGCGGTCGACCCGAACGGCAGCGCGGTGAACGGGTTCAGGTATACGCCGGGCGAGGTGGCCTTCTTCAGCAGCGCTGACATGAACGCGCGCTGGTCCTGGATCCGCTGCAGGTCCTCGGTGGCGAACGAGTGCCGGTCCCGGACAAAGGCGAGTGCCTGGTCCCCGTTGAGGTCATGGCACCCGGCGGACAGGTTCACCCCGGAATAGGAGTCGTTGATCGCGGTCTTGAGGCAGATCTGCACGCCGCCGATCTTGTTCACCACGGCGACCAGGCCGCCGAAGCCGATGCCCATGTAATGGTCGATCTTCAGCCCGGTGACGTTTTCGACCGTCTGGATCAACAGGTTTGCCCCGCCGTAGGCCAGGGCCGCGTTGATCTTGTTGTTGCCGTGACCGGGAATGTTCACGTAGGAGTCACGCGGGATGCTGACCAGCACCGGGCGGCCGCTGCCCATATGCAGCAGCATGATGGAGTCCGAGTTCAGCGTGCCCTCGTTGAACCCGACGTGCAACGCGTCGATCTGGGCGCGGGACAGTCCGGCCCTGCTGTCCGAGCCGGTGATCAGCCAGTTCGTCCCCGCCGAGGTCAGCGAGGTCGCCGGCAGCGTGACGGATCTGTTCAGCTTGCCGTTCAGCCAGAAGTAGGTTCCGGCGACGCCCGCGATCAGCACGACCACGGCCGTGCCGAGGATCAGCGCGATCCGCCGGCCACGCCGCCCCGGTCGCCCCCAGAACCGCCAGCGGCGCCCGCCGCCACCGCCCAGGTCCCGCCGTTCTGGTTCGCCCCCGCCTGGCGTGGACCGGGTCGGCGGCTGGCTCGGCCATGCCCCGGCCCGGCTCGCGGCGGCCCCGCCGTAGCCGACCGCCCCGCCGCCCTGGTAAGCCTCGGTCGGCTCATAGCCGGACCCGGGCTTGTTCTGGTACCAGCCACGCCAATCCTCACTCATCGACCCTGGCACCCTCATCTAGAGACTCCTGCCATGACGACCTCACGATAGGTGGTCATGCCCCGCTCCAGCGCATCGGAGAGGGATCTTCCAGAAACCTGGAAGGCAGGACACGGGCGCGCGCTGGTTTGATGCCGCGGGCGAGGCGGTAGCAGGCGGCGTTCCAGCTGAGTTCGCGGTGTCGAAACGGTACGCCTTCGCTGGGCCCGGCCATGCGTGACCTCGATCGCCGTGACCCGGGCGGCTCCGTCGTGAGGACGGCGACCATGCCGGACAAGTTTGGCGCAATCCGCCGCCGAGACCTGCGCCTCGGGCCCGGTCTCCGGCAAATCACATGACTATGTGACGTCGGCTCACCAAGTCGGCTGTGAAGCTCGACAGAGTCCGGGACCGGGTCGTTCCTTGGCCGTCCCGCCGGCGGGTACGGCACCTGCAGTTCTGGTCGGTTCCAGGCAGATGGACGTAATCGAGACAGAGGGAATGATGGAAACTTTCGCTGCGATAGTCATTGCTGCCGTCGTTGTTCTCCTTGTACTTCTGGGGATTATCATGGTGGCGGTGCTGATCGGGTTTATCCTGTCTTTCCTGTAAACGTGGGCGGCCACCCGGTGGTGTCCATTCAGGGGACCCTAGTGAGCTGCGTTTTCGGTCTCGGTTTAGCGGGCTGGTGAGTGTGCGCGGGCGAACCCGTGTGCATGAGCAAGCCAGTGTAGGAGCCGACGACCGCCGACGAGTTGAGACGGGATTTCCAGCTTCGGTACATATGATCGAAAATCGAGGTAAGGGATGACGAGCAGGTGAGCCGCGACTTCGACGGCGGCAAGACGTTCTACGCGGCCGTCTTCGGCTACGAGTACGGCGACATGAGCGGCGACGGCTTCAGCTACGCGACGTTCAAGGTCGATGGCACGGACGTCGGGGGCATCGGCGACCTTCACGCCGGCGTCCCGGCCGGCTGGAGGGTGTACTTCGGCGCCGCGGACACCGACGCGTCGGTCGCCCGGGTGCAGGTCAACGGCGGCTCGGTCATCCGCGAGCCGATAGATCACCCGTACGGCCGGATGAGCACGGTCGCCGACGACCAGGGAGCTGTCTTCTCGCTGCTCGGCGTGACGCCCGGGTAGAACAGCGCGGGCCGGCGGGTGACCTTACGGCGCAGCCCGCGCCGCATCCAGCGTGTGCACCGCGTATAGCCTGCTTTGGTGCAAAATGCCTTTTAGGTCCTATTCGGTTGGCGTGTGCCGGCGACCGCAGCACAAGCGGTGGAGCATGAAGGACCCGCCGACATCCCGAAATAAGAGTAGTGTGCTCTCACTGGGCGGGAGCCTGAGGCCCGCGGTGCGAATGACACGCCCGATCACCCGCCGCAAACCCGTGAATACCCGTCCTCGTCACGTCTAGCGAGGATCAGGCCACATGCAACCAGACACCGACGCCCTGCTGACCAACCTGTTCGAAGAAGCCCCGCCGCGTGAGTTCGTGACGGCGATGCGAGGCTATGACCGTCACCAGGTCGACGAGCACATCAGGCAGATCGAAGCCGAAGTTCGGCAGCACCGCGAGCAAGCCCAGGCCATGCAGCGGGAGCTGTCCGAAGCCCACCGCCAGTTCCATGAGCAGGAACGACCCGCCTATACCGGTCTCGGCGCCAGGATCGAGCAGCTGCTGCGGCTTGCCGAGGAACAGGCAACAGAGGTAGTCCAGACGGCTCGATCGGAAGCCGACGAGATCAAGGCCACGGCCAAGGTCAATGCCGCAGAGCTGCGAGCCGGCGCCGAGAACGATGCTAACGAACTGGGCGCGACCGCCAAGCGCGAGACCGACGAACAACAGGCCGCCACCGAGCGCGAGGCCGACTCGATCAGGACTACTGCCCGGCGCGAGGCTGGCGAGCTGACCTCCGCGACCGAGCGCGAGGCCGCCAAGCTGCGTGCCACGGCCGACCACGAGGTCGCGGAGAAGCAGGCCACGGCCGAGGGTGAAATCGCCAAGCTGCGGACCAGCGCCGAGCGCGAGGCCGCCCAGCTGAAGGCGGCTGCCAAGCGGGAGCGGGACGAGATCCTCACGACCTCCAAGCGCCAAGCTGACGAAATGCGCAGCCATGCGCAGCGGATCCTGGAGGAGAGCGAGGCCCAGCGGGCGCAGACGGAGGCCGAGTTCGAGATCCAGCTCGCGACACGCAGGGAACAGGCTGAGCGCCAGGGGGCCGAACGGCTTGCTGCCGCCCAGGCTGCGACGCAGAAACTCGTGTTCGAAGCCGAGCAGCGCGCCTCAACCGCGGAGCAGCGGGCAGCGAAGGCCAGCGCCCAGGCCGACCAGACTCGCCGGGACGCAGACCAGCACGCCAGGCAGCTAGTCGGCAACGCGGAAAAGAACGCCGACCAGATCGCTGGCCAGGCCAAGACCCAGGCCGAGCAGTTGCTCGCCGAGGTCAACGCTGATGCCGAACGCCGCCGCGCTGCTACCCACCGCGACGTCGGCGACCTCATCAGGCAGAAGGACAGCATCGCCAGCCACCTCGCGCAGGTGCGCCAGTTGCTGCCAGGCATGAATGCGGTGCAGGCGGCACAGACGAAACCTGCCATAACCGGTGACTCGGACAACTAACCCTCGCAAGCTGTCGCCGGTGATCTTGACGGTGAAGTGCCTGGCGACCTTGCGGCGGCTGAGGACCCTGTCGGCCCGCACGGCGACCGGGGGCCGGGAGGTCAGGCCAGTCCCTTGCGCTTCCAGGCGCCGATCATCAGCGGCCACAGCACCGGGCTGCTGGCGAACCGGGAAGGCCGGGCCCGTCATCACCGCCGCCCCGCCCGGGACGGGAAGCAGGCGGCGCCGGGCAGCGTTGATCGTGGCGCGGGGCTGACCGGCGTTCGCGGCGAAGGCTAGCCGAAGGCTCGCGGCATCCCGCCGTCTCCCGGCACCCGGGCATCAAGAGGAAAGGGCTGGCCGTCATATGGCTGACGCACTGCCGGAATCGGCTCTCGCGGCGCTGGACGATCCGTTCGCGCAGCTGACCGGGCCGCTGGCCAGCACAACCCGGCTGGACTTCGAGGTCGTGGACTCAACCCGGCTCACCCCGCACATGCAGCGGCTCAGGCTAACCGCCCCGCAGCTCGACGGGTTCGGCTACCTGCCCGGCCAGGACGTGATGCTGCTGGTGGCGGCCGAGGGAAACCGCCCGGTACGGCGGCGTTACACGATCCGGCAGCTTGACGAGGCCGCGCGACTGCTCACGCTCGACATCGTGCTGCACGGCGACGGTCCCGGCGAACGCTGGGTGCGGTCGGCCCGGTCCGGCGACAAGATCGAGGGCATCGGGCCGCGCGGGAAGATCACTACGTCGGCCACGGCCGACTGGCACCTGTTCATCGGCGATGAGTCGGCGCTGCCCGCCACGTTCGCGATGACCGAGGCACTGCCGCCCGACCGCCCGGCCACGCTCGTGCTCGAGATCCCCGAGGAGAGCGATGAGCAAGACCTGGCTGCCGCGGCGAGTACCCGCATCTCCTGGCTGCACCGCCTCGGCGCGCCTGCTGGCGACCCGTCGGTCCTCGCCGCCGAGGCAGCCGAGATCGAGCTACCGCCCGGCCGCGGCCACGCCTACCTGTTCGGCGAGGCGACGGTCGTGTCCCGGCTACGGGAGGTCCTGGCCGAGCGAGGGCTCGGCCAGGACCAGATGTCACCCAAGGCCTACTGGGGCCGCGGCCGCGGCAACGCCAACCACGGCGAGCCCGCCCGAGACGCCTGACTTCGCCGACGGCGGCGATGGCCCAGCGATCTTCGGGCCGATCCGACTACGGGCGGCTCGCCGATGCTCAGGCGCCAGGCTCCCTGGTGTAAGAAGAGCCCCCCGATCCCCTGAACGAACCGGGCAGCAATGAGCAGCTCGATCGTCGGGGCGGCCGCGCAAAGCGCCGACGCGGTGTTTACCACGTCAGATGTCAAAGTGCGCCGACCGCGTCCGCAGCGGCTTCGCCACTGCGGACGGCGCCTTCCATGTAGCCATTCCACCGCGGGGCGCACTCGGTGCCGGCCCAGTGGATGCGCCCGATCGGCGCGCGCCACGCCTGGCCGTAGGACGTCCAGACTCCCGGCGCGAAGTGCGCGCCGTAACAGCCGCGGGTGAACTCCTCGGCCATCCAGTCCCGCTCGAGGTACTGCTCAGGCCGGGCTGCCGCCTGGCCGAAGTAGCGGACGAAGCAGCCGAGGACGGCCTCCCGCCGCTCGGCCGGGCTGCGGCGCGCCCAGATGCGCGCCTGGTTGCCCTCCAGGAAGCCCATCAAGATGCCGGGCGTGCCGGATGGCGGTGAGTTGTCGAAGGTCACCTTCACCGGTCCGGTATCCGAGGCGGCCTGCCCGTTGAGACCGTCCTCGCGCCAGAACGGCTCGGGGTAGATGGCGTAGGTCTTGATGACCGAGCCGGCCGGCATCCGCTGGGTGAGCTGATCGCGCCACGACGGTAGCGGCGGGTCATATTCCAGCCGCGGCCAGCGTCGGGGGCAGCGTCACGACGGCCGCGTCGCCGCGGTAAGCCGAGCCGTCCCGGGCGATGACGCGGACCCCGCGGCTGTCGTGCTCGATCCGGCGCACCGGGCGGCCCAGGATCACCCGTTCGCCCAGTCCGGCGGCCATCGCCTCTGCAACCAGGACCGATCCGCCGGTCACCCGGTCCTGCTGCGCTCCCCGGTCGACCGCCAGGAGCGTGTACAGGTCGGCATTGGAATGCGTGTAGAACAGCGCGTGCAACAGCGAGACATCACTGGCCTGGGCGGCCCACACCGCCTCACAGGCGATATGGAAGTACGCGCGTCCCGCCTTGGTACGCACGTTACGGCGGATCCAGCTCTCCCACGTCTGCCCGTCGAGCAGCTCGGAGCCGGGTGTCAGCCACGGCCGTTCCAGATCAGTGCGGGCGGCGAGCCGGGCGAAGCGCAACTGGCCCTGGGCGAGGTCGGCCAGCGCAAACGGCGAGATGCGCGGCACTGCGTTCTTGGCCAGCTTCATTACCGACCGCCTGCCCCGCAAGTCCAGCAGCACCTGTCCCTCGTCGTTCCAGGTCCGGAACGTCGACAGGCCCAGCTCCCCGGCCAGCTCATACATCCGGGTGTGGCCCTGGCCGAGCCACTGCCCGCCGAGCTCGAGCGGCGTACCGTCATCCAGTACCAGGCCCTCGGTGCGGCCGCCAACGCGCTTACGGGCCTCGACCACCGTCACCTCGTGCCCGCGCGCCACGAGCCGCCGGGCGGCGGCCAGCCCGGCCAGCCCGGCACCGACCACCACTACCTTGCTCATCCGCCCTCCTCCCTCCCGCCAGGCCGTCCCACCCGTCCCCGCTGCCTGCCGACCCGCGACAGCAGCCCGCCCGCCACCTGCTGCTGACCGCCGCGCAGCCGGCCGGCGAATACCACTTCGCCTCGGCGGCCATGCCCAGGCTGCTGCCCCGGAAGATCGTCAAGCCAGGAGCCGGCCTCCGCGATGCCCAGATCGCCGCCCGGCACGGCAATCCTCGCACGACCACGCGCCACAGAAGCCTCGCCAGAGACGATGCAGGCGGCGAGGATGTGGTTCAGGGTGCCGAATTACTCCTTCGAGAGCGATTAGCGGCATAACCGTGATCGTCTTCAACACCTCGGCACCAGCGTGCGGGCCCGGCATCCGCGAGCGCCGAAGGCGCCTCGCTGTCAGGTGAATCAGTGGCCGGGGCGGATCTGGCGCAGCGCGCTGAGGGTGGTGCCGCGCCGCCGCCGGACCAGGGCGCGCAGCGTGCTGGTGTTCTGGTAGCCGACCGCCGCGGCGATAGCGTCGACCGTCTGGTTGGTCGTACGCAGCAAGAAAGTCGCCTCGTCCAGGCGGATCTCATGGACGAAGTCGGTCGGCGACATGCCCAGCACGGCTGCGGTGGTGCGCTGCAGGGTCCGTTCACTGACGCCGATCGCGGCCGCCGCCCGGCTGATCTGCAGCGGCTCGGCGACGTGGCCGCGGACCCACCGCTCGAATGCGGTCATCGCCGGGTCCGCGGCAGCCAGGTGCGACGGGACAGCGAAGATGGCCTGGGACGGGCGATCGCCGATCACCAGGTACCGGGCGACCATGTCGGCCAGCGCGGGGCTCTCCTGAGCCACGATCGACAGCGCCAGGTCTATGTGCGCGAAAGCGGCGCCCGCGGTGGTGACCCGCCCGTCCCGGGCGAGCGTCCGGCTCTCGTCAAGCCGCACGGCGGTGTAGCGACGGCGGAATGCCGGACCCAGCCACCAGCTGGTGGTGGCCAGCAGGCCGTCGAGGATGCCGGCCTCGGCCAGGAAAAATGTCCCGGTGCACGCCGCCGCGAGGGCGCTGCCGGCTATGTGCAGCGCCGTGACGTGGGCGAGTACGGGATGGTTCCGCACGATGTCCACGACCTGCCGCGACGACTTGAGGCTGCAACCGACCGCTGGCATGACCACTAGGTCGGGGACGATACCCAGGTCCGTCAGCGGCTGGGTGGCCACGCGCAGGCCGTGCCCGGTGCGCACCGAGGCTTCGGTTCCGGCCACCGTGACGTCGAACGGGGGTACGGACGTGGCCACGTCCTCGCGCAGGGCGTTCGCGGTGGCCAGCACGTCCAGGACGGCACTCAGCCCCGAATCGAACAGGTCCGGCACGGCGAGCACGGCGATCTCCATGTCGGAAACGGTACCATTCTCGGCGGATCCGCCACTGCCGCATGCTCCCGTCTGCGGGCTAGCGTTGATCGAGAACCCAGCGAAAGGATCTTTCATGAGCGTCGACCGAGGACTACTCGTTATCCTTGAGGCCCAGCCGGGCAAGGAAGACGAGCTCGCCGCCTTCCTGACCCAGGCCCAGCCGCTGGCTGCGGCTGAGCCCGGCACTGTCACCTGGTACGCCTTCAAGCTCAGCGACACCACGTTCGGCATTTTCGACACGTTCAGCGACGAGGCCGGGCGGCAGGCGCACCTGAACGGCCCGGTCGCCGCCGCGCTCGGCCAGGCCGGCCCGGGCTTGCTGGCCAAGGACCCGGACATCCAAAGGGCCGACATCCTCGCCGCGAAGTGAGCGCGCTTCCAGCGTTATTGCGGGGCGCGCCGACTATCGGCGTACCAGCCCTCCTGGACTCTGGCCTGGCCGGATTCCAGGCCAGAGCTGTGCAGCTGAGGCCGCTCCCGCGCCTGGCCGGGTCGAGGACAAATCCCGTGGACTGCTGCGACGTGCGCGATGGCCGCACTGCGATCGTGGTGCTCACTTGAAGAAGTGGGTTCGGGCCTGCGGCAGCCGGACACCGTCGACGTCGAGGTCGATCTTTTCGTTGTAGAAGGCGACCAGGCCGGCGATGGGCAGCAGCTGGCGGGTCGGGTAGTCATAGGCCCAGGCGAGGTCCTGGTGGCCGTCGCGCACCGTATCGCCGGTGCGGACCGACCAGTAGCCGCTGGTGACGCCCTTGTACGGGCAGGCCGTCTGGGTGGCGGTGGGCACGAGATGGGCGACGGCGACATCGGTGCGATCGAAGTAGTAGCGGGTCGGCAGGCCGGTCTCGAACACCAGCACCGGCGTGGTGGTTTCGGCCAGCGTGACCCCCTCGAGCGAGGCGCGGACGCGGCGGTGCGAGCGGAGCGCGTCGACGCGGACATACGGGTTGCGGGGATGGACGAAGACCTGCTCGTCCTCCTCGAACCAGGCATCGAGCGCGTCCCAGTCGAAGCGGGCTGTGCCGGGCACCCCGTTGATCGCGTCACCGCCGAAGACCCGCACGGTGCCCGGGCGGTCCAGGCTGCCCGCGCGCAGGCCGTGGCGGCGTGCCGTGCCCTGGCGGAGGTGCTGCTCGTGGTGTTCATCGACGAGGAAGCGCGGGTCGATGTCGTCGGCCGGGATGTAGTACTGCGGGTAGTACGGCCATTCCCAGACGTACCGGGCCCGGGTGGTGTCGAAGATCTGCTCGCCGCCGAGGGTCGCCCGCACGCGGCGCGGCGCGGGTTCGACGTGATTGGACTCTGCGATCATCTGCGGGTAGTCGTGATCGGCCGCGACGGGTAGGACGGTCATCGTGCCTCGCTCCTCAGGTCGGCTGGTTTTGACGTTCCAGATCTCGCGGTGGCGTCGGCGGCCAGGTGGTGCATGAGCGAACGGGCGGATTGCCGGGAGTGATCAGCGAGCCTTCTTCGTAGCTTCCGGCGAACCGCTCGTGCAGCGCGGCGCTGATCTTTGCCGGTGGCCGGGCGCGGATCCAGGCTTGCATGGCGGTGTCCACCGATCCAGGGCGGCCGGTGCGGCGGGATGCAGCGGCCATCGGGACGCAGCGCGCCGGTGTCCTCGAACATTACGACGCCGTTGCAGAGCAGGCTCCATCCCTGTCCGGGATGAGACACCACGACGTGGGCCGCCTCGCGGTCGGATGCGTCCGCGGGCGGGCAGGGGGTTGATGCTGGCACATGATGTACTCCGATCGTGTTGCCGGCGGTGAGGGCCGGTGATTTGCATGGCGGTGATCACATGGTCCCGCGGGTGACTGATGTGCGGCGCCACCGGTTCCGCCTTATGGGCGGAGTAGTGCTTGCTGCCGCTTTCTGGCTACCTGGGCGGGAACTGTGAGTTGGGGGCGGGCGAGGCGAGGTTAGCGGTGGGGGCGCTGGCGGTGAAGCCGATCACCGCGCAGTTGATGTCGACGCCGGCCGAGCCGTAGGGCTCAGGCTGGCCGGTGGCGGGGTTGACGCCGGTCAGCAGGTCGGGCCGGGTGGCGGCGAGGTTGAAGACCTGGTTCTCGTCGATCTGGCGGGTGTTCAGTCCTGCGCTGACCGCCTTGGGGGTCCACAGGCCGAGCTGGGCGTCCCACAGCGGGCTGTAGGCGTCGGCGTGCCGGGGGTCGGTCAGGGTCGGGAAGTCGCCGAACACGTTCAGCAGGTCCCCGCCGTTGCGCAGCGCATTGATCAGCGCGGTGTTGCCGGCGGAGGCGTCCTGCGCGGCGAACCCGTCCTTGACCAGGTGCACGAACCCCTGCGCCTGCGGGTTGCCAGCGCCGGCCTGGCCGTTGATGAAGCCGAACAGCCGCTCGCGGGCCGAGCCGAGGAAGTCATCCCCGCCGTTGAACGAGGCGTTGTTCAGCGCGGGCACGTAGGTGGACCGCTCCAGCACCGCGGTCAGCGGCTGGCCGGCGTCGGTGGACAGGTAGACGATCGGCTGGCCTGCGTCGAAGCCCTTGACGAACAGCAGGTCCACCCAGGACTCGGCGAACTGGCCGGGCGCGGATTTGCCGGCGATGTGGACGCCCAGCACGCGGTCCTCGGTGTTGGTGTGGTGGGTCACGTCGAAGGGGCCGTCGCCGGTGGCCACGATCGGCGCGTTGTAGACGACGTCCGAGCCGGCGATCTTGATGAACGGGCTGTACCCGGGGCCGGCCACGGAACCTGGCTGGAACTTGGCCAGCGGGAACCCGTCCGGCCCCGGTGTCGCGATGCGGGTGGGGCTGAAGTCTGGCGCGCCGGCGAAGTTCACCACCGCGGGCCCGAACGGGTTCTGCAGCGGCGTCGGTGAGCCGAGGGTCACCGTCTGCACCGCGGCCGGGTCGCTGATCGCGATGTTGGCGAGCTTGGGCGCGTAGTTCACGCCCAGGTCGTGCGCCAGGCCGGAGTCGGAGGCGTCCAGCAGGATGTACCACACCTTGTGCCCGTTCGCGGTGCCCGGGTACAGCGGCAGGCGCACCGTCTCGTTGCTGAGGTCGACCTGGAGCGCGCTCTCCTCGGTCAGGTGATCCCGCGGCAGCAGGCCGCTGAGCTGCCCCAGCCCGGTGGCAGAGCCCGTCCCCTGCACCCGGGCGACCGGGGCGGCCGACGCGGCCGACCCCGCGTACCCGGCAACGGCCAGCGATGCCGCGGCGGCGACCGCCGCCGCCGCGAGCACGGCTACCGGCCCGCGTTTTCTAGCGGGCACCGATCTGAAGATACGGCGATTCATCATGTGCTCCTCTTTCCCTGATGGTGTGTGCTTGTCCAGGCCTGGCAGAGCTGCAGCTCGCCAGGCCTGGTCGGCCGATGAGAGGGTGAGCGGCCGCGCTGGTGTCGCTCATCACCCATGCGCTGTGCCCTGGTCCGCTAGTTACCGGCCTGGTCCGTCGGGGACGGCTCCACGCCGACCAGCTCCAGGCCCAGGCTGCGCACCCGTTCCAAGACGCTGTACAGGTGGGACTGATCGCGGATCTCGCCGACCAGGACCGTCTGCCCCGCGGCCGGCTCCAGGATCATCCCGTCGAACGCGGAACCGAGGCGCTCGGTCAGCCGCCCTCGGACGCTGATCCGGTACCGGACTGGTGCCATGTCTCCTCCGCCCTTCGGCCGAGGTTCACTATCAGCCCGGCCCGGGTGATCATTTATCACCCCCGGCACCGGTCTCACCCGGGTGATTGCCCGGCCAGGCCGGATGGTCTAGGCGGGGAAGGGCCGCGCGACGCGGGCGTAAAAGCCGGAGATGACCAGGTTTCCGGGCGCAGATCGACAGCCGTCCCGGAACTGGCTGATTTTCAGCGGTCACCGGATATCACCGTCCCAGACCCGGCTGACGGCCTGCTTTCGGGTCGAGACTCCCAGCTTGCGGTAGATGTGCCGGGTATGGGTCTTCATCGTGTCGTAGGAGACGAACAGCTGGCGGGCGATCTCCCGCAGGGAAAGGTCACTGCTGAGCCAGCGCAGGATTTCCTGCTCGCGACCGCTCAGCGGCCGGGCCCGCCGGCCAGGAGCGGGGCCGGCTGCCCCGGTCCGCGCAGCCAGCACCCGTTCGGTCCTGGTCACCAGCTCGGTCAGGACGCCAGGGTCGGCGCAGGCGGCGATGATCTCCCGGGCCGCTCGAAGCCGCGCCCGGGCATCGTCGCTGTTCCCGTCGTGGAACCTGATCCTGGCCAGGCAGAGCAGCGCGCAGGCGGTCTCCAGCCGGGCCCGGCCGCGCCGGGCCAGCTCCAGGCCCTTGAGCGCGGCCGCTTCGGCCTCGGCGGTCTGGCCGCGGCGGTCGAGTACGTCGGCCATGGTGATCACCGCCGTGGCGGTGATCCAGTACTCGCCAAGGCCGTGGCCCGCGGCCAGGTCGGTCGCCTTCCGCGCGTCCCGTTCGGCGGCGTCGAGATCACCAGCCCGGGCGCGGATGGCACTCAGGCAGCCCATCGCCCACACGCCGGCCAGGTAGTTGGCCAGCGGCCTTCCGGCCCTCGCGACCTGGCCCAGGACGGCCACGGCTTCGCCGTCCCGGCCCTGCCAGCACAGGTTCGCGCCCAAGGTCGCCAGCGACCCCGCCCGCCACCGGGGGGCCCCCGATTCTTCGAGCGCCACCGCCCTGCGGCTGGGCGGCTCGGCCCCGGCGAGGTCCCCGGTCATCTGGCGGTGTCCGGCCCGCAGCATGCAGGCAGCCGACTCGACCGAGGCCACCGCTTCCCGCAGCGGGCCCTGGGGCACGCCGGCCTCCGCGGCCTCCACCCAGGGCTCCACCTCGTCGAGCCGGCCCAGGTTGCGAGCCAGCCAGGCCCGTATCAGGCACAGCCGGGCGTCTTGCACGACGGTCTCGGGCGGCAGCCGGTCCAGCCATGACTCCACGGTCTCGACCAGGCCCTCATTGAAGCAGGCGTGCCACCCAGAGGCGATCAGCTCCCGGGCGTCGGCCACATCGCCGACCGAGAGGGCATGCTCGATGGCCTCGGCGGTATTGCCGTGACCGTGATGCCACGCCGACGCGCGGCGGTGAAGCAGGGCCGCGAGCCCCGGTTCGGCCCGGTCTAGCTCGTGGCGCAACAGCTCGCCGAACAGCTGGTGGTATCGGTACCAGCGGCGCCTGGTGTCCAGGCGCACTAGGAACAGGTTGGCTCGCTCCATCTCCTCCAGGAGGCGCTGGGATCCGCTGCCGCCGGTCACCGCGTCGCACAGCGGCCCGGACAACCGGTCGAGCACCGAAGTCCGCAGCAGGAACGAGCGGATCTCCGCCGGCAGGCCGTCCAGCACCTCGGCCAGGAGGTAGTCCACGATCTGGCGGTCGTCGCCGGCGAAGGCCTGGATGAACGCGGATGGCTCGGGACGGCCGCGCAGCGACAACCCGGCCAGGTACAGGCCCGCGGCCCACCCCTCGGTGCGCTGCTGCAGCGCGCGGATGTCCGCCGGCGCCAGGGCCAGGCCCAGCGTCCCGTTGAGCAGCGCGGCCGTCTCGGCCTCGGTAAACCGAAGATCATCGGCCCGGATCTCGAACATCTCACCCCGCGCCCGCAGCCGGGCCAGCGGCAATTCCGGGTCGGCCCGAACGGCCAGGGCCAGCCGGACGGCCGGGGGGAGGTGCTCGACCATGAAAGCGACCGAACTGAGGATGTCCTGGTTGGAGATGAGGTGATAATCATCGAGTACCAGCGTCACCGGGGCCGGCAGGACCTCCAGCTCGTTGACCAGCATGGGCAGGACGGCGTCCATGCTGCCGGCGCCCGGAGCCGTGAGCACCGGCAAGGCCGCCGCGCCGAAGCCCGGCGACACGCCCGCCACGCTGGCGATGACGTGCGCCCAGAACCGCACCGGGTCGTTGTCGCCCGGATCCACCGACACCCACGCGGTGCGCGATGCCGTATCGGCCAGGCGCCAGTCGCGCAGCAGGCAGGTCTTCCCCCAGCCTGCCGGCGCGCTGATGACCACCAGCCGGGCAGGCCGATCCTCGGTGAGGCGACTGAGGAGGGGCTGGCGGACCACGGCGCCGGGACGTCTGGCCGGCAGGCGCAGCTTCGAGGCGAGCACGAGCGTTGCGTGGCGCGAACCACCAGGACCAGCACGTTCACCCCCGGCCGACCGCGCAGTACGCATCCCTCCTGTCGCGCGGACAGGACCGGTCACGTGAGTTCCGGGCTAAGATTCACGGGCATGGCCCCTGCCCTCCTACAACCCAAGCGTATCCTCGCATCACCCGGGCGGGAAGCTCACGCGGAGCCGAGGACGTCAGGTCCGGTCCACGCTGGCGTGGTAGAGCGGCGGCCTTCATTGCAGGAGCCTGGCACGCTTCATCCCAGACCGCGTTTCACGCGCCGCTATCGCGGGGCGCGCCGGCGGCTGGCGTACCAGTCCTCCTGGACGCCGACCTAGCCGGGTTCCACGCCGAAGCTGCGTAGCTGCGGCCGCTCGCGCACGCGGCGTTTGAGCTCGGCGAAGCCCGGAAAGCTGGCGAGGCCCAGGACGTTGTCCCACAGCGGGACGGCCTCGGCCTCGCTGGGCAGGCGGCTGACCACCGGGCCGAAGAACCCGACGCCGTCCGGGGGCTGGAAGTGGATGATCGGTGTCCCGACGTCCTTGCCGGTCAGCGCCAGGGCCTCGTCCGTCTCCCGTTGCAGCTCGGCGTCGAACGAGGTGTCATCCAGCGCGTCGGCGAGCTCGGCAGGCAGGCCGGCCTCAGGCAGGATGGGCTCGAGGAAGGTCCGGACGCCGCCGGGCTCATCGCCGCACGGGTGCCACCTGGGCCGAAATGCGGCGCGCAGTTATCTACGGCGAGCTTCCAGCACATGCTCAACGCCGCCGCGGCCGCCCGCACCGCCGAGACCCGCGGCGAGGGCCCTCAGACCTTCCAGCTCTTCCCCGACACCGCCGAGCAGGCCCGCGCCCGCGGCGGACAGCACGCGGTCGAGGGCTTCGAGTACTACATCAGCGCCCCCACCGCGCACCCGCGCTCGGCCAAGTTCCTCACCCGGTCCAGCATCGACCACATGGCCTTCTTCGACGCCTTCCGATTCGTGAGCCTGATCGCCCCGCGACCCGTACTCATGATCGTCGGCCGCGAGGCCCTCACGGCCTGGATGCTCATCCAGGCCCTCCAGAACGCCGCCCCCAGGGGACTCCACTGGATCGACGGCGCCAGCCACAACGACCTCTACTACAAAGAGCAGTACGTCGGGCCGGCCATCACCAAGCTCACCGGCTTCTTCACGGGCAGCCGCCGGGCTAGTCGAGTCTTCGCATGCAATGCCTGGCTCGCGCAGAAACAGAGGATCTGAACGCTGAGATCCACCGAGCTGACGCATTCCTCAGCCGCCTCGAGTCGGCGATCCGGCTTGCAACGTCTGGCAGACAGAATCACGGTTCGTAACTGCGGTCGCCAAGGCGCCGCCTGGTGTCGCGCCGAACCGGGTGATCTGTATGCCGCTACGCGTATAGCCCGACGGTTTGGCCACGCCCGAATCTGCATGTTATGGCTGTGGTGAGGACGTCCAGGCCGCCCGGGTGTCCATCCGCTCCGTCCCTGCAGGCAGGTGGGCTTTGCCGCGTCGCGTCGCGGGGACCTGGGCGCTGTGCGCCTAGAGCGGTTCGCTTACGGTGGTGGCATGCGGGGCGTGCCTTGGTGGGGCGTGGTCTCCTCGGCCGCGGCTCCGGTCCTGATGGTGGGCGGGTGGACGGCGGCCGCGAGCTTGCAGCCGCGATTCGATCCGGTGGCCGATACGGTGAGTGCGCTGGCCGCGCCGGGCGCGGCCGACCGGTGGGTGATGACGCTGACGTTCGTGGTGGTCGGCGTCTGCTACGTCGTGACCGCGCTCGCGCTGCGGCCGGCCCGGACCGCCGGGCGGCTGATCCTGATCACCGGGGCCGTCGCGGGCATGCTCGTGGCGGCGAACCCGGAGCGCGCGGGAGATGCCTACCCGTGGGGGCACATTATCTGGGCATCGATCGGGCTCGCGGGGGTGACTGCCTGGCCTGCCGGGGCCTGGCGGCGGGGCACCGGCGTTCCGTGGGGCCTGCGGCCCGCGGTAGCCGCCGTGGCCGTCGCGGTGCTGCTCGCCCTGGTCATGTGGTTCGGCGCTGAGCTGATTACCGGATCCGGGCAGGCCGGGCTGGCCGAACGGGTGACAGGCACTGCGCAGGCGCTGTGGCCGCTGGCGGTGGTGCTCTCCTGCTGCCGCCCGGTCAGGGCGTCAGCGATCCGCTCCCGGAACCCGTGGCGTGGCCGGCCGGGCCGGGAACCAGGCCTGGCGCGGTCGCATCTTGCAGGCGATGGCTGACATCGCGCCTCGGGGCCCGGGACGAGGCGGTCCGCAGCCAGGTCCGGGAGACCGCATCGGCATCCCCGGCCGGCTGAAGCAGACCAGCTGGCGAAGCTCGCCTTCCCCCATGGGTGGGTGATCTGCACGCAGGCAACCCGAACGATCTATGGAAGGGACTAGGCAAATATCCGGCAGGGGGCCGGCGGCACGTCAGGAGTCGTTAGCCTCCACGTCACGTTCTGTGCCGGCCTTGCCGCCAGTTGACGAACCGTATCCGCCTGATCCAGATCGGGCACGTCTGCGTGAGCCGCTACCCGGCGGTGCTCCACGCACGCCCATTCGCCGTGGTGATCTGCTGGAAGTCCAGGCCTGGGAAGTGGGTCATGCCGATGGGCACGTTGCGCCCTTGCAGGGCCGTGAGGAGTTCTTCGCGGGCCCGCAGAGCCCGCTCGGGCTCGGCCTCGGAAAGGAACCAGATGCCCTGGTCATTTAGCTGCAGTGGATGGTGGACGACGTCTCCGAGCAGGTAGGCAGCCTCACCGTTAGAAGACACGCGGACGACGTAGTGACCAGGAGTGTGGCCAGGGCTGTGATGTGCGCTGACACCCGGCGCGAGCTCGCCAGTTGCCGCTTCGATCGGACGGAGCAGCCCCGCGGTCTCGGCGACCGCAAGGCCCATCCTGGCCTCGAGCTCGCCGGGCGCGGGGGCGATGGGCGGCGTCTCCCACTCCACGGCACTGCACATGACCACCGCGTTGGGAAAGAACAGGACACCACCGGGGGCGACCCACCCGATATGGTCGGCGTGCAGATGGGTGAGGAAGACGGTGGTGATATCCGCCGGGGCGACACCGGCTGCAGCCAGCGCGCCGGGCAGCAGGCCTCCTGCGGCAATCGACTCCGGCGGATCCGTGAGCCCGGCCGCGGCGGCAATATCGCCGGGGAACGGGATGCTGGACGGCCCGAGGCCCGCATCCACAAGAACGGTCAGGCCCTCTGCCTGAATCAGGAAGCACCCCACAGGGATGTGGTATGTCCCATCGGCCTGCAACAGTTCCGGGTGGACGCCGAAATCTAG
This sequence comes from uncultured Actinomycetes bacterium, assembly GCA_963742795.1. Classification (GTDB taxonomy): domain Bacteria; phylum Actinomycetota; class Actinomycetes; order Streptosporangiales; family Streptosporangiaceae; genus Palsa-504. The sequence goes on from CAVUNL010000025.1 coordinate 437,682, forward strand.
CCCCGGGTAGTACATGGGCGGCAGGTGAACCTCGCCGTCGTTCAGAGCGCTGACCTTGATGCCGCCGACGTCGATGACGGTAGACAATAGGTTTCCTTCCCGGGGCGGTAACGGGATTTCGCTGCTGCAGGGCCGTTCGGCCTTCCGCACCGCTCAGTCAATACCCGCACCCGTCACATACCGATCATCGCCGCCAGCTGGTGCCGGGACACAGCCGGGCGAGCGGCGCGCTCACCGTGCTCATCAACCACCAGCTGCATGAGGTCCCGCTGATCACCACCACATCGACGGCATCTGAGCGGGCGATCGGCACGGCAAGACGAGCCTCACGACCAGCACCCCACGCGCGAACGCAACGTATATCGCCCCGCGAATCGGGCGATGGGCACTCTGGAACACCTCGGATGCCAGGTAACCAGCGCTGTTACCCGCCGTAATCGCCATCCCTAACAGGTTGCACGCCAGAGCCGCCGATATCTTAAGTCCGCCTTGGGGTGTCTCCCATGTAGCTTTACGCGGCCTCCGGGCTGCGTCGTGGACACGTTATCTGAAGTGGTGTCCACCACGTAGCGGATGTGACGCCGCCCCACCTTGACCTGCGACTGGCCTCTTTCTCGCTGCCGCTTTTGGTTCTTGCTTCACGCCCAGAACCTCACGTCGGCAACATGTCTCTCACGTAGAAACCCGTCATGACCAGGGCTTCTTCCAGATGGACTTAAGATAACTGCCGTTCTGTCGCCCGTTGCGGTCGGTTGGCACGGCCGACGGTGCCGCGCTTAAGGATCATTATGAGTGGCAGTGCGGACGATCAGCTATTTCGTGATCGTCAGCAGGCAGATAGAAGAGCTGGAAGTCCGGCTTACCCGGCGAAAGGCTCGATCTCGGCCGCTGTCGCGTCCGGGATCTCGAGCGCCGGGAAGTGGCTTACACCATCCATTCGCTTGACCGAGAACCACGGGTTCGCGGCCGAGAATTCCTGCTGCCCGGTGAGGAACCCGGCGGCGCGCGGCTGGGAGAACAAGTGCAGCATGTCAGGCTTGTGGTCCAGTTCCGCGGCTGCGCGCCGCGGGTTGCCGTGCCGGGCGTAGTCGGCCGTAACCGCGCGCGCTGCCCGCGACCACATGTCGAAGCCGTAGCCGCCCGTCTCCCGGCGGACCCATCCGGCCACGTCGTCTGGAGCCCCGGCCAGCCACCCGGCTAGGAGCTGGTCGAGACCCGGCCGCCACCGCTGGGGGTCCTGCAGCATCTCGAACACGGCCATGAACGGCGCGGGCGGATCGAGGACCACCCAGCTCAGCACGACGATCTTGGTCACCCGGTCGCCGAGGCGGCGGCCGAGCCGGATGGCCGGCCAGCCGCCGTGCGCCTGAGCCACCAGCACCACCGAGCGAAGGCCGGCCGCCTCGATGACAGCCATCGCGTCGTCGGCCAGTTCGTCATGGCCGAAGTCCGCGCCCGGCCGACCGGAGTCCCCGTGCCCGCGCCAGTCCAGCCTGATGACCCGATACCGGGCAGCCAGGCGCTCCGCGAGCACCGCGAAGAAACTCCGGCCGCTGTTTCACCACCCGGGCAGGAAAACCACCGCGTTATCGGCGCGGGGTCCATCGTCGTCGTAAGCGATACAGACACCCCTGGCATCGGCGTACCTCATCTGCCCTCCCCGCGTACCGAGAACGACCACTGTCTCCCCAGCCGTGCCCGCCACGCTGGGCGGCGGCCAGACGGCCAGCTTCCGACCCGTGGGCATACCCCGCTCTGCCCGCGCAACACGAATCGTGCCAGCCGCGGCGGGGACGGGCGAGCCATCCCGGTGCGCCAGGTATGCAGATAACACATCCGTCACCTGACCTCTCAGCTTGGGTCTCCGCCAGCCGCCGCCAAGCACATTACAGAGCGTGGCCAGCCAGTCGAGCGTGTAACCGCCTGATACGGTTGTCGAATAGCTCTTTCGGCGGTCGCAGCCTGCAGATAACCGGTCATTCTGGGCATGCCGGGCCGGTGCATCGGGCGCTATGACCGGAATGACGCCCGCCGGGCCGTTGGATTCTTCCGGATCAGGTAATGGCGTGATCTCATCCGCCACCGGAGATTGTGCTGGCGTGATGTCGGCGGCCCGGTCCAGCAGCGGCTGACAGCGCAGGTTGTCGGCGATGTCGCGGGCTTCGCCGATGGCGGCCGCGGCGGCTTGGGACGTGCACGGTACCAAGGGTCACAAACCCGGCGGGCTGGAGGGTGATCCGGTCGTGGTCGCGGGACGCGGCAGCTGCCTCCTGAGGAACGGGATCACCAGGGACGCGACGCGTTCGGGGTCCTCGAGCATCACCCAGTGACCATTGCCGTCGAGCAGTTCGACCTGGGCCGACGGAAACGCCTGGCGCTGGCGCTCGGCCTGCTCGCGGGGCACGTACGCGTCCTGGCTCCCCCAGATGACCAGCGCGGGACGGTCCAGCGGCCGCAGCGCGGCCGCAGGGGCGGCGAGCGTGGCCGCCGGGGTCGCGCGGTACAGCTTGAGCACGGCGCGCTTGGTGGCCCAGGACCGGGACGCGTCGTAGATGCGGTCGATCTGGTCGCGGGTCAGTCGCGGGTTCTCCCGGCCGAGCAGCAGCCGGAACCCCGGGCGGCTGGCGGTGGCCATGAAGACCTCGCCCAGGACGGGCGTCCGCCAGATGCGGGCGTAGCGGTGCCACCGGTAATCGATCGCCACGCCGCTATTAATGAGCGTGGCGCTGGCCAGGGCGCCGGGATGGCGCGCGGCCCACGCCAGGGCCCACGGGCCGCCGAAGTCGTGCGCGACGATATGCGCGCGGGTGATGCCGAGCTGATCGAGCAGCGCCGCCAGGTACTCGGCGTAGCCGTCCACCGAGTACCTGAAGTCCTTCGGCTTGTCGGCGCGGCCGTAGCCGGGCATGTCCGGCGCGATCGCCCGGCCGAGCTCGCCCGCGCGGGTGAGCAGGTCGCGCCAGTCATCGGCCGGTCCGGGGTTGCCGTGCACGAAGACGACCGCCTCCGCGCCGTCCGGCGGCCCCGCCGTCAGCGCCGGGGACCGGACGCCCCGGACCGAGACCTCAACGGTAGAAATGCTCATCTCAGACCCCCAGCGTTATCGTCTTCGACCTTCCTCGGGCCGGGCGCCGTCGGCCCGCAGGACGGCGTCAGATTCCTTACCCATTGAACCCGGCCGATCACCCTTGCACGCCGGCAGATCTGCAGCCAGGACCGACGCTACCGAGCCGAACAACCCGGGGAACCCACCAAGAGCCAACCGCCGCCATACCGTCGCATGTCGGCCCGGCAGCCTCAGCGAGGTCCTCACCGAACATTACGGCCGGGCCATCCCGGAGCATCCGGCCCGCCTTCCCGGTAACCGCCGGCGGAGACCCGGCACTGATCCTGCCGTTTCGCTGCTGGCGTTGCCAGCCCAAGACGACCGTGCCGCAGGCCACGTTCTGAGACGATGCCCCAGGTCACGGAGGGTGGTCGGCCCGATGCTGACGGCCTGCGCGCCGACCCGCCGTTCTGGATAGCGCTTCGGTTGTCGGCGCTGCGGCGTGAGCCGTGCGCGAACCGGACGATCTGCGCGCGGTGCAGTCGGCGGGCCTCGCTTTCACATCGAATTAGCCAGACTGGCGCCAGTACGGCTAATACCTTCCAGTCCTTGCAGCGGCTCGCCCGCGTGCGATGCTCGTGATCTGATCATGAAACCAGGCAAGCGCAGGCGACGGCGGTTGCCAGGCAACGCTGACCGCCGCCGAGTCGGACCGTGGCTGGCGCCTGGCCGGGGTCAGGACGGGGTGGTGAAGCGGTAGCCGGCGCCGCGCACCGTTTGCAGGCTTCCGGCACTGTCACCGAGTTTGCGGCGCAGGGCGCTGATCACGACCTCGACGACGTTGCTGCCGCCGCTCCAGTCGTAGCCCCATACGTCGCGCAGCAGCGCCGCCCGGCCGACGACCCGGCCTTCGCGTTCGTGCAGGTACTGCAGGACGTCGAATTCGAGCTTGGTGAGATCGGCGCGGGTGCCGTCGAGGATGAGCTGGCGGCGGTCGGGATCGAGCATCGATCACGAACGGGGCCGGGACGCTGCGGTCTCACTTTCTGTAGTCAACGCTGGTGTGCGGTACCGGGACAGGCTGGTCAACCCGAGGGTTGACCCTGGGCATCAACCCGGACTCCCATCCACGGGATGACGCGCCCGACCGGGCCCGCGCGGCACGCTGGCGGCATGAACATTTACCTGATCAACGCGCTGCTCGTCCTCCTCGTCGTCCGCCAGATCCGCGAGCACCAGCTCGACCTGCGGGCCCTGGCCGTCCCGGTCCTGGCCGTCGGCGCCGCCGCCGTGATGTTCCTGCACTCGGTGCCGGGCCGCGGCAGCGACATCGCGCTGGACCTGCTCTGCCTGTCGGCCGGCGCGGCCCTGGGCGCGGTCGGCGGCCTGGCTACGCACCTGCGGGTCGGCGCCGACGGCCGGCCGCTGGGCCGCGCCGGCGTCCTGGCGGCGAGCATGTGGATCGCCGGCGTCGGCGCCCGGGTGGTCTTCTACTTCGCCGCGACCCACGGGGCCGGCCCGGCCATTGCCCGGTTCAGCGTCGCGCACCACATCACCGGCCCCGGCGCCTGGACCGCCGCGCTGGTCATGATGGCGCTGGCCGACGTGCTCACCCGGCTGGCCGTCGTTTACCTCCGCGGCCGCCGGCTCACCCCCAGCACCCCGGTTCTCGCGGCACCTGCCCGGGCCGGCGTCGGCGCCTGAGCTAGCCTCTGGCCCGCACCGCCCACCGTCCCGATCAGGCGCCGCCGACCGCGGCGCCTTATTCATGCCACCTCACGGCCCGGTCCGTCTCGGCCGCACCGAGGCAGAAGCGATGGGCCTGCCAGCGTCCAGGCACCCCACGTCCGGTCTCGTGCCCGCGAGTACCAGCAACTGGCAGCGGCAGGCAACGCATCGGCCAAGCCTGCGATGCCCCGCCATCGTCGTGCAGCCCGGTGGCCAGTATGACCACCACTGCAAACGTGTCGGACAATAGCCGCCGTTATGATCGGCCGCCCAGCCGTCAGATGACCGCTTCCATAGCCTCCTGAACTGGTCGTTATTGCGCTGGGTGGCCAGGGCGCCCGGCCAGGTCCTGGCATGCCTGGCGCACCGGCACGCCCGCCCGGCTCGCGGCGGCGCGGATGTAGCCGACCGCCGCGAACAGGCCGTACTGCCAGAAGTCATCGGTCTGCCACCAGGCGACCTCATCCAGCAGATCCGGTTCGGTCCCGCCATGGAGGGCCGCCGCGGCCAGCACCGCGTACTGGAACTTCTTATTTTGCCGGCCGCGGAACGTGCACTCGGACAGGAACTGCTCGCACAGTCCCTCCAAGGCCAGCGGGCCGGACCGGCTGGCCTCGCACCAGTCCAGCGCGTCCGCCGCCAGGTGCAGGAACACCTGTGTGTTCGTCGCCGGTGCGACCGCGGTCCAGATCGTGCACAAGCGGGGGCCGGCGCGTGCTCGAGCATCGAACACATCGGCTCAGCCCGCACCGACGACGAACTCGCCGTGCTGCTGCAGATCGCTGAGGAACGCCGCCATGCCGGGCAGCTGGCTCTGGACCTCGGTGACGCCGGCGCGGGCGGAGCGGGGACGCCCGCGGTGGTCGAGGGCACAGCCTCGCTGATCTTGTGGGAGGTGCTGGCCGGCATCTACGACGATCTCGGCCTGGATCGTCTCGGCGATGGGACGTTCCGGGCGCTGGTCCTGGCCCGGGTGATCGAGCCGGCCAGCACGCTGGACACCGTCCGCGTCCTGACCGAGATCGGGGTCGCGTCGCCGCATCGGGTGACGTTCATGCGCTGCCTTAAGCGCGTGGCCGGGCGGGATTACCGGGCCGTGATCGCGCAGGCCTGTCACCGGCACGCCACCCGGGCCGCGAGCCTGGCGGTCGTGCTCTACGACGTGACATCGCTGCACTTCGAGGCCGGACGCGACGGCGCGGCGATCGAGACCACCCGGCGCATGGGCACCGGGAAGAACGCGCGTGACCGGCGAGTGGCCTGCCACTACGCGTTCAAACGTGCCCAGCACGACAACAGGGCGATCAACGCCATGGCCGGACGCGCCGAAAAGGTCGCCTCCGGCGAACGCCCGCTGAAGAAGGACCGCTTCGTCACCTTCACCGACACCTCCACCAGCGTGAACTGGGACCTAGTCGAAACTGTCACCATCGGCGCCCAGCAGGTGACCGCCCAGCCCCGCATACCCGCCGAGGCCCGAACCCTTCTCAACGACCTCGGCTGGAGTGGTCACTAAACCGCTACAACTCAGGTAGGGCTCGGGAGTGATCTGTCCCAGGCCGGACGCGGGCCGGGTCGCCGTGGTGACCGTGATGTCGGTCCCCACCCCTTACAGCGACCCCAGCACCTTGCCCTGTGCGCTGCGCACCCCCGAGGACAGCGCGGTCACGGTGATCACCAGGGCGACTCCCGCGGCGAGCCTGCCGCGATCACCACGGCCTGCCGCATCCGGTGCCGCAGTTCCCGGCGCAGGTAGGTAAGGAAGAACATCAGATGGACACCGTGCCCAGGCCCAGCTGGTTCAGCGCCGCGGCCATCTCGGCGTCCCCGTCGTCGGCGCGCTTGCGCATGGCCTCGTGCAGGCTGACCAGCGCGGTCAGGAACTGGGCGTGGGTGAACCCGCGGGCCCCCGCCGCGCCGCGAAAGCGGTGCGCGACGGCGGCCGGGACCCGGCGCAGCATGATGTCCTCGTAGTCCCGGCCCCCGCCGCTCTCGCTCTCCGCGGACCAGGAGACATTCTGGCCCGGCGGCAACGGCGGCCCTGAGGGGAAAGAGGTGTGGAACGTCTCGTTATCAGGCATAAGCTTCTCTCGTGTAGATATCAACGCTATCTTGATAGCGTACGCATTTTACGCTGTCAGCTGACACGGTACACCGCGGCGTGGAAGTATGCGGGTATGCACGGACGTGGCGGCGGCCGGGCGGCCGGGGGGAAGCGGGCCGGGCCGACGATCTATGAGCTCCATTCGGGCGGCAAGCGGCGGTCGGCGCGGGAGATTCCGCGGCTGGCGGCGGCGGGGGTCGGGATCTGCTGGCGGGCGGGCCGGCGGGAGCTGATCACGCTGGGGGTGCTCGAGCTGCTGTCCGGGGTGGGGGTGGCGGCCGAGGTGGTGGTGGGACGGCAGGTGCTGCAGGCGTTCGTGCGGACCGGGGGCGCGGCGGGCAGCGGGGGGTCGTCAGGATCGGGCGGCGGATGGAACAGCGTGTGGCCGAGCGCGGCGCTGCTCGGGGTCATCACCGCGGTGCTCGGCGTGGTCGCGGCGGTGCAGCGCGAGCAGCAGCGACTGCTGGCCGAGCTCACCTCGCAGTACGCGCAAGGCCGGATCCTCGACGTGACGTGCGCGGTCGAGCTGGCCGCATTCGACGAGCCAGACTTCCACGACCAGGTGGCGCGAGCGCAGGCCGGGACGATGCACGCGCCGCAGATGGTGTTCGGGCTGCAGGGGCTCGGGCGTTCGGTGACCGGGACGATCGGCGCGGCGGCCGCGCTGCTCGCGGTGGCGCCGCTGCTGGTCCCTTTGGCGCTGGTGGCGATGGTTCCCGGCTGGCTGGCCAGCGGTCGCCGGGGGCGCGCGTTCTACGTATTCGGCGCCATCAATACCCCGCGCGACCGCGAGCGCAGCTACCTGGCCGGCCTGCTAACCGGGCGCGGCCCGGCGAAGGAGGTCCGGGCGTACGGCCTGGCCGGCTTCCTGCGGGCCCGGCATGATCGGCTGGCCGACGAGCGGATCGCCGAGCTGCGGCGCATCTCGTCCGGGCAGCTGCGCGGAGCGGCGATCGCCGACCTGGTCAGCGCGGCCACGATCGCCGCGGCGATCGCCACCATCATGTGGCTGGCCTTCTCGGGCCGCCTGGCGCTGTCAGCGGCCGGCGCGGGAGCGGGGGCGCTCATGCTGCTGGGGCAGCGGCTGTCGTTCGCCGCGCTGAGCGCCGGGATGCTCCAGGAATCGGCGATGTTCGTCGATGACTTCCTCGCGTTCACCGAGGGTTCGCCGACGTTGGCTGGCTTGGGCGAGCCGGCGGCGGCAGCGGGTGAGGACGGCCCGTTCGGACCAATAACTGCGGAGGGAGTTACGTTCAGTTACCCGGGGTCCGGCCGGGTCGCGCTGCGGGACGTGTCCCTGCGGATCGAGCCGGGCGAGATCGTCGCGCTGGTGGGGCCGAACGGGTCGGGCAAGACCACACTGGCCAAGCTGCTGGCCGGGCTGTACCTGCCGAGCGAGGGGCGGGTGTGCTGGGACGGACGGGACACGCGGGACGTGGATCGCCGGGAGTTGCTTGGGCGGACGGCGATCGTATTCCAGGACTTCATGCAGTACGACCTGTCAGCGCGGGACAACATCGCGCTGGGGAGGCATGAGCGCGCCTCCGATACGGCCGGGATCGTGCGAGCCGCGGAGCAGGCGGGGGCGGACGCGGACATTTCCGCGTTGCCTGAGGGGTACGAGACGCTGCTGGGGCCGGCGTTCATCGACGGGACGGACCTGTCGACCGGCCAGTGGCAGCGGGTGGCGCTGGCGCGGGCGTTCTTCCGGAACGCGCCGGTGGTGATCCTGGATGAGCCGACGGCGGCGCTGGACGCGAAGGCCGAGCACGAGCTGTTCACGCGGATCCGGGAGCTGTTCGCCGGGCGTTCGGTGCTGCTGATCTCGCACCGGTTCTCTACAGTGCGTTCGGCAGACCGGATATACGTGTTGCGTGAAGGGTCGGTGGTGGAGTCGGGGACGCATTCGGAGCTGCTGGCCCTGAGAGGCACGTACGCGGAGCTTTTCACCCTGCAGGCGTCGCCGTACCAGTAGCTGATCGTCCCCAGGCGTGGAGCAGGATGCTGCGCCGCCCGGTCGCCATCGCCCCAGAGCAGGGACAAGGAACGGCGCCACCACGCCACACAGGCCTTCGGGCGCACCCAAGTGAGTCACCCCCGCGCACAGGGCGGCGCGCACTCCGGCACTCCCCGCGCACACCGCCGTGAGGCAGTACCGAAGTCCGGTGTCGATCCGGCGCGTGCGTGCTTGGCGGCGTTGGTCAGCAGTTCGGAGACGACGTAGTAGGCGGTCACCTCGATGTGCTCGGCGGGCCGTCGGCAGGCGGAGACCGCGAGCGTCACGGGCACCGCCGATCGGCGGGCCAGGGCCTGCAGCGCGGGCGCGAGCCCGCCGTGGGACAGCACCGCGGGATGGATGCCGCGGGCGATGTCGCGGACCTCCTGGAGCGCGGCGGTGACACTCTCGCCGCAGCGGCGGCAGTTGATCCGCCGGGCCTGCAGGCCGTCGCAGAGGCAAGCTGCTTCCGTGAGACCCTTGCCTGAAGGCCCGCCTCGGTGCGAGCTCAACTCGGGCGGGGCGACCGCGAGATTGTGGATGGCGCGAGATGCTCGAGCCGAGCAAGACGACTGACGACCCCGACGATCAGCGTGCCGGTGAAGCTGACCGTGACCTCACTGCGTTCCGGAGGCTGGCCAAAGCGACCCAGACGCGCCTGAGTCCAGCCCGGCAGCGGCTGGCGCGGTATGAGCACGTTCCCGTGGTCGATGTCATCGCCGGGATCTACAGGCGAGATCGGGAATCGGCCGGAGCGGTCATGGGCAGCGCGATCGCGTTTCGCCTGTTCCTGTTTTTCGTGCCATTGGTGCTCCTGGTGGTCGGCATCGCCGGGTTCGCCTCTGACTTCGTCGCTGCCCGCACAGTCGGCAGCACGGCTGGTATCTACGGCAGCCTCGGGGCAGAGATTAGCAGGGCCTTTCACCAGCCTGGGTTCACGCGCTGGTTGGCGCTGCTGTTCGGCCTGTTCGGGGTGGTAACGGCAGGCCGGTCGTTGAGCAGGGTCTTGCGGGCAGCGAGCGCAGCCGCGTGGCGGCTGCCGTTGTCGGGGTCCCGGGGCTCGTTGCGCGCGGCGGGCGTGGTCGCCGGCCTGATCTGCGGCATGGCCCTGATCGCCATTCTCGTGAATCGAGTGCGGGAAGACGCGGGACTAGGCATAGCGGGCCTTACGTTTGTCCCGGCGCTGGTGATCTACGGACTGGCGTGGCTGGGCGTCTCGATGATGCTGCCGCGTGCCACACAGGACCCGGGAGCGCTGCTCCCGGGTTCCTTGCTTGTGGCGCTGACCATCACGGTCATGCACGCAGTCAGTGAGTTCTATCTTCCGGACCGGCTCAGCCGCGCTAGCGAGCTCTACGGCGCGATTGGCGCGACCGTCGTGACGCTGGGGTGGTTCTTCATTCTCGGGAGAGCGATCGTCCTTGCCATGGAGCTGAACGCGGCGATCTTCGAGCGATACGGAAGCATTTCTCAGATCGTGTTCTCGCTCCCGTTTCTGCGGGTCCTGGCCCGCAAGTCCGGCCGCGTGCGCAGATTCTTCGGACTCCAGTAAACCGCAGAAACGTTACGGGGAACAGGAACCACGGCCCGTTCGGCCGAAAAAGATTTTAAAACACGCACGGCACGTGACCGTCCTAGCTGACTGGTCACGGCGATAGCTCACTACGCCCGCAACCTGGGGAATCCGCGAGGGACTTGAGTCGGGCTCGCAGCGAGGCGGCATGCGGGTGGTTCAGGTCATCGAGGACCTGCAGCGCGCTCTGCCAGGCTTCGTGCGCCGCCGCGGCATCGCCGGCCTCTCGCTGGGAGTCACCGAGGTGGGTGAGGACGAGCGCCCGGTACCAGCGCCGGCGCGGGCTGAAATCGACGGGCACATCGAGCGCCTGGTGGTAATAGCGCGCGGCCTCGGTGTAATCGCCGAGGCCGCGGTGCGCGTCAGCCAATACGTGCCAGGCGTGCGCCTGTCCTTGCCGTTGTCCAGCCTTGTGCTGCAGGTCGAGCGCCTGTCGGCACAGTCCGCGGGCGTGCTCGTAACCTCCGAGCTGGCAATGAAATGAGGCCAGGGCGGTCAGGGCCAGCCCCTCGCCGTGGGGATCGCCAACCTGGCGGAAGAGGCCGGCGGCTTGCTCGGCGTGCATCAGGCCCTGATCGGTTTCGTCGCCCTGCGGCCCGGAAGGCGCTGTCATACCGCGGTACCGCAGTGCTATGGACTGCGCGATGCTGACGTGGGCATGGGCCTGGCCCAGCGGGTCACCCGCTAGCTGGCAGTACTCCAGCGACTTGAGGTTGTGGTGATCGGCTTCGGTCCTAGCGCCGAGGATTTCGGATCGCATGGCGAGACTGCGATGGACTCGGCCGAGTCCTTCGTAGTCCGCTGCTCGCGTTGCCGCATCCAGTGCGATCCGGCCGGACGCTTCGGAGTCCGCCCAGTGGCCATCCTGAGCCAGTAGTGCCCCCAGGAGGGGGTAGATCTGCCACGCTTGTCGTGAGGCGCCGATGGCCGAGGCCTGCGCGATAGCGCCCATGAGGACGAGGTGCTCCGAGCGCAGCCAGTCTGACAGTTCGCCCGCGTCAGTCAGCCGTTCCGCGTGCACGCCCGGCAGCGCCGGCGCGATGGTCGTCAACGGGTAGCCCCAGCCGGGTGCACCTGCGGCGGTATGGACGTAGTGATCCAGACTGCGCAGGATCGCTGCCTGAACATCTGACCCAGACATTCTGGTCCGCGCTTGCTCGGCCGCGTAGCTGCGGAGCAGGTCATGCAGCAGGTACCGGCCGGGCCGGTGCTGGGCGACCAGGCTGGCATCGGCGAGTTCGGCCAGCGCCCTCCTGGCCGCACCGGGTGGGAGGGCAGCCAGGCTGGCGGCGGCGGGCAGGCTGATGTCGGGTCCGCCGTGCACCCCCAGCAGGCCGAACAGGGTGGCGGCCGACTCGCTGAGCTGCTGGAACGACCAGGAGAAGACCGTCCGGGCGGTGGTGGCCTCATCGCCGGTATCCAGGGCGTCCAGGCGGTCCGCGTCCCTGGCCAGCCGTTCGGCGAGTTCGGCTAGCGTCAGGCCCGGTGTGACAGCTACCCTGGCGGCGGCGATCGCCAGCGCCAGCGGCAACCCGCCGCACACCCGGAGCAGGTGGGTCACCGCGACCGGCTCCGACGCGAGGCGTTCCCGGCCGAGCCTGGCGGCGAGCACCTGCCATGCCTCGTCGGCGTCCAGCGGGCTGAGCTGAACCGGGCGAGCCCCGTCCGAGGCGACCAGGCCGGTGAGCGCCGACCGGCTGGTCACCACCACCAGGCATCCAGGACCGCCCGCCAGCAGCGGCCGGACCTGCGCGTCGTTCCGCGCGTTGTCGAGCACGATCAGCACCCGCCGCTCGGCGAGCACGCTGCGGTACAGGCCAACCCGGGCGGACGCGCTGACCGGGATCTGCGCGGCGGGCACGCCCAGGGCGGACAAGAACCAGCTGGTTACCTCGTCCGGCTTGACCGGCGTGGCGTCCGGGTCGTAGCCCCTGAGGTTCACGTAAAGCTGGCCGTCGGGGAATCTGCCCGCGATCTTCCGTGCCCACTCGACCGCGAGCGCCGTCTTGCCGACCCCGGCCATCCCGCCGATGGCCGTGATCACCACGGAAGCACAGTCAAGGACCCCGCCGGTCTCGACCTTCTGGCCCAGGATGGCGTCGAGTTCCTTCAGCTCCGCCTCCCGGCCCGCGAAGAAACCAGCCCCGGCCGGCAACTGCCGCGGCACCCCGCGGATCGCTCCTGCGGTGGCCGGGGCGCCATCTCGGCGCGCCTCAAGATCGCTCGTCCCGGCCGGCTCGTTTCCCGCATGGGCCAACGCACCCGCCGCCGTGGTCGCAGTCAGCGACGGGTCATCGACCAGGATGCGGGCGTGCAAGTCGCGCAGCTCCGGCCCGGGGTCCAGGCCAAGCTCCTCGGCCAGCACGGCCCGCGCTCGGTCGTAGGCAGCCAGCGCCTCACCCCGCCGGCCGCACCGGTACAGAGCGACCATCAGTTGCCCAGCCAGCCGCTCGCGCAGTGGATGGGCGGCAATAAGCGGCTCGAGCTCGCAGATCAAGCCGACATGGCGGCCGAGGGCCAGATCGGCGTCGATACGGTCCTCGAACACGCCGACCCTGAACTCTTCCAGCCACGAGATCTGAGCCTGGAAGAACGGCTCGTACCGCAGGTCGGCGAGGGCATCGCCGCGCCAGAGCGCTAGGGCCTCGTTGAGTTTCACCGCCGCCGCACCAGGCGCGCCCGCCGCCAGCTCGTGTCGTCCCTCCCTGGCCAGGCGCTCGACCCGGTGGACATCCAGCTCGTCCTGCGCAACCTTCAGCAAGTACGCAGCAGGCCGGGTCGCGACCACCGGCCGCCCAACGGCCACGGCCAGGACCTTGCGCAGCCGCGAGACATACACCTCGATCGTGTGCGGCGCGCCGGCGGGAGGATGACGGCCCCACAGTTGCTCGACCAGAACATCGCGGGAAACAGGCTCGTTCGCCCTGAGCAGGAGGATGGTGAGCAGCGCGCGCTGCTTCAGGCCGCCTATATCTAGCACTTGACCGTCTACGCGAACCTCTATCGGCCCCAGCAACCGGTAGTCGATCAATGTCGGAAACATCCCCCATGCGCCAGGCCCGCCTCGCCCGACTGTAACCGCCCCCGGACGAGGGTGTAAACCTTCTGCGAGGCTTTTGTGAGGCTTTTGTGAGGCCCGGGGGTCAGGCTTTCAGCGACAGCGTCATCGCGATAGCCGTTACCGCCCGAACGTATTAGAAATGCCATAAATCACCCCTCCCCCACCGAACACCAGGTGCAGCGCGTCGAGGAGACGATCTCCTGGACCTGTGAATCACCATCAGGCCGACACCAGCCCGCTAACGCGGGCGGAAAGCAAGGAACGCATGCTCAGAAAATGGCGTCGGGTCACCCTCGTGGCCGTCCTGACCGGAAGCGCGGCAATCGCTGCCCAGCTGGCCGGCGTTGTCCCGGCCCAGGCGGCCACGCCGGCGATCACCGTCGCGGCCACGTCGAGAAACTCCGCGGTAACGGGTGATGTCTTCGTGTACTTCCTAGGCGGCAAGTACGGCAGCGCACGAATTCACGGCACCATCACCGGTGCGGCCACCGGCGAGGTCGCCACCTTGTACGCCCAGCGATTCCCGTACACCACGCCGGCCAAGCCGGCCCGTTCGATCACGCTCACCGCGGCCGGCCCGACGACTGCGTACTCATTCACCGTGGCGCCGACCCTCGCCACTCGCTACCAGGTCAAGGTGTTCGCCCGCAAGAGCGCGACCACCCCGCTCGCCACGTCGCCCCGGCAGAACCTTTACGTCGTGTCAAACGGGTACTACACGGGGGGCAAGACCTGCGGCGGCCCGGCGTGCCGCGAAACATTCCACACCTACATCGTCGTGCCCAGCTCGACCCTCCGCGTGGAGATGAGCAAGCCCCTCTATCCCTACTTCGGTATCAACCTCTCGGCGACCGGCACTCCCCCGGAGCCGAGATGGATCTACCTGAACGCCGGCCACCCTAGCGTCTCCGGCGCACGGCAAATCTCCGCCAGCGAGTTCGAAATCACGGTGACGTTCTCGTTCACGATCGGCAATGACGGATACTACTTCGACTGGGCCGCGTGCGCGAAGGACACATTGTCCGCAGATGGCCTCGGCCTGCCCGGTTCCCACGGTTGTGGCGCCCGCCGGATCTCGCGGACCGTCAGCTATATCGGCTAGGCGCTCGTCTGTTGTCCTGCCTGAGCGCTTTACAGCCAGCCCCGTTCGTCGGCGATGCGGACGGCTTCGGCGCGGTTGCGCGCCCCCACTTTGGCCATGGCGGCCGACAGGTAGTTGCGGACGGTCCCCTCGGACAGGACCAGCTTGCCGGCGATGTCGGCCACGGTCGTACCGGGGCGGGCGGCGGCCAGCACGTCGCGTTCCCGTGCGGTCAGCGGGGAGGTACCGCCCGCGAGCGTCGCCGCGGCCAGCGCCGGATCGACCACCCGCTCGCCCGCCATGACCCGCCGGATCGCGTCGGCGAGCTGCTCGGCGGGCGCGTCCTTGACGATGAACCCGTAGGCGCCGGATTCCATCGCCCGCCGCAGGTAGCCGGGACGGCCGAACGTGGTGAGGATGAGTGAACGGCACCGGGGCACTTCCTGGGCCAGGACGGCGGCGGCGGCCAGGCCGTCGATTCCCGGCATGTCGATGTCGAGCAGCGCGATATCCGGATGGTGGTCCCGGGCCGCGGCGGCCACCTCGTCACCCCGGCCGACCAACGCCACGACCTCGAAGTCCTGCTGCAGGGCGAGCAGCGCGGCCAGCGCGCTGCGGAAGAGCTCCTGGTCGTCGGCGATCAGCAGGCGGATGGTCACGTGGCTGCCCCCGGTGACAGGCAGACCCGCAGCCGCCATCCCGCCGGGTGCCCAGGGCCAGCCTCGATGCTGCCGCCGGCCGCGGCGACCCGCTCGCGCAGCCCGGTCAGCCCGTTCCCCGGCGGCGCGCTGCTGCCTATGCCGTCGTCGGTGATCTCGATCGAGGACGGGGACAGGCGGACGGCGCACGAGCGGGCGCGGGAATGCCGGACGATGTTGGTGAGCCCCTCGCGCACGACCCAGCCGAACAGCTCCCGGTGGGCGGGGTCGACGTCGTCGACGGCCCGGGGCAGGTCGGCGGTGATGCCCGCCGCCCGCAGCAGCTGCCGCCCGGTGGCGAGCTCCCCGGCGAGCGTCACCTCACGGTAGCTGGCCACGGCGGCGCGCACCTCGTCGAGCGCCTGCCGGGCCAGGGCCTCCACCTCGGTCATCTCCTGGATCGCGCGGGCCTGATCGGCCTGCCCGATCCGGGCGGCCAGACCCGCCTTCACCGTGATCGTCGTCAGCGAGTGACCCAGCAGGTCGTGCAGGTCGCGGGCGATCCTGAAGCGTTCCTGCTCCGCCGCCAGGGACGCGAGCTCGGCGCGCGCCTCGGCCAGCGCGTGGCTGCTGGCCAGCGACTGGTGGACGGCGAACGTCATCAGCGCCACGACCGGGATCGCGATCGGGGTGACGTCGTCCCATGCGGCGCCCAGGCTCACGTGCCAGGACGGAACCGCGACCGGGACTACCAGCGCCGCCACCGCCAGCGCGAGCACGACCGGCACCGCACGGGTCCCGAGCCGGGCCACGATGAGGATCGAGAGGAACACGGCCATGACGAACGCCTGGGCGTGCGCGAACGGCAGTTCCGCTACGAGCAGCGCGGTGAGGACGGCGTAAACGATCCAGAACCGGTACCCGGGCACCTGGGAGATCCCCAGCACGACGGGCAGCGGGACGAAGAGCCAGCCCACGGCGAACGCGGCGACGATCACATAGCCGGCGACGGCGCTCGCGCCCCGCGAGTCGTTCCCCACTGCGGTGACGACGAAGGTCAGGTAGGCGAGGAGGATCGCGCGGGAGGCGAGCAGGCGCCAGCCGCGGGCCTGCGCCCGCGGGCCCGTTGCCTGCCCGACTGCCGTGTTCACCTCGTCAACTCCAGGGGTTGGCTGCTAGCGGGCGCCGAGCGCCTCGGTGACCTCGGCGCGGGCGCGGTCGCGGAGCCGGACGGCCGCCCGCACGTCGGTGACCGGTCCTTCCTCGGTGAAGGTGAAGGCCACGTGTTCATTCTGGAGACGGCGGACCAGCCAGACCAAGGGAAGGCCGATAAATTTCGGCCGGTACACCAGCGCGCCGTCCAGGTGGCGTCCGGTGAAGCCCGCCGAGCGCAGCCGGCGGTCGACCCGGTCCAGGATCCGGTCTTCCGCCTCCGGCATGGCGGCGTCGACGGTGACGTCGATGTTCACGGTCTTCATGAGGTCCGGCTCCCGGCGCGCTGGTAGACGAATACGGCGATCACGGTGAGAACGGCGGTCCAGGCGGCGATCACGATCCATCCCTCGGCCGGCCAGCTGCCGTGACCGAGCGCGGTCTTCCCCGCCTGTACCAGCCAGTACGAGGGGAGCGCCTCGATGACGTCGAATACCGGGCCTGATGTCGCGATCTGGAACCCGTACACGCCGCCAAGCAGGGCGAACAGGGTGACGATGCCGCCCACCGCGAGCGCGCTTGAATCGGGGCCGATCAGGTGCCCGAGCAGGATGCCGAGCACGGCGAACGGGACGAGGCCGACGAGCAGCAGGCCGATCACGGTCAGCCACTCGGTGGCCGACAGCCGCACCCCGAGCGCGGTCCCGGCCAGGCACATCAGCGCGATGGTCAGCAGCGCCCTGAGGTAGGCGTTGAGCACCTTCGCGCCGAAGTACGCGCCGGTGCGCAGCGGCGTGATCCGCATCTGGCGGGTCCATCCGGACGAGCGTTCGGTGGCGATGATCGCCGCGCTTCCCAGGACGCCTGCCATCGTGCCCAGCGTGGCCATGGCGACCATGAAGTACAGCGGGAAGCTGGTGCCGTTGAAGCGGGCATGCCGGTTCGCCGTCCCGATGATGAAATACAGCACGAGCGGGAACGCGAGCGCCAGGAAGAAAAATCTCCAGTTACGGAAGTTGCGCAGGACCTCGTAGCGCACATACACGGTGCTGGTCATCGGATCAGTCCTTGATGAGTGGTGTCGTTGTCGTCCGAGGTGAGAGCCATGAACGCCTCCTCGAGGCCGGCGCCGAGGACTTCGATGTCGCGGGCCGCGGGGAACTGGCCGAGCAGCGCGCGAAGCGCTGCGTCCGAATCAGCGCAGGACAGGGCCACCGCGTCGCCCCGCAGGCGGGCGTTCAGCACGCCGGGCAGCGCGGCGAGCCTGGCGGTGTCGGCACCGGGCAGCGTGGCGCGGATTGTCCGGCCGCTCACCTTGGCCTTGATCTCGGTCGCGGGACCGTCCGCCACGATCCGGCCCCGCGCGAGCAGCACGACCCGGTCGGCGTAGGCGTCGGCCTCCTCCAGGTAGTGCGTCGCGAAGATCACGGTCTTGCCCTCCGCCGCGACCTCCCGCATCGCGGCCCAGAACGCCCGCCGGCCTTCGACGTCGACGGCGGCCGTGGGCTCGTCGAGCACCAGCAGGTCCGGGTTCGCGACCAGCGCGATGGCGAAGCGGACCCGCTGCGTCTGGCCGCCGGACAGCTTATTCGTCCGGCGGCCGGCGAACTCCGCAGCCCCGGTCAGCCGCAGCACCCGGTCCACCTCGAGCGGGCGGGGGTAGAGGGAGGCGACCATGGTGAGCAGTTCCCGGACGCTGAGATACTCGATCAGCGAGCCCGTCTGGAGCATCCCGCCGATGACCCCGGCGGCCACCGCGGCCGGGGGGGACATGCCGAACAGCGAGATGCTGCCTGAATCAGGCCTGCTCAGGCCCAGCACCATGTCGATGGTCGTGGTCTTGCCGGCGCCGTTGGGGCCGAGCAGGGCCACCGTCTCGCCGGCCGCGATCGCCAGGTCGAGCGAGCGGACGGCGCGCACCTGGCCGTAGGACTTGGACAGCCGGGAAAGGACGATTCCCTGGCCAGAAGCCCGGGAAAGGACGATTCCCTGGCCAGAAGAATTGCCAGTCGCCATGGCACGAGGGTCCCGCGCCGCGGATTCGCCGTGTAGTGCCGCCGCCTAAGTAATTCCCCGTGACAAATGTCAGACGCCCTGATGAGGAGCGGGCCGCCCCGCCGGCACGGCCCCGCTGGATCTGGACCTGCCGATCGCGGCACCGGCGGTGCCGATCGCGGCACCGGCGGGCCATCCTGCGAGCCGAAGGGTCGACGTGACTCGCCTGGGTCGGCGTGCGGTTCAACTGAGCTCGCTGCTGACTTTGTCGCGTAGTTGCCGGCGGGAGACGATGCCCAGTTTGCGGAAGACTTTCTTCAGGTGGCACTCGACGGTGTGGGCCGTGATGAACAGCCGGTCGGCGATTTCCTGGTTCGCGTAGCCGACGGCAGCCATGGACGCGATCTGGGATTCGCGTGCGGTAAGCGGCGAGTTCCGGGTCTGCAGCGCATCTGGGCTTGCGCCGGCGGATCGGAGCTCGCTGCGGGCCCGGTGGGCGAACGGGATGGCGCCCATTGAGGTGAAAAGGCCGAGTGCGGTTTGCAGGTGGTCCCGCGCATCTCCTGGGCGCTGGTGCCGGCGCAGCCATTCACCGAACAGCGGGTGCGCACGCGCCAGGTCGGCCGTCGCCGTGGTGCGGCCGAGAATGTCGATGGCCTCCTGGTAGAGCTCTCCGGCTTGATCGGGCGGGGCCATCAGCGCCGTGGACCGGGCGAGCAGCCCGAGGGCCCAGCCGGTTCCGCTGGCGGTGGCGCAGCGCTCGAGGTCAGCGAGGGCGGCGGCGGCTTGGCTGGCGTGGCCTGAGCGCAAGCCGGCCTCGACGATGACGGGCAGGGCCTCGGCGCTCATGCCGATGGTGTCGTCGCGGCGCATCGCGGTGGCTGTTTCGTAGGCGTCGGCGTATTCACCGTAGCCGAGGTGGAGGATGGTCTGGGCGGCGAGCGTGGCCCGGATCATCTCTAGAGACATCGGCCGACGCTGGGAATCTCGTTCGCATCGAGGTGGTCTCGTCGTCGATGGCAGCCCGCGGCCCAGGCCCTGTGGCTGTCCCGGCCCGCGCCGCTGCAGTCCGAGGCCGTGCCATATCCAAAATCGGCAGCTCCCCCATCGAAGTCCACAGGCAGTCCGTTTGCGTGACGGGCCTCCTTGAGGAGTAGGTGCCGTGACTTCACGGTGGGTGTCGCCGGTCCGCTGCGGTCTTGTGATCAGCCAGTGCGGGACAGGGATGCAGGTGCTGGCGGGGTGGCGCCGTCGGCGGTGTCGAACAGGATCTGCTGGAGCGGGCGGGGCAGGTCACGGTTCCAGACCAGGGCCGCCGTGGCGGTCAGCGGCTGGCAGGCGATGCTGACCCGGACCATGTCACCGGTGCCCGCGGGCTGGGGCAGCCGGATCACGCCGGGCGGGACGTCGGCGATGGCAACAGGGCCGGTCAGGACCGCGGCAGGCCGTCCGGCGGTGGCGGCGAAGGCGAGCGCCACCGGCAGCGAGTGCCGCAACGGGGGATCGGTGAACTCGAACCGCGGGTCCGCGGCCCGCAGGATCGTCAGCCACCGATCGTAGGTCGCGGTACTGGCGCGGCGCGGCCCGTGGATGACGTCCATGCCGACCAGCTCGTCTAGGCCGATAACCCCGCGGCGGGCGGCCGGGTGCGAGCGGGGGATCCACACCTCGGGCTCGAATTGTCCCAGGCTCATGGCATCCAGCGGCGCGGGCAGCGTGTCGGGGCTGGCCGTCAGCCAGCCCAGGCCGGCGTCGGCCCGGTGCTCGCGGACCGACGAGAACTCCGCGTCGAGCGGAGTGTCCATCCAGGTGATGGCGATCTGCGCGGAATCGGCGGCCGAGCGCAGCCGGAAGGCGGTCTGGACGGCCAGGGAGTCTGGCAGATCCGCCGGCAGGGCGACCCGGAGCCGCGGTCGGTCCAGGCCCGCGGTCTGCCGGGTCTGGCTGACCCCGTGATCGACGCGGGACAGCACGTCCCGGGCGGCGTCCAGCAGCACGGCGCCCGCCGGGGTGAGCTGCACCCCGTCGCGGCGGCGGTGCAGCAGCGGCGTACCGAGGAGCTGTTCCAGCTGCCGGATCTGCTGGCTGAGGGTCGGCTGGGCGATGAACAACCGTTCCGCGGCGCGGGTGAAGGTGCCCGCGTCGGCGACCGCGACGAGATACCGCAGGTGCCGCAGTTCAAGACCCTGCGGCGCCTGGGTGTTCAGCTGGGCCAGCCGGACCGGTTCCGCCTGTGCTTGCTTCATGTCCCTCACCTATGCCCGGCCGTGATGTGCTTGTTCTTCCTTGCCTGCATCGTGCCGGGTGCGGGACGGCGGAACATCACCCAGCTGGGTATGGCCTCTCAGCGTTGCTGGCGGGCCTGCGAGTGGCGGGTAACGAGCAGGGCCAGCTCGGTCCGGTTGGCCACGCCGAGCTTCGCGTAAGCGCGCGAAAGGTACACCTTGACCGTGTTGCGAGATATGAACAGTTGCTTGGCGATGTCGGGATTGCTCAGACCCTGGCTGGCCAGCTCGACCACCCGCCGCTCGACCGGGGTAAGGCTGGCCCACCCGTGCGTGGCGCTGGCATGCTCCCCTCGGCCCCGCTGGGCGTAGGCCACGGCCTCCTGGAGAGACAGCCGGGCACCGTCCTGCCGAGCCCGTTCAAGACTCTCCTCGCCCAGTGCCGCGCCGGCCGAGGCCAGGTTCCGCCCGGTGCGCTCCCTCAGCATCGGGAAGGCCATGAGGCCGAGCGTGGCCCGCTCCTTCTGGGCTGCAGCAATGAGCCGGACGGCGCGCTCATGCTGTCCCGTGAACAAGGCGATCTCAGCGACCACATCGAGGGCGTCGATAACCCCCGGACGCCACCCGTTGTCCATGAACACCTTGAGTGCATCGTGGGTGACGGACTCAGCCCGCTCGTCGTCACCCTCAAGCAGTAGGGCGCGGGCCAGCCCGAGGTGGCCCACGGCCCGGGCGCGTCGGTTCCGCAAGGGTTCGGCGGCGGCTAGGAGCCTCTCGACGTGGATCTTGGTCTGTGCCCGGTCGTCCCGGGCCAGCGCCACGGCGACCAGGATCTCCTGGGCGTGCCAGGCGAGGTAGCAGACCTCAGATTCCTGTTCGTACGGGCTCGTGGCGCACTGTTCGGCACGATCGAGATCACCGGCCGCCAGGGCTGCGGCGCCCAGGGCGTGCATAAGCACCCCGGTCCCGAGACGCAGCCTTTCCTGCCTGGATTGCTCGAAATCAGGCTCCGCCCGCTCGCGGGCGGCGTCCGGCGCGCCCATGCTGGCGTCGAGCAGGCACAGGATCTCGACCGCACAGTACCGGCTCAGCTGGTCTTGCCCAGGCATCATGGCCAGCGCTCGCTCACCATGAGCGCGGGCGCCGGCCAGGTCCCCGGCCGAGAAAGCGGTATGTGCCAAGCACCACAAACACCAGCGGATGATGTCCTCGAAACCGATAGCTTCCGCCACCCTGAGCGCTTCGGTGAGCGGGCTTCGCATCGCGCCGGGATCGTCCTGAAAGAAGTAGCTGATCGCCAACGGGGTCAGCGAGTCACACAGCGCGGCGTCGTCTCCTGCGGTCCGCGCCAGCTCAGCCGCCCGCATCAGCATCGGATCGCCGGCCCCGGATCACCCAGTATGACCAGGGCCCCAAGCTGGCCGAGCGCGAGTGCCTGCGACCGGCTATCGCCAATCACCGCGCCCATGTCCAGAGCGGAGGTGGCGGCCGACTGCGTGCGGGCGAAATCGCCAAGCCAGAACGACAAAAGCGACAGCTTGGCCAGGGCGAGAGCCCGTCCAGGAGAAGGATCCGGCGGGGCGGCGAGCAGGCTCTGCTCGGTCGCCGTCACCCCCTCCGCCAGCCGGCCCCGCACCCGCCAGTACAGGCCCAGCGCTCCGACGATGGCCAGGGCATCATCGGGCGCCCGGGCGCAGCCATCATCGATGGCCGCCCGCAGGTTGGGTGACTCATCGTCGAGATGGGCGCGGCCGGCCGGCGCCAAGGCCCAGAGCTCCGCGTCGGCGCGCTGGGCCAATTCCCGGAAATAGGCACGGTGCCGGTCCGCCAGCAGGTCGTCCTCGCCCGCCGCGGCCAGCCGCTCGGCGGCGTACTGGCGAACGAAATCAAGCATCCGGAAGCGCGTGGCACCTGCCTGGCGGTCCACCACCAGCAGCGACTTATCCACCAGGCCCTGGATCTCGTCGAGGACCTGGTCGGCAACGATGGGACCCCCGGCGCACACCGCGGTGACGGCGGCCAGGTCGAAGCCCCCCGAGAAAACCGACAACCGGGCAAACAGCTGACGCTCCGGTTCGGTGAGAAGTTCATGGCTCCAGTCCAAAGACGCCCGGATGGTCTGGTGGCGTGGATCTGACTGGTGGCCGCCGCGCAGCAGTCGCAGATGATCATCTAGGCTGCCGGCAATTTCCTCAGGGGAAAGAACACGAACCCGCGCCGCGGCCAGTTCGATTGCCAAGGGGATGCCGTCCACCCGGCGGACGATCGTCTCAACCGCTCCAGCAACATCCTCGCTCAGCTCGAACTGTGATTGCACGTGACTGGCTCGATCAGCAAAAAGCCGGGCCGCATCAGACGCCGCTGTCGCGCCGGCGTCGCTGCGCTTCTGCACCGACAACGGGGGCACCGGCCATACCAGTTCCCCCGCGAGGTCAAGCGGAGCACGGCTCGTGGCCAGAACCGCCACGGATGGACACCTGCGCAACAGCACCTCGGCCACGCGTCGGGCCGCATTCAGCACATGCTCGCAGGAGTCCAGCACCAGCAGGGCCGGTGCCTCGCCCAGGTATTCGACCGCCGCTTGCAGCGGACTGCGGCTGGACCCGCCGCCCACCGATTCGAGCACGGCGGCGTCGACCAGGCCGGGGTCGGCAAGCGAAGCAAGCTCGACCAGGTAGACCTTCGCCCAACCCAGGTCACCGGCGCTGAAGCCCAGCTCCAGGGCCAAGCGGGTCTTACCGATACCGCCGATGCCAACTAGGGTGACAAGTCGCTTTCCTTCCCGGAATAGCGACCGGAGCTCGTCCAACTCTCGTTCTCGGCCAACGAAGGTAGTCAAAGACATCGGAAGGTCGCCGGTGACCTCCACGTCCTGCGGGTTGTCGACACGGGAGCCCGATCCGGGAGGCTGTGCCTTCCCCATGCCGACAATCATGGCACGCGAGGCCGGTGGCAGGACTGTTCCGTGTCCGGCGCGGTGAGTTTGCCAGGCAAACTTCGGATCCCGCCTCAGATCCGCCCCCTTGCGCGCCCGGCATCGACCCAGGGAAGCCTCCCGGGCGTCCGCCGGTGTCGCTTCCAGGCACCGACGCCGGAGCAGGACGGTCGTAGCCAGAGTTCATATCGGTCAACTGTTACGAAACAAGACAAATCGTTATCTAGCAGCGGCCGGGTGCACCTTCCAGGCTCCCTTACGATGAGCCGTCCGCGTGGCTGTGTCGGTCCTGCTCCACCACCGGTTGTAGCGTTTTCGTTCCTGGAGGAAATATGAAGATCCGGCACTGGGGGGCGGTGGTTGCGGCGATCATGGCCACGCTGCTGGTTGCCGCCTGCGGCGGCGGGAGTTCTGGGGCGGTTTCGACCCCGCGTCCGTCGGGAGGCGGGTCCACCGCATCGGGCGCGCCGACCGCCGTAGGGTCCCCTCCGGCCGCGGCAACACTGGTCCGGCAGGTGAACTCCGCCGTGGCGAACGCCCGCAATGTTCACATCACCGCCACCGTTACACAGGGCGGCAGCACCGTCGGGCTCAACGTCAACCTGACTCGTTCTAATGACATGTCCGGGGACGTCATCTACAAGAATCAGCCTCTCACCCTGCTGGTAAGGAACGGGCGTGCCTACATCAAGGTCACGACCGGAGCAGTCAACGCCATGGGCCTCCCGTCAGCCGCGTGCGTGCTCATGTGCGGAAAGTACCTGGAGATGACCGCCAGCCAGTCCAAGAGCATGCTCAGCGGCCTGGACTGGTCGTCTATCCTCGGCCCATCGAGTTCCGTTCCGCAGATGCACTACGTCCGTACGGTGACCGTGAACGGCCAGCCCGCATGGGAAATGAGCGTGAGCGGCGAAGGCACAGCCTATGTGGCCGCTCAGGGCACGCCCTACCCACTGCGGATGGTGAAGGGTGCCGATCGCATCGATTTCACGCAGTGGAACAGCGCGGCCATCCTGCCGCTGCCGCCCGCCAGCCAGATCGTCGACCTCAGCCAGCTGGAACACCTCTAAGTACGGGCAGCCCGATTATGGCTGGGCGTGGCCCGACGTGGCCGTGTGCCTGTGGTCGTTGGCTGCCCGTTTGGCTCCCCGCAATCTCGTTAGCAGCGCTAATGTTCGAACGATCCAGACCTGGATGCCTCTCTTGAGCGCATTCGGGGATCTACGAATCGTTCGCCGGAGCGGCAGCGCCCATAATGAGGCTATCTGCTATCATTGATAGCATTGAGGGGAGGAGGTGATCGCACTGTCAGCACTGAGCATCCGCAACCTTGATGACCAGGTGAAAGAACGGCTCCGCGTCCGGGCTGCGCGCCACGGCAGGTCGATGGAGGCCGAAGTCCGCGCCATCCTCGCCGACGCGGTCGCCGCGCCCGGCGAGGCCCCGGGCCTGTTCCAGGTGATCATGGACCGCTTCGGCGAACTAGGGGGCGTCGAACTCGATCTTCCCCCGCGCTCCACCAGGCCCCGCGCGGCAGAATTCGGTTCGTGATCGTCGTCGACACCAACGTCGTATCCGAGCTGATGCGGCCCTCCCCTTCCCCGCAGGTCCGGGAATGGGTCAACGCGCAGACGCCAGACGAGCTATGCACCACGGCCGTCACCGTCGCCGAGATCCGCTACGGCCTCGAGCGACTGCCCGGCGGACGCCGAAAGGACAGCCTGCTGACTACAGCCACGGAAGTGTTCGCCGCGTTCAGCGAATTCATTCAGCCTTTCGATGCCGATGCCGCGATCTGGTACGCCACGATCGTGGCCCACCGTGATCGCCTCGGCCTCCCTATTGACGGCTTCGATGCCCAGGTAGCCGCCATCTGCCGAACCCGCGGCGCGGCGCTGGCCACGCGCAACGCCAAAGACTTCCGAGAAACCGGGATCGACGTGATCGATCCATGGCAGGAAAGCTGACCCGCCGGGATCTCCCGGGCGCACATCAGCGTTGCCGCTCCGCAGCCGAGCGGGTCATGCAGAACTCGTTCCCGGCTGGATCGAGCAGCACCACCCAGCCATCGCCGTCCGATGTGCGATGGTCGTCCGAGATCTTCGCGCTCAGCGCCAGAAGGCGGTCGACCTCCGTATCACGGTCCCGGTCACCTGGCTGAAGGCAGACATGCACACGATTCTTCACAGTTTTGTTCTCTGGAACGGCCTGGAAGAACCACCGGGGCCCACCCGGTGGTTCGATGACGACCTCGGTGTCGCCCGGCTCTTGCACCTGGGCTCTGCCCCTGGGAGGCCCGCCCGGCGCAAGCCGGGCCATAGCCGTCGGGACGCAGATCAGATCCTCATCCGTCACGCAGAAAGATACCGCGGACAGCCGTCTTCTTCGATTGTCCGGCCCTCAGCCGTCGCGAGCGACGTCGTTCGGGGCGGTCAGCTCCGAGGTCGTTAGCGCCCGGCGTCGGCAAACCTGCGGGCCTGATGCAGCCTCTTCATCTGCACCGTATCGCGGACCGGGGTAACGGCAAGGGATGTCCACTGGTGCGACGCGCCCGCGCGAGGGACGATCGTGAGGCAGTACCACGTGTGAAAGGGGGATCCTCATGACCTCGTCTCCCGTCCTCCGGAAGGCCCCGACACGGACGCCCAGCACGGGCTCTCGCGACGCGGCCTCATCGGCGGCGGCTGCTACGGCCGCCTCGCTGGACAGCGGGCTGATGCAGCCTGCCGCCGCTTCCACCGCACCCGCAAGGCCACGAGCCTGGCGCGACGCAGCCGCCATCTGCGCCCTATGGCAAGCCAGGGATGTCGCGCGCCGGCTCCCTAGCCCGATGCGCGATCGGGAGGCAGAACACATGTGAAAGGAGATCCTCATGATCTCACCGTCCACCCCCGAAGGCCCCGGCTCCGTCTCCGGGGCGCCGAACCTCCCAGCAGGGTTCACCGACACGTTCACCAGCCGGTACATTGACACCGGCGAGCTGCGTCTCCATGCGGTCACCGGAGGCTACGGCCCGCCGCTGCTGCTGGTGCACTGCTGGCCCCAGACCTGGTATGCCTGGCGCATGCTGATGCCGGCCCTGGCCCGGGACTTCTCCGTCGTCGCGGTCGACCAGCGCGGTATCGGGCTGTCCGACAAGCCCCAGGACGGATACGACACCGGCACTCTCGCCAACGATATGGTCGCGCTGATGGATGCGCTTGGCCACCGGCGGTTCGCCATGTACGGGACCGACGTCGGAATGCCGATCGCCTATGCCCTGGCCGCTGATCGCCCGGACCGGCTCGACCGCCTGGTCGTCTCCGAGGCCCCCCTGCCGGGCGTGTCTCCCTCACCGCCCCTGTTCCTCCCTCCGCTTCTCAACGCGCGGCTCTGGCACCTCGCCTTCAATCAGCTCCCCAAGGTGAACGAGCAACTCGTCACCGGACGGGAAGACATCTTCTTCGGCGCGGAGTTCGACGCCTCGGCCGGCCCGAACAAGCTGCCCGACGACGCGGTCAGGTACTACATCGACACCCTCGCCTCAGACCCCGACCACCTGCGCGGCAGCTTCGAGTTCTACCGCGCCATCCCGGCCACCATCGCGCAGAACGAGCAGCGCAAGCAACGGCGGCTGACGCTGCCCGTGCTAGCGATCGGCGGAGCGGAAAGTTCCGGCGAAGGGGTCGGGAACACGATGAAGCTCGCCGCGGACGATGTGCAGACCGTGGTCCTCGCCGGCAGCGGCCACTGGGTCGCCGAGCAGGCTCCCGAGCAGCTGCTGGCCGCCCTGACCGCGTTCCTGGCCCCCTACCGTGACTGATCGGCTGCGGCGCACAACCCCAGCCCGCATGCTGCCGGGGACTAGTCGTCGTCCCAGACGATCCAGGCCAGCGCCGAAGCGCGCAGCTCACGCAAGCCGCGATTCCTCCGCGGCCGTCCGTCGTCAGCCAATCCAGAGAGGTGCAGACCTATGTCCAACGAACCTGAAATCCGTCCCTTCCGGGTCGACATGCCCGGCGAAGCGATCGCCGACCTTCGGCGGCGCATCGCCGCGACCCGCTGGCCGAGCATGGAACTCGTCGCAGACCGGTCGCAAGGCGTGCAGCGGGCGACGATGCAGGAGCTCGCCCGCTACTGGGCGACCGAGTACGACTGGCACGCGTGCGAGGCGAAACTGAACGCGCTGCCGCAGTTCACGACCGAGATCGACGGGGTGGATATCCACTTCATCCACGTGAAGTCGCCGCACGCGGACGCGCTGCCGCTGATCATGACGCACGGCTGGCCCGGCTCGGTGATCGAGCTGCTCGGGGTGGTCGGCCCGCTCACCGACCCGGCCGCGCACGGCGGCTTCGCGGGGGACGCGTTCCACCTGGTGCTGCCGTCCCTGCCCGGGTACGGCTTCTCCGGCGAGCCGGCTGAGATCGGCTGGAACCCCGGCCGCATCGCCCAAGCGTGGGCGGAGCTGATGCGCCGCCTCGGCTACACCCGCTACGTCGCCCAGGGCGGCGACGTCGGCGCCTCGGTCACCGACGCGATGGGCCGCCAGGGCCCCCAGGGGCT
The DNA here is from genome assembly GCA_963742795.1 of uncultured Actinomycetes bacterium. Lineage (GTDB taxonomy): Bacteria > Actinomycetota > Actinomycetes > Streptosporangiales > Streptosporangiaceae > Palsa-504. The sequence goes on from CAVUNL010000025.1 coordinate 465,761, forward strand.
GGCCGGCATCCACATGAACCTGCTCGTGACGGCGCTGGGCGGCGGCCCCATGCCAGCCGGCACCGAGCAAGAACGCGCGGCCCTCGAGCAGACCAAGACATTCAGGGCGAGCGGCTTCGGCTACTTCCTGGAGCAGGCCACGCGGCCGCAGACGATCGGCTACGCCCTGCTGGATTCACCCGCCGCCCTGGCCGCCTGGATGCTCGACCACGACACCGACGCCTACGAGAAGATCACCCGCGCCTTCATCGACGGGCAGCCGTCCGGGGGTCTCACCCGGGACCACATCCTCGACAACATCACCATGTACTGGCTGACCGGCACCGGGGCCTCGGCGGCCCGGTCGTACTGGGAGAGCGGACGAGCCCAAGCTCTCGCGGCCGGGCAGGCTCCTCCGCCGGTCAAGCTCCCGGTCGGCTTTACCACGTTCCCCGGCGAGATCTTCGCGGCCCCGCGCAGCTGGGTCGAGCAGGGGTACCCTAGCCTCACCTACTTCCACGAGGCCGACAGGGGCGGCCACTTCGCCGCGTGGGAAGAGCCCGAGCTGTTCGCGAGCGAGATCCGGGCCGCGTTCCGCCCGCTACGCTGACAACAGCCCGCACCAGGGTCTGACGGTGACCACCTGGCCCACGACCACGTGAACGGGAAGGTGCAAGAGTTCTGGCTGGGCTCGGATCCGGGGATAGCCCGCTGAGCGTACGTGCCCGCCCCTCCAGCCCAAACGTGACTATGACCGCAGGCCAACGAGCACAGGGGAATGTGCCTGGTGAACGTACATCCCTGAAGGAGCGGGTCGGTGGACCCAGGTACCGAGATGCGTACCGCGCACGGGCAGGTGCTCCGGCAGGAGCTACCGACGCCCGTGGCCGGGAACCAGGTCGAAACGGCCAGTACGCCCGGATCTGTCCGGCTACCAGGCACCCAAGCCGCCCGGATCAGCTCACCTCCCGGCGCGCCGTCTCCCCTGGTTCCTCCGGCGCAGCTGCCCGCTGACCTGCCCACGTTCGCTGGTCGCGAGCCGGAACTGTCGCAGGTCGCAGACATGCTCAGCCCGACAGCGAATCCCCCCTAGTCGCCATCTGTGCGATCGACGGTATGGCCGGCATCGGCAAAACCACGTTCGCCATCCACTGGGCGCACCACGTGGCGAAGCACTTTGAAGACGGTCAGCTGTACCTGAACCTGCACGGGTTCGACTCAAGCGTGTCCGCGATGACCCCAGCGGACGCGCTAGGCGCTCTGCTCTATTCGCTGGGGCTATCAGCCGGGCACATACCAGACGACCTTGACGCCCGGGCCGGCATGTACCGAAGCGTCCTGAAGCTCCCCTCCGTGCTCACGGCCAGGGAGACGCTTGAACGCAGGCTGGGCGTGGACCGGGTCGCGGCGGAGCCAGAAGCGGTTGAGGAAATCATCCAGTTGTGCGGGCGCCTGCCGCTGGCCCTGGCCATCGTGGCCACGCGGGCCGCCGCTCATTCTGACTTCACGCTGGCCTCGATCGCCACTGATCTCCGACGCACGTGGGGCCGCCTCGACGCGTTCGCCACCGTGGGCGTAGCCACCGACGCCCGGACTGTCTTTTCGTGGTCGTACCGTCACCTCACCCCGCAGGCCCGCCGTCTTTTCCGGCTGCTGTCGCTGCAGCCAGCCAGCGATATCACGGTCGCGGCCAGCGCCAGCCTGCTCGGCGATGCACCGGAAACGGCGAACCGCCTGATGGCCGAGTTGACTAGCACCGCCCTGATCACCGAGCACTAGCCCGGCCGTTACGCCTTTCATGAGCTGACCCGCGCTTACGCAGCAGAACTGTCGGACAGCACTGATACCTATACGGACCGGCACGAGGCCGTCGCCCGGCTTCTTGATCACTACCTGCATTCGAGTTATGCCGCCCAGGTGGAACTTAAACCGAATCCCGAACCGATCGCACCGAGTCCGCCGCTGCCGGGCGTAACACCGGAGCAATTCTTCGACGACGCGTCCGCTATATCGTGGTTCACTGCCGAATGCAATGTGCTTAACGCGGCAGCCTCGCTGGCCGCCGGATCAGATGGAAACCGCTCTGCAGGCCGTTCGGTGGGACGCTGACCTGCCCGGGCAAGGGCATGTGCTAAGGCCGGCGGTACCGGGAATGCCGGGGGCGCTGTGGCGTCTAAGGTGACGTTCAGGAAGGACGGTCACCGCCGGGACCGTGCACCGGATGGCCTGGAGGCCGGGGCCGCGGCCGGGCACGGATGGCGACCGCCCGCGGTCAGCGGCTCGCCCGTACCTTAGCGAAGCGGCTCAGGATGACGTTCCCGGGCGGCACCGGCCGGGCGGGCGAGCCACACTGTAGCGGATTGTTTGCTGGCGCGGACACGGTGCTGGCCGCCGGGAGTTCCCCGGGTGGTGATGAGTAATCGTGGTCAGGCGCGGGCGTGGCGCGGTGAAAGATAGCGGGATGATGGGCGTTTCACGGGGCCGCCGGGGGATCTTGCCGGTGCGCGTGCCGATCGTCGGGGTGGTGTTCGCTGCCGCTGCGTGCGGGGTGGTCTCCTGGGGTTCGGCCGGGACCGGCGCCGCCGGCGGGGCGGGCGTAGCCGGGGTACCGGCGGTGGCGTCGCCCTGCGCGGTTGCCGCTGCCCGGCCGGGCCGGGGGGTGGCCGGCCCGGGGGGATCGTTGAGCGTCGGCGGGCAGCTCGATGGCGTGGCCGCTGCCCCGGCTGCCGGTGTGCGGGCGGCGGGGAGCAGCACCTTGGGCAATCCGCTGGCCGTCCGCTGGGACGGCCGGGCATGGAAGCGGGTGCCGGCCCCCGGCGGGGACCAGCTGACCAGCCCGGAAGGGGGCTATCTCAATGATGTGGCCGCCGTCTCCGCCGATGATGCCTGGGCGGTCGGGGCAGGCATGGTCAACAGGGCCCTGATCGAGCACTGGGATGGCGCGGGGTGGACGCGGGTTCCCAGCCCCGACCCCGGGGGCGGCACCGTCTTGAACGGCGTGGCCGCGCTCTCCGCCACCAGCGCCTGGGCCGTCGGCGGGACCAATGACAGCGGCCAGACCGTGATCGAGCACTGGGACGGCGGCGCCTGGACGCAGGTGCCCAGCCCCGCCCCGGCCGGCACCAGCTCGGACCTGTATGGCGTGGCCGCCACCTCCGCCGGCAATGCCTGGGCGGCCGGCCAGACCCGCACGCGCACCGGCACTACCACCTTGATCGAGCACTGGGACGGCACCGCCTGGACGCAGGTGCCCAGCCCGGCCCCGCCAGCCGGAGGCTCTCTGGCCGGCGTGGCGGCCACCTCCGCGGCCAGTGCCTGGGCGGTCGGGTCCAGCAGCGGGGCGCTGATCGAGCACTGGGACGGACGGGCGTGGACACTGGTGCCCAGCCCGGCCCTGGGAGGGGCCGGCAGCCTGCACGGCGCGGCCGCCACCTCCCCGGGCAATGCCTGGGCGGTCGGCGGGACCGTGTGCCCGGGACGGGGCCTGGTGACGGTGATCGAGCACTGGAACGGACGGACGTGGACACTGGTCCCCACCCCGGCCGCCGGCCTCCTCACCAGCGTGGCCGCCGCGTCTGCCGCCAGCGCCTGGGCAGTCGGATTCTGGACCGCCTCCGGAAATGCCGTGATCGAGCACTGGGACGGTACCGCCTGGACATCACCGGCCGGTTTGTGCAGCAGCTCTTCCGCCGCCCTTGCCTGCTTGCCCGCAGGCATCACCCCCCGGGCCGCCGCCACCACCCAGCCCGCGACCGGCCGTACCCCACCCCCGCCGAGCACGGACCAGCCCTGAGCCCGGCCCAGCGGACGACAACGATCGCCGTAGCTTGTCACGGAGCGTTAATACTGCTTGGGTAATGACGCACGCCGAGCCGGCGATCGGTATGCCGGTGGCTACGGCGCCTGCGGCTGCGACGACTTGTCGAGCCGGATGTTCTGTTTGCCGCCCGTAGCCTGGCGTGACGCGGCTTCCTGGGGGTTGGGCCATGCGTCGCCGGTCAGCCGGCAGGCGGACTGGGCCTGCGTGCGGCATCTGCTGTTGGTCAGTGCCGCCGAGACGGTGATCGGGCGGGGTTGCGAGCTCTGCGGGCTGAGCCTGGGCGCCGCCGCCCGTTCCGCGGCCGCCAGGGTCTGCGCCCCCGGCGTCTTCCCTGGGCACCGTACCAGCGGACCGTGACAGGTGCCGGCCGGCATGTGGCGCATCACGATGTTCACCCGCGACAGCCGTCCGTTGCGGGTGATTGGCGGCTCGCACCGCGGTGACCGGACCCGGTCGAGGGAATGCCGTCGGGATCCCGGGTTGAGCGATGTTGTCGCCGGGGTACTCGATCGGGTCCGGCTCACCGCCGTCGGCCGGCCAGACTGGTGGTTCGTGAGTGAAGGTAACAAGCCCGAAGACCTGGCGTCGCTGCACAGGCGGTTGGATGAACTCGAGCACGCCGTCGCCCGGCGCGTGGAGGAGACCTGCGCCGCGTTCTTCCGGACGCCGCAGCGGGCCGCTGGCCAGGTGATACCGGCCTGGCAGCGCCGGACCAGGGGGGAGCGGCGCTGGCAGGTCGCGGCCTGCACCGCGGTCGCGATCGGGCTGCAGGTCGCGGTGCCAGGACGACTGGCGGTGCTGCGGCCTGTGTGGATCCTCCCCGCGCTCCAGGGCGTACTACTCCTCGCGCTGTTCCTGGCCAACCCGCACCGGATCGACCGCCAGTCCCGGGTGCTGCGCATGCTCGGCCTCACGCTGGCGGCGCTGATCAGCTTCGCCAACGCATGGTCCGTGGTGAGCCTGGCAACCGGCCTGGTCCGCGGCACCGAAGGGGAGAACGCCGGGCCATTGCTGGTCACCGGCGGAGCGATCTGGCTGACCAACGTGATCGTGTTCGGGCTGTGGTACTGGGAGTTCGACCGGGGTGGCCCGGTCGCGCGCGCCCTCGGCACTCGTCCGTACCCGGACTTCCAGTTCGTCCAGATGACCAGCCCGCAGCTGGCACCGCCCGACTGGGAACCCGCCTTCGCCGACTACCTCTACCTGGCATTCACCAACGCGGCGGCGTTCAGCCCGACTGATGTGATGCCGCTGTCCCGCTGGGCGAAGCTCGCCATGACCTTGCAGTCGGTCGTCTCCATCGTCACGGTGGCACTGATCGTGGCGCGTGCCGTCAACATCCTGAAATAGCCCGGCGCGGGAGTGCCAGCAGCCAGGCCCGGAGCCCGGCCGGCCAATTCACCTGGAGCCGGCCTTGGCTGCGGTCATGGCAGCCGGGACGAGAGAGCCGGTGCCGGCTTGCGGCGCGGCCAGCCGCTTCCCGGTGGCCAGAACGCCTGGGCCGAGCACATAACCATCTGATCTCGCATCCGTGGACCGATCCGGATAGCACGGCAAAACCCGCTCCGATTCCGTGATCGATCTCGCGTCCGACCCGCCATGCCACATACACCGTGATCGCGGCTGGTCTGCCCGCAGCGCGAATACCCGCCCAATTCGGCGCGGGAGTGCGTGGTGATCTGCTACCGGGTGGGCTGCGCCATAACCGGCGATTCTGGGTGGCCTCGGACTGGCGCGTACGATCGGTCCCGGGACTCGCATCAACGCCGAGCGGAAGCTGAGATGATGCGCCCGGGTCGGGCGGGGGGGTGCCGGGGCCAGCGCTGGGTGGCCTGGGCGGCGCTGGCGGCTGGCGCCGCGGTGGCGCTGGCACGGTGGCGCCGTCTTGCCGGGCCGGGCTCGCCCGGCGGCATAGCGGCCGGTGGTGGCGCTGATCGCCGGCGTTGCGGCACCTGGTCCGCCTCCGGGGGCGGACGTATGATGTTCTGGCCGCGCGGTTGAGGAGGCCAGTGAGTTCGTGGCCGGCGCGGTTAGCGTCGATCTCGATGAGGGGCCTAGGGCTGTGGCCACGCAGACGCTCACGTTCTCGTCCGCCGGCATCGACGGTTCCGCCGTGATGGCGCCGCGGCCGGGGGACGTGCGGGCAGGGGTGGTGGCCGGTGGTCACCGGCTGTTCCGGGCGGGCCTGGCCGCGCATGGCGGATAACCCGGGACTGCTGACCAACTTGCCGGCGCAGGTGTCGAGCTTCATCGGCCGGGAGGCCGAGCTGGCCGAGGTGCGCCGCCTGGTGGCCGGGTCGCGGCTGGTCACGCTGGCCGGGGCGGGCGGGGTGGGCAAGACCCGGCTGGGGCTGCAGGTGGCGGCCGGGCTGCTGGACGGCGCCGGGGACGGGGTGTGGTTCGCGGAGCTGGCCCCGCTGGGCGACCCGGAGCTGGTCGCGGTGACCGTGGCGGATGTGCTGGGGGTGCGGCAGCAGCCGGGCCGGCCGGTGCTGGACACGGTGGTGGAGGCGGTGGGCGGGCGGCGCCTGCTGGTGCTGCTGGACAACTGCGAGCACGTCATCGGCGCGTGCGCCAAGCTGGCCGATGCGCTGCTGCGGGGGTGCCCGAACCTGGCGCTGCTGGCGACCAGCCGCGAGCCGCTGGGCATCGGCGGGGAGCAGGTGTACCGGGTGCCGTCGCTGGGCCTGCCGGGCGACGGTGATGACGCGGGGGCGATCCGGGCCAGCGAGGCGGTGCGGCTGCTGGCCGACCGGGCCGCCGCGCAGGGGGTGCCGCCGGCCTGGGATGAGCGGCCGCCGCGGTGGCCGGGCGGATCTGCCGGCGGCTGGATGGGATCCCGCTGGCCATCGAGCTGGCCGCGGCGCGGCTGCGGGTGATGCCGGCGGCCGAGCTGGAGGCCCGGCTGGATGAGCGGTTCGCGCTGCTGACCGGCGGGTCGCGGGCCGCGCTGCCGCGGCAGCAGACGCTGCGGGCCATGGTGGACTGGTCCTGGGAGCTGCTCAACGGGACCGAGCGGGCGGTGCTGGCCCGGCTGTCGGCCTTCGCCGGGCGGTTTGCCCTGGCCGCAGCCGAGGCGGTCGCCGCGGGCCCGGACTTGCCCCCGGGCGAGGTGGCCGGGCTGTTGGGCGCGCTGGTGGACAAGAGCCTGGTGCAGTTCGGTGACGCCGGGGCCGGCCCGGGCCGGTACCGGCTGCTGGAGACGGTCCGGCAGTACGCGGCCCGGCGGCTGGACGCCCAGGGCCCGGCGGCGGCCGACGCCGCCCGGACCGCCCATCGCGATTACTACCTGGTCCTGGCCGAGGCGGCCGCCCCGCAGCTCATCGGGCCCGATCAGGCGGCATGGCTGGACCGGCTCGATGCCGAGCTGGGTAACCTGCGGGCCGCGATCGCCGTCAGCTTGACCCAGGCCGACCCGGAGCCGGGCCTGCGGCTGGCCGACTGCCTGCGGGTATTTTGGCGGGCCCGCGGGCACGCCGCCGAAGGAGCCGACGTCCTGCGGGCACTCCTGGCCGCGCCGGCCGCCCAGGGGGCGACGCTGCCGCGTGCCCGGGCGCTGGCCGCGGCGGCCCACCTCCTCCAGCAGACGGGCGGCTACGCGATCGCCGGCGACTACTGCGAGGAGGCGCTGGCCATCGCCCGCGCCGCCGGGGATGAGCGCCTGGTCGCCGAGGTGCTGTATGAGCGGGCCTGGCTCCTGGTGCGCCAGGAGCAGCCCGGCGCCGCGCTTCCGGCCATCGAGCAGGGCCTGGGCCTGGCCCGCCGCCTCGGGGAACCCCACCTGACCGCCCGCCTGCTCTCGGCCCGGTCGTACGCCACGAACGTTGGGGGGGACCATGCGGGCGCGGCCCGCGATGCCACCGAGGCCCTGCGGCTCTCCCGCCGGGCCGGTGACCGGCTCCAGGTGGGGACGATGCTCACCATCCTCAGCGACTTCGAGCTGGCGGCAGGCGACCTGGATGCCGCCCGCCGCCACCTGGCCGAGGCGCTGGACATCGCCGGCGAGCTCAACGCTCGCCAGAGCGCCGTCATCGCCACTTTCAACCTGGGCCTGGCCGAGTACCTAAGTGGCTCGCCGGGCGCCGCCGAGGCCCTGTTCACCGAATCACTCGACCTGGCCCGGCGCATAGGGATGAAGCCGCACACCGCCTACGCGTTGATCGGCCTGGCCCTGGCCGGCCGCGGCGGGGCCGACCCGGCCTGGTCGGTCCGGCTGCACGGCGCGGCCGACCAGGCCCTGGCGGACCTGGGCCACGCCCTCGCGCCGCTGGAAAGGCCGGCTGGCTGGCCTGGACCGCCAGCGGCTGCGCGCCGCGATGGGCGACGGGGCCTTCGAGGCCGAATACGCCGCGGGCCGCACCCTCGACCCGGCGCGGGTGCTGGCCGCGCTCGGCAGCGAGGACGCAGCGGCCGGGCAGGCGCGGGTGGCCGTATCAGGTGTGGCCGTGACGGTGCTGACGCCTCGCGAGCTGGACGTGCTGAAGCTCGTCGCGCAGGGATTGAGCAACTCCGACATCGCCCGGCGGCTGGTTTTGAGCGAGCACACCGTCCACCGGCACCTGGCCAACATCCTCCGCAAGCTTGATCTCTCCTCCCGCGCGGCGGCCGCGGCCTGGGGCGCCCGCACCGGGCTGGCGTGAGCCTGGCCCGACCGGGCCATCTGCCGCGGCCGGGTGAAGCTGGCCCGTACGGGCGAAGCGATAGCGCGGCAATTTCGGATACCACTAGTAGACGAAGCCCCAGACGGGGAGCGAGGTGGCGATCATCGCAGCGATCAGCTGCGATTGCCTGCCTGTGCTTAGCGTCGAATCCGGCAGCAACCGGGCGCCGCGCCGGTGCAGCTCACAGAGCAGCCAGCGGCCGGGAGCACCCGAGCAGCAGCAGCCGCTGCTCGGGTGCTCCCGGGGGCCGGCTCCTTACAACTGGTGTGGGAGCGGGCCGACCTGTGGCCCGCCGGCTGAGAAAGCGAGATTCATGTTCACGAACGCCGACGAGGTACTCAGGTTCATCGGCGATAACAAGGTGGAGTTCGTCGACGTCAGGTTCTGTGACCTGCCGGGGACGGTGCAGCATTTCACCGTGCCGGCCGAGTCCTTCGGCGAGAAGGTCTTCACCGACGGGCTGATGTTCGACGGCTCCTCGATCCGAGGGTTCCAGCAGATCCACGAGTCCGACATGCTCCTGCTGCCCGACCCCGCCACGGCCGTACTCGACCCGTTCCGCCAGCACAAGACGCTGAACCTCACGTTCTTCGTGCACGACCCGCAAGATCTCACCATGGAAAGCGCTCAGCCGACTACAGCGTTCTGGGCTGCTGGCCGACGATCGGCGCATTCAGGGCACGCTGACCGGACTGCGCAGGGCGGACGGCACGTCCAAGCAGGCGTGCCCATGACCCGGCAGCAGCCCGCGTCAGGACACCGGCCAGGCCAGCACTGGCCTTGGATCGGCGCCGAGGAGCCACGATGACAACCACCACCCATAGCACGCCCGCCGGCAACCCGGCGGACCCAGGACGCGGGATGCATGTCCTGCTTGACGATGATCTGGGCCGCCTGACGCTCCGGCGGCTAAGGCCGTGGCACCGGATGGCGGCCCGCTGCCGGGCGGCCCGGCTCGACCGCGATCTCGCCGGCGGCGCCAGCCCCGAGGCGAGCGCCAGCCTGGCGGCACGCGCCATGCGGCTGACGTCCATGCAGTCCCGCCGCGACCTGGCCGCGAGCGTGCAGCGGATACTGGTAGCTGCGGGCCAGCCGCCCGCCGTCCTGCCCTCGCCGCCGGCCGCCGGTCATCCGCCGCGCGTGCCGATCCGCCGGACGCGGATCAGCCAGTCGGCTGTGCTGCTCGCCGAGCTGGCCGACCACCTGGCCGGACCCGGCCCGGTCCCGGTGCAAGGCGTGGCGATGGTGAGCCAGCTACTGGCCGACGGCACCGGCCCGCTCTACCGCCAGGCCGGCCGCGATGATCTGGCCGCCATCATCGAACGAGCGACGCGGGCACTGACCGTGTAACCGCAACGCACGACGCGATGCCCTCGCCGACGACCGCCGGTATGCACGGTTCTCCGCCGTGACATTCCCGCGCCTGCGGCGGTGCATAAGGATCATTCTGCGGTCCGGGTGGTGACCCCGGCCCTGCGTGGCTGACTGGGAGAGGGGCCTCAGGTCCCCGCCGCCGGCCGGGGGATGGCAGGTGGGGTGCCAGCATCAAAACGGGCATTCCAGCCGGGGATGCCTGTCATGCTTATGGGCGTTGGTGAAGGTCACCACCGACGAAGGGCTCCGGAGCATGCAGCGCCGCTGGAAGGTCACCCTCGCCGGCGCGGGGACAGCGGTGGCCGCTGCCGGGCTAAGCGTGCTGCTCCTGGCCGGCCGGCCGCGCGGCAGCGCGCGGTCCCGGTCATGTATATGGGACATCCTGTCCGGATGATTCCTCTGCGTGCCGCGGTTCCCGCGCAACTGCTGTCTCCGTTCACCGGCGAGCCGGTCAAGGTCCTGGGCCGGGTGATCGTGGTGAAGATCGACAACATCGTGGACGCGCGGCCGCCGGAGAACCTGACCAGCGCGGACATCGTGTACCTGCTGCCGGTGGAGGGCGGGCTGAGCCGCATCTTCGCGATGTACTCCTCCCGCATCCCGGCGGTCATCGGCCCGGTGCGCAGCGCCCTGGAGGATGACCTGGAGCTGCTGTGGCAGTTCGGCAGGCCGGGGTTCGCCTACTCCGGCGCGGCGCCGCATCTGCTGCCGTTCATCGCCCGCGCCCGGGTGGTGAACCTGTACGACACGCCCGTGTACTTCCGCGACGGCAACCGGGTGGCCCCGCACAACCTGTACGCCGACGGCCGGGTGCTCCGCGCCGAGGCGCCGGGGGCCAGCACGGCCCGCGACATCGGGTTCCGGTTCGGCCCGGCCCCGCCCGGCGGGCGGTCCACGACATCGTTCAGCGTGTCCTACCCGGCGGCGGCGTTCAGCTTCCGCTGTTGGGCGCGGACGCACCGCTGGCTGGTCTGGATGGATGGCACGCAGGCCACCGACGCCGCCGGCGGGCACCTCGGCGCGGCCACCGTGATCATCCAGGATACGGTCGTGCGGACGTCCCGGTTCCTCGAATACGGCGTCCGTCCCCCGTACGCCCAGTCCGCCGGGTCCGGCGTAGCCGTGGTGCTCCGCGACGGACGCGCCTGGCGGGTGCACTGGTCCCGGCCCGACCCGGACGGCGGCACGACCTACACCCTGCCCTCCGGCGCCCGGATGACATTCGCGCCTGGTCAGGTATGGGTCGTCCTCACCACGACGAACTGGGCGACGGCCGGACTCTAGACAGGGGGCAAGCCACGTTCCGCCGCCGTGGCAGCGGCAGTTACGCTCTGCGATCGGCGCACCGACTGCTTAAGGTGCGGGAATCGTTATGCACAGTTCTCCAGTCAGGTCCTCTTGCCATCTTCATCACGCATAACTGGGCGTTCTGCGTGCCCCACCGGCCAATAGCGTTCACGGCGACCGGCGCGTCGTTCACGCTCGACGTCGGCCGGAGCCAAGGTAATCCCGGCAGGACGCGACGAGAGGACCCGCCTCCGCTTCTCGCGGATCTCGATTGCGCGGTGCCCGGATGCGATCCGTTCCTCCGCGTCTGCCCGGGATCCTCTTGTCGTGGTCAGTCCACCCCGTCACCGGAGCACGCGCCATGGACCAACGTCCCTGCGCACAAGACCTTCGGCCGGGCGGTGCAGGCAGCATGGCAGAACTCCTGCGGCGGGAGATGACGAACGCGAACCGGCAGGCATAGTGATGTCGGCTGCCGGCGCCGGGACTGTGCTGTCCGGGTACCCGGCATGGCCGGTACGTGGCGCTGCATCTCAGCGGGGGGGACCGGCGATCTGTTGGATCCGGTGTCTGACAATCTCACGCACGACTGCATCCGGCAGCGGCGTGGCGGCCGTGAACCGGATGGTTCCCTTGGACAGCTCGAAGGCCGCCAGCCGGCGGCGCACCGCGTCGACGACCTGGGAACTGAACGGAATGATGCTGAGATGATGCTTGGCCGCCAGAAAAGCCAGCAAGGGCTTCCGCTTGTACTTTAGCGTGGCCATCCCGTAGCTCGCGCCCCGCTCGGCCTCGGGCACGATCTCCATCACCAGGTCGCCGATGTGCTCGAAAGCGGCCCGCGTGGACGCGTCGAGGCTGTTGAAGTAGTCATCTACGGCTGGCACGAGCGCAACGATACGCGGAGACGGTGTCGGGAACGCCATGGGTGGATGGACAGTCTCTATGCGGTCATCGATGTAGTTAGCGCAATTGTCAGCTGCTCAGAGTCGGCAGGGAAACGCTTGGATGAGCCCAGCTGTCCGGTTACGCTCCGCGGTAGGTACGGGGTTATCGCTTCACGATCCGTATCCGCCTTATGGACGGATTGGAGGTCGGGCTGGCTGGCCATCCGCGCCGCTCCAGAATGGTCATTCTGGCGGTCTCAACGCCGAGCTGTTGCGGGACGGTTGGAGTTAACCGCTGAAGTGAGTGCGACGGTGGGTAGAGCCGGTTAGTGGTGGCGGAAGCACATGTCCTCTTGGGCTGGCGGCACGTAGTGGATGTCGTCCCGGTTGAAGCTGGCGCCCGGAGGCACGATCTCGTCAGTCCGGTCCGGGACCACGTGCCTCACACGTGGGCACCATGGCCATGCCGGAACCGACCTTCCCGCTCTCGAGCCGGGTGCACAGCGGCGGGCCTATCAGGGGTGCGCGGCGTGATGGCCGGCTACGGCGCCTCCGCCGCGATCTTCCGCCGATCAGGTGGGGCGCCGCCTTCATCGTGGTCTTCGGAACACTGACTATGCGCCTCTACAACCGTAAATGACTCTCGCGGCAGCACCTGACGCCATGGTGGGCGCCATCCCCGCTAGATCGCGGGTGTCGAAGACGCGATCGATTGAGCCTTGCCGGCCTGCCGAAGGAGTTGACTCCACGGCAAGGTCACGGACCACAGTCAGTGATATCCGATTGACTTTCGGCCGTGCCGCCGTCCTAACTAGACAACGCAGCGCCGTGTTTTCTTTTACGAAACGGGGACCATCATGAATAGCGAAACGACGATCCTTCCGGCGGCCGGCGATGGGGGCGGCCAGGCAGGGGTCCGGCAGACGAGATATGTCTTGACTTTGTACCCAGGTCTGTCCGATGGTGCTACTACTGGCAGCCGGCAGGCCGACCAATCTGGGGGATCATCATGAGCCGAGCCCGCGCGATCGTAGCCATCCCGAGCGGACGCCGGACCAAGTGGGCCGTCCTGGTCTTCTGGCTGATCGTCGTGGCCCTGCTTGGCTCGCTCGCGGGCAAGCTCACCGGCGCGGAGAAGAACGACGCGTCGGCCTGGCTGCCCGCCAAGGCCGAGTCGACCAAGGTGCTGGACGTGCAGTCACGGTTCCAGTCACCCAACATCTTCGCCGCGGTCCTGGTGTATGACCGCCAGTCGGGCGTGACCAGCGCGGACAAGGCCAAGGCGGCCGCTGACGCCCGCCGGTTCGGCGGCGTGGCCGGCGTGGTGCACAGCCAGGTGGCCGGCCCGTTCGTCTCCAGCGACGGCAAGGCCATCGAGACCATCGTCCCGGTCAACCTCGGCTCGAAGGGCTGGAATGGCGCCTCGGACGCCGCGACCGCGCTACGTACCATCGCCGACAGCAACGCGAACGGCCTGGCCGTCCACATCACCGGCCCGCTGGGCAACGCCGCCGACTCGGCCAACGCGTTCAAGGGTATCGACGGTGTCTTGCTGTACGCGACCCTGGTGGTCGTCATCGTGCTGCTGCTGATTACCTACCGCAGCCCGGTGCTGTGGCTGATGCCGGTGATCTCGGCCGGCGTCGCGCTGGCCACCGCCCAGGGACTGATCTACCTGCTGGCCAAGCAGGGCCTGACCGTCAACGCGCAGAGCGCCGGCATCCTCCTGGTGCTGGTGTTCGGCGCGGGAACCGACTACGCGCTGCTGCTGACCGCCAGGTACCGCGAGGAGCTGCGCCGCCACGAGGACAGGCACGAGGCGATGGCCGTCGCGCTGCGGCGGGCCGGGCCTGCCATCATCGCCAGCGCCGGTACGGTGATCATCAGCCTGCTGACGCTGAGCATCGCGGAGCTGAACTCCACCAAGAGCCTGGGACCCGTGCTGGCGATCGGCGTCGTCGTGGCGCTGCTGGCCATGATGACGCTGCTGCCCGCCCTGCTGGTGATCTTCGGCCGCTGGCTGTTCTGGCCGGTCAAGCCCGCGTACGGCACCGAAGAGCCGACGACCAGGGGATTCTGGGCCCGGGTGGGCCGCCGCATCGCGGTAAGGCCCCGGCTGGTCTGGGTGGTCACGGCGCTGATCCTCGGCGTGATGGCGACAGGCCTGCTCGGCCTGAAGGCCGGCGGCCTGACCACCGCGCAGGGGTTCCGCCACACCCCGGACTCGGTGGTCGGGCAGACGGTCGTGGACCAGCACTTTGCCGCCGGTGCCGGACAGCCGGTGATCGTGATCGGCAACCAGCCGCAGGCGGCCCAGCTGGCCTCGGCATTTAAGTCCACGCCGGGAATCACCGGCGTGACCGGGCCGGTCAGCGAGGCCGGCCACGCCTACCTGACCGGCACGCTCACCAGCGCGCCGGACAGCCAGGCGGCGTTCAACACCATCGACCGGGTCCGCGCCGCCGTGCACGCGGTGCCCGGCGCGAACGCGCTGGTCGGCGGCAACACGGCGGTCAACCTGGACATCAGCCGCGCGTCCGCGCACGACCGCGCGGTGATCATCCCGGTCATCCTGGCCGTGGTGTTCCTCATCCTGAGCCTGCTGCTGCGGGCGCTGATCGCGCCGGTCATGCTGATCGCCACCGTGGTGCTGTCCTTCGCGGCGGCGCTGGGCGTGAGCGCGCTGATGTTCGACCACGTGTTCCACTTCGGCGGCGCGGACACCTCGTTCCCGCTGTTCGTCTTCGTGTTCCTCGTCGCCCTGGGGATCGACTACAACATCTTCCTGATGACCCGGGTCCGCGAGGAGGCGGGCAAGCACGGCCCGCGACGCGGCGCGCTCACCGGGCTGTCGGCCACCGGAGGGGTCATCACCTCGGCCGGTGCCGTGCTGGCAGGCACCTTCGCCGCGCTCGCCACCCTGCCCGTCACCTTCCTGGCCGAACTTGGCTTCGCGGTAGCGTTCGGTGTCTTGCTGGACACCATCGTTGTCAGATCCGTGCTGGTCACCGCCCTCAACCTGGACCTCGGCCACTGGGTCTGGTGGCCCAGCAAGCTCAGCCGCCAGTCCACCCCCGAACCCGACCTGCTCGAGGAGCAGCCTTCGGCCGTGTCCTAGGCACCCGGCCAGGGGCAGCCAGGCGTTCTCTCGCCTGGCTGTCCCCCGCTGCGCGCTGGCCGCGGGACTGGCCTGCCGGGAGCGTAACAAAGACGTTCACAGCCACGCTCGTGCTCCAGCTCGTGGATCAGAAGAGAACCGGTCTGGATGATCCCCGTGGGCCGCTACCTGCCCGGCGTCATACCGGCCGGAGGCAAGATCACCATCCGTGAGCTTCTCCAGCACCGCTCTGGCCTAGCCAATTACACGGGCTTCCCCTCTTGGACGGACCCGGGCCGAGCAATCGCCGTCTATCAGGCAGCTCGACGCGCCGCGTTTCGCGGCCTCCCAGGCCCCTGCTCTTCGCACCGGGAAGGCAGTGGGCCCATTCCAGCGCCAACACCTCGTCCCTCCCGTAGTTCGCGCGGCGTGTGGACAGCAAGTCGAAGTATGTTCCAACCGCCTGACTGAAACCGCCCGGCCCTTGGCCGGGCTCCCATTCCGTTCGCAGGGGCCCTTCTCACCAGCTGCAGGATGCAGAAATAGGAGCAGGCGCACGAGAATGATCAATCTGCACGCTCGACCGCGGCAGTCCAGCGAGTTCGCTTCGCGCTCGGAATCGGCGGTCTGGGGCGTTTCTCGCCTGGCCTGCCGGGCTCCGGCACCCGCTCGTTTATGGCATAGCGTGACCGGACCAGGCAGCTTACGGTGGGTTTCCGCTTAACCGCTGGGACCGGAACTGGCCCAGCCTTCCGGTTCCAGCCCGGCCGGGAGGTGCCCGATGACCACTGCCACCCCATCCACCGCGCTCGCCACGATCCAGCCCGCCTTCACCGATCCAGAACGGCTCGCCCTCGCCGGGTACCTGGCCGGATTCCGCGGCCTGACCCGCGAGGCGTACGCGCTGGACCTGCGCCAGTTCACCAGCTGGTGTCGCACCCGGTCGCTTGCCTCGTTCGCCGTCGGCCGCGCCGACATCGAAAGCTTTGCCCGGGAGCTCGAAGCCCGCGGCCGGGCTCGCGCGACCGTGACCCGGCGGCTGTGCACCATCGCCGGATTTTACAAGTACGCGGTCGCGTTCATCACCGCCGCGCTCGACGCTGGGGTCCTGCTGCGCGACGTCCAAGAAGCCGCGTCGCATGCTGATCCGAGAACCACGATGCGGTATGACCGGGCCCGCGGCAGCCTGGACCGGCATGCGACCTACATCGTCGCCGCCCAGGTCACAGGCGCCGCACGGTAACGGCACACCCCAATTGGCGCAGCTCCGCCCGGCAGTCGCAGCGGCCGGGCGGAGCTGCCCACATACGGTCACGGACAGCGACCACAGGACGAACGCGAACCGCCGCTATGGGCGACTACCTAGTCGTTAGCGTGGCGGGTCTATGCCGCTCCCCGAGTGGGCATTCTGTGCCTGCGGATGGTGACGTGAATACGAGCCCGCACGTTCGGCGGTTGGGCTGGCGCTGGGCACGCCTGCATGATCGCGGGTCGACGGCCGCAGGCGTGGCCTCAATTCTGTGGGTGTCCCCGCGCGGAAGCCTTGGCTGCCCGCCTTGTGCAGGGACATGATGGAGCTCGTGAGCCTGGGCGCGGGTGCCCGGGTGTTTGTGGGCCGGGTCGAGGAACTGGCCGCGCTGGATGCCGCCTTCGAACGGGTCCGGCGGGGCCAGCCGTCGGCTGTGCTCATCGGCGGTGAGGCGGGGGTCGGCAAGTCGCGGCTGCTCAGCGAGTTCGCGACGCGGGCGCGGGCCGCAGGCATCACCAGGGTCCTGTACGGGTACTGCCTAGAGCTGAGCGCCGAGGGCCTGCCGTTTGCTCCGTTTACTGGTGTGCTGCGGGAGCTTGTCCGCGGCCTGGGCACTGATGGCGTTGTGGCTTTGCTGCCCGGGCGCGGCGGGCAGGAACTGGCCCGGCTGCTGCCCGAGCTTGGGGAGCCCGACCTCCAGGGGGATCCGGGTGAGGCGCGGGCGAGGATGTTCGAGCAGGTCCTGGCCCTGTTCGGGCACTTGGCCGAGAGCGGGCCGGTTCTCTTGGTGATCGAGGACGCGCACTGGTCCGACCGGTCCACGCGTGATCTGCTGTCTTTCCTGGTCGGCAATCAGCGGGTCCTGGATGGCGTGCTGATCGTTGTCACGTTCCGCTCCGACGAGCTGTACCGGGTCCATCCGCTGCGGCCGGTGCTCGCCGAACTTGACAGGCTCGGCTGGGTGGTGCGGCTTGAGCTGCCCAGACTGACCCGCCGCGAGGGGCGTGAGCTGGTGGCCGCCCTGCTGGGCCGTGATCCCGAGCCGGAACTGGCGGACCGCGTGTTCTCGCGCAGCGAGGGCAACCCGTTGTTCTTGGAAGCGCTGCTGCGCCGCGGCGACCTGCTCGGCCCCGGGCTGCCGGAGTCGTTGCGTGATCTGGTGCTCGCTGACGTGCGGCAGCTCCCCGCCGAGACGCAGGAGGTGCTGGGAGCAATGGGCGTGGCTGGGCAGCGCTGCGGGCACGCGCTGCTGGCCGCGGTCACCGGGCTCAGCGACGGGCCGCTGCTCGCAGCCTTGCAACCGGCGGTGTCGGCGAACGTGCTGGTGCCCGCTGGTGACGGGTATGGGTTCCGGCACGCGCTGATTCGTGAGGCGATTCTCGGTGAGGTGCTGCCGGGTGAGAAGACCCGGCTGCACACACGCCTGGCCGAGATCCTGGCTGCTGACCCGTCCCTGCTCGCGCCGGGCCGTGCGGTGATCGAGCAGGCGCATCACTGGTACCTGGCACATGACGCGGCCCGGGCGCTGGAGAGCGCCTGGCGGGCAGCGGCGGCGGCCGGGCGCTCCCTCGCTCACGCCGAGAGGCTCGCCCTGCTGGCCAGGGTCCTCGAACTGTGGCCCACGCTGCCCGATGCCGCGGAGCGCCTTGGCGCCAGCCACCTGGATGTTCTCGAATCGGCGGCCGAAGCCGCGCCCGCCGCGGGTGAGGATGAGCAGGGCATCGAGTTCGCGACCGCCGCGCTGAAGGAGATCGACCCGGGCAACGAGCCCGCGCGTGCGGCCGTGCTGTTGGAGCAGCGAGGCGTGATGAAATACCGTCTGGGCCGCGCGGATAGCCTCGATGAGCTGCAGGAAGCGGTGCGGCTGATGCCCGCCACCCCGCCCAGTGCGGTGCGGGCCCGGATGCTCGCCAGGTGCGCCAAGCGGATGGCCACGTCAAACGAGCCCGGCGCCCGCGCCATGGGCGAGGAGGCCCTCGCGCTCGCTCGCCAGACGGGCGACGCCGCGACCGAGGCGTACGCACTGATCACAGTCGCGGAGGCGCGCGCTCATGCCCGGGGGTACAAGCTGAACGCCCAGAACCTGGAAATGCTAGCGCAGGCACGCGCCCTTGCCGAGCGCGCTCAGGCCCACGATCCTCAGCTCCAGGCGACCGTCACCGAGTCTGACCTGCTGGAGGGGATGGGCGAGCACGAGCGGGCCGCACAGGTGGCCCGGCAGGGCGTCATCAGCGCGCGGGAATACGGCCTCGCCCGGGTCACGGGCACGCTGCTAGCTGCCAACGTGGCGGAACCGCTGATGTCGCTCGGCCGCTGGGACGAGGCAGGCGAAGTGATCGAGCACGCCCTGGACCTGTCCCCGCCACCGGGCACACGCGCTGTGCTGCTGCTGCTCGCCGGCCAGATGGCGCTGGCCCGTGGCGACCTGGCAAGAGCAGCACAGTCAGCCACGGCCACCCGCGGCGCACTGACCCGGCACGGGTACCGGGACCAGACCCACCTGCCGCTGGCCCGGCTTGAGACCGGCCTGCGCCTGGCCCGGGACCGTCCTGGGGATGCACTGACGATCGCCGGGCAGGCGCTCGGCCGCGCCGACGTGCGGCGCAGCCCGCGCTACACCTGGCCGCTGCTTGTGGCGGGCGCCCGGGCCTGCGGCACGGCCCTCACCTCCGCGGCCGCCGTCCGTGACGACAGTCTGGCCGACCGGGCACACCGCCTGCTTGACCGGCTGCGCGAACTGGCGGAGACGATGAACGTCATCGGGCCCGTCCAGCAGGCACACCGGCTCACCTTCGCCGCGGACTCGGTGTGGGCGGGCGCCGCGGGGGGCGCGCCGGGCGCAGGCGCGCTGGCCCGGTGGGATGCGGCAGCGAAGGCGTGGGATCGCCTCCAGTGTCCCTACCCGCAGGCCCGCGCGCTGCTGCACGCCGCCGAGGCAGCAATGGACCGCGGTGACCGCGATGGCGCAGCGCAGCGGCTGGCGCGCGCCGCTCCCCTGGCGGACCGCCTCGCCGCCGTCCCGCTGCGCGAACAGATCGGGACGCTGGCCAGGCGGGCCCGCCTCAGCCTCCCCGCCGGGCCAGCCGGAGGCCAGATTGAGAGGAACTTCGGCCTGACGGCGCGGGAGATCGAGGTGCTGCGCCTGCTCAGCGCGGGCCGCAGCAATCGTGACATCGCGGCTGAGCTTTTCATCTCGGCCAAGACCGCCAGCGTCCACGTATCGAACATCCTGGCCAAGCTCCACGCTGCCAGCCGCACCGAGGCAGCCGCCATCGCCCACCGGGCCGGCCTCGCCGACGCCAGCCCCCAAGCGGCTGGTCCCCAAAAGCCCTAGAGGCCAGCAACCGTTGCTTCCCCTGATGGCGGTGCTGGCAGAACAAGCCGCCCACCCACCGCGCACACCTGACACGGCGGAGCCGACGGGGAACAGAACTGGACGATAGGTGCGCTTAGTGGCGCGACGAGGTCATCAGCCGCTTACGCGCCCGATTCGGCGATCTAAGCGGATTGCAACTAGATGGTCACAGGTTGTCTGGTGCGCTCCGTTATCATCACCTGCCGCCCCAATCGCGAGGAATAACCAGTCGGGCCACGGAGTCGGCTCGGCGTCCAGCACTAGGGCGCTCGCCGGATCGCGGCAGGTGTCAAGGTGGGGGCAGGCCTCGGAATTGGACCGAGTACGGCCCGATGGAGCTGCTGAGCAGCCAACTTCGGACACCCGCAGTAGGTGTGATTGACCGCTCATGACCCTGTCTAATGGCACGCCAGTTGCGGGACAGCCTTGCTGATGGCTCAGATTGGCGCGGCGAGTACCGTCATCGAGGCGGTGATCAATGCGGTCGGATCGGCTCGTGGCGTGCCGGGAGTTTTCTCCCATTCGCCGAGCTGCCATGAGTTGTGGACCACCATCCGGCAGCGCTCGTAGCGGCGGGCCATGAACTGCTCTAGCACCTCTTCAAGCGGCTGTCCGGATTGGATCAAGTCAGCGAGGACGATCGAGTCCTCGAGCGCGATGGTGGCCCCGCTCGCGAGCTGGGGCGCGCAGGTATGCGCCGCGTCGCCGATCACCAGGACGCGGCCCTTGAACCAGGGCGGCGGCAACAGCAGCGACGCGACCGGGCGGTAAACGATGCGTGCGGGATCGGTGATACAGGCGCGAGCCTGGCCGATGTGACCGCTGAAGTCCGCGAGCAACTCTCGCATGACCGCAGGCCACCGCGCGGGCTCGAGGTGGGGGTCCCCGCTGAGGTTCTGGACGAGGTAGATGTGAGGATGCTGGCGAACTCGGTGACAGCCGCCAGTCGGGGTCGGCAATGTTCGTGTGCGTCGAGGGGGGTCAGGATAGCGCAGCACCGAGAGTCGGTTCGCGTGAACCTTTGGCGTAGCGGTGCTCAGTTCCCGAAAGGTAGTACTTAGAGTGATGGACGGTGCCCTAACCGTCGCCGTATTCCTGCCGTGGCTCTTGAGGTGCATATCTATCGTCGCACCAACTGTTGACGGTTGACTGCTGAGCCGTCGCCAGATGGCCTTCCTCCGGGTGAGATTTATCGGGCGCCGAAGACAACTGGCGCTGGATGTGCGCGAGCCCTTTCGCCAACTCCGGACCATCCACGCCGGATTCCTTTACTGAACTAGTAGCAGCGGACACTGCATAGTTCAAAGCCTCAATTTCTTGTAGTCCCCGAACTCTCAGCGCAAGGAATGTTCCGACTAGCACCTCGCCGGCTCCGATGGGATCGACCTCCCGGACAGTCGGCGCGGAGACGTGACGACTCAGGCCGTCCGCAATGAAGTCTGCACCGGCCGGTCCATGCTTCAATATTGTAGGCGCCTTTGGGTAATGGTCCTCATCAAAAAGGCCATTATATTCAACCTGATTGAGGAAAATCAGATCCGCAAGGTCGGATGCCTCGCGGCAGGCGTCCGGCTCGGTCGAGACGAAATGCTCGAACATGTCCACCGAGACCCGGGCAGCGCACCCCTTGTCACGGAGGAACCTTAGCCAGGCCAGTTGCTGATCGGGCGGCGCCGTGCCTAGATGCACGTACTTTGCCCGGAAGTAGACCTCGGGGAACGAGTCGAGACGGGGGGCGGCCGCGACTCCCAGTTCTGACCGGAACGAGCGGGTGCCGTCACCAAACTGATGGATGTAGAACCGCGCCGAGGCGCCAGGCAGTGCAGCTACACCCGTCATGTCAAGGTTGAGGCGGCTGAGAGTGGTCAGATCGAAGTCCTCGCCAACCTGTGCGACCAAGCCCACCCTGGCGTTGAGCAGCGCCGACGCGGCAACGGCTGTAGCGTAGCCCGCTCCGCCCAGAGAGGTCTTCGCGCCATCAGCCGTCCGATTTGTCGCGAAGCCGACATGGCCGATGAGGACCACATCGATCTGGGATTCAGATTTGCTGTAACCGCCCGGTTCAGTCTGAGGAGGTTCCTGGTCCAAAATCTGATGGTCTCTAACCATGGTCAGGTGGCTGTTGGGTCCGCTAGTGCCTAGCCTGGGCTCGGTGCGGTGAGCGCAGATAGCCACTGCTTATTGGCGAGAATGACGGAACGTGCCGGGATTTTAGCCCAGATATCATCTAGCCCCTCCGTGAGGCAGTTCCCGCGATACTCGTAACCAGCACCAGATGGCTGTAGGACATTTCCGTCCGGGTCAACAATAAGACAGCCTGCTGTCTGAGTTTCGGACGAGCACGCGGTCGGTACGGGTGAGGCCAGCATGGCGACGTGGTCGACTAGCTCTTCAAAGTCGTCGGCCGATAGTGAATGCCGTTGCTGGCCGATGTTCTGAGCGCCGCGGCTACTATACTGATAGAGACGCCAGATATCTGGTTGTATGTCGCGGACTATCCTCGCTAGTGCGGGTAGATCATCCCGGTTTACGTCGCTCACGACAGTAGCCAGCTTCAAGCGAGCGCCAGAATCTTGTGAAATTACCTCAGCCGCCGACAGCGCCTCGCCGAGGTCGGCGTTCGGTCCTCGCATGGCACGGTGAATCGTTTGCGTCGAGCCATCGATGGAGATGCCGACCACATCAAAAGCCAATTGGAAGCCCTGGCTGAGTCGCTTGCGCAGGAGCGAGCCGTTGGTGTTGAGAACGGTGTACTTACCGTGAGATGAGAGGGACGCTGCGTACTGATCGACCCTCCGGACAAGGAGTGGCTCTCCGCCGCAAAACGTCACCACGGGGGCGGAGGAGTTTCGGAGAGCCGAAAGGATCGCCTCCCGGCGTTCGACGGAATCTCTGCCGGGAGCAGGTCCGTAACAGAAGTCGCACGCAAGGTTGCAGCGGCTGGTTATCCACCAGTCCACGGACGGGATCCTGGCGTCATCGCGCCCCGTGGGCGGGAGCGTGTTCGCCGCAGCGGACACGAGGCTGGCAGGGTTCAACCGGCGTCCTTCTCAGGTCAACGTAGAGTTCGCACTCGCCGCTTCGAGGAGCTGAGAAAGACACGGGCGAGTCGTAGAAAGCTACCACTAGGACGCCAGGCCAGGGACGCAGGTTTACGGAATCGGGTGCCACGGAGGCGTTGGCCGTGGCAGTCAGGGATCTCACCCAGTAGCCGTTCGTATACAGATTGATTACACTTTACCCGGGAAAGCAGCCGATCGGTTGATCCTTACCGTACTGGGGCATGCGGATGCGACGTAGCCACTTGGCCGGTAAGCTGGCTTAATAGGCCGGGATGGCTAGATTCGCGAGGCGCAGGGCGTCAACAGCGTCGAAAGTCATCCATATCGGCAGATCGCCGTTTTCCCATCGCCATAGACCCGTCGCGTCACCGGTGTAGCTGTTCCATATTTGCGCCACGGCGTTGCGCATCGAGGGATGCGTGGCGGGAATGCCGGCAGATACGAGCGCCTTAACCACCCAGGCGGCAGTGAAATGCCGGACCGAGACTTTTTCGAGGTTATCACCCGAATCGTCGAGCGGCCGGTCGATTAGCTCGAAGGCGTGGCTGAGGTCACCCTCTTCCAGCAGCCAAGCCACTGCCTGGTCCAGAGCTTCCCTCACCTGGTCTGACGGGCGTACCGCCTGAACCTTGGCGAGCGCCCGGACCGCCCTGGCGGTGTGCGCGGTGGATGGCGCCGGGTGGACCAGATGAGGTCCGGCTTTCTCCGGCCACAAGAGCAGGTCATTATACTGCTGCCGGACACCCAGGAGAGCCTCGATCAGCGACTTGGTCAGCTTTCCATCGGGCACGACCTGTACGCTGGTTTCGAGCATCGTGGTGAGGATGAACGGCCTACTTTTTTCAAAAACACCCAGTGCGTTTTCCATCTTGTCCAGGTGTTCATTAACGCCTGCCGTGCCATCAATCCGGTGCAGAGCGTCCACAACCGCCGCGGTTGCTTCCGGGCTGGGCTCTTTCTGATCTTGGGTTCCGAATCCTCCGCCCGGACGAGCCATCTTGTTCAGGTTATCGGCTACTGTCGTCAAGTCGGGAGCGAGATATTCTTCCAGCAGCAGCATTGTCTTGATGCCATAAGCGGTGGACGACGCCGTAGGTACAGTTGATTTGCGGCGCAGATTATGCGGCCATCCCATAGCCCTGCCGTCCTCTTTGATCAGGCTGTCTCGCAGTGCGCTTGCGACATTCTGGAATGTTGCAAGCAACGTGGGCGGATCGGAGGCCTGAATCTCAGCCAGGCTAATTGGCTGCACCTGATCACTAGGCGACGGTTCGTGCCGGTCAGTGCCGGCGCGCAGACCCGCCGCCTTCGGGGGTGCAGAGGAGCCAGCTGGACCGGTCAGTGCCGCGGCGAGCGAGGCAAGCGCGTCGTCTTCTACCTTCAGCCTGAGCGCACCCTGTCCGGGCACCTTCCCGGGCCGGGCTTTCCGCAGTTCGTGGAGCAGGTCCCAGTTCTTCAGCAGGGCTTTTCGGCGTTGTCCGAGGTCCTGATCATAAAGGTCGGCATCTGGTATCTGGTCCGGTGACCTTTCGCGGCCTAGGGCCAGGCTGACGTCCGCAACTATGCCCAATGTCGGCTCAAGCGTCTTCGCTGCCTCCTGCACCGCGTGCATGATGGCCGACTCAGGCTCTTCCCCTGCGGCTATCAACTGTCTCACGGCAGGCAGCCCAGCCAGCGTGTCGCGGGCCAGCTCGCTAGCGGACAACCGCTCCCTGGTCAGCCCCGCGCGCGCCCGCAGGCTCTTGAGCGCGGTCGCTACGCCAGCAGTGGACGGATCGAGTGGCTCTGTCATGGCCCCTTCTCGACAGGTTGGCACCATCCCCATGATCCATTCCGGACAGCCTAGCCGACAACTTGTCGTACAGCCACATCTTAAGTGTTCGCAACCTACCGAGCCGCGGCGCCCCTCGTTGTCGAAAATCTATATCTAGTTGTCACCGGCCTGAGACAATTGACAGAAGGATCGTACAGTTGTCTATAATGTTGTCGGGGACATCCCCGGAGGTTCCATGGAGACGACGGGCCAGTCCGAGGCCAAGCTGGACCACAGGTCCGCCGCAACCGCGTCACCTGTCCAGGTTACTCTCCGCAAGCCCCGCCTCTGGCCAGCCAGGATCTTGGTCGGACGAGGCTGCACTTGCCGACAGGGCCGGGCGGGACGCCACCGCCCCCAGTCTAAGCTGCCCTTCTGCAATTGTCGCGGCCAGGCCACCTCAGGATCCGTGGACCGTCATTCGTCCACGTCGGTTAGCCGACCGCCGCTACTCCCGGAAGCCGGGGCGAGGTGGGACACTTGAACACTCCTTCTGACCCTGGGTCGGTCAGGGCGCCGACGCGGAGAGATCCCGCGGATGCATTCGACAAGAGGACGCGGCAGTTCCTGTGGACCATCATCGCGGTTGCGGGCATCGTTGCCCTGACTCATGAGTCGCTGACGGCCGCGCTGGCGAGCGCGAACCGGGACAGTGCCCTGAAGGCCGCGCATGCGATGCTGACCTGGCCGCTGCCGATGACTCAGCCGATTCTGGCCGGAGTCGCTGCTTTCGTGCTGCTGGGAATCGCCGTACAGACTAACGGCTGGCGCCAGGTCACCGCGCGGCAGAACCGGCTCGTGCTGGGCTTCGCCATCGCCGCCATCCTCGGGGCCGGCCCCATGGTGCTTTTCTGCGTGTTGACCGTCGTCGTCTTTCTTCTGGTCATTTCATTCGGGCTGATATTCCTCCTGGTCCTGCTCCTGCTGCTGATCGTGGCGATGATACGGAGATTAGGGAGCCGTCATGGCGAGAACATCAGGGCTGAAATCGTCCTGGCTCCGGCGCGTCCTTCTCGTACTAGGCGGCGCGGACAGCCAGATCCTGGCCAGGGCGCGGGTGGATACCGCCGAGATGACCGGCCGCGGCATCGCCGCGCTGATCCCGGCAGTTTTCGGCGGCCTGGCCGCGCTGATCTCGTTCCGGTACGCATACTCGCTGCCGACCGCGGCGGCCGCGGCAGCCGGTGCCGGGTGGGCAGTTGTCGTGTTGTGCTTCGACCTGTCACTGATGACGGCTGCTCCTGACCGCCGGGGTCCGTCGCGCCTGGTCACGTTCGGGTTGCGGGCGATTGTCAGCGTGCTGGCGGCCTTCACGTTCGCCAGTGCGATTGTG
Source organism: uncultured Actinomycetes bacterium (assembly GCA_963742795.1). Lineage (GTDB taxonomy): Bacteria > Actinomycetota > Actinomycetes > Streptosporangiales > Streptosporangiaceae > Palsa-504. The sequence goes on from CAVUNL010000025.1 coordinate 491,678, forward strand.
ATGTTCATGTTCGCCCGGGACATCGCCGTCCAGGTGGTCAAGGACCAGCAGACCGACTTGGCCCGCTACAACAGCACGGTGATCGTCCTGGCGTACGCCACCAAGATCACCGCCGACCAGGACACCATCACCGCCGACCAGGGCCAGATCAACCAGGCTGACCGGACTGTCGCCTCCTGGCAGCAGCAAGTCGCCAGCGCCACGCAACAGGCGACCTGCGAGGCGCACGGCGTCAGCCGGCTCGCCGGCTGCAGCCAGGGAACCGGCCTAGCCGGGCAGGGACCGGTTTACGCCGTCCGGCTCGCCGAACTGCACAATGACCAGGCAGCTCTGGCCGGCGCTCAAGCTCAGGCCGCGGCAACCCGAGGCCGCCTGTCGCCGCAGATCGCGTCAGCTCAGGCAGGCCTGTCCCAGGCCAAGGCGGAAGAGCAGGCCGACTACGCGGCAGCGAAGACCCGCTACGGGCAAGACGACGGGCTGATCGCGCGGTGGCGGGCCCTGGGCGAGCTCGAGGCCGCCTCGCCGGACATCCGGGCCCAGGTATGGCTCCTGGAGGGCCTCATCATCGCCATTGATCTGGCCGCCGTGATCACCAAGATGACGTCGCAGACCCCGTCCTATAACCGGGTGCTCGAAGCGATGCGGAAGAAGGCCGCGCTCCGCGCCGCCATGTCCGAAGAGGACGCCGCCCAGGTGGTCGAGATCCGCCGCGCCGAGCGCGAGGCACGAGCCGATATCCACCAGGCATGGCTGGACGCGCTGGTGCACGTCGCCGACGCAGCCATAGCCGCCTGGACCCAGGTCATGCAGTGGCGAATCCGCGCCTGGATGGCCGAGCAGACCGGCGGCCAGCAGCCGGGCACCGCAGACGACGTCAGCGGATGGCAGCCTCCCCCGCGCCGCAGTGGACAGCGCGGGTCCGGCACACCAGGCGCCATCCCCATCAAGGGATACAGCCTCAGCCGCCTCGTGGACGACATGCGGCCGCATGAGCAGATGCCGGTAGCGATAGCGCCGCCGCTGAGACGGGTGGCGTGGATAGGCGCCGGCCTGCTGGCCGCGCTGGGCGCCGCGCTGTTCCTCGCCCATACCGCACACCTGACCGTGGCGGGCGGCTGGCTGGTCCTGCTCGCCCTGACCGCAGCCCTGGCGCTAGCGATCTACAGCCGCGGATTCCGCCGCGGCCCGGCCTGGGCGCACCGGGCCGCGTTCAGCACGGCCCTGCTGGGCCTGGCCCTGCCCGTCGTCATCGTCCTAGTCAACCTCTAAGACCCCAACCCCGAGGAGCAGACATGGACACCATCAGCCACCGCCCGACCGCGCGGGCAGCTCTCTACGACGAGGGCGCAGAACCGGCCAGCGGCATCACCGCCCGGACCGCCCGGCGTGCCGCGACCCTGGAGCGCGGCAGCGCGCGCCTCGTCAACAGCGCCAGCCGGGCCGGCGTGGACATCACCTACCTCGACATCGCACCGCTGTTCGACGAACCCTGGGCCTACGCCGGGTCTCAGACAGACTGGATCATCGGCCCCGCAGCTGACCGCAGCGACGCAATCGTCCCTGCGGGCGAGAGGGAACGGCTACGGCGCCTGATCCACGCCGGCATCGACTTCCCCCTGATCTACGTGGCCCACGAAGTCCCCAAGGGCCGACTGGCCATCCCCGCCGACACCGCGACCTCGGCAGGCTCACAGCCGGTCACCCTCCGCCAGGAAGTGGCCGCCGCAGCGGTCGGCCCAGTCCCACCCCCCGCCGGTACGACCGCTCTGGCAGACCGGCTCGGCCGCAGCTCACAGCGCCTGCTGACCATGCTCCGCACCGCGGCGCCCATCGCCGCGGGAATCGTCGCCGCGCCAGTCCTGATCGCGAGCGCGCCCTTTGTGCTCGCGGGCGTCGCCGTCACCGCGTTCGCCGTCGGCCTGGATCCTATCGTTTTCGGCGTCATCCCAGCCGGCCCCGCAACACCCGGGCAGCCCGCGGCCTGGTACATCCTCGCCCGGTGGGAGTGGCCCGAGGCCTCCGATCAGCGCCATCACCAGCCGAGCGCAAGCAGCTCAATCTGAAAGCTGCACCGACCCAAGTCCGAGCAGAGGTAATGTCCGCTTCCCGCGGGGGAAGCGGACATCCTTTTTCTGAAGTCGGTTCGGGGCGCGGCTCCCACCTTGTCGACCGAATTCTCTACCGCCGCGCCGGGTCGCGCTCGGCCTGGTGGCGCTGGAGCGCCTCAGCGCTCACTTTCGCGTAACTAACCAGCGACCTAACCGAGATATGGCCGCTCCTGGCCATCAGCATGGGCGTCCCGGTCCCGTCCTCAGCGTCGTGAGTGAGCGCCGAATGCCGAAGCTCGTGCAGCGTCGCCCCGCCGGAGGCCGCAGAAAACAGGGCCGCCGCCTGCTGGTAGCTCAGCGGGGCCCGGCCTGACGGGTCAAGGTCGGCAGCGGGCAATTGCACCCGCGCCCTCCGCTCCGTGACGAACACCTGGCCGGACTTGCGGCCCTTAAGCAGCCGCGGCAGGAAACGGGCGGTGCCGGTCTGCCAGACGACGACGTCGATCGCGCCGCCCTTACGGCGCACGCAGGCCCGGCGGTTAAGCAAGTCGACGTCCTCAACATTCAGCGCGAGCACCTCGGCCGACCTCGCAGCCGTCTCATACAGCAAGCGCCAGAGGGTGCGCTCGCGGAGGCTGATGTCCTCACGGGTGAGCAGGGCTTCTACCTCAGACCGGGAGAGCGCCTGGGCGCGGTCTGGCCGCGGCTTGCGGCGCCTCAGCATCCGCGACGGGTTAGCTGTGATCCAGCCCTGCCGCTGCCAGTAGCCCGCGGCCGAGCGGATGGCATCAAGGGACACGTTCCATGTGGACGGCGCACGGTCAGCCCACTGGGCGCCGAACCAGGCGGCGAACCGCTCCGCATCGGTGTCCAGGCTCGACTCGCTGCCGAACTCGGTCACGACCCAGCGGAGGATGCGGCCGTAAGTACGGCGGGTGCTGGCCTGCTCGGCGCCGCGCAAGGTAGCGAGGTAGGCATCGACGGCCTGGCCCAGGGTGACGTCACCGTCCGCCGAGGCGATGGAGCGGATCGTTGCCATGCAGGCATTCCCGTAGTGTCGCCTGATGTCGCCCGGCGTGGCCTGGCGTGCCGTTCAGCTGCGGCGATAATGGCTGGACGTGGCCCGACGTGGCCCTGTGCCTGTGGTCGTTGGCTCCCAGTTTGGCTCCCAGAGTCTCGTAGCAACGCTAATGTTCGAATGCTCATAGCCGGAGGCCGACCCGTGAGCGTCGCCTGGGTATCCCAGATCGAACACGGCGAGGTCACCTCCTTTGAGGTCATCGCCCGCTACGTCGAGGCCCTTGGAGGCCGACTGGACCTCGTCGCCGATTTCGGCGATAGGACCGTCCGACTGCCCGTCAGCGACACCCCCACCGCCGCATGACAGCAACCACACGGGGCAGCCTCCGCCTCGCACGGGCAGGCTGAGCTGGCGCGGTTGCGACTCCGCCTTCCCGCCAGGAACTACGCACAGACAAACCGATCACGGTCCTGGCACATGTCGAACCCACGTAACGGCCGCCCGGGACGGCCACCTGGCCAGCGTGGCGACTGCCTGACGCCATGCCGAACTGGATGAACTAAGTGCGCCTACGGGCACGGCCGTCGGCCGACCAACGTCCGAATCTGCCGATGTGAGGGCGTCGCCTATAGCCGCATTAATGCATAGCCATGCATAATCTTCCACGATTCAGCCAGCACCCTTACATCGCAGCGGTAATTGCTGCGCAACCTTTTCATGGAGACGCATAGAGCCAGATCGCCGAAACTTTTCTATCCGGCGAAAATGGCTGCAACAGAGCATATGAGCTCAGACTATCTGGTTCTGCGTGTCTTCGGCGCCGCCGCCTGATGCCGATTACTGTGGCTGGCGTTCGGCAGGCCGGCAGGCTTCCGGCATGGCCCTGTGGGCGAGGCTGTAACGGGGCCCGCGCTCGCTGTCCGCGTTCATAGCAGTAGGGGCAGGACGCCGGTGGCATGGTCGCCAGTGGCTTGTACTGCGGGCTTCCTGGCCTTCAGACCGCCGTGCTATGCGTGGCGGCGTTTGCGGGCGAGCGCGGCCAGGCCGGCGCTGGCGGCGAACGCGCCGACCAGCGGGAGCCAGCGCCGGGAGGTCGGCTGCGCGGCCGGGGGCGGGGTCGGCTGTTCACGCAGCCGGGCGATCGTTTCTGGCAGCAGGGCGGGCAGTTCAGCGGCGAGGTCGAGGTATTCGAAGCGGTAACGCTGCCAGTGCTGTTGCAGCGCCTGAGGGCTGGGCCGCAGGATGTGCCGCAGCTCGGGCAGCAGCGGGCGGGCGAGCTCGGCGAGGTTGAGCTGCGGGTCGACGATCATCGCGGTCGCTTCGAGGTTGACCAGGGCGCGTGCGAGCAGCATCAGCCCGCGCGGGAAGATGATCCCGTGACGTGCTCCCAGCGCGAGCTGGGACAGCAGGAGGCGGGCGAGCGAGAAGTCAGCGGCGTTCATGCCGTACCAGTCCTCGACGGTGTCGGCGAGCGCGGAGCGGAAGCCGTCCGGGTCGGCACCGGGCAGGAATTGTGACAGGCGCAGGAGCTGGCCGCCGACTGCCTCGTAGTCGCCGTCGGCGAGCGCCCAGAAGATGAAGGCCATCCGCCGCCGCTCGCTGGGGTCAAGCCGCCCGAACATGCCGAAATCGACGAAGCCGACCCGGTCACCGGGCAAGAACAGCACGTTGCCCGGGTGGGGATCGGCATGGAACAGCCCGAACTGGAAGATCTGGCGCAGCATCGCCGCGGCGCCAGCCCGCAGGACCGCTTCGGGGTTGATGCCGGCCCGCCGCAAGTCCGCAGCAGGCTCGGGTGCCAGCCCGGCCAGGAACTCGGTCGTCAGCACGCGCTCGGAGCTCCGGTCGCTGATGACCGCGGGGATCACGATCCGGTCATCCCCGGCGAGCAGCTGCCGCAGCCGCTCAGCGGTGCGCGCCTCGCGCCGGAAGTCGAGCTCGCGCCGGGTGTACTGGGCTAGCTCGGCCACCGCCTCCGATGGCCTGAAGGCAACTGCGCCCGGCTGGTGCCGCTCAAAGCGGCGGGCCAGCGTGGCGAGCAGCGCAAGATCCCGGTCGACCTGCACCGTGATCCCGGGGCGCTGCACCTTCACCGCCACCTGGCGGCCATCGAACAGCCGCGCCCGGTGCACCTGAGCCAGCGACGCCGCGGCGAACGGATCCCGGTCAAAATCGGCGTACAGCGCGCCGAGCGGCGCACCGAGCTCGGCCTCGACGATGGCCACCGCCTCGGCCGCCGGGAAGGGTGCGACGTGGGCTTGCAGGCTACGCAACGCCTCGGCGTATTCCAGCGGAACATAGTCCGGCCGCAGCGCGAGCATCTGCCCCGCCTTGACGAACGTCGGCCCGAGCCGCTCAAGCGTCAGCCGCAGCCGCTCGGGCAGCGGAACATCGGCCGCCACCTGGGGCGGGCACCTCGTACCCGACCCGAACGAGGAGATCAGGCGACGGGGGGACACCCACCCGCTCAGGCCCAGCGCCTGGACGAGCCAGTCGAAGCCGCTCGCGGACAAGATGGTGGCGATCTCCACGGCGCGCGCCAGCTGCGCGGCGACCGCACGGGGGCCGCCACCGAACCCATTACCCGTCTTCACTGCACCTCCTGCCCCAGTCCCGGCACAGCCTTGTTCCCGTCACCGGGCATGCGCGCCCCCAGCAGCCGGCTCGGACCCGTATCCTCGCACCAGCTGCGGCCACGCCTCGCCATGCTCGCCTTGCCCTCCTGACATGCCAGGCAAGACGAGGATGTTGCCTCGAGCATTACGGTAACTCGGCGGTCACTGCCGACATACCTGGCACCGCATGGCGCCCACAGCACGTCATCATCGTCGCTCCCCGCTCATGCCGCGATCGTAGGCGGAAGGCAAGAGACAAGGAGCAGGCGATTTACTCTTCTGCCGCGATGATGGGTCCTGTCCGGGTGGGAGGTCGGGTTCAATCGGGCGGGCAGGGTCCGCTTGGAAGTGTTTCGCGCTGTCTTTGATCGCGGGCCGCGCATCGGGGACCCGGCCTGTATCTGGCAGGGGAGCGGCGGCTCTGTATCAGTGGAGGGGGACACGCGGATGGTACTCGCGTGGTAAGCCCGGCCCGGGAGTCGGCCGAGTCGCCCGCCGGAGCGCTACGTGGCCCGGGCGCGATGATGGCGACCGGCGCCGCAGGCCAGCTCTGGGCCGGGCGGTGGTACCCGGTGGCCGCACGAACGGCCGGGCCGGGAAACCAGGTTGACGTGGTGAGTAATCAGTATGTGTAGTTGGCGGACCTGGACCCGGCAACGGACGGCAGGGGGCGGGAGATGGATGAGACATGTGATCGGTGCGGGCCCGCGGCCGGCGCGGCGTACCGGGTAGACCGGGTCAACCGGGCTGGCGAGCTTTACCTGTGCGGGCATTGCGCAGCCGGCAATGGCGGGCGCTGTCCGTTCAGGGCTGGATCTTCTGGCCGCTTGGCGTGCGTGCCTTGGCACCGCAGGCCAGTGCTGCGTCAGGTGCCGGCCCGGTCCAGGAGGCGGCGTAGGCGTTGGCGCAGTACGTGGTTGCGGGCGGCAGATGACCGGTCGGCGGATCATGCTGCCTGGCCCGTGTCGGCTAGCGTGATCGGTGCCGTCGAGCGCGAGGTATCGCAGAGCGCTGGACCGGGATGCGCTGTACCCCAGGAGAGGCCCGCCTGGCATCGGCGATCTTGGCATTATCGGCCCGCAGTGCACCATCACCAGCGGCCGGTATGCGAGCACCCAGGGACCTTGATGATTGGCGCCCTCTAACGCTCGATGATGCGGCCGGGCTCTCGATCGCGGGCATGATTGCCGGCCAGATGATTTACTGCCGATCATGCTGGCCCGCTCCTTGTGACCGGCACCGTAGGTCTCGTCGATGGAGAAGTACCGCACCGCGGTGAACCGGGCTTTTATATGGTTTAACACGGCAACCCCGTCGAGGTCAGGCAGGTAAAGGCGCTATAGCAGTATTACTCGCCAGGTTCTCAGCGAGATTCAGCTTCACGCCTCTTTGCCCCAACACGCACGGAGGCCGCAGATAATTGCGGCTTCGAGCTGCGTGCGCCTATTCGTAGCGCCTCATCTGCTCGCACTCTTCTGCCGCGGACAGGGTCGTGCCCACGGGCACGGCACGAGACCTTGGCCATGCTCACGTAGTCAGTCGGCAGCCGCGAACTCTGCCAGCCGAGGACGAAGGCTGACGAAAAGGCGGTCACGGAGAGTAACCTGCGTCTTAGCGTGCCCGCTCAAGTAACCGCCGTTCGGCGCGGCTGCAGCGTATGCCACGATCGCCAACCGAGCTGTACCGAACATGCCGATCTGCGCGCACGAGAAGCGCGAATGGCCAGCCGAAGAAACCGCGCCTATTCGCGCTAGGGTGATTTGCATTCCGCTTGGCCGTCACGGCCGGTCGTCGTTCCCCGGTGCCAGCTGTCGTGGGCACGTCGTGTGCGCCTCAGGCCATGGACAGCCGCGGGCTCGTCTGACGTTGGCGGGCCCGCCGATGCGAGCCTGGTGTGGCAAGCTGGGGCCGGTGAAGGTGGTCTTCGACGCCGAACTGTGGCTGTGGGACGCCCGGCGCACCGATACCTGGGTCTTTGTTAGCCTCCCGGCGAGCCAGTCCGAGGAGATCCGCGACCTGGTCGGCGGGCTGCGCTGCGGTTTCGGTTCAGTCCGGGTGCGGGTCACGATCGGGAGCAGTACGTGGGTGACGTCCATCTTCCCGGGCAGCCAGGCCGGCTACGTACTTCCGGTCAAGCGGCCGGTCCTCGTCGCGGAGGCCCTCGACGTCGGAGACGTGGCGACGGTAACTGTGGAACTCGTCGACTTCACTTAGCGGTGGCCCTCAGCCTCAAGGCCGACTTGGGAGACAAACGCGCCGAGCCGCCGTTAGGCGCGGTCTAGTGACTGCGGATGCCAGTTGGAGCAGGGATGCAGATGATGCGTTCTGGCCCCTCGTCCGAGACCGTCGCCTGCCGCATGCTCGCCTGGCGTCGAGGGAACCGGCGTCGACGGGCCGGGTTCGCTTGACTTTGCCCGCCGGGTGGTTCGGACTCACCTCCAGCTTGGATCACCGTCGCCGGGGAACGTGACGTTCCCGGGAGCCGGGGCTGGGCTGACAATAGCCGTGAGACGTGCTGGCTGCCCAGCGGATGGCAGATTGCGCCAGCGGGCAGGTCGTGGCGGCGGTCGGGGACCTGCGGGCGCAGTAACGGCAGCCGGGGCCGGTGGCCTGGACGCTTCGACCGCCAGTGGGGCTGGCGCGTGGTCGCCCGGGAACAGAAATCTTCTGATCCCGGTCAACCTCCGGCCTGCGCCGCTCGTACTTGGTGGGTGACATCGACGAGAGGGGCGCGATGGACGGCGAACAGTCCGCCGATGTGCTCGAGGAACTGCTCGCTGTCAAGGGCAAGCACCTGCTGCATACCGCTGTCCTCCTGGCGGGCGGCCAGGACGACGGTGAGGACCTGCTCCAGGCCGCACTCGAGCGGGTGTTCAGGCGCTGGCGGACGATACGCGGCAACCCTGAGGGTTACCTGCGGCGGACGCTTTACCATCTGGCCGCCGACGGCTGGCGCCGCCAACAGGCCTGGCGCGCGCGCCTCGGCCTGCTCGGCCAGCCCGGGGCGCAGCCCGATGAAACCGGCACCGTGGATACCAGAGACCAGCTGCTCCGGCAGCTGCGCCAGCTTCCGGCCAGGCAGCGCACCGCGATCGTGCTCCGCTACTGGGAAGAGCTCACCGAGGCTCAGGTCGCGCAGGCCATGGGCTGTGTTCCCCGGGCACGGTCAAATCCGTTACCTCACGCGGCATGCGCAAGCTCCGCGAACTCAACGGCCTCGGCGAAAACGATGGCACGCCGCAACCGACAGGGAGAACGTCATGAGCACCGACTTCGAGCAGCGGCTGCGGGCCGAGATGGAACACATCGCCGTGCGTCCGCGGCCGGGCCTGGTGAAGGATGCGCACCGCAGGTACCGCGGCAAACGCCGCAGGATACGGGCGGTGGCCGCTGCTGCCACTGCCGTGGCTATCGCCGCCGGGACCGTGGCCGGTGTCGCAGCAGCCACGGCGTCCCCTACCGCGATCCCGGCGCTGACGACCGCATACGTCCTCAGCCACGCCAGCAGTGCGCTCGCCGCAACCAACCGGATTATGTACACCACGACCACGACCACCACTTTCGGCCCGCCGGCAACCACGCGGTTCGTCACCGACGTCTGGGTCTACGGCAGCCGGGCTCGGCAGGTCGATGAACCGGCCGGCGGCAAGCCGAAGTGGGACTCCTGGGTGCAGACTGGCCACGGTAAGCCGACCCTGATCATGGTTAACTACCAGGACCGGACGTGGGAGCGCTTCGGCATCCCCCCGTCGTCAGGGCCAGCGCCGAAGCTGTCTGTCTGCGGAAAGTTCGGAGCGCTCCTGATGGCGCCGAGTGCCACGCGGCGGACTGGAAGCTGGTCATCGGCGCAGGATTGCGGTGCGGCCTGTTCCACGTGGCCGGCCACCAGCGGGTCGACGGCATCGACGCGATCAAGGTCACCGGCAGCGCGAATAGCGGCATCGCGCTCTGGGCCAGCTCGGCTGGCGGCATCACTCTTTGGCTCGACCCGCACACCTACCTTCCGGTGCAACTGGCTGGGAGTGAGGCCAGCACCGGATCGAAGCCAGCGGCGGTAGTGATCCGTTTTTACTGGCTGCCGCCGACCCGGGCCAACCTGGCCCAGCTGACCGGGACGATCCCGCCAGGGTTCCATCTCACTCACCCCCGCTGACATCCGCGTCCACTCGCAGGCTGGCATCAATCGCGCCCGCCCAGCGGTGAGCGCGCGAGATCCGCCCGATCTGTATTCTTGCGACTCTTCGGCACGGCACCAACAGCGACGCCCGGATCGGGGCGTTCTGCTGTATCGGCCGGGCCATCTTCGCGCTGGCCGACGATCTTCGTTTGGGTGACCGGCGTTGCTGCGGTCTATTGCTGCTTGCCTTTGCCGCGTCCGGCCTTCAGGGTCCGGAGCCAATCGTGCGCTTGCCCGGCGCCGCAGATGCGAGAAGAGCTCACGCCGTGATATCTGGAAGGTTTGAGCTTCATCCGGCGTGGAACATGGAGTCACCGGAGCGCCGCGTCTCCGGCAGCTCGGCCGAGAACGCGGTCCGTATGTGGCAGCGCTGGTGCCGCAAGACACAAGGGAGCCGGTCATGGGTCTGGGCAAGAAGGCTAAGCGCGATGCTAAGGCAGTTAAGGGCAAGACCAAGAAAGGTGCCGGCAAGGTCAAGCACAAGGGGAAGAAAGCCAAGAACGCCGCAAAGCATTGACCGGGCTTCCTCAGTTATATTACCGGTCCTGGGGCCGGGTTGGCGGGCGGCAATTCCCGAGGTGACCAGCTTGAGCTGACGTACGAGAAAGGCCAGCCCAGCGTCGCGCCGATGTGGCAATGGACGTGACAGCGCCTGCAGGCAACCACTCTGAGGTCCCGATCCGGGCAAGCCGCCCGCGTGTGGCAACAGAACCGGGTGTTCTGCGCGCTGCGCACCTTGCATTTGCGCGAGCGGTTGGTGGAGACAGAGTCGGCGATAAGGTCGCTCGCTTTCCGGAAGGGCGGTTAGGTACGGTGACAGCCAGCGCCCGGCCAGGCAATCCCGCGGCCGCGGGCTGCGCATCGCCGGGCTGGCCGATGAGCTTGGTTGCCAGGAGTTCTCTATGACCGGCTTGGGGCTCCCGACCTTGACGTAAGATAACCGCCCAACGCGCGTGGGGACAGCTCTGTTGGCGGGCCCAGGCCGGGCCGAACTGGGGTGATCTGCACCATTCCGTTCTCCCTGAGCTTCAGGCGGGCGCGGTTGGCTGGTGGTGCGGGCCCAGCTGCTGGTGGAAGCCATGTGACCCGCATCGCGATGCGCCGCCGTCGGATCGTCGTACCGTGTCCGGTCGCGCCGCGTTGTCCGGTCTACGGGCGTTCAGGGGGCGGTGGGGGCGGGCAGGAAGTCGCGGGCGGCGCGGACCAGCAGGGCAAGTTTGGCGCGTTGGGCCTCGGGGGTGATGGCGTTGCCGGCCACCGAGGTGGCAAAGCCGCACTGCGGGCTGAGCGCCAGTCGGTCGGCATCGATGAGGGAGCTCACCTCACGGAGCCGGGCCTTGATCTGTTCCAGTGACTCGAGCCGCGAAGTCTTGGTGGTGACCAGGCCCAGCACCACGACCTTGTCGGCGGGGACCAGCCGAAGCGGGTCGAGGGTGCCCGAGCGCTGGTCGTCGTACTCCAGCAGCAGCCGGTCGGCGTGCACACCCCCGAACACCGGGCCGGCGATGGCGTCGTACCCGCCGGCCACCAGCCACCGGCTGAGCTGGTTGCCGCGGCACAGGTGGAAGCCGAACGTGGCCGGCCGGCCGGCGTCGATCACCGCGTTATCCAGCTCGATCCCGTACCCTAGCCAGCGTTCCAGCGGCCAGCCCCGCTCCTCGTAGAACGTGCGCCAGCCCGGGTCGATCAGCAGCGGGTAGTGCGGCGCATCCAGCTGAATGTAAGTGCAGCCCAGCCCCACCAGCTCACGGACCTCCTCACACAGCACCCGTACCACATCGGCCAAGAACGCGTCCAGCGTCGGGTAAGGTCCGGTCGACCGCCGCGGTGACCATAGATTGGCGAACAGCGACGGGCTCGGCAGCGTGACCTTCCCCTGCCGGCTGGTGCAGCCGCGCAAGAACGTGAACTCCTCCGCGGCGAGGTTGCGGTGCTTGTGCACCGGCGCGATAACCGCCAGGCCCTCCGGCCGGGTAATCGTCAGATCGCCCACCTCCGGCGAGTGCCACTGCCCCCATAGCCAAGCGTTGACGTCCACGCCGGTGAAGCCGTCGCAGGCGGCGGTGAGCTCGCTCTGGAACGACTCGCGCCGCATCTCGCCGTCGTTGACCACCGGGAGGTCGAGCTCTTCTTGCATGGCGACGATCTCGCGGACCGCCCGGTCCTCGGCCGCCTTGAACTGAGCAGGGGTGAGCTCGGCCCGCGCGTAGGCTTCGCGGGCATCGCGCAGAAACTGCGGGCGGAGCAGGCTCCCGACGTGCTCAACCCGCGCAAGGACCGCCACAACGCCCAGCGTCCCACACCACGCCGCTCCCTCACCCGGGTACTGGCCGTGTTGCCGCCGGACCGCATCTGTGCCTGCAGCAGCTAGTCCCCGGTGCCGGCCACTAGCTGGCTGGCCTGCTGGGCGATCGCGCCGCCGATCTGGCGCATCAGGGCCCGGATCCGCTCGACCTCGGCGCTGAGCCGGTCGTTGTCCCCCCGCAGCCGGTCGTTGTCGGCCTGTAGCTCCGATATCTGCTGCGCGAGCGACTGCAGCGCCGCCACGATGTCCTGGCTCGGCTGGTGCGCCAGCTCGCCCGATAGCCCTGCCGGTGCGGACTGGCCCGGCGCCGGTGCAGCTGGCTGGCTAGGGCGGGCTGCCGTGACCACGTGCACATGGCCGCCCGGTCCCTGGTGCCAGTGGGCGCGGATAAACCACTGCGGCTGCGCCCCGCGCTGATTGGCGCGCGCGCTCACGACCATGCTGCACGCATTGAGGTATTCACGGGCGCGCCGCAGATCGGTGTCGGCGATGCCCGGGATCGCCTCGCGTATCAAGGTGGCGAACGGGCCCTCCCACAGCCAGCCCGTGACATCATCGCGGGTGGCCGGCGTGAACTCCTCCGGTGCGTCGCGGGCCCGGCCGCGGATATGGTCCCAGATGCGGCGGCCCAGCCCCGCCGCGTCCGGCCTTCGGCTACGCGGTGCCATAGCTCGACGCTAACCCCGCCGGGCGGGCCGTGCGTATGCCTCCACCCCCCGGCCGCCCAGGCTGAACGGCCGGGCGCTGACACCGCCGGACGTCACCACAGGTAGGGATCAGCCGCCACCGGACCCGTTCACGGTAGGTCCGGTAGGCCGGTGACCGGGCGAGCAGCCTTACTTGTGCCAAGGTGCGGGCGATGTTGCAGGCGCTGGCGAAGGTAACGACGGCGAGGTTGCGCAGGACAGGCTTTGCAGCACGGACCCGGACTGGATCAGCAGGTACGAGGCATAGAGGAGATGGCGGACCGCGGCGTAGGGCGCCAGGTTCTCAGGCCCCGGTCGGCAGCCACGAAACCGAAGGACCCGCAGGCCGCACCCATGGGTGGTGGACCTGGCCGTCACCCAATTCATAAGCTTCAGTGGCCTGACCAGCGCATAGTCGCGTTATTTGCCAACGGGTGTTGCATGTGACATTTACTACTGGTAGCTGTGGCACCGTAGGTCGTGGCAGCGAGGCTGAGGCGGAGCCGTCCGAAGCCGCTGGACCCGGGGACGCTGCGGGCGCTTCGCGGCGGTTGCGGCACCGGTCAGGAGATCGCGGCCTTCACCAGCTCGGCGAGCTTCTTCTCCACCATGGGGCTCCACTTCTTAAGCGCGTACGACACCGGCCATACGTCGCCGTCGTCGAGGTTCGCCGCGTCCTGGAAGCCCAGGGTCGAGTAGCGGTAGCTGAACTTGCCCGCATTCTGGAAGAAGACGACGACCTTGCCGTCCGCGTTCGCGTAAGCGGGCATCCCGTACCAGGTCTTCGGCGACAACCCGGGGGCGGCGGCGGTCACCGTCATATGCACGCGCTCGGCGAGCGCACGATCCTCCGGTGCCATCTCCGCGATGCTGTCGAGGACCGCCTGCAGGCCGTCGGCCTTCTTGGCGCCCTTCTTGCCCTCGGCGCGCAACTCGGCGGCGCGCATCTTCATCGCGGCACGCTCCTCGGCGCTGAAGCCGCCGGACTCGGTGCTGGCATTGGTCGCGGGCATTGTCGGGCTTCCTTCCTTGATGCTCAGGGGCTCGGTGTCATGCAGGCCCTCCACCGAAAGGCTAGGCCCGGCCACGCCATGGCGCTTCTCGATTCCTGATCGGATCGGGGCCCAGCCGAGGCGCCCGAGTAGCGGCCCCCTTCACTGACCGAACGTCCGGATCTGCCGCGGACCGGGTCGAGCTCCAGGGCAAGGCGGGAGACCTTTGCCATGCTCGCGTGGTCAGTCGGCAGCCGCGAACCCTGCCAGGCGAGGACGGAGGCTGCTGGGGAACTCTGTCACGGACAGCAACCAGAGTCTTCGCAGCCCTGCGCAAAGAGCCGCCGATCTGGCGTCAGTCGCGGTCGGTCGGCATGACGGTCCTTGCCGCGCCCGAACGGCCGTTCTGCACGCTCACCGCCCGCGCTATGAGTCTGGCTGGTGGCTCACTGGAATGTGTCGTGTGCTGGGGATGATGATACGAGGAGCGTGGCTGCCTGGTGCTGGGTGAGCGCGCGGCCGGCGGCCAGCTCGGCGTCCCAGTCCTCGGGGTGCGATGGTGGCGCGGGCGGGAGCCAGGAACCGCTCCAGCAGGGCCGCGTCGAGTTGCGTTAGCGGTGTGCCTGTCTCCTGCCGGTTGGCTTCCGCGGCTGTCGATGTCCGGAGTCGTCTGCATGGATGTCCGAAGTACTGTGCACCCGGGGCGTGTTTCATCTAGTCGATGCCGTTCATCAGCGCTTCGCCGGTCCAGGCTGGGCTGCCCGGCCCGGGTATGGGGGCCTGGTCGCACGATCTCCTACGCTAGGTGCGTGGATCAGGCGTAGACCTATGTCGAGCGGGCCCCGCCGCCGGCCCTGGCTGCGCGGGTGCGCACGGTCTGGGTCCAACGCACCGGCCCGCGGCCTTACCGGCAGCGGAACCTGCCCACCGGCGGTGTCGAGCTGCAAT
>CAVUNL010000026.1:0-561449 GCA_963742795.1 uncultured Actinomycetes bacterium
CTCCGGCCGCTACTCAAACGCCGCGGCAAACTCCTCAGCGGCGGCGAACGGAAACTCCTCGGCATCGGCCGCTGCCTGATCAGCTCGCCGAAGCTCGTCATCCTCGACGAACCTACGGCGGGGCTGTCCCCGATCCTGGCCCGCGGCATCCTTGATGACCACGTCACCTCACTTGCCCGCGCCGGCGTGACCATCCTGCTCGTCGAACAGCGCGCCTACCAGGCCATGCAGATCGCCGACTGGTGCTACGTCCTGGTCGCCGGCCGGGTCGAACTGAACGACGCACCCGCGGCCCTGCTCGCCCGGCCCGACTTCGGCGAACTGTTCCTCGGCCGGTCACCCCGCACCCCGCAGCCCGACGCGCCGGGGCGGGACCTGCCCCAGGCCACCACCAGCCCGGCAGTCACCGCCGCCGACGCGCACCAGGCCAGTCACGATGAGGGCTGACCGCGATGGCTTCCAGCTGCGCTTGGTGCTGGAGAGGGGAAACCCCACCCTCGCCAACCGCAAATCACGCATCATGCGTCGGCGTGTCGAAGTCCACAACGTCCGCGCCAACGCCCCCGGTCACACGATTTCGGGTACTTGCGGATTCGGAGCCTAGTCCTTCCCAGTAACGAGCCCAGTAACGAGCATGCTATTCTGCATGGTCTAATGAGGTATTAATTGGCACGTAATAATCGTCATAACGGGCTGATTAGCTGGCGCTTGCCGCTTGTCCGCGCCGTTCCCGGAGGGCCGGCAGCCTGGGTCGACGTCAGACGGCCGACGACCGATATGTCCCATACGCCGGACTGACGGCCGGGCCGCCGACGTTGGTCACCGGGGCGGCCCGCCGCCGCGAGGAAATACGAAGAGTTACTATACGATCACTAACTGCAAGCCTGGTGCGGGCGATCGCGGCCAGGTCGGACGGCGCGGTTTAGCCTTCTCGGCGAAGATCTCGCCGGTTTACTGGCGAATGCCCGTGAGGGCCACCCAGAAGATGATTATATGTCCTTACCCGTTTTGTAATGCGAGAGTGTGGCTCGGCCGCCTTGTTGACCCGAGCAGCGGCGATCGTTGCGAAGGAAAAGAGGGTGCGTATGGAGGGCGCCTTGCGCCGCTTCAGCCGGGCATGTGCGCTGGCTCAGGCTTGCCGATGCGAGGTGCGAACGTAGTGCGTAGACGATCGGTGACGAATCCCGGCGACCCGGCCGGCGCGGCCGGGGCCGTCAGCGGGGGGCCAGCCGACGGGGAGGGTTCGGTGCCTCTCGCGGGCGGAAGCGCCGCGGGTCACGGCTCGGCTGCCGTCGGCGGACGGAACGCGGCGAGCATGGGACCGCAGCCCGTCATCGGCCCGGCCGCTTCCGCCGGCCAGACGCCCGTGGTCGTCGCCCAGCCCCAGGCGGGGCCCCCGCCCGCGGCCGGCATGGCCGGGACCACCCATCCGCATCCGGGACGGCCTGGCTCGGCCGGGTCGCGGTTCGCCCTGAGGAACTGGCGCGTCCGGTGGCGGCTGGCCGCCATGATCGCGGTGCCGTTGCTGACCGCGACGGCGCTCGGTGCGGTGACCATCAGCGGGGACGTCAGCAACTGGCAGACGAGCGGCCGTGTTCAGCACCTCGCCCAGCTCAACAGCGCGGTGGTCAAGTACATCCAGGCAGTGGAAGATGAACGCGACTATTCAGTCGCCTCCACAGCGAATAGGGCTGGCTTTGCCGCCAGGCTGAGGACCGCACGGCGGGTCACCGATGGCGCCGCCGCAGAGGTCGCCGCCTTGGCAGATGGCATCACGGTCGGAGGCGGCTATCAGCTCGCCGCGGTACAGGCGGTGAACGCGGTACAGGTGGGCACGCAAACCCTGCCGTTCGTCCGCGAGGCGGTGGCGGACCCGCTATTCCCCAGTGCGGCAATCATGCAGGTGTACACCGTGAACGTCATCCAGCCCGCGAACACATTCACCAGCATCGTCGGGAACCAGGCCAGCAATACCGATCTGCGGCTCGACGTCATCGCCCTAGGCGCACTGCTCCAGGTCGAAGACTCCTGGTCGGTTCAGCGGGCCCTCCTGCTGAAGGCGGTCAGTTTCCCGCAGCCGTCGCTGTCGCCCAACGACGATGCCAGCCTCCAGCAGGCACAGCGGCAGGAAGCGGTGGATCTGGCCAACTTCAACGCATCCGTAGATCTCGCCGAGCAGCAGAACTACAGCGACACGGTGAGCGGGCCGCCGGTCGGTAGAACCGGCCACGAGGAATCACTCGCGTTGGCGTTGCTTCCCGGCGCCTCCTCGGCGCACCCGCTCACCCCGGCGAATGCGAGCGTCCTGGCCGAGGCAAAGGTGAACAACGACATGTCGTTCACCATCGGCAAGGTGCGGCAAGTGGCCGACGAACTGACCGGCAACATCTCTGCGCTTGCCGATACGTCCAGGACCAATGCCGGCACGGACCTGCTGGTCACCAGCCTGGTGACGCTGCTGCTGCTGCTCCTGGTCCTCCTCATCTCCATCCTGGTCGCCCGCTCGCTGACCCGCCCGCTGCGCAAGCTCCGCACCGACGCGCTCGACGTGGCCGGTCGTCGGCTGCCGGAGATGGTGCTCAGGCTGAGCCAGAGCGAGGGCACGGACGAGAGCGTCGATATCGAGCCGATCGGGGTCACCTCCACCGACGAGATCGGTGAAGTCGCGAGGGCCTTCGACCAGGTTCACCGCGAGGCGGTCCGGCTCGCGGCCGATGAAGCCATGCTGCGCGGCAACCTGAACGCCATGTTCATCAACTTGTCCCGGCGCAGCCAGTCGCTCATTGAGCGGCAGCTGTCGCTGATCGACTCCCTTGAGCAGAGCGAGCAGGACTCTGGTCGGCTGTCCAGCCTGTTCCGCCTGGATCACCTGGCCACCCGCATGCGCCGCAACTCTGAGAACCTGCTGGTTCTGGCCGGTCATGAGGTGACCCGGCGGTGGAGCCATCCGGTGCCGCTGGTCGACGTGCTGCGCGCTGCGGTCTCCGAGATCGAGCAGTACGAGCGGGTCGTCCTCAACGTGCAGCCCGGCATCGTGGTCGTCGGCCAGGCCGTCAACGACGTGGTGCACCTGGTCGCGGAGATCGTCGAGAACGCCACCGCGTTCTCTCCCGAGGACACCCAGGTCTACGTCTCCGGCCAGCCGCTGTCCAGCGGCGGCGTGCTGCTGGACATCACCGACAACGGCGTGGGCATCTCGGACCAGGAAATGTCGCACGCCAACTGGCGGCTGGACAACCCGCCCGTGGTCGACGTCGCGGTGTCCCGCCGGATGGGCCTGTTCGTGGTCGGCCGCCTGGCTGCCCGGCACGGGGTCCGGGTCCGGCTGCGGCCCGCTCAGGCCGGCGGCCTGACCACGCTGATCTGGCTGCCCGACACAGTGGCCGCGCCCGAGGTCGTGCCGCCGCTCGGTCGGCTGCGCCGCTTCGAAGCCGACGACTACGGGCCGGCGGCGTCACTGTCCGCGCCGCCGCAGGAGTCCAACACGGGCGCGCAGGCCACCATGGCCGCGCGGATCCCCAGATTCTCGTCCATGTCACCGCCCTTCACCCCGGCCGCGGACGCCGGGCAGGATGCTTGGCCGGGCGCGGGACCGGGTGCCGGACCGGACGAGACCGGGCCGAATCCCACCGCCGGGAACGGCTGGGACGCCGATTCGGGGCAGTCGCTTCCGGTACGCGGCAAGTCCAACGGCAACGGGGCGCCCGCGGACGGCTCGGCCGACGCGGACGAGATCGCCCCGCGAACCCCTGCGGCGCCGGCCGGCCAGGGAAGCTCCGGCGGCCCGGAAGGCTTCGGGTCCGGGCCCAGCAGGCTGCCCGCGTTCGGCGGGCAGGTGCCGCTGCAGGCGCCCAGGATCCCCCCGATCGGCAGCCGGGACGTCCGCGGCGGCGACGGCCCCAGCGCGAACAGCGGCCAGGTGACCGGCGGCGCGACCGATTCCGGCACGGTAACTGTCCCGCCGCCCGCCACCCAGGACCAGCGGCTGCCGATCTTCGACTCGCTCGAGTCCGACTGGTTCCGCCGCAGCGGCAAGAGCCTCAGCACGGCCCGGCCCGCCCCGGGGGCCCCGGTCGGCGCGGCAGCCGATCAGTCGTGGACCTCGCCCGCCGACGAAGGCTGGCGTGCCGCTCAGGCGCTCGCGGCGCCGTCGGCGGGAGACACCACCCAGGCGGGCCTGCCAAGGCGGGTGCCGAGGGCTAACCTCGTACCCGGGTCGGTTGGTGGCGGAGGCGGCGACGCCGAAGCCGACGCACCCACCAGATCGCCGGATGTGGTCAGAACCCGCATGGCCAGCTTCCAGCGAGGCGTGCGCGAGGGCCGCGCCGCCGCACCCCAGACCGAGGAGCCGTAGGACCGATGAATCTTGAAGTCCCACGCACAACCAGCCCAGGAGGAGGAACCTGTATGAACGGGCGACGAGAGGAGTGCCCATGAGCACGCCAGGGCGCCCTGCGCAGGACCTTAACTGGCTGATCACCAACTTCGTGGAGCGGGTCCCCGATGTTGCGCACGCGGTCGTGGTATCTTCCGACGGCCTGCCGCTGGCGTTCAGCGCCGGTTTCCCCCAGGAACGGGCCGATCAGCTGGCGGCGGTGACGTCGGGGCTGACCAGTTTGACTCAGGGCGCGTCGCGGGTCTTCGAGGGCGGCGCGGTGGTGCAGACTGTGGTAGAGATGCAGCGAGGTGTGCTGGTGATCATGGCGATCAGCAATGGCTCAAGCCTTGCTGTGCTCGCCGCGTCCACTTGCGATCTCGGTCTCGTAGCCTACGAGATGACCCTGCTGGTTGAGCGGGCCGGACGGGTACTGACGCCCGCCAGCCGCAGTGTCATGCAAGCAGCCACCCCCGGTGACGGGCGAAGGTGACCGGAGGTTTTCGTGGCGGGCCAAGGGCGAGGTGACGACCGGTCACCATTCGTGGGCTTGCCTGGTTCCTGGCAGGGTGCAGGGGCCCGGGCGGGCCTGTGGGATGAGGGGCCGGGACCGGCGCGGTCCGGTTTCGGTTTCGGGACCGACGAGGACGGTGCCACCAGGCTCGTCCGACCGTATACGGTTACCGGTGGGCGCACGCAGCCCCGGTATCAGCTCGCCATCGAGGCTCTGGTGACCGCCACCGTCCTGGAGCCTCGTGATCTATCCGTGCTGGCACCGGAATGCCAGGCGATCCTGCAGTTCTGCCGGGACTGGAGGTCGGTGGCGGAGGTGTCGGCGGTACTGCGGCTGCCGCTCGGCGTGGCCAGGATTCTCATCGCGGACATGAGTGCGGACGGATTGGTTCGCATCCACCAGCGCGATGACTCGGAGGGCCGTCCGGACCTCCATCTGCTCGAAAGGGTGCTCAGTGGACTCCGTAAGATCTAGCGTCGCCCAGCCCAGGTCCGACGCTCCCGCCATGACGTCGGTCAAGATCGTGGTGGCTGGTGGATTCGGCGTAGGCAAAACGACCTTCGTGGGCTCGGTCTCGGAAATCACGCCGCTGACCACCGAGGCCGTGATGACTGTGGCCAGCACCGACGTCGATGACCTGTCGCACGTGCCGGACAAGTCCACGACCACGGTAGCGATGGACTTCGGGCGGATCACGCTGGACAAGGACCTGGTGCTTTACATGTTCGGCACGCCGGGCCAGCACCGGTTCTGGTTCATGTGGGACGACCTGATCCAGGGCGCCATCGGCGCGGTGGTGCTGGTCGACACCCGCCGCCTGGCCGACTCCTTCCCCGCAGTGGACTACTTCGAGGCGTCCGGGCTTCCGTTCGTGATCGGGATCAACGGGTTCAACGGGCAGTTCCCGCACCGGTCCCGGGATGTCAGCGAGGCGCTGGCCATCTCACCCGACGTGCCGGTGATCCCGTGCGACGCGCGGAACCGGGAATCGACCAAGGCCACCCTGGTCACCCTGGTCGAGCACGCGATGTCGATGCAGACGGCCGGACGGTACTGATACGTGCCCGCCGCCGCAGGCGGCCAACCCAGCACCGCCGCCGCAGGCGGCCAAGCCAGCACCGCTGGTTACTACTCGACCAGCGCAGCATTTCTCGAGGCCTTGGCCGAGGCGGGCGTCAGCTATGTCTTCGCCAACCTCGGCAGCGACCATCCGGGCCTGATCGAGGCGTACGCGCAGGCCAAGGCGCAGGGCCTCCAAGACGCGTACCCCCGGCTCATCATCTGCCCGCACGAGATGGTGGCGCTGTCCGCCGCGCATGCCTACGCCAGCGTGACCCGGCAGCCGCAGGCCGTCATTGTCCACGTCGACGGCGGGACGCAGAACCTCGGCGGTGAGGTCAGCAACGCGATGCGCGGCCACATCCCGGTGTTCATCTTCGCGGGCGCCTCGCCGTACACGCTCGACGGCGAGCTGCCCGGCAGCCGCAACGAGTTCATCCACTGGATCCAGGACGCCCGTGACCAGCGCGGTATCCTGCGCGGCTTCGTCAAGTACGACAACGAGATCCGCACCGGGCGCAACGTCAAGCAGCTCGTGCACCGGGCCCTGCAGATCGCGCGCAGCGATCCGGCCGGCCCCGTGTACCTGGTCGGCCCGCGCGAGGTGATGGAGGAACCGCTCGAGCCGTACGCCGTGGATCCCGCGCAGTTCAGGCCGCTCGAGCCCGCCGCGCTCACCGCCGCGGTGACCCGGGAGATCGCCACCGCGCTGGCCCGCGCCCGGCACCCGCTCATCGTCACGTCCTACCTCGGCCGGAACCCGGACGCGGTGCCCGTGCTGGTCGAGCTGGCCGAGCTGCTCGGCATCGGCGTGCTGGAGTCGGCTGCCTTCTGCGTCAACTTCCCCGGCGACCACCCGCTGCACTGCGGCTACCAGTTCACCACCACCGGACAGAACCCGGCGCTGGCCCAGGCCGACGTCATCCTGGTCGTCGACAGCGACGTGCCGTGGATCCCGGCCACCAACCGGCCCGCGCCGGACGCCGCCATCTACGTCATCGACGTCGACCCGCTCAAACCCACGATTCCCATGTGGCAGATCGCCGCGCGCCGCTTCGCCGCGGCCGACTCCAAGGTGGCCCTGGAGCAGATCGCCCGGCTCGTTAGGGATCAAAATCTGGCTGAAGCTCAGGTGGTGGAGACCCGGCAGGCGGAGATCGCCGCCGCCACGCAGGCCCGCCGCGATGTGCTCGACGCGCTCGAGCAGCCCGAAGCCGGCGTGATCACGCCCCGGTACCTGACCGCGTGCGTGCGCGACCTGCTGGCCGGCACCGACTCGATCGTGCTCACCGAGACGATCACCAACTACCAGATCGTGGCCGAGCACCTGCGGCCCAGCAGGCCTGGGTCCTATCTAGGGTCCGGCGGCGGTTCCCTGGGCTGGACCGGCGGCGGCGCCGTAGGGGCTAGGCTCGCTTCTTCTGCCGAACGGATCGTGGTATCCCTGGTCGGTGATGGCTCTTACCTGTTCGGGGTGCCATCCTCGGCCCACTGGGTCGCGCGCCGGTACCACGCTCCGTCGCTGACCGTGATCTACGACAACCGTGGCTGGGCCGCGCCCAAGTTCTCCACGCTCCGGGTGCACGGCCACGGCGCGGCCGCGGCGGCGGACGACTTCCACGTCTCGTTCGAGCCGGAGGCCGACCTGCCCGCCATCGCCGCCGCGGCCGGCGGCGCCTACGCCGTCACCGTCGACGACCCGGACGAGCTGCCCCAGGTCCTCAAGGACGCCCTAGCCGTCGTCCGCGGCGGCCGCTCCGCCGTCATCAGCGTCCACCTCCCGCCCGTCTGACCCTGGGTCGTCCGTCAGGGTGGTCAGCAGGTCGTTGAGGCGGGTGACGAACGCCGCCGGGTCGTCGATCCGCGCTCCCAGGGTGAGCACCGCCTGGTTGAACAGCACCCAGGCCCAGTCGGCCAGGCGCGGGTCATCCTGATGGCGGTTGAGCCGTTCCACCAGCGGATGCTTCGGGTTGATCTCGAGCACCGGCTGGCTCGGCAGCCCCGAGCCGCGCAGCCGCTGCACGAGGTTGATGTCGGAGGTCGGCTCGTTGGCCACGATGCAGGCCGGCGAGGTGATCAGCCGGCTAGTCACCCGCACGTCCCAGGCCTGCCCGTCCAGGTGCTCCTTCAGCTTGGCCGCCAGTCCGGCGAACTCGGTGCTCGCCTGGTCCTGGGCAGCCTTCTCCGCCTCGTCCTCCATCCCGCCCAGGTCGGCGGTACCCTGCGCGACCGACTGAAGCTGCTTGCCCTCGAACTCACGCAAGGTGGTGACCAGCCAGTTGTCCACCACATCGGCCAGCAGCAGCACCTCGACGCCCTTGGCCCGGACGGCCTCCAGGTGCGGGCTGCTGCGCGCCGCGGCCAGCGTCGGCGCCAGCAGGTAGTAGATCTTGTCCTGGCCGTCCTTCATCCGCGCCACGTAGTCGGCCAGCGGGACGTCCTCGCCCTGGGTGGTGGTGAAGCGTACCAGCCGAGCGATCTCGTCCCGGTTCGGAAGGTCCTCGACGATGCCCTCCTTCAGGACGGCGCCGAACTCCCTGGTGAACGTGGCGTACTTGTCCGGCTCCTTCTCGGCCAGGTCCTTCAGCAGCTGCAGCACCTTCTTGACCGCGCTGGAGCGGATCCGGTCCACCACCCGGCTGCCCTGCAGCAGCTCGCGTGACACGTTGAGCGGCAGGTCGGCGGAGTCGATCACGCCGCGGATGAACCGCAGGTAGCGCGGCATCAGCTGGCCGGAGTCCTCCATGATGAAGATCCGCCGGACGTGCAGCCGGACGCCGCGCGAGGAGTCCAGGAGCCACAGGTCGTACGGGGCGTGGGCCGGGATGAACAGCAGCAGCGTGTACTCGTAGGTCCCCTCGATCTTGCTGTGCACCCAGCTGAGCGGATCGGCGTAGTCGCTGGCGATGTGCTTGTAGAAGTCGGTGTAGTCCTGGTCGCTGATCTCGCTCTTAGGCCGCGTCCACAGCGCCGAGGCCTGGTTGACGGTTTCGGATGCCGCGCTCTGCTCGTCTTTCTCGGCGCTGGTCTCCGCAGGCATGACGATCGGCAGGCTGATGTGATCGGAGTACTTGGCGATGATGGCGCGCAGCTGGTACCCGCTCAGCAGGTCACGATCGTCGTCCCGGAGGTGGAGCACCACCGTGGTGCCGCGGCCCGGGCGTTCGGCCGCCTCCAGCGTGTACTGGCCCCGGCCGTCAGAGCTCCACCGGACGGCGTCCTCCGCCGTGCCCATCTCCGGCAACCCGGCCCGCCGGGTGGTCAGCTCCACCCGGTCGGCCACGATGAACGCGGAGTAGAAGCCCACCCCGAACTGCCCGATGAGGGTCGCGTCCTGCCGCTGATCGCCGGTCAGGGCCTGGAAGAACTCCTGTGTCCCCGACTTGGCGATGGTGCCGATGTTCTCGATGACCTCAGCCCGGCTCATGCCGATCCCGTTGTCGGCTACCGTGATCGTCCCCGCGTCCCGGTCGTAGGACACGCGGATCTGCAGCGGCCCCTCGTCCTCCGGGTTCTCGCCCTGGGCCAGCAGTTCCAGCCGCAGCCGGTCGATAGCGTCCGACGCGTTCGAGATCAGCTCGCGCAGGAAGATCTCCTTGTTGCTGTACAGCGAGTTGATCATCAGCTCCAGGAGCTGGACCACCTCCGCCTGGAAGCCGAACGTCTCCTGATCCGCCACCGCCATCGCCCCTCCCGCTCTCACCGAAACCACTGCAAACCCTAACCTGCCGGGCCCGCCCGTGACCGCGTCGACGGCCCGGGACCTTCTGGTGTAGTGTGCACCCGATGCTGGGGCGGTAGCTCAGCCGGTCAGAGCAGCGGACTCATAATCCGCCGGTCGTGGGTTCGAGCCCCACCCGCCCCACCTGCGATTTTATGTCCATCCGGCGTCGGTCCGTGGACCGGTTCGTGGACCGATGTCGGTGGTCCGTTGTACCGTCATGTCATGGCTAGAGGACCGGCCGGACACATAGAGCAACTGCCCAGCGGATCCTGGCGCGTGAAGGTGTACGCCGGGACCGACCCGCTGACGGGCCGTGAGATCCGGTTCCGCAAGACATGCAAGACCGAACGGGCCGCGCAGATCGAGCTCGGCAAGCTGCTCGAGCAGGCCACAGCGGGACGCCAGCCCGACTCGGCCGTCACCGTCGCTCAGCTGCTCGACCAGTACGTGTCGACAGCCGGGTGGGACGTGTCCACCCGGGAGAGCAACCTCGGGTATATCCGCCGGACCATCAAGCCTGCCCTCGGGTCCCTCCAGGTCCGCAAGGTCCGCGGCCCGCTGCTGGACACGCTGTACGCCCGGCTGATGCGATGCGGCAACCTCGCGTGCACCGGCAAGCCGTTCACCGAGCACCGCAACATCCCGGACCTGCGGCCCGACCCGGCCGACCCGCGGCCCGAGTGGCAGCAGGCCGCGGACAAGCTGCGGGCGGCGATCCGGTCCGGCGAGCTGGCCCCGGTGACGCGCTCCCATCGGTTCCCGAACTGCCAAGCTCCAAGGGCTGAAACCCGGCACCGTGCGGCACGCGTTCCTGGCGCTCGCCGACGAAGGGCTCGTGCACATCCGCCACGGGCGGACGACGACGATCGCAGGCGACCCGGCCGCTGACGAGCCTGGTACGCGCCTGCAGATCACTCGCCCGCGTCCTGGCCACGACTGCAAGCTGTCCGGCTGCCGCCCGCACGTCTGCAAGCCCATGGCCAAGAGCACCATCCACGGCATCCACAGCATCCTGTCCGGAGCCTTCGAGGCAGCGATGCGATGGGAGTGGACCGACCGCAACCCGGCCCGGTCGGCCAGGCCTCCCACCCTCACGCCGTCAGACCATCCTGGCTACGTCGCCGGAAGCCGTGGCCAAGGTGATAGCCGCAGGCCCGCGCGCACAGCGACGCTCTGGGGCTGTATTTGTGGCTAGTGGTGGTAACCGGTGTCCGCCGCGGTGAGCTGTGCGGCCTGCAGATCCGTGACGTCGACCTGGATCGCGGCCTGGTCCACGTCGCCTTCAACTACGTGGTCCGCGCCGGACAGCGCATCCGCAAGGACACCAAGACCCACCAGGACCGCTGGCTGGCCATCGACCCGGTCACCTGTGCGCTGATCGCGAGCTACCTAGCTGAGATCAAGGCAGAGCTAGCGGCAGTCGGTGTCGAGCTGCGAGATGACGCGTACCTGTTTTCCAACGACCCAGCGCACGCCCGGCCATGGAACCCGGACTGGGTCACGCACCGGGTCGCTGACGCTGCGGACGCGGCCGGGGTGGAGCTCGACATCAAGGGCGGACGCCATTACACCGCGAGCCAGCTCCTCGCCGGCGGCTTCGACCTGCGCAACACCGCCGCCCGCCTCGGCCACAGCGGCGGCGGCGCGACCACGCTGCGCCACTACGCCGACCCGGTCCCCGAGGTCGACCGCCGCGCCGCCGCCTACCTCGCGCAGCTAACCGCCGGATCCGCAACTCAGAGCGGCTAAAGCTCGCGGCCCGCCAGGACCACTGGCATCAGCCTCTCCGTCCCGAAGCCAAGTCGCGATGCGGGGACTATCGGGGCTACCGCCTGCTCTACCTGGGAACGGCTCATCTCGCCAGCGTCCGTGGGCCTCTGCTGGCGACTGCGGCGATCGTTACTCACTTTGTTACTCACCTTCGAGGTAGCTGGCTACCCACCGGACTGACTGTAACGGTTCCACGAGGCATGTAGAGCGCTTCGCGCTGTTTGACGCTTGGACCAGCCAGGCAGTGTAAGACTGCTCATCGTGGCTGACTTTGATAACGTGGCGGCCGAAACCGCGAAGCAGCGCCTTCTTGCGAACCTTGCGACGCCTCGGCTCCGCGATGCCGTTTCCCTTTGACTTCGACCCCGCACAGCCATTCGCGGGTGATACCTTCGACTCCCTGGCGGAACTCGCCAGATGAGATCACCGCCGACGATCTACTTGCGGTCACGCTGCTCGACGTCCGGTGGACACCATCGGCCATCCGCGCTCTGCTTGGCGAGCAGGCAGCGCAGGTTAGCAAGCTGCTTGGCGAGATCGACAATGACACAGACATCTGGGCCGACGAGGGGGCCAAGCACCTGGCTGCTGTCGATCCGCTTTGGGAAGCTTCTGTGCAACCTTTCCGGAGTGCGAGACACGAGGGCGAGCAAGCTGCTGGCCCGCAAGCGCTCCGCGACTCATCCCCATCACAGACAGCATCATCGTGTCAGCCGTCGGGACTCCAGGGCAGACATGGCTGACGCTTCGATATTGCTTCCAGGACGCGGGCTTCCGGGAGAGCGTGAAGAAGCTGCGACCGCCAAACGCCGACAGCGCAACCGTGCTCCGAATCTTCGATGTCGCGATATGGATGCTGTTCAGCCGGTCAAAGGCAGCTCGCAAGGCTAGGCAGGATGCAGGAGTCGCGTCGTAGCATGCCAGACCTGTCGATGCTGCACGCAGAGCGGCGAGGGGTTCCGAACCCTTCACCTCCTGGTTGCAAACTACCAACGCCGTGGTCACTGGAGGTCAGTGACGCAGACGGGCCAGTCGGTAACGTTGGCGAGAGAGCATTGATCGTGAGGGGCGTTGCTGCACCGCGAGCTGGTTGATACTTACTTGTCAATCAGGAAGCTTACGGCTCTGCGGGCTAGGGTTATTGCTGCGAAGTCACCGTGACCCAGGCGAACGGAGGACGGTACGGCTTGAGCCCCATTGCAAGCTTGCATAGCGATGACAGCGATCTCAGCATTGATCTGCCAGTGAGCGACCTGGTCACGCTTCTATTGATCTTCTCCCATGCATGGAAGGCAGATGATCTTTGGGAGCCCAATCGCCAACCTCTGCCTATGCCGCGATCTACAGTCTCTAGACGCATGGATATCCTTGGTTTTACTGAACAGCAGCTCGTTGAAGACTATCAGACGCATGGGCGCATCTGGCTCAGTGATCTAGATAGGTCACATGGACCAGAATGGGACGAATCTGACGAGGAAGCACTCGATCGAGAAGCTGTGGAGTATTTGCGCACTCTTCTCGTTCGTGGCAGCGAGGCAATTTCAGACTCTACCTGGTCCCCGAAGACGGCCCGGCTCGCTGGAATTCTATGTACCTATTGGATTGATGAAGCAGAAGCTTATCCCACCGAGACCACTGTTATTAGGACAGCCCTACGCGTGTTCCGGCCAAGTGAGAGATTGTACGTTTCCATATCACAACAGGCGCTGTTTGATCTAATTCCAAACGAGGTCACGTGGGAAGAGGATCAATTCCCCGAGATCGCATCCCTTGGATCGTATCGCACCAGGTTGGCATGGAGGAACACTAAGCCGATTGTCCTTGTCGAAGGATCCTTTGATTCGAAAGTGCTTAATGCAACCTTCGAGCTTCGCTTCCCCGATTTTGCGGACTGCCTCTCGATTGCCGATTTCACCCAAGGCGCCGAGGGTGGAACGGGTGGGCTTCGTCGAGCACTCCGAACACTTGCACAGCTCGAGATTCCTAATAGCATTCTTGGTCTCTTCGACAACGATGCGGCAGGCCGCGAAGCGGTCGGCTTGCTTGCCACGGATAACTTGCCTATGAATATAGGCTTTGCATGTTATCCTGACCTAGAATTTGCGCGTTCCTATCCTACAATAGGCCCCACTGGCCCTGCTAAGTCAGACATCAATGGCCGCGCGCTCTCGATAGAGCTGTTCCTCGGCCTAGATTGTCTTACGCAAAACGACGGCACTCTGATGCCTATCGAATGGACTGGATACAATCGCAGGGTAAGGGGTTATCAAGGTGCTATTGTGGACAAGGGCGCCGTGCAAGGCACCTTCCGAAAGAAGGTGAAGCAGGCTCTTAAGACAAGGTCGTTTATTAAAGATGAGTGGTCAAGCCTGGACCTACTTGGTCAATTTGTTATTCAACAGATTAGCGATATCGGCGCTAGGCGGTCGTCGCTCCGTATGAGTGGCAGTGGAGAGGCAGGATAGGGCTGGCGCGCCGAAGGTGCACCTTTGAAGCCGTGAGGAGAGTTGTAATAGGCCCGCTGGGCTGTCGATGGCCAGGTTTTATAGCCACGGACAGGGCACACGGCAGGGCGCTGTCAAGAATCGCTGAAGTCTGACACTGCCGCGGCACGTCGGGGCATCCGATTCGGCCAGGCATGTTCGACAGGGAACGTCGGCCGGGGAAATGCCAGTCGGCGGACAGTGGGCAGTTGTAAGTCGGTCACGAGTGCGCGGTGATGTACCGGATGACCGTGGCTGCGTCGGGGCTCTCGGCGTACAGGTCGGAGTCGGGGTCGTCTTCGGCGGCGCGCCAGAGGTGGTACTTCGGGTCCCAGAACACCGACCACTGCTGGTGCTCGCGCACGATGTCGGTGATCCGCGCGGCGTCTTCAGGTGCGGGCTGGTTAGTCATGCGCATGCTGCTCCCGGGCCGGGCAGGCCGGGATGCTACGTCTGGCCAGCTCGGCGTCGATGGCGCTGATGCGGGCCAGAATCGGCGCGTAGACGGGTGAGCCGGGCCGGGCCAGGGCCAAGCTGGCGGCCAGCTCGCGGCGGGCGCGGTCCAGCTCGGCGGCGGTCAGCGTGGTGACGTCGTGGTCACGCACCGGCCAGCCTCTTACGGTCGTCCTGCTCGGCGATCACGTCATCAAGCGTGGCCTGGAGCCGGTCCCGGGCCGGGGGTACGGGGGTCTGCCGGTCGAAGAACGCGATGGCTGTTTCCAGGTCGCGGCGGTAGTCCCGCAATTCGTAGGTAGTCATGGCGGGCAAGGGGTGTTCCGGCTGGTTTACGATTGGGGCCTGCTGTGAGGCGGCGGTGGATGGCATCGGCTGGCGGTCCTCGGGCGGGGTGGGGCGTCATCTCGCTTTCTAACGTGGCAGCTCCAGCGCACAATTGGCTATGTGGCGGGGGCGTATGCCACGATCGGCCACGACTGGACGGAAGGGTGTCCCGATGGACGACCCAGAGAGCAATCCGGCTTCATTCCTGGGTGCCGAGCTGCGCCGTGCGCGGGTGGCGGCTGGGTTTTCCAGCCAGGAAGCGCTGGCGGCCAAGCTCGGCTATGACCGCAGCGTGATCGCTAAGGCGGAGACTGGCGAGCGTCCGCCGAGCCCGGAGGTGGCCGAGGCGCTGCAGGCGGAGCTGTTCCCCGCCGGGCCGGACGGTCTGGTCATCAGGCTGGCGAGGCTGGCGCGCCGGGCCGACGGGCCGATCCCGAGCTGGTTCGAGAGCTGGCTGGAGGCCGAACGGGTCGCGCACATGCTGCGGCTGTGGTCGCCGCTGCTCGTCCCGGGGTTGCTGCAGATAGGCGAGTACGCCCGGGCGCTGTTCCTGGCGACCGGGCTGGACGAGGACGCCGCCGCGGAGCACGTCGCGGTCCGGCTCGGCCGCCAGGCCATCTTGGAGCGGCCGAAGCCCCCGCACGTGGTCGTGGTGCTGGATGAGCCGGTGCTGCACCACCTGATCAGCTCACCGCAGGTCATGGCCGACCAGCTGACCCACATCGCGGAGATGTCAGAACGGCCGAACGTCAGCGTCCAGGTGATCCCCGCCGATACCGGCGCGAACGCCGGCCTGAGCGGGGCGTTCGACCTGGCCAGCGGCGACGGCGCACCGGAGGTGCTCCGCATGGAAGCGGTAGAGGACGTCACCGCCGAGAGCAGGTCGCTGGTCCGCACAGCAGCGAATATTTTTGTTCGCGTCCAGGCTGACGCGCTTCCCCGCGCCGCTAGCCGGGCTCTGATCTTGGAGGCAGCACAGCAATGGAAGACAAGATAAACCTCCGCTGGCGCAAGTCCAGCTACAGCGGGAACGGCGGCGGCAACTGCGTGGAAGTTGCCGCCGATGGGCGGGTCCTCGTCCGCGATTCGCAGGACCGCGCCGGAACGGTGCTCCGGTTCCCGCCGGCCGCATGGCGCGAGTTCGCTGACCAGGTCAAGCGCTCGTTAGCGCTTGACCCCGCCTTGCGGGTATCCCACCGCTTTACCGCAGTGCTCGCTTTCCCGGTTACCGGCGCGGCGCGCACCCTTGTGCTCCGCGCCCCTGCCCATTTGTGCAGTGCGAACGGCCGTGGTGTTTGGGGAGGCAAGGACGGGGCTTCGGGGGAGACCAGAACCGGCCGTGGTTTCCCGCGCGGGTCCAGGGTTCCCCGAGCGCGTTTCCGGATTTGACCTCCTCTTCCTGGCGCAGGTGTTAGCGGTATCTGGGACGAGCAGCCCAGTCACCGGGGCTGCGGAGCATCGCGCACTGCGGCATGCAGTTGCGGGTGATGTCGGTGATGCGGCGCATGGTGCCGGGCAGCCAGCGGTCGTAGAACTCCAGGGCACGGGCCAGGTCGGGGCGTGCCCGCGTAGGTGCGGTGCCATTCGGCGGCCAGGGTGGACAGTTCCCAGATGGCGTGGATGTGGCGGGGCCAGCAGTCGGGGAGCTCGTAGCCGCCGTAGTGCTGGCGGAGCACGGTGTCGGCCCAGCGCCGCAGGTCGGCCAGCTGGGCGTGGTAGGTGTCGCGGTCCAGGCCGATCCAGTAGGGCGCGGCGGGTCCGCGAGGGGCAGCGGTTTCGAGGGCGTCGGTGACGGTCTGGGCCAGCTGGTCGAAACGGGCGGCCAGGTTCAGGTCGGCGTGAAGCCCGGCTTGGTCGAGCCGTTCGTTGAGAGCGTGGAGCTGGCCGCGCAGGTCAGCGACCTGCGCGGCCAGGGCGGCTAGGCTCTCGCCTAGAGCGCGGGGCGAGGGGTCAGCGGGCAGGTCCGTGGTCATGGTTTCCTGCCGTCCAGCTCGGCGTAAAGGTAGGTGCGGGCGGTTCCTGCCTGCAGCCCCGCGTGCGGGGCCAGTTCGGCGGCGACCCGGCTGGCTGTGCCGCGGTCCCCGTAGTCCGGGTGAGCGCGGTACAGAGCGAGCAAGACGGCCTTCTTGGTACAGGGCGGCTCGACCGTCTCCGGCGCGGACGGCTTGGGGAGAGCAGGTAGGGGAGTGGCGTCCAGCACCATACGGCGCAGGCCCCGGGCGGTCTCCGGCGCGGCGAGGGCGAAGCGGAGCAAGTACAGCAGCACCAGCCCGGTGATCCTGGCCGCGGCCGCCGCGCCGCGGCCCACGGTGATCCAAGCCGAGGTTTGGTGGTCGGCCAGGATGTGGCGGCGGATCACCGCCACTGTCCGGTCCACCACCACGGCCAGCGCGACCGGGGCGACCGCGTACGCGGCGACCGACCGGGGGCTGGCCACGTCGGCCGCGGACACGTTCATGTACGACGACGCGGCCGCGCAAAGAAGGATGAGGACCCGCTCGGCCCGGGCGGACTGGCCTGCCCGGGACAGGCCGAGCGCGAGCAGCGTGAACACGATCATCAGCAGGTCCAGCAGCAGCGCCTCGATCACGCTGGCCGCGTCCTGGCGGCGGACGGCGAGGATGTAGACATACTGGGCGCTGAACGAGACGAACAGCGCGCCGCCGCCGATCAGCGCCAGCAGCCACGCCGCCACCGCGATCAGCACCGAGCCGGGAGCGCGTCCGGTCCCGGCCCCGCGGCGCACGCTAGCGTGGACCCGCTCGCCGGGTCCGGTGCGGCTCATGACCGCCCCAACCCGTCGGTGTCGCGGGACAGGACCCGGCTCACCGACGTACGCGCCAGGCTGAACGCCCGGCTGATCGCCGCCTGGCTGTACCCGGCCGCGTCGGCGGCCAGGATCGCCTCATCGCGCTTCCGCCTGGAGGTGCTCACGTGGCGGGACCGCAGTGCGCGGCGGTCCCGTTCGGTCAGGCCACCCCAGATGCCGTGCACGATCCCATGGCGGAGGGCATAGTCCAGGCACAGCTCGCGGACCGGGCATGACGCGCAGATCTGCCGTGCGTGCTCGGCTGACTGGCCGCGGCCGGGGAAGAACACCTCCAGGTCGGCGCCGCGGCACGCAGCCCGGTAACGCCAGCCGACCGGGGCCGGGGCTGGCGTAACGGGGGTGCGGTGACGCGGCGGGCGGGCCGTCACCGTGGGGGCGCGGTGACCCGCGCCCGCCACTGGGCGGCGAAGGCGGCCAGGTCGGCTGTGTCCAGGCCGCTGGCCGCGAAATCGTCGGCGAACCGCCTGGGGAACCGGCGAGTCGTCTTCCGGGCGCCGCGGCACACCACCGTGTGGGGCAGCGCGCCGGCGATGGCCAGCCGCCGGACCGTCTCGCGGGAGACGCCCAGCCGCGCCGCAAGCTGCGCGGCGGTCAGGAAGTCCGGGGCCTGCTCGGTGCCGGAAGTTACCGGCTGGCGGGGCGGCGGGACGAGCGTCGCCGCCAGGGCCCGGGCCACTGTCTCCAGCAGCTCGGGCGGGACCTGGGGGACCGGGGATCCCCTATCGTGCTGGGTATTTGCCGTGCTAGCGTGCATGGTGGGTCCTGTCGCAGGGTCCTTGCCCCCTGGGTGATCTTGGCGGATGGTCCAGGGGGCCTTGCTGTGCCCGGACTTGCCGGGCTGGTGCTAGCGGCATCGTACGCCGCTATCGTCAGGTATTTAGTTGAACTGTCAAGCACCTGTGCCAGGCGGTGCTTCGGAGTACCGGGCGTTGCCGTCGGTCTGCGACGCGCATCCGTGGCTGGGAGCGGGAGCCGGGCGGGAGGATCGCGGTCGGCGTGGTTCCCATGCCGTACCGCGTCAGGTTCCTCGGCGGCGGCCGGGCCACCTCCCGGTCGCTTCGGCCGCCGTCCGGGTGGGGCCCTTGAGCAGTGGCCTGGGCCCGTGGGCTCGTGTATACGCAGCGGCCTGGTCCGCTGCGGCGCTGCCTGCCCAGCGGCGAACAGCTGGCGCCCGCATAGGCCGCGTCCTGATTGTTCGTGCGGACCAGGCCGGTCCCGGGCGCAGGGGCGGCCGTCACGGCGAACAGCGCAGTCATCTCAGCATGTACCTCCCGGGCTAATAACCCGACCGCGGGGCGGGCCACCACAGTAACCCAGAACGGTTTCATGATCAGGAACGAAGACCGGCCCAGGCTCCCGCCGGCCGCTGAGCGCCAGGCCAAATCCGCAAAATGTGCCGGACGCGACCGTACCGTCCGTGCGTGCGCGAAAGCGATCCTAGACAGGCATCAGCGACAGATGCTAGCGGTCAGTGCCGCCGTGGTGGCCGTCGGTGACCACGATCACGACGTTGCATGCAGGCCACGACGTGGCCTACCTGACCTCCGGCCAGCACGCCGGAGGCTGCGTCGGCGCGATGTCCTACTACACCGCGTCCGGGGAGCCGCCCGGCCAGTGGGCCGGCAAAGGCGCTGCGGCGCTCGGCCTGACCGGCCAGGTGGACCCGGCCGTGATCGCCCGGCTGTACCAGCACAACATCGGGCCTGGCGGGGAGCTCCTCGTCACGCGGCGCCAGTCCCGGGCGGCTGAGGAGCGGGAAGAGGCCGCGGTGGCGGCGTACCGGGCCGCCCATCCGTACGCCAGCGCGACCGAGCTGGCCAAGGTCCGCGCGGCCGAACGCGGCACGGACACACACCAGGTGCCGTACTTCGATCTGACCGTCGATGTGGTCAAGAGCGTGTCGGTGCTGCACGCCTCTTACCGGGTCGCCGCCCGCCAAGCCCGAGAACGCGGCGACCAGGGCCAGGCCGCGGCGCTCGACGCGCGCGCCGAGGAGATCGAGGCCGCGCTGATGGACTCGGCGCGGGAGGCTGTCGCCTGGCTGGAACGGCATGCCACCTACACCCGGACCGGGCACCATTCGGCCCGGACGGGGGAGTGGCGCGACGGGGACGGCCTGGTCGCCAGCGTGTTCCTGCACCACATCAGCCGCGACGGCGACCCGCACCTGCACGTGCACATAGCCGTGTGGAACCGGGTACAGCGCGCCGACGGCGCTGATAAGAAATGGCGCACGCTGGATTCCCGCAGCCTGCACAACCAGCGGCTCGCGGTCGCCCCGGTGACCGACCGGATCGTGGAGACCAGGCTGTCCGCGCTGGGGTACGCCATGGTGCCGCGGAGGACGGCAACGGCGCCGAGGTCGGCGGGGTCAGCCAGGACGTCATGGACCTGTTCAGCTCCCGGTCCCGGGCACTGACCCCGGAACTGAAGACCCTGATCAGCCAGTACCAGAAGACGCACGGCAAGCCGCCGTCCAAGCGGACGATCTGGCTGCTCGGCCAGCAGGCGGCGCAGAACACCCGGCGCACCAAGGCCGAGGCCCGCCGCACCGTCGCCGGGCAGGCCGGCACCGCCGAGCCCACCGCGGCGCAGCGGCTGGCCGCCTGGGAAGCACAAACGGCGCGGCGGGAAGTGCAGGCCCTGTCGGCCGTGCACCAAGAGGTGGCCCGGTTCGCCGCCGAGCACGCCGGGCGTGCACCGGCGGTGCTGGACGATGCGGCCAAGCGCAAAGCCGCGCGGATCGCCGTCGCCGAGGTGCAACAGCACCACGCGGTCTGGTCGATGGCGCAGCTCCGGTTCGAGGTGCACCGGGCGCTGCCGGTGCTCAAGCCGAGCACAGATGCCGAGGCGCTGGTCACCGAGGTGGCCAAGCTGGCCGTCTCCGGCCGGGCCGGGACCGAGGTCATCCAGGTCACCGCGCCGGACCTCACCGACGTGACCAGCCTGGGGGTCCGGGCCTCCGACGGCGGCAGCATCTACCGGCCGCCGAACGAGGAACGGTACTGCACCCTGGCCCACCTGGACACCGAACAGCAGATCCTCACCGCCGCGACACGGACCGTGCCGCAGCTGGTCAGCCGCCGAGCAGGCCCGGGCGGCCGCCGAGCGCACCGGGCTGAACGCCGGGCAGCGCGACGCCGTGGTCACGATGCTCACCGCCACAACGGCGACGACCGCGCTGGTCGCCGCGGCCGGGGCGGGCAAGAGCCACACCATGGCCGAGTTCGCCCGGCTGTGGACCACCTTCACCGGCCGGCGGGTGATCGGGCTGGCCACGGCCACCAACGCGGCCCGGGTCCTGGCAAAGCGAGGGCCTGGCCGAGTCCTACAACATCGCGCAGTTCCTCGGCAAGATCGAAGGCTCCGACGAGCTGCGCCGGCCCGTGCCGCTGCATGAGAACGACGTGCTGGTGCTGGATGAGGCCAGCCAGCTCGCCACGACCGACCTGGCGATGGTCCAGGAGGCGGCCCGGGCCGCCGGGGCGCGGCTGGTGCTGGTCGGCGACACCGAGCAGCTCGGCGCGGTCGAGGCCGGCGGGATGTTCCGGCTGCTCGCCCGCGAAGTCCCGTGCGCGGAGCTGCACGAGGTCCGCCGGTTCGACGCCGCCTGGGAAGCAGGCGCATCCGTGCGGCTGCGGGCCGGTGATTTCACCGCGTACGCCGACTACGACCGGCACGGGAGGATGCGCGGCGCCGACCAGGACGCGGCCATGGACCGCGCGGCGGGCATGTGGCTGGCCGACCACCTGCGCGGCAAGAACGTCCTGCTGCTCGCCGGGTCCAACAGCGAGGCCGCCGACCTGTCCCGCCGGGTCCAGGCCAAGCTGATCCAGCTCGGCACCGTCCAGCGGCCGCACGCCGCGCTGTCGGACGGCAACCAGGCCGGGACCGGCGACCTGATCCGGGCCCGGCTCAACACCAAGATCAACGCGGGCGGCCGGGAGCTGACCAACCGCGACACGCTGAAGATCACCGGCTGGCACGGGCCGCACGCCCAGGTACGGCGGCGGGAACTCGACGGGACCTGGACCAGCCCGTTCCTGGTCCCCCGCGCGTACCTGGCGGACAGCGCCGAGCTGGACTACGCGGGCAACACCCACGTCGGGCAAGGCCGCACCGTGGACACCGCCCACCTGCTGGTCACCGCCACCCTGTCCCGCCGGTCCCTGTACGTCGGGATGACCCGGGGCCGGGAATCCAACACCGCGCACATCGTCACCGGCAACACCGCGCCACCCGGGCATCCGCCCTATGAGCAGGCCTCGCCTGAATCGGTGGTCAAGGCCATCCTGGACCGGGACGACGCGGACCTGTCGGCCACCGAGCAGATCCGCCACGCCCAGGAACGGACCGGCGGAACCGGCCACCTGCTCGCCCTGTGGTCCGCCGCGGTCCGGCCGTCGCTGTACCCGCAGATCGACGCAGCTGATCAAGGCCCGGCTCACCGAATCCGAAGCGTGGCGGTACGACCGGGAACACTCCCGCCCGGTCCTCCAGCAGCGGCTCCGCGCCGCCCAGCTCGCCGGGCACGACATCAGCTCGATCATCGACCAGATCACCGCCGCGCCGATGGACCGGCGCCCGGTCCATCTCCAGCGTCCTGCACGGCCGCCTCCAGCAGCTTCAGCTGCCCGACCTCGGCCACGACGTGACCTGGGCACAGCGGACACCGAAGGACGCGCCCGCGGTGGCGCACGAGCTGGCCGCCGGACTGGACCAGCGGGCCCGCGCGCTCGGCGAACAGCTGGCCGCCAGCCCCGAGCCGTGGCTGGCCAGCCAGCTCGGCGTCCTGGCCCCGCACGCCTCGCCGCTGCTGCGCGAGGACTACGCCCGGCGGGCCGGAGCCGCCGCGGCCTACCGGGAAGCCGCCGGGATCACCGACCCCGGCCAGGCCATCGCCCCCGAACCGCACCGCGGCAACCCCGAACTCGACCACCTGCGCCGGATCGCGATCCGCGCCCTGGAACTACGCGACGAAACCGAGATCCTCCGCCGCATGACCCACGGCGAGCTCGAGGCCCGGATCCTCGACGCAGACCGCGCCCTCGCCAGCGCCCCGCCCGACGTCTCCCGGGAACTACGGCTCACCGCCCAAGCCGAGGCCGACGCCTGGCAGCAATCCGCCGACGCCGAAATCGGGGGTGACCAGGCCGGATGGGCAGGTGCGGCGGCGCTCGCCCGCCACATGGCCGCCCAGCGCGAGCAACTCGAAGCCGCGAACGCCCGCTACGAGACATGGACCGCTGACACCAGCAGCAGGAGGGAAGCCGGCGGGAGAGCCAAAGCCGAACTGGAGCGGCGGGAGCTCGCGCAGCAGACAGCCGGACAGCGGCAACGCCGAACCCGAAGACGGACCGCAGACCATGGTCGATTGGTGGCGCCAGCTCGAAGCCAACCTCGCCGCCGTGGACCGGGCCATCAAGCGCGAGCACCAGGCCGCCATCGCCGCGGGCGAGCCCTGGCCACCCGAGCGCAACCCCCAGCCCGAGGCTGAGCCCGCATCGGAGCCGGAAAACAGTCCCGGAGCCGACCAGGAAGCCGATGGCCAGTCCGGCCCGGATGACCAGGCCGCCCGGCTTGACCGCCTACTCGGCCAGGCCACCGAGGCAGCCCAGCGTTTCACCGCCGAAGAGGCGACCCGGAAGGCCAGAGCCGAGTACGCCGCTCGCCTCGAACGAGAAGCCCATGCAGAACCCGAGCACATCGTGCGGGCCCAAGCCTCCTACGAGGCAGAGATCGAGCTGTAAGTCAGGCCGTACTGGCGTTGCGGGGCAATGACACAACGGGCTTCCCGGGCAGCGATCTTGCGAGTCCACCTGGCCGTTAGCCTGCGAATTTCAGTCGTCCCGCCGCAGCTTCGGCGAGTATCGCCGCAGGCCATGACCGCGAAGGTAGACGCCTACATCCCGCGGTGTCTGAGACTGCTCGACTCAATGTCAGTGGATGGCGCGGTTTCTGCCCCTGCCGACGTCAGCGAGCAGGCGCCCCCGTTCTGCACACTGCGGATACACGGCGGCGGGCAGCAGGTAATATCAACTTGATCCCTATGTAATGACGTGACACAGAAAGCAGCGGAGTAATGCTGAGCGCGAGGCGAGCAACGCAGCCGCGCAGCACAGCCCCCTGGTCACAATTCCTCCCGGCAGGCCGGGCCCGAGCTGTAGCGTTGCGCCTCATGACAGAGGGGGACAAGCCAGCCGACACGGACAAGCCAGCCGACACGGACAGGCCGCTCTGGAAGCTCAACCGTGATGAACAGCGCCTCTTTTGGATCACCTTCGTTGGCGGTCTCGCCTCGATCGTCGTCGGCGCTGGTGTCGTCGGCTCGGCCATCGCGCTTGCGCGGTATAACCTCCGGCAAAAGGGGGGGCATCTGGTACTCGAGGTGGAGGGCACTGCCGTCTTTCTCGCCCTGTTCCTAGTGGGGCTACTCCTGTTGCGCCTGCCACCAAAGTTCAAGTTGATGCCCCCGGTTCGGGGCGGCGCCGAGTTCATGGTTTTGTCTGGTGGCGTTCTGTTGGCTGTCCAGTTGCTGATCTGGATCGGGCAGGCAGCGGGGATCCACTAAAAAAAGATCTCTAACGGTGAAGGTTACAAGCCCTGCGGGCCCTGTCAGGAGGCGAACTCACCCGGTGGCTGCGTGCTGTCGAACGAGCCCCGCCCGGACCGGGCACTGGCCTTCACCGAGCTGTACGCCGGAACCAGGGGAGGGGAGACCGTCGCCCTGGACCTCGGCGGCGTCCGCACCGCCACCCCGCAAGGGCCATCTGATCGTCCGCTACGGCAAAGGCGGCAAATACCGCGAGGTGCCGCTGCACGCCAAGCTCCGCACCGCCCTGGACGCCTGGCGCACTGAACGGGCCAGCTGGCCCGGCGCCGCTGCCAGCCCCGCGCTTTTTCTCAACGCCCGCGGCGGTCGGCTCTCTGCCCGGGGCAGTGCCCTGGCTGGCCAGCCAGCCCACACGATGCCGAACCGGGAGGCGATCTCCAGAACCTGACCAGCGAACTGACATGGAGATGACCGAAACACTGACAACGACCTGCGGCTCTCACCACCGAAACGTGCCGATACCCCGGCTGCCAGAACTCGCCCGAGCCAGCATCAGGACCAGGCCGCCGCCCGCAGTACTGCGCCGACCCCGGCCACAGCGCCATGACCGCCTACCGCGAACGCAAAAAGCTGGCCGCCGCCGAGCACGACACCACCACCAGCGACGCCGACACCGACCAGCCCGTCACCATGGCCCGGATCACCGGCGCTGAACTGCTCCGCCAGATGCGCGAGCTCGCCGGTACCCTCGCGGCGACCGCCGACAGGCTCACCGGGACCGTGGCTATCATGACCGACCCCACCGCGGCCGAAGCCGAAGTCGAGGCCGCCCGGGCTGCCGCCGAGCAGCGGGCCGCCGCTGCCGAAGCAGCACGGGCCGAAGCCGAGCGTCAGGCAGCCATCGCCGGCCAACTGCGCGCCGACGCCGATGAGGCGGCCGAGCAGATGAGCACCCGGCTGGCCGCCGAAGAAGACCGGGCGCGCCAGGCCCGCGACCGGCTCGCCGAGGCTACCGCCGCCCACGTCGCCGAGATCGAGCGCATCAACGGCGAGGCCCAGCAGCGCATCGCTGCCGCCGAGGCCGAGCGTGCCGCCGCCGTCCAGGCCGCCGAGGCCACCAGGGACGCGGCGGTGGCCGAAGCCGGGCAACGACGGCAGGAAGCCCAGCAAGCCGGGCAGCGGGTCGCCGTCGCCGACGCCCGCGCCCAGGCCGCCACCGCCGAAACCGCCCGGGTCAGGAAAGACACAGCCCGCGAGCTCGACCAACTGCGCGCCAGCGCCGCCGCCGAGCTGGGTCGGCTCCGCGCCGACACCGCCCGTGAGCGGGACGAACTCCGCGAGCTGCTCGAAGACCGCGCCCGCACCCTCACCGAAGCACGTGACACCCAGCGACGCCGCGCCGAACGAGCCGAGGCCGACCTCGACGCCGCCCGCATGGAACTGACCCAGCTACGTCCAAAGACCGCAACCACAGACGTACACGGTGCGCCCAGGCGGCGCCGGGCCGGACAGTCCTCCGAAAAGTGAGCGAGACACCTCGTTGGACGACGGGGGCCGGTCAGCTCTCCTCAACCTTCGGATTGCATTATCAGCTTGGGAATCTGTACCGTCCGGGCTGTCACGCGACCTGACCTGCGGGGCGGGGTGTCCGTCAGTGACCGTGAGAGACCGCTTCCACCGGGGTTAATGGCCCGCCGATCTTGCCAGGTAGTGGGGTGCTCTAGGCGTTGTGTGCGTATTGTCACAGCGTGGATGCGTTCGCCTGGGGCGTGGTGGGTTCGGTGGCGGCTGTGGTGGGAGTCGTCGCGGCGATCGTGTTCGGCGTCATCCCGCTGGTGCAAGGCCGCCGCAGGGCCCGGCTCCGGCCCACTGAAGACGCGCCGCAGGCGGAAGTTTCCGGCGGCCAGGGTGTGCAGGTCGGATCGGGCAACGAGCAGGTTAACCAGT
Source organism: uncultured Actinomycetes bacterium (assembly GCA_963742795.1). Lineage (GTDB taxonomy): Bacteria > Actinomycetota > Actinomycetes > Streptosporangiales > Streptosporangiaceae > Palsa-504. The sequence continues at coordinate 26,036 of CAVUNL010000026.1, forward strand.
ACATCCACACGTATATCGCAAACCAGCAGCTGCCGCTGGAACTCGCGCCCGGTTCCGTGGTCGTCGGCGAGGTGCCCAAGCGAGCGCCTGCGTTTCAACCCCGCAGAGAGCTGGTGACTCAGCTGAGTGAAACCGGGCCCGGCGTCACGGTGGTGCGGGCCGTGACCGGGATGCGCGGCGTGGGGAAGACGCAGATCGCCGCGGCGTATGCCCGGTCTTGTATTGACGCGGGCTGGCGGCTGGTGGCGTGGGTCAACGCAGGAGATCCGGCCACGGTGCTGAACGGGCTGGCGGACATAGCCGCGGCCCTAGGCGTGGGCGAGCCGGGCGCGGACCTGGAGAGCCTCGGGGAGGCGGTCCGGCACCGGCTGGAGGCGGCCGGGGAACGGTGCCTGGTGGTATTTGACAATGCCACCGATCTGGACGGGCTGGCCCGGTTCGTGCCCTCGGCCGGGCAGTGCCAGGTGATCATCACCAGCAACCAGCTCGAAACCGGAGGGCTCGGCGAGGCGGTAGCTGTCGACGTGTTCACCGAGCAGGAGGCGCTGTCGTTCCTGGCCCAGCGCACTGGCCGGTCAGATGATGCCGGGGCGCGGGAGCTGGCGGGCGAGCTGGGATTCCTGCCGCTGGCCCTGGCGCAGGCTGCGGCGGTGATCGCCGCCCAGCACCTGGACTACTCGGCCTACCTGGCCCGGCTGCGCACCGTGCCGGTGCAGGACGCTTTGAAGCGTCCGGCGGGGGAGCCGTATCGGCACGGCGTCGCCGAGGCCATCGTGCTGGCCCTGGACGCGGTGGCCGACGATGACCAGACAGGCTTGTGCCGTGGGCTGATCAACATGGTCGCGCTGCTGTCGGCCGCCGGAGTGTCTCGGGCGCTGCTGTACGCCGCCGGGCAGCAAGGCCTGCTCCAGCACCCCGGCACCGGCACCGCCGCCGGGCCGGAAAGCATTGACGAGGCGCTCGGGCGGCTGGCCAGCGCTTCCCTGCTGACATTCAGCGTCGATAATGCCACGGTGGCCGCGCACCGGCTGACCATGCGCGTGGCCGTGGAACGCCAGGCACAGAACGGAATCCTGACCGGGCTCGGCGCAGGCATAGCGGGGCTGCTGTCGGTGGTCACCCAGTCCCTGGCCGAGCCGTGGCAAAACCGGTCCGCCGCCCGCGATGCGGTCCAGCAGATCATGGCCCTGCACGAGCACCTCGCACCCTACCTCGGCGAACAAGACGCCGCAGTGACCGAAACCCTGCTGCGGCTGCGCGGCTGGGCGATCTGGTGCCTCAACGAGCTTGGCGGCAGTTTCGCTCAGGCGATCGAGTACGGCCAGGACCTAGTCACCGACCGCGAGCGGGTCCTAGGCGAGACCCACCCCGACACCCTGGCCGCCCGCAACAACCTCGCTCTCGCCTACCAGGCCGCCGGGCGGCTGGAGGAGGCCATCCCGCTGTTCGAGCGCACCCTCACCGACCGCGAGCGGGTCCTGGGCGAGACCCACCCCGACACCCTGGGCACCCGTAACAGCCTCGCTCGCGCCTACCGGGACGCCGGGCGGCTGGAGCGAGGCCATCCCGCTGCTGGAGCGCACCCTCACCGACCGCGAGCGGGTCCTGGGCGAGGCCCACCCCGCCACCCTGGGCACCCGTAATAGCCTCGCTCGCGCCTACCGGGCCGCCGGGCGGCTGGAGGAGGCCATCCCGCTGCTCGAGCGCACCCTCACCGACCGCGAGCGGGTCCTGGGTAAGACCCACCCCGACACCCTGAAGTCCCGCGACAACCTCGCTCGCGCCTACCGGGCCGCCGGGCGGCTGGAGGAGGCCATCCCGCTGTTCGAGCGCACCCTCACCGACTCCGCGCGGGTCCTGGGCGAGGCCCACCCCAGCACCCTGACCTACCGCAACAGCCTCGCTGCCGCTTACCGGGCCGCCGGGCGGCTGGCCGAGGCCATCCCGCTGTTCGAGCGCACCCTCACCGACCGCGAGCGGGTCCTGGGCGAGGCCCACCCCGACACCCTGACCTCCCGTAACAGCCTCGCTCGCGCCTACAGGGACGCCGGGCGGCTGGAGGAGGCCATCCTGCTGCTGGAGCGCACCCTCACCGACCGCGAGCGGGTCCTGGGCGAGACCCACCCCAGCACCCTGACCTCCCGTAACAGCCTCGCTGCCGCCTACCAGGACGCCGGGCGGTTGGATGAGGCCGAAGGCTTGCGGAACCGCACTGAGCCTAGATCATGACTGATCGAGCATCCCTGCGGCGCGAGCATCGCTCGGATCGCGGTCGGCATCCGAGACCCGCCCTTGCGTTGACCGGGCTTCCTATCGGGGTCGGCCGCACCGCCCCAAAAGGGCTTGACCGCGTGGCGGGGGCAGATAAAAGTGGATCTCGCGGACCTGGTTCCGGATCTCCCTCAGCCAGATCGTCAGATGGGCCTCCGCTGTACTGGAGTCTCGGCAGCTACGCTGGGTGACGGCTGCGGATATCGCCTGCCGCCTTCCGTGGACCGGTTCGTGGACCGGCGGTTGAGTTAATCCCAGCGCGACGAGTGCCATCAGTGCGATAACCCGTGCCATCTGTGCAGCTAGCGCACGTGTTGCACTGGACCGGACTTCTCATAATCCGCCGGTCGTGGGTTCGAGCCCCACCCGCCCCACCAGCAGTTTCAATATCAGATCGGCGATGGCCGTGGACCGATGTCGGTGGTGCGATTCATCCTGCCGTCATAGCCGTCCGGTCACATAGAGTAGCTGCCGAGCGGGTCTGGCGTGCCAAGGTGTACGGCGGGAAGGACTGGACGGGCTGCTTGCCTGGCTCGCCAAGGGCATGCGGAACCGAGCAATGCGTGTTGCCGCCAGCTCGCTCGCCCGGCATCACGCGACGCGAAAGGATCCGACCTCGGGTTCCGTGAGGCGGGCTAGGACACGAGTAACATACGGTACCGGGAAAGGACTCATTGTGCCAGGTCCACCGCAGCAGGAACGGTCGCCGGATCTCCGGGTCCCTTCGGGCGGCTCGGAGGCAGATTCTCGCGGCCGCGTTCTGCCTGCTAGGCATCGGCGACCAGACACAGCCTGAGAACGCACTCACATCGGGTGTCGGTAAGACTGCTGTCAGCAGGTACACGCGATTGCGTTGTCCCAGGTCAGGAGGAACCCTTGCGGGCTGGCTGAGGATCCTTGGCGGATCCCCGGGACGCGGTTGATCGTGCGCGGCCAGCAGCGGCGGAGAGGTGCACTAGGAGCGGAGCATGCTGCGGTAGACGGCGATCAGCGCGGCCTTCTGCTCGCCAGCCAGGCGCTCGTCGGCGCTGATGGCAGACTCCACCGGCGATGCTGGGGGCCCGTCAGCCGCCGCGGCCCCATCCCCGGAGGGAGCCAAGTCGAGCAGGCCCGCTTGGGCAAGCAGCGTCTCGACGGACACGTTCAGCGCTTCGGAGAGCAGCTTGAGCACGCGCACCGATGGTAGGTGCAGGCCCCGCTCGAGCTGGCTCAGGTAGGGATTGGAGAGAGACGTCATCTCAGCAAGCTGACGCAGCGACAGGCGGGCGAGCTTACGCCGATTGCGGATGAAGGCGCCCAGGCATTGCGTCTGCCCGTTCCAGGTCCCGGTCACTGCCGCTCCGTAATTCTGTGCTTTTCGCTCTCTGCTCACGATGGTAAGCAAGTCCGCGGCGAACCGCGATCGGCTCGCCGCGGGCAGTGGACCTATCGCAGGTAGCGGGTCCGGCCCGCCGGGAAGGTGAGGCCTGCTTGGCCTCGCCGCCGCTCTTGCGGGCGCCGGTGCCGCCCCTGCCGAGGAGCAGCGGCGCGGTCGCGCGCAGCACGTCCTCGGCGAACTTCTGCTGGCTGGCCAGCAGCCGGTCCGCCAGCTCGGTCCGCCCGGCATCACCGTGGCCCGGCAGCCGCGCGAAACCCCGCTTCGTCATCCCCCACGCATCGGTGACCGCCGCCACCGTCCGCTCGCCAGCGACACAAGCCCGGCCGCTAACACCAGCCCCCGTCCCTCCCCGCTCACCCGCCGGAACCCGGTCATGCTCACTAGAGTGTACCTATTGCGTACTATCCTGAGCACAGTTATTATTCCCCGTAACCGTGTGACTTCCGTCACAGAGACGGCAGCCACGGCGCGTCCTGGGAGGAACGGACATGACCGTCAGGGATGACGACGTGCGCGAACAGATCACGCAGGTCGGCGGGACGCCGCTGCGCGTCGCGATCCGGCCGGGCACCGGGACAGGGCCGCCGCTGCTGCTGTGCAACGGCATCGGCATGCGGCTGGAAGCCTGGCAGCCGTTCGTGGATGCACTCGACCCGGCCATCGAGGTGATCCGCTTCGATGCCCCCGGCGTCGGCGGCTCTCAGCTGCCCAGCCTGCCGTACCGTTTCACCACCTTGGCCCTGCTCCTGCGCGAGATGCTGCATAATCTCGGCTACCAGCAGGCCGACGTCCTGGGTATCTCCTGGGGAGGCGGGCTGGCCCAGCAGTTCGCGCTGCTCAACCCGCGCCTGTGCCGGCGGCTGATCCTGGTGGCGACCGCAACCGGGCCGCAGACGATGGTGCCGCCCAACCCGCTGCCGCCGGTGAAGAACCTCATCCTGCGCCGCTGGGGCGACCTGTGGGGAGGAAGCGCGAAAACCGACCCGGACGGGCTGGCCAGCGCCCTGCACAAGGCGCGGATCAGCCCGCTCAGCATCGGCTACCTGTACCAGAACACCGCCGCGCTGGGGTTCACCACGCTGCCGCTGCTGCCGCTCATCCGCCAGCGCACCCTGGTGCTCACCGGCGACCAGGACCCGATCATCCCGGTGGCCAACGGCCGCATCCTAGCCGCGGGCATCCCGCACGCGACGCTGCACGTCTACCACGGCGGCCACGTCGAGCTGGCGACCCGCCCGAGCCTGCTCACCCCCCTGATCACCAGCTTCCTGGCCGAGCCGCCCCACGATGCCCGGCGCGCTGAACAAGCCCAGACCGGTCGTCATCCCGAACACCAGGGCCCGCGCCAGGTCGCCGACGGCACCGCCGCCGCCCAGGCCGCCCAGGCCACCGCCGAGGCAGACGCGCTCGCCGAGGCGCTGCAGGCCGCCCGCGCCGCCCAGCAGGCCGCCGAGACCGCCGCCGCCCAGGCCGCCGCCGCGCTCCGCGACGCCCGCGAGCATGCCGCGGCCGCCCAGGCCGCCGCCCGCGAGCAGGCCGCGGCCGCCCGCGAGCAGGCAGCCGCCACCGAGGGAGCCTAGTACGTTATGCGCGGGTGACGGTCTAACCGGCCGAGACCCCGTAACCGCGCCGAACGGCGGAAATGCGGCCTGTCGGGCGGGGTGAGCTGGTTACGGCGTGCGGTGGAAGCGGCCCGGGCACGAGTGGTCGGCAGGCGATGTGTGCCGGTGACCTGGCGGTCCCCGGCGGTGGTGCGATCGGGCTGCCGCTGCTGGTGGCTCCGGTCCGGTCAGCGCAGCGGCGCGAACCGTGCGGTGAAGTGCCGCAGCTGCCGGGGCTGGGACACGATGCGCATGCCGGGCAGCTGGGCGGCCCGGCTGGCCACGCGGGTGACGACTTCGATCACGTAGTCGAGGTGGCTTTGGGTGTAGGTGCGGCGGGGGACGGCGAGACGGACCAGGTCCATCGCGGCCGGGGCCTCGGTGCCGTCTGGCTGCAGGCCGAACATGACGGTTCCGATCTCGCAGGACCGCACTCCGCCTTCGGCGTACAGGGCGCAGGCCAGCGCCTGTCCCGGGTAGTGCAACGGGTCCAGGTGCGCCAGCAGGGCGCGTGCGTCGAGGAAGACCGCGTGGCCGCCGAAGGGGACGACGACCGGCACTCCCGCGGACTCCAGCGCCTCGCCGAGGTAGGCGATCGAGCGCACCCGGTAGCGCAGGTAGTCTTCGTCGATGCACTCGTTCAGGCCCTGGGCGATCGCCTCCAGGTCACGGCCGGCGAGCCCGCCGTAGGTGGGGAAGCCCTCGGTGAGGATCTCCAGGTTGCGGCACTGCTCGGCCAGGCTGTCGTCGTTGAGGGCCAGCCAGCCGCCGATGTTGGCCAGCGGGTCCTTCTTGGCCGACATCGTCATCCCGTCCGCCAGGGCCGCCATCTGCCGGACGATCCCGGCGACCGGGACGCCGGCGTATCCGGGCTCGCCGGTCTTGATGAACCACGCGTTCTCCGCGAACCGGCAGGCATCTAGGAACAGCGGCTTGCCGTACCGGTCACAGACTTCGCGGACGGCCCGGATGTTGGCCAGGCTGACCGGCTGGCCGCCGCCGGAATTGTTCGTCACGGTCAGCATCACCAGCGGGACATGGACGGCCCGCCCGGCGAGCAGCCGGTCCAGCGCCGCGACGTCCATGTTGCCCTTGAACGGGTGCCGCAGCGCCGGCTGCAGGCCCTCCGGGACGGGCAGGTCGACGGCCTGCGCCCCGGTGAACTCGATGTTGGCCCGGGTGGTGTCGAAGTGGGTGTTGTTCGGGATGATCCGGCCCGGGCCGCCGGTCACGGTGAACAAGATCTTCTCCGCGGCCCGGCCCTGGTGCGTGGGCAAGACGTGCCGGAACGGGAACAGGCCGGTCACCGCCGCACGGAACCGCTCGAACGAGGGAGACCCCGCGTAAGCCTCATTGCCGCGCTGCATCCCGGCCCACTGCTCAGCTGACATCGCGCCGGTCCCGGAGTCGGTCAGCAGATCGATCAGCACGTCCTGGGCCCGCACCTCGAACAGGTTGTATCCCGCGGCGTCCAGGGCGGCCGCCCGCTCCGCCCGGGTGGTCAGCCGCATCGGCTCGACCGAGTGGATGCGGAACGGCTCAATGATCGTCCGGAACGGTTCATCTGCCACCGACGGCCTCCTCGGAACCGAACCTGCGCCAGCAAGTTCCCGCGACTTCGCCAAAACGCCGGCACGCACCGCCCGGGTAGCCCGGAACCCGCGCGCGCCGAGCCACAAGATCGTACGCCCGAAGGCGCCGCAGCCGGCCCCGCAGCCAGATCCCGCCCAGCTGAACGCATGCCTCAAACAGGTCAGACAGCCCCCTGTTCGCCGAAGAAGCCAGGATCACCTCACCGATCACCGGGATACGCCATCCGCAGCACGGCACAGGCCCACGGCGGCCACAGACCCTGTGTCCTTTGGTTACGGCTCATCTCTTCCCGCCGTCAGCCAGGTCCGCTGGTATTTGCGATACGGGCTGCCCTGCTGGGATGTTGAGGAGTTGCTGGCCGACCGCAGTGTCACCGTTGACCACGTCACCATCTACCGGCGAGTGCGGCGGTTCACCCCGGAGTTCATCGAGGCTGCGCGGCCGCGCCGCCATGCTCCCGGTGACCGGTGGTTCGTCGGCGAGACGATCCTCCCAGTCCAGCGGGCCCCCGGGCATCGGCGAAGCCCACCGCGGTCGACAACCAGGTCGGGGAGCACCTGATGGAGCACCTCGAGGACGGATCGGTCATCCAGCTGGGCATCGGCGGGATGCCCAACGCCATCGGGGCGATGATCGCGCGGTCAGATCTGAAAGACCTGGGCGGGCACACCGAGATGCTGGTCGACGCCTACGTCGACATGTACGAGTCGGGCGTGATGACCGGCAAGCGGAAGGCCTTCGACCGGGGCAGGATCGCCTTCACCTTCGCTCTTGGCACCCAGCGGCTGTACGACTGGATGGACCGCAACCGGGCGATCGCCAGCTACCACGCCGACTACACCAACCACCCGCAGGTCATCGCGCGGCACGACAACGTGGTGTCGATCACCAACGCCATCGAGGTCGACCTGTACGGCCAGGTGGCCGCCGAGTCGCTGGGGCCGCGGCAGATCAGCGGCAACGGCGGCATGCTGGATTTCGTGTACGGAGCCTTCCATTCCAGGGGAGGCAAGTCGTTCATCTGCCTGCCGTCGCTGAGGGAGAGCAAGACGGCACAGCGGGTGTCCCGGATCGTGCCCGCCCTGGACCCGGCCACCATCGTCACCGTGCCGCCTCTGGGTCAGGTCGAACAAGATCTCACGGCGCCTTCCGTGCGCCACCGGCGCAGCCCGCCGCGGGCCAGGCTCACAGCTGGCTGGGACCGTAGCACCACCGCCCGTTCGGCTCATTGAAAGAACTATTTCCCCGAACGAGCCGTGGTTCATGCCCGCGTTGACGAGCCCGCGGTCCACCTTATGAATGAACGAGGCATCCGCGGTGCACCTATGACATGACGGGCAGGTGGCTGGCGATCGCCGGACCGAAGGAGGGGGCCGATCGCGGGCACCGCAAGGCCCTACGTCCCGCTGACCTGCGTATTGAGGCATGGGGCCGACCCGGGAAGAATGCGTCGCTGAGGCAGTGCGCGGCCTAGTGGACAGCTTCGTCGTCGTCGCGGGCCGGCCGCCGCATGCCTGGGCCGACTCCCGCCTACGGTGTCCGCGGGCCCTGCCTGGCCGGCAGAAGGATGTGCTCGGCCATGGACCCGGTTGTGGGGTAGAACGAGCTCTCGTGGCCGTCGCTCCACCGCACCAGGTACGGCGGGCTGCCCGCCTCGCCGCGGACTTCGATAATCACTCCTGTACGGTCGTGGTCGCCGACGTGACGGCCCTTCACGACCAGCTCATCACCGATATGCGCCTTCATGACCGACTCCTGCCATCACAGACCTGATCGCCTTATGGCAACCAGTCTCCGGAGCCGCGATCCGTCCCGGTAGGGACCAAGGACCCGGCCCGTCACTACCAATGGCCGGACCGGGACCATCGCTGAAATGCTTTTCATCCCGAACGTACACAGCGGCCATCAGCGGATGATCGTCGCATCACGCCTGGTAACCAGGAGTTGTCCCTACCAGCCTGTCGGCTTTCGGTCCCGGTACACCGGCGTCCGTGGTCCCCGCTATGATCAGCAACCCGGTCTCGTCGTGGACGGCAGCACCGGCGGCCCGCAGTGCGGCCTGGCTGACCCTGAAGTGGTGACCGCACAGGAGCAGGTCAACAGGGTGCGGCCGACTGGCGGTCGGCGGCATCACCGCTGTGACCACCGGCCTTGCCGGACAGCAGCACGCCCGCGCGGCAACGTCCAGCGGCACGGCTCGCTCCAAGTCGGCGACGAGCTCCTTGCACGCGACGGTCGTCCGGTGAGGCCGCCACCTCTTCATATATTTACTGTCAAACCGGCCCGGATGCGGCGCCAGGGTCGTTGTTCCCGCGCGGCAGGGTCATGGGTCCTCTGGCGGCACGTTCCAGCCAGTACCCGAGTCGCCCGGCCTACCTCACCCCTGGCCAGCGTTGCGGGCTCGCCTTCGCCGCGGGCGAGCATCCGCAGCCTGGGCGGGTACGGCTGGCAGCATGCCTGATGCTGTGTCTCCTCCGAGGCAGTCATGGCAACCGAGCGTCCTTCGCAGTATCAGCGCTCTTATCCCGTGGCACCGGTGATCCCCGTACCAGGGACTATGGTTCTGATTGACGACATCTGCAGGCCCGGGAATGGCATTGAATGTTATATCCCGAACATACCGGCGTGTGATACTTCCGGCGCAGGCTTGGCGTTCCGCCCGGATGGCGCCAGCCAGCGGGCCTGACGTGCTCCAGGCCACGAACGACTACGCGCGCGCCCCGGCAGCGCGCAGCCATACCGCCGCCCAGCGTGGCAGCCTCAGTCAGGATTTGCTGATGGCTATGTTCTTGGTCTCTTCGTGCTTAGGTTCCGGGATGCGAATCTCCAGGACGCCGTCCTTGTAGGTCGCGGTGATGTCAGCCTCGGTCACGCTCTCCGGTAGCGGCAGCGACAGAGACAGCGACCCGTAGCGCACCTCGCGCCGCAGGTGGCCCTTCGCTTTTCCTCCTGTCGGCGTTCGGCCTCGATGTGCAGCATCCCGCCGGCGACGGTCAGCTCGACGTCCTTGTCCGCGTCGATGCCGGGCAGATCCGCGCGCACCACCAGCGTGCCATCCTCCCGGTATTCCTCCACGCGGATCAGGTCCCCGGCTTCCAGCCAGCGCGGGAACGCCATCGGCCGAAACGGCATCATCCGCGCCCACTGATCGAACAGCCGGTCGAAGCGGCTGAACACGCCGGCTGCTTCCCCGTGAAGCTCGCGCCCCGGGTGAATTGCCAGGGCCTTTGGTCCCGGTTCCGGACTATGGTCCCTGGCGGCACCGCCCGGCTGCGGGAAAGCTTTCCATGAGGAGTTGTGATGGTGTTCGCTGATCGTGATGATGCGGGGCGGCGGCTGGCCGCCCGGCTGGGGCATCTGCGCGGCGAGCCGGTCGTGGTGCTGGGCCTGCCGCGGGGCGGGCCGCCTGCCAGATCGCCCGGGCGCTGGGGGCGGCGCGGGTCGTGCTCGCCGTGCCCGTCGCGCCGCCCGGGTGGCAGGCACGGATCGGCGCCGATGCCGACGAGATGGTCTGCGTCAGCACGCCGCGAGGCTTCTCCGCCATCGGGCAGTTCTACGCCAGGTTCCCCCAGGTCTCCGATGCGGAGGTCCTCGGTTGTCTGAAGCGCGCCGCCACCCGGCGGTCTCCGGCGCAGGCCAGCACGGCGCGCGCCGCCGGTGCCGCTGACCCGCCAGGCCGCAGTGAGGAAGTAGAACCCCAGGCCGGCGTCGTCCGGCTGGCCGAAACGGCAACCCACAGGAGAGCTGCTGATGACCGCGCCGCATGCCAGGCAACCTCGGGTCCTGCCTCGCCCGGCCTGCACGCCGACGGCGATCCGGGCTGTGCTGGCCGCCAACGCCGATGGCGACATCCTCCAGCGGTACGACGAGGATCTGGATGCGGCGTTCGAACAGGCCCGCGAGCACGGTGACGTGACACCGCTGGTGCAGACGGTCAAGCGCTGGTGGTTCGAGGCGGACGCCTGGCGTGACCCCCAAGCGCAGCAGGAGTTCCTAGCTCGCATCGACACCTACCGAGACGAGGGTCCGCCGCCTGCGGGACAGCGGATGAGCCGGGAGGAGATCCGGACCCAGTTCGGCGTCTGACGCGTGTACCGGTGGGAGCTGGATAGCCCGGCGCAGCAGGGGTTCGCCGATCTGCCTCCGGCCGCGCGAGCATCCCTGGCGGCATTCATGGACGCGGTCGTGATCGTGGATCCGGTGCAGTACCAGCGCCGCCGCGACGAGCGTGATGACGTGTCTATGCCGCTGCGCTCACTGCATTTCGGCCCGGACGACAGGGGCCTGGTCACCTTCCTGGTGTACCCGCCTGATGATCTCGTTCTTGTAGTCAAAATCCAGTGGCTCGGCGGTTAGCGACGTTGCCACTCCTCGGGCGGCCTTTCCCAACGGGCGCGGCACGCGCTGGTCGGCCGGCGGCGGTGACGTTCTGTAGCTGGCATCCTGTGATCGCCGTTAAAGGCGTGGACCGGTTCGTGGACCGAGCCACCCGTGCAAACGGTGCAATTAGCGCCATCGGCGGCACCACTCCGTGCTATCCGTGCAGGTAGCGCGTTCCGAGCTTCACGACAGGCTCCTCATAATCCGCCGGTCGTGGGTTCGAGCCCCACCCGCCCCACCAGCAGTTTCAATATCAGATCGGCGATGGCCGTGGACCGATGTCGGTGGTGCGATTCATCCTGCCGTCATAGCCGTCCGGTCACATAGAGTAGCTGTCGAGCGGGTCTGGCGTGCCAACACGTACGGCGGGAAGGACTGGACGGGCTGCTTGCCTGGCTCGCCAAGAGCATGCGGGACTGAGCAACGCGTGTCGCCGCCGGCTGGCTCGCCCGGCATGACGCGACGCGAAAGGGCCCGATCTCGGGTTCCGTGAAGCGGGCTAGGACACGAGTAACATGTGGTACCGGGAAAGGACTCATGGTGCCCGGTCCACCGCAGCAGGAACGGTCGCCGGATCTCGGGTCCCTTCGGGCGGCTCGGGGGCAGATTCTCGCGGCCGCGTCGCGGCGCGGCTTGCGCGACGTGCGTGTGTTGGGTTCGGTAGCTCGCGGGGATGCGGTCGAGACGAGTGACGTGGATCTCCTGGTAGCTCCGGGTCCGGACACCACGCTGTTCGACCTCAGCGGTTTTGCGCTTGACGTTGAGGAGATCGTCGGGCGTCATGTGGACGTGGCCACGCCGCGCGGCCTGAAGGCGCGCATTCGGGACCGGGTCCTGGCAGAGGCCGTCGCCCTGTGAGAGACGACCGTGAGCGTCTGGCGGACGTCTAGGCCGCGATCGATGGGATCAGGCGCTACGTCCAGGACGACCGGGCGCGCTTCGACACCGATGAACTGCTGCAGAGCGCGGTGCTTCACTGGATAGAGATCATCGGTGAAGCGGCACGAGGCGTCAGCGATAAGGTTCGCGCCGCGCATCCTGAAGTGCCTGGCGCGTGATCACCGGCATGCGCAATCGGGGTGAGCCACGGCTACTTTGATATCGATCTCGACGTCGTGTGGAACACGGTGACGCGCGACTTGCCGAAACTCCAGGAATCTGTCACCCGGATCCTTGCCGAGCTTGACCTGGAAGCAGAAGACTCACGGTGAGTAGCCTTCCGGCCCGGCGCTGACTTGGCTACCTGCGGAGCATTCCTCAACTTCTGGGACGCCGCGGGCTTCGGCTGAATGCGCGCCCCGCGGCGTCCTCAGTTGCACTATCAGCTGGAGCTGTTCACTGTGCTGCATGCGGCCCGACACGAACTGCTAGTACCCGCGACCGTCATCGCTGAGGTCGGCTACTTCCTGGCCCGCGAAGCCGGTGCCCGCGTGGAGTCGTTGTTCCCTACGGTCCTGGCTGATGGTGACTTTCCGCCCGTCGACCTGACGAGCGCCGACTATGCGCAGATTGCCGACCTGGTGAATACGTATGAGAGCCTTCCGCTGGGAACCGCCGATGCCTCGGTTGTCGCTATCGCCGAACGGCTCGGGCTAACCGACGTAGCGACGTTGGACCGCCGTCAATTCACGGTGGTCCGGCCGAGCACGCGGATGCGCTGACCCTTCTGCCCTGAAGTCTGAAGTCCGCAAACGATGGCGCTCTTCGCGGTCGCGGAGCGTGACAAGCAGGCACATTGTAATTAGCTCGAACAATTACAGATCGCCGATTATTTGTAACTATGTGCGATTCGGGTCCGGCGTCGCGTCGATGACGGATCATCCGGTTCTGGACGTCCCGATGGCTTAGGCGCTGGTTCCTCCTCCCGGCGCGGGCGGGTGTTCGGCCCTGGTGAAACGGCCAGGACCGCGGCGAGAGTTCGGCACTTCACGCGCTTTCTTGCCGGGGCTGGTGCACTACCAGGCTGACCGGCTGAGTCTGTCGCCGGCGGTCGTAGCCGATCAGCTTGATGAAGCAGTCCGGATGGGCGGCCGCGCAGGCCTGGATCTCGGTCAGCACGTCCTCGACGGCCCGGGCTTGGAACAGGGGAAGCTTCCACATACCCCAGTAATGATCGCGCGGATCGGGCTGGCGCACGTACTCGATTGCCGGAACGAAGCCCTCGTCCAGCAGGTACTGGATCTGCCTGGCCAGCTGGCGTTCGTCCAGCTGGGCGAGGTAGGAGCTCATCGGGGCGTCCTCCGTTCCGGTGACGACCCGGCGTCGGCCAGGTCGAGGCGGTCGACTTCGTCGAACTCGAACTTGGTCTCCTTCCACAGCGCCAGGGCGTCCCGCAGCTCCGGCGACTGCCGGGCCGCCGCGACCAGGATCTGCGGGCCCTCCGCGGTGAGGTCCCGGCCTTCGCCGCGGGCTCGGACCACCGCCTCCAGGGCGACCCGGGCCGCGGTGGCGCCCGCCCTGTTGCCGTCCGGATGTCCCTGGGTTCCGCCGCCGAACTGGAGCACGCAGTCGATGCCGAAGATATCGACCAGTTCCGGCATGTGCCCGACGTGAATGCCGCCGGATGCCACCGGGAAGACCGCGGGCATTGACGCCCAGGCCTGGTCGAAGTAGATGCCCCGGCTCTTGTCCGCGGGGATGAAGTCGTCCCGCAGCAGGTCGTTGATGGCCATCGTGGCAGTGCGGTCTCCCTCGAGCTTGCCGACCACGGTCCCGTTGTGCAGCTGATCACCGCCGGCCATCCGCAGCCACTTGGCGATCACCCGCCAGTGGACACCGTGGTTGGGCTGCCGGTCGACCACCGCGTGCATGGCCCGGTGGCAGTGCAGCAGCACGCCGTTGTCCCGGCACCATAGGGACAGCGAGGTGTGCGCGGTGAAGCCCATGGTGAAGAAGTCGGACATGATGATCGGCGCGCCCAGTTCCCTGGCGAACTCGGCCCGCCGGTAGACGTCCTCCATGGTCCCGGCCGTCACGTTCAGGTAGTGCCCCTTGCGCTCGCCGGTCTCGCTCTCTGCCTTCCGCACGGCTTCCATGGTGAACTCGAAGCGGTCGCGCCAGCGCATGACGGGCTGGGAGTTGACGTTCTCGTCGTCCTTGGTGAAGTCCAGGCCGCCGCGCAGCAGCTCATAGACCGAGCGGCCGTAGTTGCGGGCCGACAGCCCGATCTTCGGCTTGATCGTGCCGCCCAGCAGCGGCCTGCCGTACTTGTCGAGCTTGTCGCGCTCCACCGCGATGCCGTGCGGCGGGCCGGGAAATGTCTTCAGGTACGCGACCGGGAGGCGCAGATCCTCTAGCCGCAGTGCGCGCAGCGCCTTGAAGCCGAAGACGTTGCCGACGATGGAGGAGAGCAGGTTGACGATCGAACCCTCTTCGAACAGGTCGAGGGGGTAGGCGATGTAGGCGATCAGCTGATCCGGCTGTCCGGGCACCGGCTCGATCTGGTAGCAGCGGGCCTGATATCGGTCCAGGTCGGTGAGCAGGTCGGACCACACGGTGGTCCAGGTGCCCGTCGATGATTCAGCCGCGACCGCCGCCGCCGCCTCCTCCGGCGGCACCCCCGGCTGGGGAGTCACCCGGAACGCGGCCAGGATGTCGGTGTGGGACGGCGTGTAACCGGGATCGTAGTAGGCGTCACGATAATCGTGCACCCCCGGCTGGTAGGCGTCCCGCAGGCTGGCGGCCCCAGGGTCAGACATGTTCGTGGTCATGGGCGGCCTCTCCTCGCAGCTCCTGGGCGTGGACCATCTCTTCGTGAACGCTGAGCGGCACCGTCAGCAGCAGGGACTTCCTGCGCTGAGGATCCGGTGGACCAGCAAGAGCTGGACGAGCGCCAGCGGGTCGCTGTGATGCTTGCGCATCACGCCATCGGTAAACTCCCCACCAGGCTGCGGCCCCGGTAACCAGCGGAAGCAGTGCCGGAAGCCTCTCTTGCACAGGGACGTTTGTCCCTTGTCCGGGCAGCGACGTCCGCGACGTTCCGAAATGACCAGGTTCATGGGGAACCGGGACGAGCGGCGCCGGTGACCGACCTGAGGCGGCTCGCGACCGCGGTCACTGGCGCGCAACTGTCAGCGTATCGGCGAGGCGTCGCCGGAAGGTTTCGGTCTCCGCGCGGCCCGGGCTGAGCCCTGACCCACCAGGGACCGTTGCCGACCTGGTCAGGACCTTTGGCCCGTGCCGTACGCGATCAGCTGAACCCACAATGGCGAGGTCCCCGGAGTGTTGCCATTTCCGGCGAAAGGCAGGCCGCCGTGCGCGAGGCGCGCAAGACACTGACCCGGTACACCATCGAGTCCGAACACCGCCATCCTGGCTCGACCGGTGAGTTCTCGGGACTGCTCAATGCGGTAGCGACGGCCGTGAAGATCATCAGTAACCAGGTCAGCCGCGGCGCGCTCGCCAGCGCTGCGGGAAGCGCCGGCGACCAGAACGTTCAGGGCGCGGCGCGGAAGAAGCTCGACCTCATCAGCAACGAGGTGATGATCGGCGAGACCGAATGGACCGGGCACCTGGCCGCAATAGCGTCAGCAGAGATGGAACACATCTACCCCATCCCGGCAACCGGGCGGCGCGGGAAATACCTGCTGGTCTTCGACCCGCTGGACGGCTCGAGCGACATCGACGCCAACATCTCGGCCGGCACCATCTTCTCCATCTTGCGCAGCCCCGACCCCGGAGCCGAGCCGCAGGCCGGGCACTTCCTGCAGCCGGGTACGGCTCAGGCGTGCGCGGGCTTCGCCTTGTACGGGCCGTCCACGATGCTGATCCTCACCACCGGCGAGGGCGTTGACGGGTTCACCCTCGATCGCGACATCGGGGCGTTCGTTCTCACTCACCCGCAGCTGCGCATCCCCGAGGACTGCGAGGAGTTCGCCATCAACGCATCCAACGAGCGGTTCTGGGAACCGCCGGTGCGCCGCTACATCCAGGAGTGCCTGGCGGGCCGGACCGGACCGCGAGGCCGGGACTTCACCATGCGCTGGATGGCCTCGCTGGTGGCGGAGACCTACCGCATCCTCACCCGCGGCGGCGTCTTCCTGTACCCCAAGGACAGCCAGGAGCCGACCCAGCCGGGGCAGCTCCGGCTGATGTACGAGTGCAATCCCATCTCGTTCATCATCGAGCAGGCCGGCGGCGGTGCGAGCACCGGACGCGGGCGCGTCATGGAAGCCCAGCCAGCGAGCCTGCACCAGCGCGCGCCGCTGATACTCGGATCCAGCAACGAGGTCGAGCGGATCGAGCGCTACCACCGCGACCACGCCAGCGCAGCCGAGTCGGCCTTCGACGACTCGCTGTTCAACATCCGGTCCTTGTTCCGGACCCGGTAACCGGAGGAGGACTGGTGTCAGCTAAGCATCCGATCGTCGTCATCACCGGCTCGTCCGGCGCGGGCACGTCGTCGGTGACCAGGACCTTCCAGCACATCTTCGGGCGCGAGCAGATCAACGCGGCGATCGTGGAGGGCGACTCGTTCCACCGGTACGACCGAGAGCAGATGAAGGCCGCAACGGCGGCCGCCGGCCAGGAAGGCAACCACCACTTCTGCCATTTCTCGCCCGAGGCGAACCTGCTCGAGGAGCTGGAAACCCTGTTTCGCGAATACGGCGAGCACGGCCGCGGCAAGGTCCGCAAGTACCTGCACGACCCTCAGGAGGCCAAGCCCTACGGGCAGCAGCCCGGGACGTTCACACCGTGGGAGGACGTCGACCCGGACAGCGACGTGCTCTTCTACGAGGGATTGCACGGTGCCGCGGTCACCGGCAAGGCAGACGTCGCCCAGCATGCGGACCTGCTGGTCGGGGTTGTCCCGATCATCAACCTGGAGTGGATCCAGAAGCTGCACCGGGACAAGACAGCCCGCGGCTACACCAGCGAAGACGTGGTCGACACGGTCCTGCGGCGCATGCCAGATTACGTGAATTACATCTGCCCGCAGTTCTCCCGCACGCACGTGAACTTCCAGCGGGTGCCGACCGTGGACACGTCCAACCCGTTCATCGCCCGCGACATCCCCAGCGCCGACGAGAGCTTCGTCGTCATCCGGTTCGCCAGGCCGAAGGGCATCGACTTTCCCTACCTGCTGTCGATGCTGCACGACTCGTTCATGTCACGGCCGAACATCATCGTCGTGCCGGGCGGGAAGATGGAGCTGGCCATGCAGCTGATCTTCACCCCGCTCATCCTGCGGCTGATGGCAGTACGACGCCAGGCCTGAGCGTCCGCCCCGCGACCAGAGCCAGCACCCGCCTACGCGGTCATCCGCGCCGACGACAACCACGGTACCCAGGAAGTAGGACGGCTCAAGCGCCTAGTGTTCCGCTGCCAGCCTTCAAGCCACGGCACGGCGGACCGCGAACCGATCTGCCAGCGGCGGCGGCCAGGAGAGTACGCCAACCAGATGCAACGACCAAACAGAACTCCACACTGGCCCGGCAGGACGCTTGCACGCTCATCGGCATTATTTGGGTGATCGAAGGTCATCGCGCCCTTCGGGCTCACATAACGACCTGATCTGCGCGCCAACGCTGGACCTGCGCCGAGCAGGTGCTGGCGTACAGATCGGATCTCGCGTGGCGCATGGTGACGTTCCGTAGTTGACATCAGGCGCTCGCTGTGGTGGTCGTGGACCGGTTCGTGGACCGGCGCTTCAGTTAATCCCAGCGCGGCGAGTGCCATCAGTGCGATAACTCGTGCCATCTGTGCAGCTAGGGCGCATGGCGCATGGGGTCGTACTTCTCATAATCCGCCGGTCGTAGGTTCGAGCCCCACCCGCCCCACCAGCAGTTTCAATATCAGATCGGCGATGGCCATGGACCGATGTCGGCGGTGAGATTCATCCTGCCGTCATAGCCGTCCGATCACATAGAGTAGCTGTCGAGCGCTATGGCCGGGTCGGGCAGGTCAACAGCAGATGGCGTTCGACGATGGCGTCGAAGGTCTGGCCTGGGCGGGCTGGCAGCGTCGGCGTTGGTGGTGTCGATGTCGAGCCCGCGGGGGGCGGCCTTGGAGGTGAGGATCTGCAGCATCGCCGCGGACAGGTCCGCGGTGGTGACCTGGTATCCCTGCCGGGCCAGCAGCGGGGGTAAGGACCCGGTGCCTGCCCCGGCGTCCAGATGCCGTGGCGGGAGGGGCCGGCAGCAGGCGGCGCAGCGGGGCGGGTCCACGCCGCCCGCTCCTGGGGACGCCGCGGGTAGTGCGGCGGCGAGGTGTCGTAACTGGCCGCGTCGTCGTCCCAGAACCGGCGGATCTCCTCCGAGATGCTGGTAAGCCGTCACGCTTGGCCTGCTTGCCCTCTGGTCGCGCCCGTGGGCAGGCGGGTCAGTCCGGTGCCGCCGCCTTGGCGGTGTCCCATTTTTGCTCGATCTTGCCGAAGTGCCAGATGGCCAGGGCAACGGTCCAGGTGAGCACGAACACGCCGACGATCACGAACCCGGCCTTGTTGATGTCGAAGTTGCCCATGAACGTCCAGAACCCGCCGCCCAGCCGGTATTCCTGCTCAATGAGGCCGAGGATTTCGACGGTGCCGATGAAGAAGGCGACGAACACCGACAGCCCGGTGATCGTCAGGTTGTAGTACACCTTCCGGACGGGCCGGGCGAAGGCCCAGTCATAAGCGAAGTTCATGAAGCACCCGTCGGCGGTGTCGAACAGGCACATTCCCGCGGCGAACAGGACCGGCAGCGAGAGGATGGCGTAGAACGGCAAGCCGCTGACCACCGCCGAGCCGGCCAGCACCAGCAGCGCGACCTCGGTGGCGGTGTCGAACCCGAGGCCGAACAGCACGCCGATCGGGTACATCTTCCAGGGTGTGTCCACCCGGCGGGCCAGCGGGCCGAGGAACCGGTTCATCAGGCCGCGCTTGGCCAGCTGCTCCTCAAGCTCGGTGTCGTCGTACGCGCTGTTACGCATCTCCCGGAACACCTTGACGATGCCGGCCAGGACGACGGCGTTGAGCGCGGCGATGAGATACAGGAACGTCCCCGACACCCCGGTGCCGATGATCCCGGTCATCGTGTGCAGGCCGGAACTGCCGCTGCGCACCTGGTTGTCCAGGGCCCTGATCCCGAAGTTCAGCAGCAGCGCGAGCACGAATACGATGCTGGAGTGGCCGAGGGAGAAGAAGAAACCGGTCGACAGCGGCCGCTTGCCCTCGCCGGCGAGCTTGCGGGTGGTGTTGTCGATCGCGGCGATGTGGTCGGCGTCGAAGGCGTGACGCATGCCCAGCGTGTAGGCGAGGATGCCGGTCCCGAAGCCGAAGATCTCCGTCCGGGTGATGTGGTAGTGGCCGCCGACGGCGGCGGCCAGCATCCCCCAGCCCACGACGTGCAGGCCGACGATGGTCGCGGCCATCGCCCCGGCCCGGGCCCATTCCCTCGGGGTGAGCGCGTCACGGACTCCTGCCAGCCTGCCGTGCGGCCTGGCCGCCAGATCAGTCATCGGGGCACCTCCCGGCTAGGGCCAGCGAGAACGGTCAGGGCGGTGCCGGGGAACAAGACGACGGACAAGACACCGGCGAGGACCAGCGCGGCGGCGGTAGCGGGGCTTATCGTGCCGGTGGGCTGGCCGATCTGCGCGGCGGTGACGGGGGCTGCGCCTGTTGTCAGCGCGGCACGAATGTCAATGATCACAGGTCCTTCTTTCGCGCGGTTGCGGTGCCATCCTTACGGTCACCGCGTCCTGGGCTATGGGGGCGGTCGCCCTGGCGTGCGGCCAGCAGGTCGTCGGCGTCGGTCTCGATGAACAACGTCACGAACAGGGGTGCATGATGGTCCTCCTCCAGTTCTCGCGTTTCACGCCGCGGCGGGCAGCCGGGCGCGGGCGGGGCAGTGCGGGGGTATCACCCGGCCGCCCGGAAGGATCTCGCCCATGTCGTCGAACACGATCACGCCGTTGCACAGCAGGCTCCATCCCTGTTCAGGGTGACAGGCGACGGTGCGGGCGGCGTCGCGGTCCCGGTGGTCAGCCGGGGGGCACGGGGGCTAGTGGGAACACATGGCTCTCCTCTGCTTTGGGGCTACAGATGTAGTGGGGCGCTGCCGTGGCGATGCGCATCGTCGATCACGTGGCCAGTCTGCCGGCCGGGCGCGCCGGATAGCGAGGTGGCAAATACTCATAGCACTGCTCATTGCCTAGTGCGCTGACCACGAACGTTCACCCGCGCCGGCACGGATCAGCCGGGAGCGGCTGCGGCAGATCCTGCATGCTCACGGGGCCAGCTTCCAGCGGACGAGAGCCCTGGAAGGAGTCCGCCGACCGGACCGGGACGCCGAGCTAGGCCTGATGGAGTACGTGACTGGTCATTACCTGGACCGCTGCTTCGTCTTCGACTGACGGTAAGGGTCGTGTCCGGGTCTTGCTTGATGCCGGGCCCGGGGAGCTACTGGCGGGCAGCGGCGTGATTGGGGCGCAGACCGGCGGCAGGGGCACTGGTAGGCCGGCCAGGACAGCGGCCAGGGACTGTCACGGGCGCGATCGGATCGCTGGGGGGCGACCGTAATCGCATGTAATCTTGGCGGAGCAAGGAGCACCTTGGATGATGAGGCACGTGAGCAGTCAGCGGCAGCGCCTGCGCTGGTCCTTCGCGGCTGATCCCGGGGGCTAAGTTGTTATGGCGCCGGGAGCGCGCGTAGCCGGGAATCTGCCGGCGGAGCTGACCAGCTTCGTCGGCCGCCGCGGTGAGCTGGCTGAGGTCAGGCGGCTGCTGGCCGGCTCCCGGCTGGTGACGCTGACCGGGGTTGGCGGGGTGGGCAAGACCCGGCTGGCGCTGCGGGCCGCCGCCGGACTGCGCCGGGCGTTCCGGGACGGGGTGTGGCTGGTCCGGCTGGACCAGCTGCGGGATGAGGCGCTGGTGGCCCAGGCGGTGGCGGGGACGCTGGGCCTGCAGGACCGGGCCGGGTACGCCCCGGCCGCGGCGCTGGCGGAGTATCTGGCCGGGCGGCAGCTGCTGCTGGTACTGGACAACTGCGAGCACCTGGTGGACGCGGCCGCCAAGCTGGCCGACCAGCTGCTGCGGGCGGCTGGCGGGCTGCGGGTGCTGGCCACCAGCCGGGAATCGCTGAACATCGACGGCGAGATGGTGCTGCCGGTGCCGACGCTGCCGGTGCCGGAGGCGGGCCAGCCGCTGACGGTGGCAGGGCTGGAGGTGTTCCCGGCGGTGCGGTTGTTCGCCGAGCGGGCCGCGCAGGTGGTGCCGGGGTTCGCCCTGACCGAGGCGAACATGGCGGCGGTGGCCGGGATCTGCCGCCGGCTGGAGGGGCTGCCGCTGGCCATCGAGCTGGCCGCGGCGCGGCTGCCGGTGCTCTCCCCGGAGCAGATCGACGCCCGGCTGGGCGACCGGCTGGGCCTTTTGACCCGGGGCAGCCGCGCGCGCCCGGCCCGGCAGCAGACGCTGCGGGCCTCGATCGAGTGGAGCTACGAGCTCTGCAGCCCGGCCGAGCGGCTGTTGTGGGCCCGGCTGTCGGTGTTCGCCGGCGGGTTTGAGCTGGACGCGGCCGAGGGCATCTGCGCCGATGACCGGCTGGTCGCCGACGACATGCTGGAGCTGCTGGCCGCGCTGGCCGGCAAGTCCGTCCTGACCGTCGAGCATCGCGCGGGCGTGGCCCGGTACCGGCCGCCGGAGGTCCTGCGCGAGTACGGGCAAGAACGCCTGCGGGAGTCTGGGGAGTTCACGGCGCTGCGGCGGCGGCACCGGGACTGGCACGAGCAGCTGGCCCGGCAGGCCGACACCGACTGGCTCAGCCCGCAGGTAGCGGAGTGGACGGCCCGGCTGTTCCGGGAGCACGCCAACGTGGCGGCGGCGCAGGACTTCTGCCAGAACGAGCCGGGCGAGGCCGAGGCCGGGCTGCGCATCGCGCTGCACGTCTGGCTCTTGTACTACTGGAACGCGGGGCATGTCAGCGAGGGCCGGTACCGGCTCGGCCAGGTGCTGGCCCGGGCCTGCGAGCCCACCATCTGGCGGGCCCGGGGGCTGCTGCTCGCCGGTTTCCTGGCTGCTGCTGGCGGCGACCGCGGCGCCGCGCGGCCGCTGCTGGAGCAGGGCGCCGGCCTGGCCGGGCAGCTGGGCGACCCGGCCACCCGGGCGTACGCCGACTGGGCCGCGGGACACGCCTGCTTGTTTGCCGGTGACCCGGAACAAGCCATCGTCCACTGCGAAGACGGGCTGGCGCTCCTGCCCGCCGTCGTCCGCGACCGCCAGCGTGCCCGCCTGCTGATCTGCCTGGCCCAGGCCGCGGGCCTGGCCGGTGACGAACAGCGCGCCGTCGCCTGCCACCGGGAGTTTGCCGCGCTGACCGAGGCCGGCAGCGAATTCATCCGCCGCGCGTACTCCGCATGGTCCCTGTGGGGGATGGGGGCGGCGGCCTGGCGCCGGGGTGACCTCGACCGGGCCACCGGGCTACAGCAGCAGAGCCTGCGGGTGCGGGCACGCAGCAACGACCGGATGGGCCCCGCCTTCTGCGTGGAGGTGCTGGCGTGGATCGCCGCGTCGGGACGGCGGTACGAGCGCGCCGCGGTCCTGCTCGGCGCCGCCACCGGCCTGTGGCAGTCCATGGGCATGAGCCTGGACAGTCACCAGCCCATGGCGGGCTACCAGCGGGACTGTGAGCGCCAGGCCCGGCAGGCCCTGGGTGAGGCGGCGTTCCAGGCTGCCTACCATCGCGGCGAGGAACTGTCCGCCGCCGATGTCCTCGCCTACGCCCTGCAGCAGCCGCCGGAAAAGCCGCCGGAGAAGCCGCCGGCGCCGGCCGTGTCCGAGGGGGCGCCGCTGACGGCCCGGGAGCTGCAGGTGGCCCGGCTGGTCGCCGGGGGCCGCAGCAACAAGGACATCGCCGCCGGGCTGGTGATCTCGCAGCGGACCGCCGAAAACCACGTGGAGCACATCCTCACCAAGCTCGGCTTCACCTCCCGGGCCCAGGTCGCCGCCTGGGTCGCCGCGTCACAACCGGCGGATGAGAACTGCTTAGTCAGCCGCTCTCTCGGCGTCCAGGTGCCAGTCGTCCAGGTAGTACCGGGGCAATGAGCAGTGCTGAATGAGTAGTGCTATGAGTATTTGCCACCTCGCTGACCTGGCGTGCTGGCAGGCAGACTGACCGAACCGAAGACCAAGTGAGCTCTTCGTTCTGAAAGGAAAGCCTCATGCCTACAGTCACCGTCGGCCGGGAGAACTCGGGTGACATCGAGATCTACTACGAGGATCACGGCGCCGGCCAGCCGGTAGTGCTGATCCACGGGTACCCGCTCAGCGGCCGCGCCTGGGATAAGCAGGTCCCAGCGCTGCTGGAGGCCGGCTACCGGGTGATCACCTACGACCGGCGCGGGTTCGGCCAGTCCAGCCAGCCCGCCACCGGGTACGACTACGACACCTTCGCCGCCGACCTGCACACCCTGCTGGAGCACCTCGACCTGCGCGACGCCGTGCTGGCCGGGCACTCCATGGGCACCGGGGAGGTCACCCGCTACCTGGCCAGCTACGGGTCAGGGGAACATCATGCTCTCCAGCTCGGGCACCACCGGCCGCGGGTAGCCAAGGGGGTGCTGGTCTCCCCGATCCCCCCGTACCTGCTGCAGACGCCCGACAACCCCGACGGGGTGCCCGGCAGCGTGTTCGACGGGTTCGTCGCCGCTGCCCAGGCCGACACCCCGGCCTGGATGAAGGGGTTCCTGGACACCTTCTACAACATCGACACCCTGCGCGGCACCCTGGTCAGCGACCAGGCCTGGCAGGCCAGCTGGAACCTCGCCGTCACCGCCTCGGCCACCGCCGCGGTCGCCTGCATCGGCACCTGGACCACCGACTTCCGTGCCGACCTGCCCAAGATCGACGTGCCCATGCTGGTGCTCCACGGCGACGCGGACCAGGTCCTGCCGCTGGACAAGACCAGCAAGCGGCTGCCCGGCCTGATCAAGGACGTGCAACTCACCGTCGTCGAGGGCGGCCCGCACGCCATCCCCTGGACCCACGCCGGCCAGGTCAACACCGCGCTGCTCGACTTCCTGCGCCGCTGATACCCGGCCACACCAACACCCCTGACACGCACCACCGAAGGAGCCACCATGTCGAACCACTTCAGCGCGGCCAACCTCAAGAGCCCAGGCGACGACGCCCGCCTGGACATCACCGATCTGTTCGTATTCGCCGCGCCCGGTAACCCCGACCGGACCGTGCTGATCATGAACTCCAACCCCTTCACCAAAGGCGACGGGTTCCACCCCGACGCGGTCTACCGATTCAACATCGACAACGACGGAGACTCACTGGCCGATGTGGCGTTCAGCTTCACCTTCTCTGAGTACCAGGGCGGCCGGCAGACCGCCACCGCCTGGTACGCCACGGGCGCGGCGGCCCGCCAGCCCGAGCCGCGCCGGCGAGGAGCTCGCCGAGTCGATCCCGGTCAACTTCGACGGCATGGCCCCGCCGGTCCAGGCCGGCCGCTGCCGGTTGTTCATCGGCAAACGCAGCGACCCCTTCTTCGCCGACGCCGACGGCGTCCTGCACTGGCTGATCGACGGCCAGCAGGGAGACTTCCAGTGGACCGGGACCGACACCTTCGCCGGCGCCAACATCTACTCCATCGCCGTGGAGGTGCCCAGCGACATGCTCGGCCCCGGACCGGGCATCGGCGCCTGGATCACGACCAGCCTGCGCCGCGACGGCATGCTCGTGCCGATGGACCGGGAAGGGAACCCGTCGTTCAACCCGATCCTCAACGCCAACGAGATCAAAGACGAGTTCAACGCCACCGACCCGGTCGACGACGTGAAGAACTACCAGCAGCCGCTGGCCGAAACCCTGCAACGGCACGGCTACCCGCCGGACGAAGCTGCCGCCGCGGCCCTCACCCTGCTGCCGGACATCCTGCGCTACGACCGCACCATGCCCGCCCACTACCCCAACGGCCGGGTCATGACCGACGACGTCTTCTCCGCCCGCATGATCTTCATGGTCCACGGCCAGGCCACCCCCCAAAGCGTCACACCGCATGATGACCTGCTGTCCGAGTTCCCCTACCTCGGCCCACCCAACCCCTAACCGCCGCACAGCGGCCGTTCCGCGCCGGCGACGGACCTGCCCGCGTGACCGATTCCGCGCTCGCCGAGGGGGCCCGGGTGCAGCGACCCGGGCCGCAGGCCAGCGAACGGCTCCGCGGTGAGCGGCGGCTGAACCAGCTATGGCGCAAACACGCTCAGTAAGGAGAAACATCATGGATATCACAGGCAAGACCGCGCTGGTGACCGGGGCCAACCGCGGCCTGGGACGGCAGCTGGCCGCGCAGCTTCGCGACCGGGGCGCTCGCGTAGGGCAAGCGGGACGGACAGCTGCTGTGGGAAGCATGGAGTCTACGCATACCGCCGGATCGTCACCCGTGCGGGTATCCGCTCGCGCGCTGCCGCGGCTGTCGCGTCGCTCGGGCTTTTGGGCGGTCGCTTTCTCATTCCTGGCCGTTGCGGCGTTCTCGACCGCCCCCAGCAGCCTGTACGGTCTGTACGAGCGGCAAGACCATCTGTCGTCGCTTACCATCACGATCGTCTACGCGGTCTACGCGCTGGGGATCGTGGTGAGCCTCCTGCTCGCCGGGCACGTCTCTGACTGGTATGGCCGGCGTGCGGTGCTGCTGCCAGCCCTGGCCGTCGCCGTTGTCGCGGCCGTTATCTTCTTGACCTGGAGATCTCTGGCCGGCATTATTGTCGCGCGGGTGCTCACGGGCCTGGCTCTGGGCGCCGCCGTAGCCACGGCCACCGCGTTCGTCACGGACCTGGACGCGGGCCCCGGCGGCGTCGCTACCCGCCGGGCCGGGATCGTCGCCACGATCGCGAACATCGGCGGCCTGGCCCTGGGGCCGCTCATCGCCGGGCTGCTCGCCCGCTATGCCGGTCACGGCCTCACGCTCCCGTTCATCGTCTTTCTCGCCCTCCTGCTCGCCGCGGTGGGCCTGGTCATCGTGGCCCCGGAGGGCCACGCGGCCCTTGATCCGCGGCCGAAGTACCGCCCGCAGCGGCTCACGGCGCCGGCGAACGGGCGCAGCCAGTTCCTGGCGGCCACGACCGGGGTGTGCACGGCATTCGCTGTCGGCGGGCTGTTCGCCGGGCTCGCGGGGACGTTCCTGGCCGGGCCCTTGCACCAGCCTTCTCCCGCGCTGACCGGATTGACGATCTTCTTGACCTTCGGCGCCGGCGTGCTCGTGCAGACCACGACCACGAGCTGGCCGGCCCGCCGCCTGCTGGCCGCCGGGATCGCGCCGATGCTCGCCGGCCTGTGCCTGCTGGTCGTCTCAGCATGGACATCGCCGCCCAGCCTCGCGTTGTTCCTGGCCGGCGGAATCGTCGCCGGCACCGGTATCGGCGCGATCATCCGCGGCAGCCTGACCGTGGTGATCTCCACCGCCAGCCCGGACGACCGGGCCGGCGCCCTGGCGACGTTCTTCACCGCCGGCTACGCCGGCGTGTCGGTGCCCGTCATCGCGGTCGGGATCATCCTGCAGCACCTCAGTCCCCGCCTGACGCTGCTGATCTTCGCCGTGGCCGTCGGCCTGGTGATCCTGGCCGCCGCCCCCATCCTCACCCGGCCGCAGAAACCAGCAGCGCCCCGCGCGGCCGGGCCGGACCAGCCAGCCGGCACAACGGCGACGACGCTCGCCGACACCGCGCAGGCCACGAGCATGGACCAGCTGTGCACCGCTCATGGCATGCCGGCATCGACACCGATGAATTGCCAGGTGACCCGCTCCCTTGACCATGCCTCGCGCGGCGAGCTCGATTGAACCCTCTGGGGCGATCTGCGCAAGAGCAGTGCCTGGACCGGGCCAGCGGTCGCTACGGCAGCTCCAGCCGTTCGTAGCGCGGCCCCGGCCGTGGCCGGCCGGATAGAGCGACTCGATCGCCACTTCCTCCGCGGCGACGTTGGTTGCCGTGCCAACCCACGCGCTGATGATGACAGTGCCAGTTCCTGGTCGCGTCAGTGGTTTACCCGATGCGTTCGATGTTGGGGCATCACTGCAGCTCCGCGAGCCTGGCCGGCGTTACAGTCGGCGGCGTGTCCCGCCAGGAAGTCAGGCCGGCGATCGAAGCGATCCGCGATCTGCTGGCGACCGAGCCACGCTGCGGGCCGGTGCCCTCAGGCACCGGCCCGGCGGCAGCGGATCACCGAGGTCGGCCTCGTGCACCTCGACGAGGCGGCGGCGGAGACAGCCCTGGACGCATCATCAGGCGCGGCGCGGGACCGCGCCGGCCCGGGTCGCGGCGTTACTGAACTGCCGATCAGGCGATCTGCTGCTCGCCCTTGCTGCGCGGGATGTCCTGCCACCAGGCTTTGTTCGCCACGTACCAGTCGACGGTCTCGGCCAGGCCGGCCGCGAAGTCCACGGCCAGGAGCCAGCCGAGCTCGCGCTCCAGTTTCGCGGGCTCGATGAGGTAGCGGCGGTCGTGTTTCGGCCGGTCGGCGACGTGGTCGATCCACTCGTCGGGGCCCTTGCCCAGGCGCTGGAGGATGAGCTCGGCGAGCGCGAGGTTGGTCACCTCGCGCCTGGCGCTGACGTCGCAGATGGGCAGGAGCTTTGGCCGGAGCGCCGCCTCGGGGAGGATGGGCGTGACGTCGGCGGTCAGCACGGCGCGGATCGCGCGGCAATGGCCGAGCACGTGGCGCGCCCGGCGCCATTCCGGTAATGGACTGGAAAAGCACCTCACGTAGACCGATGGCATCCCGTCGCAGACCGGGAGCGGTTGCTGCCGTTTTAGGTCAGCCCTCACCTTGGCCGGCTTCATAGCTAAATCGACCATGGACGGGCTGATCGTCTGATTAGAGAGATCTGGGTCTCCGCTTAAGCGGAGCAGACGAGCAACGACCGCGAGATGTGGTGGTCGTGGCAGTCGGCCGCACCAAGATCTTGTGGTGGTTACTCCGGTTAGATGGAGACCCCTTGAGAGGGATTTCATCTCTATGCCCAATTTGTTAACGACTGCAACGGGCGCCAGATCACAGCCAGGGACCTCAGCCGGGGAGCTCAGCCCGGGAGGTCCTCCGGGCGCTTTTTGGCGAGATGGCCGTGCAGCGCGCCCGTGGCCTGGCCGACTTCGATCAGGTAGCCGTCCGGGTCTCGCATGTAGCAGCGGATCTCCGCCTCGCGGTCGATGGGCGGCGTGACGAACTCCGCGCCCTTGGACTGCCATTCCTCGTAGCAGGCCTGGATGTCAGCGACCCGCAAGTTCAGGAAGATCGAGGTGGTGTCGCCGGGCTCGTAGTTGACCACCGAGATGCCTGGCTTGTCGGGGGTGGGCGGCCCGCCGGGATTCATCAGGATCCACGAGTTGGACAGCTTGACGACGCACGGGTTCTCCTCAAGGACCACGGTGCCGCCCAGGACGCGCGAGTAGAAGTCCCGGGACCGCGCCACGCTGCGGACGGTGATGAACAGGGTCACGACGATGCCCCCGGCGGGCGCCGGCAGGCTGGCGACGTCAATGTACGGCGAAGGTTCTGTCATGCGCTGACCGTTCCCCGGGCCGGGACTGCGCACGCGCGCCGGGACCCGGCCCGCCCGCGTGCTCGGCTCGGTCCCGCTGCGGTTCCCTCGTCCCTTTATCCCGAACCGACCGTGGCGGCTGTAGCCCCGGAGCTGGCTCGTGGCCAGTTCGGCGCCCTTGACCAGGGTGCCCAGCTTCGCCCAGGCGATCTGCGGATGGACCCGGCTGCCCAGGCCGCAGTCGGTGGACGCGACCACGTTCTCCCTGCCGGCCGCTTCTGCGAACCTGACGATGCGGTCCGCGACGAGTTCGGGGTGCTCCACGACGTCGGTGGAGTGCGTGACCACACCGGGCAGGATGACCTTCCCGTCGGGCAGCTTCACGTCCCGCTAGACCTTCCACCGTGCTCGTGCCGCGCGTTGGCCGCCTCGAACGAGTACGCGCCGGCGTTGATCGCGAGCAGGACGTCGACGATGTCGGCCATCGGGAGGTCGGTGGTGTGCGGGCCGTGCCAGCTGCCCGGGCTTTTCGCCATTCCCTCGCTGAGCGCCCTCAGCCAGCACTTCCTGCGGAACCCCGCGCTTTTCGCCGAGTTGCTGCAGTTCCAGCGCGGCCAATTCCGTGCTGCCCTCGCCAGCGACAAGCGAGCAGGATACGACGAGTTCCTCGGTCCGCTCATCGATGAGAACTTCCGCAGGCAGCCCGGCGCCGGCCCCGCATTCGGCCAGATGACCGCGCAACTCCTGCCCGAAGTCGCCCGCAACGACAAGCACCTTGCAGAGCTTGAACGGCTGGACATTCCCTTCCGCCTGATCTGGGGTGCCGAGGACCCCTACCTCAACACCGGCGTGGCCGAGGACCTCGCGAAGCACCTGCGCACAGCAACGACCACGATCCTGGCCGGCGCGGGCCACTGGCCCCAGATCGACCAGCCGAACGAGGTTGCCCGGGCACTGCTGTCCGGTTAAGGTTTGCCGCTCCGCTCACCGAAAGCCCGCTGCCGTCTCCGATCCGATCACATTTCCGGGACCGAAGCGGGCGGCGGCGCTGACGTTCCGGGCGGATTCGTGCATGCTACGCAGGCGGGACTACCGTGCTCCGTTCAGCGCCTTTTCGCCATTGACGGACACAAGCGGGATGTCGTAGCGATCGGCAAGTGATCTCGTCCTCCCAGCGGGATATGGTCTGCGCGAGGGTGATCAGCTCGGGGATGTCGTCGTGCTGGGCGCACCAGTGGTAGAAGGCGAACAGCCGGTCCCGGACCTGCCGCTCGCACGGGGCGGAGCCGGTCACCCGGGCGCGCAGGTTCAGCGCGTCGCGCAGCTTTTCCTTGCCGATCCAGGCGGCGGCGATCTCCTGCCCGTTGCTGACCGCCGCCGTGGAGCGTGGCGGGGCCACTATCATGCAGCGGGCCTACCTCACCGACCGGGTCCTGCTGCATGAAGGCCAGCCGCAGGAGTACGGCACGCGGGCCATTGCCAGGAACGGCCGGTTCGAGCCGAGGAAACTGCTTAACCCGGACCACGTAGACCAGCGGCGGGCCAGCGTCGGGTTGGGTCCCCTGGCCGGGTACCTGGCCAGGATGGCCGGACAGCACGCCCCGGAGCCAAATACGGGTGCCGTGCCCGGCCTGCCAGGCGATTATCGAGGCCTGGCCGCCGGACGTGGGCGAGACCCACACCGCGACCTGCCCGGAGTGCGGGCAGGCGCTCACCTTCCGCACCGCAGGCTAAGGTTCGCTGGAGTTAGGCTGCTGCTGTCGGGCCGATCTGGTACATGGCGGCGGCCTGGTTGTGTTCGCTGACGCGCCAGAGCAGGCCTGCGAGGTCGGCGGCGGTGTATTTCCAGTTGAACGGCCGAGCGCTGTTTCACCTGGCCAATGCCCATGTTCGATGCTCCGCCGAGGGAACCCGCGGACAGGTCCCGCCAGCCGCGAACCGCCTTAGCCCGGCCCCCAGCTGTTGCGGCATGCGCAATTCGCCTTGATCGTGTGTCGGCACCTCATTGAGAGCGAGGTAGCGACACACGATCATGAGCCCGGCTCCGGAGCCGGCTGCCCCGGATGGAGCACGCCCCTGGGGTTGGAGGCTGCGGGCCTCGAGCAGGTGCATGCAGACTTCGCTGACCGTGGGGAACGACGGTATCGTACGCCACGGGCGGTCGACGTTCACGCCCCGCAGATGGCGGCCGTCGCGGAATGGGGCAGCTCGGCCAGTCCTGGTCCGGTGAACATAGCGGCAACGTTCGTCCGGCGCTGGTCATCGATCACCAGCTGGCAGGTGTCGGGGATGTCGTTGCCCTGGGTGTGCGCGCCGGGAACCTGCCCGGCGGCTTCAGGCAGGCCGGTCAGGCCTGGGGCTGGCACCCTCGCGCCTGGCTGCCGGTGCCTGGTGTCCCCGGTCGCGGGCGCGGCGTGCAGATTGCGGCCATCGTGACGGCCTTGCAGATCAGGACGCTGATTACCACGACCGCGGCGGCGAGCACCGCCACGACCCAGGCGCCGGCGTAGCCTGAGGCGGCTCTGGCTGGCGGGCACCTGAGGCACCTGCTCCCAGCTCGGCATGTCCCGGTCCGGGTAGAGCCTGCCGAATATGCCGAGCATCGCACCCAGATGAGGGTCTGCTCGGCGTAGGCCAGCTTCGATGCGGTGAAGCTGACATCGCTGGCGGTAGTTGAGGCTCATCTCATGCTCCTTACTTCCGGGACGGACCGCCGACTGCCACGCCGGCCAAGCTCGCGAAGTATGCTTCCGCCGGGCGGGTCGGGCGGGTCAGGGGACCTGGGGGTAGAGGCCGGCGACTCCGGCCGACAGCCCGGCCAGGACGCGGCTGCTGATCTCGTCGGCGATGATCTCGGCGTCGCCGGCCTCGATGCCGTCGATGGCCAGCTTGGCGATGACGGCCGGGTCGGACTTGGGGACGTCCAGGTGGCGGGTCATGTCGGTATCCATGTAGCCGACATGCAGGGCGGTCACCCGGGTGCCCTGGCTCGCCAGCTCCAGGCGCAGGGCGTTGGTCAGCGACCACTCCGCCGCCTTGGCCGCGCAGTAGGCGCCGGACCGGGGCACGCTCAGCCAGGACAGCGCCGACAGGATGTTCAGCACCGCGCTGCTGCCCTGCGCGGCCAGCTGCGGGGCGAAGGCCCGGGTCACCGCGAGGGTGCCGAAGAAGTGGGTGTCCATCTCCCGCCGGATGGCGACCGGGTCCCCGGTCAGCAGCGAGGATCCGGTTGACGAGCCCGCGTTGTTGACCAGGATCGCCACCCCGCTGGCGGCCTGCGCCGCCGCGGCGACCGAGGCCGGGTCGGTGGTGTCCAGGGCGATGGGGGTGACGCCCGCCAGGTCCACGGCCTGCGGGTCGCGGGCCGCGGCGTAGACGCGGGCACCCCGGTCGCGAAGCTGCGCGGCCAGCTGCCGTCCCAGGCCGCGGTTGGCCCCGGTCACCAGCACGGTCTTGCCTGTGATATCCATGATGTTTCTCCCTTTGAGTACGTTTTCGCGGCGCGGGACCCGCCGCTGCGGGTCCCCTCACGTGGTCTTCGTTTTGGCAGTCTGCCTGCGGGAGCGCTGGGTCGGCGAGGTGGCAACTACTCATAGCACTGCTCATTTAGCACTGCTCGTTGGCCCAAGTACTGCCTAGACCTAGATGACTGACGCCTCGACGCCGAGAGCAGCTAAGCGGCTCTCACCGTCCGGTCGGGACGCGGCGACCCAGGCGGCGACCTGGGCTCGTGAGGTGAAGCCGAGCTTGGTCAGGATGTGCTCCACGTGGTTTTCCGCGGTCCGGTGGGAGATCACCAGCTCGCCGGCGATGTCCCTGTTACTGCGGCCCCCGGCGATCAGGCGGGCCACCTGCAGTTCCCGGGGCGTCAGCGGCGCCCCCCCGGATACGGCCGGTGCCGGCGGCTTCTCCAGTGGCTTTTCCGGCGGCTGCTGCAGGGCGTAGGCGACGGCGTCGGCGGCGGGCAGCTGCAGGCCGCTGTGGTAGGCGGCGTGGAACGCTGCCTCGCCCAGGGCCTGCCGGGCCTGGCGTTCGCAGTCCCGGTGGTAGCCCGCCACGGGCTGGTTGCCGTCCAGGGTGGTGCCCATGGATTGCAGCAGGCCGGTGGCGGCGCCGAGCAGGACCGCGGCGCGCTCGTACTGGTGCCGCGACGCGGCGATCCAGGCCAGCGCCTCCACGGAGAAGGTGCTGCCCATCTGGTCGTGGCGGCGCAGCCGCAGGCTCTGCTGTTGCAGCCCCGTGGCCCGGTCGAGGTTACCCCGGCGCCAGGCCGCCGCCCCCAGCGCCCACAGCGAGTACGCGCAGTACGCGCGGCGGATGTATTCACTGCCCGCCTCGGTCAGCGCGGCAAGCTCCCGGTGGCAGGCGACGGCGCGTTCCTCGTCACCGGCCAGGCCCGCGGCGTTGGCCAGGCAGATCAGCAGGTGGGCGCGCTGGCGGCCGCGGATGGCTGCGGGCAGGACCGCCAGCCCGTCTTCGGAGTGGGCGGTGGCTTGCGGCAGGTCACCGGCGAACAAGCAGACCTGTCCCGCGACCCAGGCGGCGAAAGCCCGTGTGGCCGGGTCGTTCAGCTGCCCGGCCAGGGCGGTGCCCTGCTCCAGCAGCGGTTGCACGGCGCTGCGGTCGCCGTTGACGGCAGCCAGGAAACTGGCGAGCAGCAGCCCCCGGGTCCGCCATACGGCGGGCTCGCCAGCCCGGGCCAGGGCCTGGCCGAGCCGGTACCGGCCCTCGCTGACATACCCCGCGCTCCAGTAGTAAAAGAGCCAGACGTGCATCGCGATGCGCAGCCCGGCCTCGGCCTCGCCCGCCTCGGCCTGGCAGAAGTCCTGGGCCGCGTTCACGTTGGCGTGCTCCCGGTGCAGCCGGGCCGTCCAGTCCGCGATCTGCGGGCTGAGCCAGCCGGTGTCGGCCTGCCGGGCCAGCTGCTCATGCCAGTCCCGGTGCCGCCGCCGCAGCGCCGTGTACTCGCCAGACTCGTGCAGGCGTTCCTGCCCGAACTCGCGCAAGGTCTCCGGCAGCCGGTACCGCACCCCGCCCTCGCCGTGCGCGGCGATCAGGATGGACTTGCCGGCCAGCGCGGCCACGAGCTCCAGCACCTCTCCGACAGCCAGCCGGTGATCGGCGCAGATGCCCTCGGCGGCGTCCAGCTCGAACCCGCCGGCGAACACCGACAGCCGCGCCCACAACAGCCGCTCGGCCTGGCTGCATAGCTCATAGCTCCACTCGATCGAGGCCCGCAGCGTCTGCTGGCGGGCCGGCCGGGTGCGGCCGCCCCGGGTCAGCAGGCCCAGCCGGTCGCCCAGCCGGGCCTCGATCTGCTCCGGGGACAGCACCGGCAGCCGCGCCGCGGCCAGCTCGATGGCCAGCGGCAGCCCCTCCAGCCGGCGGCAGATCCCGGCCACCGCCGCCACGTTCGCCTCGGTGACTGCGAACCCCGGCACGACCTGCGCCGCCCGCTCGGCGAACAACCCGGCCGCCGGGAACCGCGCCAGCTCCGCTACCGTCAGCCGCCGCCCCGGCTCCGGCGCGGCCAGCGGCGGCACCGCCAGCACCGTCTCCCCGGTGATGTTCAGCGATTCCCGGCTGGTGGCCAGCACCCGCAGCCCGGCCGCCTCCCGCAGCAGCTGGTCGGCCAGCTTGGCGGCCGCGTCCACCAGGTGCTCGCAGTTGTCCAGCACCAGCAGCAGCTGCCGCCCGGCCAGATACTCCGCCAGCGCCGCGGCCGGGGCGTACCCGGCCCGGTCCTGCAGGCCCAGCGCCCCCGCCACCGCCTGGGCCACCAGCGCCTCATCCCGCAGCTGGTCCAGCCGGACCAGCCACACCCCGCCGGGAAACGCCCGCGCCAGCCCGGCCGCGGCCCGCAGCGCCAGCCGGGTCTTGCCGACCCCGCCGATCCCGGTCAGCGTCACCAGCCGGGAGCCGGCCAGCAGCCGCCTGACCTCGGCCAGCTCACCGCGGCGGCCGACGAAGCTGGTCAGCTCCGCCGGCAGATTCCCCGCCCCGCGCCGCACCGGTGCCATGACAACCTAGCCCCCGGGATCAGCCGCCAGGGACCGGTGCAGGCGCTGCCGGTGACTGCTCACGTGCTTCATCATGCAGGTGCTCCTCGCTCCACCAAGATTACATGCGATCACGGTGGCGCCCCTTGGCGGTCCGATCGCGCCCGTGAAGTCCCCGGCCGCTGCCCTGGCCGGCTTCCAGCGGGACTGCGAGCGGCAGGCCCGGCACGCCCTGGGCGAGGCGGCGTTCCAGGCCGCCTACCACCGCGGCCTGCAGCTGCCCGCCGGGGACGCCGTCGCCTACGCCCTGCGGCAGCCGCCGCCGGCACCGGCCGTCCCCGCTGAGGCGCCGCTGACGCCGCTGGAGGTGGCCCGGCTGATCGCCGCGGGCCGCAGCAACAAGGAGATCCCGCCGAGCTGGTGATCTCGCACCGGACCGCCGAAAACCACGTGGAGCATATCCTCACCAAGCTCGGCTTTTACCTCACGAGCCCAGGTCGCCGCCTGGGTCGCCGCGTCACAACCCGGCGGTGAGGGCCGCTTAGCCGCTCCTCGGCGTCCAGGCGCCCGTCCTCTCGCAGTACCCGGGCAATGAGTAGCGCTATGAGTATTTGCCCCCTCGCTGACCCGGCGCGCCGGCAGCCAGACTGGCCGCGTGATCGACGATGCGCATCGCCACGACAGCGCCCCGCGTTGCCAACCTCGGCGCCGTGGACCCGTGACCACGGGACCGGGCACCCCGGGCCCGCACCACGGTGCTTACAGGGCGCGACGGGCAGCCGCGCAGATAACCGTTGATGGCATCACCACTACTAAGACCAGTTGAGGTCTTCCTCCTGAAGGAAGGCAGCCATGAGCTCCACCGAAGTACACAGCCCGAGCCGCGACGCGGCCGTCGGGAACGTCGACATGCACCTCGAGGTCGAGATCATCCCGGTGTCCGACGTCGACCGGTGCAAGCAGTTCTACCAGCGCCTGGGCTGGAGGCTCGACGACGACGCCGCCCCGCTGGACGGCCTTCGCATCGTCCAGTTCACGCCTCGCTCACCTGAAAGGAAACGACCGTGGGTGTGAGTGCGGTCCGGGCGGGCGCGGTCTTCGTGTCGGGGCTGCAGCGCCGCGATGAGCCCAGCGCGGGTCAGGTCCGGCAGGCGGTCGCGGCGGCGATCCGGGCGTTCGGCTGCTCGGGGTGTGCCGGACGGGTGGCGCAGGAGTTCGGCGATCATCCTGAGACGGCGGTGATCCGGATGCGCTGGGCGCGCGCCGTGGCCCGTGAGGCGTTCGCGGAGCCGGCGCTAGAGCAAGGGCCCGCCGCGGGCGCGGATGCCGGCGGGTGGCTGGTCATCCGTCCGCGGCTGCCCGCTGAGCAGGCGTCTCGCGCTGTGAGTGGGGCCGTGACATGACCGCGATGATCACTGACTCCTCCCCGGGAGCGGGCGGGAGGCTGAAGTCGCGGGAGCGTCTGGCTGGCGGGGAGCTGGTGCGCGGACGTACGGCGGAACAGAAGATCGTCCGGGACCTGCTGCGGCGTGCTGAGCGGGGGGCGGGTGGTGTGGTGCTGGTGGAGGGGGAGCCGGGCATCGGCAAGTCCCTGCTGCTCCGCGCCGCCACTGACGAGGCCGCTGAGCATGGGTTTTCGCTGGCTGCGGGGGCAGCGGACCAGCTGGGCCAGGTGATCCCGTTCTTCGCGCTGCGCGCGGCCCTGCGCGGGCCGTTCGCCGGGCCAGCCACTGACTATCCCGATCGTGATCTTCCGGGTGCGGCTGCGTGGTGGATCACCCAGATACGGGCGCACCTCGAACAGCGGGCCGCGGCGGCCCCGGTCCTGGTCTGCCTGGATGACCTGCACTGGGCCAGCCCGGCCACGCTGGCCGCGCTGCGGGCGCTGCCGAAAGACCTGCGACGGCACCCGGTCGCGTGGCTGCTGGCCCGGTCCAGCACACCCCACCGCGACGTGGACTACCTGTTCGGCCTGCTGGAGCAGGACGGTGCCGCCCGGGTCACGCTGGCCCAGCTGGATCACGACGCGGTGGCGGCCATGCTCACCGCCGCGTTCGGCGCGCCGCCGGACCAGGGCCTGGCCGACCTGGCCGCCGGCGCCGCCGGGAACCCGGCGCTGCTGGCCGAGCTGATCGGCGGCCTGCGCGACGATCACGCCGTCCAGGTCACCCACGGACGCGCCGTGCTGGCCTCGGCCCGGCTGCCGCGGCGGATTCACCGCCTCGCGCAGCGGCGGCTCGAGGGCCTCAGCCAGCGGGCCCGGCACCTGCTGGTAACCGCGGCGGTGCTGGACCGGGCGTTCCGGCTGGAAGACGCGGCCGAGATGCTCGGCCAGACTCCGGCTACCCTGCTGCCCGCGGTGGAGGAGGCGATGGACGCCGCGATCATGACCGCCGCCGACGACGCGTTCGCCTTCCGCCACCCGCTGCTGCGCCGCGCGGTCGGCGAGATGATCCCGCGGCGGGCCAGCAAGGCACTGCACCGCCAGTACGGCGAGATCCTGCTCGCCCGGGGCGAATCACCGGCCAAGGCCGCCGGCCACCTGCTCAAGGCCGCTCATCCGGGCGACTCCGCGTCGCTGGCCGGGCTGGACCAGGCCGCGGCGCAGACGCTGGCCTCAGCGCCGCAGACCGCGGCCGACCTGGCGCTGCGCGCGCTGGAGCTGACCCCTCCGGCCGACCCGGCCGCGCTGTCCCGAGCGGTGGCCGCCGCAGAGGCCATGACCGCGGCCGGCCGGCTTGACCAGGCCGCCCGGATCGCCGATGACATGCTGGCCAAGCCGCTGCCGCCGGCGGCCGAGGACCGGCTGCGGTGCGCCCTGTCCTCGGTCCTGTGCGCCCGCGGCCAGGCCAGGCAGGCGGCCGGGCAGGCCCAGCTGGTCCTGGCCCGGCCGCAGCTGCCCGGCGGCGTGCGGGACCAGGCGCTGACCGCGCACCTGCAGGCCCTGGCCGGGCTGCGCGACGACCTGGCCGGCCCGGCCGCCGACACCGTCCTGGCCGCCCCCGGCCGGCACGACGGTCACGCCGCCGCGGCGGCCCGCCTCACCCGCGCGGTCCTCGCCTGGGACGGCGGCCAGATCAGCGACGCGCTCGACCTGCTGCGCGAGGCGGCGCGGCACGGCACCGGGATCTCTGCCGATGCCCGCCATGTCCAGCCGCTGCTCGCGCTCGCCGCCGCCCTGGTCGACCTGCGCCAGCTCGGCGAGGCCGAGGACATCCTCCGCGCCGCCGACAACCCGGCGCTGGAGAGTATCCCGGCGCAGGCGGCGCTGTCCCTGCTGCGTGCCCGCATCCACCTGGCAGGCGGCCGGCTGGCCGACGCCGCCGCCGCGGCCCGGGCGGCGCTGGCCACCGCCCGGGCCCTCGGCGCACACGGGTACGCCGCGACCGCGCACACCGTGCTGGCCGTGATCGAACTGCGCCGCGGCGACCTCGCAGCTGCGGACCAGCACCTCACCGCCCGCCCCGCCGCAGGCCCGCAGTTCGCGGACCTCTACGCGCGCGCCGAAACCACCATGGCCGAGGCGCAGATCACCGAGGCGCGCGACGGCCCGACCGCCGCCCTCGGCCATCTCCGACAGCTATGCGCCGACTTGAAGGCCCGGCCCGGGCTCCTGGTCGGCGACCCCGCCCTGGCCTCCTGGCTGGCTCGCACCGCCCTGGCTGCGGGCGACGGCGGGCTCGCCGCCTGCGCCGCCCGCGCCGCCCAGGCCCTGGCCGACGCCTACCCGCACTTCCCGGCCCTGGCCGCCGCCGCGGCTCACAGCCAGGGCCTCGCCGGCCGCGACCCGGACCACCTGGCCCAAGCCGCCACGCAGCACTCCGATCCCTGGGCCCGGGCCTCCGCCGCCGAAGACCTCGGCGTCCTGCACGCTAGCCAAGGCGAGCGGGATCAGGCCATCGGTCACCTCAACGACGCACTTGGCGAATACCGCCAGGCCGGTGCCGACCGTGACCAGGCCCGCATCCGGCGGCGGCTCCGCCAGCTGGGCATCCGCCGCCGCCACTGGAGCCCGGCTCCGGCCCGGCCCGTCACCGGGTGGGACAGCCTGACCGGCACCGAGCAAGCCGTGGCCGGCCTGGTCGCTGAGGGACTGAACAACAACCAGGTCGCCGCCCGCATGTACATCAGCACCCACACCGTCGCCCACCACCTCCGCCAGGCCTTCCGCAAGCTCAGCATCGCCTCCCGCTACGAACTCACACGCATCGTCATCGAGCAGGCGGCGGACGCCCGGCGCAATTAGCGCTGCTGGTGGCCGGCGGTTCCGGGCAGCGCCGACCTGAGCGAATACACGGTGGCCGCCGACGGGACACCTTCACTGGTCGCGCCGGTTGCGGCCACGACCGGCGCCGGATCCATCGACCTGACCGCCTCAGCGAACGGGAAGTACCTCTACGCAGAAGCGGGCGCCGGCGGCGGCACAGTCTTCGAGTTCCAGATCAACGCCGACGGGTCCCTCAGCCCGATCGGCAGCGTCCCCGGGTTGGGCGCGGATATCCAAGGAATCGCCGCGGACTGATCCGATGGGGCGGGGGCCAAGCTGATCGGCTGCGCCGCCCCGCAACAAATAACACTTCACCGAATCGGATGGGCGGGGCCCAGGCCTGAGCGGTCAGTTCCGAGCGAACGGCCATGGTCCGGGCCCTGCCCGCTACCCGGAATCAGAAATCGTCCGCCGTGCCGGCCGCCTCCGCGATCCGCGCGCTGCTGGCCCACGGCATCGCCCTGCACGCCAGCTTCGCCGGCCAGCTCGCCGACGGCGCGGCGCTGGGCGCCGGCCTGAACAACCTCCCCGCCGCCGCCGCCCTGCACCCAGCCGGACCGGCCGGGCTGTGGGCAGCCATCCTCGCCACCGCCATCGGCCCGGACCTGCTCATCACCGGCTCGGTCGCCACCTTGATCTGCCGGCGAATCGCCCGCCACGCCGGCACGACGCTCAGCGCCTGGCAGTTCACCGCCATCGGATCAGCCCTCATCCCGGCCCAGCTCGCCGCCGCCACCCTCGGGCTGCACATCACCGGCGCGCTCCGCTGACACGCGGACCAGTCCCAGCCGCTCCGCCTGCCGGATCCTCAGCCGCTGCCAGACACAGCGCGCCCGGCGGGCGGCCCGTCTCAGGACAACAAGTAGCCAGCGGCACGTCAGCAGCCTGAACAGCGGCCAGATCAAGGCAGGCCTGACAGGCTGTCTCCGGCGGTCCGCAAGGTACATGCGGTAGGCGCCAGGCGGCGGGCCGACCGCCGAGGGGCCGAAGACGCCGGGAGCAGGTCCGGCTGGACGCGGCCAGCAATTCCGAACAGCGGGTGCCGTCCGCGGTAATCGCCGCCGGGCTGCGGGTCAGCGAGCGGCCGGTCCGGCGGGGGCGCCAGGCCTGGCAGGCAGCAGGCCCGGCCGGGTCGGCTTCCCGCGGGCAGGCGGCCCGGTGCCGGCAAGATCAGCAGCCGGCCGCGCTGGCCGCTGGCCCCCGGATGGACCGGCCAGCGGCCGACGCTGGCCCGCATCCAGGACCTGATCGCCGCCACGTTCAAGGTGGCCTACACCATCCCGGGGATCTGGTACCTCCTGCGCTGCCGCGGCTGGACCTACCAGATCGGCGCGCGCCGCGCCAACGAGCGCGACGACGGCGCGGTCGAAGCGTGGAAAGAGACATGGCCGCGGATAACAGCACCGCGGTGGCCCGCCGCTTCCTGTCGGGCTTACTGGTCGCATTCGTAAGGCATCACATGATCGGGCAGACATCCGCGCTCTGCATACATAAATCCCCGTTCGGCGTCGGCCGACCGGACTCAGGTCACACCGCAGCTGCGGCGCAGATCGGCAGGGATATTTTGCACGGGCGTGCCGAGGGTTCAGGTTGCTCTCCGTGACGGCTTCCTGTCAGCTTCCGTCCGTAACTGCCAGAATTCCGCGGCGTATGCCGACGGTCTCGGAACAGGGCTGGGGGAGCCCCCAGTGCCGCCCATCCCGCGCGGTCGAAGGTCGCGACGCCGTGCGGCGGGCTGGGGGACAGCTCAGTGCCATGGCCTGGCCGCCCGCTCCGCCCAGTAGGCGTCGGGGGCTTCGGCGAGGCTGAGCGCCGGAAGCTCGCCGACAGTGCGCCCGGCCAGGTTCTCATCCAGCTGCGTACGGGTGACGGCGCCGGACAGCACGACCGATGCCCACGGCTGGGCCAGCGCGGCGGCCAGCGCGATCGCGTCTTCGGTGACACCGCGCGCCGCGGCCAGCGCGGTCAACGGCGCCGGCGGCCCGCCCGCCGGGGTCAGCCGCCCGTTGGCGACCGCCTCCTTGACCAGGACCGCCCACCCGGCCGCGGCGGCTTCGGCGGCGGCGGGGCCCACGGATGGCTCCAGGAGGTTCCATGTCACCTCCGTCGCCATGAACAGCTGCTGCCCGTCAACGGTCAGGGATAGCGCCCGGCGGATCGTTTCCGCCTGATGCGGGCCGGTCGCGCTAAACCCGATGATCACACCCTCGGCGCGCAGCCGGGACAGCGCGGCCAGCAGCGCAGCGTCGGTAAACAATCCGGAATCAACGGTCAGCGAATGCACCTGATACAGGGTGAGCCGGTCACCGAGCAGGGCCCGGCTTTGCGCCAGCTGGGTCGTGAACATGGCCAGCGAATGTTCCTTGACCTCCTGCTGAGGAGCGTCGAGCCGCCAGCCACCGGTATAGCGGTAGCCCCACTTCGAACCGACGATCACGTCCGCATGGCCGCGTTCGGCCAGCCAGCCGGCCAGGAATTCCTCCGCCCGGCCGTAGGAACGGGCCGCGTCCACATACCTGACCCCCGCCGCGTACGCGCCGTCCAGCATCGAGAACGTCCGGGTCCGCAGGCTGGCCACGCTGCGGTCGGGCAGGTCCTGCTCACGGCCGCTGGTGATGTACGCCGGGCGGCCCAGAGCGGCCAGCCCCAGCCCGATCCGGGAGACCACCGGTCCCCCGGCCCCCAGCGCCGCCGTGGGCATGCCAATCCGGCTCCGGTGGTCGCTGACCATGGCCACCACCGTACCGGCGGCCCAGCCAGCGGCCTATCCCCGGGACAATGCCGTACCCACAGCACGAGGCGCCGGCTCGCCCAGTTGCAGCGGCAGCCCAGCGAGGGGAAGGCTAGACGGCGTGGCTGAGCAGAGCGCATCTCGCGTAACCGAAGACATGGTGACCCGCGCATCCAAAGCACTGTGGACCGAGGTCAAACCGGAATACCAGGTTGACCCCCGCGATTTCATCGACGCCGACATCGCGGCCGGGAAGCTACGCGAGGCCGACGAACCAGACACCGCGCAGAACCGGGCCATCGTCCGGCGCGTACTGGAAGCCGCGTTTCCCGATGCCTGGCTGCCCGATGACGTCCGCGAGCTGCTGACCGACCTCGCGCAGGGCGGCTGCGCCGACGCCGACGTCACGATGCTGGCCTCGCAGCTACTCGCGAAGTACAGCCAGCAAGCCAACCCTAGCTGACGAGGACCGGAAGTGCCGCAAGCCTAACTGCCGGCGGAAGGTCAAGGAGGGCGGTTACTCACCACCATGTAGCCCTTTTCAACGGCCGGCGCGGCCAAGAGGGCAGCTAGGCCAGCAGCAGCAGCGGCACCGCAATCA
Organism: uncultured Actinomycetes bacterium; assembly: GCA_963742795.1. Lineage (GTDB taxonomy): Bacteria > Actinomycetota > Actinomycetes > Streptosporangiales > Streptosporangiaceae > Palsa-504. Next base: position 68,313 of record CAVUNL010000026.1, read on the forward strand.
TTACCCAGACGACAGCGCCGTGAGCGAAGGCAACGCGCACGGACATGATGACACCGACTTGCGGCTACGTAACTGCATACAGATCACCCTGTTCGGCGTGGCGTCGGGCGGTCATCTTGGCAACCAGATTGCCGAGCATAGGCGGTGCGGCGCGTGGTGTGCGCAAGCAGCGCCGGTTACGGAAGGTGATCCAAACGATTCCCGGCGCCGTCCTGGATCGCCGATTTCGTACCGGTCTGGCCGGCGAGGGATTCTTCGAGGACGAGCGTCGTTCGCTACCCTCCCGTGCGTGGGTGCACCCGGACGCGGGTAGGGCAACACCGAATCCCGCCTACCGCAGCGGAGGTCACCGCCATGGTCCCCGAGGGTGAGCAGACCGCCTTCGTCTACACGACCTACATCCAGGAGACTCCCGGGCGTGTGTGGCAGGGCCTGACCGACCCTGAGTTGATGAGGCGCTACTGGCGGCACCAGAGGGCTGGTCCGAAGACGTTCCATTCGGACTGGGCGAAGGGCTCGGCCTACGAGATGGCCCACGACGAGGTCGGATTGGTCGTGTCCGGCCCCGGCCAGGTGATCCTGGAGTCCGATCCGCCCCGCCGGCTGGCCTATACCTGGCACACGATCACCCCTGAGTGGGCCGCGGCGGTCGGCATGGACGAGGCGACCGCCGCGGCCTGGCGCGCCGAACCCCGCTCCAAGGTCGCCTTCGACATCGAGGACGTCGGCCACGGTGTCGTCAAGCTCACGGTCACCCACGGCGGCTTCGCGCCGGGCAGCGCGGTGCTGCCGGCCATCTCCGAGGGGTGGCCCGCGGTCCTGGCCAGCCTCAAGACCCTGCTCGAGACGGGGTCGTCGTTGCGCACCTCATGACCGGCCGCGGCAGGCCCGTACCCGCAGCGCGAGGGCCGCGAGGCGTTCCTCGCCAGACCGGTGCATGTAATCGTTGCGACGTTCGGCTGAGGAGCGCAGATGGCCAGGGTTGTCATGCAGGCGGTCGTGTCGGTGGACGGCTACATCGCCTATCCCGATGACACGGTCGGGCCGCTGTTCGACTGGTACGGCAACGGAAATACCACGGTGTCTGCCAGGGCGAGCGGCTGGACGTTCCATGTCTCGCAGGCGTCCGCGGATTACGTCCAGCTCTTCTGGGACGCCATCAAGGTGACGGTGATCGGCCGTCACCTGTTCGACACCACAAACGGCTGGGACGGCGACCCGGCCGCCGGAGACGAGCTGGTCGTTGTCACCCACCGGCCATTGCCGCAGGCGTGGCTCGCCGACCACCCGGACGCACCCTTCCACACCGCCGGGTCGGTCGAGGCCGGCATCGCGCTCGCCAAGAAACTCGCCGGCGACGGTCTGGTCTGCGTGACCGCCGGCGACCTCGGCGGGCAGGCGTTCTCGGCAGGACTGGTCGACGAGATCGCGATGGATGTCGCCCCGGTGGTTCTGGGTGAAGGGGTGCGCTTTTTCGGCAGCCACGCCGGCACCGTCCTCCTCGACGATCCCGACCAGGTGGTCCAGGGCGACCGCGTGCTGCACCTGCACTACATCCTCCAGCGCTGACCGGTCCTGCGCGGTGGCGGCTCTGGGGCCAAGCCCGCTGCCGATCATCTCCCCCCCAAGGCCGGACTGTTGTGAGACGGCCCGGGTGCGGCCACCGGCGCGCGGGGTCCGGCCGAGCCCCCGGCGGCGACACGGTGTTCCCGTACTTGGTGCCGGCCCGGGAGCATGAAGCCGGGCAACGTCGTGTTCGCCGCACTCGCCGAGAGCTTGCTCGTTGAGGACCGCACTGGCTGGCCGATCCGCAAGATTGTGCGCACTGTGACCGGCCTGGTCGCCAACGGCTACCTGCCCGGGCCAAGACCCCGCCACGCTGACCAGCGGTCAATCGCCAGGCGCATCAGGCTCCCGCAGCCGGGTAGCCGGCTGGGTCAGGCTCTGCCACCCCCGATCACGACCGAGCCCGGCGGCTACCCGGGAAGGAGCCGCGATGAGCAAGCCGAACCCGGCGCCCGACGGCCAGCCCACCTCAGCCGTCAGGGCCAAACCCTGCCGCTGCAAGGGCTGGTGAACCGGGTGATCCGCGGGCCTGCTGCGCACGCCGTTGCTGTGCCGACTCGTAGGCAGGCGCCTGATCACCGTGTACCTGGTGGGCCGCAAATCCGGGCGGCGCTACGCCGTCCCGGTCGCCTACACCCGCCGCAACGGAACCCTGCTGGCCGGCACGCAGTCGCTTGGGCACGCAACCTGCGCACCAGTGAACCGGAGCACATCCGCCTCGCCGGCAAGCGGCGATTCGCCGACGTCCAGGTCGTGACCGACCAGACCGGCGTCGTCGGGCACTTCGCATCGATGGCCCGTGACAACCACCAGTTCGCCAGGTTCAACAAGATCGGCCTTGACCGGCGCGGCGATCCCCGCCCAGGCGACCTCCACCTCGCATGGGCCGCGGGCGCCCGGGTTGCCCTCCTGACACCGCGGTGATCACCGCGGCTGCCCACTGATCAACTCGCCGGCACAGCATCAGCGTGACGGAAGACGTCACCGTGGCGGTCACCACGCCCTGGCAGCTCCATAATGCCCAGTTCTGTTCTCAGTGGACAGCCAGCCGACCGACCAAGATCAACGTACATATCGGCGGATCTCGCGCGGTGTGTGGTGACGCTCCGTAGTTGACGTCAGGCGCTCGCTGCGGTGGCCGTGGACCGGTTCGTGGACCGAGCCATCCGTGCATACAGTGCAATGAGGGCCATCGGTGGCACGGCTCCGTGGTATCCGTGCAGGTAGAGCGTCGGGAGCGCCGGGCCGTAGTTCTCATAATCCGCCGGTCGTGAGTTCGAGCCCCACCCGCCCCACGTAACTATATCCGTATGAAAATTCTAGATGTCTAACTGACAAGGACCGACAGCCTCCCTAATAAGCGCGGCGAGTCCGCCGTTGGACCGGCGAGCCAGATGATCCCGGCGTGGTGCGGCCAGTGCAATGATTCACGTCACCTGTGCAGGTAGAACCCTCGCTGCGTGGGGCCCGTACCTTTCATAAACGGCAGGTCGGCCGTTCGAACCCGCTCACCGGTCCCAGGCGGCTTGGCGCGGCGATGCGGATGTCAGGCACGGCGCCCGGCTAGCATACAGATGTGAGCGCGCTACCCGCCGACCAGGAGCAGGAGAACCCGCTCGACCCTGAGCGCATCCTCCGCGTCTTGCCGGATCGTGAGCGTGAGACCTTCTTGGCACAGTACCGGCGGGCGGTGGATGGCGCGCGCGATCCCGCTGGCTGGAAGCATCTGCAGCGGTTCCTGCGGCTGTGGGCCGGGAGGGCTATCAGCGCGAACCGGCCGGGCTTTTACGAGGCGCGAGACCGGGCGCTGGCCGGTACCGGCGAGGGAATGCTGCTCGACGACGCGATGCGGCACTTCCGTACGGGCAGGTGAACTACCGGCCCTGGCTCGAAGGAGACGCGCTGCGGCAGATGGGCGGGTTGCCGCACGATGCCTTCGATATTCTGGCGCGGACCATGGCGCGCATCTGCGAGAACCCGTACGACAGGCTGATCAGCCTGGCCGTGCGGGACGAGGATCCGCGGGAGCGAATGGCTGAGCTCGGTGACGCCGGATTCATCCAGTTCACGGTCGATGAGTCTGCGGGACTGGTCCGCGTATACGACCTGGTCTGGATCGGCTGACGGCGGATATCCCCCGGCACGTTGAATTCTTACGTTCTGGAGGCGATAGCGCTCCCGCGGTCGCTTAGTGTGACAGGCGGGTATATCGTTATGGGCTCGAACAATTGCTGCCGAATATTTGCTTGCGTTGGCCTCCTGCCGGGCCGCGGCCAGCGCCGCCCACACCTGGTCCCTGAGCCGGTCAGCGACCGGGCACCGGACCAGGCGTAGGCAACGAACTTGACAACCTGCAGCTTCTGCCCCGGCGCTAGCACCGCCGCCGCGGTGACCAGGCCGCCCTGCCTGCGTTCCCGGAGTCCTGTTGCCGGGCGTGGGCGTTCTGCGACGTGTACTGCTGCACCGAGCCGGCCACGTACCCCAGGAGTTCGGGATCCATGCGGTTGAGTCCCTTGCGGTCATACCATCTCACCAGGACCGCGCCGAGGATGAGCCAGGTGACCAGCCCCAGCGTGGCGGCCGTGACCGCGCGCGCCAGCCCGGCGTCGGCCTGGGCGTCGAAGTACAAGATCGCCTGGGTGCCGGCGAGGATCTGCCGCAGCGGTTCGATCCCGGCCAGCCACCGCAGGACGCCGGGCAGTGCCTGCAGGGGCACGGTGCCGCCTGCGGCCGCCAGTCCCGCGTAGACGAACAGCAGCAGGGCCAGGAGCTGGCCGAGGGAGGCGCCCAGGACCGCGCACAACACGATGGTCCCCGCGGCCACGCTGGCCGCGCACAGCCAGGCCAGCAGCCACAGCAGCCCGGGGTGGGGGGCGTCCATCCGCACGATGCCGGCCGCCACCACCAGCAACAACCCGGTCATCAGGCCGGTGAGGACGGCGGCCATGACCCACTTGATGACCAGCGTGTTCCACCGGTTGATCGGCAGCGGCTGGCGCTGCCGCCATCGGGGCCCGATCTCGCTGGTGGCATATCCGGTCGCGGCGTCCACCGAGGGGTTGATGATGGTCCCGGCCAAGAACCCGCACATCAAGATCAGCAAGGCGATGTAGAAGGCGCTCAGCCCCAGCGCCGAATGAGGGGGCAGCGGCCGGTAGCCGGCCGTCGTGACGGTGACCGGGTCGGCCAGGAAATCTGCGGTCAGCGGGCTGGACGCCCGGGCGGCGGGCACCAGGGCCGCGAGCTGCCGCCCGACCTGGCGGGATGCCGCCTGAAGGCCGCGCTGCAGCACGCCGGAGGCCAGGCTGGCTCCGATCGTGCCCGCCCGCTGGTTGGTCCAGATGACGATCGTCGGCCGTCCGGACCCCAGCCCGACTCGCGCTCACCCCGGCCCGGGTGAGCAGCGAGGCGGTGAAGCCGGGCGGGATCACCACCGTGGCGTAGGAGGCGCCGCGGTCCATCGCCTGCTGCGCGGAGCGGAGGGTGGTGTCGGTCAGCGCCAGCCTGCCGGAGACTGCGGTGCTGCCGGACAGGCCGCGCTGCACCTGCTGGCCGATGTTGACCTGCCGCGTGCCGACCACCGCCCCGCGGTCCTGGTTCACCACCGCCACGGGCAGGCCCTGCAGGTGAGCCAGGGGGTCGACCACCGACCCGATGTAGAACGCCGTGATCAGCACCACCACCGCCGACCCTAGGATCAGCGGCAAGATCCAGACCGCCCGGACCTTCAGCAGGTCTGTCGCCCGGACGGGGAAGGCGCGCCTTGATGCGCCGCTACGTCCGGCCGGAACGGCGGATTTGCTGTTCATATGCGCCCTCCCTAGGAGTTTGCTGTTCCGGGCAATGCCCGCGACCGCCTCGCGCTGCTGCTGGGTCATGAGTCCTTCTCCTGTCTGGTTCAGATGATTCCGTCGTTGACGCGGATGACCTGGCCGTTTATCCGGCGCCCTTCGGAGCTGGGACACTGCCAGCTTGCATGGGGGACTTGGCGGCCGCTCGGCGTCGGCTTGGCGTGAGTGCGGTGCCGCGCTGCCAAGCCGGCGCCAAGTCGCCGGGGCAGGATGCGGGAAAGATCCGACAGTGGGAGCCGGCAATGACCCAAGGCCTGTCACCCGAGGCAGCAGGGATGGTGTTCCGTAGGTGCCGGTCGCTGCTGGAACAGCGGGCGGTTGGCAGGCTGCTGGCCGGGCGGGGCATCCCGCTGGCTGAGCGTGGTGTCGCGGGCACTGACCTGTTCGGGTTGTGGGATCTGACGGCGCCCGCCGGGGAGGCTCTGGCCGGGGCGGCGGCCACCGGGCCGCTGGGGGACGGCGGGGAGGTGCAGTTGCGAGGCATAGCGGTGGCGGCCGGTGCGGGGCACCAGGGGCTGGAGCGGCGGCTGGTCTGCGAGGTGGCGGACAGCGTGCGGGCGCTGGGCGCGGCCCGCCTGGTCGCCCGGCCGGCCGACGGGGCCGGTCCCACGGTCGGCGCTGCTGCGCAGCGCCGGCTTCGTCCCGGCGGGTGCCGGCCGCGCCCCCACCCGAGTTAGCGCGCCCCGGACCGGCGCGCCTGCGGACGACGAGGGCAGCTGGTGGGAACTGGAGTTGTGAGGACGCTCATGGGCCGGCGTCTGCGCGACGCGTGACCACGCGCTCTGGTCGAACCGTACTCGCCGGTGATCTGTAGCCGTCCGGGCATCGTTGAGACCATGCTGGCGTAAGCTGGATCGACAGCAGGCTTGCAGCCCGATGAGGCGGCCGGGATGGTGCAGTTCAGGCTGCTGGGACCGCTCGAGGCCCAGGACGGGGAGCGCCGGGTCGAGCTGGGACGCCCCAAGCAGCGTGTGTTGCTCGCGGTCCTGCTGGTCCACGCCAACCATGTGGTGTCGGTGGACCGGCTGGTCGAGGAGCTGTGGGGCGAGGAGCCGCCGCCGCAGGCGGCCGCCTCGCTGCAGACGTATGTGTCGAATCTGCGGCGCGCGCTGGAGCCGGGCCGCCCGGCCCGGGCCCCGTCGCGGGTGCTGGTCAGCCAGCCCCCCGGGTACCGGCTGGTGGTCGGCGCCGGGGACCTGGATGCGGCCCGGTTTGCCGCGCTGGCGGAAGAGGGTCACCAGTTGCTGCAGGCGCACCGGCCAGCGGCGGCGGCCCGGGTGCTGCGCGAGGGGCTGGCGCTGTGGCGGGGACCGGCGCTGGCCGAGGTAGCCGATGAGGGGTTCGCCCAGGCCGAGCGGAACCGCCTGGAGGAACTGCGGGTGGCCGCGCTGGAAGACCGCGTGGCCGCCGACCTGGACCTGGGCGGCCACGCCGCCGCGGTCGCCGAGCTGGAGGAGCTGGCCGGCCGCTACCCGTTCCGGGAGCGGTTGGCACGGGCTGTGGATGCTGGCCTTGTACCGGTCGGGCCGGCAGGCCGAGGCGCTGCAGGCGTTTCGCCGCCGCGCGCCGCGCGCTGGCCGATGAGCTGGGCATCGACCCGGGCCGGTGGCTGCGGCAGCTGGAGACCGGCATCTTGCGCCAGGACCCCGGGCTGGACTGGACGCCGCCACCGGCCGAGCCCGGCCCGCCACCCGGCGAGACCGGTGCGGCTGGCCCCGTGCCGACGGCCTCGGTCACGCAACCCGCCCAGGCCGCCGCCGATGAGCTGGTCGGGCGGGATGATCAGCTCGCGGCGCTGGATGGGGTCCTGGCCGGCGCGCGGGGCGGGCGCGGCCGGGTGGTGCTGGTGGCCGGGGAGCCGGGGATCGGCAAGACCCGGCTGGCCGAGGAGGCCGCGCGGCGCGCCGCCGCGGCGGGCATGGGCGTGGCCTGGGGGCGCTGCCACGAGGGGGACGGCGCGCCGGCGTTGTGGCCCTGGGCGCAGGTGGTGCGCCAGCTGTCCGCCGAGCTCGCTCCCGGGCAGCTCGCCGCCATGCTGGGGCCATCGGCCGCCCGACTCGGCCAGCTGCTGCCCGAGCTGGCCGGGACGCCCCCACGACCGGGCCGCGGCCGGTTGCGGACTTGGGGGCGGCCCGGTTCCAGCTGAACCAGGCGGTCGCCGGGTTGCTGCGCCGGCTCGCAGAGGCCCGGCCGCTGCTGGTCGTCGTCGATGACCTGCACTGGGCGGACGTGCCGTCGTTGTCGCTGCTGGCGTTCCTGGCCGCTGAGCTCAAAGACACCCGCCTGGTGGTGGTGGGCACCTACCGGGACGTGGAGGTAGTGGCCGGCCAGCCGCTGGCCGAGACGCTCGGCGCGCTGGCTCGCGAGCCGGTGGTGGAGCGGATTCCGCTGGGCGGCCTGGACCGGGCCGGCGTGGCCGCGCTGATCGGCCACACCATCGGCACCAGGCCGGCCGAGCCGCTGGTGGAGGCGGTGGCCGACCGGTGCGGCGGGAACCCGTTCTTCATCACCGAACTGCTGCGGCTGCTGCAAAGCGAACGCAGGCTGGCCGCGGCCGGACGCGGCGGCGGCGGCGCGGCGGGATATTCCGGTGGGGGTGCGGGACGTGCTGCGCGCGCGGCTGGCCCGGCTGCCCGCCCAGACCAGCACCTTCTTGATGGTCGCCGCCGTGGCCGGCCGCGGGTTCGACCTGGATCTGGTCGAGGCGGTGACCGGGCTGGAGGACGAGGCAGCGCTGGATGCCGCCGAGGCGGCCGTGCTGGCCGGGCTGGTCATCGAGGACGACCGGGCGGCAGGCCGGTACCGGTTCGCGCACGCGCTGGTGCGGGAGACGATCTATGCGGACATCAGCCGCGCCCGCCGCGCCCGGCTGCACGCCCGGGTCGCCGACGCCCTGGTGGCGGTGCGGGGGGCCGAGCCGGAGCCGGCGGCCGAGATGGCCTATCACTGCTGGCAGGCCGCCCCGGTGATCGGCGCCGCGCCGGGCCCTGCCGCACCTGCTGCGGGCCGGCGAGCAGGCCGCCGCCCAGCTGGCCTACGAGGCCGCCGATGAGCAGTTCGAACGGGCGCTGGAGCTGGCCGGCCAGCTGCCCGCCAGCCCGCAGGCCACCGACCAGGAGATCCGCATCGCCGCCCGGCTGGGCACGGTGCGGCTGGTGCTGCGGGGGTTCGCCGACCCCGATGCTGCCCGGGCCCTGGCGCGGGCCCGGTCGCTGGCGGTGCGGGCGGGCAGGCGGGGCGAGCCGGCCGAGGGCCGGTGGGCGCTGTTCATGTCCCGCCTGCTCCGCTCCGAACTCGGGCCGGCGCAGGAGCTCGGCGCCGAACTGGTGGCACTGGGCAGCGAGCGGAACGACCCGGCCCTCCTGTCGGCCGGCCACTGGCAGGTGGGGACCGTGGCCGTGTACCGGGGCGATTTGCAGGACGCGCAGCACCATCTGGAGCACGCCCTGGCGGCGAGCCGGGACATCGCCCCGGGCGTGCCAGGCGATGCCCCCGTGGAGCTGACCCTCTTGTGCCAGGGCGCCCTGGGGGTGGCCCGGGCCTACCAGGGCCATGCCGATGCCGCCCTGCGGCTCACCGGGCAGGCCGTCGGCTCCGCCCGGCGGACTCGGTGACCCGCTCAGCCTGGTCTTCGCCCTGTTCGTCGACGCCTGGGCCGCCACCGTTGCCGAAGAGGTCACCCGGGTCCTGGATTCCGCGACAGAGCAAGCGGCACTCATCGGCAAGCACGGATTCCGGCAATGGGGGATCGCCCCGCAGTTTTTCCGGGGGTGGGCCGAGGCCCGCAGCGGCGATCCGCGCCGCGGCGAGCAGCGGATCCGGGCCGCACTGGCCGAGATGGACGCGACGGGAACCTCAGGGTACCGCCCGTTCGCGCTCGGGTTGCTGGCCGAGGCCCAGCTGCTGGCCGGCCGTCCTGCCGAAGCCGGCGACACGCTGCGCCTGGCCACCCAGGAGGCGGACCGGCTGGGCGAGCACCTGTACGACCCGCAGCTGCGCGCCCTGCAAGCCAGGCTCCGGTAAGCAGGTCCCCGGGGCGCCCGCACGAGCTGGCCGAACCGAGGCAGCCGACGGGCTTATGTCTGCGCCCCCGGGCTGGCGGGCATGATCGCGAGCTTGGCCAGCCCTGTCACCCCGGCATCTGCCGGGGCAGCGGCCGGCGGGCGCCCCACGGCCAGGCGGCGCCCGCGCCCGCAGCACGTCGGCCACCTCCCTGGCCGGCCCAGGCCGCCTGCAACGCCGCAGGCCAGCCACGCTGGTGCTGTGCAGCGCCGCTGCCACTCCCTCCCCCAAGCGGCCGCCTGGCACTAGCACCGGACCCTGCTCAGGGCAGGGGTAATCCGCACCGGCCGCCAAGTCGGCGCCAAGCCGGCGCCAAGTCACCGCCGATTCCGCCCTTGCATGCTGGCCGTGCACCGAACAGCTCGTCGGAGGCGGGCACCCAATCCCGGCCCGCTCCCGGAGCACATTCAGCCCCATCCCGGAAAGCCCGAGAGAAGGAAACGATGAACACTCCGAGCACTGCCGCCCCCCGCAGCGTCCAGGAAGCCACATACGAACTCCTGAGGCGACTTGGCTTGACTACGATATTCGGGAACCTTGGCTCGACCGAGTTGCCCTTCCTCAAGAATTTTCCGTCAGATTTTCAATATGTACTGGCCTTGCAAGAAGCTTCGGCTGTCGCGATGGCTGATGGATATGCCCAGGCAACGGGAAAGCCGGCCTTGGTGAATCTGCATACCTTTGCCGGTACCGGCAATGGTATGGGCAACATCAGCAATGCTTACATGAACAAGACCCCGCTCATCATCCTGTGTGGTAACCAGACCCGGGAAATGCTGGTGGGCGACGTCTACCTGACCAACGTGAAAGAAACCGTCCTCCCTGAACCCTGGGTAAAGTGGTCCTATCAGCCCGTGCGAGCCGAGGACGTGCCGGCCGCCATCATGAGAGCCTACGCAGTAGCGCTTCAGCCTCCGGCCGGCCCCGTATTTCTCTCGGTTCCGCTGGACGACTGGGACAAGCCTGCGCTGGGCAGCGCCGCCGTGAGGACCGTCAGCACCCGAGTCGCCCCGGATCCCGAGCGAGTAAAGAGATTCGCCGGCAAGATCAGCGGTGCCCGCAATCCGGTACTGATCTACGGGCCAGGCCTCGAAAAGGCGGGCGGGTGGGACATCGGCGTGAGGTTCGCCGAGAAACTTCAGGCGCCCGTATTGTTCTCACCATATACTGAAAGCATCTCGTTCCCGGTTACCCACCCGCAGTTCCAAGGAGCCCTTCCGCCAGCGATCGGCCCGGCATGCGAGCGCCTGCGCGGATTCGACCTGGCGATAGTCGTCGGAGCGCAGGTCTTCCGTTACTACCCCTACGTGGCCGGATCGTATCTTCCAGACGGAACCGAGTTGCTCCAGATCACCTCGGATCCGAACGAAGCAGGAACGGCATTCGTAGGCGACAGCATGCTCGGCGATCCGCAACTGGCTCTCGAGGCGCTGATCGACCTGGTTCCGGTGAACCCCAAGCGTGAATGGCCCAGTTCCCGCCGTCCCCCCCTTAAGGTTTCCAGCGATGGAGACGCTTTGTATGCAGATGAAGCATTCTCTGCCCTTGCTGAATCTCGGCCGGCCGATACGATTCTTGTGACCGAGACAACATCCAATGTGACCGAGCTGCTCAACACCTGGGCGATTACTGCGCCGGGGTCATATTATTCGTTCGCCGGCGGCGGCCTGGGCTGGGGAGCTCCCGCTGCGGTGGGTGTCGCCCTTGGCGGCCAAGACCCAGGGAGTCAGGCGGCCGGTGGTCGCGGTAATTGGCGACGGCGCGTTCCAGTATTCGATCCAGTGCCTCTATACCGCCGCACAACACAAGCTGCCGGTGGTATTCGTTGTTGTCCGCAACGGCGAGTACGGAGTCTTGAAGGACTTCGCTGTCCTTGAAGAGGCGCCGAACGCACCGGGTCTCGACCTTCCCCGCCTTGATATTCCAGCCATCGCCAAAGGTTTCGGTTGCCAGGCAGTCGTGGCGAAATCAAAGGCAGAAGTCAGGGAGGCTTTCGTGGCGGCATTGGGAGCCGACTCGCCGACGGTAATTACAATTCCGGTTAAACCCGAGATCCGCCCCTTGGCCTAGCAGTCTGCTGATAAAAGCGCTCCCACTACGGTCTTGTGATGCTGTCACGCTGGCTAGGCTGGCTCGCCGCCGCCGCCGTTGCGCTGGTGGCTTGCGTCCTGGTGATCCTTGACCTGACCGACGCCGGGCTGCGGCGCTGGTGGGACACTCACGCCCTGACCACCGACACAGTCGCCGGGCTGCTCGTACTGATGATCACGGTCCTGGTCGTTGATCAGGTGGTCCGGCTCCGGCAAGGCAACAGCAAGGCCCGCGCCGTCGCGGTCCAGGTCGCCATCTTGATGACTCAGGCCAACACCGCGGCGCAGGCAGTGTCCCAGGTACTAGCCGATTCGGGCGACCGGGACATAGCACGCCAAGAATTCCGGGCTTACACGATGATGCTGCTGGCCGTCGCGCCGACACTGATCGACGCCAACACGCCAAGGAACTTCCTCGAGCAAGCCCAGCACCTCGACGGAGAGATGGCCTTGGCGCTGAACTGGTTCGCCACGGCGCCCGGCCAGGAAAAATTCCCAGCCGCCCGGCTCGACGACGCGGTACAAGCGCTCAAGTCCGCATCGACCCCACTGCTCCAGATCTTGACTCCGGAGATGCGGGCGGCCGTTCGCGGAGATGATCCCGCCCGACCGGCCAGGCCCGGGACCCCGGACGGTTATTCGCCAACACTTTTGCCAAGCTGACTCGCTTGGGCGATTCGCGGCTTGCCAGAACTACCGAACAGAAGGTCACACTCGCCGCGTGCCTGGAGGCCTACCCGTGCTTAAAGCAGCGCCGAACATCCAGATATGCACGAACCATGTCCTAAGCGGCGTCGAAGCGATATAGCTGCCGAACGGCGGATCCCGCACGGTGCGTAGTAACGCTCCGTAGCTGGCATCAGGTGCTCGCCGTGGTAGTCGTGGACCGGTTCGTGGACCGAGTCACCTGTGCAAACGGTGCAATCAGGGTCATCGGTGGCACGGCTCCGTGGTATCAGTGCAGCTAGCGCGCCCGGAGCGCCGGGCCGTGCTACTCACAATCCGCCGGTCGTGGGTTCGAGCCCCACCCGCCCCACTGCTTGACTCCCGAATAAACGTTCGAAGTATCCCTGCTGGCAAGGATCGGTCGGGCGGGCCTCAGCGGCGAGCCAGGCGACCGCGTCGAGCATCTCACGGACCCCGTCAGGGTCGTCGTGGACGGAACCCGAGCGCTCGCAGGCTGATCGTATGCGCTCTTGATCCGGCCGGGCGCCAGCGCCGCCAGACCGAGAGCATGCTCCTTGCTGCCGACTCCGTCGGTCACGGCGACGCCGTTGACGCCTCGTAGTGCTAGGCATAGTGTGCCGTGGTATGGACCGTGAACGGCTCAAAGGAAACCTGGACCTGCTGTTGCTCTCGGTACTCTCCGCCGGTCCCGCGCACGGGTACGCGATCATCTCGGCGCTTCGTGACCGCAGCGAGGGCACGTTTGACCTGCCCGAGGGGACCATCTATCCCGCCCTGCACCGGCTGGAGGACTCCGGCCTGCTGGTCAGCACCTGGGACCAGGCGCAGGGCCGTCGCCGCCGCGTCTACGGGCTGACCGACCAAGGGGCGGCCGCGCTGGCCGCCCAGCAGACCGAATGGCGTAACTTCGCCGGCGGGGTGCACGCGGTGCTCGGCTGGGCGGCCCAGGCCGTATGGCCGTCGGCCGCCGGCCCGGCCCAGGCCGAGCCGGGACAGCCGGCATGAGCGGGACGGCCCCCGACCTGATCGCCGGGTACCTGGAGGAGCTGTACGCGGGGCTGCGGTGTCCCGGCGGCCGAGGCGGAGCTGATCGCGGCCGAGGCCGAGGACCACCTTCGCGAGACCGCCGCGGTAGGGATGGAGATCGGGATGACCGAGCTGGAGGCCCAGCAGGCCGCGATCTCCAGCTTCGGACCGATCCGGGCCGTGGTCCAGGCGCACTGCCGTCGGACCGTCACGGTCGGCGGCGTGGCCATGGCCGCGTGGAAGCTCGCCGCGCTGCTGGCGACGACCGTCGGCGTCGGAGGCCTGGCCGGGATGGGGATCTACACGTACTTGCTGCGATCCGCCCCGGCCGGCCCAGGCCCCGTTCCGACGGTGCAGGTCTTCTACGCCGCCATGGCGGCGGGCGGCCTGGTTCTGCTGGTCGCGCGCAGGCTGACCGGGCACCGCACCCCCCGCCGGGATCCGCTGTCCCCGGGGGTAACAGCGGGCTGTTTCCTGGTGGCATCGGCGCTGCTGGGGATCTTCGGGTTCTTGCTGCGATCAGCCCCGGCTGTGCCGCCGGGGCCGACCGGGCCGTGCTCGTTTGTGTGCAACGTCAGCAGCGGACCCGCGCCCGCCTCGGGCCCTGTTCCCGCTGGCCCCGTTCTGACGGTGCTGGTCGTCTACGTGGCCATGGCGGCGGGTGGCCTGGTTCTGCTGGTTGCGCGCAGGCTGACCGGGCACGGCACCCCGCGCCGGGACCGGCTGTCCCCAGGGACCACGGCGATCTGCTTTCTGTTGGCATCGGCGCCGCTGCTCGCGCTCATCGTGAGGTTCATCGTGGGCGGCGTGGCGGTGCCCATCGCTCCGGCCCAGACCGAGTCCTGGGAGACTCCGCTCTCGGCTGGCTCCGTCTCGGCCGCTCCCCTCGTATCGGGCGCCGTCGTCGCCGGGTGCCTGGCGGTGGCCGTCGGCTACGGCCTCCAGGCCGCGCTCAGGCGGACCAGGCGCAGGCCCCGATCAGGTGCGGTCTCCCGAATCCTGGGTCAGGCCGATCGCGGCGGCGCGGGCCGTGCCTACGTGTGAGTCCCCCGGCGGGAGCCTCGAGGGCGTATGGCGAGCGCGTGCGCTCACCGCCGCACTGCTGCTGAGTGTGGTCTCGGTGGCAGGGTGCACGGGAAGCCCGGCCGCAACGGCGCACGGCACGGCTACCCCGCCCGGCGTGGCTTCTGATTGCCTGCTTCCCCCGATCTCCTGCTATGCCCCGGCCCTGTTCCGGGTCGAGTACGGCATCCAGCCCTTGCTGGACAGGGGGATCGACGGCCGCGGCGAGACGGTGACGGTCCTTGCCGTTGCCCCGGCCCCCGGCGCCCCGGCCAACAACGCCGCGGTAGCCCCGCCTCCTGGAGTCACGCCTGCCAGCGATATACGCCAGGATCTGACGGCCTTCGACGGCATGTTCCGGCTGCCCGCCGCCCGGATCCAGGTCGTGACCACGCTGGCCGGCGCAGGCTCGCCGTGGCAGGCGGCTGACGAGGAAGTCCAGGACACCGAGATCGTGCACACGGTCGCCCCCGCCGCCGCTCTCCGGGTGGTCTTGGTGCCCTCCAACGCGCGGGACAGCGCCGCGAACGCGACCGCCGGGCTGCTCGCCGGATTGCGGCTGGCCGTCTCCGACACCGACGTGGCGGTGATCAGCATCAGCCTGGGGGAGCATTACTTCACCAAGGCTCAAGTGGCCCAGATGCATTCCACCCTGGTGGGAGCGGCCGCTCACCATGTCACGGTGATAGCCGGCTCCGGCGACAACGGCGGGTTCAGCGACGCTTACTTCGGGGACACGGCGGTCAGGGAGGTCAGCCTTCCGGCCTCCGACCCGTTCGTGCTGGCCGCTGGCGGCACCACGCTCAACGGGAATCTCTCAGCCGGCTTCTACATCAGCGAGACCTCCTGGAATGGCCAGGCCGGCTTGGTCCTGACCAGCGGAGCATCGGGGGGCGGGTTCAGCCACCTGTTCGCCCGTCCCGCCTATCAGGACGGTGACCACGGGATCCCGACGGGCCGGGGCGTGCCCGACGTGGCCGGTGAGGCTGATCAGGCGACTGGGTGGGCGTTCGTCTTCACCGGCGGCAGCCAGAGATGGATCATGTCGGCCTCCGGCACCAGCGCCTCCGCGTCGCTGTGGGGAGGGCTCATGGCGCTGGCCGACCAGTACGCCCATCACGACCTCGGTTTCGTCAACCCTGCCATCTACCGCATCGGCCGCAGCTCCAGCTACCACCAGGCGTTCCATGACATTACTACCGGTAGCAACATCGTGAACACGCCGCCGATCGGCCTGGGCGGTTACCAGGCCGGCCCTGGTTGGGATCCGGCGACGGGCTGGGGAACCCCCGACGCGCAGGTGCTCGTCCCGCTGCTGGCCGCTATGACCAGCAGCCGCCTTGAAGTAAAGGATGGGAATGAACCCTGGCCAGGCGTACCCGGTACACGGCCCATGTAACGCCGGCCCGGCACAGGTCATGGTGGCGGCGGACGGTATCTGCCGGACCTTCGGCAGCGGGCATACGGCCGTTCATGCGCTGCGCGGGGTCTCGTTCACGGTGGACCGTGGTCAGCTGGTGGCCTTGCGCGGGCGTTCCGGCTCCGGCAAGACCACGCTGCTGAACATCATCGGCGGCCTGGACGACCCGACGGCCGGCCGGGTCTGGGTGGACGGCCGCGAGGTGAACCGGATGACCGAGCGGCAGCGGCTGGCGCTCCGGCGGGACCGGATCGCCTTCGTCTTCCAGGCCTTCGGGCTGGTGCCGATGCTGTCCGCGGCGGAGAACGTCGGGATCCCGCTGCGCATCGAGGGTCTGCGGCCCAGCGAGCGCCGGGAGCGGGTGGCGGCCATGCTGGCGCTGACCGGGATGTCCAGCCACGCCGCGCACCGCCCGGGTGAGCTTTCCGGTGGCCAGCAGCAGCGGGTGGCCATCGCCCGCGCGCTGGCTGGCCGGCCGGGCCTGCTGATCGCGGACGAGCCGACCAGCCAGCTCGACCTGGAGACCGGCCGGCAGATCATGGAGCTGCTGCTCAGCGTGGTGCATTCGGAGGGGATCACCGCCCTGGTCGCCACCCACGACGAGGCGCTGATCGACCTGGCCGACAAGGTCATCTCGCTGCAGGATGGGTCCGTCACCACCGTCAGCAGCACCCCGGGAAGGTAGGCGCGCATGCGTGGGCTGGGGGTGTCCTTCCTCCTCCGCCGGGCCCGGGCTTCGTGGTTGCTGCTGGCCTGTGTCGCGGTCACGGTCCTGCTCGCCACCGGGCTCGCGGCCGTGCTGTGGACCTTCGCCGGCGCGGTGGTCCCGTTCGGCGCGCAAGGCTTCCTGGCCGATCCGCAGGACCGGGTGCTCGGGATCAACGGCTCGGTTAACGCCCGCGAGGCCGCCTCCGACACGCAGCAGATCCGGGCCGCGCTGCGCCAGGCGTGGCCGGGGGTCGGTTTCCAGCTCGAAAGCGCGCTGTGGACGGAGCAGCTCCAGCTCCCGTCGTCGGGCAACCCTACGGCCATCAGGCAGATCCAGCTCGCGTCGCTGGAGGGGATCAGCGCCCAGGTGACGCTGACCGCCGGCACCTGGCCCGGTCCGCCGCGCCGCGGCGGACCGGTGCCTGCCGCGTTGCCTGCCGCCGTGGCCAGCCAGCTGCACCTGACGGTCGGCTCGGTGCTGACCGGCACCCCCACCGTCCGGCGGGGCGGCGACCTCGCTGCAGGTCACCGGCCTGTTCCGGGCCAATGACCCGGCGTCGCCTTACTGGGCGCTCGACCTGCTGCCGATCTCAGGGATGAGCGTCCAGCGATACTCCGCCAGCTACGCAGAGTCGAGCGCCTCGAGCTCGACTACCAGCTACGGCCCCGCGGTGGTGAACCCGGCTGCGTTCGGCGGGGCGCTCACCGTGCGCCAGGCCTCGTGGATGGTACTGCCGCAGGCGCCGGCCATGGCCCGGGGGAACATCGAGGCGCTCAACACAGGCACCGCCGCGGCGGTGACGCAGCTGAACGAGCTCCTGCCCGAGGGGCTGATCGTGACCTCGGGCCTGCCGCAGGTCCTGGTCGGCATCGCCAGCACCATCGTGCTGACCCGGTCGCTGTTCACGATCGCCGCACTGCTGTTGCTGCTGGTGGCCGGGGCCGCCCTGGTGCTGGCCGCCCGGCTGCTGGCCGGCCTGCGCGAGGAGGAGTCCGCGCTGCTGCGGGCGCGCGGCGCCACCAGGTGGCAGGTGGTGCGGCCGGTGCTGGCCGAGGCGGTGCTGCTGGGCGCCGCGGCCGGCCTGGCGGGCGTGCTGGCCGGCACCCGCCTGACCGGCGTGCTGGCCCGGCTGGCCGACCTGCGCCTGGACGGTTATACAGGACGCGGCATCGCCTCGCTGGCCTGGCTGTCGGCCCTGGCCATGCTGGTCCTGTGCGCCGCGGTGATGGCCTGGCCGGCGCTGCACGCCCCGGCCCCCGATGCCGCCAGGCTCCGCCGCGGGCGGCAGGCCCGGCTGGCGGGGATCGCCTGGGCGGGCGGCGATCTGGCCCTGGTGGCGATCGCCGCGGTCGCGGTGTGGGAACTGCGCGGCTATTCGGCGGTCGCGCATCCGGCCACGGGATCGCTCGGGATCGATCCCGTGGTCGCCCTCGCCCCCGTACTGGCGCTGGCCGGTGTGGCCATCATCCCGCTCCGCGGGCTGCCGCTGCTGGCCCGGCTGGCCGACCAGGCGACCGACCGCGGACGGCGGCTGGCGGCCGCCATGGTGAGCTGGCAGATCGCCCGGCGGCCGATCCGCCAGGCGGGCCCGGCCCTGCTCGTGGTGGTCGCCGTCGCGACCACCACGCTGGCGCTGGCCGGGTACGCGAGCTGGCGGCAGTCGGCCGCGGACCAGGCCGCCTTCGCGGTCGGCTCGGATGTACGGGTGGACGCCGCGGACCAGCTGCCGCTGGGCGCCAGCGGTGCGATCACCCGGGCACCGGGTGTCACCGCAGCCACGTCGGCCAGCCTGGCCAGCATCGGCAACGGAGGCCAGCTGATCGCGCTGGACGCGAGCACGGCGGGTAAGACGATCCTGCTCCGCTCCGACCTGTCGTCGCTTCCGGTGAGCACGCTGTGGCCGCGCATCACCCCGCGGCCGACGCCGGGCCTGGTGCTGCCCGGCCAGCCGGAACGGCTGGAGGTCCTCGCGTCCCTCGGGGCGGGCCCGGGCACTAGCGCAGCCGAGGTACGCAGGGATCTTGGCTCAGCCACCGTCACGGCCTGGGTCTCCGGATGCCGGCGGCGCCATCTACCAGATACCCGCCGCCGGGCTGCTGCCCGCCGACGGCCGGCCGCACTCCCTGGTAGTCACGCTGTCGGGTCCGCGGCAGGCCAGCTACCCGCTGCGACTGCTCGGGCTCACGCTGACCTATGTCCTGCCGCCGTACGACCCGGCGAACCCGCAGTCGGCCCCGTCCGCCGGCCTGTCCATCGAGTCCCTCGCGGTGGCCGACACGGCCAGCGGCCCGTTCGGCGAGCCATTCAGCCACGGTGCCGCCCTGGCGGCGTGGCAGGACACGGCATCGTCGAAATACGTGCCGGCCGGGCCGCCGAACCTGGGCGGGACGCCGCTGCCCTCGAGCGGAGCACCGCCGGCGATCGCAGAGCTGGAAGCGCGCCGCCGGAGGCGGGCAGCGGCTCACGTTCAATGCCGGACACGATCCGTCGGCGCAGGTCCAGCGCGAGATCGACTTCGATCCCGCGATCGCCACCGGGATGGTCACGGTTATCGTGCGGCCGCCGTCCCAGGTCGTCCCGGCCATCGCCACCGCCGGTTACCTGGCGGCCAACCGGCTCGGCGTCGGATCGATCGTCTCGGTTACGCTCAGCTCGACCACGGTTCTCTTCCGGATCGTGGCGTCGGTGGCCGACTTCCCGACCGTCTTCGGGCCGAACCGGGCGCTGATCGCCGACCTCCCGGAGGTCAACGACCTGCTCGCCGCCGACCAGGTGATGCTCGCCGCCCCTCAGGTGATGCCCCTGCCGGTGACCCGCTGGTGGCTGCGCACCGCGGACGGCCACCTGCCGCGGTTGCCCGCCGGACTCGGCCTGTCCGTCACCGGCCGCGTCAGCCAGCGGGCGGACCTGCTCGACAACCCGCTGCTGACGGCTCCCCGGCAGGCCCTGCTGGCCATCGGGGCGGCGGCGGTGCTGCTCGGCGCGGGCGGGTTCTCGATCAGCGTCGCGGGCAGCCTCCGCTCGCGGCGGACGCAGAGCGCGGTGTTCGCCGCGCTCGGGGTGGGGAAGAACGCCCAGGCCGGCCAGCTGTGCCTGGAACAGGGCGCGCTCAGCCTTCCGGCCGCGGCCGCGGGTCTGCTGGCCGGGATCGGCCTGGCTCAGCTGCTGGTGCCCGCGATCACCCTGACCGCGGATGCGGCGACGCCGGTGCCGTGGGCCCTGGCGGTCGTGCCGTTCGGCCCGGCCGCTGCCTTGGCCCTAGTCACCGCGGCCGTGCCGGTCGCCGCCGCGGCCCTGTCGGTGCTGCGCCGGCCCGACCCGGCGGCGCAGTTGCGGGCGGAGGCCGGATGAGAACCCTGTGGCGGCGGCTGCGCGCGGCGTGGGTGACGCTGACCGGCACCGGCGCCGCCGCCACGTGTCGCCTTCGGCATGCTGGTGTTCGTCGCCGTACTGGCCAGCCTGGCGATCCCGCGGGAGAGCGTGGCGTTGCGCACCGGGGCGCTGCACCGCGTGATCGCGGCTTCGTCGCCCGCCGACCGGACCGTGGTCGGGACGGTGCCCGTGACGTCCATGGGGGGAGAGGCCGGGGTCACGGCCAGTGACATCGCGGCGGTCGGCACCTCCTTGCGGGCGAGGCTGGCGGCGGGCGATGTGCCGGTGGCCGGCGACTCGCCCGCCTGGGCCAGCCTGACCACGGCGTACGTGCCGGTGAGCGGGGCCGGCCAGGCCACCGGGTACGGGCCGCCGCAGCTCGAGTTGACCTACCGGACGGCGCTGGCCGGCTACAGCCATCTCGTCGCCGGGCGGCTCCCGGCTGGCGGCGGGGTGGCCGGGCGGCTGACCGTGGTGCAGGTGGCGGTGACCACCGATACCGCGGCCAGGCTCGGGCTGCGGGTCGGCGCCCGGCTGCACGCGGGGATGCTGGAACTGGTGGTCACCGGGATCATCCGGCCGGCCGACCCAGCGGCTACCTTCTGGACCCAGAGCGTCGCGGCGGCCAGTCCCGTGCTGTCGCAGGACTCCTCGGGGCAGCAGTACTGGAGCGGGGCGCTCTTCATCGGCGCCCGCGCGCTGCCGCTGATCGAGTCGACGCTGGACCCGAGCGAAATGCAGGTGACCTGGGTATACGCGGCCGCGCTCGGCGGGCTCACCGCGGACCAGGCGAGCAATCTGGATGCGAGCCTCGACAGCATGGCCTCCTCCGGGGTGACGTTCATGACCTCCGGGATCCCGATCACGGTGGCGATCACCTCCCAGATTCCCTCGGTCCTCGTCCCGTTCATCGCCGGGGAAAGCGCCGCCGCTCCCGTGCTCGAGCTGCTGTACGTCAGCCTGGCCGTCCTGGGGGCGGTGGTGGTGCTGCTCGGCGCCCGGCTGGTGGCGCAGCGCCGCGCCGCCGAGTTCACGCTCATGCGAGCCCGGGGCGCGGCGCTGTATCAGCTCGGCTGGCTGGTGCTGCGCGCCAGCGTGATCGTCGCGGCGGTGGCCGGCGCGGCGGCCGCGGTCCTGGCCATCAGCCTGACCCCCGGCGACGGCGACGCGGTGGGCTGGTGGCTGGCCGGCCTCACGATCGCCGTGACGCTGGCCGGCCCGGTGCTGATCAGCGTGGTCCCGCAGCGCGTGGCGGCGCCGGTGGCCGAACGGCCAGGGCGCCGGGCCGGCGGCCGTAGACCGCGCGGTCCGGCGGATCGTCGTCGAGACGCTGCTGGTCGCCGCGGCCGCCGGCGGGCTCGTCGTGCTCAGGGACCAGGGCCTGAGCTCTGGGAGCAGCGGCCTGTACACCAGCGCGGCCCCGGTGCTCCTGGCGATCGGGGTGGCCGTCGTGGTGCTGCGCTGCTACCCTCCCCTCGTCCGCGAGCTGGCCCGGATCGCGGGCCTGTCGCGCGGGGTGGTCGCGTTCGTCGGCCTGGCGCGGGCCACCCGCACCCCGCCCGGCTCCGTCTTGCCGTCGTTCGCGCTGGTGCTGGTGCTGGCCATGGTGGCGTTCCCGGACATGATCGCCGCGTCGGTGACCCAGGCCCAGGTGGCCGCCTCCTGGCAGCAGGTGGCCGCCGACGCCATCATCGAGGTCCGTCACAATGAGGGATTCCTCCCGGCACTGCAGCGGCAGGTCTCGGCGGTGCCAGGCGTCGTGGCCACCGCTTTCGCGGACGTCCGACCCGCGGGCGCTGTCCTCCGGGTCCGCGCTGTCCGTAGTGTTCGTCGACCCGGCCCAGTACGCGGCCGTGGTCGACGAGGCGCCCGGTCCGCGGTTCCCGCTGGCCGCGCTGTCTGGCCGAACGCGGCGACTCAGCCTCCCCGCGGTCGCCACCGCGGCCGCCGCCCAGCTTCTCGGCACGGCGCCGGCCGAGGTCGGCGTGGGGAGCCAGACCCTCACGATCCAGCTGGCCGGGCGGATCAGCGGCGTCCCCGGCGTGGCCTGCGAACGCCCGTCGTCGTGGTGCCGCAGCCAGCTCGGCTCCGACCACGGGCGCGGAACCTCATGCTGGTCGCCGGGCCCGGGCTGGATGCGGCGCGGCTGAGCGCGGTCGTCCAGCCAGCGCGCAGCCGGACGCGTCGGTGACGTTGCGCGCCACGGCCCTGGCCGCGCTGACCACGGCGCCGGTGCTCCAGGCGGCGCAGACGGCCCTGACCCAGGGGCTGGCCACCGCGGCCGGCTTCGGCGTGCTGATCTTGCTGATGTCGCTGCTGCTCACCGCCCAGACCCGCGAGATGACGCTGGCGAGCCTGGCGACGATGGGGCTGCGACGCTGGCAGGCCCAGCTGCTGCTGGCGGCCGAGACGCTTCCCCCGGTCGTGGCCGCCGCCATCGGCGGCGTCGCGTGCGCCTGGCTGCTTGCGCCGCTGGTCGGGCCGTCGCTGAACCTGGCGGCGTTCAGCGGCACCGGGGTCGGCCATCGTGGTGACTCCTGGCGCTTTCCCGCTGGCCGTTTCCGCGGCCGGGCTGGTGCTGGCCGCGCTGCTCGTCCTGGCCGTTCAGGCCGTGATCACCTACCATCGCGGCAGCGCCAGGGCGCTGCGGATCGCTGATTGAAGGAGGCCCAGCCAATGACCGAGCCTGCCGCAGTCCCGCAGGACCAGGCCCCCGCCGCTGCGGACGGGATGATCGTCTGTGACCGGCTGGTACGGATCTATTCCGGCGAGGGCATCGAGGTACAGGCTCTGCAAGGGCTGGACCTGCTGATCGCCGAGGGGGAGCTGACCGCGCTGATCGGCGCGGCGGGCAGCGGCAAGTCCACGCTGGTAAACATCCTCGCCGGGCTGGACACGCCGACGGCGGGGACGGCGTGGGTGGCGGGCCACAACCTGGGCGCGATGACCGCCCAGCAGCGGCTGGCCTACCGGCGGAGCGTCGCCGGCTTCATCTGGCAGCAGACGTCGCGGAACCTGCTGCCCTACATGACCGCCCGGCAGAACGTGCTGCTGCCGATGCGGCTGAGCTCGCTCCGCCGCCGGGAGCGGCAGCGGCGCGCCAATCTCCTGCTCGACACCCTCGGCATCACGCACTGCGCCGACCGGACTCCGGACCGCATGTCCGGCGGTGAGCAGCAGCGCGCCGCCATCGCCACGGCGCTGGCCAACCAGCCGAAGGTGCTGCTGGCCGACGAGCCCACCGGCGAGCTGGACTCCTCGACCGCCCAGGACGTGTTCGCCGCCCTGCGGACCGCCAATACCGAACTCGGAGTCACGATGCTGGTGGTCACCCACGACCCGGCCGTGTCGTCGCAGGTTCGCCGGACGATCGCGATACAGGGACGGCAAGACGAGCAGCGAGACGATCCGGCACGCGGCCACCGACGAGCGCGGCCAGACCACACTGCACGCACGCGAGTACGCGACACTGGACCGGGCGGGCCGGGTTCAGCTTCCGCGCGAGATGACCAGGCGCCTCGGCATGCGGAACCGGGTCGAGTTGCAGGAGGAGCCCGACCACATCGGCGTCTGGCCGGACCAGGCCGCCGACCAGGAACGGCAGTGACGGCGCACACCGCAGTTCTGTCCCGCTTGGTGCCGGGTACCCACGTTGGTTCGAACCCAGCACCTGGTTCGTGCCTGCGGCCGACTCCGTGGTATCCGTGCAGCTAATGCGTACGATGCACGGGGCCGTAGTTCTCATAATCCGCCGGTCGTGGGTTCGAGCCCCACCCGCCCCACGTACGTAACAGAACCTGAATAAAAGTTTGAAAATCTCGGTTGCCGAGGACCGACTGTACGGTTTGACTTCCTTGGTCTCGCCAGCCAGCCCACAGCACGGCAGCTAGAAACCGACTCCTCGTGTCAGCTCTTGTGTGACTGACCAGCGCGGCCAGGCGTCCCCGGCCTGGATCAGCTACGCGAGATGGTGGCCGGCGCCTTCGTGCCGGCGCCTTCGACGACGCCGCTGCCGTCCACCCAGATGCCCCAGTCAGCGATGAACCTGGTCTCGATCGCCACCAGAGGGCCGAGCCGCACACCGGGTGCGAGTTCCCGCCCGATGTCGCGGATGACCGCGTGTCCAGCGTCCTCCCAGGATTCGACCCTGGCCCACCGGAGTTCGTCGGCGTCTGCTGCGTCGTACCGGACCATGAGCCGACCGCCGGGCGGCAGGTCGCCGCTCAGGAACCGGGACCGGGCTTCCGGCAGGGTCCGCGCCGCTTTGGCCAACCCATCCAGAAGAGCGCCGAACTCCGGGATGTAGTGCCAGCGCGGCTTCTCGAAGCCGAACATCCCGTGGCACGTATCGGCGATGAAATCCTCCCAGCTCGTGTCCCAGCTGGCGGGCGGGCATACCGTCAACCAGCCCCCGGAGTCTTCACCTTGCACCGGATCGAACTGCAGCCCGATGAGGGCGAACATGCCGCCCCGGTTCGGGACGCCGTTTGCCCTGTCCAGGTCCCGGCGGTGAATGTCCATCTCGGCCGGTACCCGGAGGAAGCGCGGCAGGTGGAGCAGGCCGGTAGCCTTCGGGGTATCTTGCGCGCGTGCGATCAGGTCGGACCAGATCCGGAAGGCCACTCCGTTCAGTAGCGTGGTTAGCTCCTCCCGCAGGTCCGGCGATGCGGGGCCCAGCCTGAGCTCGGGCAGCCCGAAGCGGCGCATGCCATCGGTCATGACCGCGATCACGCCCTGATAGCCGACGTCGTGTACGCGCACCCAGGATTTGAACGTGAGGCCGATGGTCATGTCACCACTGATGCTGGCCGGAATAGTCAGCGTCGTGTCGGGCAAGGTCGCCAACGCGTCCTCGGCGGTCAGCACCTGGTGCGCTTGCGGGTCCAGCACGGGTGCGCCGAGCTCGGCGGCGAGCGCCGCGGCCGGGCCGCGCGCCTTCCATTCCTGCATGCCGATCAGCGATGCTCGCTGCGTGGCACTGAACCGGACGAACGCGCGCGCACGGGCGAGGAAGACCCGCTGTTCCGGAGTGCCGAACAGCTCCCTGTCCAGCAACCCGGATGGTAGCGGACCGGCTGCCTCGACCCCCACTTTCACCACCCCTTTGACGAGCCACTCGGCCGTTAGCGTCCGCAGTGGCCCGGTCAGCCTCGTTTCGACCGCCGTACTGGCCTTCTGCCCTGCTTCGGCCGTGCCCATCGGCGTGGGCACCGGGACTACATAGGTTGCCGACACCATCTTCGGCACCGGCAAGACCAGTTCCTTCATCGTCCGCTCCTCACATGCCGCCCCGTGGGCGAGCACAGAGAATGACGGTAACGCGACCCTCTGACAAATCAGGGCATGAGCGAAGCCGGTCAGCGGCTGCATGTCGCAGTGCTCTCCCAGGGCCAGCGAACTCTCCGCGGGATTGTGAGGTAGTGATGGTGGCGGGCATTGTGTGAGAACGCGGAAATCGGGTCGCTCTCAGACACGCGGATCAGTTCTTCGACGCGTTCAAGGACGCGGTCCCGGTGGCCGTCGAACTGCGGCGGAACGCCGAATCGCTGATCGACTTCGTACATCCGGAGCATGCGCTTTACGCGTTCGGGCCGGAGGATGGATCGCTGGGCCGGCCCGCTGGCCCAGTGCCACCGGTTCCTGGTGATTCCCACCCGGCACTGCGCCAACCTGTCGGCCGGTGTGTACACGGTGCTCTACGACCGGCACGCCAAGCGGGTACATGACGGCCTAGAACTGCCTCACTCGACCGCCGGGACTTCGATGAGCCGGACCACATGGCCGACGCCGTCGGAGTCACCTGGAGCGGCTAGCTCGTCGCCTATGACGCGAATCGATTGAGGCGTAGGCTTCTCCGCCAGGCCACTTCTCACATGTTTGCACAGGTTAGAATGTAATGCGGACGGTGACGGTGAGTTGTCCGCACGATCGAGCGCTAGCCCCAGTTGCGGATCTCCGCCCACTTGGCCAGCTCTCCGAAGGTCACGAAGGTGATCAGCGGCTAACTGGTATCACTCTCCCAAGCGCTGCCTGCCTCTCATGTTAGGCGCATTAGGTGTGTCTCCAGCTTGATCGTGGAACGCCGCCGTGTTGTGACGGCAGGCTGTCAGACCATTTCGTTACCATGACTTTCATGAGCGAACTGCCCGCCGGTGACACCCACGATCTGATCCACCATGGCGACCAGGTAGTGGCGGTGGTCGTGCCCATCGAGGAGTACCAGCAGTTGCGCCAGGCGATGCAAGAGCAGCAGGTCAACGAGGAGTTCGACGCGGCCCGGGCCAGGTACCTGGCCCGCCGTCAGGCCGGGGAGATCCGCTACGTGTCACATGAGGAAGGGGGCCGCCGCCTGGGCATGCCGTCCCGGCGAGCTATCAGGTTAACTGGGAGATTCAAGCTCTGGACCAGGCGGCGGGCTTCCTCCGCGACGATCCCGTCGGTGTCGCTGCGCTCTGGGACTATGTTAGTCAGCTCGCCGATGAGCCGCGGCCGACGGAGTCGTTCCCTTACGGGTCGCCGGATCTGCGGCGCCTGCGGGCCGAGCAGTACCGCGTCTTCTACACGATCGATGAAGAACGGCGGGCAGTCCAGATCGACCACGTCGCCCGACTGCCGTAGCCCTGGTATATCAAACCCCTGTCGGCGGCAACGTTCCGTAGCTGACATCCGGTTATCACCATGGAATGCGTGGACCGGTTCGTGGACCGAGCCATCCGTGCAAACGGTGCAATCAGTGCCATCGGTGGCGCGACTCCGTGGTATCTGCGCAGCTAGCGCGCACGGTGCACCGGGCCGTACTTCTCATAATCCGCCGGTCGTGGGTTCGAGCCCCACCCGCCCCACATAACAGACCTTGAATAAAAGTTCAGAAATCTCGCTTGACGAGAACCGACGACATGGTTCTGGGAACATCCGGGAAACTTCCAAGCGTGCCCATCCTTTACGACGCGGCGCGGATAGTGTTCCGCGCCGCTACGCCGGCCAGACATGCTCACCGCACGTCCATCCCGCTTGATGCCGGATTGTGACCAGGAGAACTGCTTGCCTGCGGCGGCGGCCAGCCATGCGGCGCGGGTCTTCGCGTATCCGGCGAGCCGACCGAATATCTCTGTCTCATGCCCGTCGGCGACAGGATAGAACAGCGGAGGATGGGAGCACCGCGGGCGTGACTTGCGTTAACCGGCTGTTTGAGGCAAACTACTTCGTGCCAAGGGATCCGTGGAAGCACCCGGATCACCAGCGAACCCCAACACTGAATCACACATTTTCAGACTGAGCTGCAGCAGTTGACACTTGTTCGGGGTCGGCTGTGTACCACTCTGCCCAAGGAGACAATTTCATGGAATCCTCTGGCGACCTTGTGGAAATCCGGGCGTTCGTCGCGCAACACAATCCGAGCAAGAGCCGGATTTTCGCTCTGGTCCAGAACAGCGAGTATTCCTCTGGCTTCCTTACGCTGGAGGCCGTCGCCACGGTTAGCGATCCCAGTAGGGCCGATGAACTCTGCGCGGCTCTGAACCAGTACATCTACGACAGGGACGAAGCTCAAGGGTTCGCGCCGCGGCTTCGTGCCTTGCTCGATGGCGAACCCGAGAGTATCAACGCCGCGATGCATCAGATCCTGGACCGGATCAAGCGATCCGGCACCGTCCACAGGGATCATCTCGTGAAGACGATCAGCCCCTTCGGCTCGTTCCCGTTGAGCGCTTGCCCGCCTGCTGGCTGCCGGGCCTGCGGTGAATGTGCCAATTCCTGCAAGGACTGCGTGGTCTGCGATGAGTTTGACCCAGACCTTGAGTGCGAATGCAGTGTGTACATGCCGCCGCGGACTGCATCCCTGATCCACGCGATGGCCGAGACCTACTGCGACACGATTCACGACCTGGCCGAAGCCATCCCGTCTGCCATCCCGCTTAGGCCGCACGACGTTCTGTGGCCTATTCCCGAAGCCGCCTGGTGGCAGAGCCGGGACTTCTATCGTAAGTTCGCTCGGGCATTTGAGGATATTGCCCGCGACATCGAGAATGGCCAGGAGCCAGACCCGCACAATATGGCCGAGGAGATCGCTTTGCATCTAGTGCTCGACGCCGCAGCCGGGATCGTCGCTGACGGAATGCCTGAGCTGGAGCTTTTCACAGGCGGGATGCCTAGGTCGCACTTCGACTTCGACTTCGACTTGCTCCATGATGTCCTCTACCAGGACAAGGACTACGAGGTCGCCTACCTCGGCAACCGCAGCATCGCGAAGCCTGGCGATCTTGAGGAATGGTTCGAGGACTTCCAGACTCCGGCACCGAGGGATCCTGAGAGAGGGTTCCGCCGGTAAACGATGCCGACCACGCCAGAGGAGGGGCTCAGTCCGTGCCATGCAGCCGCGCAGAGGCGAGGGGCGCTGACAAGGAGCTTCTGTGGCTGCCTGGGTTAGCCAATCCAGTTCACCTGGATGATGACCACGCGTTCGCCGCGGACGTCGGTCAGGTAGACGAGCATCAACGGGCCTCGCTGGATGGTGCGCAGCCCCGGCGGCTCGCCGGTGAACTCCCGCCCGTCGAGGAATCATCGATTCGCGGACGGCCAGTTCCTCGGCTACCTGGTGGATCGCGGCCAGGGCGGCAGGCGACAGCCCGTCGAGTAGGTCATCGGTGACGGGTTCCCAGTGCCAGTCAGGCACCCGCGACCTCGCGGTAGGCCGCCTGGACGATCTCGGCGGCTTCCCGGACTGCCTGGTCCCGGACAGCGGGGTCGGGGTCGGCGAGGGCTCGTTCGGCGGCGTGGAGCCGGGCGTCGACCGAGGGCCGCCGCTCGATGGCGATGGCGGCGCCCCAGCGCTGGTAGAAGTGGCGGATCGGGAAGACACTGTCTTCGTCGCCAGCCTGGGTGAAGGCGTCTTGGATTTCCTGGAAGAACTCCGGAAGCCGGGACGGCGCGACCGTGGCGACCGCCTGGCGCAGAGCGGGGAGCGACAGGACGGGCATAGGAATCAACGGTTCGTCACCGTGTGGGTACTCGGCAGTCATCCCAACGCGCCTCCTCTCACGTCCAGCAACAGAATAAACCGTGCCAGGCCTCGAGGCGGGGTCCGTCGGAGGTAACGCTCTGTAGCTAGTATCCGGCGATCGCCATCGTCAGGCGTGGACCGGCTCGTGGACCGAGTAACTCGTGCAAGTGGTGCAATCTGAGCTATGGGCGGCAAGACTTCGTGGTATCTGTGCAGGCAGAGCGCCCGGAGCGCCGGGCCGGGCTTCTCATAATCCGCCGGTCGTGGGTTCGAGCCCCACCTGTCCCACATACCCTCGCCTGCGGAAACCTGTGGTTTGGCCCGGCTGGCTAGTCCGGGGAACAGCCGCCGTGGGGGAACATGCGGGGAACATCCGTGCCGCTCAGGACCCGTTTCCGGCCCCGCTGACGAGTGCCGTCACTCGAGCCGTGCGGGTCCCAGGCCGGCACAGGCATAATTTGACCAAACGGGGTGGCGTTCCCGCCTCCCCCCAGCCGACTTGCCCCGGATGGTGCCACCATGGCCGGCCTGCCAGAAGTGATCGGGCTGCTTTACCGGGCCGACTGGACCCGCTTGTCCCTGTCGGCCGAGTTGCGCTCCGAGACCGACCGACCTGGGGTGCCGCTGCCACGAACGTGGCGGGCGTCACCTGGGGCGCGCCTCCGGCCAGCCAGCACGGTTCACCGAACGACACCTGGACCTGAGCGGGCCGGTGCGGCGCCTGGACTTAGCGGCCCGGCGGCGGCTAGCCTGTGGGCGACCCGCAGTCGCGGGATCCCCACGCTCAGTCAGGAAGTGCGCATGAGGATCAGCCGGTTCAAGGTCATCCTGCTCGCCGTTCTCGCCGGGATCACGCTCGCCCTCGGGGGCGCCAGCATGGCTTCGGCCTACTCGGGGAACGGGTACCGCTACTACGAGGCGTACGGCTACATCAACGCCCACAAGAGCTCGGCGTTCATCCAGCTGCACGCCACGAACAAGGAAAGCACCTACCAGATCTGGATCAACGGCACCCCGTCGTGCCCTGTCTACAATGGGGCCACGCGGACCTGGTGCGGGTTCAGCGGGAACGGCACCAACACGCTGACCGCCGGGGTCAACTACACCGTGGCCGGCATATCGTACTGGCTGCGGATCGACATCCACTCCTACTCCACGGGCACGGTCTGCGACGTGCGGGGTAATGGCGACGAGCGTGTTATCACGTACTGCTGACCTAGTGGACCGCCAGGGGCTCGAACCCTGAACCCGCCGATTAAAAGTCGGCCGCTCTGCCATTGAGCTAACGGTCCCAGCCTATGAGCTGGGCGGGTTTCGCGTTCATGTCCGTTGACCTCCTAGTGGGCCAGGCAGGGTTTGAACCTGCATATCTCCTGTATATAAGGCAGGAGCCTTCTCCTGTTTGGCTACTGGCCCGCGTTCGGTAGCGAGAGTCAGGGTCGAACTGACGGCCTCTGCCTTATGGGGGCAGCGCTCTGGCCTGCTGAGCTATCTCGCCATGGGGGGCCGGGCTGGAGTTGAACCAGCGCCCGTCTGCTTATCAGGCAGCCGCTCGAACCTGCTGAGCTGCCGGCCCATGTCGTGCGCGGAAGGGGTGGGTCTCGAACCCACACAGGCGCTCGCGCGCCTCCTCTGTTTTCGGGACAGGTACCCCAAGGCCGAAACTGGGCTAGCCCTTCCTGGTGATTAGATGTGCTGCCAGATGACTCTGCGCTTGATCTGACCGATGAGCGATGCGTCTACGCCATACTGTTCTGCGATCAGCCGGTACGGCTTGATTTCCGAAGCCCTGATGATCAGCACGTCCGCAGCTGTCAGCTTGGCCGTACCTGTTCTCTCGCCGCGGCGGTTCTCGTGACAGGCCAGGGTCTTTGCCTTGTGACATGGCTCGCATTGAACGACGCATTTGGCTAGCTCGCGCAAACGGCGCTCAGCGGACCAGGACCAGACCTTGTGATCAATCTTAGTCTTCGCGTCGGGAGCCGCTCCCGCGCCTGTCGCGTGAGGGCCGGTCCCGCTGGTCCCGGGCCTGGCCGGTTGAGAGGCAAGACAACGGCCGCTACGTGGGGCGCGGAGCGCTGCTGATCGGTCCCGGTGGCCGGTGGCGCCTGGAGTGCTCGGTTCCCGGCCGGGGCGCCGAGGGAGAGGCCGCCGAGGGTAGCGACGGCGAGCGCGGCTGGTCGTGGCGGCCGCCGGAAGTAGGCGGTCCTCCGGGGCTCCCGGTCAAGGCGGGCGGCGCCTATCCGCCGGTGCCCGAGCTGCTCTGCCCGTCCTGCCTGCTTGGCGGGTACACCCTGGAAGTGCTGGGGCCGGTGACCGCCCGCGGCCGCGACGCGATCGCGGTCGCGGCCACGCCGCGCCGTGATGTGCTCGGATCCGGTTCCGCCGAACGGTCCTATGACCACATCGAGGTCGCCGTGGACGCCGGGCTCGGCATCCTGCTCCGCCGGATCGAGACGTCCGGGGGCGAGCTAGTCACCCTCACCGAGCTGACAGACGTGACGATGAACCCGCCGGAGGCGGCCGACCCCGCCCGGTTCGCGCCGCCACCGGGCAGCCACCGCAGCGAAACCCTGGGGGAGAACCGGAGGGAAACGTTCAGCGGTCCTGGCTGGGCTGCCGCGGACCTGGCGGCGGGCGGCCTCGGCGTGCTGATCAGGCATGTGCCCTATCTGCTTGGTCGCGGCGTGGCTGGCGAGCAGCCGGAGGTGATGCCGTCGCCCGACCCGGCCCCGCTCGAGCCGGCCGACGGCTCACCGCCCCCCGACGAGGTGCTTGACCTGCTCTACCGCAGCGGTGAGCCCCGTGACCTCGGCGCCACGGCGCGGCAGTGGCTCGATCTGGTCGCCATGGTGGCACCGGTGCCAGAAGCATTCCGCGCCGCCAGGCGCGGCGGCTTCGGCGACCTCTTCGACGCGATGACCCCCGGAATGAACGTGGCCCGCACGGAAGCCCGGCTGCGCGTCAGCGGCCCGGACCGGTACCGCCTCGACTTCTCGTCCCGCCCGCGCCGCATAGATTCGACGACGATCGCCTGCGACGGCGAGCGCCGCTGGCGGGTCTTCCAGGACCGGACCATGGTCGGCCCGGCCGCCCCGCTGCGGGACAACATCGCGTTCCTGGCCGACTCGTGCTGGCTGCTCCGCCGCCGTCTATCCGGCGGCGCGGAGCTCACCTACCGTGGCCAGGCCCGCCAGCTCCACGTCACTCCCGTCCCCGGCGACGCGGAGGTGGCCCTGGGGCCGCTGATGACCTTCACCACCGACACGATCGTGGACGCCCCCACCGACGCGATCGTGGACGCCGAGACCGGCGCCTGCTCCGCCTGATCTCCTACGCCGGCGACACGCTCGCGATCTGGTCGGAGCTGGACGACATCAGCACGGAACCCGCCGACCCGGACGAGTTCCGGGTGCACGTCCCGCCCGGCACCCGCATCGTGGAGGAAACCGGCAACCTGATCACAGACGCCGCCGCGGTCATGCCCGGCGTGAAGGGAACCGCGGCCCGCGCCGCCGCCGAGGCCGT
This sequence comes from uncultured Actinomycetes bacterium, assembly GCA_963742795.1. Lineage (GTDB taxonomy): Bacteria > Actinomycetota > Actinomycetes > Streptosporangiales > Streptosporangiaceae > Palsa-504. The sequence goes on from CAVUNL010000026.1 coordinate 100,684, forward strand.
CAACCGCACGGCCGGCGCCGTCTCCGCCGCCAGGAGCTTCCTGGACGACCTGCGCAGCCATCGCTAGAGCGGAGCACGCCGCGTTGATTACCGTGGCGGCGGGTGCGAGAGGGCGCCTCCGGGTCCGCGGGCAGGACATAGTCCACCTCTGAGTGCAAAGAAAGCAGATCACGGCGATCTCACCGACAGACTCGCGCGCCGGGAACGTGATGTAGCTGCTGTCTGTCGGTGGACGCGCTCATTCTGGGCGAAACGGCGACCCACAGGAGAGCTGCTGATGACTGCGCCGCATGCCAGGCAACCTGAGGTCCTGCCTCGCCCGGCCTGCACGCCGACGGCGATCCGGGCCGTGCTGGCCGCCAACGCCGATGGCGACATCCTCCAGCGGTACGACGAGGATCTGGATGCGGCGTTCGAACAGGCCCGCGAGCACGGTGACGTGACACCGCTGGTGCAGACGGTCAAGCGCTGGTGGTTCGAGGCGGAGGCCTGGCGTGACCCCCAAGCGCAGCGGGAGTTCCTCGCTCGCATCGAGACCTACCGAGACGAGGGTCCGCCGCCTGCGGGACAGCGGATGAGCCGGGAGGAGATCCGGACCCAGTTCGGCGTCTGACGCGTGTACCGGTGGGAGCTGGATAGCCCGGCTCAGCAGGAGTTCGCCGATCTGCCTCCGGCCGCGCGAGCATCCCTGGCGGCATTCACGGACGCGGTAAAACCTATCGTGACCTGCGATGCGAAGCTGGTGCCGGGTCTTCAGGAACGCCCGCCTCGCTGTTTCGGTTGCGAACTGCGTGGGTAGCCGCCTGGCTTCGCGACGGCAGGCCCTCTCACGCCGAAACGATCGCCGACGCCAAGTGCGGCTCGAAGGCAGTGAGAAGACACCTGGGCTTAGTGTCCTTCGCCGGCATATTCGCCTGGTACCGGGCCCTGCGAACAGCACCCGGTCCCGCAGCACGTTGACCGGCACGTCCTTGCGCGGCCGGCGGGAGCAGATCGCATCCAGCACCACCGCGACGTCGGCGGCGGCCGCCGGCCGGGGCAGCGTCCTGGGAACCTCAAGGGTGTCGATGCGGTCCATCGGGCTGGCGCCCAGCAGATCGTGCCGGACGGCCCACTTGCAGAATGACGCGACCGCGGCGCGTTTGCGTTTGCGGATGGACGGGGCCTGCCCGGCTATCTCGCCGAGGAACGCCCCACCAGCGCCGCGGACAACCCCGCGATGTCGCCGCCGTGATGGGCGGCGAAGGCGGTCAGGTCGCCGCGGTAGGCGCGGATCTGTTGCGCGGCTTGTTCGCGTTGGCCAGGTCGGTGAGGAAGAAGTCGTCGATGTGGCGGGCGAGCGGGTGCTTGGGCAGCACAGCGCGCGGCGGGGCTCCCGCCGGGGAGCCCCGCCGCGCATTGGAGGCCCATGAGGTTCGGCTGGATGGGTCCTTGTTCGTTCTCCTTTCCCGGTCCGCCCGGGCGGTGCCCGGGGCTGATGGCTTCGTGCGGGCCGCCGCCCGCTCAGGGGGCCAGGGCGGCGGCCCGGTGGCGGGCCAGGGGATGCGCCGGGGGTGAGCGCTGCCGGCCATGGACCGGCCCGGTGGCCGGGCAGGTTATCGCGGCTGGGCCCGGCGGAGGCCGCCGAGAGGGCGGGGACGGGATGCCGGGGCGCGGCGGGACCTGGGGCGGCGCGGGCGGCGGCGGCGCAGGCGGCTCGCCGAAGGAGGCCGAGATCAGCGCGTCGAACTCGGCGTCCACCCACTGCTGATCCGCGTACACGACGTCCGCGAACGCCGCGCCTGCCTCGCGGGTGGTAAGGGTCATGCCGATCACCCTCCCGGGAACCTGCGTTAGCGCTACCAGGTCAATGACCGATACGCTTTTTATATAGCTCGCACTGCGCGAAACTGTCAAGAGCACTTGGAAGTTTTTCTGGCTCTGCCCCTCGGACCCGGAGGTGCCGGCGATGCCCGGACGGCTCGATGCCCTGGACGACCCGGACTATCCGGCCTACACCACCGGGCGGGCCGCCGAGGTGCTTGGGGTCCGGCAGGCGTTCCTTCGCTCCCTGGATGCCGTCGGCGCGGTGACCCCGCAGCGGACCCCGGGCGGGCGCCGCCGCTACACCCGCCGTCAGCTCGCCTTCGCCGCCCGGGTCCGGGAGCTGCTCGACCAGGGCCACACCCTGGCCGCCGCTCGGCGGATCCTGGACCTGGAAGACGACCTGGCCGCCGAGCGTGCTCTGACCGCCCGGCTCAACGAACGGCTCGGTGAGCGGGGCGGGCACGACAGCTGACCGGGGGGCGGCCGGGGCTACGTCCCGCTGCCGGTGCGCGGGCGCGGTTGCCGGGCCTGCCGGGCGGCGGGCTGCTCGCCGGCGAGTTCCCGCAGCCGGGCCAGCTCGGCCTGCAGCTGACGGGTTTCCTCCTGCAGCTGCAGGACCCGGCGGATGCCGGCCAGGTTCAGCCCGTCGGCGGTCAGCGCGCAGATCTCGGCCAGCTTCTCGATGTCTCGCCGGGAGTACCGGCGGGTGCCGCCCGCGCTGCGCGCCGGGTCCAGCAGCCCCTCCCGCTCGTAGATCCGCAGCGTCTGCGGGTGCAGCCCGGCCAGGTCGGCGGCCACCGAGATGCTGAACAGGCCCCGGTCCATATCCGCCCACCCCGGGTTCACCACGGTCGGCCCCGGTCCCGGGCCAGGTACCACAGCGCCAGCTCCGCCAGCACGGCCAGCCTGATGTCGTCCTCGTCCCAGCCGTCCGGCGGCGGTGCCGGCTGCGGGCCGTCCACCCGGACCGGGCCGGCCCGCAGCGGCGGCCCGGGCACCGGGGACAGTCCCGTCACGCCGCCCGGCCGGGCCCGCCGCACCGGCACGGAAACCGCCGCCGGCACCCCGGCGGCCTGACCGCGCGCGAGGGCGCGGTCATATGCGGCGCGGCGGCCTGGGTCGCTCAGCACCCGGTAGGCCTCGGCCAGGCCGCGAAACCGGCCCGCCGCCTCATCACCGGCCTGGCCCGGCCGGCTATCGGGATGCTCGGCCCGGGCCCGGCGCCGCCACGCCTGCGTGATCTCCTCCCGCGAGGCGCCGCGGGCCACGCCGAGCAGCTGGTAATGATCCGGGCCCGGCCCGCCCTGATCAGCAGCGGCCATGGCACTCACCTCCTGCCAGACGCGGCTGACTGCCCTGCTCCCAGTATGCGGCATGAGAAAATCTCAGTCGAGCCTTGTCAGGTAAATCCCTAGCATGATAAATAGATCCGTAAGCGCGACATGACAACCCAGACCAGCTGAGGAGGCACCGATCATGCTCATGCGCACCGACCCGTTCCGGGAGCTGGACCGGCTCACCCAGCAGGTGCTCGGCACCAACGCCCGCCCCGCCGCGATGCCCATGGACGCCTACCGCCGCGGCGACAACTTCTACATCTGCCTGGACCTGCCCGGCATCTCGCCCGAGTCCATCGACCTGACCGTCGAGCAGAGCGTGCTCACCGTCCGCGCCGAGCGCGCCCCGGTGAAGGCCGACGGCGCCGAGCTGATCGTCGCCGAACGGCCCTACGGCACCTTCACCCGGCAGGTCTTCCTCGGCGAGACCCTGGACGCCGACCACATCGCCGCCGACTACGCCGCCGGGGTGCTCACCTTGACCATCCCGGTCCACGAGGCCGCCAAGCCCCGTAGCATCCAGGTCACCAGCAGCGACACCAAGCAGGCCGTCACCGCCTAGCCCTCAGCGGTATCCCCGGGCGGGTGGGCCGCCCGCCAGTGGGCGGCCCACCCGCCCCGCCGCCTTACTGCCCGCTCGGGCGCTGTACGCCGCAGGCCCAGTCGGCCTGCCCTGCCATTGGCGCACCAGGCACAGGCTTGGCGACGGCATGCCACCGGTAAGGGCGTGACCGACCGATGAGCGCGTTTCCCAGGTCCCCGCGCCGTGGCAGAATACGCGGCCCGGCGCAGCCGCGCCGAGCTGACCGCACCCACGCAGCCGTGCTGCTGCGTCGGGTCATCGCCTGCCGGCGGCCGACCAGGGCGGGGATCCCGCCGACCCGGCTGGCGATGACCAGCAGGCCGACGGCCAGATACCTGCCGTGCCGCGGTCCGGCCCGGCTCGCCGACGTCCAGGCCATCGTGCTGGCTGCCTCACGCATTGGCGCGCCCCTCAGCCGGGGAGGGTCTCACCGCCGATGGGCGCGAGGACCTCACCGGAGTAGTAGCTGGACAGCCGCCCGCTGGCGAAGAAGACGTAGGACGGGGCGATCTCGTCCGGGTGGGCGGCGCGTCCCATTGGTACCTGCTCGCCGAAGGAGCCGACCTTGTCCGCGCCGAATGTCGACGGGATCAGCGGCGTCCACACCGGTCCGGGGGCCACGCTGTTCACCCTGATGCCGCGGTCCTGCAGGGCCTGGGCAAGGGAGTAGGTGAGGGCTAGGACCGCGCCCTTGGTCGCGGCGTAGTCGATCAGGGTCTTGTTGCCGCGCAGCCCGTTGATGGACGAGGTGTTGATGATCACGCCGCCGTCGGGCAGGTGCTTCAGCGCGGCCCGGGTGGTCCAGAAGTAGCTGGTCACGTTGACCCGGAACGTCCGTTCCCACTGCTCGGTGCTGAGCTCGGTCAGGTCAGCGACCGGCCGCTGGGTGGCGACGTTGTTTACCAGCAGGTCCAGGCCGCCAAGTTCGGCCGCGGTGCGCTCGACCGCAAGAACGCAGTTATCTTCCTCGGCCAGGTCGCCGCGGATCGTCACGCACCGCTGCCCGGCCTGGCCGACCAGGCCCGCGGTGTGCGCCGCGTCGTCATCCTCCTGCTCGGACAGGTACGCGATCGCCACGTCCGCGCCCTCCTTGGCGAACGCCACCGCCACGGCCCGGCCGATGCCCGAGTCGCCGCCAGTGACCAGCGCGCGTGCACCCGCCAGCAGGCCCCGTCCCTCATAGTCGCGCATCTCATCGCGTGGCCTGGGATCCATCTCCGCGGTCCGGCCGGGATACTCCTGCTCCTGTTCCGGCGGCGGCTGCTGCGCCGATGGTGAGGTCATGATTCTCTCCGCTTTGTGGGTTTGTGAGTCGTTATCCGCCTGCATGGCAAGACAGCATCACTACCCGGAACATGGCGGTTAATCCCGGCCCAGGCGGGCAGCAGAGAGCGACCACACGGACAGGCGGCAAGTACGGAGGACATAATGGCGGACGTGTTCACGGTCCTAGCCAAGGACCATGAGGAAGTCAAGCACATGCTGGCCGAGCTGGAGAAGGGCCCGACCCAGGCCACCGAGGCCAGCCAGGACCAGCTGGCGCAGCGGAAGACGATGACCGAGCAGCTGATCATCGAGGAATCCAGGCACGAGGCCCTCGAGGAGATGTACTTCTGGCCCGCCGTGCGCGAGCACCACCCGGCCGGCAACACGCTCGCCGACGAGGCGACCGGGCAAGAGCAGGAGGCCAAGGAGGTCCTCGACAAGCTCGACAAGCTCGACGCCGGCGACCCGGAGTTCGACAAATTGCTCGGGACGTTCACCGGGGCGGCCCGGAAGCACATCGCGTTCGAGGAGACACAGGTGTGGCCGGGCCTGCGCTCGGTGCTGCCCGCCGAGACAGCGGCCGACCTGGGCACCAAGATCGCCGAAGGGAAGAAGACGGCGCCGACCCGGCCGCACCCGCACACTCCCCCGTCGCCGGGCGTACTCAAGACGGCCGGGCCCGCGGTCGCCGCGGCAGACAAGGCGCGCGACAGGGCAACCGGCCGGGGCCGCGACTGACCAGGTCCCGCGAAAGCCCGGCGCGGCATCGCCGCCGCACCGGCGGAACTGCTGCGGGTTTACCCCGCGGGCCTGGCGGGCTGGCACCGGGCCACGTGCGCGCACCACTGCCCGTTCGGAAAGATTGGAAAATGATCCCGAACGGGCACTGGTGTTACGAGCTGAGCCGGCTGCTAGCCCCGGTGCTCATCGCCGGATCGAGAAGGAGCGGGCCGCGCTGGTCATCTGCGGCCGTGGGCGTGGGCGCGGCATTCGCGCCCGGCGCTGGTACAGGATCCCTGGCCGCCCGGCCGCGATGGGGGCTCGGCGCGCTGGCCTGCGGGGCATTGTGCTGGCCAGCGGCGTCGGCTATGGGAAGGCCGCTGGTTGGCGTGGCTGGTCGCCGCGCTTGGGCCTGGTGCCTTCCCTCCCGCCGAGGTCCGGCTGCCCGTTAGCGCTGCCGTACAGGTCCACGGGAGGGGTGGACGGGGACCGATACGACAAACAGGTCGATGGGCGCGGTGGCCCGGACCGTCATCGAGTTCGCCCCGCTCAGAGAGAGCGCATCACCGCTCGCGGCGTGGGCGCCGTTGACGGTCCCGGCACCGCCGGTCAGGTAGGCCAGCGTGAAGCAGGCGGAGACGATGTCCAACTCGGCGCTGGACCCGGCCGACACTGTGATGCGGCGGAAGCACAGCCCTTCAGTGCGTGCCTGGATCGGGCCAGGCGCCGCCTATGAGGTCGGTGACGAGCGCATCGCCGATCGGGCAAGCGGTGAATGACGCGGCCGGGTAGTCGGCGTAGGACGGCCGTCGTCGCAGCGCGGCGTCATAGCCGGGGTCGAAACAGATGGAGAGCACCCGGGCCCCGGCGGCGGCGAGCTCGCTGTGGGCGATCCCGGAGCCGGACCGGATGATCTCGGCGTCACCTGCGTGCAGGGCGCTGCGGGAGGTGACGGTCGCGCTGGAGGAGCTCCGCGGCCAGAATGAGCCCGTCTACACGGCCATCGCCGCGTTCACCGCCGGCTCCCTGGAGACGGCGCTGGGCCGCTACGACGACGCCGCGCGCCACCTGCGCGAGGCGCGCGACCTGGCCGAGCGGGTCGCCGGTGCCTGGCTCGCCGCGGCCTCCCGGATGCAGCTGGGCATCCTGGCCGTGCTACGGGGCAGCCTGGAGGAGGCCCGGCCGCTGCTGGAGGAGGCGCTGGACCTGAGCCTGGCGGCCCGCAGCACCCAGTTCGTTGCCCTGTGCCTGGCCGGGTACGCCTGGCTGGCGTTCGCGGAGGACGACCCGCAGCGGGCAGCGCGGCTGGAAGGAGCGGCCGATGGCCTGCGCCGGCGGGTCGGCCTGGCGGCCTGGCCGCATCTGCGGTGGGTGGAGGCCGACCTCGTGGCCCAGGTCCGCCAGCGGCTGGGCACGGGCCAGTTCGATCAGGCGTTCTCCGCCGGCTCCCGGCTCACCCAGCGGGAGGCGGTCGCCACCGTCCGAGGCCAGAACGGCACGGGCACCCAGACGCCCTGAGCCGCCACGCGCACTAGCGCGGAAACCGCGGCTTGGAGCCGGGTGCGGAGGCGAACCGGAGCCGGATCTGCGCTGTCGCCTCTCGCCACCAGGCCAGCCCGGCACCGGCACCGGCACTAGTGTCGCGGTCAGAACGCAGAGGCCATCAGGCCCGGCGTGATCGGGCCGGAAACACCGTTAGATCGGGAATCCCGAGTCTGGCATCGGAGCTTTAAGCTGGCCAGCTGCTGGCCCATACCGATCAGCCCGTTCGGCGCGTCCTCCCTGACCAGGCAGTCGACGAGGATCAGCGCGCAGAACGGATATTGCGTGGAGTGCCAGACACAGTGCGTCATTGTAGGTATTCGGACTCGCCGCCCATCTGCACCGGTGAGTCGGCTGCCCCGAAGCGTCCAACGTCCGCGTCAGAGCCCTGGCGATCGACGATCACACCGATCAAGGCCTCCTAATAATCCGCGGCGCTGCGGCCGTGGAACGATTCGTGGAACGGCGTGCCGGATAATCCCAGCGTCTTGGGTGCCGTCAGTGCGATGATCCGTGCTATCGGTGCAGGTAGCGCGTGCGCAGGCATGCAGCACGCCACTCGTAATGCGCCGCTGGTCGGCCTTCGAGTAGGTGTTGCACTTTCGTCCTGGCCCAGGGTCTTTGCGTTGTGCGTGATGGCTCATTGCCGGCGTCGGCCAGGGCTGTTGTGCGACCCTTGCGCGGGGTGGTCCGGTGACCTGGCTACCGGCAAGCCCGGCCGACGCCCTTGCGGACCCGAACTGAACGATCGATTAGCTCGCGCAGCGCCTTCTGGTCCACCTGGTCAAGGCGCCGGATGTACAGGCAGCCCTTCCCGGTCTTGTGCGGGCCAAGCCGCGCCAGTACGGACTGGTGCCGGGTCTCAAACTCGCCGACTAGGTAGATGGCCAGGTGCTGGCTGCGGGGTGAGAAGCTTGCCAGCGCCGAGTCGCCTTCGCGGCCGCTGGGGTACCGGTAGTAGTAGGTGCCGAAGCCGATGATGCTGGTTCCCCACATCGCCGGCGGTTCGCCGGTGGTCTCGTGCATGATGGCGGACAGTCGGCGCGCATCCACGCGCCGCTGCTCATCGGGCACCCGGGCCAAGAACTCCTCCACTGGTGCATCGGTCCGGCGCATCGCCGGACTCTTCTTGGCCGCCATGCCGTCATGTTCGCACAGCAGGCCGATTGGGGACGGCTCAAGTAGTCCAGATCGACCACGTCGCCCGCCCCCGTAGCCCTGGCATATTAAGCCCTTGTCGGCGGTAACGTTCTGTAGCCGGAACCGGTGGTCGCCTTGGCGCGGCGTGGACCGGTTCGTGGACCGAGTCATCTATGCAAACGGTGCAATCCAGGCCATCAGAGGCACGGCTGCGTGGTATCGGTGCAGGCAGCGCGTCCGGAGCGCCGGGCCGGGGTTCTCATAATCCGCCGGTCGTGGGTTCGAGCCCCACCCGCGCCACGTAACAGAACCTGAATAAAGATTCAATAATCTCGATTGACGCTGACCGATCTCATCGACGATCGACGGCTTGGCTGGGCTCCAGGCCATCGGCAGCCACCCGGATTGGCATCCGGCGACCACGTCCGATGGCGCGTTACCGCTGCGTGCACAGACGCGTCACGCGCCGTCGGGCCGGGGTGCGGGAAGCTGGCGCAGGAACGGGTCCGCCAGGCGGTGGCTAGTCACCCGAACGCGCGCGTCCACGGCAATGACGCCGTCCGGGCGGGCGATCACGGGGTTCAGGTCGAGTTCGGCGACCTCCGGCAGGTCGTCGGCGAGCTGAGACACCCGGAGCAGGGTGTCGCGCAGCGCGACTATGTCGACCGTCGGCTGGCCGCGTTCCCCGAGCAGCGCGGGGGCTGCGCGGATGGAGTGGATCAGGTCGTCGGCGTCGACATCGGTGAGAGGGGCCAGGCGGGCGACGTGGTCGCCAAGCACTTCCATAGCGACCCCGCCGAGGCCAAACACCACGACCGGGCCGAACACCGGTTCCTGCACGACGCCGACGATGGTCTCGACGCCGCCCGCGACCATGGGCTCAACGAGGACCCCGTTCATCCGTCCGGCGAACCTGTCGTGCAGGCGGCCCATGGCCGCACGCACCTCGTCGTTGCCGTGCAGGTTCAGTTCGACGGCGTCGGCGGCGGTCTTGTGCAGCAGGCCCGGCACATTGGCTTTGATCACCACGTGACCGCCGAGGTCGGCCGCCGCCGCAACGGCCGCATCGGTGTCGGCGGCCCGGCGGAACTGCACCATCGGGATGCGGTAACAGCGCAGCAGGCCGTCGGCCTCCTCAGCGGACAGCCAGCCACCGCCGGGCATCCGCGCCAGGAACGAGGTCACGATCGAGCGCGCGTCCGCCGTGGACACATCTGCGAACTCCGGCATCGTGCCGGCCGGCCTGGATCGCCAGACGCCGTAGCGTGCGGCCCGGGCCAGCGCCCGGGCGGCCGCTTCCGGATAGGCATACGCGGGCACAGGCTGACCCGTGTCGTCGCGTAGCAGGCGGACGGTCTCGGGCTGGTCCAGCACGACCGCCACGACCGGAACCGGCAGTCGCGCGGCGGTGATCACCGGGATCAGGTTGGCTGCGGCGTGCTGGACGACCAGGGCGATCACGGCATCGACGCCGTCCTGGCCGGCGGCGATGCCCAGCGCCTTGCCGAACGCCTCCGCCCGGACGGACGCGGTGGTGTCCACCGGTCCGCCAACGGCCGATCCGCCGGGCAGCACCTCCCGCAGGCGGCCGCGGGTTCCTGGGCTCATCGAGGCCACAGCCAGGCCGGCTTCCGTGCACGCGTCGGCGGCCAGCACGCCCGCACCCCCGCCGTTGGACACGATCGCCACCACGCTGCCCGCCGGGACGGGTTGGGAGGCCAGCAGCACGGCGGCGTCAAACAGCTCGCCGAAGCTGGTGGTGGCGATGATGCCCGCCTGGTCGAACAGCGCCTGCCGGGTGATCAGCGGCGCGGCCACCGCTGCGGTGTGCGAGGCGGCGGCACGCTGGCCCGGAGCCGAACGCCCGGCGTGCACGGTCAGGATGGGGAGTCTGGCGCTCAGCCGGCGCGCGGTCCTGGCGAACCGGCGCGGGTTGCCGAAGGATTCCAGGTACAACACGGCCAGCTCGGTGGTCTGGTCCGCCTCCCACCACAGCAGCAGGTCGGTGCCGCTTACATCCAGCATGTCCCCGACCGAGACGAACGAGGAGGTCCCGATGCCCAGCCGGGAAAACTGCTCCATCAGTGCCGCGCCGACGCCTCCGGACTGGACCACCAGCCCGGTCTTGCCGGGGGGAGGGTGGTGGACGGTGAAGATGGCCTCCAGCCCGATCCCGGGCACGGCGACGCCGCAGGAGTTCGGGCCCACCAGGCGCATGCCCCCACGCCGGGTGGCCTCCAGCAGGCCCGCTTCGTGCGCCGGCGTCAGGCCCGAGGTCACCACCAGCAGGGACCTGATCCCGCGCCCGCCGCATTCCCGTGCCACCTCTGCCACTTGCCTGGCCGGCACCGTGATCACCGCCAGGTCGGGGGTCTCGGGCAATTCGGTGACCGAGGCGACGCACGTGATGCCCCCGATGTCACTGCCGTGCGGGTTGACCGCGTACAGGGCGCCCGCGAATCCGGCGTCGCGGATGTTGAGCAGGATCGTCCGGCCTATCGATCCGGCCCGGCGGCCCGAGCCGATCACCACCGCCGACCGGGGAGCCAGCAGCGGCTCCAGGCTGGCCACGGCTGCGTGCAGGTCCCGGCCGGCCACCGCGTCCAGGTAAGCGTTCGCCTCGCCGAGGGCCGCGCTGGGCGGGACCGGCATGGACAGGTCGACCACGCCGCCGTCATACCTGCGCCGCACGGTCAGCCCCGCGTCGGCGAGCACTCCCAGCACGGCGTAGTTGCCCGGCAGCACCTCGGCGACGAAGGTCTCCACGCCCCGGGCACGGGCCAGCGAGACTAGGTGCTCGAGCAGCAACGTGGCGATACCGTGCCCGTGCATGCTGTCGGTGACCGCGAGGGCGACCTCCGCGGCCGTCTCGTCGCTGGTCACTTCGTAGCTGGCCACCCCCACCAGCTCATCGCCCAGCAGGCCGAGCAGCGCCGTCAGATTCCGGCCGCCGTCCAGGCATAGCCGCCGGGCTTCCTGTTCGGCGGCTGCCGGGCTGGCGCTGAAGAAACGGAAGTACAAGTTGTCCGGCGACATCGCCTCGTGCAGCCGCTTGACCGCCTCGTAGTCGCCGGAGCCTGCCGGCCTGATGGTCATCGTGGTGCCGTCGGCCAGCAGCGCATACGACCTGCCTGACCCTTCAACCTCCACAGGCGCGGTCAACCGGTCACCTCCAGTTCCGTTGGCTAAGCGCCGGTTGCGGCCTGACGCCTGGATAGGCTGGCGGCCACCCGCAGCCATCGCGTCTTTATGGCAGCATCCTTCCTTCGCGCGCAGCACAGCCGGACTGGCTCTTGTGGAGCGGTGGCAAACCCCGGCGATGCTGCTGACTTCACGCTTTATGGACCGCGACGGGATGGTTAGGGCCCGGGGTCAGCAGAAGCGGGGACCTTCGGCCCGGAGAAGCGACGGCGGGGAGGACACGGCGGGGTGGTGACCGTCCGCCCGCTGTGTGCTACCGACGCGGCCGGGGTGGAGGGACCGTGGCGCCGCCTGGGTGCCCCTCGATGACCAGGAACGGCAGCAGGGCCGGGACCGCGCCCGTCGACAGGTCCGCCATCACGTGCGTGCCGGTAAGGCAGCCCACCTGGCGCGGAAGGTGAACCACGGCCCGTTCGGAAAATTTGAACGATGCCGAACGGATCGTGGTGCTACGGGCCTGGCACATGTGACGCTGCGAGCGGGTCGCGTTCCCCGGATCCGCAGGCTGCCGTTCTGCAATGAAGAGGCGCACGGGACCTGAGGGCCGACCGGGCGGGAGTGGCGGGCATGGCCCCTGCCCCATAATCCTCCGGTCGTGGGTTCGATCCCCACCCGCCCCACCTAAACATTACCTGAACAAAGGCTCGAAAAGTCCAGCTGACAAGAACCGATGGTAATGCCGAGGACGAACTGCTAACGGCCGCCGTAGGCCTTGCTGCGATGCTTCACATCGAGGATCAGGACCAAGATCTCGTCGTCGTGGATCTCGTACAGGATCCGCCAGTCACCGGCCCGCACTCGCCAGGTCCGAGGATCCCCGACAAGCTGCGTGGCCTGTCCTGGCCGAGGATTTTCCGCAAGCCGGTCAATCGCGCGTCCCACTTGCTGGCGGACCACGCGGTCAAGCCGCTCGAACGCCTTGCGCGCCTCATCGCGGAAGACGACTTTATAAACCACTGGCTACAGGCCAGCTTCCGCCTTGACCTGATCCCACGGGATAACCGGCTCACCCGCTTCGATGCTGGCACGGGCCTCACGGGCCGCAGCAGCATCGGCAAAGTCCTCCAACAGCTCGGTCAGCTCGCCTGGCGACAACCGCTCCAGTTCAGCGGCAACGGCGGCGGGAACGATCGCAGCCACCCGTTCACCGTGTTCGGTGATGTACACGATCTGGCCACGTGCGGCCTCATGAGCAGGCGCTGCCACACCTGGAGTGGTCTCGACAGGCAGGTCGCTCATGACTTAGGGCCTCCTCTTGTCTGCTCTTCGAGCATACATACCCGCATGGTGGCAGCTGGCTACGCGACACGGTCCCGCGAGACGCGATCGGTAAGGAATTCGATGATCTACGTATCTGCAATATTGCCCGATTGCTCAAGGCGAGGCATCGATTCACGGGTCGGCGACCCGCCTGCGTAGCCCTGGCATATCAAACCCCTGTCGGCGGTAACGTTCTGTAGCTGGCTTCCGAAAGTCGCCTTGGCGTGGCGTGGACCGGTTCGTGGACCGAGTCACCCGGCAAACGGTGCAATCAGGGCCATCAGCGGCTCCGCGGTATCCGTGCGGCTAGTGCCTACGGTGCACGGAGCCGTAGTTCTCATAATCCGCCGGTCGTGGGTTCGAGCCCCACCCGCCCCACCAGCGGTTTTGATACCCGTGGTCGGCGAGCCGTGGACCGGATTGTATACCGATGTCGGCGGGGCGATGTTCGAACCGTCGGGCCGCATCTGGTCACATAGAGTAGCTCTCGAGCGGGTCTGGCATACCAAGGCGTACGGCCGGAAGGACCGGACTGGCTGCTTGCATGGCTCGCCAAGAGTATGCGGGCCTGGACAACGGGTGTTGCCGCCAGCTGGCTAGCCTGGCATGACGCGCCGCGGGTGGTCTGACCTGGGGTTCCGTGAAGTGGCCGAGGACACGAGTAGTTGTGTATTGGGAAAGGACTCATAGTGCCAGGTCCACCGCAGCAGGAACGGCCGCCGGATCTCGGGTCCCTTCGGGCGACTCGGGGGCAGATTCTCGCGGCCGCGTCTCAGCGCGGCTTGCGTGATGTGCGTGTGTTCGGTTCGGTAGCTCGCGGGGAAGCGGTCGAGACGAGTGACGTGGATCTCCTGGTTGCCCCGGGTCCGGACACCACGCTGTTCGACCTCAGCGGTTTCGCGCTTGACGTTGAGGAGATCGTCGGGCGTCATGTGGATGTGGCTACGCCGCGTGGGCTGAAGGCGCGCATCCGGGACCGGGTCCTGGCCGAGGCCGTCGCCTTGTGAGAGACGACCGTTAACGTCTGGCGGACATCTTGGCCGCGATCGATAGGATCAGGCGCTACGTCCAGGACGACCGGACGCGCTTCGACACCGACGAACTGCTGCAGAGCGCGGTGCTTCATTGGATAGAGATTATCGGCGAAGCGGCACGAGGCGTAAGCGATAAGGTTCGGACCGCGCATCCTGAAGTGCCGTGGCGCGTGATCACCGACATGCGCAATCGGGTGAGCCATGGCTACTTCGATATCGATCTCGACGTCGTGTGGAACACAGTGACGCGCGACCTACCGAAACTCCAGGAATCTGTCACTAGGATCCTTGCCGAGCTTGACTCGGAAGCAGAAGACTCGCGGTGAGCAGCCTTCCGGCTCGGCGTTGGCCGATGGGGACATTGCGCCCGTCGACTTGACGAGCACCGACTATGCGCGGATGGCCGACCTGGTGAATTTGTACAAGAGCCTCCGCTGGGAACCACTGATGCCTCGGATTTCGCTTGCGATGCCCGCAAGGTGAAAGACCCGATCGGGGCATAGCACCGACCGGTCGATGCATGACAATACGTGCGAGCAGCCTGGAGCATCGGCAGGTCAGCTGACTTCGCTGACGGCTTCCTGGATGGCCTTGTCGATGTCCTTCGGCTTGACGGCGAGTTGCTTCGCGACGTGCTTCTCGCCCTTCAGCGCGGCCTTGCCCACCGCCTGCTCGATCGTGCTCTCCCCCACGATGACCAGGGCGGCCTGCCCGTCGTCGATGAGCTCCCCGAGCTCCTTGCAATCCGAGCGGGACATGCCGCGCCACAAGTGGCCGCTCACCGCGCCGGCGGCCGCGCCGGCCGCGGTGGTGGCGATGATCGCGGGCGGGAACACACAGCCGATCAGCGCGCCCACGGCCGCGCCGCCCCACCCCCCGTGCCGGGTGGCCGTCTCGGCCTTGTGCTCGTGCACCTTGCCGTTGTCGTCCTTGGTCACCACGGCCGCGTCGTAATGCCCGACCGCGCCCACCGCGTGCAGGTCCTTCACCACGTCGTAGTCGGCTTCCGCCGCGTCCTTGCTAGGATAGGTACCGACGTAAATGAATACCGCCTCGGGCTTCGCCATCTCGAATCTCCTGTGCTCGCATCCGGAAACAATGGCGGCCAGCCTCGCGCCAGCCGGATCACAAACTCATGTCGGCGTCTGGATCGAGCTGTTGTCGCCTTCGCCCCGCAGGGCGAAGGCGCTGGCTGGGACTACTCGCAGGTCTGTCGTCCCTTCTCACCCCGACCCTAAAATGAGGTGGGCCGAGTGGACGTCACCCGGTGAGGGTGATTGTGAACACCGGGCAGAATCTGGCTGCGCGGGCTTCTGGCCGCGACGAAGTTCCTGGTGCCTGTGCTTCCGGGCGGGTACATCCCCGCGTCCGCGTGTGCATGCGGCGCTCGACGCGGCCGCGGAGCAGCCGCTGACGGTCGTGGTCGGCGTGCCCGGAGCGGGCAAGAGCGTCATGCACCGGTCCTGGCCGCACGATCGCCCCGGGAGAGCTGATCTGCGGTCATCGTGACAACAGCGCGATAGGTCGCAGCCTCGCACGCGGGCCCTCGCCTGCCCGCACGCACGTTGATCCGCACCGCCGACGCACGCCCGCGCATCATCGCGCCGGGCGTCATCGGCCTGGCCGCCAGGCTTTACTTCTATGACAGACCCGACCGAGGAGCTGGATCAGCCTGTCCGACTATGAGGACAGGCGCGCAGATCGTCCAGATATGCGCAGGCCGGCAGCCAAACGCCGTGGCCGCCCGACCCGCCCAGGCGGATTTCTCTCGACAGCTCGCGAGCTCGTCACCGGGGGACCGGGCGAGTCAGCCCAAGACCACCTGTTCACCGGAGCCCGATTGCCTGGGATCGGGCAGGCGCATCATGCGGAACGAGATGAGCAGCCCGATCAAACCGGCGAGGATGGGAATAAGAAGCGCCACCTGAAGGGCGATATGCCTGGCCTGGGTGTTGATCTTGATGATCTCCTCCCGCGTCTTCGGCGGCTGGCCGGCGAGCTGCTTCTGGAGCTGGGTGTTGCTCACCACTTCGGCGTCGTGCTCCAGGACCTTGGCGACCTGCTGCTGCTCAGCCCCGGAAAGCACGGTGCTCGACTGGGCCATGCTGGTGAAGCTCACGGACAGCGCCGCCAGCAAGATGGCGCCGGCGAACGCCAGCCCGAACGACAGGCCGAACGACCCTCCCGCCGAGTTCACCCCGGCCGCCTCGCTGACGCGTTCCTCAGATATCGGGGCTAGCGTGTAGTTGTTCAGCTGGGAAACCAGCAGGCCCAGCCCTGATCCCGCGATCATCAACGGCACCACCAGATACCAGCCTGAAGTCGCCCGGGGCACGATCGGCTCCACGACGACCATCCCGATCGTGAACAGCGCGAACCCCGCTCGGATGAGGCTCGCCGGACGCCGTTTCCCCCTCTTTTGCCGGCGAGCAGGGCCACCGCGAACATGCTCAGGGAGAGCGGGGCGATGGACAGGCCCGCTCCCATCGCGCTGTACTCGAGCACGATCTGCAGGTAGATCGGCAGCGCGATCATCGTGCCGCCCAGGCCGATCTGCTGAAGCAGCTGCCCGGAGACCCCGAACCTGAACAGCTTGGCCTTGAACAGGTCCGGATCCAGCAACACCGCCTTGCCCGCACGCTTGCGTCGCACCAGCCACCACGCCAGGGCCCCGAGCGAGACCGCTCCGAGCGCCAGAAGCAGGCCTACCGCCTCACCGCCTTCTTGCCACACGAGGATGCCCAGCACGATGCCGCCCATGCCCAGAACGGACAGGACCGCACCCACCACGTCCACGCGCCGCGATCCGGTGTATTCCACGTCATGGACCAGCCTGATGCCCGACAGCACGACCGCGATGACGACGTCCTCAAGCAAAAACGCGATCCGCCACGACAGGTAGGTCGTGATGAACCCTCCGAGCAACGGGCCGACGGCGGCGGCGACCGCGGCCGCGGCTCCGACAAGCGCATAGGCCTGCCGTTGCGCCGCGCCCTCGAAGTTGCCGTGGATGAGTGACTGCATCGCCGGCAGCAGAAGCGCTGCGCCGAGCCCGCCCACGATCGCCCAGAAGACGATGACCGTGGTCAGGCCCTGCGCCAGAGCCATGGCAAGGGCGCCGATCGCGTAGCCGAGCAGGCCCAGCACGTACGCGCGCTTGCGCCCGATCAGATCGCCCACCTTGCTGCCGATCAGGATGAACGCCGCCGACACCAGCGCCTCAAGCGCGATCGCGGACTGAACCCCGCTGACGGTCGTGTGCAGATCGTGAACGACCGATGCGATGGAGACGTTCATCACCGACGTGTCGACGACCAGGACGAACATCGCCATCGCCAGCAGGATGGCCAGCCTACGGTCCCCCTTGGCCAGCTCAGGAGCACTGGTACCAGACTCACCAGTCATAGCAGGTTCACCATCCCGACGGTCATGCGCTTTCGGCTGAAGGCAAGCCGCGTGGCCTTCGCCCATCATGCCCGAACAGGACCTGATCATGACCTGGCCAGACGCGAGCCGCACGACGGTGCGTTGCCAACGGGACGGGCGGGTGGGCCTGACCTAGTGGCGTGGAGACCATCGCCGACGGTAAGGTCGCCTGGTTCACCGGACCCCGACAGCGTCGTCCTGCCGCTCACGCCGTTCGGTTGGGTGAGTCGCCAGGCGGCTGGTCTGGCGCGCCAGCCCGCTGGCCGTGGCCGGGCTGGCCAGCGGATGCCGCGGCGAGCGCGGCCTGCTCCACCTCGATGACGGACTCGCTGCGCAGCCTCCCTTCGTAGGCCCTTTTGCCACCTCGGACGCCGAACAGCCGCTTCGTCCAGACCAGGTAGATGACAAGCAGCAGATTCACCACGAACGCAGCGACTCGCAGCCAGGTGATCTTCACGGTCAGGTCGTAGACCTCGTAAGGCAGGAAGATCGAGGTCGCCACCATGGCGAAGTACTCCCCCCATCGCCTGGCCAGCCACAGCCCGATGCTCTCCACCAGCTCGATAAGCGCGTAAACGGCCAGACCGATAGCCAGGTAGGTGAGCGTCCGCGAGTCGAGGGTGAACGAATGCTGGATCAACCCGAGCAGCTTGGAGTGGTTGACGTTAAAGCCGAGGTCCCGGTACAGGGCGCGGATGGCAGGCAGGTCGTTGTCGAACGCCTGCTGGATGCCAGCCCGGTCATACCGGAACCGCCATACCCCGTAGGCTGCGCCGCCGAGGATCAGGAAGCGAAGGAACCGCTCCACCGCGAACACGCGCAGGATCAGCGCGCTGCGCAGTTCCTTGCCCCGGGGAATCAGCGGCGCCGCGGCGGCTGGTCCGCTGCTGTGCTGCCCGTCAGTCACGAATGCGCCGCAGCGCAGGCACCGCCACGCCGTCCCGTCGGCGGTCCGTGCCATCAGCCGGTCCCGAAGCTCCGGCTCGTCCGGCGCGTAACTAACGTGCCCCTTACGGGCGCAGCCGAACAGGCTCCAGTCCACGTCTTGAGGATAGGGCCGCCCCCTAGACACCGCGCCCCTGCCGCAGCGCTGCCCACTCGGAAGCGCTCGATGGCGCCAGACATGGCCCGCCACCTGTGCGGTCCCAGAACTCGTTTGAGAGGACCTGACTGGGTTCCCATCCCCGGCGCCTCATGCGCACAGAATTCCCAGATCTGCACGGTCTTGGTCTTGATCGGCACCCAGCCCGAGGTCCGCGCAGATTGGGCGGATCTCGCGTGTCAAGCGATTCGCAGCGCGAACACAGCGCGTGACGGGAGAAGAGTGGCTCATCGCGCCTGCCGGCCATGAACGGGCCGCAGGCTTGGCGAGCAGGTTACCGGCCGCATCTGATCCGCCTGATCTGCGCATTCCTGGCGTGGTCGATGAGGAGCGGGCGATGCCGAACCCCGCATGACCTGGTGGGTTGGCGGCCGGATTTGCTGCGGTGGCCGGCGCGAACCCGGGGCCGGGCCGGGGGCGGCCGGTTCGGGCGGATCTTGTTGCGGTAGCCGTCGCGGGGCATCGCGCGGTGCGCGGGGCGTTACCGGGTCAGAGCCCGCGTCAGTTTCTCGATGAGGTCGCCGAGATCATCATCGCGGACCGGATGGTAGAGCGGGCTAGTGCCGTCACCGAGCAGCTGGCTGGCCATTGCCACGCCCTGCACCGGGACCGGGCCGGGCGCGGCTAGGTAGCCGACCAGCCTGGCGAGCGGTCCCGCCAGCTGGCTGATCTGTACCCGGCTAAGCGGCAGGCGCGGCGGAGGAGCGGCAGCTGCCCGAGATGGCACGACCGCAAGCGGGTCCCCGGCGGCCGCGAGTATCCGCTGCACGCTAGTGGCTAGGTCGCGGCGGAACTTCATCGAGGTCAGCTGGATGGCACGCGCGGCGAGGCTGGCGCTGCTCTCGGGGCTGGCGCCGGCGGCGAGCTGCCGGTCCAGCCGCGCCGCCGCGCAGCGGGCCAGCACGCGGTGCCACGGCCATAGCCGCCGCATTGTCAGGCGGCCCAGCTCATCGCGGAGCAGGACGTGCCTGGTGCACCCCGGGCCTGCCGGGCTGCCGGGGTGCGTGCTACCGGTCGCGGCGGTCATGGTGGCTTGCCGGCGCGGACCGGGTGCGGGGCGACGGATCCTGAGCTGCCGGCATCGGGCGGGCCCTGACGCGGCCGCGCCGGCTGAACCTGGCAGGCGGCCTTCGCCCCCGCCGGCGCAGCGTCGCGCTGCTCCCGCGCAAGCGCGGCATGGATAGGGGGTCTGTCATCGGGTTGCTACCTCACTGGCCGGCTAGTCGCCAGCCGGCCGGCCACCTCGGCACGGCGTGCCCGCGCCGGCCTGGCCGCGCCCGGCGGGCGGCGCGGGCCAGGGTGTCCCGCTGGGCGCGGTGGCGCAGGTCGGCTGCGCGGGCCTGGGCCAGGTGATAGCTGAGGGTGGAGTGCATCGCGGTCTCCTCGGTGCGGCCTGGTGGGCAGTGTCTTCCGAGGATGCGGCTGATCGGCATCTTGCTTCCCCGTTAGCGGCTTCGCCGCCAGTGGCAGTCCAACGGCGAACCCGTTGCCCCGTTGCGTCAGTGATATCCGGCGGCGCGGCGGCGTCGCTTCGCCCGTACGGGCCAGATTCACCCGGCCGCGGCAAATGGCCCGGCCGGGCCAGGCTCACACCAGCCCGGTGCGCACGCGCCTGGTACCGGCTATATGCGTGTCATCGGCTTGTGGCTGCATATCGAGGGGCAGTCACTGTCTCGACAGCAGTCTGGGCGGTTGCCGGGTGTCCGTTGGTGCTGCCGCGCGAAGATGTGCCGTGTTCCAGCAGAAGCAGCACCATGTCGTCGTGGGCGTGACCGCCAGTGTGCCGCTGCACGGCCGTTATCAGCGTATCCAGCGCCTGGTCGCAGTCAGCCGCGAGAAGCGCCGTTGTGATCTGGTCTTCTGGGAGGAAGTCTCCGTGCTCATCACGGCTTTCGACCAGCCCGCCTCCGCGCAGAACGACCCGATCTGGGCCCCTAACTGGCCAGTACAGAGAGGCCCACAACCGTACAGATCGGCGGTTATCTGGAGTCGTCCCTGTCCATGCCGCGCCTGACCAGGAGGTCTGCGGCGTTGACATGTAGCTGAACAGCGTTCACGGAGTAGCCATTAGTTCTAAAAACAGCAGCGACAAGGGGGTATGCACGGGGCCTGCGGCGGAGACACTGTCCAGGTAATGCGTCCACCAGTCAGCAAAATGCACACAAAACACCCCCGGCGGCTACAGCGAGGACACCTAGATTCGGACTCCAGATTACGGCGGCTACTTGCGCTGCGCCCAGGCAAGGGCCAATTACGCAGCGTCAGGAGAAGGCTGACTGCGACGGCCCGGTGCGTGTGTGCGTCGATGGCCTACGGTGTCAGGCGCCTAGGATACGAAACCTCCAAAGCGCGCAACTCCGTGACCGGCACGCTAACAGCAACATAGTAGACGGTAGCTGTCACAGTGAGTTAACGGTCGCCGAGCGGCGCCGCCTTGCGAGATCGCGCCGAACGATTACTTGCTGTTCCTTGGGACTCGGGCGTTAGCGCCGCGCCGGGCACAGATCAGCCGGATCTGGCGTGTCAGGCGCACGGCCCATCCCTTGGCTGGCTGATCGTCGCCGCGCCAGCGGCGGCGCGGGGCGGGTGTCCTGTTGTGGTCGGCGAGACCGGGCCAAAAGGGCACATGGCCGGGGCGGACGGCTCGCAGCCGGCTTTGCTGCGAAGCCGAACGGCTCTCGCCAGTCGAGGCCGACGCCGCCTAGCGGGCTGATCGTCCCCGGCGCGGTTCAGGGGAATGATCCCTGGCTGGCCAGTTCGCCGCTTGCTTGCAGGTAGGTCAGGACCGCGGCCACACGGCGGTCGAAGCGTTTGGCGTCGGGTATCCGGAGCTTGCGGAATATACCGGTGACGTGACCTTCAACGGCCTTCTTCGATACCGTTAGGCGCCGGGCGATCTCATCGTTGCAGTAACCGCATGCCATCTCGGCGAGAACATTGAGTTCCCGCACTGACAGCGCGTCGAGCGCCGAAGGCAGCCGGCGTCGCACCAGGGCGTTCACGATCGAGGGGTCCAGAACGGTGTCGCCCGCGTGAGCGCCATGGACAGCGCTCAGCAGAGTTTCGAGATCGCCGATCCGGTCGTCAAGCAGGTAGCCGACACCGGCGGCTCCGCTGCGCAGGAGCTCGAGGGCGTACCCGTCGCCGGCTTCAGCGATAACCACCACAGCAATATTGGGGTACTGAGAGCGCAACCGCTGGGCGGCGCTCAGTGCCGCCTCGGCGTTAACGCGGGGGGTGCGGATGCCCACGATGAGCACATCAGGGCGGTACTGGCGGATGGCGGTGAGGGTTTCCGGATGGCTGTTGACTCGTGCGACGATCTGGATGCTGCGAGCACCGCTGAGCAGGCAGCCCAAACCCTCCCGGGTCAGGAAGTTGTCGCTCGCGATCGCGACACGTAGCACGGCGGAGGGCTCGGACATGGTAGGGCTCCCGGTCGGACGGCATGACAGTCGTCGCGCTGCCCGGCAACGGACATGAGATTGCAGTGGCGCCGGACCGCGCTTGATCTCGCCATTCTCACATCTCGCCGGCCCGGCGAGAGCCCCGGACGACCACGCTAAGGGTGTGCCCTGCCGGTCTGAGGGTGTGCCCTATTTGCAAGGGTCCAGGCCGGTCATACGCTCCGATTCATGCCCGCTCGAGTTCGCCCGTGAATTCCATCCTTGTCGTGGCCGCCGCAGGGGCGCGGCCGCCGGCGGCTGGAAGTGACTCGGCCTGGCCAGGATCCGCCTTCTCCCCCCGCGATCATCAACTACGTTCGAGGAACCGATATGGCAGCCAGGCGAACTGCCAAAGCCCGCACCGTCACCGTTAACCTCGACCGTTCTGCGGACGTTCAACAGGCCCCAAGTTCAATCCACGAGGGCGGTAAGGCATCCTTCACCGGGCCAGAACAAGGGTGCCGGGGATCGCGTCTCCGGATCCTGGCGGCACGGCCAGGAATGGCCGGGCGGCACCGAAGGTTCCTCAGCGATGCGCGAACCATCAAGCGCCCGCGCCCACGCGCCGGCTGGGGCCGCTGGGGTGCTTGAGGACATCTACCCGGTGCGGTGGGCGGGCAAGCAGGCGGTCGTGACGCTTCCGGAGGATATCGACTTGTCGAACGCCGGCGAGATCCGCGAGCAACTGCTGACAGTCATCAACCGCGGCGCGGAGGTCCTGATCGCAGACATGACCGCGACAATCTCCTGTGATTACGTCGGCGCCGAGGCCGTGATCCGCGCTTACCGG
This sequence comes from uncultured Actinomycetes bacterium, assembly GCA_963742795.1. GTDB lineage: Bacteria > Actinomycetota > Actinomycetes > Streptosporangiales > Streptosporangiaceae > Palsa-504. The sequence continues at coordinate 123,337 of CAVUNL010000026.1, forward strand.
CGGGCCGTCATGAGCGGGACGGATCTGCGGCTGGTGGTCACAGCCCAGATCGTCCGGCGGGTGCTCAGCTGCAGCGGCCTCGATCGACTTGTGTCCATCTATCCCTCCCTGGAGGCAGCCCAAGCGGTCAGGGCGCCAGCCGAGGTGCTTGGCCTGGTGCCCAGACCAGCCAGCGTGAGAGCCGATGACCAGGCGCTGCCGCGCTGTTCGACCCCGGCAGGGAGCCAGCTGCCGGCAGCCTGGCCATCGGACAAGAACCGGGCAGCCATCACTTCGGCCGAGGCACGGAGCCTAGTCGACGCTCTCCAGGATGGGATGGCGCTGGTAGACGGCGACGGCGCGCTCGTGCTGGCCAGCCGACGACTGGAGGAGATGTTCGGCTACGAGCACGGCGAGCTGCCCGGCCAGACGGTCGAGCGCCTGGTCCCAGCCGGCTTGCAGGCGGCCCACCGCAGCCAACCGGCCACTTATGCGAGGGCACCCAGAACCCGGCCGATGACGGACCGGCTCGTCGGGCTGCGCAAAGACGCAACCACGTTCCCGGTAGAGACCAGCCTCAGCCCCGTCACGACCGCCACCGGCCGCCTCGCCTTCGCCGTGATCCGGGATGTCACCGCAGCCAAGCAACTCGAAGACCTCATAGATCTCGCTCGGTCTGCGGTCACGGCACAACACCGCGGCCGGGAACTCCTGGACACCATCACTACCCGCTTGTTCCAGCTCGGGCTCAACCTGCAGGCCGCTATCGACCTACCCGCGGACATGGTCCGGCAGCGCATCGAAGAAGCTCTCGAGCATCTAGACGACACGATCCACGAGATCCGCGACACTGCGTTCACCACCCCCGACCAGACTCCACCCCGCCCCTCGCCGCCGGACGGTGCCGAGCCCGCCTCGCTGTAACGTGAGGGGACGCGCTCCGCACTATCGGCCAGCGAGAGGAACCGGCGCTCGGTCGTGCCAGGGAGCACGCGATCAGGGTAGGGAGCGGGCGACGCTGCAGTGGTAAGTGGCCGGGGCGCGCCGGGGCCGTGCGATAGGACTGTGACATGGAGGCATGGGACGCCATCCGGCGCGCCGCAACGTGCGCCAGTAGACCGGCCAGCCGATCGCCTGCGAAACCTCGAGCGCATCCTTGAGGCGGGACGGCGAGCAATAGGCAGCTGCCGCCGATTCCCGGCCGATAGCCGAATTGGGCCCCTTCCCATTACGGCAAAGGGCATCAGGCAGCGGCCCATTTGAGCGCACAGAACACCCAGCTATGAGCGGCCCTGGACGCAGAGGAGCCGAACTCCGTAACCACCCATAACGGCAGGGAGGATGGAGAGCAGAGCTTCCGACACGCGGCTTGCTTCTGTGGTTTTGCGGTGGTTTGGGCGTAGTGCCGGGTCTGGGACCCGGCCCGACCCCCGATTCGGCCGACGCCGTTTCAGGTTGTCCTGTTACCGGCTTGTCGGCCGGGTCCCAGTCCTGGCACCCACCGGCGCTGCCGGTCTGATCGAGCGTCATACCGAGCCCCAGCCGGTTACCCTCGCCGTGCAGCTGCACCGTCGCCTCCTGCAGCACGGCCAGCGCTCCGGGCAGGTCGCCGTTCCGGGCCCGGATGGCGCCAGCCAGCGACAGGGCGAAGCCGAGCACGCTGTCCAGGGCTCCGGCGCGGGCCAGGCAAGACTTTCCTCGACAAGCAGCAGGGCGGTCGGTAGTTCGCCGATCCATATCGCGGCTGCAGCCGCGTAGCAGGCGAGCGCCGACACCGCAGGGTTCCGATCCTTCGGGCTGCCTCGGCCGCCTCCATGGCGGGCCGCCGCGCCGCCGCGTGGTCTCCGGCGTCGGTCCAGGCCATCGCTTCCATGGCAAGGAAGATTCCGGCAAAGAGCTCGCTACCCCATTTCTCGGCCTCGTGGCGGCCTTCCCGGGCGATGCTGGCCCCGCGTTCTGGCTGCCCGGTCAGCGAGTAGGTCCGGGAGAGCAGGCCTCGCGGCTGCCCGAAGCTGTTCGGATCGCTGGATGCCGGTTCTCCCAGGGCGTCCTCGGCCCGCCGTTGCGCCAGCTGGACGTCGCCGGCGTAGAACGCGCTCCACGCCGCCGCGTCTTACCGACCCCGCCGACGCCCGTCACGGTCACCAGCGACGACCGCTGCACGGCCGCGGCCAGCTCGGTGAGTTCGTCCGCCCGGCCGACGAACGAGCTGGGCTGGATCGGCAGGTTCCCGACGAACGCCTCGAGGGCCTCTGCCCTGACGGCCAGCACCTCCGCGGCCGGGACCCGGCCCCGGGCCGCCGCCACGAACACCCCGCGCGCTGGCTCGGCCAGCTTCAGCGCCTCAGCCAGCAGCTCGGCGGTGTCCTTGTGTGCTGTCCGTTTGACCCCCCGCTCCAGGTCACTGACCGTCCGCGGGCTCAGCCCTGCCGCCTCCGCCAGCTCCTCCTGCGTCAGCTTGGCCTCGGTACGCAACCGCCGCAGCACGCCGCCGAAACCCGGCACCGGCTGCTCGGTCACGGCCCTACCGTCCCTCCGTCCCTCCGGCCGCCGCTGCCCGGCACGGCGCGGAAGGACCCGCACACAGCGTACGCAGACCCGGAACCCCTTGGCCATCTCCTGCCCAGGCCTGGTCGGCGAAGCGCGCCCCGGCAAGAGTCGGTGAGCTCACCAGCGCGACACGCCCGCCCGCCGGCGGGCAGAAATGTGGGCTGTCGTGTGGGCCGTCGTGCGTGGTGAACCTCCCCGCGGCTCGCAAGGGTGGAAGCACACCGGCATAAGCCCCCGCTGACACCGGCAAATTCCCGGTCGCGGACACTTCGCAGTCGAAAGGCAACCCGATGGATTCCGAAAGCGCGAGCATGACCCCGGCGCGGGGATCGCTGTCATTCCGGCGGATCGTCGACATCCCGTTCGAGACGTGGGTGGCCGCACTTGGCAGCTGGCAGCGCACGGCGCGGGGCGGCGAACTCCGGGTCGGCCAAGGCGTGTTGCGCGGGCCGATCGAGCACGATCACGGCACGGGCACGTGCCGGATCCAGGTCCGCCTGGCCCGGGGACGGTTGCGCCCGCTGCTGCGCATGCGACTGGATATCGACCGCTGGTCTTCCTCGTCCACCGCTGTCGAGCTCATCCCTGACGGGTGCGTCCGGCCCACCGCGGCCTATTTCCGCGCCGGCCATCTCCTGCTTGACTCGCTGGCCCGCTCCCTGCCGCAGCACGTGCCGCCAGCGCATGCCCGGTACATTACGAGCCAGCCACACGCGCCCATCGGTTCCGGGCGTCCTTAATGCGCCCGGACCGCCCTGGGCCGTCGCTGCGAACACTCCGCGCACCGGGCCGGCCAGGTTCAGCGGATCAGCAGCATCCGGGCGACATCAGCGCCAAGGCAGGCCCCGGCCCGAAGGAAAGGAACGACAGTGACCATCAAAGGACTGACCAGCGCGGCAGCGGCGCTCCTGGCCGCCGCCGCTGCCGTGGCAGGTATGGCGCTGCGCAGGCTTATCGTCCTCGCCGGCTTCGTGCTGGCGGCCGCCGCCCCGAGCCCGTCGGCGGCGCTGGCGGCGGCGCACGGCACCTCCTGATGCAGGCCTGGACCTCCGACCTGCACCACGAGGCCGTGTCCGGTGGCCGGAGCGGCGCAAGTCATCCGCATGCAGTTAGCAGGGAGGAGCAACGATGACACGAATAGCGATCATCACCGGGGCCGCCTCGGGCATCGGACGGGCCCTGGCCAGCGCGCTGGCCACCACCGCGGCGACACCGTGGTGGTGGCCGGCATCGACGGCGAGGCCGCCGGACGCGTCGCAGGTGAACTTGCCCAGGCACGGCCCCGGCATGGCCGCCGCGGCGGCGGTCGACGTCCGGGACGCCGCGGCGGTGCACGCCGTGGTGCACGGCACCCGCGACCGGTGCGGCCGGCTGGATGTGATCGTGAACAACGCCGGGATCGGCGTCGGCGGCGAGGCCGGCGAGCTGCTGCTGGCGCACTGGGACCGGGTGATCGATGTCAACCTGCGCGGCGTGGTGCACGGGGTGCACGCGGCCTACCCGGTCATGATCGGGCAGCGGTCCGGCAGATCGTCAACACTGCCTCGCTGCCCGGCCTGCTGCCGGCGCCATGGCTGACCCCGTACGCGATGACCAAGCACGCGGTGGTGGGGCGGAGCTTGTCGCTGCGGGCGGAGGCCACCGCCTACCGGGTCGGGGTGACCGCAGTGTGCCCGGGCGTGGTGGACACCCGCTCCTGGACGAGGGCGGCCCGGCTGACCTGCCCCAGCCTGCGCTCATGGGGCACGTCCGGGAGATCATGCGGCACTACCAGCCCCGGTTCTACTCTGCGGACCGGTTCGCCCGGGACATCCTGCGCGGGATCGACCGACGCCGCGCTGGTCATCGCGCCCGCATCCGCGCGGGTGGCGTGGCGCCCGTGGCGGTACACCCGGTTGCGGCCAACTGGATGGCTACACGCCGGCTGACATGGGCTCGCGCCAGGTTCGCCGGGCCCGGTGATCCGGCTGACACGAGCGCTGCCCCGGTCCCGGCTCGGGAAGGAGCGGTCCGCGATGGCTGAGCCGAGCTGTGACGCCATGCTGTCCGAGGTGTCCCCGGCGGCCCCGGCGCTGCCCGCAGCTGGTCGCGCCGCAGGTGCCGGGCGACGCCGTAACCGCCACCAGGCACTAGCATCGTAGCCAGGCGGCCCGGCAGGCGGCTGGCCCGCCGACCTGGGCACCGGCTGCGGGTGCACGCCCACGCCGCTGATGGCTGCCGCCCCGGGTTCGGCGCGGCGGACGGCCGCCTTGCCCATGCGGCGCTTCCGTCCCGGGTGAAGGGAGGCCGACCATGGCCTCGCTGATCGCGCTCGCGGCCGTCGGCCTGTTCGCCGACGGCGTCGTCGCCGGGATCATCGGCGTGGTGTGCGTGGCCAGCCGCCGGGAGGAGGCAAACCTCACCCTGACCAGTGAGGCAACCGACCGCGTGACCCGGGTAGGACGCCGGCTGACCGGCGTGGGCGTTCGCGCTCCGCACCACTCCGCCGCTGCTGGCCGGGAGACGACGCTTGTCTAGCCCGAGACCGGCCGAAACACAGCCTGCACGCCGCCGGCACATCGGATGCTGCCCTGGCCGGCACAAAACGTCACCGGGTCCCTATACGCCGCGGCAGGCGAGTCGGTGCAGGCCGGGGGTTCGCTTCTGGCGGCCTCAGCCCGATCCGGCCTATCCGGTTCATCAACCCTGCCGCCTGAGGACGGCACCCCCCGAAGCGATCCCTATGAATGGACCACCGCGCTGCGCGCCCCGGCCATCAAGAAGCTGATGGCCGACGGCGGCCCGCTCCAGCTCAGCCTTTTCGACCAGCAGGATCTAGCCGAGATCACCAGCCCGGATTTCCCCGGCGAGCGGCTGGTCGCCTGCCGCAACCCGGTGCTGGCCGCCGACCGGGCCCGCAAGCGCGGGGACCTGCTGGCCGCCACCGAGAAGCTGCTCGCCCCCATCATCACCCGCGTCCAGGCCGGGCGGCTCACCGGTGCCGGGCCGATCGGGGTCGAGGTCGGCAAAGTGATCAGCAAGTACAAGACCGGCAAGCACTTCGACGTGGCGATCACCGATGACAGCCTGGCCGTGGCCCGCAAGCAGGACCAGATCGACGCCGAAGCCGCCCTGGACGGGTTCTACGTGCTGTGCACCCCCATCCCCGCCGGCCAGCTGGATGCCTCCGGCGTGGTGTCCGCCTACAAGAACCTCAAATACGTCGAGCGGGACTTCCGGCACATCAAAGCCGACGACCTTGACCTGCGGCCGGTCTTCCACCGGCTCGAGGAACGCGTCCGGGCCCACGTGCTGATCTGCATGCTAGCCTGCTACCTGACCTGGCACCTCCGCCAAGCGTGGGCGCGCCGCTGACCTTCACCGACCAGACCCCCGCCCGCCCCGGCCAGCCCGGTCGCCCCGGCCCGCCGCTCCGCGGCCGCCCAGGCCAAGGCCTCATACCAGTGCGACCAGGCCGGTCAGCCCTATCACAGCTTCCGCGGCCTGCTGGACCACCTGGCCACCCCGACCCGTAACCAGGTCCGGTTCGCCGGCGCCCCGGCCACCGTGCCGATGCTCACCGAGCCGACCAGCACCCAGCGAGAAGCCTTCCACCTCCTCGGCGCCCCGATCCCGCTCACCTTGAAGTAGCCAGAACACCACCCCCGCCAGTCCGCCAAAACACCAGGTCAAACCCGGAACCGCGTACCGAACTGGCCGTAACTTCGGGCTAGGGCGGCAGGCCGTGGTCCGGCAGGTGAGACGGGCTGGCACGGAGCAAGACAACGTGGAACCCGGTAGACGTTCCCGCTCGCGATCTCTGGGCGTTTCTCCCAGAGGTGGCACGGGCGTTTCCCGTGGCGGGGTCTCAGTTCGGGGCAAGGACGCGGACGGTCAGCGTCGCCGTCGTATGGCGTGTCAAAGCGCGGGGCGCTGGTGGGCTGGCTGGCGGTGAGGGCTGTGGCGGCGGTGGCGTCGGCCGACAGCCCGGGTTACCGCCCCGTTTCGCTCGTGTCCTGGGCCGGCGGGTGGCTGCCGATGAGCCGGTAACCGTCCAGCGACGGAACCCAGCGCAGCGGGCCGGCTGCAGTTAGCGGCGCCGCCCCGCTGGTGAGCAGGATGCATTCCCATACGTACACCTGCTCGTCGTGGGCCAGCCTGACCGCGCGGATCACCGTCCGGACAGCCAGCCATAGGCGCCTGCCGACCCAGGCCATCATGTCCCGGACACCTTTTCGGAACGCGGTCGCCTGAGCCCGGTCAAAGTTGGGATAGTTGATCATTTTCGCCTCCATTACAGCGTCACGGGCTATCAGGACGTTCGCCGGGCGCATCATGGTCTCCCCGGCGTGGCCAGGGTTGTCAGGTTGCCTGCCTGCTGCCGGCAGCTGCTGAGCTCAGCGGGCTGGTATCGCGGCTGGTTCCACCATCGCCAGCGGCCGGGGTGTCCGCCAGACGCGACGGCCCACACGATGACCCACATGAATCGACCGGCCGGCCCTTGGAAGCCGCGGTGACGACCGCTGCCAAGCGCGGATGGGGTGGCGCGGGACTTGGCGGGCCACGCCGGCTCGCCGGGGGCCGGGTGTCGCCGGAGCGCAGCTTTCCCGGCCGGGCTGGCTGGCCGGTGCTGGTGGTGGCTGGGATGATCGGGGGTGCGTAGGCTTGAGCGTGGGTCCTGTCGTGCCGGGCCGGGTGGGCGCAGGCGAGGTGCGAGGGGTTGGGGTGGTGGCGGAACAGCCTGGACTGGGGTTCGCGGGGTTGCTGCGGCAGCTGCGGGCCGGGGCGCGGCTGACCCAGGAGGAGCTGGCGGAGGCGGCGGGCCTTTCCCCGCGGGCGGTCAGTGACCTGGAGCGGGGCATCCACCAAACGGCCCACAAGGACACCGCCGGGCTGCTGGCGGGCGCGCTGGGCCTGGCTGAGCCGGTGCGCACACTGTTCGTGGCGGCGGCCCGCGGGCGGGCCCCGGTCGCGGAGGTGCTGACGGCCCTGCGAGGGGAGGCCGCCCCGGCGGCCCCGGGCGGCGCGATGCCGCCTGAGGCGGACGGAGCGCCGCCGGGTGCGCCGGGGGTGGTGCCGCGGCAGCTGCCGGCCGGGGCGGCGTTTTTCGCCGGCCGGGAGGCAGAGCTGAAGCAGCTGGACGCCCTGCTGGACCAGGCCGGGCTGAACGGCGGCGAGGATGGGCCGGGCGGGGCGGTGGTGATCTCGGCAGTGGGCGGGATGGCCGGGGTGGGCAAGACCGCGCTGGCGGTGCACTGGGCGCGGAAGGTGGCGGGCCGGTTCCCGGACGGGCAGCTCTATGTGAACCTGCGCGGTCATGACGCCGAGGGCGCGGCGGTCACCGCGGAGGAGGTGACGGGCTGGTTCCTGACCGCGCTGGGGGCGCCGGCCTCCCAGATCCCGGCTGATGCGCCGGCGCGGTCCGGGCTGTACCGCAGCGTGCTGGCCGGGCGGCGGGTGCTGATCGTGCTGGACAACGCGCGGGACGCGGCCCAGGTGCGGCCGCTGCTGCCGGGCAGCGGGGGGTGCCTGGTGGTGGTGACTAGCCGGTCGGCGCTGGCCGGGCTGGCCGCCGCGGAGGGGGCCCGGCCGCTGCGGCTGGGCCCGCTGGCCGAGGAGGAGGGGGTGCGGCTGCTGGCGGCGCGGCTAGGCCTGGAGCGGGTGGCCGCCGAGCCCGGGGCGGTCGCCGAGCTTGCCGCCTGGTGCGGGGGGCTGCCGCTGGCGCTGGCGGTGATGGCGGCCCGGGCCGCGGCCGATCCCGGGCTGCCGCTGGGGGTGCTGGCCGGGCGGCTGGCCGGGGCCGCCGGGGCCGAGGCCGCGGCCGCGGGGGCGGGCCCGGGGCGGCTGGAGGTGCTGGAGACCGGGGACCCGGCAACCAGCCTGCGCCAGCTGCTGTCGTGGTCGTACGGTCAGCTGAGCCCGTCGGCCGCGGGCATGTTCGCGTTGCTGGGGGTGCACTGCGGGCCGGACATCACGGGCCCGGCCGCGGCCAGCCTGGCCGCGGTTCCGCGCGCCGCGGCGGGGCGGGCGCTGGCCGAGCTGGCCGATGCCAGCCTGGCCGCCGAGCACCGGCCGGGAAGGTACGTGCTGCACGACCTGGTCTGCGGCTACGCCGCCGGACAGGCCCGGCAGGTCCTGGGCGAGGACGGAATCCGGGCGGCGGTCGAGCGCAGCCTGGACCACTACCTGCACACCGCGGTTGTCTCACACGGCATCTCGCCGCCGTTCCCGGTCGCGCCGTCGGCGCCGGGCGTGCTGCCCGAGCAGCTGGCCGATGAGGCGGAGATGGTGGCCTGGGCTCGGGCCGAGCACCAGGTCATCCTCCAGGCCATCGCTCAGGCCGCCGCGGCGGGCTTCCTCACCCGCGCCTGGCAGCTCTTCTTCGGCCAGGCCTACTTCGTGGGCCGCCAGGGCCACTGGGCCGACATCCGGGCCGCGGGCCAGGCCGTGCTGGACGCCGCCGAGGCCGCCGGGGACCAGGCCGCACTGGGCTGGACCCACAGAACCATCGCCGAGTACGGCACGATCACCGGCGCTGACGACGAGGACCTCGTCCACCTGGCCCAGGCCGTGGACCACCTCCGCCGGGCGGGGGACCTATCCGGCCTGGCCTGGGCGCACCTGACCGCCAGCCTGGCATACAGCATGAAGGGCGACTGGGCCGAGGCGGTCACACAGTCCGGGCGCGCCCTGGCGCTGTTCCGGCAGACCGGCGACCAGGCCGGGCAGGGGTGGGCCCTGGCCACCCTCGGGCGATGCCACGCTCGCCTGGGGAACTACGACCTGGCGCGCGGCTATGCCCGGCAGGCCCTGCAGGCAGGCCCCGCGACCGGCGACCCCACGACGCTGGCCTTTGCGTGGGACGCGCTGGGCTTCGTGCACTCCCGGCTCGGCGAGCCACGCCAGGCGATCAGCTGTTACCGGCAGGCCCTGGACCTCATGCGCGAGCCGAAACACGCGCAGGCCCGCGGTCTGTTGGTCCGCCTGCTGGTCGCTTTCGGTGACGCCCGTAGCGCCGCCGGTGAACTGCCGGCCGCCGTCGAGGCCTGGCAGCAGGCCCAGCAGATCCTCCGCGACCTGGGATGGCCGGAGAGCCCCCGGATCCGCGCCAGGCTCGAGCAGGCCGACCCGCCCAGCCCGCCGGGCTGATCATCAGGCTTCCAACTCGGCGGCTCGCCGGCGCTTCCCGCCTCGGCCCGGATCAGGCGATCCGCGGATCGCGCGCCGGATGGCGCAGGCCGCTGTACGCCGGTGCCCCGGCCCGCTGTGCGGGATCGCCTTGCCGAGCCGCTGCTGGCCCCTTCCCCGCAGGCGGCGCTCCAGGCGGCTGTGCTCCTCATCGCCCACCGCCAGGAGAGGCAGATGGGAGGCGCTGACCTCGGCCAGTTGCGTCCGCACTTCGGCCTGCAGCGGCCTGTCCTGGAGCGCTGTGACGACGAAAAGCTCCCCGCCTACCTGGAAGCGACCTCGCCGCGCACCCGCGCGCTCTACGAGCGCCACGGATTCGAGGTCACCGGGCAGTTCTCGGCCGGGCACGAGTCGCTGCCGGCATGGCGGATGTGGCGGACCCCAACAAGTAAGCCTCAGCGTGCACAAACCTCCAGTCGCCGTCGCTTGAATGGCAAGCTACCCGGGTTCTGGTACGCAGTCGGGGACCACGACGGATACTCCCTTATCGAGGCGCCTGACGATATGGCCGCCAGCGTGCTGCTCAAGGCGGCCTCCGGCGGCGCGTTCACCACGCCTTCGACCACGAAGCTGATCAGCGTCGACGGTGCGCTGGAGGCGTTCCGGCGAGCCGGCGGACTGCAGTACCGGCCTCCCGGCGCGTCCGCGTAGCCCGCAGGACCGAACGGCACCGGCGTATCCGGCGGGCACCCCAGCGCAGATCAATCCATATGCACTACCGCAGAGGCCAAGGATTCCGAGCTTCACAGCCACGCAGATTGGATCTCGTGCGTGCGGGCTGATGGCGGCGTGCTGTCCGGCACGGATTGACCCCCGACAGGACTGGCCACCAAGATCGGCGCAAGGGCAACCGAGGGAGGCGCCGTCATGAGTGAGCTGGACGTCATCGTTATCCACATCCGTGCCGAGCAGGCCGCGGAGTACGAGCGGCTGTTCGCCGAGCGGGAGCTGCCGCGCTGGCGCGAGTACAAGGAGCGGGGCGCCTTTCTCAGCGCCCGGATCTTCCGTGCCGCGTTCGGCACCGACCGGCGTGAGGACATCGCCAAGTACGTCATCGCCGTCGAGGTTCCCAGTCACGCCGAGCACAGCGAACACGACGCCGATCCGGGGTTCCAGGAGTTCAACCGGCTCGCCGATGCGTTCCAGCCGGAGGATCCGCTGGTATACGGCGGACAGGTGCTGCACGCCGTGTGACGCCGGGGCGGCCACGAGCCAGGCGACGCGAACCTCCCGCCGGATTTCATCGCCGTCACAGCTGCCGGCGATGACCCGGAGCGCCTGCCAGTGAAGCGCGCAATGCGATGCCCGGCCGGAGCACCAGGGAAGGCCGGCGCTCGTCTTCGGATGCCACTTACCTGCGTCACATGAGATAACACAGATTTGTGTCATCTCAGTCTTGCTTGTACTCTGTTGGTCATGCCGACCGATGCTGAGATCACATTCGCCGACCACGCCGGCCGTCTCTATGCGCGCCGCTACGGCATGGCACCGATGGTGGGCCGGCTGCTGGGCTACCTGGCGATCTGCGACCCGCGCCAGCAAAGCATCGCAGAGCTGGCCGAGGCGTTGCTGGCCAGCCGCAGCGCGATCGCCAACGCGGCCAGCACCCTGGACACCCTCGGCCTGATCCGCCGCTCGCGGGCTGCGGGGGAACGGATGGACCGTATCCACATCGACATGACCGCGCCCCGGTCGACGGGCTTCGATGTGACCGAGTACCAGGAACAGGGCGATCTGGCGCGCGAAGGCCTGGCGCTGCTGGCCGATGCCCCGCCCGAGCGGAAGGCCGTGCTGCTGGAGATGGCGGCGTTCGCGGACTTCCTGGTGGCGCGGCTGCCTGAGCTGGAGAAGGACTGGAAAGCCCACCGTGAGGCGCTGCGCGCCGCCGGTGAACTCCCCGACACCCCGACGCACCGCTGAAAGCGAGGAAACCCGTGACGATCAACACGGCCGCGCCGGCGATCAGCGCCCGCGCGGTGCGCAAGTCCTTCGGCGAGCACGTCGTGCTCGACGAGGTCGACCTCACGGTCACCGAAGGCACGATCTTCGCGCTGCTCGGGCCCAACGGAGCCGGGAAGACGACGATGGTGCGCATCCTGTCCACCTTGATCGCGGCCGACGCCGGAGATATCCAGGTCGGCGGGCATGACGTGGCCGGCGACCCGGACGCGGTGCGCGCCCTGATCGGGGTCACCGGCCAGTTCTCCGCAGTGGACAACCTGCTCACCGGCGAAGAGAACCTGCGCCTGATGGCCGATCTTGGCCACCTCGGGCGCGCCGCGGGGCGCCGCCGGATCGCGGAGCTGCTCGAGCGATTCGACCTCACCGGCGCCGCGCGCAAGCCGTTGTCGGCCTACTCCGGCGGCATGCGGCGCAGGCTGGACCTGGCGATGACTCTGGTGGGCGACCCCGCAGTGATCTTTCTCGACGAGCCCACCACCGGACTGGACCCGCGCAGCCGCCGCACCATGCGGCAGATCATCCGGGAACTCGTCACCGACGGCGTGACGATCTTCCTCACCACCCAGTACCTCGAGGAAGCCGACCAGCTCGCCGACCGGGTCGCGGTCCTGGATCACGGGCGGATCGTCGCCGAAGGCACCCCCGCCGAGCTGAAGCGCCGGATCCCTGGCGGGCACATCCAGCTCGAGTTCGCCGAGCCAGACGCCCTGCACGCCGCGGCCGCCGCGATCCCGAACGCCGTGCCGGACGACGATCAGCTGACTCTGCAGATCCCCGGCGACGGCAGCGTCGCCTCGCTGCGCCGTCTGCTCGGCGAGCTTGACGACACGAGCATCGACGTCGAGCACCTGTCGATCCACAGCCCCGACCTTGACGACGTGTTCTTCGCCGTCACCGGCCACGCCACCACCGAACCGGCCACCGGCCAGGAAGAGAAGGTGCTCCAGCCATGACGTCCCTCGCCTACACCTTCGCCGATTCGGCGACAATGCTGCGCCGTAACCTCAAACACCAGCTGCGCTACCCGTCGCTGACGCTGATGCTGGCTGGCTTCCCGATCGTGTTCCTGCTGCTGTTCGTCTACGTCTTCGGGGGCCAGCTCGGCTCCGGCCTCGGCGGACACGGCGCCGGCGGCCGCGGCGCCTACCTCACCTACGTCGTTCCCGGCATCCTGATCATCACCGTGGCCTCCGCCGCCCTCGGCACCGCGATCTCCGTCGCCACCGACATGACCGGCGGCATCATCGACCGATTCCGCACCATGGCCATTTCGCGGGCCGCCGTGCTCACCGGCCACGTGATCGGCAGCCTGCTGCAGACCCTCGCCGTCCTCGTGCTCGTTCTCGGCGTTTCCCTGGCCATCGGTTTCCGATCCAACGCCAGCGCCCTGGCCTGGCTGGCCGCCGCCGGAATGCTCGCGCTGTTCGCGTTCGCACTCATCTGGCTGTCCGCCGCGCTCGGCCTGGCCGCCAAGAGCGTCGAGACCGCCAGCAACACCCCCATGTTCCTCACCCTGCTGCCGTTCCTGTCCAGCGCTTTCGTTGCCACCGCCACCATGCCGGCCGGGCTGCGCCAGTTCGCCGAATACGAGCCCTTCACCCCGGTCACCCAAACCGTCCGCGGCCTGCTCACCGGCGGGCCCGTCGGCACGCAGGCGATCGCCGCCATCGCCTGGAGCGCCGGCATCGCCCTCGCCAGCTACCTCTGGGCCGTTCGCCTCTACAACCGCCGCCGAGCAGCCACCCCCAACTAACGGCGTGATCCTCCACCAGAAACGGCGCGACGACCACCAGCACAATGCTCTCGTTGGTTGATACGCGGAGCACGCCGCGCCCACTTGCGCGACCAGACTTGCCCAGATAATCACCGACGATCTGGTAACGCACGAGACCCAGTACTTCGCCGACCCCTTCCAGGCGCCTGCCCGGCGGGCGGCGCTAGCCGAGCCGATCCCGGGCCGCGACCGATGAACCCCTGCGGCCGCAGGGCGATGGACAACCTCGACCCCCAGGCATGACCGAACAGATGATGCTGGTCCGGCCCGGCACCCAGCGCGGGCACAGAACGACCGGTTCTGAGCCGTGTTCGCGATCACGCCGGTCGTGCAGCGAACCGCACCTAACGGCGGTTCACGCGCGTGGGTGCGGCAGTAGCCGTGACAGATCGTGAGGGCATCGGTCGTCCTGGCCGCGTGCCGCTAGCCGGCACCGGCGCCTGGTTGCGAGCGAGCGCCCGTAAGCCGCAGCGATCGGCGCTGCGCGTCCTTTCCGCGTGCGGGGGCCGCCGTGCCGCAGCGGCCCGTCGTGTTGTCACGGCGTGTGGCGCATCCAGACGTTCGGCTCTCAGTAGCTGCCGCGGTCGTGCTCGCGGTCAATGTGCACGGTGGCAAGCCCGCTGGGGAACCAGTAGTCGCCGCTGTCGGGGAAGGTCATGTCCGTCCAGGATTCCCACTCGGTGGTAGTGGTGCCTGTGATCCGCAGCGAAAGCGGTCCGGGTTTCAGGACGGCGGCTCCGGGCCGCTCGTGCACGCGCATTCAGGGGTCGAACAGCCGGCCGTCCGGGGAGGCGCCAGCAGGCGTACCGCTCGATCGGCACCAGTGGATAGCGTTCCTTCCAGCTCGGCCGGGACCGGCGCGGCATCGCCCGGTTCGGGTGAGGCAGCGGGTGTCGGCGGCCTACTGCTTGACCAGCGTGCCGACGGTGACGTGCGGCCAGTGGATGCCGTTGAAGTCGAGCATCACCAGCTGCGTGTACTGCAGCTGGTGCTTGTCCGGCTGGCCTCCGGTGCCGGCGATCGTCTCGATCCAGAACGTCGCCTCGGCCTGCGTGGCCTTGGCGTTGCCTCCGGGAGGATTGCCGCTCGTGGCCAGGAACGCCGTGTTGGCGGTGCCGCCGCCGGCCTTGATGATGCTTTGATTGGTCGCCACGTGCAGGAACGTCCGGCTCTTCATGGTCGTGCCCTGAAGCGAGGACTGGAGTGCGTCCTGCAGCACGCTGTTGGGGTTCTTGACGATGTTCTGCGTCACCCCGGGAGCCAGGAAGCGGAACTGGGTCGGCTGGGACAGGTTCAGCTCGGTGAACGTCTGGGCCACGGAGTTGAAGTCGCTGTTCGCGGGCGCCGGGCTGCCGAAGAAGAACGGCAGGATGTTGTTGTCCGGGATGGTCTGAGGACCTCCCGGGTGCACCTCAGCGACGCCCTGGGCCAGGATGACCGTGCCGTGCGGGATCGACGCCATGCGGACTACCGACGCCGGCTCGTCGGGATCGGCCGTGTGGGGCACCGTGGCCCAGATGCCGGGCTCGATGTGGAGCCCCGCGCCGCTGCTCGACTCGCTGATCTGCTGCATGTAGGTCAGGCCGAACATGTCGATGTCCGCCATCGCCAGCCCGCGGTTGGGGATCGGCCCGTTGATCCGCGTGAACACCAGCGTCTCGTCGGTCTTGTTCAGCTCGAGAAAGCGGTCCTGCTGGCTGGCCGGATGGTGCGGCCTCCAGATGGCGTTGAAGCCATGGCCCTTCCACGTGCCCAGCAGGCCTGCCAGGGCCCCGAGTGGATCGGGTCCCGCCGCGAGCGCCTTGATCGCCTCCGTCGCCTCTGCCTCAGGCGTGGCGAGCCCCGCGAACGCGAAGTCCGAGTCCGTCTGCGTACCTGCCGTCATGATGACTCCCTCCAAGATCAGTAGCCGCTTGGCCCGGTCCAGGCCACGATGCCCGTGGTCCGCGACAGGCTCGGCCGCGGGAACCCTCCAACGGGGCGAGCCTATAGTCCGCCCCGACACGTCCGTGCCGTCGGCCATGAGGCTCACGATCACCTGCCTATCAGCCATGACCGGGCATGGCCTGCCGTGGTCAGGCACGTGCACGCCGCAGAGCGCGGATCGCACGATCGGCCGGCCGCTGGCCCTGCCGGCCCACGGGCGACCCGGGGCTGCCGGACGACGCTGCCGGGTCTGCGGGGACCGGTTGGCGAGTCATCGTGCGACCGGGCGCCGGCAGGTGACGGACTGAAACGACCAGTCTGTGATCAGCTCGTCGCAATCCGCGCATATCGCCGATTAGGAATTCCTATTCATGGATAGGCATTCGCGAGTCGCGGCGCGCAGAATGCGCATTCTCGGCGCCCTCGTGCCCGAAATGCGAGCCCGTCATGATACTCGTTGCGGCCCGCCGCAGGCCCCGAGGAGTGGGCAGGCCAGCGTTCCGCTCTGGCGGTCGGGCACGGTCGGCAGCAGCAGCGGCAGCTTCTCCGGCCGGCCGAGCACGACCACGCCCAAGTCGCCGGGATCATCGGCGCGTCGCGGGTCGTAGGCCGGGTTGGTGTAGACGGTGCCTGTGTACCAGGTTGACGCGGTGCCCGCGACCGGCTCAAACGTAACCCGCGGGTGGGTCAGGCCCTGGGCGGCAAAGCTTTTGCGTGACATGGCCGGCCGTCAGCAAGACGGTCGGTGAAATCAGCACACCCGTGGGTCCGTCGGGCCGCCCGATCGGACTGGCGTCGAGAAATCCCGCATACCGGTGCCCGTTGCCATCGGGCTGACCGCCGACGATCGCGCCCGCCGGCGCCGCCGGCAGCAGGGCTCCAAGAACGAACATCACACCGAGCAAGGGCTTGATAGTGAAGCCCGCGAGATGTCGCACGCTTTTGAAAGTCATGTCTCAACCTCTCTCCCGGGCAGTTCCGCTCGCGGGTTCAATATCGGGTGCTGCTCACCAGGCAGGCCCAGAGGGCGGCAACCATGTCGGATGCTGTTGTGGTCAGCCTTGGTGGTCAGCGACCGCGGGCCTGGCCTCTTTGTCCCGAAGCCAGTTGTGATGCGGTCCGTCAGTGGCCTGAGTTCGCCAGGCCGATGACCCGCTTCAGGTTCTTCTCGACCAACTCCGGGTCGGCTTCATCCATCCAGTGCGGTGCACTTACCGATTCCCAGATGCCAGGCGACCAGTGCCGGACGAACGCCTTCCGGAGCGGGTCGTCGGCGACGTCTCCCCGGTCGGAAGGATCTTCGGCTGCCAGGTAGATGAGCGGGACGGCCGGCTCTTGATCGCGGCGGTCGTAGGCCCACTTCGATAGCCGGCAGTTGTCGATCTTCTCCAGCGACTGATAGGCATCGGCCTGGCGGTTTGCCTTGAGGCACATGCCGTCGAACCCGTGCCGCTTGTCGATGACGTAGTCATCGGGGATCGAGGAGTCCAGCAGGAGGATTCCTGCGGTGCGGCCGGGGTGGGCAACCGCATACGCGCCGGCGACCAGACCGCCGAAGGATGCCCCGAGCAGGATGAAGGGACCGTGCTCCCCCAGGGCGTCGAGCACGCCGTCGACGTCAGCGATGATGTCTTCCGGCGTCTGAGTTCCCTTCACCTTCTCGCTACGCCCTGTGTTGCGGCGCTCATAGGAGCAGATTCGATGTTTGCCGCCATCGACGGTCTCGATCGCCCGGATCGCATTTGACGCCGAGCTTGCTTAGGGTCGGGTGCCCAGCCAGTGAAGTAGATGACGGTGGGCGAACCCGTGCCGCTGCAGCGCGCATAGATGTCGTGACCATTGACATCGACCAGGCCTTCGACGGTCTCGCCCTTCTTGACGGGAAGGTGGATCCGGGGAAGCGCCGAACTAGCCGGTGTGGCCGCGGCGGGGGCCGCTGCCGCAGTTGTCTCGCTGGGCGCGGATGCGGCGTCGAGATGGGCGCCGCATCCCGTGAGCACGAGTGCGGTAAGACACAGCGGGGGCGCCAGGCCCTTGATAGGGAACTTGCGAGTCATGGTGTACCTCCGATGTCGCGGATTGGTGTCCGGCGCGCCGCCGCCTACGGCTCAGGCGGATGCGCTGGGCGGCGCGGGACGCTGTGGGCCGGAGAGGGGTTCACCAAGCCTCCTCATCGTCTGGGACGTCGGACGGTGATGGCGTCCACTGGCTTGGACGCTAGGTGCGGCCGTGCCTGTGGCCAACCGTGTTTCCCCGGGCTTGGATGTGGATAACACTGCACTCACGAGTTCGGGGCGGTGCGTGCCGCAGAAGGGGAGGCGTGGGCACGGTCGTGGACGCAACCTCGTGCGTCAAGGGCACCTCAGCGGGCACCCCGGAAGCGTGCGCACCGGCTGCTCATCACGACAGAATCCCAGATGTTTGCCGTCGGTGGTCTGTCTGCACATGAGCTTGTCCGTGCCGGACGGCAGTTGCCGATCCGGCAGCCGGGCTGTCACGGGCCGTGCGGCCGCTCGTAGACGCTGATGTGGCGCCCGCTGGTGGCGGGGTGGCTCACTGTTCCAGCCTCCCCCATCGTTCGCGCAGCCGGAGGGCGACGACGCGGGCCATGACGTCGAACTCGGGCGGATCGGCCAGGCGCAGGCGGATCGGCCGGAGAACGATGCCGTCGGCGCTTGCCGTCGCGCCCGCTGGCCTGATTGCCGTTGTCGATGACGCCCTTGGCAGCGTGGCTGGGACCAATCTTCAAGTGCTTGCCCCGCAGCGGGACTTCAGCTGCGGAGTACCCTGAGGACGGCGAGTACGCGGCGGTTCACGTCTGGGGAGGGCTCCAGGCCGAGCTTGCGGAACAGCTGGGCAGACGCCGCCTCGACGGTTCGCTCGCTGATCTCCAGCTCGCCGGCGATGCCGGAATTCGAGCGGCCCTCCGCCATCAGGGCGAGGATGTCCCGCTCGCGTTGTGTCAGGTGGGTGAGCGGGGAGCCGGGGCGTCTGCGCTGCATGAGGCGGGACACGATCGTGGGATCGAGCACGCACTCGCCCTCGGTGACCCGGCGCAGGGCGTCGACGAGGACGGCGATGTCGGAGACGCGCTCTTTGAGCAGGTAGCCGAGCCCGCCGGGCTGGTCGGCGAGCAGCCGCTGAGCGTACCGGGGCTCGAGGTACTGGCTGAGCAGGACGACCGACGTCTTCGGGTAGCGCTCGCGGATGCGCCGCGCCGCGACCAGCCCTTCGTCGGTATGGGTCGGCGGCATGCGGATGTCGACGATTGCCACGTCGGGCCGGTCCAGGGCCACCATGCGCAGCAGGTCGTCGGCGTCGGCTGCCTCGCCGACGACGTCCACGCCGGCATCCGAAAGCAGCCGGGCGAGTCCCGACCGGACCAGCATGACATCGTCAGCGATTACGACGCGCATGGGATCACCGCCGTCACCACCGTCTCATCCTCTGGCGTGCCGGACAGCGTGAATCGCCCGCCGAGGGCGCCAACACGGTCGGCAACCTCGCTGAACGCCGCCGCTACGGTGGTCCGGCTGCCTGCATGCACCTGCACGCGAACGGTCAGCGTGTCACGGTCCTGGACGGCGGAGATCCGTGCTTGCGTTGCCGCTGAAGGGTGTCCGACGTTGGCGAGCGCAGCGGCGACGGCAGCGTACGCGGCCATCGCCGCGTCGGCGCCGACGTTACCGACCTGGATGTCGAGCGTAGCCGGGACATCAGAGGCCGCGAGGAGTTCGTCAAGGGCGGCTTCCAGTCCTTCGTTGGCGAGCACGCTGGGGAAGATGCCGTGGGCGAGCTGGCGCAGGTGGGCGAGCGCGTCGTGGACCCGCGCCGCAGTGCTCATCAATGGCGCGGCCGTCGCTGGATCGGCACCCCGGAGGGCGACTCGTCAAGTGGAACGCCACGCTGACCAGGCGTTGCTGGGCGCCGTCGTGCAGGTCGCGTTCGATGCGCCGGCGTTCGGCGTCGGCCATGGCGACCACACGCCGCTGGGAGGCCTGCACGTCGGCGAGCCGCGCCTTGACGACTGCGGCCAGCTGCGCGTTGCGCAGCGCCAGCCAGGCTGCCGGGGTGAGCCCGGCCAGCGCCTCCTGCTGGTCGGCGCGTCCGGCCAGCAACAGGCGCAGCATCGGTCCGGACTCGTCGGACAGGACGACGTATCTGCCGGGTGCAGGTGCATCGCGGACGTCGCGGCCAGCCGGGTCGACCCACCGGGCGTCGCCGGGCACCGCGAACTGCACGCCGCGGATCGCACCGCTCAACTCGCTCAGCGCCGTCTCCGGTCCCGACAGCCGGGTACCCAGCCGGTTGACTGCCGCGCGGGTGCGGATCGTCCGGATCCCCGCGCTACACAGCACGGCGCCGACCACTGCGACGGCGAGGGGCTCGACGACCAGCAGAGGAACCGACGGCGTGGTGGCCCCCCAGCCCGCCCACCGCAGGGCCAGCGAGCCCGCGAGCAGCCCAAGGGTAAGAGCAACGGCGCCGATGAGGCCGCGAGGCGCAGACGAAGGGCTGCCTCGCAGGACGGCGGCAGCCGCGAGGATCGCCGCGACGATGGTCAGCGCGCAGGTGATCGCCACCGCGGACCTCGTGCTCAGCACGCTGTCCAGGATGGGACGGACGTCGTCGCAGGTTCGCGCGCATCCGGGGTCGGCGAACGGGTTGTAGCCGAGCAGGTGCGCCAGGCAGGCGGCACCGGCGAGCACGACCACAGCGCGCCCGGCCCTGCGTGCGCTCGCCGATGCCTCCGGCGGCCAGCCCAGGGCAACCTGGGCGGTGCCAGCGACGGTGAGCGGCGCTGCCGCGAGCACCCCGGCGCGCACCGGCCCCGGCAGCCAGGACCACGCCGCCCACAGCGGGAGCAGCGACCCCACGGCAGCTACTGCCAGCCCGGTCGAGGCACGCGGGTGATCCGCGCGCACGGCCCACGTGCCC
The DNA here is from genome assembly GCA_963742795.1 of uncultured Actinomycetes bacterium. GTDB lineage: Bacteria > Actinomycetota > Actinomycetes > Streptosporangiales > Streptosporangiaceae > Palsa-504. The sequence goes on from CAVUNL010000026.1 coordinate 143,633, forward strand.
GCCACTGCCACGGCGACGGCCGCTAGCTCGGCGAGCCGCAGCCACGCCGGCACCTGGTCCTCGACACCGAGGCTCAGGTCGTCCCGGGCGAGCGCCACGGAGTACGCCAGCACGGTCACGGCAGCCGCCGCCGTCGCCAGCGACGCGGCGATTGCGCCCGCTGCCCGCATGGGTGCCATTCGCGCTCGAGTTGAGGGCACGACCGTGCTCACGCCTCGCCTTCTGCGGCACGTACCGCGCTGGACTCGTGGGTGCAGTGTTATCCACATCCAAGCCCGAGGCAACACGGTTGGCCGCAGGCACGGCTGCTTTTAGCGTTCAGGTAGCGGACGCCGCCACCGTCGGACGTCCCAGACGATAGGGGAGGATTGGATGAACCCATCTCGTGCCGATAGTGCACCGCTCGGCGATCGGACTGGTCTGCCGCTCGATAAAATGGCCGCGGGCGCGGCCGCTTCTAGGTCCAGGCCAGTGGGACGTCGTCGGCGTCGCACGTCCCGGGCGCCGGGGAGGCTCCGATGAACGCAGCGCGCAGGCGCGCCGGCATCTGCGTGGTGATCGCCATCGCGATCATGACGCTGGCCGCCGCATGCCAGGGCACCCGCGATGTGGATAAGACTGGTGGCGACACGACTGTCCTGAGGCTGGCGACCTTCGAGGGGCAAGTCAACGACAACGGCCAGAACTACGGACCGCAGGCATTCGTCGACAACCTCCGCAAACTGTCCGGGGGCCACCTGAAGGTCGAACTCGCAACTGACTACGGCGGCGGCGTAGCGCACCGGACGCCGAATCGCGCGTTGTGCGCGCCATCGCCTCCGGTGAGGTGGACGGCGGGTGGCCATCGACGCGTGCTTTCGCCAATGCGGGGATCCCCGGGCTCGGTGTCGTCGAGGCACCCATGACGATCACCAGCTACGCGGCGGAGAAGGCCCTGGTCTCCGGGCCCGTGGCGGGCAAGCTACTCGGCCGGCTCGACGGCACGGGCGTGGTCGGGCTCGGGCTCACCGTCGGGCCGCTGCGCCTCCCGTTCGCCGCCAAGGCGCCGTTGCTCGGGCCTGGCGACTGGAAGGGCGTCAGGTTCCGTGTCTTCAATTCGCCCGTGCAGGCCGACGCCGTGCGTGCGCTCGGCGCCACCCCGGTCAACCTGGGTTTCTCGTTCATCGATGAGATCAAGCGCCGGAACCCTGCGGGGCGCGGAGTTCGAAATCGCCGGCAATACGAGCGCAATGGCTTCGCCACGGAAGCCGGGCACGTCACCGCCAACGTCGTGCTGTGGCCCAAGGTGTACGTGCTGGCCCTGAGCAAGAAGCGGTTCGACGCGCTCACCACCCAGCAACAGGCATGGGTGCGCGGAGCGGCCAGGCAGGCCGTCACGGCGTCGGTCGATGCCACCTACGGCCAGGATTCGGACGTGCGGAAGCTCTGCGACAGGGGCGTCCGGTTCGCGGACGCGACGCCTGGCCAGATCCAGGGTTTGCGCGCCAAGCTACGCCCCGTGCTCGAGGGGCTCGCCGCGAAGCCCGCCGACGCGCAGCTGCTGCGTGACATCCAGACGATCGCCAGCCAGCATCCAGGCCCGGAAAAGCTCGACGTGCCGGCCAGCTGCCAGCATGCCGCCGCCGCGGGCGGGTCGCTAAGCTCGATTCCGAAGACGGTCTCGGCCCTCCCCGACGGTGTGTACCGCAGGGAGCTCACCCAGCAAGACATCGCCGCGGCGGGAGGAGACCCCGGCGATCACCCGGCGGGCATCTGGACGATCACGGTGCGGCGAGGAACCTACGAGGTGCACTGCCGCCCTGTCCCGGGTCCGGGTGAAGTCTGCGGCGGAAGCGTCACGGACCAGCCGCTCGAGGTCGGGGATCTGCGGGGAACAGGCACGATCGTCTATTTCGTGCCGGATGCCAAGAGACTGTCAGCGTCTAACCGGCTGCACATTGCCGGTGGGCCTCGAAAACCCGGCTTGCGCACCGGACGATCCGTACCGGCTCGGCTGGGCTTTGTCGGGCGACACGCTGGTCTTCAGTAACACTCCGGGGCAACTTCAGCGCCGCGAAGACCTGATCGGACCCTGGCGCAAGATCGCTTAGCCGGGAATCATCGCGGTCACCGTCGTGCCGGCTCCGGGCGGGCTGTCCACCCGGAGCCGGCCGTTGCGCGCCGCCAGCCGGTCCGCAAGCCCCTGCAGGCCCGAACCCGACCGGTCCGCCCCGCCGCACCCGTCGTCGGAGACGGCCGCCACGATACCGCCGTCCAGGCGCTCCACCGTGATGGCGACCCGCGTGGCATTCGCGTGCTTGACCGCGTTGGCCAGCGCCTCACAGCAGACGTAGAACAGCGCGGTCTCCATCCCCTGGTCCCCGGCCGCGTCATCGGCGACGGCCACGACGACGGGGACGGGACTCGCCGTGACCAGCGCATCGAGGGCCTGCCGCAGGCGACCGTCCCCAAGATCCGCCGGCGGGGTTCCCGCGACCAGATCGGCGATCTCCCTGCTCGCCGCCTCCAGTTCCCCGATGACGACCTCGAAGGCTGCGGACGCCCCGGGCTCGCGGACCGCCGACCGCACCGCAAGCAGCTCCGAATGCGCGGTCCGCAGCGGCACGTCGACGTCGTCACGCAATGCCGCCGCGGCCCGCTCCCGCTGCCGGTCGGCGGCGGCTACGATCCGCGCCCGCGCCGCCTCCAGCTCCCGCAGCCGGGTCCGCTGCTCCTCCAGCAAACGCAGATGGGTCACCGCCAGCCGCACGGCCGACGAGACCGCCGCGGCCGTGGGCGGGTCATCCAGCGCGGACGCCCGGTGCGCCACGGCGGCGACCGGCCTGCCCAGATCGCCGATGGCGAGCCACCGCCGGTCCCCGCTGGGTACCACCCGCTGGCCGCGTGCGTCCACGTAGGCGCCGTCCCCCTCGTGCCACCTGTAGACCCGCAGGTCCCGGTCACCCAGCGCATCGCCCAGCACCACGGCGAGCCCATCCAGACCGGCGAATCGCTGGTCGGAGAGCAGCCGGTCGGCCAGCCTCGCCCGGGCGCGCATCACGGCTCGCACGGCCAGCGGGAAGGCCACCGCGACCAGCAACAGCACAAGCTCGTAGCCGAGCAGGGCCAAGGTCGGGTCGAACGTGCCGTTCGTCAGATGCGTGACCGCCCATGAGGCGGCGAGCACCGCGGCGACCCCGGCCGCGGCGGCAACCGGATACCAGGCGGCCACCAGATCCCTGCGGAACCTCACCAGCGCCACCGCGGCGACCGCGGCAAACAGCGCAGCCACACCAAGCTCCGGCAGCAACTGGAGCCCAGCCAGGCCGGCGAGGCCCACGAGCAGCCAGGACGCCAAACCCCGGACCCGTCCGGACGGGAACACGACCAGCGCGACCGCCAGCACCAGCTGATGCAGCGAGCGAGCGGCCGGGAGGAACGACCCGGCCAGCCACGCAGGACCGGCCGCGGCGACAAGGACACGCTCGGGCAGCGGCCCGCCGGCTGCCGCGCCCGCAGCGACGAACGCAAGCCCAACCGCGACGTCCATGGCGGTCAGCCACGGGCTCGCCTGCGGTGCCTCACTGTCGGCACGCACGGCCAGCGCGGCGAGTATCCCCATGGCGGCAACACCGCTCGCGATGATCGCCACAGCGCGCGGAGACCTGCTCAGACCTGCGGCGCTCACAACCAGATCGTCGCAGCGGAAACTCCCCGGCGCCAGTGCGCAGGTGACCGGGCAGGCGGCGGCGGGGAAGATGCGCCGCGGCTCTACCTCATCGAGTGAGCGTCAACGGCGCGCGGCGGCGGTGACGATGACCCGGCGTGTCAGGTCGAGGATTTCGAGGGAGCGCATGCCTTCCGTCGTGGAATGACTCCAGCGCAGGGTCGTCGCCGGGGTCGAGCGCTGCGGGCTCCTGCCACATGGCCCGCTCACAGGCCCGCCAGCCGAGGCGGTCTCGCACTTCCATGCTGGTGAAGCCGACGGCCGTCAGTCGTGCAGCGAGGTCGACCCGCCGCAGGCGGCCGGGCAGCCGTTCGTCGCCCCGGCCGAGGGGCTCCCAGCAGGTCAGCACCGCACGTCCGCCGGGCCCAAGGACCCGCGGCAGCTCGCAGCAGGCGGCGTCTGGCGGCTGGGAGAACTGGATCGCGTCCACGCATAGCACGGCATCGACCGAGCCGTCACCCAGGCCGGTCGCGGCGAGATTCCCGAGGCGGAAGCCCCGCCGTGCGGCCCAGCCGCCATGCGTGCTCGCAGGCCTGCCGCACCGCCTCGGCCGAGAAGCCCACCCGCACCAGCCGGGCCCCGGTGCGGGCGGCGATCTCCAGGCCGCAGCCCCGCGGCCGCAGGCCACGTCTAGCATGGTGTCGCCGGGAGACAGGCGCAGCGCTTCGGCGACCTCGGCGATCGCCGCCCAGCCGAGCAGGCTGGTGGACAGCAGGCGCGGCGGCAGGCCCAGATGGCGCCGCTGGATCTCGTCCTTGACCGGCGACCCGCTCATGGCGGCGCACCAGCCGTCGAAACCCTCCGCCGAGGGCCACGGTTGAGCCTCCATTGGCTCAGTACGGCGGCGGGTCACCGCGGCCTGGCCGGACCGGTCGCAGAGTGGTCCTCCTATCGGTCATGCGCGCAGAATTACCAGATCGGCGCTGTCCTCGTCTTGATCGCCATCGGGCCCGCGCCTGTGCAGAACGGCGGCTATCGCGCTCAATCGTCGTGAGGCGTGGCCACGGTCCGTGACAGACCCCGGTACCCCGTACGGGGAGCGCACGGTTGGGTCATTGGTGTGGTCGCGGTGCGGCGCGTTTCCACCAGTCGATGGTTTCTGCGCCGGCGGTCATGCGGTCGAGGAGGCCGGCGATGAACTCGGCGTGAGCGCCGCTGCCTCGGGCGAAGCAGAACTTCCAGAGTTCTGCGGCGGCACGGTGGTAGTGGTGGATCGTCTCATCCGCGCTATAGGCGCCGATCTCGCCGGCGCGGTAGCGGTCGATCGCCGCGGCGACGTGGCCGACAAGTCCGGCCAGCTGCGATTGGTGGTAGGCGCCCACACGTTCGCGCGCGGCGCGCCGCTCGGCTTTGGTGGCCATGACCGGGACGGTACCCGTGTTTAACTGGGCTGGCCCTCGGCCGGGGCTCGCCTGCTGACACCAAGGCAGCGCGCAGATCAACTTGTTGTTCTGTACCGGCGGCGATGCGCGCCTACTCCCGTCGAGGTCCGGTCACGCACCGTGAGCCGAAGCGGCCGGCCTCCGCTGATCGCGATCGCCGATTCTGCGCTGCCTGCAGTCACGCCGGACTGGCCGTCCACCGCGCGCAGACCGTCCAGTTCTTTCTCAATACGCCAGCTGTGGGGGTACCTCATCGCGGCATTTGCGGCAGCGGGAGATCACCGTGCGGGCAAAGCCGGCAATGGCCCGTATCGTCCGGTTCGGCTACCAGGCCGCCCAGACGCTGGACCGCTACCTCCGGGTCCGGGCGCGGCACGCGCAGGCGTGGCGGCCGCAGCTGTGCCTGGCGACCAACAACCGCGGCCCGCTGACGCCCAGCGGCATCTACCTTCACCCGCCGCGGCTGCCAGGCCGCGTGGTGGTCTACCCGCACCGGTTCCGGCATCATTTCAGCCACACCTGGCTGGGCCGGGGCGGCCCGGAGGGCGACCTGATGGAGCTGAACGGCTGGGCCTCGCGCAGATGCTGCGCCGGTCGGAGCCAGCGCCCGCAGGGCCTTGGCCCGCCGCACCTACGACCGCATCATGGCCGACCAGCCCTGACCACACCTCACGTTGGTGTTTGCTGCGTGACCTGCGGACGCTCATGGGCTCGATCGGCGGCTGCGCTGCATCTCACGAATGTCCCACGCAGTGAGGAGGATCAGGCTCCGACATGCCCGGCCGCTGATGCCGGGCTGTGTCAGGACGCGGAGCGCAATGATCTTCATGGGATCCCCTCGGCATCTCCATATCGTCTCCACGCCATCGTCTTCGTCTCGGGGTGTGACGGCTTATCGGGCCGTACTTGAAGGCGTGACGTGCGTCGACGCTGCAGGTCATGTCGCCCGCTGGAGCGGTGGTCCGGCAGCGGTGGTCTGTGCTGAATGCCCTCAGCGGCGCTGCGTGTGAGCCCGCACCGATGATCGCCGCAGACTAGGCGGCGGACGACCAGGGGAGGGATTCATGAAGCGACAGATGTCATGGGTGCTGCTGGCGGGAGGGACCGCGTTGGCAGCCTCGATTGCCTCGGCCATGCCTGCGGCTGCGGCGACCAGCGGGAGCGAGACGTTCAGCGGCACCGTCGCGGCCGGCATGCCTGTCGCTGCCAGCGCGGGCAGCGGGCAGCATGCCGCGATAACCATCACCGCGAATTCGGATTTCACCGCGCCTGGTGCGGTGGCCGGGTGTGCCTGTGTCACGGCAGGAAATGGGACACCTGGCAGTCCGTATGTGATCGGCCCCTGGGCTATCACCGCTCCCAGCGGGGGCTCGAGCTGATGGGCGATCAAGATCGACGACACCACCGGCGCGGTCACCAGCTCGTTCACTATCAGCGGGATATCCGCCAACTACTCGGGCGTCCCGTTCACCGACCCGGTGATCGTGCTGGTCGATGTGAACAATCCCTCCGGGACAACGATCTCCAATATCTCCAGCAACGGGAACGGCCGCGGCGTCGAGCTCGATTCTTCGTCGTATGTCAGTCTTGACCAGCTGAGCCTCAACAAGATGACCGGGAACGCGCTGTTCATCAACGGGTCCTCGCACATCACGCTGTCGAACAGCAAGCTGAAGGCGACCGCCGACGGGCAGGTCCCGCACAACGCCGACGGCCTGTACGCGCTGAACTCCGCTTACCTGAGCATCGGCGGCGTCGCGGCCTGCCCCAAGAGCCAGGTCTGCAACACCTTCGACTACGACACCGGCTGGGGGGTGTACCTGCAGAACACCCACGACGTCACCATCGACCGCGCATCGGCGAACGCCGACGATACCGGCGGGTACGTGCTCGACCATGCCTGGAACGTGAACCTCGGCAACAGCACCGCCGAGGCGGGCGGCCCGATCTGCATCACGCTGAACGGGCAGAAGACCTTCACCGGGTACCACACCGACCTGCAGGGCGGCCTCCTGCTCATCAACGGCTCACACGACAACACGATCCACGGCGTCCAGTTCGCGGGCGGCGGCGGCATCGGCATCGGCAGCGGAGGAAACGGGGTCTTCGGCAACCCGTGCACCAACTCCTACGAGCCGTTCAGCCCGGTCGAGGCCCCGATGGGCGGCGGCAACACGTTCACCAGTGTCTGCTACCAGTCAACCGACATCGCGAGCCTGGAGCCCCCCCAGAAATGTAAGTAGCCGCGGGCAGCCCCCGTGATCACCGCGGCAACGAGCACGCCCTCGCCTGCGCCGGACACGACAACCTGGCCGCCGCGCCGAACAACCGGTTTGGCACCCATGAGAACCGGCCCTGCCCGGTGTGCAGCGGCCGCCCATAGGGCGGTTCGCGAATGTCCTTTGGGTCGCGTCCGGTGATGACGGCCAGGCCGGGGGGGTGGACATCTGTCTCGCCGGTCGGGGGCCAGGCTGGTGCAGGTCGCGGTGAGAGTTAGCGGGCGGCACGGTTGTGATGACCAGACTTGGCCATCGGCACGCGCCTGACGCCAGGCTGCGCTCAGGCAGGCACGCCGGCACGGACCGCGGCTTATGTCCGGTCGTCGAAGCCGCGGATGTCGGTGATGCGGTCGCCGCTTACGGTAAGGACCTGCCAGCGCTGGGACGTTCCGCCTGCCTCGCGAGCGGCCGACGTGCCAGTGACGTCCAGCCCCACCAGAATTGTCCCAGGGCCGGCGGTCACCTCAGTGACTACCGCTTGTGCACCGGCGGCTCGCGCGCTGGCCCACCAGGCGATGACCTGGTCGCGGTTGCGACAGTTGGCGTCGCCGGGACCCTGCGGCGCGCCCCAGCGGGCACCAGGGTCGAGCAGATCCCTGATGGCATCAAGATCGCCGGACTCCAGGGCGGACCTGACTTGTCCGGCGAGCGCGACCGGCTCTTCCGCGGCGCTGGCATCGTCTGGCATGGATGATCTCCCTTGTCGTGCGCAACTGGCCGCTCCAGCGTAGACGCGCCTGACACCGGAGCGGGGCAGCCACCGCGCAAGCCGGATGCCGCTCGCGCGCCGACCTGCGACCAGCGATCGTAACGCAACGTGTAAACCACTCCGGATCTTGAGCTACGTGATCGCCGATTCGGGACGGTTGATTTCCGTGTCTTTCCTGTGCAATTCCGCGCTCAGATCGATCAGTTATGTACGGTGCTCGCCGACGAGTCCAAAGGTTAACAGTCACTACAGATCGAATGCGGTTACACGTGCGAGAGCCCCGGTCGACTGAGTCGAGCGGGGCTCTCGGTGCCTCAGAACGCCGAGGTTCTAGGGCAACGGCGGGATCGTGTTGAACACGCCCCACGGGGTGTGCGCACCCGCTCCGTTGATGCTGGCCATCCCGCCGTTGTACGGCAAGCCGGGGATATACGCGTCGTTGTAGAACAGGTACAGCGGCCGGCCTTTGTAGGTCACCTGGTGGGTGCCGTCGGGCCTGACGATGATCCCCAGGGCGTGCTGATCGACGCCGGGCCCGGCTAGAGGTCGCTTCGAGGTGAGGACCGGCGGCCAGTACACGGCCGCGCACACTCCCTGGCAGGCGCTCTTGTGATGGTCCGGGCTCAAGGTGTAGACGGGGAACCTCGCCTGGGGGAAGCCGCTGAAGTCAGGGTTCATCGTCGCGGCCAGCACAGTCTGGTCGGGCCCGGTGCCCTTGACTGGCGCCGTCTCGAGCTGCAGCTGCGCTTGACCGGGTGCGGGGCGGCCGCGGCTCGGCTGGACCAGGTACCAGATGCCCGTGGGACTGGTCACCGGGTCGAACAGATTCGCCCCTTCCGTCTCCCCGGGCGTCTCGTCTTGGAAGAACCGGTACAACGGCAGCCCGGCATAGGTCATCTGCTGTACCGGCCCCAGACCGGGCAGGTCGGTTCGGGTCACCGTCCCGAGAAGGGCGGGGTTCACCCCCCGCCCTGCGATCGGGGCACCCTTGGTGAGGAGCGCCGGCCACAGGACGGTGTCGCAAGGCGAGCCAGTCGCGTTCGTGTTGTCGCTGCACGCGAACGGCGCGCCGGTCAGCGCGTGGAGCTGGTCCGAGGTGAGCAGGTACAGCGAGCACCCGGCGTAGCCGCCCGAACCAACGACCAGCACGTTGCCATAGGGCGTCAACGCCGCCGACACGGTCGCAGGACCCGTCGGGGCGCTGGTCACCGGGTCGGCACAAGAAGGACCACTCTGGGCGTTCGCGGGTGAGCTGAACTGAGGAGCCACCGCAACAAGGCCCGCAGTGAGCATGACGGTCAGGGCAGAACCTGCCAAGAGGCTCCGCCGGCGGCGAAAGAGCGTCTTCATAAGCATTACACCACCTCACGTGTGGAGAAGTAGGGGGTCCAAGTACGCGGACCTAGATTGCCGAATGCGGCGCTGATGATCGCCAGCGTGATGATGCCGGGGACGTAGTAGAGCGAGGTGTCGATCGACCCGCCCGCGACCTTGGTGGTGCCGGTGAACACCGAGGCGAAGATGACCAGGAACAGCACCGGCAGGGCCAGCGTGAAGAACCGGGCCCGCCGGTTACGGAAGGGACCGCGGCGAGCCGGCGCAGTCGCGCCGGCCTGTCGCGCTGCTGCCCGCCGGTAAGGTCCCCGGCGGGGAATGCGTGCGGACATGGGTGGTCTCCTGTCTGCCCGGGACCCGGTGTTCCTCCCCGATGGCGAGGACCGGACGTGGGCGGGGCCGGCGCCGTGGGGGCATATGACGCTGGGTTCGCCCTGCGGCTGGTGACGGTCCGGTGGCTCGGGATGGTCCTGGCGGACCCGCTGGCGGTGCCGAGGCCGACATCTTGGCCCGCGGCCGCCATACCGGGCTACCGCCCCGTTTCGCGATGATTCCAGCCGCGGCGGAGGCCGCGAGCAGCGCAGCCCCGATGGCGATCAGGGCGATCTGCCAGCCGGGCATGCCGCCCACGACCACGACGTGGATCCCGGCACCGGGCGGCGGCAGCGGCGGGTGCTTGTCCCAGCCGGGCGGACGGGGCGGGAACGGATCGGCGAGCGCGGCGGGCGGGACAGCGGCGACGGCCAGCAGGGCACCGGCCAGCCCGGCCAGGATAGCGGCCAGACGGCGGATACGGTTCATGACGAGTTCCTCCGGGTCATGCTCGATCGGTTAGTGCGAGTGTGGGCTGGCCAGCCCCAAGCCGCTATCCGACGTTCTACGGATGCCCGAACCCGGGCGGCCAGGCGTACCGTTGACCCATAGGGAGGGAAGGGGCTGCGATGAGCACTCCGGTGCGGGCCAGCGACCGGGACCTGCGCGCCCTGGCCGCCATCGTCAGCGAGGACCGCGCCGACCTGCCGGACGGGGAGGGGCTGCCGCCGTCCCTGCTGGCCGACCTGATGGGCCAGATCCGCTGCGACGCGCTGTCGTTGGACAGTTGGGACAGCGGGCGGCAGATGTGCTGGTTCAGCCAGGAAATCCCGTCCGGCGACGCCGCCATCGATTGGGAGCCCACTGATCAGGTGTTCTGGGAAAACTACTGGGACTGCCAGCACTGCAGCTACGCTGCCCGCACTGGCGACCAGCGCAGCGTCATCACGGTCGCGGACTTCTACTCGGCCCGGCAGTGGCACAGCACGGCCATGTACACCGATCGCGACCGGCTGCTGGGCCTGGAGCACTATCTCATGGTGTGCCTGCCCAGAGCGGTGCCGCCAACCGCCGGGCCTGGGCGGTATGTGCGGCTGACCCTGGGCCGCGGGCCCGGGCCGGGCTTCTCCGAGCGGGACCGGGCGGTGCTCACGCTGCTCGGCCCGCACCTGGACCAGGCCTACCTGGACGCGCAGCGGCGCCGTCACCCGGTGCCCCGGCTCACCCCCCGGCAGACCGACCTGCTGCGGCTGCTGGCCGCCGGGCACACCAACGCCCGGATCGCCCGGCGGCTGGGCATCTCCGAGGGAACCGTGCGCACCCACCTGGAAAACATCTACGACCGGCTGGGCGTGTCCAGCCGCACCGCCGCCGTCACCCGCGCCTTCCCCGACCGGGTCGCCTAGCGCTCACCGGCCCGGCGAGAAATGGCGTGTCCTGGTCTGCGCCGTCCTTCCTCGCAGGCCCGGTGTCCCCTGCGAACGGGCGCCGCTCTAGGCTCGGCGAAACCGATCGCATGCGCTGCCCGCATGGCAACCTAGACGCGGTCGCGGCGAGCGGGACGCCGAACCCGGGGCGGCGCGAAAGGCGACTTGATGAAGTTGAACGGCTGGTCCTCCCCGCAGATGCTGCGCCGCTACGGCGCCAGCGCGCGCAGCGCCCGGGCACGCCGGACCTACGACCGCATCATGGTCGGAAACCGCGGCTGCGACGCCGTCTGCCACGGATCGATGCCATCCACAGTGCCCGTAGACGCGTAGAACCGCCATCCGGTACACGGCGGCGGTCGGCGGTGCCACACGCGCATCCAGTGAAGACCGGATTGCTTCGGCACCAGCTATCTCCGGTTTACGCGGTCGAAGTCGACCTCTTCTGCTTGATATGTAGGTGATCGCGAGGCTCCAAGATCGAGTGCGCAGCGCCTCGATCACCTACATGATCAGGCATTATGTCGCCGGAGGGCAGTGATCTGATCTTTGATCACCGACATAATGCCGATGAGCGGTACTTTCCTCGTGGGCAGCGCTCCTGAAATGCTTCGCTTATGCCCCCCTTCCGGCAACGTTCGCTGAGGATGTGATCAATCTTTTGGTACCGAAGCACGGGCACACGCTGTCAGAGGTCAGGTCTAGGCTGGCCGACGTAGCTAACGCACCGCCGCGAGAAAGGGCAGGCCATGACAACTCTCGGCAACCGGCCAGCCACCGCGCTGCTCGTCGTCGATGTCCAAAACGCCGCCGTGGCCGGGAGTTACCAGCGCGATGCGGTCGTGGCGAACATCGGCAGTCTTGTCGAGAAGGCGCGGCGGGAACATGTCCCGGTTATCTGGGTCCAGCATTCCGACGAAGAGCTCAAGAGAGGAAGCGGGGACTGGCAGATCGTCCCCGAGCTGAATCCGGATGGCTCAGAGCCGCTGGTCGAGAAGCACTACGGCGACTCCTTCGAGGACACCACCCTGGAGAACGTGCTGTCCGGGCTCCGCGTCGGGCGGCTGGTGGTCGTCGGCGCGCAAACCGACGCCTGCATCCGCTCGACCCTCCACGGCGCCTTCGCCAGAGGCTATGACGCGACACTGGTCAGCGACGCGCACACCACGGAGGACCAGACCAAGTGGGGCGCGCCCCAGCCGGACCAGGTTATCGCGCACACGAACCTGTACTGGACCTACCAGACGGCGCCGGGGCGGACGGCCGGGACGGTCGAAACTAAGGACGTCGATTTCGCTGACGCGTGTCCTGACGCCTAGTGCCTGCTGGGCCCTCTGCGAGGCATTCCCGGCGTAGACCGAACTCATCGTCCAGCCGGTGGCACGACGGATGCACTTTACGCGGCGTCGTCCGGGACTGGCTGGAAGGGCTGGATGACCAGCGGTAGGCGCGCCCGGGACGCCACCCGCGTCCCGGCCACACCCGGACTCAGCCCGCCATGCCCAAAACGGACATCACACGACTATGCCGGGCCCTGGGCTCTGGTCGCGGGCCCGCCCTGGTGATCGAGGCGGTGTCCGGCCATGACCCCGGGACCGTTCGCGCTCGACGAGCGCGCCGACCTGCTGCCAGCCGTGCGACGCCCGATCGGCGGATGGCGGATGGCGGATGGCGGATGGCGGATGGCCCGGACTTCGGCGTCTTCCCGTCGAGCCGGAGGTCGCCGCAGTCGTCGCGGACGCCGTGCGGGCCGTTGGCCAGGCCGACGCGGCGAAGGAGGTCAGCCTCCCCTCGGCCGCGGCTAGCGCGAACTGAGCGAGTTGTGGTGTCGGCTGATCATCCCGATCAACGTGGCCACGTTCGAGACCACGTTCGAGACCTTCAAGCGGTCCGGGCTGGACCTGCTCTGCGACCACTGGAGCGATTTCCCGCCTGAGTACCTGCGCTGGATCGAGGAAGGCTGTCAGCTGCAGGTCCCCCAGCTGATGCGGGACGAGGGGATCCGCACAGAGGTTCAGGACGCGATCTCGGATGTGCTGGACGGCTATGAGCTCCTCGTCACCCCCTGGCCTGCCCGCCAGTCCTCACCGCCACGGACGGCAGCACAAAAGGGGCCTGCCAGCGTGCACGGCATCGATGTGGACCCGCTGATCGGCTGGTTCCTGACCTGGCCGGTCGACTTCTCTGGCCACCCCGTGGCCTCAATCCCAGCCGTGCCCGCCGCCAGGTTCAGCGCGTCACTGGAGCGGTCGCGCCTCCTGGCGATCTGCTCCGGCGAGAGGTCCCACTGCAGGGCGCCTACGTCTTGGGCGGCCGGTTGTCAGGGCTGGCATGCGCCAGGAATTTGCCTATCGCGCTTCCACGCGACGACATCGGCGGCGCTGGTGTCGTAGCGGTGGTGCACCTGCAATGTCGTGCACGTGTGTGCTCGTAACTGGCGCCCGGTCGGGGCAGCAGCTCGGCCGCTGCCTCGTTCGGGGAGCAAGGATGGCTTCATGGGGTGATAGAGGATGGACCGAGTCCGGACTCAAGGGGCCGATATGGGTGATATGGCGCGGCAGGCAGCCGGCCCTGCTGATGCTGGCCCGGGTGCCGGCGACGATGCTGCGCTCATCGCGCGGTCGTTGCACGCGCCGGAGTGTTTCGGGGTGCTGTTCGACCGGCATGCGCCGGCGATCGGCCGTTATATTGCCCGGCGGCTGGGCCCCGATGCCGCCGATGACTTGGTCGCGGAGACCTTCCTGGTCGCCTTCCGGAGGCGGGGCCATTACGACCTGGCGCACGGCGACGCGCGGCCGTGGCTGTATGGCATCGCGACCCAGCTCATCGGGCGGCACCGCCGGGCGGAGGTGCGGTTCTTCCGGGCTATCGCCCGTACCGGGGCCGATCCCGCCACCGAGCCCCTCGCCGACCAGGTCACCGACCGGATAGCCGCGCAGGCTGCCCGCCGCGAGCTTGCGGCCGCGCTGGCCCGGCTGTCCCAGGACCAGCGCGACGTGCTGCTGCTGGTCGCCAGCGGACTCTCCTATGAGGAGACCGCGCTGGCGCTCGAGGTGCCCGCAGGGACGGTGTCGTCGCGGCTGGTCCGCGCGCGGCGGAAGGTCCGCGAGGCGCTTGGCGGGCGGGACCCCACCCGCCCGGGAGAGGATGCACCGTGATGAACGAGATGGAGCAGCTTGAGCGCATGTGCGCGGCGGTGCCGCCGCCCGATCGGCAGCGGCTCGCCCCGGCGCGGGCTCAGCTCATCACCGCCATCACTGCCAGCCGCCGGCCTGCGGCCGGTCACGCTGCGCGGGGGCCGTGGCTGGCCATCTCGAAGCTGCGCCGCCGGTGGCTGGGCTGGGCGCCGCCGCTGGCCGCCGCCGCCGCGGTCGTCGGGGTGATCCTTGGCACCCAGGGTGTGTTCAGCACGGTCCACAGCCCGGCACCGGGCCCCAGCGGCCATGGCCCTGGGCCGGGCCTGGCTCACCCGGTTACCGCCTATGTGGCCGGCCAGTCGGGTATGGTGACGCCGATCCTGACCGCCACCAACACCGCCCTCGCCCCGATCAGGATCGGGAAGGGCCCCGATGCCGAGCAGAACTCAGTTGCCATCGCGTTCCTCCCCGACGGTAAGACGGCCTACGTCCTGACTAATACTCTGCTCGGCGGCCCCGGCACGGTGATCCCGATCCGGACCGCCACCAACACCGCCCTCGCCCCGATCACCGTGGGGCAGGACCCCCGGGCCTCGCGATCACCCCGGACGGCAAGACCATCTACGTCACCAACTACCAGTCGGGCACGGTGACCCCGATCCGGACCGCCACCAACACCGCCCTCGCCCCCATCAAGGTCGGCGGCAATCCGTGGGCCATCGCGATCACCCCGGACGGGAAGACCGCCTACGTCGCCAACCTCCAGTCGGGCACGGTGACCCCGATCCGGACCGCCACCAACACCGCCCTCGCCCCGATCAGGGTGGGACGGGATCCGTGGCCTATCGTGATCACCCCGGACGGCAGCACCGCCTACGTTCTCAACGGCGGTTCCGGCACGGTGACCCCGATCCGGACCGCCACCAACACCGCCCTTGCCCCCATCAACGTGCCGGAGGGCTCCTTCGGCATGGCAATCACGCCGGACGGCACGACCATCTATGTCCTCGATCTGGGCTCAAGCCAGCACAAAGAGGGCATGGTGATCCCGATCCGGACCGCCACCAACACCGCCCTCAGACCCATTCCCATCGGTCCTGCCTGGCCCTTCGTCATCACCATCGCGATCACCCCGGACAGTAAGACCGCATATGTCGCCAGCGCCAATACGGACACGGTCACCCCGATCCGGACCGCCACCAACACCGCCCTGGCCCCGATCAAGGTCCGGGAAAGCCCCGTGGCCATCGCGATCACCCCGGACGGCCAGACCGCCTACGTGGTCAACTTCACCTCCGGGCCCAGCAAACCGGGCATCGTAACCCCGATCCAGACCGCCACCAATCAGACGCTCACGCCGATCACGGTCGGATACCTCTCCGGGACCATCGCGATCACCCCGTAGCCACACCGCTGACCCGATCCCCGGGCCGGATGCTGCCGGGAAATGCGATGACCGCCCGCCTAGCCGGTCCTTACGCCTCTCAAGGCACAAGACCGTGAAGCAATCAAGCACAGATCGCCCCGATCTGCGGCGTCCTCGGCCAACTCGTGATCAATTGCCCGTGCGAGCATAACGGCGGTTTACGCTCGCTACTTGAATCACGCGTCGTCACTCCGCGCTGCCGCCTGGCGGTGATCCAGTGTGTACGTCTCACCGGTCAGGAGTGGCAAGGGACCCGATAAACGGCCCTGGCAAACGACGAGATCCCCGGACCGCCCGACCTGATCGAAAGCAGCCTTTGACGCCTTACCAGCCTCGGTAACCGGCGCGACGCAGGTCACTTCAAATTCGGCGGCGCCCGGACACCTGCTGTTCCGGCCATCGATGTTCCCTTGCGAGAATGTCCGCATGGACCGACTCGCGTGCCCCTGCGGCCTCGGAGAGGACTATGCGTCGTGCTGCGGGCGACTCCACGCAGGCGCGCCAGCGCCGACCGCTGAGTCGCTGATGCGCTCCCGCTACAGCGCATTCGCCGTCGGGGACGCCGGCTACCTCCTGCGCACCTGGCACCCGTCAGGCCGTCCGGAGACCCTCAGCCTCGACCCGGCACTGCGGTGGACCCGCCTCGCCGTCCTGGAAACGCGCGACGGCGGGCTCTTCGACACCACCGGCACGGTCCAGTTCCGTGCCATGTACGTCCACCAGGGGCAGCGTGGCGTCCTCGCGGAAACGAGCAGGTTCGTCCGGCAAGACAGACACTGGACCTACCTCGGTCCCATTGACTAAAGGACGCCTTCCTTCCGCGCTATCACCCTGAAGGCGCCATGCTAGACCACCCAGAAAAACGGCTCCGTATCGATTATTTGCGGGCCTCAGCGTTCGGGCGTCGGCTCCACGTCAAGCACGGATCGCCCTGTTCTGGCGCGGCCGTCATCGCGGAGGCGCTACGCGAGTGCGGACGCCCGCACTGCGCCGCCGGGGGTGGTGACCGCAGAGCTGGCAAGCCAGAGCGCGAGGGCCGCATCATCGGGCGACGGGTGCCGCCGACGGGATTGCTCACTGATCGTCCCTCCGGTCGCCGGAACTGCTGCCAGCCGGGGGGCCCCTATGGGTGCGGTCACAGACGGTCTTGACGGGTTCCGGGAGAGATCCTCCTACGGCGGGTTCGGGGGAGGACACTCACACTTCCGCGTGATCAGGCACTGTCCGGCTCGGCTGAACATGTCCTGCGCCCGGGCCCTGCGTGTTACCGTCGGGTGATAACAGCGTCGCTGCTCCAGACCCCGGTAGTGGCAGGACCTACTTCCTGGTGGTGAATTCAGTGAGCAGTCCTGGTGCCTCTGACCCTGCGACGGGTAGCGGACCGGCTGCCCATCCGGCCGCTGTCTCCGTACCGTGTCCCCGTGATCGCCGTGACCGTGGCTGCGCATCGTGCCTGAAGAGGTGGTGACATCCCCGCCCGCCGGTCAGCCCGGCCACGGCAGCGGGGAGCAGCTCGAAGTTGCGGCGGCCAGCATGGCGGGCAGGGGGTTTCCAGCTATACCCGGGGAGCGCCAGGGTAATACCGGTCGTTCCCGGCTCGGGCAGGACACCGGCCGGGCCGGGCGGGAGGCTGGCCATGGGTGAGGCACTGACCATCGAGGCCCGGCACGAACGGGGCTACCCGATCGTGACCGTCGCCGGGGAGATTGACATCGCCACCGCGACCCGGCTGCGGGAGCGGCTTTTCGAGCTGGCCGCCAGCGGCGGCCCGCTGGTGGCCGACCTGGACCAGGTCCGCTTCATCGATTCGGCCGGGCTGGCGCGCTGGTCGGCGCGGCCAAGCGGGCCGCCGCGCACGGCGGCAGCCTGCACGTGGTCTGCGCCCGGCCGAAGGTCCGCCAGCTGTTCCGGCTGACCGGGCTGGACCGCCGGCTACCGCCGGCCCGCACCCTGGACGAGGCCCTGGACGCCTTGATGGCGGCCCGGGGCACGCCCCGCTAGCGGGGCGCAGAGACAGCCCGCACTGCAGGCCCGGGTCCCGGGGGGCGAGGACCGCGGGCAGTTCCCTGCCACGGGGGTGGGCCATGTCATGGGGCGGTGCGGGCTTCTAACCATGCTGCCCCCGTGCACCGGCGTCAAGCACCAACGTCCGGGTGTCCCGAGTGCCGCGTACGACTGCGAGCGCGTGGGTGCCCTCGTGCAGTATCACCTCAAGGACGGCGCGGCGGCCGGCGGCGAGCAGCTCGCCGGTCACGAACAGTTCGGGCATCCGGCGCTGGCCGGCGCGGTCGGTCACCCACCGCTCGGGCCGGTGGTGGCCGCGCAGCCTGTAGCCCCTGGGGGTCCTTTTCTGGTTGCTGCCCGCGCCGGTCACGATGACGACGAGTTCCGGATCGAGCCGCGGGAGCCGGGCACTGGGGAGCCGCCAGCTCCGGGGGCGTTCGGGATGACCGTGCGGATACCGAAGCCAAGCGCCACGAAGGACGCTCACGCGGAGGGTCAATGATGTGGGTGGTGAGGTCGGTCCAGGGCGCGGTACCGGTGTTGCCACCGGGCGTTTTCCTGGGTCGCCTGCCCGCACCCCGCGTGCGGCTCTCACTGCACCGGGCGCTCCACGTGCCTTGCCCGCTGGTCAGCCGCCCGTAGAGGCGGCGGAGTGACTGGTGATTCAAGCTAGCGTTTGCTCGCGTTTGCCACTCACGTCGGGCCTTGCGTCATCGTCATCTAGCGTCGTGCGGTTCGGGTTGGCGGGCGACACCCGCGCTTGCTCCCGGGAGCACCGCTGGCCGGCGGCGGGTCGCCGAGAGGGATCCCAACCACGAAACGGGACATCGGCCCCCGCGGGTGGGCCACCCGTAATCAGCGGCTTAGTCCCGGCCGGCGGGGATGTCGGGGGTGCGGAGGCCGAGCGCGAGTTTCACTAGCCGGGTCCAGTGGTGCATGCCGGTTTCGAGGTCGGTGGCCGCGGCGGGCATGCCGAGCGCGGTCAGCCGGTGGTGCAGGCGGGGGATGGCGCGCAGGCAGATGGCTGACGGCTGGTGCTGCCATGGTTCACCGGTCACCTCGCACGCGGCGGCGCAGGCGGCGGGGATCTCGGCGGCGAGGATGATCATGGCATGCAGGACGTCGGCGTTGACGGCGCTGCCGGCTGACAGGCCGGCTGACGGGGCGGTGCGGCGGTCGGGGGGGACGCGGCCGCGGGACAGCGCCGGGATGAGCGCCGGGATGAGGGCCGCGAGCTCGGCGCACGCAGGCCCGAGGTCGTCACTCATGGCTGGTCCTGGCAGGCCGGGCTGGCGGGGCTGGCCCGGGAGGTCGCCGCGGCGCAGGAGCCGGTGACGTGCCCGGACGCTGGCGTGAGCGGCGCTGGCAGGGGGACGGTCGGTGCCGGGGTGTTCGGGGTGGTGCTCATGGCCGGGTCCTTCGGCGGCACCCGGTCAGCTGGCCGCCCGCGCCGCCTGAAGCCCGGTGTCTGCCCTCAACCTACGCTTGCAATCAGAAACTAGCAATGTATTTCCAGAAAAGATGGTAAACCTTCACGGGTGGTGAGCTGAGGTTTCCCGGCCACGTCCGGGTCCTGCCGTGCAGGAGAGACTGCCCCGCAGGCCGCGGTCCCTCGTGTTCCCGCCGGTTCCGGCATGACCGGGCTTAGCAGCCCGGCGGCCTTCTGGACTGCCAGGGACCGGGCCAGCATCTCGAGCACGCCGCCGGTTCGCGGGTGCGACAGAATGTCCGTTCGCGCGCGGCTCGCACAGCCATTCCCCGCCGCCCAGGCCTGGCGCCATAACGGCGGTTCCGGCGCATGGGACCGTTTTTAAGCACTTACGTCCTGTGACGGATCTGCCGATAGCAGCCAGTTCCTCCGCGCCGCGGACAGACGGGCGCAGGACCGGCATCGTGTCAGTCAGCGTCATCCCGGCCAGGCCCGGGACGGCATGTATCCGGCGGCCGCTGTCATGCCCCTGCCGTCGTCGGCAGGCCGGCCGGTGCGGAGACAGCCGCCAGATCCAGATACGGCTCGTCCGCGGGCCCGGGCAGCGAAACGGCAGCCGGGCTCGGCGCGGGCTTCGGCCTGCGCGGCTCCCTGGTACCTGCCCCGCCGCCGCGACCGCGGTAGATGAGCAGGCCGTTGACGGGATCCGGGACGGCATCCAGCGCCGCGCGCACGACGGGCAGGCCGCGGAACGCTTCCCACCGGTCTTCGGTGTCGAAGAGCACCTCGAACACCACGCCCCACCTGTCCGCATGCCACGTCCCGTCGCGGACCCCGTTGGTCAGTGCCGCCTCGATCAGGGCCGAGTCATGCTGTTCCTGCCACCGGAAGGCAGAAACCTCACCGTGCAGGACCTCGATCGACCACCACTCGGCCACAATCGCGATGGTACGTCTGCGCCCGCGAACCGCAACACCCGCTGGCCCAGCGGTCACCAGCAGCCAGGCCAGCCCAGTGACCCCGGATCGACCCGGCGACATCGCCTTCGGCCATCTCGCCGATGGCCACCGGCGCGAAGGTGTCCGACATGACGTGCCGCCAGAACGCTTCCCGCTCATCCGGCCGCAGGCCGTCGGTGCTCAAGATGATGCCCTGCTGTGCTCCACAGCCAGGCTCGCGCCGGGCCGAGCTGGCGTCGAACCCGTTGGACTTCAGCTCGGCCGCCACGGCGGCCCGGTTCGGCAGCATACGTAGCGAAATCACCGAG
Source organism: uncultured Actinomycetes bacterium (assembly GCA_963742795.1). Lineage (GTDB taxonomy): Bacteria > Actinomycetota > Actinomycetes > Streptosporangiales > Streptosporangiaceae > Palsa-504. Next base: position 164,046 of record CAVUNL010000026.1, read on the forward strand.
ACCAGCTGACCCCGCTCCGGGGCTTGCGTGGTGGCGGCGTCCTGACGGCGCCGCAGCGGCGGGGCGGCCATCGCCGCCGCGGCGCCTACCACCACCAGGCCGGCGGCCCTGAACCTCGGCCCCCATCAGCCTCCCCAGCCCCGCCGTGTGCCCGCCGCAAACCACAACGATGTGGCAGCGATGTCGCTGGAGCAGCAGCGTTGCCCCGGCGCCCCCGTCGTACCGCTCATCGCCCGTGCCGGGCACGCACCACGCCCCGTTCGGTATCAATCCCCGTATGCAGTACGACCGGGAAGCGGGATGATCGAGGCGTGAGCGACGCCCGCATCGGGGGAGAGGGAGCGACCGCCGTCACCGGGGAACCGGTGCCGCCCAAGCGCATCCCGGTCAACGGCAGGCCGATCAGGCTCCGCTGGCTGCAGCAGATCATCTGGCTGGTCCTGGCCGCGAACGTCGGCGCGCTGATCATCTCCGCCCTGTACTACCTGTTCGTCGAGCTGAGATGGCACGTCGGCGGCCACACCTACCTCGACCTCAAGCCCGACTGGGACAACCTATTCACGTTCCGCGGCTGGGCCGCCGACCGGCATGACGTCCGTGACGTGTACGAGGCGGTGCTGGCCACCTTGTTCGTCAGGTCGCTGCTGGCGAACTGGCGCAGGAACGCCTGGCGCGGCCCGGCGTGGTACGTGGTGCTCTCGCCGATCCTGATCGTGGTGGTGGCGTTCCCGATCGTGGTCGCGGGCATCTGGCTGATCAACTACGCCCTGCCGTACTTGTGGCATGCGATCTTCGCGCACCATGCGCTGCACAACCCGGTGCACCTGCCCGCCCGGCTGGACTGGTTCGGCACCTACCTGGCGGGCTTCCCGTGGCAGCCGGCCCTGATCGGCATCCTGGCCGGCCTAGTCGTGCACCGGGTGTACGCCCCGGCCGGCAACACCGTCCAGCTCTACTTCATCGGCCGGTCGGTGGATAAGACCAGAGACGCGATCGCGGCCGGAGAGGAGAACCCCTACCGGCACCTGCCCCGCTGGCCGTGGGCGCCGGTGATCCGCGAGCGCGCCGCCTGGATCATGAGCAGCAATCAGCCGGTACCGAACCGGACCCGTAACATCAGCGCGGCCGTGCAGTTCACGACGGTCTTGTTCGCGGCCCTGACCATCTACGGCGCCTACGTCCGTTACGTGGTCGCCAAGGGTCACTGAGGCGCAGGCCCCTGTCAGCCTCGCCATAGAGGGCACAGGCGGCGGGACCCTTGGCGCGGGTTTCGGCTGCGGTCGGCCTAACTGATACGAATGGGGCATGGCTGCCCGGCTGATCCTGGTCCATAGCCCGCTGGTCGGCCCGGCGAGCTGGGATCCGGTCGCCGTCGACCTGGCCGGGCGCGGCTACGAGGTGAGCATCCCGGACCTGACCGGCACCGTGATGGCCGGGCCGCCGTACTGCTCGCCTCAGGCCGAGGTGATCGCCCGCGCCGCCTCCGGCCGGCCTGCGATCCTCGTCGGTCATAGCGGGGCGGGACCGCTGCTGGCCGCGGCGGGCGCTCTCATCGGCCAGGTCGGCGGCTACCTCTTCGCCGACGCGGGCCTGCCCATCCCGGGCCAGACATGGATGCAGACCGTGTCGCCCGAACTGGCCAAACAGGTCAGGGAGATGGCCGACGACCAGGGCTGGCTGCCGCCCTGGCCGCAGTGGTGGGGCGAGGAGGAACTGGCTGGCCTCATCCCCGATCCCGGCGCGCGGCGGCGTTTCGCCGACGGCTGTCCCCGGCTGCCGCTGGCCATGTTCGAAGAAGCCCACCCGCCCGTGCCGCGGTGGCCCGAAGCTCCCGCCGGTTACCTGCTGCTGAGCGAGGCGTACCAGGACGAGGCGGCCCGGGCGCGGGAACTCGGCTGGCCCGTCACGGAGTGGGCCAGCCACCACCTCGCGCTGCTGACCGAACCGGGCCTGGTCGCCGGGGCCCTGCACGACTTGCTCGGTCAGCTTCGCCCGGACTAGGGGACGCGCTCCGAGCTGTCCAGTTCGAACGCCGGCACGCCCATGTGACGGCCGGGTTGGCGTGCAACGTCTGCTCGCGGGCCAGCAGGAATGACGTCACCACGTCGGCAAAGCCGTCCGGGTCCTCCCAGAAGAGCAGGTGGCCCAGTTCAGGGAACGTCACGAGGCGAGCCCCTGGGATGCGGTCCGCGAGCAGCCTGCCGTTGCGCGGGTCGACGACCCTGTCCCCGCCGCCGTGCAGGACCAGCGTGCGGGCCCCGATGTGCCGTTGCCTGTTCCAGCCGGCGTACCGTGCTCCCGCGGCCGCCTGGGCCGGCAGCACGTCGGCGTCCACGGGCCGGGCGGCCTGGCGCTCCAGAAGGCGATTCACGAGTTCTGGATGACGCCGGACGGTAGCCGCCGAGAGGGCGTTTTCCGTATGGCGGCGCCGCGCCGCCTCGGCTGTCATGCGGACGGCCGAGGCCATCGCCCGCACCGAGGCGGCCGGCATGGGATAGGCGAAGGGCCAGCCCGGAGCCGTACAGACCAGCACGAGACCGTCAACTCGCGCCGGGTGAGCGATGGCCAGTTCCTGAGCCACCATGCCGCCCAGGCTCGCGCCGAGCACGTGCGCCCGGCCGATGCCGGCCGCGTCGAGCACGGCGACGATGTCACCGGCCATGTCGGCCACGGTGAACGAGCCGGCTGGCCGGTCGCTGTGCCCGACGCCCCGGTTGTCCACCAGCACGAGCCGGAAGTACCGCCGCAGTTTGCGCGGCACAGGGTGCCAGCCGAGGCGGTCCAGGCCCATCCCCTGGATCAGCACCAGCCACGGCCGCCGCCGGTGCAGGGTCCCGTGCAACTCGTAGGCGATCCGCAGCGTGCCGCTGCGGGCGTACCTGGTCCGGTTCACCCCGCGCAACACCTTCACCTCGCATTATGTTCGCTGTATATAGCAAGCGCATGCTAAGTATATCAATCGCACCGGGCCCGGGCCTGCGATGTGGAGGATCGGGCTTATGCGAAGGCTTTGGGGGCGTGCGGGTACCGGATCCGGGGCGTGAGCGCAGACAGGCAGAGCGGCATCACGCCGTCCAGCCCGATGGGCCGGTCCTAGAGGATGACATCCATGGAGGAAGGCCCGGTAAACGGACTGACGCACGTGGACGCCGCGGGCCGCGCGCGGATGGTGGACGTGTCCGGCAAGGACGTCACGGCCCGGTCGGCCGGCGCCTCCGGGCGGGTGCTGTGTCCACGGAGGCGGTCACGGCGCTGCGCGCCGGGGAGGTGCCCAAGGGCGACGCGCTCGCGGTGGCCCGCATCGCCGGGATCGCCGGGGCCAAGCGCACGCCCGACCTGATCCCGCTGTGCCCGTGCAGTGCCAAAACTCGCTCATAGCCGCTGACCAGCAGCTTTTCGCTGGCTACGCTGCTCTGCGGTACTCGCTGATCTGGCTACCCGCGAGACCTCGATACTCGATCCGGGCGGTGATATCGACGGCGTGGCCGGGCTCGCGCATCAGGGGCTCCTGCCGGAGCCCTCACCTTCAGCGCGAAACGGCCCATGTCAGACCAGCTGCCGCCGTCGGCCCAGCCCGCCTGTCAGCCGGCCCCGCCGCAGCGCCAAGCCGGACCGCCCGGTGACTGCGAACCAGGTCATCAGAGCGGCGCCCACGGCTCCACTGCCGTGGCCTAGAGGCTCTACTGAAAACAGCGTCGGCATCGTCTGGTACGTGGCCTGCGCGCCAGATCGAATTGATATGTATCCGACAGTCGGCGGATATCGGAAGTCCAGTGGCCGACCAGATCGGCGGATACGGATCGTGATGCAGCAACCGGAATCGACCACGGAGCGTGACCTAGCAAGAATCCTGCCCTGTCACGGATGCTGCCGAGTATGAGCAGCTGACAATCGCGCTGACTACATCGGTGACCGCATAAAGATTGTCCAGTTCAGGCGTTCCCGACACCGTCTCCGCGTATGGTTGCGCCCGTGCCAGCCGTAGATGACTACTTCAACAGCCTGGACGCGTCGACGCGGGCCGCCTTTGAGCACATCCGCGACCTGGTGATAGAGATCGCGCCCGAGGCCGAGCAGGGCACGAGCTACGGGATGGCCGCGCTTAAGTACAACCAGAAGCCCTTGCTCGCTTTTCTGGCGGCCAAGCATCATCTCAGCATCTTTCCGTTCAGTTCCCAGGTCGTCGACGCGGTGCGCGACCGGCTGGCGGCCTTCGAGCTGTCCAGGGGAACCATCCGGTTCACTGCCGCCACGCCGCTGCCGGACGAGGTCGTGCGTGACATCGTCCGGCACCGGATCCAGCAGATCGCCGATCCCGCCCGCTGAGATGCCGCGCCATGTACTGTCCGGGTACCCGGACAGAACGGTCACCGGCGTGAGCAGCCGACACCACCATACCTGCCAACCTCGATGCGATCGCGGCCGTCCTCCAGCGCGCCACGCAGCCCCGCGAGTGAGGGAGCCCGCAAGACTGCGAGGAGAACGCTATAACAGGGGGTGCTGCGCCCGGCTAGCTCGGCGTGGCAATGCTCGGGCGGCGTCCGGGTACCTTCGGAATTGGAAGATCGCCTCGTCCGACCTGACGGAGCAGCGTGATGTAGCTCTTCAACGACCGGCTACCGTGTGCTGGCAGTCTCTACCAGCTTTGTCTGCAGCACCCGTCAAGTCACCTTGGGCCCTGGCCGGACCGTAGCCTCCAGGCTCCCCTTAGCTACACTAGAGGTACTGGAGGCACCATCGACTGAGTGTCTCCTAGATGGGAGGATGCGGCGATGGCGACGATCGAGCAGGCGCCCCGGCAAATCGCTGTCAAAGTCTCCCCTGAGGGCGACAGGCTGATCACCAGTGGTGCGCATTACCTGCACATGACCAAGAAGGACCTTGTGGAGGCCGCGGTGGCCTTCTACCTGGACGCCCGGCGCGAGGAAATGCAGGCAGGGATGCGCGAGCTGCTCGGCACGCTCGACGGCAGCCGCGCGGCGCGGATCGCCATGCTGGCCGGGATGACCCGCGAGGAACTCGACTCGGTAGGCGGCGTAGAGGAAGACACCTGACGATGGCGGGGCTTGCCAGGCCTACGCTCCGCTGCCTACGTGAAGACCTGGCGCTGGCTGTCCCGCGCGCCGACACCCCGCTGGAGGAAATCAGCCACCCGCTCCTGGCCAAGGCCACCGAGCGTTTCGCTGACGACCAGACGCCGCACGAACGGATCGCCGCTATTGACGATGAGGTGGTGTTCAAGGTCAAAGCCCAGCGCTGGCGAGGCGCTATCTGGGTCGATGCCGGGATCCCGTGGCTGGTTGCCGCCGGATGGCGGGAAGAGGGATCACCTGACGACTTCTACGCCTCCCTTGCAGCCCGCGGCAAAACGGTAAGAGCGCGCTACAACGCTGAGCACTCCCCGCCGTTGACTAGCACGACCTATATCGCCGACCTGCTGCCCGGCCGCGACGACGACCTGCGATGGCGAGCCGAGACAGCAGTACGGACCGAGCGTCGGCTCAGGGCAGTCGTGCACGATCTGGTCCGCCAGTCGCTGCTTGACGGTCACGAGCACGCCGCCATGATCGACGGCGCGGCCCTTGGCGTCCAGGTTCTCGCCGAGCAGGGGCACGAGACCTACGTCGCGATCCGGATCATCGGATCAGTCCCCAGACGGCTCGTCGCGACCGTCCTCAGCCTCATACCCGGCTGCGAGCTTGACGCGTGGATGTCTGACTACGCCATGCCAGAACGAGCCGTAGCCCCCGAGGAACAGATCTGGTCCAACATCATGGACCCTGTCGCCGCAGCCAAGTTCCTTGATCAGAAGTCATGAGCGGGTCTCGCGGCTATGACCGCGAGGGACAGCATCGCCATGGGCCGTGCTAACGATAGGTGGCCGTACATATCAATGGCGCGTGCAACAACCTCGGGCGGCGTCGGGCCCAATAGTAACGTTGTGTAGTCGGAATCGGCCAACGACCGTAGTAAGTCGTGGACCGGTTCGTGGACCGAGCCATCGGTGCAAACAGTGCAATCAGGGCCATCAGTGGCACGGCTCCGTGGTATCCGTGCAGCTAGTGCGTGTGATGCACGGGGCCGGAGTTCTCATAATCCGCCGGTCGTGGGTTCGAGCCCCACCCGCCCCACCTGACCCGCTCACCGACTTACGCAACACCGCCGTCCGCCTCGGCCACAGCGGAGGCGGCGCGACCACTCTTCGGTATTACGCCGACCCGGTCCCCGAGGTCGACCGGCGCGCCGCCGCCTACCTCGCGCAGCTAACCGCCAGATCCGCAACTCACAGCGGCTAAAGCCCAGGGTCCGCCAGGCTGGCACCGACCTCTTCGTCCCGAAGCCGAGTCGCGAAGCCGACTGCCAGGGCTGCGGCTTGTCTGACCTGGGAAGCACAGTCCATCGGCCTCCGCTGGGGGTCCATCGCTGACGACAGCGATAGTCACTGACACTTGGTTACTCGCCCCTCGGCCTGCCCTCGCTGGCAGACCGCGACCTGATCACCCCGGCTGGGTGAAGGAGCGACACCCGCTCATGGAACAGAATGACGCCTGATACCCATCGGTGTCCGGCGCGACAGAGACATCCGAAACGTCCTCAAACGACTGGAGACTGACATGCCCGGCTCAGCCACGCGCGCCAACGCACTCGACCATGTCGTGGTGGTGCTCTTCGAGAACCGGTCCCTGGACAACGTGCTCGGCCGCCTGTACGGCCCCGGCGATGGCAAGATCTTCGACGGCGTCATCGGGAAGGACCTGAGCAACCCGATCCCGGAATGGGCCGAGCACGGCGCTGACCGCAAGATGGTGCCCTACGGGATCAGCGCCGACATGGACTCCCCCAACCCGGACTCGGGGGAGGAGTGGTACCACACCAACACCCAGCTGTTCGGCACGATCGATGACCACAACCGGTTCAAGATCGGCGAGGCCGTCACCGAGCCTTGGAACGTGCCGCCACCCGGGGCGACGCCGGCCATGGACGGGTTCGTCACCGACTACATCAGTACCTTCACCGGCGAGGTCGGTCGCCAGCCCAGCTATGACGAGTACGCACAGATCATGACGGGCTACACGCCTGAGCAGCTCCCGGTACTCAGCTCCATCGCCCGTGATTTCGGCGTGTTCGACCACTGGTTCTCTGAGGTGCCGTCGCAGACGTTCATGAATCGCTCGTTCTGGACGGCGGCCACGTCTTCGGGGCTGGTCGTGAACAGCCCGGCGGCGAAATGGCTGACCAAGAACGCCGCCGAAACCCTTTTCGAGCGCATGGAGGCCCACGGCAAGACCTGGAAGGTCTACGTCGCCGAGCCCATGCCCTTGTCGTTCACCGGGGTCATTCACTTCCCCCGCCTCCAGGAGCGGCTCGCGACGCACTTCGTGCCGTTCGCCGAATTCGCGAAGGACGCGGCCGCAGGCACGTTGCCTGACTTCTCGTTGATCGAGCCGGACATGGCATCTGGTCATAACGACTACCACCCGGCCTACGGGCGATCGTTTATCGGCGCAAATCTCGATATCGGGTTCGACCCGCCATCGTCGATGCTCGGCGGTGAGGCGTTCTTGGAGCAGGTGTACAACACGTACCGGTCCATGACCGGACCTTCGGGCACGAACGTCTGGAACACAGCCCTGCTGATCGGCTGGGACGAGCCAGGCGGCACCTACGATCACGTCGCTCCCGGCGCCGTCCCGCCCCCGGACGAGGACGCGCCAGCGGGCGAGCTCGGCTTCACGTTCGACCGCTCGGGCTACAGGGTCCCCGCCATCATCGTGTCGCCGTGGGTCGACCAGGGCTCGGTGTACAACGAGGAGTACCGGCACACCTCGCTGATCGCCACCCTCCGCAAGACATGGGACCTCGGCGAGGCCTTCACCCGGCGCGACGCCTCGGCGCGCACCTTCGACCACGTCTTCGCCCTGGAGACGCCCCGAGACCCGAAGAGCTGGGTCACAGTCCAAGCACAGCCCGTGCCCGCCTGGACGCTCGACATTCAGTCCGCGGGGGCAGCACTCAGCACACTGGGCACGGCCATCGGTCCCGGCCTGATCGAACTAGCCAAGAGAATGGGCCTAAAGCTGCCGCCGGAGCTTGATCGTCCCAGCCCTGAATTCCCCCCTGAACTCGTTATCCAGTTCCTGAGGGAAATCTGCCTGCACATCTTCCCCGCACTAGCCCCAATCGCGGCGGGAGACGGGTAGTTCACGATCAAGCGACTCGTCTAAGCATGCGGTTCTTCCTGCTGGGATCGGTTAGATCCCGATCTGGATCTGGCCGTCCTTCTCGCGTACGTGGTAGGTGGTCAGGGTATCTTCTGCGGGGCCTCGCAGGACGGCGCCGCTGGTCACGTCGAACTGGGAGCCGTGGCACTGGCATAGCAGCGTGGTGCCGGTGAGCAGGCCGGCGGCCCTGACGGTGAGGGCCAGGCCAGAGGCCAGGCCCGATACGCGCGCGGCGAACCTCAGCATCTGCCAGGAGGACGGTAAAGAGTTAAATCGCTTGGATACCCGAGCCGGACAGGGCGGCCCACCCGGTCTTAGGTCTTTCGTCCGAGACGGACACACGACCTTTGCCTGACGCGGGCCGACCGATATGCCCCTAACCTGATGCGCATGGAGGTTCCCGAGCATTACAGGCACGCCGTCATCCCGCACATCATGATCGACGGAGCCGCTGAGGCGATCGAGTTCTACAAGACAGCGTTCGGGGCGTCCGAGTACTTCCGACTCCCGGGTGATGACGGGCGAATCGTGCACGCCGAAATCGGCATCCAGGGGTCGACTCTGATGCTCGGTGACGCCGATGCGCCGTTCGCGGCCCCCGCTGGAACCGGCGCGTCCGTTGCTCTGCACGTCTACGTGCCAGACGTGGACCGTATCACCGCCCAGGCCGTGGCTACCGGCGCTGAGCTTCTCTCGCCGCCAGCCGATATGTCCTACGGTGCCCGGCAGTCGATGCTCCGTGATCCCTTTGGCCATGTCTGGATCTTCCTGACCCCTATCCCGACCTGAACTCGTCCGCTGACCGGCCAGATCAATGAGCCAATCCGGTGGAATTGATCATCTAGTCTTCGGGACGAAGGCCCTCGTCTTCGCGGACCAGACGCGGACCGAGCACCGGAGCGGCTCATGATTCGCGCAGGTCGCGCTGCCGCTCTGGCAGCGTGCGCAGCGCGGCCACGACGTGTGATCGTTCCAGCTGGATGAGGACGTCGTCCTCGGCGTCGAGCGTGTCCGGCGGCGCCTGCTGCCGGTTCCTGTCGACTACCGTCCGGTGCCGCAGCACAGAACGGGATCGGTTCACCACGGCTTGGCGTAGGTAGGCGAGCGCCTGATCCGCGTCCCGCAGCCGGTCCCAGCCGTCACGCAGGGCAATGAAGGAGTCGAGCACCACCTCCTCGGCGGTCGGGACGTCCCGGACCAGCAGCGCAGCCAGCCGCACGAGCGCCCGGTGGTGCACCGCATACAGCTGCATGACCGCCTGGCCACCATCCAGTCGTGGGGCCGCAGACTCGGGCCATAGAGCAACAGGGCACGCGTCGGGGTCGGCTCTTGTCGCGGTGGAGGCGGCACCGCCGCTGTAGTGATCCTTATCGGCCGCGGTGTGCTCCCGCAGCCAGTCCGTGAACCGCGCCAGGCCTGCGGCGGCGTCGTATGTGGTGGCGTATCGTGCCGCCTGAGCGTCAGTGACCTGCCGGTACCGGCTGACGACGAGCTGGTCCTCGTGCGTGCTGCCGGTGTCAGTCCCCGTGGTCGTCATGATGATCCTCCGTCCTCGCCGCCGAACGGGTCATACGGCCCCAGGCCTAAACGTCCGGAGGCGTTCGGCGCACAACACGTGCGTCGGGCAGCCGAGGTCACGGACATCGGTGACCTACGCCGGACCCGGGCGTGCAGACTTGGAAAGCGTGTTGGAGCCGAAGTGAAGTCTGTCCGGTTCTCTGCGCCAGCAGATCCTCGATAGCAGGTCCGGATCGAGGTCGTCATCAACGCCTGCCTGGGGGGCAGCCCGGTAGGTGGCAGCCTACTTCTGCTGGGTAAAGCGGCCCGCCGTCCTTGACGCTTGCGGTACTTCCCTGACAAGCTCACCGCGGGCGGGTAACTGCTGCGCGCCTGATCCGGCCGCCCGCCCACCGGCAGCATCCATCCGTGAGCAGGAGGGTAGCGATGCGTAGTCTGATTCGCCGTGCCGTGGTGGCGGTGCTGGGTCTAGCGGTGGGGGCGACGGCGGGCTTGATGTCTGCTCTTCCCGCGTCGGCCGCGCCAGTCAGCGGGCCGGCCGCCAATGGCACTTATCTGGCTTTGGGAGACTCGGTGGCGTTCGGCTATGTACCGCCCGACGCCGTCCCGGCGCCGAACTACCGGAGCGCCAACTCTTTCGTCGGCTACCCGGAGGACGTGGGACAAGCGCTGCGCCTAGGGGTGTGGAATGCTTCCTGCCCGGGCGAGACCACCGAGAGCATGCTCGTGGCTGGAGCGCAGAGCAATGGCTGCGAGAACAGCCCGGGCTCACCCATCGGCTACCGCACCCAGTTCCCGTTGCATGTGCAGTACCAGGGCACCCAGATGGAATATGCCCTGAAGTACCTGACCGTGCACCGTCACACCCAGCTGGTGACGATCGACGTCGGCGCCAACGACGCGTTCCTCTGCCAGGAGGTGACGGCCGACCACTGTACGAGCAAGGCTGAGCTTCAGGCCCTGGTGCAGGAGATCCAGGCGAACCTGACGGCCATCTACACCCAGATTCGTGACGTCGCCCATTACCAGGGTCTGTTGGTCGCGCTGAGCTACTACTCGCTCAGCTACAGCTCTGCGGCCGCGGAGCAAGGCACTCTGCTGCTCAACTCGGTGATCACGTCGGTCACTACGGCCTTCGGCGGGAGGGTCGCTGACGGCTTCGGCGCCTTTGAAGCGGGGTCTGCGCATTTCAACGGCGATCCGTGCGCGGCGGGACTGCTGATCAAGCTTCCCGACGGGACCTGCAACATTCATCCCTCGCCTGCCGGGCACCTGTTGCTGGCCCAGGCCATCGAGGACGTTGTAGGAGTCCTCCCGCCGAAGTAACCAGCACTCGACCTCTATCTTTACCTCGCCCTTGGCGAGCCACTCCGCCACCAACGTCCGCAGCGGCCCGGTCAGCCTCGCCTTGACTGCCCTGCTGGCCTGCTGCCTCGCTTCGACCGTGGTCATGGGCGTGGGTACCGGGACTACGTAGGCCGCCGACACCGTCTTCGGCACCGGCAAGACCAGTTCGTTCATCGTCTGTTCCTCCCAGCCGCCTCTCGGCGTTAACTGGAGATGACGGTAGCGCGACCCTCTGACAAACCAGGGCATGAACGAAGCGGGTCAGGTGCCTGGCGAGAACGCGAGGATCGGGTCGCTCTCAGCCGCCACGATCGGATGGATCGCTGGGCCAGGCCGCGCTGGCCCACTGCCACCGGTTCGACCGCGGGGACTTCGATGAGCCGGACCACATGGCCGACGCCTCGGAGTCACCTAGGGCGGCTAGCCGTTGCCGCAGTTCGGGGCGAACTGCTGGATGAGGGCGAAAGCTGTGTAGCCCTTGCCGCAGAGCCATCCGTCACGCGCATCGAGAAGCGGTCCTCATGAAGTCCCGTACAGACTCGCGCGCCGGGAACGTGATGTAGCTCCTTTCCGTCGGCGGACGCGCTTATGCTGGGCGAAACAGCGACCTACGGGAGAGCTGCTGATGACTGCGCCGCATGCCAGGCAACCTGAGGTCCTGCCTCGCCCGGCCTGCACGCCGACGGCGATCCGCGCCGTGCTGGCCGCCAACGCCGATGGCGACATCCTCCAGCGGTACGACGAGGATCTGGATGCGGCGTTCGAACAGGCCCGCGAGCACGGTGACGTGACACCGCTGGTGCAGACGGTCAAGCGCTGGTCGTTCGAGGCGGAGGCCTGGCGTGACCCCCAAGCGCAGCGGGAGTTCCTCGCTCGCATCGAGACCTACCGAGACGAGGGTCCGCCGCCTGCGGGACAGCGGATGAGCCGGGAGGAGATCCGGACCCAGTTCGGCGTCTGACGCGTGTACCGGTGGGAGCTGGATGGCCCGGCTCAGCAGGAGTTCGCCGATCTGCCTCCGGCCGCGCGAGCATCCCTGGCGGCATTCACGGACGCGGTCGTGATCGTGGATCCGGTGCAGTACCAGCGCCGCCGCGACGAGCGTGATGACGTCTTTATGCCGCTGCGCTCACTGCATTTCGGCCCGGACGGCGGGGGCCTGGTCACGTTCCTGGTGTACCCGCCTGATGACCTCGTGCTGGTAGTCAAGATCCAGTGGCTCGGCGGTTAGCAACGCTTCGCTCTCCTGGGCGGCCTTATGCCACCGGGCGCTGGCACGCGCCGATCGGCCGGACGGCGGTAACGTTCTGTAGCTGGCATCCGGTGATCGTCGGGGTAAGACGTGGACCGGTTCGTGGACCGAGCCACCCGTGCAAATGGTGCAATTAGCGCCCTCGGCGGCACGGCTCTGTGGCATCTGTGCAGCTAGCGCGCTCAGTGCACGGAGCCGTACTTCTCATAGTCCGCCGGTCGTGGGTTCGAGCCCCACCCGCCCCACCAGGAGTAACCTGTTTAAACGTTCGAAATGTCTCGGCTGGCAAGGGTCGGCTGCATCGCGTGGACGCTCTCGATAGCGTCCGGAAGCCGATTGATCCATCTATCGTCCCGGCCCCGTCCACCCGAGTTCCAGGCCGTCGATCTGCGGAACGCCCTCAACTCTAGCTTCCGGCCCAGCCGCGTCCCGAAGCCAAGTACCGGTGCGGACCGCAGCGGTTGCAACATGCCTGACCTGATAAGCATCGTCCGTCCGACGTCCGCTGGCGTCCGCCGTCATCGGTGGCGATTGTGACTGACTTGATTACTCAGCCGCTCGTTCCGCTGGCGACCTGCTGCGGTAACCAAGCAGTTCTTGCTCCCACGATTCGACCGGCCAACTGCCCGGCGGATGCACTCTGAGCATCCGGCCGTCCATCTGGTAGAGCACTTCCCAGCCGTCAGTTCCCAGCTCATTCTGGACCTGTATCGCAAGGTCGCGACCGCGGACCCGGGCCAGTGCGGTGATCGGGCCTGGTCAGGGCGGCACGAAGGTAAGGCGGCCTGGGTTATGGTGACGTCGAATCCGAGGGCTTGGATTAGCGGGTGTGGTTGCGCAGCTTGCAGCCACGCACGGCCGCCCGCAAACTCCGCCCGTCAGGTGTGCGTGTCGAAGACGTCAACCTCGCATCGTGCTGCACCGCTGCGTTTGATCCGCGCGTCGGCGGTGATCAAGGGGACGTGGAGGGCCTCGGCCAAGGCGACATACTGGGCGTCGTATGCGGACAGGCTGGCATGAAGGCTCTTTAGGCGAGGCCACAAGGGCAGCACGTCCTGCCGTTCGACGGGGAACGCGCGGTAGTTGGAGAGCGCGGCGTCGGCTTCTCGTTCCGAGATTTTCCGTCCGCGTCTGAGCCCGAGAAGCGCTGAGATGACTTCTCCGTCGAGCACGTATGGCGCATACAGGGTCTGCGCCGCGGTCACCCGGCGAGCGATGGCATCTCCTGTCTGCGTCTTCGCTGCCAGCAGTTCGACCATGGCCGAGCAGTCGATGACGGTCAACGTCCGGTTCGTCCCTCATCGATTGCGGCGAGGATGTCGGTGGTGCTGATGTCAGCAGTCGCCTGCCTGCGGGCCTGTTCCACAGCCTCCGCCACGGTGGGTCTGGCAGCCTCGCGCTCAATCAAGCTGCGGAGGTAAGCCTGCAAAGACTGGCCGGACTGAGCCGCGCGAATCTTCATCGTGCGTACGGCGTCTTCGGGCACGTCTCGGATGGTGAGCGCGGTCATGAATGCATATTATCATCAATGACTGCATAGTGCAGTCCGGCGATGCTCTGATCAACAACGCCGGCGTCATGCTGCTCGGTCCGTTCGGCTCCGATCAGCGTGCGGACTACCGGCAGATGATCGAGGTCAACCTGCTCGGTGCGGTCACCACCACCGAGGTGTTCCTCGACCAGCTCAAGGACGGCGGCGGCGACATCATCAACATCTCGTCGGTTGCGGGGCGAACCGCCCGATCCGGTAACGGTGTCTACGCAGCGACCAAGTGGGGCATCAACGGCTGGTCCGAGTCACTGCGGCAAGAACTGCTGCCCGACGTCCGCGTGACGCTCATCGAGCCAGGCGTCGTGGCCACCGAGCTGCCGAACCACATCACCCACGCCGACACCAAACAAGGCGTCCAGCAGCTCTACGACAAGGCCGAGGTCACCGCTGCAGACGTCGCCGAGATCATCGCGTTCATCCTCAGCCGTCCACGCCGCCTGGCCATCAACGAGATCCTGTTGCGGCCAGCTGGGCAACAGTGACGCGCCGCAGGCTGTTGACGAACCGAGAGGACGACGCAGGCACAACCGATGGCCAATCATGTGGTCACGGCCGGCCTTGTCACGGAACACCATCGTCACCGTCAGCTTGGTCACTCCGTCAGTTTCTTTCAGAGTGTCCGTCTCGACGGCCTCCGGGTCCGGCCAGCCTTCGAACAGCCACGTCTGGACGATCCGTGCCGGCGGCTCGACCTCCAGGTAGGTCCCGCGGAACGAGCACTCTTTCCCGTCCGGCGTCACAAAGACCATGTGGTAGTCCCCCCCGGCGCGCAGGTCGCTGGGCGAAACGGCGACCTACGGGAGAGCTGCTGATGACTGCGCCGTATGCCAGGCAACCTCAGGTCCTGCCTCGCCCGGCCTGCACGCCGACGGCGATCCGGGCCGTGCTGGCCGCCAACGCCGATGCTAGCATCCTCCAGCGGTACGACGAGGATCTGGATGCGGCGTTCGAACAGGCCCGCGAGCACGGTGACGTGACACCGCTGGTGCAGACGGTCAAGCGCTGGTGGTTCGAGGCGGACGCCTGGCGTGACCCCAAGCGCAGCAGGAGTTCCCAGCTCGCATCGACACCTACCGAGACGAGGGTCCGCGCTACGCTCACCGCATTTCGGCCCGGGCGGCGGGGCCTGGTCACGTTCCTGGTTTATCCACCTGATGATCTGATGCTGGTAGTCAAGCTCCAGTGGCTTGGCGGGTGAGCAACACTTGGCTCTCCTGGGCGGCCTTATGCCACCGGACGCGGGCCTGTGCTGATTGGCTCGGAGGCCATAACGTTCTGTAGCTGGCAAACGGTGATCGCCATGGTAAGGCGTGGAACCGGTTCGTGGACCGAGCCACCCGTGCAAATGGCGCAATTAGCGGCATCGGCGGCACGACTCCGTGGTATCCGTGCAGGTATCGCACCCGGAGCGCCCGGTTGGGCTTCTCGTCGTTGGACCGGCGAGCCGGAGCCACCGTGTTGCGACGTCAGACCGTCGGTCCGCTTCGTTACCATGATCCTCATGAGCGAGATGCCCGCCGGTGACACCCACGATGTGATTCACCATGGCGGCCAGGTGGTAGCGGTGGTCGTGCCCATCGGGGAGTACCAGCAGCTGCGCCAGGCGATGCAAGAGCAGCAGGTCAACGAAGGGTTCGACGCTGCCTGGGCCAGGTGCCTGGCCCGTCGTGAGGCCGGGACGATCCGCTACGTGTCTCATGAGGAAGCGGGCCGACGCCTGGGCCTGCCGTCCCGGTGAGCTATCAGGTCAACTGGGAGATTCAAGCTCTGGACCAGGCGGCGGGTTTCCTCCGCGAGGATCCCATCGGTGTCGCTGCACTCTGGGACTCTGTTAGCCAACTCGCCGATGAGCCGCGGCCGCCGGAGTCGTTCCCTTACGGGTCGCCAGATCTGCGGCGCCTGCGGACGGGGCGCTACCGCGTCTTCTATACGATCGATGAAGAACGGCGGGTAGTCCAGATCGACCATGTCGCTCGCCTGCCGTAGCTCTCGCATCTCGAGCTCTGTCGGCGATAACGTTCTGTGACCGACCTCCGGTGATCGCCACGGTGGGCGTGGACCGGTTCGTGGAGCGAGCCACCTGTGCAAACGGTGCAAAGAGGGGCATCGGAGGCACGGCTCCGTGGTATCCGTGCAGCTAGCGCCCACGAAGCACGGAGCCGTGCTTCTCATAATCCGCCGGTCGTGGGTTCGAGCCCCACCCGCCCCACCAGCAGTTTCAATGTCAGATCGGCGATGGCCGTGGACCGATGTCGGTGGTGCGATTCATCCTGCCGTCATAGCCGTCCGGTCACATAGAGTAGCTGTCGAGCGGGTCTGGCGTGCCAACACGTACGGCGGGAAGGACTGGACGGGCTGCTTGCCTGGCTCGCCAAGAGCACGCGGGACTGAGCAACGCGTGTCGCCGCCGGCTGGCTCGCCCGGCATGACGCGGCGCGAAAGGGCCCGATCTCGGGTTCCGTGAAGCGGGCTAGGACACGAGTAGCATGCGGTATCGGGAAAGGACTCATGGTGCCCGGTCCACCGCAGCAGGAACGGTCGCCGGATCTCGGGTCCCTTCGGGCGGCTCGGGGGCAGATTCTCGCGGCCGCGCCGCGGCGCGGCTTGCGCGACGTGCGTGTGTTGGGTTCGGTAGCTCGCGGGGATGCGGTCGAGACGAGTGACGTGGATCTCCTGGTAGCTCCGGGTCCGGACACCACGCTGTTCGACCTCAGCGGTTTTGCGCTTGACGTTGAGGAGATCGTCGGGCGTCATGTGGACGTGGCCACGCCGCGCGGCCTGAAGGCGCGCATCCGGGACCGGGTCCTGGCAGAGGCCGCCCTGTGAGAGACGACCGTGAGCGTCTGGCGGACGTCTTGGCCGCGATCGATGGGATCAGGCGCTACGTTCAGGACGACCGGGCGCGCTTCGACACCGATGAACTGCTGCAGAGCGCGGCCCGCTCTCACACCAGTTGTAAGGCGTCGGCCCCCGGGAGCACCCGAGCAGCGGCTGCTGCTACTCGGGTGCTCCCGGCCGCTGGCTGCTCTGTGAGCTGCACCGGCGCGGCGCCCGGTTGCTGCCGGATTCGACGCTGAGCACTGGCAGGCAATCGCAGCTGATCGCTGCGATGATCGCCACCTCGCTCCCCGTCTGGGGCTTCGTCTGCTGGTGGTATCCGAAATTGCCGCGCTATCGCTTCGCCCGTACGGGCCAGCTTCACCCGGCCGCGGCAGATGGCCCGACTGCGCCAGGCTCACGCCAGCCCGGTGCGCACGCCCCAGGCCGCGGCCGCCGCGCGGGAGGAGAGATCAAGCTTGCGGAGGATGTTGGCCAGGTGCCGGTGGACGGTGTGCTCGCTCAAAACCAGCCGCCGGGCGATGTCGGAGTTGCTCAGTCCCTGCGCGACGAGCTTCAGCACCTCGAGCTCGCGAGGCGTCAGCACCGACACGGCCTCACCGGATACGGCGGCGTCCGGCTCGCTGACCAGCGCACCGGCGGGTGCCGCCGCGGGCCCCGCCGGTATTCCGTGCCGGGCCTGGTGAGCGGCGCGTGCCAGGTCGAGGGCGCGGCCCGCGCCGTATTCGGCCTCGAAGGCCTCGGTGCCCATCGCGGTGCGCAGCCGCTGGCGGTCAAGGTCGGCCAGCCGTTCTTCTAGCGGCTCGAGGGCGTGGCCCAGATCCGCCAGGGCCTGGTCGGCCGCGCCGTGCAGCCGGGCGGACCAGCCCGGGTCGGCCCTTCCGTGGCCCGCCAGGGCCAGGCCTATCAGCGCATAGGCCATATGCGACTTCATCCCGATGCGCCGGGCCAGGTCGAGTGATTCGGCGAACAGGGCCTCGGCGGCGCCCGGCGAGCCACCGAGGTATTCGGCCAGGCCAAGGTTGAAGGTCTGGTAGACGGCGCTATGGCGGGCGTTGAGCGCGCGGGCGATGTCGACTGCCTCGGCCAGGTGGCGGCGAGCGGCGTCGAGGTCGCCCGCCGACAGCTCGTAGTAGCCGAGGTTGCAGAGCGTCGCCCCGATCTGTACCTGGTTACCCGCCTGCCGGAGCAGCTGCAAGGCCTCGGCCGCATCGCGGGCCGCGCCCGCATGGTCCCCCTCAGCGTTCGTGGCGATGGCCCGGGTGGAAAGCAGGCGGCCGGTCAGGTGGGGTTTCCCGAGCCGGCGGGCCAGGGCCAGGCCAGACTCGATGAGCGGCAGCCCGGCGCCGGGCTTTCCCTGGCGCAGCAGGATGACAGCACGTATCTGCAGCAGGTCGGCGACCAGGTACTCGTCGCCGGCGGCGCGGGCGATGGCCAGCGCCTCCCGGTAGTACTCCTCGGCGGTCGCGTAGTCGCCTGTCTGCTGGAGGAGGTTGGCCGCTGCGGCCAGCGCCCGGGCGCGCGGCAGCGTCGTCCCCTGGGCGGCCGGCATGTGAAGCAGTGTCTGCAGCGCCTCGGCTCCTTCGGTGAATTGCCCGCGGACCCGCCAGTACACGCGCAACGAGGCGGCCAGCCGCAGGCCCGGCTCAGGGTCGGGCTGGGTCAGGCTGAAGGCGATCGCGGCGCGCAGGTTGCCCAGCTCGGCGTCGAGCCGGTCCAGCCAGGCGGCCTGGTCGTGCGCCATCAGCTGGGGGGCGGCCGCCTCGGCCAGCGCCAGGTAGTAATCGCGGTGGGCGGCCCGCGTGTGGTTCACCGCCGCCGGGCCTAGCGCGTCCAGTTGCCCGGCCGCGTACTGCCGGACGGTCTCCAGCAGCCGGTACCGGCCCGGGCCGGCCCCGGCGTCACCGAACTGCACCAGGCTCTTGTCCACCAGCGCGCCCAGGAGCCCCAGGACCTCCGCGGCGGGCACGTCCGGGCTCGCCGCGACCGCTTCGGCCGCGGCCAGGCCGAACCCCCCGGCGAAGGCCGACAGCCGGGCCAGCACCGCCCGTTCGGCCCCGTTGAGCAGTTCCCAGGACCAGTCCACCATGGCCCGCAGCGTCTGCTGCCGCGGCAGCGCGGCCCGCGACCCGCCGGTCAGCAGCGCGAACCGCCGATCCAGCCGGGCCTCCACCTCGGCCGCCGGCATCACCCGCAGCCGCGCCGCGGCCAGCTCGATGGCCAGCGGGATCCCATCCAGCCGCCGGCAGATCCGCCCGGCCACCGCGGCGGCCGGCTCATCCCAGGCCGGCGGCACCCCCTGCGCGGCGGCCCGGTCGGCCAGCAGCCGCACCGCCTCGCTGGCCCGGATCGCCCCCGCGTCATCACCGTCGCCCGGCAGGCCCAGCGACGGCACCCGGTACACCTGCTCCCCGCCGATGCCCAGCGGCTCGCGGCTGGTCGCCAGCAGCGCCAGGTTCGGGCACCCCCGCAGCAGCGCATCGGCCAGCTTGGCGCACGCGCCGATGACGTGCTCGCAGTTGTCCAGCAGCACCAGCAGGCGCCGCCCGCCCACCGCCTCCACCACCGTGTCCAGCACCGGCCGGCCCGGCTGCTGCCGCACCCCCAGCACATCCGCCACGGTCACCGCGACCAGCTCCGGGTCGCCCAGCGGGGCCAGCTCCGCGAACCACACCCCGTCCCCGGCGCCGTCCAGCAGCCCGGCCGCCACCTGCAGCCCCAGCCGGGTCTTGCCCACCCCGCCCGCCCCGGCCAGCGTGACCAGCCGCGACCCGGCCACCAGGCGGCGCACCTCGGCCAGCTCGGCCTCCCGGCCGATGAAGCTCGACACCTGCGCCGGCAAGTTGGTCAGCAGTCCCGGGTTATCCGCCATGCGCGGCCAGGCCCGCCCGGAACAGCCGGTGACCACCGGCCACCACCCCTGCCCGCACGTCCCCCGGCCGCTGCGCCATCACGGCGGAACCGTCGATGCCGGCGGACGAGAACGTGAGCGTCTGCGTGGCCACAGCCCTAGGCCCCTCATCGAGATCGACGCTAACCGCGCCGGCCACGAACTCACTGGCCTCCTCAACCGCGCGGCCAGAACATCATACGTCCGCCCCCGCAGGCGGACCAGGTGCCGCAACGCCGGCGATCAGCGCCACCACCGGCCGCTATGCCGCCGGGCGAGCCCGGCCCGGCAAGACGGCGCCACCGTGCCAGCGCCACCGCGGCGCCAGCCGCCAGCGCCGCCCAGGCCACCCAGCGCTGGCCCCGGCACCCCCCCGCCCGACCCGGGCGCATCATCTCAGCTCCGCTCGGCGTTGATGCAAGCTACGGTGCTGGCCCACCCGACCGGTGCCGTCCGGGAACATGATCCCGCGCTGCTTCGCTGAGGCATGGGCGAGCCGCTGACCGCCGGCGGTCACCATCCGTGCCCGGCCGCGGCCCCGGCCCCGGCCTCCAGGCCATCCGGTGCACGGTCCCGGTGGTGACCGTCCGCCGGGACGCGACGATCGCGATGGCCCTGGCCAGCGCGGGCTTGCCCCGTCCGCGTGCGCACGCAGATCATTGATCCGGGTGCGGCACGGCCGACCGCGCCGACCGGCCGAGTCTGGCGACAGATCGCGGTTACTTGAGCCGGATAGTCATAGCGCGGCGTTCAGGCTGCTGCAGGATGTGCGGGCCGCGGCCGAGGGGGACACTGAGGATATGAGTCCCGAGCGCGCGGAAACCTATCTGCGGGGCCTGGCTGAGGCAGAGCTCCGCCGCGCCGCGAGCCAGCCTTGGGACAGTGCTCCGCGGGCCGACTCTACCGCCCGGGTGAAGAGGGTTGCGGAGGTCCTGACCTTCGTGGGCGCGCTCGATGATGGGGTCGCTGATCAGATTCTGGACGACTTCGAGCTTGCCATCGATGCCCGGCAGACGGGCCAGACGGCCTCGGTTCGGGGCTGGTTCTCGCAGCGGGCTGCGGGGCGCGCGCGGCTGGCCAGACGGGTGAGCGTACCGCCTGCAGCGGCTGGCCGGCCGACGGCGGCCGGGTCAGGCACCGGCACGGCCGCGGGGCGGACGCACGCGCCGGTTCCGCTCAGGCAGATAGTTCGGGTCTGCGACGCAGATGTCTACGGCGAGGTCTACCTGTTGTCGTACGCGCGCGTGGCGTCCGGCCCGCAATTCAGCGTATTCGCGCGGACACGTCAGCGGCCCGGCCCGTGGGAGCCGTCGGGTCCGCGCCTTTTCGACCCGTTCACCGCCACCGATGATCAGGGGACCAGCTACCAGGTCACCATCCGCGACATCGGCAGTCCCGTGCTCGGGTGGACCCTCATGCTGCGCCCTGACCCGCCGCACGACCCGCAGTGGCTGGACCTGGCCACCACCGCCGGCGGGCCGGCCGCGCGCATCATCTTGCCCGCCGCGGCCGGTGGAACCTGGCCGCCAGCCGCCGATGTGACGGTCAGCCAGACAGCACCCAGTCCCGGCGAGCACCTGCTGAGCACGATCGCGGCCCGGCTGCTGGCGGCCGTGCCGCCCCTCCCGCACGACCCCTGGCTTTATGGGACCGCGCCACGGCCCCGGGCGCTCCTCAGTATCACCGATGGACTCGGTGACGTGATAGCGGCGCTGCAGCACTGCGGCGCCCTGCCCTCGCTCAGCCCGGTTCCCGGCCAGCTCGCCGCCCTGTGCGCGCGCCTGAACCTCAGCGGCCACGGCATCACCACGCCGCCCGCCTGCGATCTGCCCGACCCCTGGCTCAGCGTGCTTACGCAATACCACCACAGGGAAACTGGGGCGGCGCCGGTGCGGGACGGCTGCGCCGCCGCGGCCGTCGTCCTGCCCGAACTGGACGGAATCCAGCTCACGATCCTTGGCCTGCACAACTGCGCGGACAGCAGCATCCTGCACATGCACGCCAGCGGCCCGGCATGTCACACAGCCTACGGGCCGAACGAACTCTATTCCTGGCCACCGATATGGATATGCGACAGCGGCCGCCGCTGGCACGCCACCCGCACTAACGGCCGGAGCGGAATGAACAACGAAATCGCGCTACGCCTGGAAATAGTGCCACCACTGAGCCGCGGCACGACCTGGATCCAGGTGCAGGCAATTGGGCAATCAGCCCATGCCCACGCCAGAATCCCGCTCCGCTGGCAATCACTTTAGCCCGGCAACCGGGAACATCTGTCCTGCGCCGCGCGGCACAGCGCAAGCCGGACAACGGAGCCGATTTTGTATGGCCGCCTGTTCGGTTCTTGATCATGACGTGACCGTGCAGATTTGCCGCTTCTGTGTGTCTGACCTGGTGGCTAGTCCGGTGCCAAGCGTGCTGCGTAAATGGTGGTTTCGGTGGCTGCTATGGTCACGCAGGGTCTCGCCACCGCCGAGCGTCTATGGGTGATTCCGGGCCGGCGATTGCCACTAGCTGGGTTCGGGACCGGGCAGCGGTCTTGCGGAGGAGGCTTTCGATGTGTTTCTCCACGGTGCGGGGGGACAGATGCAGCCGTGCGGCGATTTCTTTGTTGGAGATGCCCTCGGCCACGAGCCGGAGTACGTCGGCCTGCCGGTCGGTGATGCCCAGCCTGGACCAGCGGCTCGGTGGCGGCTGTTCCAGCAGCCGGCGGCACCGCAGCGCCAGCGGCTCGATCCCGTGCCGGGCGAACGCGCCGGCCGCTATCTCCAGCCATTGCCGCGGTTGGCCCCAGCCGTCTGCCAGCGCTGGCTCGGCGGCGCAGAGCCGGGCCAGGTCGGCCCAGACCGGGTAGTGCCGCAGCTCCCTGTCCGCGGCGGCGGCCAGTTCGGTGGCCTGGTGCTGGTCCCCTGCGCGGCCGGCGAGGATCGCGTCAGCGTAGCCGAGGATTCCCCGGTTGACCCGGTTGATGGTCAGGCTGGTCCGCCGGGCGTTGCCGATCGCGGCCGCCGCGTCGCCGTCGCCGTTCGCGGCTAGTAGCAGCGGCCACATCGCACGGTATGGGGCCGGGCCTTGCTGGGGCAGCGTGTCGAGGATGGCGACGCCGCGGCCGAGGCCCTCCAGAGCGCCCGCTGTGTCGTCGTCGAGCAGCGCTAGCATCCCGTGCGCCCCGGCTAGCGCGCTGCCTTCGATTTCTGGGTCGCTGGGTTCGGCGGCATGGGCGAGCGCGAGAAAGCGATCCATGCCCGCGTGGTCGCGGCGCAACGCTTGTATCTCGGCGAGGAAGAGCAGCCCGATGGCACGGGTCTTGGCCAGCCCGAGCCGGGTGCTGGTGGCCAATGCGGACTGGGCGTGGTGTTCGGCCTCGCCGAGCTCGTAGCGGAACATCGCGACGGCGGTGAGTTGCAGGTCAATGACCGCGCCGGTGCTGGCGGCTCCCAGCTCATCGGCGATACGCCGAGCCTGGGAGAGGCGGTCGGTGCGGGCGTCGTCGAACATGTCAATGGTGCCGAGCTGATGCAGGGCACGCAGCCGCCACACGGTGAGCCCTGCCGCGTCCGCGGTCGCCAGGGCCTGCTCGAACGCGTCCCTGGCGGCATCTAGATCCTTTCCCCGCAAGATGCGGCCGAGTAGTTCGAGCGCGTGGCAGCGGATCGGGGGACTTGCCTGCGGCGAGGCCAGGGCGCTCTCGGCGAGGGCTCGAGCCTGGTCGATGTCGTTGCCCGCGAATGCGACCTCGGCGTTCAGGGTGCCCGTCTCGGCGGCGAGGCCGGCTTGCGGGACGGCCGCGAGCAAGTCGCCTGCGATTGCGAGTTGCCGCCTCGCGGCGGCCCACCGGGTCGCGTCCACCGCCGCGTGGGCCAGCTTCAGATGCACCGCCGCCCGGGCGGCGGCTGAGCCGGCACCTGGCGGCATCTGGGTGATGAGGCGGTCGCCGACGAGCATCGCCTCGTCTACCCGGCCAGCTAGCGCCAGGCCCTCGACAAGGAACAATTCGGCTTCGGCGCGCTGCTCACGGTCACTGAGCAGCTCCACGGCGCGGCGCAGCGTATCGATGGAGGTGGCGAGCGCGCCCCGGTCCAGAGCAGACCGGCCAGACGCGAACAGCAGGCCACCGGCCTGGTCCTGGTCGCCGGCCTGGAGGGCTAGATTCGCGGCCAGATCACCCGCTTCCCCGAGCAGCCCCGGGTGAGCCGCCTGCAGGGCCGCGAGCGCGCGGGCGGCGAGGGTGACCCGCCGGGGCGGGAGTAGCTCGGCGGCCACCGCCTCCCTGGTCAGCATGTGCCGGAACCGGAAGACATCGGCGTCGACGGCGAGCAGTTGCGCTCCGATACCGTGTTCCAGCGCGCCAGCGACGAGCCCGGCATCCAGCCCGGTGGCGGCCGGCAGCAGCCTCCAGTCGAACTGCCGCCCGAGCAGCGCGGCGGTATGCAGTACTAGGCGCTCGTCATCACTGAGCGCGGCCAGCCGTGAGCGGACTCCATCGGCGAACGACCGTGGCACGCCGGGGGCAGCGAGCGACTCCTCGACGAGGAACGGAATCCCGTCGGCAGCACGCTGGACCCGGGCGATGACCTCATCTGGGGCCGACGGCAGGCAGGCGCGGACCATGGCGGTGACCTGGCCTGCGGTCAGCCGACCGAGAGCCAGGTGCTTCGCGGCGCGGCGACCGGTCACCCGGGCCACCAGCTCGGCTCCCGCCGACGGGATTTCACACCGGCAGGTGGCCACGCAGAGCACGGCCTCGGCGGACAGGTTGTCGCTCAGGTACTCCACGACCGTGAGCGTGTCCGGGTCGGCCCAGTGCAGGTCTTCGAGCACCAAGAGCAGGCCGGCGCTTCCGGCGAAACGCCGCAGCAGTTGCAGCACGGCCTCGCCGCGCACCGGTGCCGCGTGGTCACCGCGACCATCACCCTCGGAGCCGCCGATCGTGGGAATCACCGCCCGTAGCGCGGGCAGCCACGGCGTCAGGCCGGGGTCGCCGGGAAACGTGTGCTCGCGCAGCGCTTGCAGCAGCGCCTCGGTCAGCGGCCGGTACGGGATGCTAGCGCTGGTGGGTACAGCGCGGCCGGCAAGCACCGTCGCCCCGCATGCCCGCGCCTCAGCGGCCAGTTCGCTAGCCAGCCGGGACTTGCCGATCCCCGCCTCGCCGGTAAGGAACATCACCCCGCCCGCGCCGCCCTGGACTGCCGCGAGCGCGGACCGCAGCCGCGCGGTCTCCGCATCGCGGCCGATGAGCACGGGACACAGCAGGTCCGCCATCAGATCATTATGCTTCGCGGCAAGGTAGGGGGCCGCAACGGCCGATCCGCCGGCAGTAACAGCCCGGGCCGCAGCACAGGAGGCCCTGCCGCCGGGATGCGTGCGCGGATACGTGTTTCCACCGATACCGGCCGGCCTGCCCGCCCTGGGCCGCGATACGTGCCCGCCCGCCGAATGCGTAGCCGGATACGCGTTGCTACCGATGCGCCTGCTCAGCCGGCCGGCCAACGATAAGCCAAGACCGCAGGACCGGACAGGAAGCCACAGCCGCCGGAGCCGGTTCTGCCAGCGACAAGAAAGGGAAAGGTCATGGGAACAGGCAAAGAACAGGCCGAGCTCTGGGGCCCGGGAGCGCGTGATTGGTCGGACTACAACGAGCCGATGTGCACGCCGTTCTATGAGGCGGTCCTGGACGCGACCGAAGTAGGCCCCGGCACCAGGCTGCTCGACGTCGGCTGCGGAGGCGGATTCGCGATGCTGCTCGCCGCCGGACGGGGTGCCACGGTATCGGGAATCGACACGACCCCAGCGCTGCTCGATATCGTCCGCGAGCGCGTCCCCAGTGCCTGCCTCGCGATAGCAGACCTCGAAGACCCGCTGCCCTTCGACGCGGGCGAGTTCGACGTGGTCACGGCATTCAACTCGGTGCAGTACGCCGCCGACCCGGTCGCTGCCCTCAAGAACATGGGCCACGTGACCAAGACCGGCGGGCTCATCAGCGTGGTGGTCTGGGGCCCGCCCGCACAGTGCGAGAGCGGTGTGTTGTTCACCCAGCTGGGCCCGCTGATGCCTGCCCCCCCCGGCGCACCAGGTTCCATCGCCTGGAGTGAAGACGGCCAGCTCGAGCACCTCGCCGCGACGGCCGGCCTCACGCCACTGGCCGTCAAAGACGTGCCAAACCCGCTGATCTATCCCGACCTCGCCACGGCGGTCCGCACGCAGCTCAGCTCGGGCCCAGCGCGCGCAGCCATCCAGCATTCCGGGCTTCCGGCCGTCCGCGGTGCGCTGACCAGGGCATTCGCTGGCAGCCGCAAGCCAGATGGCAGCTACCGGCAGGAGAATGTGTTCCGGTACCTGGTGGCCAGGGCCTGACCCTGCCCACGTCCTGGGCGCCCATCATCGACGCGATCACACCGATGAGCAGGGAAAGGCAAGACGAGGATGACCGTGGACGATCTGCTGATTGAAGCCCGGGGCGTGCTTCCGCATCGTCCCGGGCCGGCCGAGGCCCTCGCCGCGCAGGCGGCGGGCGCCTTGCCGTCGACATTCGTGGCGACAATCAGCGCCGGGCCGGCGGGCTGGTCCCCGGGGCCCCTTGTGCTGTCCCGCAACTCGCCGGAGCGGCGCTGCGATCCCCGCGTCACAGTCGCGACACCCGGAGATCAACGACTGGGCCCGGCCGCTCATCCTGATCTGCGACGAGGGCTTTCAGCCCAGTTTGGCGGCGGCCACCTCGCCCAGGCTCGGCCTGGTGAACGCCACTGACCTGGACGGGGGCTTTGCCGCGTGGGCTGCGGTCGGCTTGCCGCTGGCGGCGCGGACCAGGGCACGCAAGCGCCCCTAGGACACCACGTCGGACGGATGGCTGAACGATGGCGACAACGCACGTTGACCGCAGCGCCAAGACCACCTACTCCCGCACGGCCCGCTGGCGGACTGGCCGGACCGCGCTCGGCCGCGTGACCCAACGCCGGTAACACGCCACCTGCCAGTACGGCGGCACGCATATCACCCGGATCCGTATGACTCATGTCGAAGGCGTCCACTGCCTGGCGGCCGCGCCAATTGGGCGGTTATTTGAGCGCGCGCTCGGGTGCCTGAGGACTAGCCGCGCTTTGTGACGTAGGAGCTTGCTGGGGAGGGCTGCTGTCGTGGGCGCTGGCCGGAGGGTAGCCGCCGGGCAGCACGGGGAAGCTGCCCAGGACCTTGCCTGTTCGGGGTCTGCGACTGCGGGCATGTTCATGATATGGGCACCGGCAGGCATCCGGCCCGCGGGCTGTGCGTGGCCGCGGACGTGCACTCCGGGCGGGGCCGACAACGACTCAGCGGCATTTTGATAGCGTTGACAGTCGCCGCAGCGGGCTGCTCGGCCGTAGGTGCGCCCGGCTCTGGCCAGGTTAACCGACCCGCTGGGCCATTTGTTGCTGATCTCAAGCGGCTAGCGGCTCCCATCGAAGCTTGTATCGTACGCACGGATACGACCAATCCTGCTTTTCACGGATGCGTTGACTGGCATTCGGCTGTACACGCGACCTTCGCACTGTTTGCCATTTCACGACTTACCGGGGACCTGACCTACCGTAGTGTCGCGCGGCAAGCGGTAGGAGGTCAGCGCGCGATCGAGATGGCTGTCACGGAGGTCCAGGCGAGCCTCCTGATGGAAGAGCTGCCCTACGGCTACAGCTGGTCATTGATCCTCGACACCGAAGCGCGAATCGAAGGCAACACGCAATTCGATGGGCTGGCAAGGGTCACGGCCGCCGCGCTAGCAAAGTGGCTCACCGCCATAGCGCCGGGCGAACTTACCCGGAGCGCGCTATCTCAGGAGTACTCGAACACGATCTGGCCAGTTACATGCCTGCTCATCTGGTCTCGGGTCACCCGCCAGGCACGCTACACCGCAGTCGCCTTGCATCTCGCAGGCTATCTCCTCACGGAGCCCGAGCAGAGGCAGGTCTGCAGCAGCGCCGGCGGTGGCACTTACGGCTTCTTTGCCCCCTGTTCCTTGCTAGCGATAACAGCCTGGCTCGCGGGCAGAAACGCGGGTACAACTCACCCTATTCTTGATGCCCTGGCGGCATACCAGCCGGTGCCCGAGAATAACATGGCGGCTGTGCATAGCGCCGGACTTAACTTCTCGCGCAGCTGGGGTGATATTGCGGCGTATGACCTGACGGGCTCCGCGGAATGGCTGGGCCGCTTCGAGCATCTATTCGATTATGAGATGCAGCTGGACAATATATGGGCCGGCAGTTACTACCTTTATGCTCACTGGGTTGCGCAGTTCGGCGTATTCGGCGTATGGCTGAAGAATCTTCGGCTGGCGGGCTGAAAATATGCTTGCGCGCACCCGGTGAACGTGGCAGGTGCGGGTTGACACGCCCCTGATGCGTACGGTGCGCCTCTGGACCTGCATCATGGAGAAGCCATCTACGCGCCCGCGGGAAGACGGTTCGGGCGGGCAGGGAGCCGCACGCCAGGATGCCGGACGGCTGGCTGGCCAGGAGCGGCCGCCTGGCCGGCATGCCCTGCGGGGAGCTGGCTTGAGGCCGATTATGGCCAGAAGCCGCAACGGGTACCGAACGACCTATCTTGAGTGCCTCGATCTGATGACCGTCCCATCAACACCCGAGCCGAACGGCGGATCCGGCGCGCGTGCCCGCTGTGGCTGGTTACCTTCCGTGGCATCGCGGTCGTCGCGATGCAGTTGCGGCCCGAGTGCTGGGTCCGGCGGGACAATAGGGGATGGCCACGACGGCGTGCTGGCCGGCCTGACGGCGTGGTTGCCCGTGCGCGACGCGGCGGGCAGGCAGTGCGCGGCGCCGGCGGATGGTCATCAGGGACCGGCCGGGGAGGAGCGTCCTGTGCTGCGTGCCGGCAAGGTCGGGCTGCGGGCCCGGGATGAGGCCGACGTCGCGGTCTTGCATGCCGAGCTGTATGAGGACATCGCGACCCGGGTGCGGGCCGATTCGCGCCCGTGGCGGCCGATCCCGGTCGGCTCGGCCGCGTCGCCGTATGCGCTCAGCGAGCCCCGCGATGACGTGGCCGTGTTTTCCGTGGTGGAACTGGCCGGCGGCGAGCTGGCCGGCGAGGCCCTGTTGTGGGCTATCGACCTGCATAACCGGACGGCTCATCTGGGACTGTCGTTGCGGCCCGCGTTCCGGGGCCGCGGCCTGGGCACAGACGTAGTCGTGGCGTTGTGTGAGTACGGCTTCGCCGTCCGCGGCCTGCACCGGTTGCAGGTCGATACCCTGGTCGGCAACACGGCGATGATCCGGGCCGCCGAGCGGGCCGGGTTCGTGCCCGAGGGCAGGCTCCGCCAGGCGGCGTGGGTCAGCGGGGAATTCGCCGACGAGGTGATCCTTGGCCTGCTGGCGGCCGACTGGGGCAGCGGCGGAAACCGGCACGTGGGCGTGGGCGAGATCCCAGGGCAGGCGAAGCCGACCACTTAAGGTGAGACGGCGCGGGAGGCTCATGCACTAGCTCCCTGCCGACTATGCGCTTACTTGTGGTGGTGACTACGGCGTTGCCGATTGACACGGATATGCCATTTATGGTGCCTGGGTCGTCATGGAGCAAAGTGATTGGCGGCTTCGCCTGCGGTATTCCGTTGCCGAACGCCGAGCATGCGCTTGTGTGCGGCTGGCTTGCCCGCGGTCGGTAGCTTCGAACGCCCGGTTCGGTGACTGGCGGGGCGTTCAGGCGCCCTGTTACGGTAGCGGTGCCGACCCGGGCTTCGGGTTGCCCGGCACAAGCGTCTGCATCCCCGTGACGCGGGCGCTTCCCGCGGGCTGGTGAGCGGACCGGCGGCCGGGCGGTGCAGGGCGGGGACCGTAGCCGTGCCCTGGCGCCGGCCGTGCCGCGGCGGGGGCGGTGCCATCCAGGACAACGCGAGACGCGGGAGGGGCCGGTGGCTGATCGATGGACCATCTGGGGCAGGGAGTACGGGAACTGCAATTGTTCTTGGGGCTGCCCGTGTCAGTTCGGGGCGAAGACAACCCACGGGCACTGCGAGGCCGTGGTGTGCGGGCGCGTCGATGAAGGGCACTTCAACGAAACCAGGCTCGATGGCCTGAATTGGGCGCTGTTACTGTACTGGCCCGGCGAGATCGCCGACGGCAACGGCACGCAGCAGGTCATCATCGACGAGCGGGCCGACCCGGCGCAGCGGGAGGGCTTGCGGAAGATCCTTCACGGCGAGTCGACGACACCGGGGGCGACGCACTTCTTCGTCTACAACAGCACGATGTCGACGGTGCTGGACACCGTGTACGCGCCGATCGAGCTGTCCATTGACATAGACCAGCGGCTGGCCAGCCTGAAGATCGACGGGCTGGTCGAGTCCCGCGGCACGCCGATTATCAGCCGTCATACCGGCGAGCCGGTGCGGTCCCGGATCGACCTGCCGAACGGGTTTGAGTACAGCCTCGCCGAGATGGGCAACGGCAACACCACCGCCCGGGCCGGCATCGAACTGGACCTGAAAGACGGCTACGGCCAGTTCAACCTCCTGCACCTGAACCAGGACGGAGTTATCCGCTGACCGCGCCCCCGGCAGCCCCGGTGTCCTGGGTGAGACTGTCGTCCCTGGCCCGGCGGCACCGGGACCGCCTGGCCGTGCTGGCAGGCCTGGCCGTGATCACAGCCGCAGCCTGGGCCTACGTCGTGGTGGCGGCGCGGCGGATGATGAGCGGGCAGGCCGGCATGAGCGGCCGGCCGATGGCGCCGATGATGCACGCCATGACCGGGACGCAGCCGTGGACGGCAGCCGAGTTCGGCCTGCGGCTGGCGATGTGGGCCGTGATGATGGTCGCCATGATGGTCCCTACCGCGGTGCCGATGACCCTGCTGTATGCCGCGGTCGCGCGCAAGGCCGCGGCGCAGCACAGCCCCGTGGCCCCGGCGTTCGTCCTCGTCGCTGGCTACGCCGCGATGTGGGCGATCTTCAGCCTGGTGGCCACCGCCGCCCAGTGGGGCCTCGATCAGGCCGCGCTGCTGTCCCCGATGATGGTCTCGCGCAGCGCCTGGCTCGGCGCCGCGCTGCTGATTACCGCCGGGGTCTACCAGTTCACTCCGCTCAAGAACGCCTGCCTTCGGAACTGCCGCGCCCCCGCGCATTTCCTGTCCCGCCACTGGCGCAACGGCCGTCTGGGCGCCTTCCGCATGGGCGTGCGGCTGGGCTCCTACTGCCTGGGCTGCTGCTGGATCCTGATGGGACTTCTGTTCATCGGCGGCGTGATGAACCTGCTGTGGATCGCCGCGATCGCCGCCTTCGTGCTGCTGGAAAAGACCATGCCATTCGGAGTGGCCGGCGGACGGGCCGCGGGCGCGGCGATGATCCTGATCGCTCTGAGCTTCGCCGCCTGAGCAGGCCTATCACCTCGCACGTCGCCGAGCGCCGCGGACACCGCTTGCCGCCCTGGCCGCGGCCACGGCTTCATCTTTGATGACGACGGCGCGTTTTCAACTCACGTCAACCGTCGCCAGGAAGGCGTCTGGACCGTGAGCTTCCGGAACCCAGGCGTGGCCGGCTACCCCAAGACCGCGCACTACCGCAACCCCTACGCGGTGGCGCGCGCCTTTATCAGGCGGGAGCACAACGAGGAAGGCGAGCGCTGATGGACAACGAGGAGAGGAAGCTCACTCGATCGCCGCTACGTCGTGGAGCGGTGCGGCATCCGGTGATGTCCTCTCCACTCGCCACCTGATCTCCGCAACGCCTGGCGCGGACCTACGTTCTGCTAATCCGGCCCCTGCGTCGGATGAAGAAGATCCGCCAGCACGCGAATCTGCCTTTTCCAGGCTTACTCGATGGCTCACCTGGCCCACTTCGGATACGTGTGCGATGCGGATAAGTTCCCTGATCACCACGCCGAACCCGATGGCCGAGACCACCAATCCAGCCAGGCTGATCCAGTCCCCCACCCTCATCGTCACCGGTTCCTCAACCCTGATCATGGAGAGGGGAAGGGCGACGTTGACCTTATTCGCCTGCCACCCCATGTTCTGCGTCCTCTGCGACCCGATGATCTGCGCCGGACGTGACCTTCGCGCGCGCGCCGTGCCCTTGCCGTCGGCCATCTCACAACCTCCCATCAGCCAGACAGACAGTGCAGCCAGAACCAAGCCCACGGGCCTTCTGCACCACGGCGGAACAGTAGCGTCAGCGGCGTGATTCCTCAATGGAATCTCCGACGGCAACCGTAACGGTAACGACAGCAACCCGGCCCTCGTGACCGCGATTGTGACCAAGGCACCTCGGAACGCGCCAGACGTGGCGAGACTGGTTAAGACGGCATCGTGTCGTCGGCCGAAGCCAGCATGGGTGTGAGCGACGGGCCGGGACGGGTTGCGACAGCGCTCGGCATGCTCATAACCCAGCGACCGGTAGTCGATAGCAGCTGGCACGAGTACAGCAGACGAGTACAGCAACGCTAGCGACCCCCCGAACGGCCACCATGAGCCTCCAGCAACGCCCGACCTGCCCCGACGACCCTCTCCAACCGGGTTGGCACTAGTTTGCATCTAGGTGGACCCGTTCGCCGAGCTGGGGCAGCCGCCGGGCATGTCCCGCCGGCTGTACCGCGATGATGAGGGCCGCACATCCGGTGCGCCATCAGTCGGCCAGCTCCGCCATGCGATCGAGCAGGCCCTGGCCGCGGGGGCCGGGCCGGGGGACCCGGGGTGGCCGGATGCGCTGGGACGCGCTGGCCGTGGCCGCCTTGGCGCCTTAGCCCGCTTCCATCCTCTGCTTGAGCGCGGTCATGTTGTCTGGCATCTCCTTGCGTGTCTCCCGGCGGACCACCAGCGGCACCAGGATCTTGCCGATGCCGTGACCGGTGAAGTCGACGCTGATGGTCAGCCGGGAGCGGGAGCCGGTCACCGGCTCGACTAGGACATCGACAGCCGCCCGGATCGGGCCGTCCGTGCCCCGCACGCCCCAGGCCCGGGGCGGGTCGATGTGCACCAGCTCGGAAGTGGACGGCCGGCTGGCGCCGCCGATGCGCCGCGTCGTCACGCACTTCGCGCCCACGGCCGGTGTTGGGGGGCCGTCGGCCGGGCCGTCCATGTGCCCGTCTACCACGCCTTTCTGCCATTCGCTGAACCGGGCCGGGTCGGTGGCGTAGGCGAACACCTCCGCGGCCGGGCGCTCGATTTCGGCGCTGGTCACGATCGGCGGCATGTCAGCGGCCTTCCTTCACCAGCGCGGCGTAGCGGTCCAGGTACAACGGCCAGCCCTCCGGCCCGTCCACGCCGTCCGTGATTGCTTCCCATCCGGGCCCGTGCCGGTCGAGGTGCCGGTGCTCCAGTTCGACCCGCGTGCGGGTCGGCGACTCGGCGTAGAACCGCACCTCGACCTCGCTGGTCTGACCCTGGTCGGTCTCGATCGTCCACTGCGGGCTGATGTCCCAGCTGAACACCACCCGGTCTGGCGGGTCGAAGGCCAGGATCCGCGCCCACCGGCACTCGCTGCCGTCCGCTGCCCGGTCCACGATGTTACCGCCGACCCTCGGCTCGAACACCGTCTCGGTGATCAGCGTCCCGAGCATGTTGTGCTCCGGCGGCTTGAAGTCCCCGAACCGGTCGGTGAACACCGTGAAAGCACGCTCGATCGGCGTGTCAACCACGACTTGCTTGCGGACCGTCACTGCCTCGCTCTGGGCCATCAAGCCTCCTCGGTCGGCGCTTCCGCAGCCTCGGCGTACCCGGCCAGCGCCCGTTGCCAGTATGTGTCGAGCTGATCCCGCAACGCTGCCAGCGCGACCGGGTTGAGCCGGTAAATCCGGCGCGTTCCCGCCGCCACGTCCTCCACCAGGCCAGCGTCCTTGAGGATCTTCAGATGCTGAGACACCGCCGACCGGCTCACCGGCAGCCCGGCCGCCAGCTGCCCCACAGCCTGAGGCCCGTCGGCCAGGCACGCCACGATGGCTAGGCGCGTGCCGTCGGCCAGCGCCCCCCACCGGTCAGCATCTCGGTTAGCACCCACTAACCGTTAGTATCCTCTAACCAATGCGCTAGGTCAAGGCGCTGTTGCCTCCACCGGCAAACCTCGGATGGTGCGCTTCAAGCATCTGCGCGCAGAAGCCAAGGAGCGCTTCCTTCGCCTGCACGTGAAGGCATGGACCCCGGGCAGCCACGTTCGCGGGCGGCAACTTGGTACGTTTCTGGCGTATGGCTGATTCGCGGTGGTGGAAGGACTTCGACGCTGTCCTCGCGGCGGCGGTCCCTGCGGGTTCGCGCATCCTCGACGTCGGATGTGGCGACGGCGGACTGGTTGACCGCCTGGCCGAGCTTGGCTTCGACGTGTTCGGAGTGGATCCGGCCGCACCTTCTCATCAGCGCCTGGTCCCGGTGCGTGTTGAGGACGCGCAACTGCTCGGTGAGTTTGACGCCGTTGCCGCCGTCATGGCGCTGCACCATGCTGACCTTGACGCTGTGGTCAGGGCGCTCGCCAACCTTCTCCGCCCGCGCGGGTCGGTCTTTATTTACGAGTTCTCTTGGGACGCTTACGATGGCCGGGCCGCCGCCTGGCTCGCAAAGCACGATCTGTCTCCCGCCGACAATTCGGTAGCTGGCTGGCGGCGTGAGCATAGCGAGCTCCACACAACCGCGACGATCAAGAAGGCGGTCTACGCTCGTTTCGAGCCGGTCGTTGAGGTCCGCAGGCCTTACCTGGCGCGGATGCTCGGACGGGCGGACCTAGAGGCGACAGAGCATGCTCTGATCGATGCTCAGATGCTTCCAGCGCTCGGTCTTTGGACCATAGCCAGGCGGGCGGAGGCGTGAAGGCCAGGGTCCGGGACGGCCCCTGCAAGGTACGATTCACTAGATCGCGCAAGCGGATCCATGCTTCATACACCGTCGAACAAGCAACATGGCCACCGTCGGCCAGCATCGTCGGCGCAATGAGGGTGCAGCGGCACCTGCCTTGCGAGTCGACTCGATCGCGGTATCTTCGGCCTTGTCGGCGACCAGACGATCTACTTGCACCTGGCCGGGCCCATAGCATAAAGCCGCGCTGTCGGCGGTAACGTTCTGTAGCTGGCATCCGGTGATCACGATGGAATGCGTGGACCGAGCCATCGGTGCAAACAATGCAATCAGGGCCATCGGCGGCACGGCTCCGTGGTATCCGCGCAGGTGGTGCGTACGATGCACAAGGCCGTACTTCTCATAATCCGCCGGTCGTGGGTTCGAGCCCCACCCGCTCCACTAGAGTTAGCTCGTGTAAATGTTCGACGTATCCGAATCGACAAGCGTCGGCCGCATCACGCTAACACCATCGATAACGCCCGGGAGCCGATGGATGCATCTATCGTCACGGCCCTTCGCCTGAACTCTAGGCTGTCTGTCTGCGCGATGCCCTCACCTTTAGCTTCCGGCCGAGCTGCGGCCGAGGTGCCAGACCGACACCGTCTCGGCAGTGATGTGGTACATCACCCGGTAGTGGCCGATTCGCAGCCGCCGTCGGTCAGTTGACCCATAGGGGAGCGCGGCCGCCTCGTGATCATGCCTGTGTGACCTGCCTTGGGCCACGATTTGGCCTTGATCCGTTCTTTCAACGCGCTGACCTGCGGGTTGGTTTGTTCGCGATCGCTGAAGTTGCGCACTAGTCCAGCCGGCAAGCAAGGCGTCACGACATCCCATGGTCATGACAGCAAAGGGCTCCGGCTGATGGCACGTGCTGGTCACGACTACGGCGTATGCTCCGCGCCATGACTGTCGAAGTGACCGTGAAGACCGTCGAACCGACGCCGACGGCGGTGGTAACGGCGGTGGCGACGTGGGCGGAGTTCCCGAAGATGTGGGGACCGATGCTGGACAAGGTGTGGAGTTTCCTCCGGGGCGACGCCCCCGAGGGGCTCTACAAGCAGGGGCACAACATCATGCTCTACAAGGACGACGTCCCCAACGTCGAAGTCGGCGTCCAGGTAAGCGGCTCATTCGATCCCGCCGGTCACGTTGTCGCGTCAACGCTTCCGGGCGGGCTCGTCGCCACCGCGACCCACACCGGCGCGATCGCCAAGATCGGCGACACTCATCAAGCGGTGTGCGAGTGGGGCAAGGCGAACGGGTACCGACTGGCCGGCCCTCGCTGGGAGATCTACGGTGATCCCGACCCGTCGACCGGCGGCTTTGATGTGGACGTGTTCCGGTCGCTGGTGGGGCCGTAACCTGGACATTTCTGAGATTTGGGTGGCGCGGTCTCCTCGGCGATCAGCGCTCGGGCAGCCCTGCTAGGGCAGGAATCGCCTGCCGCGCTGAACGCGGGCCAGCTGATTAACCCTGTCCTCAGACCCGGGCCCTGGCCGGGCTGACGAGCTACATCACCAGCCACTGCCGTGACCCGCTACGCGACGCCCTCGACTGCATTCGCCGCCGTTCAGGTGCGGACTAACGTGGCCCGGCTCAGGCCTGGCGTGGTTGATGTGGCCTTGTTACCGGATGGGCTGATGTGAGCGCAGCCGCCTCGTGATCATGCCTGTATGACGAGTGCGCCTGATTCCGGTGGAATCCCTAGCGAGGACAGGTTGACGACTGAGGACAAGCATGGCCTGACCACTCTGTTCTGGGGTATATCCGCCGGACCATCAAACCCGCGTTCGGGTCCACGCAGGTCCGTAAGGTCCGCGGCCCGCTGACGGAGCACACCGGAACCCTGGGTGTTATCAGCCCATCACATTGTTCGCGCTCTCCGCATGGGGCTGGCGAAGGCGTGAGTAGTGCCCGAGGTTTATTTCGTTCTTGGTGAAGTGTCCGCTAAACAGAACCGGATCCGAGTCGTGATCGTGTCCGTTTTCGCAAGCGTGTACTAGGGCCGCCATAAAGCGGCCGGCAACAGGAGCGTTTTTAAACTGGTTGCCGCTTGTGCCAATGGCCACATAGAACCCAGCCAATGAGGTACGGTCGTAGACCGGGATCCAGTCGTCGGCCACGTCGTATAGTGCGGCGAAACCAACGGGACGGGGCGGGATGCCCAGCGACGGGATTCTTCGGGCCAGGCGGAGTACCTGCGAATCCCACGCCTGCTTGGTGGGCTGGGCCTCGAAAGCATCCGGGTCATCTATCCAGTGGAGGGCATCGCATGCTGGCTCCGCGCTTCCGACGATAAGCTGCCCGCCGAAGTGAGATCTGAAGTATGTGCCCAGGTCTCCGTCGGTGACAACGGGTCCCAGTTCGCCCCGTGCATAGCCAGCCGGTGCAGGCACGGAATGGACTTCCTGCCGTAGTGGGCGGGTTCGGATTCGGAATTCTCCGGTGACGCCCGCCAGAGCGTTAACCTGCCCGGAGTACGGGCCCGCCGCATTGACCACGACGGGAGATTGAATCACGCTTCCTGAGCGCAGCCTTATGCCCTGGACCCGCGCATTCTTCTGGAGGATCCCCACCACCTGTTCGCGAAGCTGAATTTCGGTTCCCCTCCGCTTCGCCGCGGCCATGAGGTTCCTCGCCGCCAGTTGCGGGTCGTCGATGAACCCGCCGTCGGGCGTGTAGTAGGCACCGAGTTCGCCGTCGGCATCCGCCCAGAATGCGGCGTCCGTGACCGGCTTGGGCGGACCGTACCGTCCGGGATCCAGACCCGGCACCTGCTGCCGGATGGTCTCAGCATCCCAGCACTGGTATGGGACACCGACGCGGTCAAAGAGAGGCAGCACCCGCTCACGCTGGGTACTACCATCAAGGATCAGGCAACCTGTCTTGATAAACCTGGCCAGGGATTCCTCAGGACGGCTGCCCAAATATTCGGGCCAGTTCTCCCAGCTGAACTTGGATTCCCAGGAAGCGGCCACGCCCTCGAAGGTCGAGTAGTGAAAGCGGACGATGCTTGAGGACGAGCTGGTAGAGCCCGAACCGACACCGCCCAGCCGGTCGATAGCCACAACCCGCAGTCCGGTCTGTGCGAGCTCGTAGGCGACAGCGGCACCGATGACCCCGGTTCCGATCACGACTGCGTCGGCTGTGTGTGTCACTCAATAGTCCTCTCGGACCAGGTCGACGGTCCCGGTGATCATTCTGCGAGCACGCTGGTCCCCATGCCGGGATGGACGGGAGCGCCTCAGATCGTGCCCGCGCGGATTGTATGGCGCACCGAGCTGGGACAGCAACTGCCCGGCGAACGGAAGGCACGCCGCCGTGCCCAAGGATTTTCTAGTACATACTGGCCTCATGGCAGGCAAACCGCGTCGCGTCCAGGGCCGCACGCTCACCAATCTAGACCCTGAACAGCTCATATGGATCTTGCTGGCCCGCGAGTCCACCGACCGCGAGCGTCAGCTAGACCACCAGCTCACCGACCTCCGCGCCGAGGTAGCGAGGCTCGGCGGGCGGATCGACCGGGAGATACCGGAGAACGCGGTCTCGGCGTTCAAGCGGCAGCGTATCGAGTTGCCCGATGGCACCTATGGGTACCGCGTGATCCGGCCTGAGTGGGAGAAGATCCTCACCGCGCTGCGCCGTGGCGAGTGCAACGCGCTGATGGTGCCGGACATCGATCGCGCCATGCGCGACCCACGCACCCTGGAAGATCTCATCGACGTGGTCGAGTATTACGGCGTTTACGTGGCGAGCCTGACCGGCAATATCGACCTGACTACGGACTCGGGAATCTCGGCTGCGCGCAGCCTGGTCAATCAGCGCAATCAAGAATCACGGAACACGTCGCGGCGTGTAGTCGACGGCCAGCGGCACGCCGCGATGAAAGGTGGTAATCACGGTGGTAAGCACCGTCCGTTCGGCTGGCGAAAGGACCGCATCTACCTGAACAAACGTGAGGCCGCGCACATCCGGCGCGAGCTTCCCCGCATCCTGGCCGGAGTCAGCGCGTTTACGCTCGCGCGAGAATGGAACGCACGCGGCATACCCACGGTGACAGGCGCGGTATGGCGTAGGGGGACGATTCGGAATATCTTCCTCCGTCCCCGCATCTGCGGATTGGTGACTTACCAAG
This sequence comes from uncultured Actinomycetes bacterium, assembly GCA_963742795.1. GTDB lineage: Bacteria > Actinomycetota > Actinomycetes > Streptosporangiales > Streptosporangiaceae > Palsa-504. The sequence continues at coordinate 202,596 of CAVUNL010000026.1, forward strand.
GTGACATACTGGCCGATGCTGACGGCAATAAGGTTCGCGGGCAGTGGGAACCGATCCTCACAGAGGAGGAATACAACGCCGTAGTGGCGTTGTGGGGGCCACCGGAGAATGCGGTCAAATCACGTCTAGGTGCCAAGGGTAGCGGTTACCGGACCACCTACCTGCTGTCGCCATTCATACGGTGCGGGAAATGCAGCGCACGTATGATCGGCAGCCACAGGAAGACCAGGCTGGGAGAACTCCAGCGAATTCTACCGATGCCCCAGCAATGGTTCCGGTGGGTGCGGCGGCATAACCCGGCTTGCCGCCCCGATAGACAGAATACGTCAAGGCGCTGGTAATCGCCGAGCAGCAGAAAATCCAGTTCCGTAAGCTGGAAGATCTCCCGCCATGGCCGCAGGCGCAGGATCTTATCGACCTGCAAGCGCGCATTGAAGAGTCCCAGCGGCATTACGAGAAGGGAATGATATCCGCCCAGCGGCATTTCTCGTCACTGGCGAGGATGGAAGCGGATGAGGCGGAACTGCTCCGCGATAAGCGCCGCTATGAAGGACGGCAGCAGGCCCGGAAGCACGCCGTTGTGAATCTCGCCGCTGAGTGGGACAAACCTGACTTCACGATGGAACAGAAGCAAGCCGCTATCGCGCAGGCCCTTGAGGCCATCATCATCAAACCAGCCGGGAAAGGCGGGCGCTTCCATCCTGACCAGATCGTTCCTGTATTCCGGAAACGACACGCCAGAATAGCTAACCTGATATAGCGTGACCCCGGCGGATATTCTCGCCGGGGTCACGTTTCTGTCTCATGCTGGTTTCTCTTCCTTATTGTCATCCTCGATATCCAGACAGTAGATCCGCGCGACCTTTCGTGCCCATTCCTCCGATCGTGGTGGCGCGTTCTTGAGTTGCTCTTCGGCCCACTCCTCGGGAGTGGGTATTATCACCTTCTCTCGGGTCTTTGCTTTCTTTGCTCGCTTGGTCGTTGTGGCCTCACCTCCTCTCGGTCGCGGTGGCCGGGCCGGCGAGCCGTCTGGCACGCTCGGTGGTTGTCTCGTTCGTTCGTCCCATCGGCTGTGTACGCGCGTTACGTGCAGACGCGCGCGCGAGGCCGTGGGACGAGACGACCGTGAGACGAGCACTCACAGTCACGGCTCCTCGGTGGTCTGCGCGCGCCAGCGACCCCGGCTGACCTGTACCACATGGCTGCCCCGGGCCAGCTCGCGCAGATGCCGGTAAATGTCGACCGGGTCATTCCGGTAGCGCTCATAAGGTCGCTGACTCCTATTCCTTCTATCGGTGCCCTGCATAGCGCCATCCACAGCGTTTGTTCGGCCATCGTGGAGGGCCGGTTTACTTCTGGCGTGTCGTCGTCGCTTGCCGAATCCTCGTCCCGAACTGGGCGCGTGTTAGCTGCGTTGATAATCGCGTGCTGCGATTCGGCGTCCAGGTCAGGCCGGTAGTCGGCATAACGTACGGCAGTTTCCGCGACGACTTGGTCGGTGAGCAGATAAGCACGGGCTCGTTTCGGCCGATCGTGCCCGGGTGCGGAGACGAGGAATTTCCCGGGTGCATTGAGGTTGTGGGCATCCCATCCGGCCCGTAGCATTCCCTGGCCGAGGACTAGGTCGACGTCCCTGGGTTCGCGAACGCGGAAGCATATCCGCAGGTCCATTTGAGAGCGCACCGCGCCTTGCCCCATGGCCTTTTGCGTGGGCCGCTGTGTCGCCGCGATAAGAGTTACCGCAACCGCGCGACCAAGCCGCGCGATGGAATCGGTATCGTTCATCGCCTCCTGCGCTTCGTCGGCCAGTTCGGCATATTCATCGATGAGGACGACGAGTGCGGGCCAGGCCGGGGATATGTCCCAGGCACGTTTGCCGGCTGCGGCGAGCAATGCCGCACGCGCTTCCAGTACCGCGACCGCGCCTCGAAGTAGAGTAATGGCTTCCCCGGGAGTCGTGGCCAGCCGGTCAATGCATGACTGCCATGGACCTAGTTCCATGCCCTTTTTCAGATCGATGGCCCAGATGACCACGTCGCGGCAGGCCACCAGATTACCCATGAGCACATTCAGCCCGCCGCTCTTACCAGATCCGGTGGTTCCGCCGAAAATGCCATGCAGTCGGGCGAAAGACACCCGGCACGGAGTCGCATCCTCGAATGGTCCCATATCGACCGGCTGAGTAACTGACGTGACGGACGGGCCGGGCCATGGAATAGCTCCGGCGTGCGGGTCCACATCGAGCACACGGATTTCGCATCTGTGGGCCAGGTCATCCGGCGTCGGGTAAACACGCACTGCACCCCGGAATGTCCCAAGGCCGGACTCGATTGCCGGTATCTTCGCGACTACGTCGCTGATCGTCTGCCCGCGTGCCAGCCGGAATCGCGCGCGCCATCCCCACACATCGACGGTGGCGGACATAACCTCGGCCCCGGCCAGCCCGATTGCTTTGGCGATATCGGGCCAGGCTTGCAGCTTGCGTTCCAGCCGAACTTTCGCACGCCGACGCCGATGTGTCCACCACGGCACCGACAAGATAATCGCGCCGATTGCCAGTGCTTGGGGGAGCGGCGACACTCTCGGGCCGATCACCGTTGCGGCAGAAAGCCAGATACCGGCGACGTAGATCGTGATGGCCGCGTAAACGCGCTCGGCAATCGTCGGGAATCGCCACCGCGCGCCGAACAGGGCCACGGCCCACGCGGCCACTCCGGCCAGGACCGCGATGGGCAGCCACCAGTGCGGCCGCGCGCGGTGCAGCCACCAGGCGGTCGCCACCAGACCGGCGGCCGACCCGCCGGCGCGAGCTCGGAGCGGTACCGCCAAGCCCACCGCGCCAGCACCACGGCCATGGTCTCGGGGAAGCCATCCCCGGTGTTGATCACCATCATCGGCTGGAGGCCGCTCCGGCGCGCCAAGCGGGCTTGGCGGCGCATGCGGCGGTATGTGCTCACGCTGGCCTCCGCGAGGCCGTATCGGGCGTCTGAGGCGCGTTCAGCTCGTCCCGGAGATACCACAGGGGATCGGGCTCGCCATCGGCGTATGCGGCGAGCGTCGCGCGCATTGCGGCGCGCAGGTTGGCGCGCTCGAGCCGCGCGCGCTCGAGGTCAGCCGAGAACCGCGTGAGCTGCGCGGCGAGTGTGACGAGGTCGGTAAGCGCGTCGTCCAGCTCGCGCCACATGTCCGCGAGCATCGGCAGGGCCGCCGCGCATCCGGCGACGACGTGACGTGCGTGCGTGTTCCTGATGCTGATCTGCTGGAGGTCGAAATCTGGCTTGGTATTTGGCATTAGGCACCACCTCCTTGAATCGGGGTTTGGTCATGGCGTCCTTTCTCGTGTCCCGCGCGCCGTGTATGCGCGGGACACGTCCGTTGCGTGTTCACTGAGTCCGTGCATTGCTGTTGTCGCGCTTTCTCTGGGTTTGCTAGAGCAGCCGGAACAGGCTGGTCATGACGTTCGCGATATCCGGCGCGAGACTGGAAGACGCGAGGTAGAAACCGAACATGATGCACACCGCGGCGTGCCATATCCGCATGCCCGCGTACCGGCACAAGACGAATACTCCCGCGCCCAGCATCAGTGCCGCCGAGATCGTTATCGTCAAAGCCATCACCTCCTTTCGCGCTGATTGCCGTAGCCCGATCGGACTAGTCATCCGGCGTTGAAGCCACGACGCGTCTTGCGACGCAGCCACCGGAAGCGGAATCGACACTTCTCGCATACGCCGGCCATCTCGCCGGCGAGTGCACCGCACGCGCAATTTGGGACACTGCGGCATCCATTCAACTTGCGTCCCATGTTCATCACCTCCTGTCAGCGCTCGTTAGCTTTCTGTAAGGTCCGAAGCGCCAAAAACGCGGCGTCCCCGGATACCATCGGTTCCGGGAAACACCGCGTTTCCTTTCGGGTAGCCCCGCCTCATTCCAGTGGGTAACGGGGCTGCCCGTCTTTATTCAATTGTCCAGCTTTGGTTCTATAAGGCCCGGCCCGTGCCGTATCCAGTCCCGCACGGGCCGGGACGCTGTAATGGTGGCATAGGTATCGCGATGAAGCAGTAGACGACCTTGCCGCCGCCTGCCGGAAAGAAGTACGACCATTTCATGCTCAGCGCATCGACCAGCATCAATCCCCTGCCGCTCTCTGCATAAGTCGTCAGGTTCAGCGAGGACCGGCGGACTCGTGTCCGTATCGAACACCTCGATGAGCAAGCTCTCGGGCGAAATGACGCAGCGACAGCGAGATCAAGCGCGCGTTCACCCACCCGGAATACCCGAGGGTCGGCGCGGGAGGCTCGGAAAACTGCAACGCGTTAGTAACTAGTTCGGACACCAGCAATTCTGCGGTTTCGGCTGTGCCGGTGCTTAGCCCCTGGCATGAATCCAGAAACCAGCGAGTATACCGACGCGCCCAGAACGGCGCGCTTTGCATCGCCGCAAGGCCGACCGTTCCCGCATTCAGGGGCCGAGGCCGACCGGGCCGGGGCCATTGCCAGGCTGACCCCGGTGCGGGGCCGGCGAGTGCTGTAGTGGATGGTGTCATCATGACCACCCCCTTTCTGAACCTGGTCAGTGGCCTCACAACACAGGGAATCACCCTGTTGTGGCGTTCGGTAGTTGACAGCTATCAACAGGGGTTAACATGAGGGTGTTAACCCTGCACCCACCAGGCAAGTCCCCCTCGGAAGGTCGTGGGTACCTCCCATGACGACGCCTCTCCAAGCTGCTCGCCGCGCTCGTGGCTGGTCGCAGGTGCGCGCGGTCTCGGGAGCTGGTGAGGCTGGCCACGTGGAAGGAGATACACGGTTGCGTCGGCTGCCAGCCTTAAGACGCAACTATCCCGATGGGAGAACGGGCACGTCACGCCCGACTATTATCAAAGGTTGCTGTGTGAGATTTACAAGTCCACGCCAGGCGAACTTGGCTTCGGAATTCAAGAGCTATCGGACGGCGCCTCGAAGGAGCGCAGTCCCGGCACTGCACTTATTGCCAAGCGGGAATGGACCCGGGACGACCTAAGCAGCCTCTCGGTATCCTTCGACAGCGCCATATCCAGATCCGTCCTCGCGGATATCGAAATGCTGGCTCACGAGTGGATAGCTGCCGACACGCCCCAGCTCATCGAGTTGAGTGCCGGTCGCCGGATCGGCGATTCTCTCGTTGAAACGACCGAGCACCGCGTGATACAGCTACGCCGAGCCGACGATTACATGTCCGGCCGCACCTCGCACACGCTAGTGCATCAAGAACTACAGGCCACGACCAAACTCCTCGGTGAAGCCACTTTGACCGAGGATCAGACTCGCCGCCTGCTCACGGCAACCGGGGAGCTTGCGCAACTCGCCGCATGGGTCACCGCTGACGCTGGCCTATACAAACAAGCCGCCAGCTACGCCGAAGGCGGCATTCTGGCAGCACACGCAGCAGACAACGCACCCCTAGCCGGAAATATCATATCGACGCTGAGCTACCAGCTAGCGAATACCGGCAATCCCCGCCAAGCCGCAATGCTCGCCCGAACCGCTTACGCCGGAGCGCGGCACAGCGCCACAGCCACAACAAAAGCACTGCTCTTGGATCGCATCGCCTGGGCCGACGCGAAATCAGGCGACCTCGTTAGCTGCGAACGGGCACTAGGCCAAGTAGAAGAGAACTTCGACCACGCCAAGCCCGAGGATGACCCAGACTGGGTCTACTGGCTCAACCGAGAAGAAATAGACGTAATGGCGGGCCGTTGCTTCACGGAGCTAAAAGCAGCCCGCCAGAGCCGAACCTTTGCTGCGTACCGCCACTTCCGGTTACGATAATGCGCTGGTCCGGGAGAATGCCCTATACCTAAGCTGGCTGGCAGAGGACTATATCCTCCTGAACGAGATCGAGTTCGCAGCCGAGACCGCCACGCGAGTCTTGGAACTAGCAAGCAGAGCAAACTCCGCGCGTACTGACGAACGTCTACGCTATTTGGCCAGGCTATTGAGACGCTATAAAGACCGTGCAAGCCGCTGCGGACTTCCTTGACCAGTACAAAGACCTGAGCCTAAGGCCCGCACGGTTTTAGGGTGACTGTCGGATGCGGCAGCTTAAGTATTCTTGGACCCTGTCCCCCTAGCCGAGTCCCTGCTCTTCCGAATACTTTCAAGCCATGAGTTGAAGAGATCGACGTTCTTAGGTTCGCCGCGATTGGCCAGCAGCCATTCGGGATCATATAGGTGAATGTTGGATCTAATAGCTGTCTCGGCGCTCTCGAAGATTCTAACTACCCGCGTTTTTAGGTAGGTATCAAGGTGCTCATAAGAGACGACGTCCATTATCAGGCTTTTAAATCCAGCATCAGTATGGAAGGCTCGCTGAAATGCCGCGTAACCCACCTGGTCAACCACATGGCCCTGGTTTGTTACGGTAACTGTCAAGACTGGCCCTGAAGTAACAAGTATCGGGAGATAAAAAGTGATGTACGGACATTCCCAGGGCTTGGGATCGACATCTTCGTCGTTCAAACTCCGAAGATGAGCCCTCGCTTTCGCCAGAGGTTGCAGAATGCTCTCATAAACACCTTCATTGTCGGCCCGCCAATTCCCGCTATGCTGATTCATCCGAACCAGTTGTCGGCCTATGAAATCTTCCATTGTTAGCATGCCAGGAAGACTTCCTAGTTTCAAGGTAGACCAGATTGTCTCGTAAGGAGGACCTGGAAACCTCAATCGGAGCGGGTCAAACGTTACCTTGAAGGACTCGCTGCTACCCGAGAAAGGCCGCCCTCGCTCACCGATTATCACGAATGGGTTTGGAGTATTCTTGCATTCAACGATAAGCTCTATTTGTACGTATACCTCGACGGGCTGGCGATGTATGTGCGTTTCCTTGTCTGCGCTCACATCGATCTCGCGCGACTTCCCTGTCTCTGGATCGGGATACGGATAATTGAGATACGTTGAGAAGCCGTGCCCGCGCAATACTTGGGCTACCTGGTACTCAAGGAGAAATCCGGTACGACCTAGCGCCGAGATGACATCCGATCCAGTGGGCACGCGACTGGGTGACTCCTCTGTCATGCCACTTCCCTACGCCGATCCGACTACCTTGTGCGAGCCTACACTGCTGAAGACCATCAGTGACCCGCTTACACACTCATTGTGAGTGTTGATACATAATCAAATAATGTGACGTGCCATTGCCGGCCACGCACGCCAACGTCGAGTCAGCCGCTCGGCGTTCTCGGTTGCCGTGGCCACCAGCTTGGCAACATCCTCATGGCTCAGGTTGGCAGGGTTCTGGATCAGCCCTTGGGCTATGGCTTCAACGGCAGGCCACAGGTCGTCACAGACGAGTCGCTCAGCTTTCCGGAAGACTCGAACCCAGCCTTCAAGATCGAGGACTGCCTCACCCCCGGTGTCGCCCATCTCGGCGTCTCTTTCGCGACCCCGCTCGGCGAAGATCAGGCGGTCAACGTCTCTGAACCAGGGATCCGACTCCGCTACGGCTCTTGCGGCATTCCTGAAACGCTTCATCAGCCGGTCGTCCGTGCGCTCTTCGCGATCCGCTTCGCGAGTGGGGAGGAACCAGCTCCGGGCGATGTCCCCGGCCGCTGCCACTTGCATCGCTATCTCTAGCTGGTCCAGGTCCATCACGTTGGGGGCGGCGGTAGCGGTCTGCCCCCAGTGACCACTATCGGACGGAGGCTCCATGGTCACGTACAGCAGTTTGAGACCATGATGGAACGCTACGGCGGCGTGGCCGGCTTCCGCGATAGCACGGAGCAGGGTAAGGGTACGGCACTCTCGGGGCTCCATTGAGTTGTCGTTTGGGCCAAAGATCACGGGTGGCGCGTTCCACAGCGCCGTCACCGCAGCTCATCCTATAGCTGATGGGTAGCTTGATAGATACATGGTTGTAGCAGCGAAAATTTCGCACATGTCGTAATTTGGCTAGGGGTGAGGGCCTGTAACGACAAGTTGCTTGGAGTACAATTGCCCTTGAACCACGTAGGCTGGAGCCACTACCAAGTTTACCGGCAAGCACGGATCACATGTTAGCCATGCCTCTTGGCGTTCGTCGTCGAGAGTCCCTGATATTTCCGTGCGAAAGTCCCATTCGTGGGGGATACCTATCTCCGCGATCTTCGCTCGCAGCGACGTAGCGCGATCGCACATGGATTGCGCTAGTTGTCGAGACTTCGGATCAGCTTCTCGAGAGATGACATTAGTGCTTTGGTGTTCGGCTCACTACCGCGGAACAGGTGCACAGTAAACTCCGAGACTTGCTGGCCTAGCGCCAGTTCGAAGTCCGTCCTGGCTTGGGCCCCCACCAATTTACGTGCTACTCGCTGCATCCATTGCACCACTAGAGTGTGGTATTCGGCTGCTAGCCCAAGGTGCGCGATATGCCCTTCGCCGTGCAAGTCCACACGATCTTGCGTTCGTTCCGCTAGAAGGAAGCCTAGGCGTTCCTCAAGTTTTTGATTCTGCATCTCAAGGGCAGCTATACGCTCCTTGAGGGTGTCCATGTTATGAATTATATCGTTGTATAGATCTCCGAACTGCGCGGAAGATGCCCGCTGGGTCATCTGCAGAATTATCGTCATCGAGCACAGCTTACTCCCAGTCCTGAGGCGCAAGTTCAAGAGTGGCCTGAAGTGACTCTTGGGTGCCTTCCACTACGGCTTGAACCCCGAGTTCAGTTTCTCCGAAAAACATTGACACTTCGACTGATCGATCTTCTAGACGCTTGTGCATGACCGAGGACAAGTCAACTACCATTTCACCCAGTTCATTTACTCCATCCTCGTCCACATAGCGGGGATTCAATCTCCTGGTGGCATGTATGGTGATTCGCATCTTTGTACCATTCCCGCGAATCGGCAAGAAGGAATGCGATACGCACTTTCCTATCCGGACAATTTGTTGCGCGTTTACAAAAACAGAAAAGCGGTCATGACACATCACGCGTCCCCTGTCGTCTTCATATTTTTTCGACAACGGGTCAATGCCTGGTCGAAATTCCCCGAAGCTGGCGATGCCGATACGTCAGCTTCGTCTTCCTTGCAATAATTTGTGGATCGTAGGCGTAATGTACGGCACCCTCAAGCACTGCAGCTCCCGGGTCGGGTGGGATAATTACGCTAGCACGGTGGGCAACATGCTCCTTAAGGCGAGCTTGCAAGTACTGGCTTGCGCCGAACCCTCCCGCTAGGACTATGATCTCTTCTCCTTTGGTGCCTCTTCTTTGATGCTGCATCTCGCCGAGCTGCTTATCCACCAACTCCAGCACTTTGGAGACGATGCGATCGAATATAGCGGCCGACCGTCTTCGCTTACTACGATCGTGTCGGTAACGCCGTCCTGCTGCTCGCTCAGCGCTTCGAGATCGCTATCGGTGAGGATGCGATGCAGCGCCGCAGGAATTGGGATATAGATCTCACCAGCTACTGGAAACTCGACCTGGGTCTTCTCCCTCTCCCACCCCTCCACGAGGGAAGCAAAACCCGCAGGACTGTCAGTGGCCAATTCGCGCATCCTCGCCCATGTAGAGAATCGTGACAACAGTACCTCAGCAACAAACGTGCGATTTAGGTAGTCGGAGCCGTACGGCCCACCGCAGTCGTTGCCGATTTCTTCAAGGTTGTTATCGGCATCTGCACGATAGCTAGTGATGTCTATCGTGCCCCCACCGCAATCAACGACCATAAAGCGTGACTTAGGAGACATTAGCGTGGCGCGACCGCCACTCAAGCCGGCTGTCCTGAGGCCGGAGACTCGCGCGTAGTGGGCAGCAGCTTCTGGTTCCAAGGCGAATACTAGCCGATCCTTCTCTGTTGGAAGCCCGGCGGTCTCTGCTGCCTTACGCATTACTTGCTTCTGAAAATCGGTCCATATCGCAGGAACGGTAAGGCACCAACGTATATCCTCGGCTTCGTATCCACTTGCCTGAATGCGCTCGGTGGCGTATTCGACGAGTTTCGCAAGATAGGCAGCTACTGTCGGAACGATATGTTCAGCGCCATCCTCACTCATGAGCCCCATCTTGAAGGCGTGAGTATAATTAATGTCACTGGCAGAATGTCGTATAGCTGCCGCATTCCATCTTTTGCGGGCGTCGTATCCCCAAGCTTCGATGGTGCCATCTGGCGCGTTGCGAGGGCAGTCAGATTCTTAGGAGTTGGCATCGGCGCCCCAGGCCATTTCAGTTCAGTAATAACCTGCCGCGCGGAAGCAATCTTGTTCCTTTCGCTTATAGGGGACCACGCGAAACCTGATCCGTGGGTGCCGAAGTCAATGGCGGCGACTACCTTTGCCTTCTTCAAGTTAGCTCACCCATCCAAGTGCGCGCTCTACGGCTAGCTTCTGATCGAACCTCTACCAGTTCCTTGACTTCACCAACAGATGCCGTGTCGCCGATCATTTCAAGAAGAGCGTCTAGGCGTGCCAGAGTAGCATAATCAGTATCTTCTGGTCGCTGCTTTCGAATAAGGTCAAGAATCGAGAGCGAGAAGACGCTCGCCTGGGCATTCATTCCCGCATCCGCGAATAGCTCAGCTTGATCGAGTCTGAGATCGTGGCCGGAATCTCCATAACTTGCTACAACCTCGTACGCGGGTATTAGCTGGCTAGCGATAGAAAGCTCCTTGGGATTTCTTGCCCGCCGCCTGCTCCCGCGAGTCGTTCAAGTGTTGGCTTACGGTTATGTCTAACAAGATGAAACCATTGGGTGAGAAACGCGATTATTGTCGTTGCGCGGGTTCCGACCTCGTCCTTCCACCTTTGCACGGTGATCGGATCGCCATACAGGGCTGGAAGCGGAGTTCCGGGAAGGGCTATCTTTAGTTGCTCGCTTCTCGGTTCCCTTGTTAGGATGTTCCAAGCGCACGTTGAAAGCCAAAGGGAACGATCGCTCCTAACGTAGCCATATACGAGAATCACCGGGATGCTAGACAGCGAGTCGGCGATCATGTGAATGTCCAGATCCTGGTTTTTAAGCGGTCGACCGATAAGTCCGCCAAGTGAGCTGGCGTCAGTTGAGCATGGGTGTCTGGACCAACGATCGGCGACATCAAGTTCGAGTAGTTGATCATTGGCGCCTAGCGCTCGCCTGCCCATTCCGATGGGCGCCTCAAGAATAACGGGCTTTGTCCCTCCATCGCTTGCTCGCCAGGCTACTTCCTTCGCGTCTGCCGGTGATAGGCAAAATGGATTAGCTGCTAGGAGTTCATTAAGCCTATCCGTTTGGGATAGGGTCGCTAGCTGTATCTCTAGCCCTCTCCAATCACTGGCAGCTGACGATACTGATTGCTGCTCGGCGGCTACCGCTGCTTCTCGCTCGTGCAGCCGGGACTCAAACTCCTTTTGCTCGTAAAAGGAGCCGTCCTCTTGTATCTTCAAGAAGCTCGATGCAGCGGTCGCCAACACCGAGTAGGCCGTTTAGGGCTGCCGTGCTAAACAGGTCCATGCTGCTTCCCCATAGCTGATCGCGAGTCCGAAGATCTGGCGTTAATGGTTGGGCCGAGATGCTTTGGAACGCCGCCTCGACCAAGAGCCACTGCGCGGTACATGCATAGTAGCGTAGCGTCGCCTTCTAGAGCGTCCCCTTTGAGGCGTGTCGGTCAAGTCGCCATGACCGTCACTTTCGTTCCACAGGGCGCAAATCTAACTCTGGTACTCTTGCCGTAGATCCATTATGTATTGGATGGTCTGAAAACGGGTGTACCCTAATGCGGGCTGCGTGGCAGTATTCGTGCCGTGCTACAGCAGGCTGCACCAGAGGCAAGACGCCCGCCGACACCCTCGAACCCTCCTGGCCGGGTTGTTGCCAGGAGCCTGACAGTGGCTGAGTGGCTAGCGTTAGTGGTGAGCCGAATCAGGTGGAAGGTACGCCCTACCCGGTACCGAAGGTGACGCATGCCTCCTGGGATGAGTAGGTAGATCGCTAACACCAAGATGACATAGCCGCACGTAGGGTGCTTGACTCGGAGTGCATTAGGAAATTCGTGGTTGTGGCCGAGAAACACAACTTCGGCCGTGCGGCGGCACGGCTGCACATGACCCAGTCGCCGCTGAGCCGGACGATCGAGCAGTTGGAGACCGGATCTGGGCGCGGTGCTGCTGGACCGCTCGTCCACTCCGCTGACTCTCACCAGCGCCGGGGCCGTGCTGTATGACCAGGCTCACCTGCTGCTGGATCAGGTCGAACACGTTCGAGCCCGGGTCGTCCGCGACCGGCACCGTAGGCTTCACCGTCAGGATCCTGGCCGACAGCGCCGAGCAGGCTGACCCCGCCTGGCCGTCGCCTTCCGCCAGCGCGATCCGGGTGTCCAGGTCACATGCCGCGAGGCTGCTTCTCCGACCCACCCCAGCGCCTGCCTGTAGGCCGCCTCTTGCGGAGTCTCGATGGCTTACCACCTGAGATTCGGACGATGTCTTGGTTGCCTTATACGTTGTCCGTCGATCTCGTACCCGTCCGCAAGTAGCTGAGCATCGTGTGTCTCCAGTAGGCGGCATACGTGTGATGGCCACCACCGCGTCCCACCTCCGGGGGTGGGGATGTGGTCGGCGTTGAGCTGATTACATATTTCTTTGTATAGGGTGCCTTCTTCTCTCAACTCGACCACGCGTACTAGCACATCGAGGGGGCAGCGACGCGGTCGCCCCGGGCGTCGTGTTGGAGGCATCGACCGCGATGCTCATCGTGTTCTCCGCTGGAATACCTTGAGCAGGTCGATGAGGATCTTGTGTGCTCGGCTGGCGCGTTCATCGTCAGCGAACAATGCGACGAACATGGCGACGCCGATGAAGATGATGAAGGCGCCAATTACAATGGCCCCGTATATTTCAGGCCAGGTAAGCGCATAATTGACGCTTGAAATGAGTTGATAGCTATGGACCACGGGTAACTCCCCACGCTTAAGGCGGGGAGTGTCCTAGTGGGCTAGGCTAGTGCAACCCCCGCCAGCGACTGAAAAAGAGGCAGGCGTGAAATGGGGAGGTATGCAGGCTCGCGACTATCCCTGTGAGCCATGAGTGTTCTGATAATGCTCTTAGCTACTGCGGCAAGGAGAAATATTGAGCGAATGCCTGCGCCGATTCTGTAGGCTAGCGTGTAGAGGATAATTAGAACACTTTTCAGTGCCGCGGCTTGTTGTTCTGCCACTTCTTCGGCGAGACTCATAAGAAGCTTCACTGCAGTTTGCACGATAACTTGACCATGCCGACCATTCTCACCGCAAAGCGTCCTATGAGAAAGTTCATGGGAGCAAGTAAATCTGCTTCTTGCTCCTAGCGCCAAGAAGTTATCCTCAGATTTGTCAGGCGAAAGGAGAAGTGAGCCGCCTGTTATCCCGCCAAGAAGTGTGAAGGTTCCGGAGAGTTCGCCGCGCAAGTATGATTTGCCAAATTCCATTGGGTAGAAGGAAGTTTGCATCGACCACGGGGTGCCGTCTATGAAGCGCCGCTCGTGGCGGCTGATAACCTCGCTAGCTCCAAAAGTCGACGTTAGAGTGGTGACGAACGGATCTATCTTCTGTGCGACGAAGGTGCCCTGGCCCGGCCGTGTTACCACCAGCGCGCGACTTGTCAGACTCTTGATCGCGTCCCGGATTGTGTTCCGCGACGCGCTGTACTGATCGCGAAGGTTCAGCTCGGTAGGCAACCGATCGCCGGAGGCGAGCGCTCCCGACTCTATCTGCTCACGCAGATCGTCAGCGATCCTCAAGTACTGGGGGAAGAGCCATCCGCCCTCTCACCTCCCCTCACTTCCGCCACGGTCGTCAAGTCCAATTGAGAGAAGCGTACATCCCTTCTGAAGGCGTTTCCGGTAACTTGACCTGCGTTACCTTGACCTGAGGCTCGTAAGAGCCCTGTCTAGAGCATGGCGCGCATCTGTTCTAAGGGGCGATGGCCGATCAGGTGCGCATGTGGCCGACATCAGCGACGTGAAGCTGCGTTGCTTCAGCCACAAGGTTAGGGATAGGTCAGCAGGCTGAGAACGGGAGATCGGCCCACCTGATTGGCGATGCCGGTGACGACGAGCAGACGAACTGTTCGATGGATCACCTGTCACAGCGGTGCATAGATGCAGGTAACGATCTAGTCGTGAAGTGACTTACAAGATTCGTGGTTGTGCCGGTGAAGCAGCCGAACGCGGTGACCTGGACGGCCGTGGGAGGTGCCCGGCGAGTTCTTCTGGGGCCTTGACATGCAGCCGTCCGGCTGCCTAAATTGAGAGGCAGCCGGAAGGCTGCCTTTGGAGATGGCGAGATGGATGACGTGTTCAAAGCGCTGGCTGATCCCAGCCGCCGCGTGCTGCTGGACAGCCTGAACGCCTGCAACGGCCAGACGCTGCGCGAGCTGTGTGCCGGGCTGGACATGGCCCGGCAGTCGGTCAGCAAGCACCTGGCGGTGCTCGAGGCGGCCGGCCTGGTGACCGCCGTGCGCCGGGGCCGGGAGAAGCTGCACTACCTGAACGCCGCTCCCATCAGCGACATCGCCGAGCGCTGGATCAGCCGTTACGACCAGCCCAGGGTCGAGGCCCTGGCCGACCTGAGGAAAGCACTGGAGGAGACCGAAGTGGAAGCACCCTCGTTCGTCTACACCACTTACATCCGCACCACGCCCGAGCGGTTGTGGCAGGGCCTGACCGACCCGGCCTTCACCCGGCGGTACTGGCAGACCGAGCTGCACACGGACTGGGCCAAGGGATCCCCGGTGACCTGGAACAACCACGGCGTCCTGATCAGCGACCCCGGGTCCGTCGTGCTCGAATCCGACCCGTACCGCCGCCTGTCCTACACCTGGCACACCATGACCCCCGAGCTGGCCGGGAAGTTCGGCTGGGATCAGGAGCTCGCGGCCAAGCTGGCCGGCGAACGCCGTTCCAAGGTCGCCTTCGACATCGAGCCCGTCACCCAGGGCGTGAAGCTGACCGTCATCCACGACGGCTTCGAGCCGGGCAGCACCGTGCTCGAGATGGTCAGCGGCGGCTGGCCGGACGTCATCTCCAGCCTCAAGACCCTGCTGGAAACCGGCGAACCCCTCCCGGCCTAGTCCCGCGGAGCCCTCGGTCGCGGCACCATGGCGGCGTGGAGATTCCTGACCACATCGACGCTCTGCGCCGCCAAGGCGGCCTTGGCGCGGCGTCCGGATCAGGGATAACCGGGGCCCTGCTCAGCCACGGCATCGCGGCTATTGGCCGTGATCTTCATTTCTGTTTCCTTCCTCGTGACGCCTGGTGCCGGGCCGTTGCTCGGGCGGCGGCGCGAGTGGTGCCGCGCACGTGTCGCCGCGCGACTGGCTCGCTCTGGACTCATCGCATCGTCTTGGCGTCCGGCTCGTACTCCACCAGCCGGTTGAGTAGTCCGACTGCTTCGTCCAGTACCCGGTGCTCACGCTCGTCGAGCAGGTCCGTCAGCGCCCGGGTAAGCCAGGCTTCCCGGGAGGTGAGGACCTGGTCGACCAGTTCCTCGCCATTGCGGGTAGCGGTCACGAGCACCTTGCGCCCGTCGGAGGGGTCGGGACCTCGCTCGACCAGGCCCTCCTCGGCCAGCACGGCGATGATCTCCCACATGGACTGCGGGCGGATGTGCCCGGCTTGGGCGCGCGCCGCCCCGGCCGCGGGCCCGTTGCCGATCGCGCGCTGGAGGGTGGACAACTGGGTGATCGTCAGGCCCGTTTCGAAGGTCCCGCCCTCTAGCCGCAGCCGGGAGCGGAGCCGGCTCAGGGCCGTGGGTCCAGTAACCGCTCGTCAGGTTAGGTAAGACGGGCCTCCCGGGTGCCGGTCCGCTGGTCTCATGGCTCACCGTTGGGCCCAGGGCCGGCCTTGGGGGTCCGGGCGTCCGCCGGGGCGCGGTGGCCGTTCGCTGCCCGGCCTGCGCGGCGGAGCAGCTCCTGGAGGGCCAGCAGGATCACGCCTCCCACTGCCATCCCGATACCAGCTCCGGCCAGGACGTCCAGGGGATAGTGCACCCCTAGGTAGACCCGGGACCAGCCCACCAGGACGGCGTAGGCGATCCCCGCTGCGGCCAGCGGCCGGGCCAGGAACGGCATGAGCGCGATGGCTACCGCCAGCGCCACAGCGGTATGGCTGGAGGGAAAACTCGTACCGTGCGCAGGCTGCTGGCGCAGCACCGCACCGGCCATCACCTGGTAGGGCCGGGGGCGGTCGGCGATGACCTTCGCCACGTTCGCCAGCACCCATGCGGCGCCGGCCGCTACGGCCCCGGCGGCTACCGGCAGGACGCTCCGGTTTCTGGCCACGACATAAACGACGGCGGTCAGGACGACGGCGATGATGCCCGCCGGCCTGAACAGATACGACAACGGCGTCAGCACCGAGGCGGCGGCCGGCGGCACCTGATTGAGAAGCCGGAACAGGCGCGCATCCCAGCTGGTCGCTCCCGCCCTGACCAACAGCGCCGAAGCAGCGAGGAGCACCACCCCAAGACCGGCCAGCAGCCCGGCGGCCCATGGCTTCAGAACCCGGGCCGTGCGGTTCGGCCACCACCACGATCCGGGCGAGATCACAGGGACAAAGCGGCCAGCGCGCCGGCCAGGTGGCCCCGGCGCCGCCGGCTGGCCGCTCCATCGGCCCGAGGGCTTATCGCGGATACCAAGACCATGGCCACCTCCGCCAGGAACGCCGCTGCCGTGGACGGGCAAGTGTCATGGCCGGCCAGGGTAGCGACCCAGGCGACCGTCCCAGAAGCCGGCGGGCGAGATTACACAAGGCCGCTGATCGGCACGTGCACCGCCGTCAGGAAGGCGCGGCCAAGAAAGCGAGGAATCCGGGAACGATGAGTTGACCACGCCCGGCCACGGCCATGGTGTGCGGCCAGGCCGGCCGTCACGCCCTAGCTAGCCTCACCGCTGCCGAATCTACGCTCAAGGACCTTCAGGTGCAACTGTCGCGCTGCGCCCATATCAGCCACGTGGGGTATTCACTTAACCGGAGTGCCCAGCTCAGAGGCTCGCCCTGGAAGGTCCTATCTGGGCGAGTTGAGCCCACGACCAGCTCCCATGACGTTCAGCCACCGAAGTTGCTCGGCTTACGTGAATAGCCCTGTCAGCCGGTCGTGGGTTCGAGCCCTACCCGCCCCACCTGCAGTCTTAATACCCCGCCGACGGCGAGCCGTGGACCGATGCCGGCGGGCGATACCGCACACCACATCTGGTCACATAGAGCAACTGTCGGCTCCCCGCCATCAGCATGCCGCTATCAGGAATCCTGGGACACCAAGATCATTTACTGAGCAGGGCCTGGGCTCAGGTATGACGTTCTACGTCCTATGGGACGCCGGGTCAGACGACGGTTGATGTAATCACGCGCTCGGCATGCTGCCCGAGCCGCCTCACGATCAAGTCCCTGCTCCGCATGAGCAGCCCCGCGTCGGCCCCTACTGGGTGAGTGGCGCGCCGAGGTCGGCCAGCAGATTTTTGTCCCAGATCATGATGGTGCGGTCACCGAAGTGATAAACCCGCGCCTGCCGTCCGAAATCGGCCACCGCGATCCGGTACGAGAGCGGATCCGGAGCGCCGGCCGGGGTCGAGACGGCGAAGTCGGCGTAGTGCAACCGCTGGTCATACCACGAGACCTTCGACTGGTAGACGTCCGGAGCCGCGCCGGACCACCCGAAAAACGTGGGCAGGAGTTGAACGCGCCCGCCGGTGTCGAGTGTGAGGGTGTTCGCGTTCCAGCCGGTAAGACCGGTCGTCAGGTGATGGGCGACCAGCCAGTCGGCGAGAGCCTGATCTTGAGCGGGAACCGCCGGCTGCGCGGCACCGTATCCGAGGGCCGCCACGTAGCAGGCCAGGATGACGCTCAGCGCTGGCACGAGCCTCAGCCGCATAACCGGGCCGGACAGCAGCCGGCCGGCCAGGACGGCGCCCAGCGGCAGCACCGCGACGATCTGCCGGAAGGTGTACACGGCTCCCGGCAGCCTGCTGAACGCGAAGGCGGCCAAGTTGATGATGATCGCGACGGTCAGCACCTGGACAACGAGATCGTCAATCCGGAAGAAGCGCCAGATCGCGAGCCCGAACGCCCATGCGGCCAGCGCGAGGCCGACCAGATGTATCGCCGCAAAGGCCGCTGCCACTCCCGGGTGCAGACCGGAGAAGTCAGCGCCATACAGCACGAGCACCCCGTCGGCCGTGAGCCTGAGATGGTCCGGGACCGTCCTCAGTATGGCCGGGAGTGTAGGCAGCCCGATGGCCACAAAACCGCCGAGCCGGTGGATCACGTGGACCGCGAGCCCAGCCGCGTACACCGAGGCGACGGCCGCCACCGCTAGCGCTGCCTCGTACCACAACGAGGTCAGCGGCTTACGGCGCACTAGCCCGTGGCAGATCCGCAGAACGCAGACCACCACCAGCGGCGCGATCGCAACGAGCAGGGCAATGCCGTCGGAGATCTGTACCCACGCCAGCATCACCGTGATGATCAGCGGCACGTACCAGCGCCGTGGCGCCCGGTCCAGCACCAGCCAGGTGGCCAGGAGCGGCACCTCTGTACCGGTATGATCGGCCCCCAGGAGCACGATGGATGCCCCGAAGTGCAGCTGCGGCGCGATCATGATCCCGGACGCGATCAAGACGCGGACCAGCGCCTCCCGGCCTCTCGCCCGCCCCTTGGCCAGCAGGCCCGCGAGCAGCACCAGCAGCGTATAGGTGAACGCAGCCGCCACGTGGACCACGTCAGGTCCAAGCCCGCGGATCAGCTCCACGCCCATGTACTCGGGCAGTTCGGTGGTGTAGAAGGACACGTCCCCCACCATCCAGCCGCGCAGCAGCGGGTCGCCGTGCAGCATGGCCCACGCCTGCAGCGCGTTCGCCGCCCCATCGGACGTGACCGCTTGAGTCTCGGAAAGCCACCGGTAGCAGAAGAACAGCGTGACCCCTGCCGCCACATAGGCGGCCACCCGCGCCCACCAGGCGAGCTTCCGCTTCGGCCGCGTCGGCGACGCCTCTGCGGTGTCCGTCTCGCCCGCCACTTCCGCCGTCGGCTGCTCCATACGGCCCTCCGTCAATGATCCCAGTTAGCCATCCTTCTGCCCGCAAACCGCCGGGCCGATACCGTCTGCAACATCGGGAACGCATCGTCTTGGCGTGACGCAAAGTAGGCGCCATAAAGGACCGGCAGTCGGCGTTCGACGTTGCACCCGTGAGCCGACAGCCACACCCTGGCAGCTACCGCAGCAAGCGCCATGATAGGGCCGGGACCTTCTTGCCCTCGGGACGCGACAATCGTAAGTCCGGATTCACCAGGTGCTGCAGCGCAGCGAGGACGGGCAGCCAGACATCTTCTGCGTCCTCACGTGAGTCGGCGTTGTCGACCTCGTCGATCTCCAGGCGGATCGTGCACCCGCCCGGTGTCGGCCTGATCAGCCAGGTCAGGAACGTGGGCGGGTCGTGCGGCCCGGATTGCAGCACGTAGGACAGCCGTTCGGGGCACTGGGCGTGCAGAACGCGACCGGTCAACTCGGTGCGGTCGCCGAGGCGGAAGCTGATCGGAGCCTCGGCGATCCACGTCGAGTGCGCCGCCAGGCCGTGGAGGTACGCGGCGGTCTTGTCCGCGTCGGTAAGCGCAGCCCAGACCAGCCCGGGACACGCGCGGACGTGGGCGGCGAAGGTGTGCGCGACGCATGCCCCGCCGCGTGGTGCGCGGCGGGGCTCAGCGTCGTGGGCATTCACGGCATCGCCGATCGCTGCTACCTGCTCGGTCAGGTGTCGATCTCGGTGACGATCTCGAATCCCGTCTCCTCGGGGGGCGCGGTGAAGCCGCCCTCGATGCCCTGCTGCATGCGCGGCATCAGGGTCGAGTCACGGAAGTTTTCCCAGCTAGCCTTCGAGTCGTGCACGGCGAAGATGGTCCAGCCGTCCGCGGATGGCCCGGCGGCGTGGTAGATCTGACCGCCCGGCAACGTGCCGTCACTCGGGTGCACGGCCGCGACCGATGCGTCGTACTGCTGCTTGGTTCCGCCCTTGAACTGGTGGATGACGCCGTAAGTCATTGCTTCGCCTTTCGCCTTGGCCCGGCCTACGACTCGACGAGGAAGACAAGGGTGTCCAGGAGTACCCCGTCACTTGCCGCGGCGGCGGCGCCGTCTTCGGACTGCAGCCAGGCCATGAATGCGGGGAGGTCGGGCACATCGCCGCTGACGGCTACCCGTGCCGAGTTGGTCGGGTCGGTGAAGGTGCGGATGTTCGTGACGCCCAGTTCCCCGAACTTCTTCTCGCGAAGATCCGAGTTGAGCCAGTGGTCGTGGTCTGTCACGTGGTGGTAGCCGATAACTCTGGGCATCTTGTTGTGCTCCTTGTCTTTCGCGCCGTAAAGGCGGCGGTAAGGGCATCCTGACGCTGCGCCATCTCACCGGCGCATCACCGGCTCAGCTCGCCGATCGCGGCGAGCATGCCCGGCAGCCCCGAGCGACGCAGATGCCCGCGGCTGTCTCGAGCCAGGCCCGCGCCGTATCGTCGATTTGGCCGAACGACCGGTGGCGGGCCGCGGCCCGGGCCATCAGGATCGCGGTCCGGTGGTAGTCCCAGTCAAAGGCGTCGACGATCTGGAATGCGGCGTTCAGGTGCCGGTCCGCGACGTCGTGACGGCCGAGCAGCGACGCGAGCCGTCCTGCGTAGGCGGCGGCCGGGCCCAGGTTGGTGACGACCTGCCCGGCGTAGGGCTCGATGATCGCCAGGAGGTGCGCGGCGGCGTCGAGATCCTCGAGCTCGATCGCCAGGATGGCGTACCCGAGCATGGATGTCATCCACATGAGGTCCGGGGGGACGTTCCGGAACCCCTCGGCCGCCGCCTCGCCAAGCAGGTCAATGGCGACCTGCTTGGGCCCGCTGGCGACGCTGACGATGGCGTGAGCGAGGCGATAGGTGAGCTTGACCGGGCCGGCCCCGATCGCCTGAGCGACGGTCGGCGGCAGCTCGGCGCGATGACCGGCGATGATAGCCAGCACGGCCGCCTGCCCGGCAAACACGGCGACGCCGTCGGCGGCACCCAGGGCGAGGCCGAGCTCCACGGTCTCGCGCCCCAGTCGCTCGGCGTCGGCGAAGCGGGCCTGCATCGTGGCCACGAACGCCTCGAACCAGCCCACCGTCCAGGTCATCTGCGGGGCGCCGATCACGTCGGCGATGGCGTGCAGCCGTACGAGGCTGCGGGCGGCTCCGGCTGGGTCGGCCAGCTGGATGGCGACGGTGTAGGCCGCGGCGTGCACGGCGAATTCAAGGTGCAGGTCACCGGCGGCGGCCGCGGCCGCGATCGACCTATTGGCCACGTCGGCCCGCAGCCGCGTCGCCTCGAGATCGGGGCCCCACAGGGCGTACAGCACCGATGAGCAGATCCGGGCGAGAAGCGCCGGATCGGGGCTGGCGTCGGCCAGCGCGATGGCCTCCCGGGCCAGCCCGATGCGCCGGGTCCCGGCCACGTCGGAGACGAGATCTTCGGCCAGCAGGGCGAGGAGCCGGGCGCGCGTGGCCGGATCGGCGTCGGCCACTTCGAGGGCGGACTGCACGAGCGCCGCCTGCGCAGGGGCGGCGGGGCCGAGCCGCAGGAACCCGCGGTCGGTGGCCAGGGCGGCCTGCGCCACGATCGCGGTCGCACCGCAGCCACGGGCCAGCGCCGCCGCTTCGGTCAAGGTCACGAGGGCGCTGGGATCACCGGCCTGCTGCTGAGCGTGGCCGAGCCGGACGAGGAGACCGGCGCGTTCGTGATCCGGGACATCCAGGGTGGCGCCGTGGTCGAGCGCCGTCCGGTACCAGCGGGCCGCTTCGGCCGACGACAGCTGCCCGGCCGCGTAATCCCCGGCCGTTATCGCCCAGCGGTGAGCTTCGGCGAGCATCCCGCCCAGGTTGTACTGCCGCGCAATCTGAGCCGCCAGGTGGATCATGGGTGCGCCGGCCCGTTTCGCCAGCACCTCGGCGGCCTGCGCGTGCAGGCGGCGGCGCCGCCCGCGCGGGAGCCCGCCGTACACGGCGCGGGCGACCAGGATGTGCACGAACCGCAGCGTCGGGGCCCGCGCCCCGACCTCAGCCAGCAACCCGGCTGCCTCGGCCACGTCGAGGGCGTCTATCGCATCGCTGTCGGAAATCCCGGCCATGTCGATCACCGCGCCCACCGCGAACTGCGTGCCCAGCACGGAGGCCGCTGAGAGCACCTCCACCACTTGGTCCCCGAGCGAGCTGACGCGGCTCCACAGGAGATTGCGAAGGTTCGCCGGGACCTCGTCGCCCGTCGCGCCGTCGGCGAACTCGACCTCGGTCGCAGCGAGCGCCAGGTACCCCGACTCGGCCCAGTGACGGACCAGCTGCGTGGCATACAGCGGGTTCCCGGCGGTCTGATCGCGCAGCCGGGCGGAAACCGCCGGGATCACCGCGGCCGCGTTGACCGCGAGCAGCGAAGCCGTCAGGTCGGCCAGTTCGTCGTCGTCGAAGCCACCCAGGCAGATGCGGCGCCCGGGACGGCATTCGAGGTCGGCGAGCACGGCCCGCAGTTCACTCGAACGCCGTTCGTCGGTGTCGCGAGCGCTGAGGACCAGCAGCACCGGCGCATTAACCAGAGCACGGCCCAGGCGCCGCCGAGCGCCTGGACCAGCAGTCCCCACGGCCTGTCCCGCAGGGGATGCACCGAGACGTGCGCCTTGAGCACGGCAACGGCCTCCGCCCACCGTCGCGCGACGATCAGCTCGACGGCGTGGTCCTCGATCGCCGACGCGTGCAACTCAGCCAGCCGGGCCGCCTCGGGTTCGGCCCAGTCCTCGGCCGCGAACTCCTCGAACGCTGGGCCGGTTCACAGCGCCAGCGCCCGTTCAAGCGTCCCGATCCGGTCGTCACCCGCCCCCAACTGCGACAGCAAGGTGGCGAACAGGGCGGCGTCGACCGGAGCGGCGAGACGATACCGACCCTGCGACGCCACGACGATGGTGTCACCACAACCCTTGCGGAGTCTCGACACAATCGTCCGCAACGCGCCCGGCGAGACCGCGAGCACGTCACAGAGCAGATCCACCCGCAGCGCCCGCGGGGCGTCCACGGCCAGCCGGGCCAGCAGCCGGCGCTGGCTCGCGCTGGGCAGATCGAGGGCGAGCCCCGAGGTGGTGACGACCTGGATCGGTCCCAGCACGCGCACGAGCGCGATGTCCCCCAGCATCTGTGCTCATCACCCCACCCACCCCATACCTTACCAGCACATATGCGACCAGAACCGTGCTCGAAGGCGAAGCCTGCTGCGCACTTCGTACAGGGCCTTGACGGTGAGGATGGCACTGGTGGCGCCGATCGGGTGACCGAGGGAGATGCCGCTGCCGTTCGGGTTAGTCCGATCCTGCGGCAGGCCGAGTTCTTTAACTACAGCGGCGTCCTCCTCGCGCAGGGTTTGATGCTGAGGCACAGCGGCTAGTGAACAAGCCGGTGAATTTCGGTTATCGACATCTCGGGCTCGCCTGCTTGTGACAGGTCGATGCCGTGTGCCGCGGCAACCTTGCCCATGGTCGGTTGCAGGGTAGATTTCCGTGAATGGCTCGGGCAACTCACCGGCTGATCGACCGGGGTGATCTTCTCGCCGCTCTGGATCATGCGGCGGCGAGGAAGGTGACGATCATCTCGGCCCCGGCCGGCAGCGGGAAGACGTCGCTGCTGCGCGCCTGGGCTGACCGCTCGGGGCCGCGGCACCGGCGTGCTGTCGTGCAGGTGCAGCGCGATCAGCAAGATGCCCAGCAGTTCTGGCTGGCCCTGCTCAGCGCGGTCCGTGATGCTTCCGCGACGACCAACGGCGCTCGAGCCGGTCCGTGCGCAAGGTCAAAGGTGCGGATGTGCGGCCGGGCCGTGCTCCATGGTGTCCTCTGTCAGGACAAGGACTACGAGATCGCCTACCTCAGCAACGGGTCCCGGTCCGGGGAGGGGATGGGGTCTTGGGCCGGGTACCTTGCTCCCGTAGCGTTGTCTTAGTGGACCCTTTTCCGCAGTGATGTCGGGAGCAGGCATGACGCAGACCCCGCCTTATCAGGTGACCGACCCGGCGACCGGCGAGGTGGCCGAGGCTTTCCCTTTCGCCACGGACGCGGAGGTTGCGGAGGCGCTCGCCGCTGCGACCGAGGCGTTCGCGGCGTGGAGGCTGCGCCCGGTCGCTGCGCGGGCCGCGGTCGTGAAGCGGATCGGTGAGCTGTTCACCGAGCGCTCGGCCGGCCTGGCCGCGCTGATCACCAGGGAGATGGGCAAGCGGCCCGCGCAGGCTGTCGGCGAGGCCGGGTTCTGCACCGGCATCTTCAGCTACTACGCCGGCAACGGCCCCGGGCTGATCGCTGACAAGCCGCTGCCCGGCCATGACACCGCGCGCATCGAGTACCGGCCCGTCGGCCCGGTTCTCGGCGTGATGCCGTGGAACTACCCGTATTACCAGGTGGCCAGGTTCGCCGCGCCCAACCTGATCGTCGGCAACACCGTCATCCTCAAGCACGCGGAAAACTGCCCGACCTCGGCCCTGGCGATCGCGCAGATCATGAAGGACGCGGGCGTGCCGGACGGCGTGTACGTCAACCTCTTCGCGACCCACGAGCAGGTCGCCGCGATGATCGCCGACCCGCGGGTGCACGGCGTGTCGCTGACCGGCTCCGAGCGGGCCGGCACCGCGGTCGCCGAGACGGCCGGCCGCAACCTGAAGAAGGTCGTCCTTGAGCTCGGCGGCTCCGACCCGTACATCATCCTGGACACCGGCGACGTCGAGGGGGCGGCTAAGACCGCCTGGGTCACCCGGATGGAGAACGTCGGGCAGGCCTGCAACTCCAACAAGCGGATGATCGTCATGGACGACATCTACGACGACTTCGTGGCCGCCCTGGTCAAGCGGGCTACGGCGATGTCACCGCGCCAGCCGGGCGATGACTCCCCGCGCTCCTACAGCCCGATGGCCTCCCGTAAGGCAGCAGAGAACCTCCTCGCCCAGGTGCAGGACGCGGTATCGAAGGGCGCCACCCTGCATGCCGGCGGCACCCTCGGCGACGGTCAGGGCGCGTACTTCGCCCCGGCCGTGCTCACCGGCGTGACCCCGGACATGCGGGCCTACCGCGAGGAGCTGTTCGGCCCGGTCGCCGTCGTCTACAAGGTCAGCACCGACGACGAGGCGGTCCAGCTCGCCAACGCGGTGGACTTCGGCCTGGGCGGCGCGGTCTGGTCGACCGACGAGGACCGGGCGGTCAAGGTCGCCGAACAGCTGGAGGTCGGCATGGCCAACGTAAACACCCCCGCAGGCGAGGGCGCGGACCTGCCCTTCGGCGGCACCAAGCGCTCCGGCTTCGGCCGCGAGCTCGGCCCCCTCGGCATCGACGAATTCGTCAACAAGCGCCTCTTTTACGTCGAGAAGTAGCGCCTGACAAGTAACGTCCCTACTCAGGGCGGCAGGTGGCAGGCAGTCGAGCAGGTCATCGGTGACGCGCGTGCGCCTAGCGCTAGCCGTCCTCATCCCCTGGGACGTTTGCTCCCTCGGCGTGTTGCTCGGGCGCACCCTTGATGGCGATCGCCGCGCGGGACTCCAGAGCTGCGTCGTAAAGCTCGGCCACCGACTTGCGGATCTCCTCGGACAGAGCCGCCCTGTCCTTGCACAGGTTCTCGATGTTCCGCTGATAAAGAACGAACCTCGTCCCGAAGGAGACGCGCGAGCGTGCCCCCGCAGCGAAGTCCCCGCCCAGACCGCCGAACAAATTGTCCGAATCGCCGCCCCCCGTGCTAGGCCCTTCCAAATGCCACCGGCGATCCGGATCCACACCCCTCTCGACCCGCGACTTGTCGGGCAGCAACACCACGTCCACAAGGCCGCCAGCTGAGCCGCCCGTCTCGGAGTCATGAACCCTGATCTCTGCATCAGCCTTCGCCTGGAAGTCAGCACCCGCCATCCGGTACGGCACCACCCAGGTGCCCAGATCGGAGGTCAGCGCCGCCGCGGCGGCGAAGTCGGCCCGCCCCGCCTCCGGGTTGCCCGCGTCGAGCCAGACCTTGACCTGGCCGCGTAGCGCCCACCCAGGAGCGAACCGGCTGGCCACTTTCACAAGGTCGTCGAGGCGTTCGCCCGCCTCCTCGAACCGGCCCTGGCGGTACAGCGCGACCGCGAGGCGCCACAGCGCCTGGGCAGATGCCGGATCGGCGTCGGCCGCTGCCTGGGCGGCCCTGCGTGCATCCTCAAAATGCCCAAGCCACCACAGTGCCTCCGAGGCGAGCACGAGCGACGCGACCCGGACCGCCGGCACCGGATCCCTCAGGTGGCGATGGGCCACCCACAGGGCCCCAACCGGATGATCAGGGCAGCTGCGCGTGTGTTCCCGCAGTGTCTCCAGAACGTCCTTCGCCGATCCCCGGGCGTTATGGCGGTGTCCGGCGGGAACCAGGTTGAGCCACCGTGCCGCGGCCTCTCTCAGCGGCTCGTCCAGTTCGAAGTCGGGCGCTTTGGGGTTCGCCACATAGCCCGGCCCGGAGTGATGGGAGGGCCGGGGCCCTGGAATAACGGATGGTGTCACATCATCTGTGGGCATAGGGCACACGATCGTTTCTTTGCGCTCGGCCACGGCCGCTGGAGAATGCCAAGATTCCCGTCCACTCTAGAGGGCTGGGGTGTCGTGCATGAGTCGTCAGGTAGTTCTGTCTCTGGCCGCAGCGCAGCCGAGCAAGCGTCAGGCGTTCAGGTAGGCGAGGACGGCGAGGACGCGGCGGTTGTCGTCTTCGGATGGCGGCAGGCCGAGCTTGACGAAGATGCTCGTACTGTGCTTGGTCACCGCCTTCTCCGTGACGAACAGGCGCTGCGCGATGGCGCTGTTGGAACGGCCCTCGGCCATCAGCGCGAGTACTTCGCGTTCCCGGTCGGTGAGCTGGGTGGCGGGCAGCTGCCTGGAGCGCTTGGCCAGCAGCTTCGCCACGACCTCCGGGTCCATGATCGTGCCGCCGCGGGCCACCGTGCGCAGCGCGTCGGTGAACTGCTCATCGGTGAACACGCGGTCCTTGAGCAGGTAGCCGACGCCGCCTGCCTGGTCAGCGAGCAGCTCGCGGGCATACAACTGCTCGACGTGCGCCGACAGGACGAGGATGGGCAGCCCGGGTACGTGCCGCCGGGCCTCAAGCGCTGCCCGCAAGCCTTCGTCGGTCTGGGTCGGCGGCAGCCGGACGTCGACGATCGCCACGTCCGGCCGCTGATCGATCAGCGCACGCAGCAGGGACGGCCCGTCGGCGACGGTCCCGGCTATCTCGAAGCCGTGCTCCTTGAGCAGGCTGGCCAGGCCCTCCCTCAGCAAGAAGAGGTCTTCGGCAATGACAACGCGCACGGCACCTCGATGACGACGATGGTTGGCCCGCCCGGCAGGCTGCTGATCGCGAGCACGCCGTCGAATGTACCCAGGCGGCGTTCCACCCCGCGCAGCCCGGTGCCACGCGCCGGATCGGCGCCGCCCATGCCATCGTCGGCGACCTCGATCCGAAGCCGGCCAGATGCGTGCTCAGCCCTGATGTGCACGCTACGCGCATCGGCATGCTTGGCGGTGTTGGTAAGCGCCTCGGCGACCGCAAAGTATGCCGCCGCCTCCACCGGCGCCGGGACGCGTACTGGCAGGTCGATATCGGCCATGGTGGGCACCGGGCAGTCCAGCGCGAGCGCCCGGATAGCATCGCCGAGGCCGCGTTCGGCGAGCACCGGGGGGTTGATCCCGCGTACCAGGGCGCGCAGCTCGGCCAGGGCCCTCGCCGAGTTCTCCCGAGCCTCGGCGACCAAAGACACGGCCGCGTCCGGGTCGGTCCGGATCAGCCGTTCGGTCGCGCGCAACGACATGCCCAGCGCGACCAGGCGGGCCTGAGCCCCGTCGTGCAAATCGCGTTCCACCCGCCGGAGTTCGGCCGCTGCGGTGTCCACAGCGTCCACCCGGGTCGCGGTCAGCCGCCGCACCCGGCTCACCAGCTCAGAGTTCCGTTTCCTCAGAGCCGAGTGCGCGCCGATGGTGCGCGGCACCAGCCACACCCCGAAGGCCAGCATCACAACCCCCATCGACAGGTCGACGACGTGCGGCAAACCGTCACCGAAGACGAGGGCATGCAGCGGGTAGCCGTCCGCCGTACCCGAACCCTGCGGCAGGACGCTGTCCCGCCCGATGAGACCGAACGCAACACACGCCAGGACGATCAGGGCCACCGGCAGCAGATCAGCCGCCACCGCCGGAGCCAGCAGCGCGATGGCTCCTGCGGCGAGCACCACGGCAAACGTCCACGGGCGAACACCCCAGTACACCATGCACACCAGCATCACCACGGGAAGCGGCGCGGCCCAGCCGAGAGCACTAAAGCGCCGCAAGGAGGTAGTCGGGAGCCTTTCCATGCCATCCATGGTGATCCGCCCGCGCGGCATCCGCTATGGACCAGGCTCTACACCTCGGGGGTAGGCAAACACCTACCAGGACGCTTCACCGTGCGTTCCCCGGTGGCCGCCGGGAAAGGGGCTCTCGCGATCATTACGCGGGCGGAGTGAAGTGGACCGCGAACGCGGCAGCGCGGTCGGCGTCCTGTATCACGGTCATGTTGGTGCTGGCCGGGTTGGGTGCCGAGAATACGACGAGCCGGTTGGCGGCATGGTCGGCGGTACTGGTTACGAGCGTCGCGCGCTCGGCGTGCGGGGTGACGTATTGCTTCGGGTTGCGCTCCAGGCACCGCTGATGGCTGAGTGCTTCGCAGACGGGGCACGCGACTCGGAGGGCGGGATCGGCGTGAGCGAGCTGGTCGGCGCTTCCCATGTCAGCGATCACGCGGCCGATGGCGATTTCGGATTGTGTCGCGCTGGACCCTCTTCGTGTCGGCGCTGGCCTGAAGGGCATCGCGTTCATCTCAACTCAAGTTGTAGTTACCTACAGACTATCATCGTGTGACGAATTAGCGACGATCAAGGAATAATTCGAATTCATGACCGAGCAACTGCATCGGCGGTCGCCGCAGGCGGCAAGAACGGCGGCCTATGAGTCGAGTGGGAGCAAGGTCGCCGATGGCACGAGCGCGAGGCCGGCCACGGCATCCGGGCTCAGCTATCGCCGTTTGCTGGGGGTGCCTATGGGCAGCTTCGCTGCGACTGGCAGGGTGATCCACGTGATAAGCCCGCCAAAGTCCGGCCGTGCTGAACGATGAAGGTCGCCATGCTCGCGCCGATCGCCTGGCGTACGCCGCCCGAGCACTACGGGCCGTGGGAGTCGATCGCCAGCCTGCTCACTGAGGGGCTTGTCGCGCGAGGGGTCGATGTTACGCTTTTCGCAACGCTCGACTCGGTGACGGCGGCAGTTCTCGACGGCGTCTGCCCGCACGGCTACGCAGAGGACGCCCAGCTGGACGGCCGGGTCTGGGAGGCGCTGCATGTCTCGCACGCACTGGCCCGATCGGGCGAGTTCGAGCTTGTCCACAACCACCTCGACTGGCTGCCGCTCGCGTTTGGCGAGCACGCGCGGGCGCGGATGGTCACGACCATCCACGGCTTCTCCGGCGCGGGCATCTTTCCCGCCTACACGCGGTCGCGCTCGGCGTTCGTCGCGATCTCAGATTCCGACCGCTACGCCGGGCTCGACTATGCCGCGACCATCCATCACGGCATCGACCTTGCGATGTTCCCGTACCGCGCCGCCCGGGGCGATTACCTGGTGAGTTTCGGGCGCATCCATCCTGACAAGGGCACAGCTGACGCCATCGAGATCGCCCGCCGCGCGGGATGGCGGCTGGTGATCTGCGGCATCGTGCAGGATGAGCGGTATTTCGCCGACGCCGTGGAACCGCACGTCGACGGGGATCAGGTCATCTTCCTCGGCTCGGTCGGCCCACGGCGCCGAGCCGATGTCCTCGGCGATGCGGCCGCGCTGCTGCATCCGATCTACTTCGACGAGCCGTTCGGCCTGTCCGTCGTGGAGGCCATGGCCTGCGGTACCCCGGTCGTCGCCTACCGGCGCGGCTCGATGCCCGAGGTGGTCGACGAGGGCGTGACCGGGTACCTGGCCCACGACGTCGAGTCAGCGATCAGCGCCGTGCCAAAAGCGGTGCGGCTGGACCGCTCGGTCGTCCATGGTCGCGCCGTCGTCCGGTTCGGCGTCGACCGCATGGTCGAGGACTACCTGCGCACCTACGAAGCGCTGCTCAGGTCGGCCAGCACCTCGCCGAGCGACACGTAAGCCACCCCGATACGGCAGTCATCTATGCCATAGGGAATCCACACCAGGCCATCGTGCAGGAAGGCTCCGCACGAGTACACGACGTTGGGGACGTAGCCATCCTGCTCATCCCGGCCCGGGGACAGCAGCGGAGTCCTCGAATGGCCCACGACGCGCGTCGGGTCATCGAGGTCGAGCAGAAGCGCGCCGATGACGTAGACCCGCATCGGACCGACGCCATGGGTGAGCACCAGCCAGCCCTGGTCGGTCTCGATCGGCGGCCCGCAGTTGCCGACCTGCAGCATCTCCCAGGGCGCGGAAGGCTCCTGCAAGAGCACTGGCCGGTCCCACACGTAACCGTCCGCCGAGCTAGCCAGGCTCGTACTCTCGCCGTCGGAGCGGCACAGCGCCAGGTACTGTCCGCGCACCTTCCGGGGGAACAGCGCCATGCCCTTGTTCCGGGCGGCCGGCCCGGCCAGCCGATGAGCACTGAACACCCGCAGGTCCGAGCTGATGAGCAGGCGCGGGGCGATCCGTCGCCCGTCGTAGGCGGTGTAGGTGGCGCGGTACTCGGTGGTCCCGTCATCGTTGGCGAACCGCGTGAACCGCGCGTCTTCCATGCCGTTGCTCTCCTCGTCAGCGGACGGCGACAAGATCCGCTGTCCCAGGTCGACGTCGCGGGCGAAGGAGGCGTTGTAGGCAGAGGAGACCACCTTGCGCAGCAGGTCGGCGGTGGCAGCGGAACCCGCCCGGGTCAGCAGGTCGCGGTGTGCCGTCGCCAACTCCCGCTCGAGATCAGCGCCCTCGAATTCGGCGGGCAGGGCGTGCAGGACGGCCTGACCAAGTTCATCGAGAGGGCCCTGGTCAGCGAGGACGGCATGCAGGTGCGCCCGGTGCCAGCGGGCCGGCCTGGTGTCCGCCACGGAGACCGGCAGGAGCCGCGGCTCGAAGGACCACTGCGCCCCCGGGCCGACGATGGCCGAGCAGAAGCCGATCGAGGAGATGTGCCCTTCACCGATGCCCCGAACGCTGAGCGCCACTCGAGCCTGGCCAGCGCGCAGGCCGCCCTGGTCGGGGCCCAGTACCGCACTCGGGTTGCACAGGCCCGCGGCCTCCGTCGCGTACTCCGCGGTGAAGGTCGCTCCCAGCAGCAACGTGCGCGCCGCCGTCAGCTCACGCGCCTCCGCGATGTGCGCGGAGACGATCGACGCATGCCGCCGCAGGAGTTCCTGATAATTGTGGTGGCGACCGCCGAAGGCGCGGAGCAGGCCCGCAGCCAGCCGCTCGGCCTCGTCTTCGGCCAGGCTCATAACGCGGCCGACCACCTGGCTGGCCCGCGAATGGGCACCGTTCAACTCCTCGCCAGGCAGGAACAGGCGCGCGATGACGCGGGCCGGATCGGGGCACAGCCCGGCCTGAACGCGGTGCGCGATCATTCCAGCTCGCTGATCCGACGTGCCTGCTGTGCGGTCGCGAGCATCGCCAGGGTGGACTCGGCGCCCTGGTTGAGATTGCGGCCGCGACGTTCCAGGCCGTCATAGCCGGCACCGGTACGAGGGTCGAACATGGGCGTGGCGCTGTCGTTGTCACCGAGGAACCAGTCCCACGCCAGGCCGACGCCCGTCAGCCAGGACGACTGGTGCGTGATTCGGAACGCGCTCCCGCATGCGTCAGCGAGCGCGGATACCTCGATGGGCTGCTGGTCGTAGCCGGGGCCCACGTCGTCGCGGCCGCGGCCGCCCACCGGGGTCACCGACAGATGGCCATCACGGGTCTGCGTGCGCATCAGGAACTCCAGAAGGCTCAGGCCACGGTTGAGGGCTGACTCGTCGGGAAGCGCGTCACCCGCGACGATCAGGGCCTCGGCGATGGACGCGTTTCCGTAGCTCAACCGTTCCTCCGGCCATGGCCAGCCGGGGTCGTCGATCCTCGGTCTGCCGATCGCGACCAGCGTGTCCGTGAGCAGCCGCCTGGCGGCTATCTCGTCCGGCCGCCTTCTGAGCAGCTCAGCAGCGCCCAGCGCAGCAAACGCCATCGACCGGACGTGCGGGGAACGAGCCTGCGCCGCTATGCGGAACCCGCCGAGCGCCCGGGCCCGCATGCCCGGCGTCTGCGCACTCGTCGCTGCGACACCGAGGCCCCATAGCGCCCGTCCCCACCAGTCACCCACCGCTGCCTCGTCGCGCCACTGCCCGTCGACGGCCATCCTGTTGTGACAGGCCCCCGTGGGATCGAGCGCGTCGAGGACGAAGGCGAGGTAGCAGTGGGCCAGGCGGCGGGCGGCCGGCCCGGGCTCCGGCTCATGGCATACGACGACAAGTCCGCGGGCGACGTCGTCGACGCAATAGCCGTGCTCGGGCCGGGGGACCGTGTGGAGGGCGTGCTCGAAGAGCCCGCGGTCGTCGGTGAGTCCCTCGAGGTGATCGAACACCGGCTGGTAAACGTCGCTCGCGGGAGTCGCGCGGCCGGCGGTCATGCGGCCACGCTCGCCGTGATCAGCCGGTCGGCCAGCTCGCGGTACTGGTCCGCGATGACCGGCCACAGCAGCTGCGGCGCTGTCTGGGTGGCGGCGGCGGCCATCCTCGTCATCACGTCCCCGCGCGTGATCACCGAGCGGAGCGCCGTCGCGATCGCGGCCGGATCGCGGTGCGGCACGAGCAGGCCCGCTCCTCCGGCGAGCACCTCTCTGGCGTGCGGGAACTGCGTCGCCACCACCGGCTTGCCGGCTGCCACCGCCTCGATGAGCACTCCCGACGTGACCTGCTCGGTCGAGTCGTAGGGCAGCAGCACCACGTCGGCGGAACGGACGAGGGAGGCCAGCGCGCTGGTGCTCCGGTAATAACCGTCGAAGGTAATCCAGGATCCCAGCTCGGCTTGCTGAACCTGCTCGCAGAGGCGATCACGATAGGCTTCGCCCTCGTCGAGTAGCACCTTCGGGTGCGTCTGGCCGGCGACCACGTAGCGTGGCATAGGCACCAGATCGCGCAGCATCGCCATGGCCTCGATGCCCCACTCGATCCCCTTGCCGGGGCCGAGCAGGCCCCACGTCAAGATGGTGAACTGCCCCGTGCGGAAGGTCGGCTCCGCCATCGTCGTCTGCAGGGCGGGCGCGCCGTGCGCGATGATGCAGACCTTCGTCATGTCGACGGCATACCCGGCCGCGAGCCGTTCGCGCGCAGTCATCGTCATCGCGACGACGGCATCGGCTTTCGCTATCACCGACTCGAGGACCTGACGCTGGTGTGGTGTCGGGTCGGTCAGCACGGTGTGCAGGACCACGACACACGGCACCCGGACCTGGTCCAGCAGGTGCAGGATCTGGCTGCCGTCGGCTCCTCCGTAGACGCCGTACTCGTGTTGCACGATGGCGACATCGCACAGGTTCAGCTGCGTGGCCGCCCAGCTCAGCGAGGCGGAGTCGTCCGTAATGAGCTGCGCGACCACCTCGTCGCCGGGTCGTGATGCGGCCGCGTCGACCAAGCGAACGACCCAGCCCTCGTCAGTGGTGCAGTCCAGGAGGGCGTCGCGCAGGGCGGCGGTGAAGGTTGCCAGTCCGCACTGGGTGGGCGGGAACGTGCTGACAAAACCGAATCGCGTACTCATAGTTCAGGTGCCTTCCGATCGGACAGCCCCGAGAGAACAGAAAACGAAGCCTCACGCATAAAGATGCTCAGGCTCGCGGGCAGCGTGTGTGCCCGGCAATCGCTGCGACAAGCCTGCGTTCCTGACGCCGGCGAAGAGGGCTAGGGTCCGCTACGCAGCAACCGTCGGCCTAGCCAAGCGCACCAAGGGTGCGATGACCCCAGCCTATCCGTAGACGGGACGGCCGGTGACGGCGGCCGGGCAGGCCGACCTGGCCGGTTCAGCCAGCACCCGATGATCGGCCACGCCAACGGAGCGCGGCATGCAGATCGTCAGGCGGTTTCCGGCACGTCCTGGATCGCCGCCAGGATCTCGGCCGCGAGCGGCGGGGGTGCCTGGAAGTCCCACGCCCTGAACAGCACCGCGTGCGGCACGCCCATGGCCCGTCCCTGCCACGCGGTGAAGCCCGTGATCATCATCCGGGGCGCGGGATGGCCCGGGATCTCGGCCAGGTACTGCTCATGCGCCTCCAGCGAGGCGATGCCGCGTTCCAGCGGCTCTCCGGTGACGTCCACGCCATGTGTCGGCCGCGGGTCTCCGCCCACGAGCAGCCATCGCGCCGAGTGGGGCTCCAGGCCCTCGTCGAGCAGTTCGGGGAAGACCCAGCGATTACCCGCGTCGCGCAGCGCATCCAGCGCCGCGAGGCCCGCGACCCGGTGATCGGCCTGGTTCAGCCCGGCGGGGAACTCGATATCCCAGGGCCCCACCACCACGGCGTCCGGCTGGTAGCGCCGGATCACGCGGGCGATGTCGCGTCGCAGGCCCAGGCCGTACTCGAGCACGCCATCCGGGTAGTCGAGGAACTCGACCGCAGTGACGCCGACCGCCCGGGACCCCGCGATCTGCTCTTCGGTGCGAAGCTGCGCGGTCCGTTCCGGCGGGCTGCTGTCGATGCCGGCTTCCCCCGGGTCAGGAGCAGGTACGCGACATCCAGACCGCGCGCCGTCCAGGACGCGACGGCTGACGATATCCCGTACTCCACATCGTCCGGGTGCGCCACCACGCACAGCACCCGGCGGAAAGCGTCGTCGGCGAACGGAGGGACCAGGTCAGCGGCCATGGCCGAGAGCTTAGCGCTGTCCTGCGAGCCCGGAGCTCACACCTGCCCGACACGGCCTCCTTGCATCTTCGCGAGGGGTATCCGGCGGCGCATTGGTCTCGATATGTTGTGACCCGGATAGCCGGTCTCGGGTGGGGAGTAAACAGGCATGACGGCCATGAAGATGAAGTTGGCGGCAGCTGCGCTCGGC
This sequence comes from uncultured Actinomycetes bacterium, assembly GCA_963742795.1. GTDB lineage: Bacteria > Actinomycetota > Actinomycetes > Streptosporangiales > Streptosporangiaceae > Palsa-504. Next base: position 237,618 of record CAVUNL010000026.1, read on the forward strand.
GCGTTCGGGCTGCTGGTCGCGACGGGATACACAAGCCAGGCCGCCCTCGCCTCGGGAGCTAAGCCGGCCACGGCCCGGTCAGCCGCGACATCGGCACCTGCGCGATCAGCCATACGAGGCAGCTGGCCCCGATGCCGACCACGAGCACGTTCTCGACGAGCGCCCACACTCCAGAGGCGTTGGCCGCGGAGTTGGCACTAGCGGTGATCGGGACGGCGTACCCGGCCACGGCCACGAAATTACCGACCGACGCGAACACGCTGAACACCGCGTGTCCGCATGCTGCTGCTCACCCGGATGCTCCGTCCCCTCCGCCGGCCCGGCCGACGGTACCACGCTAGGACCGGAACGTCCCCTAACCGTTACGGCACAGGCTAGGACGAGGGGACGGTGACGATCGAGCCGTGCGCGTGGTTCAGGACCGCGTGGATGACCGCGCCGGGACCGTGGTGGGCCGGGTGCCTGCCCAGCACGACCAGGTCGGCCCGGGCGGACAGGCCGGACAGGATCCGCCCCGGGTGCCCGTGGACCACGTCGTGGCTGACCGGGACGTCGGGGTACTTGTCCCGCCACTCGTCGAGCAGGGCGTCCAGTTGCGTGGTCACTTCCGCCTCCAGGGCGTCCCGGCCCGGCTCCGCCATGGCGATCCCGGCCCGCGAGATTTCGGACCGCGGCGCCTGCCAGGCGTGAATAGCTACCAGGCTGGCCTTGCGCAGGGCCGCCTCCTCGAACGCGAAGCTGAGCGCGGCCGTGTTGCCCTCCAGACCGCCGATGCCGATCCCGACCTGGCGCGGCGTGGCGCCGATCTCGTCCCGGACCACGACCACCGGGCTGGACGCGTGGGTGGCCGCGTACCGGCTGACCGAGCCGAGGATCATCGCTGCGAACGCGCCGACCCCGCGGGAACCCACGACCAGCATCAGCGCGCCCGATCCGGCCGCGGTCACCGCCTCCGCGGGCGCGCCCTCCAGATGATCGGCGTCGATCAGCAGATCCGGGGCCACCTTGGCCGCGCGGGCCGTCGCGGAGGTCAGGGCGTGATCGCTCTCATCCCGGATGACGTCGGATACGGTCTCGTACTGCGAGTGGCCCTGGCTGCCGACCATCCGGGGGAGCAGGCCCGGGGCCGAGACGATCCGCAGCGGGGCACCGCGCAGCACGGCCTCGCGCGCGGCCCAGTCCACCGCCCGCAGCGATTCCTCAGAGCCGTCGCTGGCGGCCACGATGGGCTTTGCTGACATGCTGCTCCTCCTCGCCGATCCCGGACGCGCCGGGTTGCCTTGGACCACGTCATCCTCATGGACATCATTGTCGTGCTCCGACCAGGTCGGCAAGGCGTTCCGGCCCGCAGTCGATGGCCCGCGGTCAGCCAAGGGCAATTCGGTGATAACAATTTGGCGTCCCCGCGGGGCCGGAGACCGCATAGCGGAACTCCCGGGCGTTCGCGAATATCGATTCCAGAAGCTTTTGCGGCGCTGGGGAAAGGACTAAGATCCCGCGTCAGCAGCCCAGACGCCCTGTTGCCGAGGGCCCTGAGTGCCTAGCATCTGTAGTGATCGGTAGTGGCGGTACCGAGGCGGCGTTATGGCGGTACCGAGGCAGCTTAAACAGAAGGAGAAGTGAGATGCCTGGAATCCTCGTGGGCATAGACGGTTCCGCCCATTCGGAGCGTGTCCTCGAATGGGCCGCGAAAGAAGCGGCGCTCCGTCATACGTCGCTTACTGTGCTCACCGTACACCAGGCGGTGGCAGGTTTCTGGGGTGGCACCCTGCGTTACGCGGGCGACGAAGATCTGGTCGAGAAGGGACGTCAGGCAGCTCAGGCGGAAGCCGACAAGGTGTTGGCCGGGCTCGGCGACGCCCGCCCGACATCGGTCACGGTCAAGGCGATGGAGGCCAGGCCGGACGAGGCGATCCTCGCCGAGGGCGCCGACGCCGACATGATCGTGCTGGGCTCTCGCGGCGGGGGCGGGTTTTCGCGCCTGCTGCTGGGATCGGTCAGTGCCAACGTGGTCCAGCACGCGAAGGTCCCGGTGACGATCCTGCCCGCGTAACCGGGCCGCTGAAGGGATGAGCCAGCACGGTGGCCGCGGCAGCCACCCGCTTCTGCGGCCACCGTGGGCCTACGGCAAGCTTGAAATCTATGACACTGCGAATACGCGTTGCGGGAACAGCCTACGAGCGCGGCCGGCAGTACGGCACGCAGGCCCGGGACCGGGTCCGCCTGTCCGTGCAGGCCTACCAGCGCGTCTTCGCGCACTACGCGGGGTGGGACTGGCCGGAGGTCCGCCGGGCGGCGGCCAGGTTCGAGGCGCCCATCGCCGCCTTCCGTCCGGCCTACCTGGACGAGATGCGCGGCATCGCCGACGGTGCCGGGCTCGACCTGGCCGACGTACTAGCCATCAACGTGCGGACCGAGGTGATGTACGCGGCCAAGGCCCGCCAGGCCCCCCTCGCCGCCCGCGTCTCTGCCAGCTTCCGGCCGCTGCCCGCCGAGTGCAGCGCCCTCGCCGTGGTCCCGGCCCGGGAGACGCCCGCGGCCGCGACGCTCCTCGGCCAGAACTGGGACTGGCTGCTCCACTCGGCCCAGACGCTGGTCGTGCTGGAGGCCAGGCCGGACGACGGCCCGGCCTTCGTCACCGTGGTCGAGGCGGGCCTGCTGGCCAAGGCCGGGCTGAACGCCGCGGGCCTGGGGCTGGTCACCAACGCCCTGGTTACCGACGCCGACCTGGGCGCGTCCGCGCTTCCGTACCACGTGCTGCTGCGGGCCATCCTGGACTGCGCGACCGTCACCGAAGCGCTCAAGGTTCTCCAGGCCGGGACGCGGTCCTCGTCGGCCAACTACCTGATCGCCCACGCCAGCGGCGCCGCGCTCGACGTGGAGGCCGCGCCGGGCGACTTCACCCGGCTGTACCCGCAGTTCCCCGATCAGGGCCTGCTCCTGCACACCAACCACTTCCTGTCGCCGCGCTTGCACCCGGTCGACGTGTCGCTGTGGGCCATGCCGGACAGCGCGGTCCGCCTGCAACGGCTCCGGGCCGGCGCGACCGGGTCCGCCACGCTCGGCGACCTCCGCGTGCTACTCGCCGATCATGCCGACTATCCGCACAGCATCTGCTCTCACCCCGATCCGCACGACCACCCGCTCGAGCAGGGCGCCACCATCGCTTCGGTCCTGATGGACCTGAACGCCCGGCGGCTGTGGCTCGCGGCCGGCCACCCCTGCCGGTCCCCGTACCAAGAACTGGACGTCAGCTGGCTGGGCGCGCCCGCCACGGCAAGCGCCGCGGTCTAGCGATACCTCGTGACCGATCTGGAGCAGTCTCACTCACCGGGCCGCTCGCTGGCCCGTCCCCGCGCGCTGCGCCCGGGGGACCGGCTGGCGGTGCTGTGCGTCAGCGGCCCGGTGGACCCCGAGCCGCTGGCCGCCGGGCTCGACGCGCTGCGGTTCGCCGGGCTCGACCCGGTCGCCTACCCGTCGCTGACAGACCCCGGCACCATGCGGCCCTACCTGGCCGGCGACGACGCCATGCGCGCCAGGGATCTGCGCGCCGCGCTCACCGAACCGGGCATCGCCGGGATCCTGTTCGCTCGCGGCGGCTACGGCGCGCAGCGCACGCTGGAGGCGATGGACTGGGACGGTCTGGGTCCCGAAGCCGGCCTGCCGCCTAAGGTGCTGGCCGGGTACTCCGACGTGACCGCGGTGCTCGAGGCGGTCGCGGTCAGGTTCGGCTGGGCGTCGCTGTTCAGCCCGATGGCCGCTATCCGCGGCGGCGCGGCGCACTACTCGTTCGGCTCGCTGCTGCGCACGCTGATGCGCCCGGATCAGGCCATGACCATCCGGTACCCGCAGGCGGTCACCGTGGTGCCGGGCGTGGCCCGCGGGGTCACCACGGGCGGCACGCTGAGCCTGCTCACGTCCTCGCTCGGCACCGGTACGTCTCGTCCGGCCCGCGGCGGCATCCTCCTGCTTGAGGACGTCGGCGAGGAGCCGTACCGCGTCGACCGGATGCTCACCCAACTGCGCCGGTCCGGCTACCTCGACGGGGTCGCCGGCATCGTAACGGGCACGTTCACCGGCTGCGAGCCTCCCGAACTGATCCAGGACATCCTGGCCGAACGCCTCGGCCCGCTCGCCGTCCCGATGCTCGCCTGGGCCAACGTCGGGCACGGCGGGCCGTTCCAGACCTTCCCGCTCGGCATCGCCGCCGAACTCGACGCCGACCGGGCCACCCTGCGCCTGCTCGACCCCCCGCTCAGCTAGAGCCCCTCAGCTGGCGGCCCGGGCCCGGCGGGCCAGCCCGGCGTGCATGCGCCGCGGCCACAGCGGCCCCCCGTAGATGAACCCGGTGTAGGCCTGCACCAGCGTGGCCCCGGCCGCCAGCCGCTCCCACGCGTCGTCCGCGGTCTCGATCCCGCCCGCCGCGATCAGCACCAGCCGGTCCCCGGCCCGTTCTCGCAGCCGCCGCAGCACGGCCAGCGCCGGAGCGCGCAGCGGCGGCCCGGACAGGCCCCCCGCCCCGGCCGCGGTCACCTCGGCCGGGGAACTGGCCAGCCCGTCGCGGGACAGGGTGGTGTTGGTCGCGATGATCCCGTCCAGCCCCAGCTCGACGGCCAGGTCCGCGACCGCGTCGACGTCCGGTTCGGCCAGGTCCGGCGCGATCTTGACCAGCAGCGGGACCCGCCGGGATCCCGCTGCCGCGTCCAGCGCCTCGCGCACCGCGACCAGCACCGGCCGGAGCCGGTCCGCGGCCTGCAGGTCGCGCAGCCCGGGCGTATTCGGCGAGCTGACGTTGACCACCACGTAGTCGGCCACGTCCGCCACCGCCCGGGCGCTGGCCGCATAATCCGCGGCCGCCTGCTGATCGGGCACCGCCCGGGTCTTGCCGATGTTGACCCCCACGACCGGCCCGCCTCGCGGCCGCCGCCGCAGCCGGGCGGCCGCCGCTGCGGCCCCGTCGTTGTTGAACCCCATCCGGTTGACCAGCGCGCGGTCGGCCGGCAGCCGGAACATCCGCGGTCGCGGGCTCCCCGGCTGGGGCCGCGCCGTCACGGTGCCGACCTCGACGAACCCGAACCCCAGCGCGCCGAGCCCGGCCGTGGCGCGGGCGTCCTTGTCGAACCCGGCCGCCAGCCCGAGCGGCCCGGGAAACTCCAGTCCCAGCGCGCGCACCCGCAGCACCGGATCCCGCGGCCCCAGCCACCGCCGAAGCGCCTGCGCCACGCCGGGGACCCCGGCCGCCCGGATCAGCACCAGCCCCGCCCGGTGCGCCGTCTCGGCTGGCAGCCGCCGCAGCACCACCCGGTAAAGGAGCCGGTACATCGCCTCACACCCGTCAGCCCGTCACGATCAAAAGGCATTATCCCGAACGAGCGCTGGTGCGTGCTCCCGTCGCCGTCTCTCGCCGTCCGGCTGGTCCCGCCCGGTTCAGCCGGATGTGCCGGCCGGGGAGCCGGTCGCGCCGAACGCCTCCCCCAGACCGGTGAGGTCAACGGCGAGCCGAGCCTGCGCGGGCACGTAGTCCAGGAGCGGACGCATCGCTTCGAGGGCGGCCAGGATTTCCCGCCCGACCTCTTGTGCGGAGCGCATCGCATCCACGGAAACCAGGATTCCGCGGTCGCGGTACCACGAGACGATGGGGGATGTCACTTCATAGTAGAGGGCAAGGCGTTGGGCAATGATGTCCGCGGTGTCGTCGGAGCGGCGCTCGAGCGCGGCCCTCGCGAGCAATCGACGCACGAGCTCCCCGTCGTCGGCTTGCAGGTGCAGCGCCACATCCGCGGTCATGTCAAGTTCGCAGCCCATCTGATAGGCCGCGCGGGCCTGCGGCATGTTGCGCGGGATTCCGTCCAGGACGAACCCGCCGCCGGCCGCCTTGGCGGCGATCATCGCCTCCCGCAGCATGTCGAGCACGATCTGGTCCGGCACGAGTTCGCCGCGCTCTAGGTTTTCCCGCACGGCTTGGCCGAGAGCGGTCTGTCGCGCTACGTGATCGCGCAGCAGTTCACCGGTCGAGATGTGGGGCATGCCGAAGTGCGTGGCGATCAGTGCGCCCTGAGTTCCCTTTCCCGCGCCTGGAGGCGCGACCATCAATACCCGCATGCTCATCTCCTCACTGACCCATTCGCGGCCGCTGGTCCGCCGGCTCCTCTCCGGCCCGCGCCTGCTACTCGGCGCCGAAGGCCTTGATCTCGGCCTCTTCGGTTTCGGTGAGCTGGCGCGGCGCCTCGCCGTGGGCGAGCTTCGCCGCCTGTACCTGGTGCCGGATCGACTCGACGATCTCGGGGTTGGCCAGGGTGGTGACGTCGCCGACGTCGGCGAAGTTGGAGACCGAGGCGATGACCCGGCGCATGATCTTGCCGGACCGGGTTTTGGGCATGTCGGGGACGATCCAGACGTTCTTGGGCCGGGCGATCTTGCCGATCACGGTCTCGATCGTCTTGCTGACCTTGGCCGCCAGCTCATCGCTGGCCTCGGAGCCGGGTTTGAGGGAGACGTACACCTCGACGACCCGGCCGCGGATGTCGTCGATGACGGGGACCGCGGCGGCCTCGGCGACCTCGGGTACGGTGAGCACGGCCGATTCGATCTCCTTGGTGCCCAGCCGGTGCCCGGCCACGTTGATCACGTCGTCGACCCGGCCCAGGATCCGGATGTACCCGTCGGCGGACTGGACGGCGCCGTCGTTGGTGAAGTACGGCCAGTCACGCCAGTCCGTGCTGTCCGGGTTGGTGTTGTACTTGCGGAAATAGGTCGACACGAACCGGTCCGGGTCACCCCACACGGTCTGGAAGATGCCCGGCCAGGGGTTGCGGATGCAGATGTTGCCGGCCTTGCCCGCGGGCACCTCGGTGCCGTTCTCGTCGTAGATGACCGGGTAGATGCCGAGCACGCCGGGGCCGCAGCTGCCTGGCTTCATCGGCTCCAGGCCGGGCAGGGTGCTGCCCAGGAACCCGCCGTTCTCGGTCTGCCACCAGGTGTCGGTGATGGCCGCCTCGCCCTTGCCGACCGCGGTGTAATACCACCGCCACACCTCCGGCTCGATCGGCTCGCCGACCGTGGTCATGTTCTTGAACCGGTAGTGGTACTTGGCCGGCTCATCCGGGCCGACCTTGCGCAGCATCCGGATCGCGGTGGGGGAGGTGTGGAAGATGTTCACCCCGAGCTTCTCCGCGATCCGCCACGGCCGGCCGCCGTCGGGGTAGTTTGGCACCCCCTCGTAGATCACCGTGGTGGTGCCCAGCGCCAGCGGCCCGTACACGATGTAGGAGTGGCCGGTGATCCAGCCGATGTCGGCCATGCACCAGTACACGTCGCCCGGGTGGATGTCCTGGTAGTACTTCGACGTCCCGGTCACGTACGCCAGGTACCCGCCAGTGGAATGCTGGCAGCCCTTCGGCCGGCCGGTGGTCCCGCTGGTGTACATCAAGAACAGCGGCGCCTCGGCCGGCATCGACACCGGCTCCACCGCCTGCCCGGCATACCGCGTGAGCACCTCATCGACGAAGAAATCCCGGCCCTCGGCCATCGGGGTCTGCGAGGCGTACTCCCCGGGACGGCGCCGCCAGACCAGCACCTGGTCCACGTCCTGGCCTTCCTTGGCCGCCACATCGAGGGCCTCATCGGCCTTGACCTTGTGATCGGTCATCTGCCCGGCCCGGTAGTACCCGTCCATCGTGATCAGCACCCGGCTGCCCGAATCAGCGATCCGGCTGCCGCAGGCCGTGCCGCTGAACCCGCCGAACACCTCCGAATGGATCACGCCCAGCCGGGCACAGGCCAGCATGGTGACCGGCAGTTCGGCGACCATCGGCATGTGCAAGGTCACCCGGTCCCCGGCCTTCAGGCCGCAGAAGTCCCGCAGCAGCGCCGCGAACTCATTCACCTGCCGCAGCAGCTCCCCGTAGCTCACGTGCACCGGTTCGTCGGTCTCGAGCTCGCCTACGAACAAGATCGCCGTCTTGTCCGGGTCGGCCGCCGCGTGCCGGTCCACGCAGTTGTACGAGGCGTTCAGCCGACCGCCGACGAACCACTTGTAGAACGGCGCGGTGCTCGTATCCAGCGTGGTATGCCACGTCTGGTCCCAGGACAGCAGGTCCGCGTATTCCCGGTAACACTCCGGGAACTTGTCCTCGGTGAACCGCTCCCGGATGGCCGGGTCATTCGCGTTGGCCTGCGCGACGAAACCGGCCGGCGGCGGGTAATACTCCTCCTCACGCCAGTGCACCGCAATCTGCGCCTCGGACGTTTCGGCCTGCGTACCCGGAGGATCCTGGCCTCCTGCCATTGTCTCGCCTCTCGTTCCTTCCACAGCAGGGCCGCACCCACGCGGAACTGCGCCCAGGGGCTCAGGGAGTGACTCAAACCCGAAGCCAGCCGTGTTACAGCAGGGTGGTGACGGCCTTGACCTCCGTATAGGCCTCGAGGACCTCGTGGCCCATCTCACGTCCCCAGCCAGACTGCTTGTACCCGCCGAACGGAAGCGCCGCGTCGAACACGTTGTAGCAATTGATATAAATGCTGCCGGCTCTGATCTTCTTGGCCAGCGCGTGTGCCTTGGAGATGTCCTTGGTCCAGATGCCCGCGCCGAGGCCGTAGGGGGTGTCGTTGGCTGCGGCGGCGACCTCGTCCAGGTCGCTGAACGGAGCAGCGACCACCACCGGCCCGAAGATCTCCTGGCGCACGACCGTCATCTCCGGGTGCGTATTGGTGAGCACGGTGGGCTCGACGAAGTAGCCGCGATTGCCGTGGCGCGCGCCGCCGGACAGGGCGGTGGCGCCTTCGGCTATGCCGGAGTCGACAAGGCCGGTCACGCGGCGCAGTTGCTCGTCGGAGACGAGCGGGCCCATCTGCGTGTCTTGCTCCATGCCAGGGCCGAGCTTGATGGACTTGGCGATCGCGGCGACGCCATCGACCACCTCATCGAAACGGCCTTCCTGGACGTACAGGCGCGACCCGGCGACGCAGCACTGCCCGTGGTTGAAGAAGATCGCGCCGGCGGCGCCGGCGATCGCGCTGTCGTCGGCATCATCGAAGACGACGTTGGGGCTCTTGCCGCCGAGCTCCAGGCTCACCTTCTTCAGGTTCCCCGTCGCCGCATTGGCGATCAGCTTGCCTACCTCGGTGGAGCCGGTAAAGGCGATCTTGTCGACGTCGTGGTGTGACGCCAGGGCTGCGCCCGCGGTCTCGCCGAAGCCCGGCACCACGTTCACCACTCCGTCGGGGATCCCGGCCTCGGCGATGAGCCCGGCTAGCCGCAGCGCGGTCAGCGGGGTCTGCTCGGCGGGCTTGAGCACCACAGTGTTACCTGTGGCCAGTGCCGGGGCGATCTTCCACGCGGCCATCAGTAGCGGGAAGTTCCAGGGGACGATCTGCCCGACCACGCCGACCGGCTCGCGCAGCGTATAGGAGTGGAAGTTAGCGCCTGGCATGTACGGCACCGAGATGCTGATCGTGTCGCCTTCGATCTTGGTGGCCCAGCCGGCCATGTAGTGGAACATGTCGGCAGACAGCGGCACGTCAGCTGCCCGCGCCACCACGAAGGGCTTCCCGTTGTCCAGCGACTCGAGCTGGGCAAGCTCGTCCAGGTGCTCGAGGATGAGATCACCGATCCGCCAGATGATGCGGCCCCGCTCGGACGGGGTCATCCTGCTCCACGGGCCTTCCTCGAACGCTCGGCGCGCGGCCTTCACGGCCCGGTCGATGTCCTCGGCTTCCCCTTCGGCAACCTGAGCGAGGGTCTCGCCTGTCGCCGGATTGGGGGTCTCGAACGTCTTGCCCGACGCCGCGGCGGCCCACTGCCCGTTGATGAATAGCTGACGTGGCGCGCCGATGAACTCCTCGACGCTCCGATCCAGGGTCACTGTCATGATGCTCATCTCCCACTGCCGCCGGCAGCCACGCGGTCGCGGCCAGCCTGCCGCGCCTCGGCCCGCCGGCCAGGGCGCATCTGTTAGTGCTCATGGTCCAGCATGTGAGGCTTCACGACACCTGCCCGATCGGACGGGCCCTGCGTCCAGGAGGACGGCAGCGTGACTACCCGGTCGTCCCTTGGCAGCGGTTTAGAAATGCCGATGTTACAGACTCTTCATAGCGGCGTAGTGTGGGTCATAGCTCGCGTGACAGGACCTTTTATGCCCATTCCACCGGAGAACCTCGCGATGTTCGAGAGCGACTGGCCCGGTGCGGACTGGAACCGCGAGCAGGGCACCCGGCTGGCCGGCCCGCGACGGGGCGGGGAGTTTCGTGCCCACACTCCCGGCCGGCTCGCGAAATTTCATGCCCCGGAGATCGTCTTCGGGCCTGGTGCGCTGGCTGAACTCGGTCACTGCACGGCGCGGCTCGGCGCGCGCCGGCCGTTCCTGGTCACCGACCCTGGGCTGATCGAGGCGGGCTGGGTGGATGAGGCCGTGGCCTGCCTGCGGCAGAGCGAGTTGTACCCGGCACTGTGGCATGACGTGACTCCCAATCCCAAGGATCACGAGATCGAAGCCGCCTTCTCCAGGTACGCCGAGAGCGGCAGCGATGTGATCATCGGACTGGGCGGCGGCTCGTGCATCGACGCGGCGAAGGGCGTGGCGATCCTGTCCGGCAACGGCGGCCGGATCCTCGCCTACGAGGGCGTGGACAAGGTCGTGGGCCCGATCCCGCCCACCGTGATGGTGCCGTCCACCTCGGGCACGGGCGCGGATGTGTCGCAGTTCGCCATCGTGACCGACACGGCGGCCCGCAACAAGATCACCATCATCAGCCGGACACTGGTGCCGGAGATCTCCGTGATCGACCCGCGCCTGCTCACTACCATGCCGGACTGGCTCAACGCCTCCACCGGGCTGGATGCACTGACGCACGGGATCGAGGCGTTCGTGTCCCGTGCGCACAACCCGCTCACTGACCGGCATGCGCTGTATTCCGTCGCGCTGATCACCCGCCACCTGCTGCGCAGCCAGCTCAGGCCGAGCGAGGCTGCCTCGCGTGTGGCCATGGCGCAGGGGGCGCTGGAAGCCGGGATGGCGTTCACCAATGCCATCCTGGGGGCCACGCACGCGATGAGCCATCAGGTCGGCGGTCAGTTGGATGCCCCGCACGGCGTGGTGAACGCCATTCTGCTACCCCACGTCATCATGTTCAACGCCGAGGTCTCGCCGGGGCGGTTCGTGCCGCTGGCCGCAGCAGGCGGCATCCGCACCGAGGGCGTGCCGGCCGCCGAGGTGGCCGTGCTGCTCGCCGAGGCAGTGCGCAAGCTGGCCGATGAAGTGGGCGTGCCCAAGGGACTGGCCGAGCTCGGCGTCACCGACGACCTCGTGCCCCAGCTGGCCAGGCTTACGCTTAAGGACGCCTGCCTGGCCACCAATCCCAGGCCGGCGGACGCGCGGGACATCGAGGCGTTGTTCCGGGCGGCGTTGTGACGCGGCCGCCGATGACCGGATCAGGACGCGATGATCGTCCGGACGGCGACCTGGAGATCCTGACCGGCTTGCGCTCCGGCAAGCGCTCGTATTATCCCGAATACGTCCGCTCCGCCGAGCGCCTCGAGCAGGCCGTGGAGGCGCTGGACGGCATCTCGCGTGCCTTGGTACGCACCGCGCGCGGTCCCCGCACGCTGGTCGAGTGGGTGGTGCGCACGGCGACGGCGCACCTGCAGGCCGACTGGCTGCTGTTCGCCGTGGCCGACGGGGTACTGCCTGCCGCGCGCCCTAGGTTCATGGCGGTGGCTGACGGCGAGCTGATCGACGACGAGAGCAGCCTGCCTGCCGACGTACGAGAGCACCTGGCCGTGCTGCGCGGCCGCCCGTGGGAGGTCGAGTCGCCGGACAGCGGCCAGGGCTGGGTTCGCGTATCGATGACCCTAGATGACGAACCGGTCGGCGGGATCGCGGCGCGGCCGGGCGCCGGGCTGGAGATGGCGGCCACCGATCGCGCCATCTTGAGAGTGCTGGCCAATCAGGCCGCCGTGGCGCTGCACAACTCATTCTTGTTCCACGCGACTACCCAGTTGCGGGGCCGCAGCGACCAGCTCTACGAGGCGACGACGAGGCACGCCCGGGACCTGGCCGCCCGCAGCGCCGAACTGGCCGAGACGCAGCGGCAGCTCGTAGCGGCCATGCAGCGACAGGCGCTGGACGACGAGCGGCACCGTATCGCGCGGGAGCTGCACGACAGCGTGACTCAGTCCGTGCTGTCCATCGGCATGACCATCGAGGTCTGCCGGGCTGAGCTGGAAAGCCTGGGAGGGCGGGCCGGACAGATTGCCGGGCGGCTGTCGCCGGCCAAGGACCTCACCCGGCACGCGGCCGAGCAACTGCGTGCCGCGATCTACTCGCTGCACCATATCGCCGACGAGGCACCGGGTCCGCTGCCGGTGATGATGCGGCGCCTATCCACGGTGCACCAGCCTGCAGGCCTCTCCGTGAAAGTAGTGCTGGAAGGACGCCCGGTCCCGCTGCCTGCCGAAGGCGAGCAGTTGATGCTGCGGTGGACCGGGGAGGCGTTGTTCAACGCCGTGGCGCACGGCAAGGCCACGCGCGCCCTGATTCGGCTGCGTTACCTGGCCGATGCGGTGATCATCAGTGTGTCCGACAACGGGACCGGCGATCCGGCACAGCTGCGCCGCGCGCTACGGGTGGCCAGCGGGGGAGACCTGTCCGGGCTGCACCGTGGACTGGCGAACATGCGGGACATGACGGATAACCTGGGCGGAATGCTGTCCATTCGTCGCTCTCGGGCAGGTGGCGTGCTTGTGCGGCTGGGCATTCCCCTGCCCCTACCCGCGCGCATGGTGTCCGGCAGCAGGCGGCCGTCCGACGCCCCTCCGGGAATCATCAGCTAGGGACTAAAGGCCTGCCGGGAGGTGGCCGAGGTCCATGGTCAGCTGATGACGTTCGCAGTAATGCTGATCGCTTGAGGGCAATGCAGTAGCCGCGATCCCGGAGGAATGTCATGACCATCGCATCGGGATCACTGGCTTCCGGCTACCGCCTATTCGCTTCGACGGCAGGCCGGCCAAGGGAGGCGGTGGTGACGCCCGGGATACGGCCCGGTGGGCCGCAGCCGGACGCCGGGGCTCCAGTCACGATCGTGCTCGTTGACGATCACGCGATTGTCCGGCAGGGCCTGCGCTCGCTGCTGGAGCGCGAACGCGATCTGCAGGTGGTCGGTGACTGTGGCTCGCCCGGAGAGGCACTGGTCGTCGTGGAGCGGGCTCGCCCGACCATCGTGCTGCTGGACATGATGCTTTCCCCCGCATCGGACCACGACGGGCTGAGCCTGTGCGCTGAGCTGACCAAGCGGTATTCGGGGCTGCGGGTCCTCGTGCTCTCCACCTTTGCGGACGACGTGCTGGTAGTGAGCGCCATTCAGCACGGGGCATGCGGCTATGTGGTCAAGGACGTCGACACCGTGGAACTCGTGGGCGCGATCCGCCTGGCCGCCAGGAACGGGAGCGCGTTCGACCCCCGCGCGGCGGCCGCCATGATGCGGTCGATCCACGCCCCTCAGCCACGAACAGCGCTCACCGACCGCGAGCTGAGCGTGCTGCGGCTGGTCGCACGCGGCCTGAGCAACCGGGGCATCAGCGCGCGCCTGTACCTGTCGGAGACCACGGTGAAATTTCACATCCGCAATATCATGCGCAAGCTCGACGCGACCAGTCGCGCCGAGGCGGTCTACAACGCCACCAAGACCGGCGTGGACCTGACGTCTACCTGAGCGCACATGCCGCTGCCTCAGCCGGCGGTGAGCACCAGCCAGCCTCCGTGATGCTCGTGCACCGAATAGCGATGGCCGGCGCGCTCGCCCAGCTCACCGAGCTGGCGCAGGTCATGGACGCGGACATGGCCGTAGGCGGCGGTGGGTTCGTCCTCGAACGGCACGCCGACCACGACCAGATGGCGAGCGACACGCAGGGCCTCGCGGATTACGGCGAGGCCATGATCGGGGCTCACGTGCTCCAGCAGGTGGATGACGCTGACCGTCTCGGCCCAGCCGTCTGGCACCGGGATCCGCGCGGCATCGCACACCAGGGTGCTCACTTGCAGTCCGCGCGCGGCGGCCACGGCCGTCAGCAGGCGCATGGCGCCGCCGGACAGGTCGGAGGCGGTTACCGTAGTCGCCGGCCGCTCGGCCAGCAGCAGCGGGAGGAAGCCGAAGCAGGAGCCGATGTCGAGCACCTGGCCCGCCGGGATGAGCTGCAGTGCGTGCGCGTACACGGGGGCCAGCTCGCTGATCGTCGTGTGCTCGTGGTCGTTCGGCGCGGCCGGCGTCTGCCAGTACTGGCGGACTCGGGCTAGGGTATTGCCGTAGAACGTTCCCCAGGCCAGCAGCGGGTCATCAACGCAGGACCGCACGACGCCAGTGAACACCCGCTCGAAGGTCTCCACCCCGGACAGCCAGCCCGGCGCGAACAGCTCTTTGGCCAGCATCCCGGCCAGGTCGTTGTCGAGCTGGTCGGGGTACAGCCAGTGGGTCACTTCGATCCGGCCGCCGCGCTCGGTCAGGCAGAAGTGGTCGGTGCGAACCACGGGATCGGGGTCCGCGCCGCGGCCGCACGGCGGCTCGGCGTGCAGGACGCTGACGAGGTAATCGTCATAGCGGCCGTGCTGGCCCGGTCCCAGCGGGTCGATGGTCTGCGGAAGCGGGGGGATCAGGTTCTGCTCGCTCACCGTCCGGTCGCCTCCGCCGATATCTGCTGGGCCGCGCGCTGCAGCCCGGCCAGATCGGAGACCACCTGAACCCGGTCGCAGAACTCCGCGTAGCGTGGCAGGTCGCACGTCCCGAGCCCCCAGGAGTACCGGGATTCCGGGGTCAGCCAGATGGTCTCGCGAACCCTCCGGGCGATTTCCTGGAAGGCGTCCAGCCGGGCGTCGTTGCCGTTGCCCCGCCCGTCGCCGAGGACGATCAGCGTCGTGCGGCGGTCGAGCGCCGCTGAGTGCTCCGACAGCAACTGGGTGAACGTCGCGCCGTAGTCGGAGCTGGCGTCGACGTCAAGCAGGCCGCCGGCGGGCAGCCCGTCGAACACCAGGCCGAGCGCCCGTTCCAGCGGGTGCTCGGCGAACAGCCCGGTGATCTCGACCGGCGCGTCGACGAAAGCGAACGAGCGGGTCTGCGTGAACAGCGACTGCATGCCGTAGACCAGGTGCAGCGTGAACCGCGCGGTCGCGCGCACCGACAGGGAAACATCGGTCAGCAGCAGCAGCCGGGGCTTGTCAGCGATACGGCTGGTGGTGACCGGCTGGAACGGGATGCCTTCATAACGCATGTTCTTGCGCATGGTCCGGCCAGGGTTGACGCGGCCGCGCGGTGTGTTGCGCTGCCTGCTGGTCCGGGCACCCCGGAGCTGGTGGGCCAGTCGGCGCAGCGCCTCCTCCAGCTCGGCCCGCTCCTGCTCGTCGACCGTCTCGGTCCGCCCGCCTTTGGCGACTCTGGCCTCCACCACAGCGTCGCCGATCTTGTCCAGATAACGTCGCAGCAGCTCGGGCAGGTCCGCGATGATGCCTGTCAGCTGCCGCCGCAGCATCGCTAGGGCCTGCTCGTCCAGATCCGCGTCGGCTTTCTCCAGCCAGCCGAGAAGCACCTCCTGCTGTGCCACCGTCAATGCGGTATCGACCCGGTGTCCGGTTGCCGGAGCGAGCTGGCCCGGCAGGCCGGGGTTGTGCAGCCGGTCGGTTTCCAGCTGCACCGACGCTCCCGCGTCCCTCGCGCTGTCCACGCCCTCCTTGGACAGCACGATCTCGTCCGTCACCGACGCCAGGTCGATCTTGTTCGCTTCCTGGTGCAGGTTGTATTGCTGGGCGAGATCCTCCGGGCGGAAGTAATCCCTTATGTCCGCCGGCTTGCCATGGCTATGCCCCTGCTGAGGGAGCTCCGATGGCTCTTCGGAAACGGTGAACGACTCCAGCTCGCCCGTGTCGGCCAGGTCGTCGTGAGCATGGCTATGACCGTGCTCACCCGCCGGATCAGCTATCGGGCGGAGCGAGAAGAACGCGGTGAACAGCTCATCGAACAGCTCGTCGTCGCGCCGGTCCTTAATCAGCGTCACGCGCAGCGCCGCGCGCAGCGTCTGCCGGTCAGCGAGCACGCCGGGCTGCGCGGCGGCCAGCATGGCGTCGGCAGCCTCGGCGACCGACACGCGCACGCCGAACAGCCTCAGCAAGCGGACGAACCGGTGCAGGCTGCCTTCCACCCCCAGCTCCCCTCAGCTAGGCCGTCGGCGCGTGAGCGCTGCGAACGACCGGCTGCCCTGGCTCTGTCCGAGCGCGGTTCGGCTGGTCGGACCGGGGCCCGGAGCGCCGTAATACCCCTCATCGTGCCGGCCCGGCCGGTCCATGCCCGCTCGGACGTCCCTGCCGTCGGCCTGGCCGTCCAAGCGGTTTGCGTCAGCACGGCTTTGGCCCTCGCCGTGCCCGTTGCCGTCGGCGTGCCTGTGATCGGGCCCCCGATCCCTGCCATGACCATGCTCGTGCCCGTGACCTTCGCTATCTCTGTGCGGATCGCGATGCCCGTGGGCATGGCCGGCGTCGGGCAGTTCGCGGTTGGGGTCGACCAAGCGGGGCATCGCCTCCACGGCACGCTGCATGTCCCGCTCATACTTCAGCACGATGTTGGCTGTATCGGCCAGCACGCCAGCGTCGAGCTCGTCGACGCCGAGTACGGTCAGCGTGCGCGCCCAGTCGATCGTCTCGGAGATGCTGGGGCTCTTGCGCAGGGGCAGTTGCCGCAGCCCGCGCACCACCTGCACTAGCTGCCGGGCGGCAGCCTCTGGCAGCCCGGTCTGCTTGGAGCGCACGATCTCAAGCTCCCGCTCCGCGTCCGGGTAGTCGAGAAACAGGTGCAGGCAGCGGCGCTTCAGCGCGGCTGACAGGTCCCGCGTGTTGTTCGAGGTGAGCACCACATACGGGGGGACCTTCGCCGTGTAGGTGCCGATCTCCGGCACGGATACCTGATACTCGCCGAGGCATTCCAGGAACACCGCCTCCAGGGCCTCGTCGGCCCGGTCCACCTCGTCGATCAGCAGCACGGCCGGCTGCTCGCCGCGGATCGCGTCCAGTAGCGGGCGGGCGACCAGGAAGTGGTCGGAGAAGAACACGCCGTCATGGGCCTCGATCCGCGCGACCGCCGCCGGGATATCCGGAGCATCGGCGATGATGTCGTTGATCTTCTCGCGCAGCATCTGGGTGTACAGCAACTGCTTGCCGTAATCCCACTCATACAACGCCCGGGTCTCGTCCTGTCCTTCGTAACACTGCAGGCGGAGCAGCCGGCGGCCGGTCACCGCGGCCAGTGTCTTGGCGAGCTCGGTCTTGCCGACGCCGGCCGGCCCCTCCAGCAAGACCGGCTTGTTCAGCCGGGTCACCAGGTAGATGGTGGTGGCCAGCCGCCGGTCGGTGATGTATCCGGCCGCGGCGAACCGGCTGACGACGTCGTCGATCGACAGAAAGGGACTGAGGTCGTCTGCCGACGTGGGCACGTGTCCTCCGGTTCGTCCGGGCGCGGGGTATCGGACCGCTGCGGGCGGTCAGCTGAGCAGGTCGTTGAGGTCACCGTTGAGGCAGTGATCGACCACCGGGCGGACCGTCTCGAACGTGCACTCCTTGGCGTTGCCGGGCGTACAGGCGTCGCCGAGCACGTGATTGGTGATCCGGTCGACGTCGGCCGCGTCACCGGTGATCGTCTTGGCGTTCTCGTAGTACTTTGTCGGTCCCTGGCCGAGTCGATTCTTGGAATAGCTGTCCTGGGTCACGTCGGTGAATTTCTCCGGGATGCCCACGTCCCGCAGCAGCCGGATGGCTGCGTCCAGTGCTGCCTCGGCGGCCTGTACGGCGGTCAGGCCGTGTGTGTCCACGCCCATCTGATCGGCGATGTCGGCGAAACGCTGGTAGGCCACCGGCATGTTGAACGCCCACACCCGCGGCAGCGCGATCGCGTTGTTCAGACCATGGTGGGTGTCGTAGAAGGCGCTGACCGCGTGCGAGATGGAGTGGATGATCCCGAGCCCGCCGGAGTTGAACGCCTGCGCGGCGATGTACTGGGCGTACATCATGCCCTCGCGGCCGGGCAGGTCCTGGCCGTTCCATACCGCGGCGCGGAGGCTCTCCGAGGTCAGCTTGATGGCGTACAGCGCGTTGCCTAGCGACGGCGGGAAGTTCAGCCGGGACACGTACGGCTCGGAGGCGTGCGCGAGCACGTCGAAGCCGCATTGGGCGGTGTAGTCAAGCGGGCAGTCGTAGTACAGCACGGGGTCGTCGATGGCCAGGCTGGTCACGCAGGCGTCATCGAACGCCACGTACTTGTGCGGCTGATCCGGGTCAGTGGTGGTGTCGGTGATGACATAGGCCCAGGAGGTCTCCGAACCGGTGCCGGCCGTCGTGGAGACGGCGATATGCGGCGGATTCTTCGGGTTCTCTGACTTGTTGAAGCCCTCGAACTCGTTGACGCTGCGGCCGTCGTGCGCCACCGAGATCCGGGCTCCCTTGCAGGCATCGTGCGCCGAGCCGCCGCCGATCGAGACGAACGAGTCGCACTTGGTCTCCTGGTACAGCGCTACGGCGTCCATCACGTTGTAGTCCTTGGGATTGGACTCGACCTTGTCGAAGAGCACCGTCTCGAGGCCGTGGTATTTCAGCGACTCGACGATCTTGTGGACGGTGTCGCTGCCCCGCAGGCCGGTGGTCATCACCAGGATCTTCCTGAAACCCAGCTTCTTCGCTTCCGGCCCGATCATCTCGTGCGCACCCGGGCCCAGCATCGCCCTGGGGAACGGGTGGAACTCCTTGATCGGGAATGGCTTGAGCAGTTCGTCAACCTGCATGGCGCACGGGCTCCTCTCCGTATGGCGTGCTCCCGCGCCGAATGTACGAGGACCGCTTCTGCCGGCCGGACGCTATCGCGGGAGCACCGTTGGGGTGAGGCTAAGCAGCGGCGCGGCGATACGGAACCCGCGCGCGCCGATTCCGCCCGACCGCGACCGCCTCGTGCCCTGACGTACAGCACCGCGCCTGCCCGAACGGAGGGGGCGGCAGCAGGTACCTGCCCAACTGGACGGGGCCGTGACGGCCAGAAGCATGGTGACCGAGCCGACGTCGCGTCGTACGGTCACGAGCATCGGGCGCCTCTGCCGGATCCCTACCCACCCCCCCCCCCCCCCAGAGACCCCCCCCCCCCCCCTACCCATCCGGATGGGGTGATGACGGCCAGAAGCATGGTGACACTGTCCGCACCATCCCATACCGTCACCAGCATCAGGCGAGGACGGGCGGACCGTCATCCGAATCCCGCCGCGGTCGACCAGGGAGGCTTCTCATGCAGCAGGACACCCGAGCCGACGCCTCGCCCGCCGGTGCGCCGTCGCGCGCCACCGGGGTCGGCCACGACCCCGGCGTCGGCCAGGAGCCGGAGATCGGTGATCCGGGCATCACCGAGGAACTGCTGGTCGAGGAAGTTTCGATCGATGGAATGTGCGGCGTCTACTAGAACTGGAGCCATCGCGATGACCGCTCCGTTCGACCCAGGCCGCGGCTACGGGCTCAACCCGGCGGTGGCGCTTCGCCCCGAGCCGTTCGGGGCGCTCGCGTATCACTTCGGCAACCGCCGGCTCTCCTTCCTGAAGGCGCCGGAGCTCGTCGAGCTCGTGTGCGGACTCGGCTCCCACCATTGCGTATCCGATGCCCTGGCCGCCGTTCCCGAGGGCCGGCGCGATGCCTACCTTCGGGCGCTGGCCTCGCTGGCCGCGGCGGACATGATCGTTCCCCAGACGGCCACGAGCGAGGTAGCGTGACGATCGCCAGCTGCCAGACCGCGTCGGCCGAACGCGTACCCGCCCTGGTGGAGCAGTTCAAGGGTGGCCTGGCCGCACCGATATGCCTGACCTGGGAGTGGACGTACGCCTGCAACCTGTCGTGCACGCACTGCCTGTCGTCCTCGGGCCGGCGTGATCCCGACGAGCTCACCACGGCAGAGATGCGGTCGGTGATCGACGAACTCCGGGCCATGCAGGTGTTCTACGTCAACGTCGGCGGCGGCGAGCCGACCGTCCGGCCGGACTTCTGGGAACTGCTGGACTACGCGGTGGCCAGCGGCGTCGGCGTGAAGTTCTCCACCAACGGGCTGCGGCTCGACGCCGAGCGCGCGCGGCGGCTGGCCGCCACCGACTACGTGGATGTGCAGGTCTCGCTGGACGGTGCGAGCCGGGAGGTCAATGACGCGGTCCGCGGTGACGGCTCCTACGTCATGGCGCTGCGCGCGATGGAGAACCTGGCCGAGGCGGGCTTGGTGGGCTTCAAGATTTCCGTGGTGATGACCCGGCACAACGTGCCGCAGCTGGACGACTTCGCGGCCATAGCCGACCGGTTCGGCGCTCAGCTGCGGATCACCCGGCTCCGCCCCTCGGGCCGCGGCGCTGACGTCTGGCCTGAGCTGCACCCCACTGATCAGCAGCAGCGAGAGATCTACTCATGGCTGACCGACCACGGCGACCGGGTGCTGACCGGTGATTCGTTCTTCCACCTCAACGCGCTTGGCGGCAGCCCGCTGCCCGGGCTGAACCTATGCGGGGCCGGCCGGGTGGTGTGCCTGATCGATCCGGTCGGCGACGTCTACGCCTGCCCGTTCGCCATCCATGATGCGTTCAAGGCCGGCACGGTGCGCGCCCCGGGCGGGTTCGCACGGGTATGGCGCTCGGCGCCGCTGTTCGCCGAGCTGCGCACCGAGACCTCGGGCGGAGCGTGCCGCTCGTGCTCTGCCTACAGCACCTGCCAGGGCGGCTGCATGGCCGCGAAGTTCTTCACCGGCCTGCCGCTTGACGGGCCCGATCCCGAATGTGTCAAAGGTCATGGCGCCACCGCGCTGTCCGGCGCCGGCGGCGACCTGCCCCGGACAGGAACGGACCACTCCCACCGCGGCCGGGAAGTGCCGCTGGGCATGCCGTCGGTGCGCGCCCCGGCCAAGCTGTGCGACTTGAGCCCGCTGGCAGGCACGGCATGAGCACGAGCCTGACCGATCCCGTCGACCTCGGGCCGCGGCGCGCGCCCTGCCGGGTGATATTCGGGCCGCATGAGACCAACCTCAGCCGGGACCGGGGGCTCTCGGCCCGGCACGTCGCCTATTACGCGCGGCGGGCCGCCGGAGGCTGCGGTGTCATCGTCACCGAGACGGCGAGCGTGCACCCGTCGGACTGGCCGTACGAGCGCGCACCGCTAGCCGCGGAGTGCGGGCCGGGCTGGGTGCAGGTCGTCACGGCCTGCCGACCGCACGGCGCCCTGGTGCTGGCCGGCCTAGGCCACGCCGGGATGCAGGGCTCATCGGCGTTCTCGCAGTCCGCGCTGTGGGCGCCGTCGCGGGTGCCGGACGCGAACTCGCGCGAACTGCCCATGGAGATGGCCGACACCGAGATCGACGCCGTGGTCGCCGGATTCGCCGCCGCGGCCGCCCTGGCCGCCGCGGCCGACCTGGATGGCGTCGAGATAAATGCCGGCCAGCATTCGCTGCTGCGCCAGTTCCAGTCGGGGCTGACCAACCAGCGCGGGGACGGCTACGGCCAGGACCGGCTGCTGCTCACCGAGCGGGTACTGCGCGCGGCGCGCGGCGCGGTCGGCGCCGGCCGGGTCCTCGGGCTGCGGCTGTGCTGCGACGAGTTCGCCCCGTGGGCCGGCGTGACTCCGGAACTTGCCGCGGAGCAGGCCGTGCGGCTGGCCGGGCTGGCGGACTACCTCGTCGTGGTGCGCGGCTCGATCTACTCGGTGCCCGCCACCCGCCCCGACCTGCATACGGCGCCAGGATCCGGCGCGGAACTGTGCCGGCAGATCCGGGCCGCGGTGGATGGCGCCGTGCCCGTGGTGCTGCAAGGCAGCGTGGTGGACCCTGGGCAGGCCCAGTGGGCGCTGGACGACGGTGTCGCCGACCTGGCCGAGATGACCAGGGCGCAGATCGCCGATCCGGACCTCGTCGCCCGGTGCCGAAGCGGGGAAGCGGACCGAGTACGCCCCTGCGTGCTGTGCAACCAGGCCTGCATGGTCCGGGATAACCGGAATCCGGTGATCAGCTGCATCGTCGAGCCGCGTAGCGGCCACGAGCTGGACGACACCGACACCCACACCGACACCGACACCGAGGGCGCGGACCAGCCCCGGCACTCGGTGCTGGTGGTCGGCGGGGGCCCGGCCGGGATGGAGGCCGCCCGCGTGCTGGCGTTGCGCGGCAGCCTGGTGCGCCTGGCGGAGCGCGGGCCGGCGCTGGGCGGCATGCTGGCCACGGCGGCGCTGGTCCACGGACGGCAGCGGCTGGGCGCGGCGGTGAACTGGTGGCAGCGGGAACTGTGGCGGCTGGACGTGGCGGTCTCGCTGCGGCACGAGGTCACCGCGGCCGAGGTAGACGACGCGCTGGCCAGCGGGGCCCGCGTGGTGCTGGCCACCGGCTCGGTTCCCGGCCCGCGCGAGTACCGCGTCACCGCCGACGCGCGTGTGGTGGAGGCCGCCGACCTGGTCGGCCTGGTGAACTCCGGCGCGCTGGACCGCTTGCCGGCCGGCCGGGCCGTGGTATTCGACCCCATCGGCGGCCCGATCGGGGTCGGCGTGGCGGAGATGCTCGCCGCGCACGGCCGGCCCACGTCGATCGTCACCCAGGACCAGATCGCCGGCACCCAGCTGGCGCTCACCGGCGACCTGGCCGAGGCCAACTCGCGGCTGCAGCGTGCGGGCGTGGCCCGCGAGCTGCGCAGCCTGCTGCGGACGGTCACCGGTGACCATATGCTGCTCGAGGACCGGTGGACCGGTGAGCAGCGCACGGTGGACTGCGCGTTCGTGGTGCACTGCGGGCACCGGCTGCCGGAGCAGACGCTGTACCTGCGCCGGCCAGGCACGCCGCGGGCCGGGGACTGCGTGGCGCCCAGGACCGTGCTCGAGGCGGTGCTGGAAGCGCGCCGGGTGGCGGTCGCCATCGGCGTGGCCGGTGAGCCATCCGGCCCGGCCGCCGGCCAGCCCGTCCTGACCGCGACCGGAGGCGTCCGGTGAGCGCGGCCAGCCGGTACCGGTACCTGTTCTCGCCGCTGCGGGTCGGCCCGGTGGTGGTCCGCAACCGGATCGTGTTCTCCGCGCACCTGACCAACTACGCGCAGGACGGCCTGCCCAGCCAGCAGCACGCCGACTACTACGCCGCCCGCGCGGCGGGCGGCGTAGGGCTCATCATCACCGAGGAGCACTCCACGCATCCCACCGACTGGCCGTACGAGAAGCTGATCCACGGCTTCCACCGGACGGTCATCCCCGGCTATCAGAACATCACCGCCGCGGTGCACGCGCACGACGTGCCGATCTTCGCCCAGCTCAATCACAACGGGGGCCAGGCCTCGTCGATGTTCTCCCGGCTGCCGGTGTGGGCGCCGAGCCCGGTTCCCGATCCGATGTTCCGCGAGGTGCCCAAGGCCGTGGAACGGCACGAGATCGCCGAGATCGTGGCCGGGTACGGCACCGTCGCGGGCCACTGCGCGGAGGGCGGGTTCGACGGCATCGAGCTGCAGTGCTCGCACTCCTCCATCGTCCGCGGCTTCCTGTCGCCGGCCACGAACAAGCGCACCGATAGCTACGGCGGCACGCTGCAGGGCCGGGCCCGGATCCTGGTGGAGATCATCGACGCCGTGCGCGAGGCCATCGGGCCCGACCGCGCGCTGGGCGTGCGGATCTGCGGCGACGAGCTGATCGAGGGCGGGAGCACGCTCGAGGATGCCGTCGACGTCGCCAGGATCGTGGAGGGGACCGGCCAGGTCGATTTCATCAACACCTCGATCGGCGTGGCCACCGCGACGCTGTTCATGATCGAGGCGTCGATGGCCATCCCGCCCGGGTATGCCCTGTTCATCGCCAACGCCCTGCGGCGCGCGGTCAGGCTGCCGGTGATCGGGGTGGGCCGGATTAAGGACCCGGTGCAGGCCGAGCGGGCGCTGGCCGAGGGACACTGCGACCTGGTGGGAGTGGTACGTGGCCAGATCGCCGACCCGGACTTCGCCGCCAAGGCCCGCGCGGGGTACGCCACGCACATCCGCACCTGCCTGTCCTGCAACCAGGAATGCGTCGGCCGGATGGGCCTGAACCGCTGGCTGGGCTGCATCGAGAATCCCCGTACCGGCCGGGAGTCGGTCAGGCTTCCCGAGCCGCGGCTGCGGGGCCGGAGGGTGATCGTCGTCGGCGGCGGCCCGGCCGGGCTGCAGGCCGCCGCCACCGCGGCGCAGCGCGGCCACCAGGTTACCTTGTATGAGCGCGAGCCGCGCACCGGCGGGCAGGTCGCCGCCGCCGCCTCGGTGCCGTCCCGCGCCGAGTTCCTCGACGTGGTGCGCAACCTGGCGGCCGAGTGTCAGCGCTACGGCGTGCAGGTCAAGACCGGCGTGGAGGCCACGGCCGAGTCGGTGCGCGCGGATTCGCCGGACGCCGTGGTGCTGGCCACCGGGGCGGTTCCGCAGCCGCCGTACTGGGCCGGCGGTCATCCGCGCGTGGTCGACGTCCGCGACGTGCTCGAGGGCCGCGCCGAGCCCGCCGGGCAGGTCGTCGTGGTCGATGACCTCGGCTTCCACCAGGCCACCAGCGTCGCCGAGCTGCTCGCCGACCGGGGCTGCGCGGTGGAGATCATCACCGCCGGCATGGTCGTCGGCCAGGACCTCGGCATCACCTTGGACATGGAGACCTTCAACGTGCGCGCCCACGCCAAGGGCATCCGGCAAGCTACCGATCTGGTGGTGCTCGGCGCGGCCGGTACCGACGGCGAGCCCGGCGCGGACGGGGTAGTGCTCACGCTGCTGCACCACCCGACCGGCGAGCCCGCCGAGCGGCGCTGCGACTGGGTGGTGTGCGCCGTCCACCAGGCACCGGACGAGACCCTGTGGCGGCAGCTTCGGGCCGCGCCGTTCGAGGTGCACCGCGTGGGGGACTGCGTCACGCCGCGGCGGGCGCACGCCGCCGTGATCGAGGGACACCGGGTCGCGGTGGCGCTATGAGCATGCCAGCCGATATCCCCGCTCTGGCCGTCATCCTGGTGCGGGACGGCGCGCTGCCCGCCGGAGCGGACGAGACGGTGGCCGAGGCGGGCGGTGCCGCGCTCGTGCTGGGATCGGGAACCCGCGAGGCGGCCGGCCTGCTGGACGCGGCCAGCCGGGTGTGGCTGCTCGAGCGGTCCTCGGTCGCCCCCGGCGCCGTGGCCGCCGCACTGGCGCCGGTCCTGTCGGGCGTGCCCATGGTGCTGCTGCCCGCCTCGCCCGATGGCCGTGACCTGGCGCCGCGGCTCGCCGTGGCGCTGGGCCGCGCGTTGCTCGCCGGCGCCGTCCGCTGCGCCCCGGACGAGGTCGAGCTGACCAGGCTCGATGATCGCCTGTCGCTGCGGGTGGCGGTGGACGGGCCGGTGGTGGTGACCCTGCGGCCGGGCTTCAGGGGTCCGCCCGAGCAGGTAACGCTGGCCGAGGTGACCGCGCTGGAGGCGCCCGAGGACGGTGCCCAGCACGACGCCGAGAGCATCGAGCTGCTGCAGCCAGACCCGAGCACGGTGGACTTGGCCGAGGCTCGCCGGATTCTGGGTGGCGGCGCCGGGCTGGTGCCCGCTGGCGCGGACGGCGCGGCCGCGATGCGGCTGCTGGCGCAGGTGGCGGAGGCCCTCGCGGCCAGCGCCGGCGCTACCCGGGTCGTGACCGACGCGGGCTGGATGAGCTATGACCGGCAGATCGGCACCACCGGCGTGGCCGTCAGCCCCGAGCTATACGTGGCGTTCGGCATTTCCGGTGCCGCCCAGCACGTCGGCGGGCTCGGCGCGCCCGAGCACGTGGTGAGCGTGAACACCGACCCGTCCTGCCCGATGACCCTGATGGCCGACCTCGGACTCGTCGCCGACGCCCCGGCGGTGCTCGCCGAGCTGGCCGAACGGCTCGGCCTGACCGCGTCCGGCCCGGCCGCGCCCGAACCGGCGGAGGCGAGCCATGCCCGGTGACGTCATGACTGTCGACGCGGTCGTCGTCGGCGCCGGGCCCGCGGGCTCGGCGGCAGCCCTCGAGCTGGCCCGGGCCGGCCGGGACGTGGTCTTGGTGGAGCGCGGGGCCTTTCCCGGCGCGAAGAACGTCTACGGCGGCGTGGTGTACGGGCGGATCCTGGACGAGGTGGTACCGCGGTGGTGGACCGAGGTCCCGGTCCAGCGCTGGGTGACCCGCCGGTCCACCATGTTGATGACGCCGACCCAGGCGCTGACCGTCGACTACCGTACCAGCGCCTGGGACCGTCCGCCCTACAACGGGATGACCACCTACCGCGCCGACTTCGACTCCTGGCTGGCCGGCAAGG
Source organism: uncultured Actinomycetes bacterium (assembly GCA_963742795.1). Classification (GTDB taxonomy): domain Bacteria; phylum Actinomycetota; class Actinomycetes; order Streptosporangiales; family Streptosporangiaceae; genus Palsa-504. Next base: position 263,918 of record CAVUNL010000026.1, read on the forward strand.
CGGTCGCGGCCGGCGCGCGGCTGATCACCTCGACGGTGGCCACCGGCCTGCTGCGGGACTCCTCGGGCCGGATCGCCGGCGTGCGCACCGACCGGCCCGACGGCGACATCCGGGCCGGGCTGGTGATCGCCTGCGACGGCGTGAACTCGTTCCTGGCCAAGGAGGCCGGGCTGCTCCCGCGCACCTCTGCGGCCCACACCACCCTGGGCGTCAAGGAGACCCTCGCGCTGCCGCGCGAGGTGATAGACGAGCGGTTCGGGCTGGTCGGCGACCAGGGCCTGGACATCGAGATGGTCGGTTGCACCAGCGGGATCCCCGGCGGCGGTTTCCTGTACACCAACCTGGACACGGTGAGCGTGGGGGTCGTGGTCGGCGTCACCGGGCTGGCCGAGGCCAAGGTACGACCGGAGGAACTCGTCGCGGCGGTCAAGGCGCATCCGGCGATCGCACCCTACTTGCGGGGCGCGGAGCTGAAAGAGTACTCCGCGCACCTGATCCCCGAGGGCGGGTACCGCGCCATGCCGCGGCTGGCCACCGACGGCATGCTCGTGGCCGGGGATGCCGCGTCCATGTGCCTGGCCGCCGGGTTGTGGCTGGAGGGCGTCAACTTCGCGCTCGGCGCCGGGCTGGCGGCCGGGCGGACCGCCGCCGAGGCGATCGCGGCCGGTGACACCTCCGCTCGCGGGCTGGCCGGCTACCGGCGCCGGCTGAAGGCTGACTTCGTGCTCGCCGACCACAAGCGGCTGCGCAACGCGGCGGATATCGTGCTCGCCGACCGGATGCAGCGCGACTACCCCGGCCTGGCCTGCGATTTCGTCGAGCAGATCTTTACCGTCACCAATCCCGCGCCCAAGCTCGGCATGGCCAGGGAGTTCTTCCGCGCGGTCCGCCTCAACGAGGTCCGGCTGCGGCACCTGGCCCGCGACGGCTGGCAGGCGGTGCGGGCCTTCCGATGAGGGAGCGAAATCCATGAGCTACCCGGCAGTGTCGTTCGATGAGCGCATGGCCACCGTCGAGTTCCGGGTCGGGGAACGGGCCCACATCACGGTCGACTCCGACGTATGCCGCTCCTGCACGACCAAGGCGTGCGTGCACGCCTGCCCGGCCGGCCTGTTCGTGCCGACCACCGACGGCGGTATCCTGTTCAACTACGAACAGTGTTTCGAGTGCGGGACCTGCTATCAGGTGTGCAACGGCGAGGGCGCCATCACCTGGGCCTACCCCGCCGGCGGCGACGGCGTCGTGTTCCGGAGGGGATGACAGATCATGACGATCGTGGCGGCCATGGGCTGGTCCTGGCAGGACGCCGAGGTCGACCCGCTGACCGGGGCGATCAGGGCCGACCGCCACGACCGCGGGCCGAGCCGATCAGACCTTGCCGCCCTGGAGCATGCCCTGTGCCTGGCGCAGCAGTGGCAGGCCAGGGTGGTCGTGGTCACGGTGGGCCCCCCCGAAGCGGACGCGATGCTGCGGGACGCCCTGGCGGCTGGCGCGGCCGAGGCGCTGCGCGTCGATCCGGCCCGCCGGGCGGCGAGCCCGCGTCCGGCCGACCTGGTCGGCGGCCGGGGGGAATCCGCCGCCGCACTCGCCACTGCCCTGCGCCAGCGCTACGGAGTGCCGGACCTGGTACTGTGCGGCGACCGCTCGGCCGACCGGGGCACCGGCTCGTTTCCCGCGTTCCTTGCCGCGGCGCTGGACGCGGCGCAGGTCCTGGGCGCCGTGCGGATCGAACCCGGCGACGCCGGCCTGCTGAGGGTGCACCGCCGCCTGGACGGCGGCCGCCGCGAGGTCCTGCTGGTGCGGCCGCCCGCCGTGGTGTCCGTCGAGGCGGCCGGGGTACGTCTGCGGCGGGCCGGGCTGCCCGCCATGCTGGCCAGCGGGAACGCCGTCATTCCAGTGGCGCGCACGCCGGCCGCCGTCGCCATCCGGCGGGCCTCGGTCCTGGGTGCCCACCCCTACCGGCCCCGGCCGCGCGAGCTCGCGGGTCCGTCCGGTTCGGCGCTGCGCCGGATGTTGGAGCTGACCGGAGCGCTCGCCGAGCGCACTCCGCCGACTGTGCTCGGCCCGCTGTCCCCGGGCCAGGCCGCCGATGAACTGCTCGGGTATCTGCGTCGGCGCGGCTATCTCGTCGAAGGAGGGGCATTATCCCGAACGAGCGCTCTATCTTCCCGCTCGCCTCAGGTTAAGGGGGGGCGCTCTTGACCCGCCTCCTTGCTGGTCTGGCCGCCTTCGGCGGCGGGCCCTCCTCGCTCGTTCCTCGCTCGTCAGTCCAGTCGGCGGCGCGCCCTTTGGCTCGCGGGGGGAGTCCAGTCGGCGGCGCCTTCGGCTCGCGGGTCGCTATCAGGCGACGAGCTCCGACTCCCCGGTGAAGGCGTGCCATAGCGACGCGTACGTGCCGTCCGCGGCCAGCAGCTCGTCGTGGCTGCCGACCTCGGCGATCCGGCCCTGGTCCATGACCACGATCCGGTCCGCCCGGGCCGCGGTGGTGAGCCGGTGCGCGACCACGATCGTGGTTCGCGCCGCGGTCAGCTCGCTGATGGCGTGGTTCACCGCCGCCTCGGCGGCCAGGTCGAGCGCCGCGGTGGCCTCGTCGAGCAGCAAGATGGCCGGATCGGCCAGCTGCGCGCGGGCCAGCGCGATGAGCTGCCGCTGGCCGGCCGACAGGTTGCGGCCCCGCTCGGATACCACGTGATCGTAGCCGCCCTGCAGCTGCATGATCATGTCGTGCGCGCCGGTGGCCCGCGCCGCGGCCAGGATCGCATCATCGCTGGCCTCCGGCCGGGCGTACGCGATCGAGTCCCGCACCGTCCCGGCGAACAAGTACGACTCCTGCGGCACCACGCCGAGCTGGTGCCGGTAGCCGGCCAGGTCGAAGTCCCGGACGTCGGTCCCGTCGACCAGGACCGTTCCGCGGGTCACGTCGTAGAACCGCGCGATGAGCTTGACCAGCGTGGACTTGCCCGCTCCGGTCTGGCCGACCAGGGCCACGGTCTCGCCCGGCTCGACGGTCAGGCTGATCCCGTTCAGCGCGTTGGCCTCGCTCGCGGTATAGCCGAAGTCGACGTCGCGCAGCTCGATCCGGCCCCGCAGCCGGCCCGGCGTGACCGGCCGGGCGGCGGGCGGCGTGGAGGTGTCGAGCCGGAGCAGGTCGGTGATCCGGCGGAACCCGACCATGGCCTGCTGATAGCCGTCGAAGACCTGGGACAGCTGCTGGACCGGGGCGAAGACCATGTCGATGTAGAGCAGGTAGGCGATCAGCGCCCCAACCTTCAGCGTCCCGTTGCTTACCTCGCCGGTCGCGATGACCAGGACGATCGCGCCTGCCGCGGTGGACAGGGTCTGCACGAACGGGAAGTAGATCGCGATGTTCCGCTGCGCCCGCAGCCGTGAGGTCCGGAACGCCCGGCTGAGCCCGCTGAACCGGTCGCGGTTGGTGCCCTCCCGGCGGAACGCCTGGGTCACCCGCAGCCCGGCCACGTTCTCCGCGAAGGAGGCGTTGACCACGGCGACCCTCTCCCGCGACTCGTTGTACGCCTTGGACGATTTGGCCCGGAACACCAGCGTCGCCACGATGAGCGCCGGGAAGATGCACAGCACGGCCAGGCCCAGTCGCAGGTTGATGATGAGCAGCGCGGCTAGCACGCCGAAGAAGGTCAGCACCGAACTGACCATGGTGACCACGCCGGTCTGCAGGAACGTGGACAGCGCGTCCACGTCCGTGGTCATCCTGGTCATGATCCGGCCGGACATCTCACGTTCGTAGAAGTCCAGGCCGAGCCGCTGCAACTGCGCGAACAGCTTGACCCGCAACATGTACAGCAGCCGTTCGCCGTTGCGCCCGACCACCATCGTTTCGGCGATGTTCACCACCCAGTCGGCCAGCACGATGGCCAGCCCGATGAGCGAGACGACCACGACGGCGTGGAAGACCTTAGTCTCCACGCCGTTGTCGATGCCGCCCCGGACCAGCGCAGGCAGCGCCAGCCCGGCCAGCGCGTCCAGGCCGTCCAGGATCAGTCCGATGACCAGCGCCGCGGCGATGGGCTTGAGCAGCCGGCCCAGCGTGAAGTGCCGGTCTGCGGCCCGCGCCTGAGCGATGTCCACGTCCGGCACGTCGCGGGCCGGGGGCAGCGCCGCGACCCGGGCCAGCAGCTCCGGCGAGGGCGGCAGGCTCTCGAACGTCCCGCCCATGTGCCCGTGGGCCCCGCTGATCGCGGCCCGGGCCCGCGCCGAGGCGCCGGGTCCCGGCCCGCCGAGCAGGTCTTCCACGGTGGGCCGGATCAGGTGCACGCCGGGCTCGGCGTCGGCATCCTCGCCGGTGATGAGCTGCCGGTACAGCGGGCAGCGCTCGGTAAGCTCCTCGTGCGTGCCGCTGTCGGCGATCCGGCCGCCGTCCATGACCACGATCCGGTCGGCCAGGTTCAGCGTCGACCTGCGGTGCGCGATGATCAGCGTGGTGCGGCCCCGCATCACCTCGCGCAGCGCGGCGTGGATCTCCGCCTCCAGGCGCGGGTCGATGGCCGAGGTCGCGTCGTCCAGGATCAGCACCCGGGGATCGGTGACCAGGGCCCGGGCCAGGGCCACCCGCTGGCGCTGCCCGCCGGACAGGGTCAGGCCCTGCTCGCCGACCACGGTGTCGTAACCCTGGGGCAGCTTGACGATGAACTCGTGAGCCTGCGCCGCCTGGGCCGCGGCGAGGATCTCCTGCTCGGTGGCGTCCGGCCGGCCGTAGGCGATGTTGGCCCGCACCGTGGTGGAGAACAGGAAGCTGTCCTCCATGACCAGCCCGAGCGCGGCGCGCAGCGAGTCGCGGGTCACGTCCGCGACGTCGTACCCGCCGACGCGGACTGAGCCGCCCTGCGGGTCGTAGAAGCGGGGCAGCAGCAGGGCCAGGGTGGACTTGCCCGATCCGGACGCGCCGACCACGGCGACCGTCTCGCCGGGCTCGACCCGGAAGGACAGGCCGCGCAGCACCGGCTCGGCGGGCACGTACCCGAACCGGACGTCGTCGAAGCTGAGCCCGGCCGCGTCGGCTGGCAGCTCGATCGCGTCCGGGCGGTCGGCGATGACGGGCCGCGAGTCGATGATGTCGAAGACCCGGATCACGCTCGCCCGGGCCTCCTGCCCGAGCGTGATCATGTAGGTGAGCATCCGCACCGGGCCGGTCAGCTGGGCCAGGTAGGCCGAGAACGCGAGGAACGTGCCCAGGGTGATCGAGCCGTGGATGGCCAGCCAGCCGCCCAGCGCGATCACGCCGACCAGGCCCAGGGACGGGACGGCGGTCAGCGCCGGGTTGTACCTGGCGGTCAGCCGGATCATCCGCAGCCGGGAGGCGAACAGGTGCGCGCTCGTCGCTTCCAGCTGCTCTTGTTCCTGCTCCTCCTGCCCGAAGCCCTTGACCACGCGCACGCCGCCGATGGCCTCGTCGACTAGGCCCACCACCTCGCCGGACTGCTGCTGCGCGTCCCAGCTCGCGGGGAACAGCTTGCGCCGGGACGCGAGCGCGATCAGCCACAGCGCGGGCGCCACCGCGATCGTCACCAGGGTGAGCACGGGAGACAGGACGACCATGATGCCCAGCGAGACCACGAACAGCACGATGTTTCCGAGCGTGACCGGGACCATGGACATGATGCCCTGCACCATGTTCAGGTCGGAGATGGACCGGCCGACCAGCTGCCCGGTGCGGATCTCGTCCTGGCGCGCGCCGTCCAGCCGGGACAGCGAGTCGAACAGCTCGGTCCGCAGGTCGTGCTGGACGTCCAGGGACACCCGGCCGCCGCGGTACCGGCGCAGGTAGATGCCGGCGAAGTTCACCGCGGCCGCGACCAGCAGCAGCCCGGCCAGCGGCCAGATCGACTCCTTGTGCGTCACGATGACGTCGTCGATGATCCGCCGTTGCACCAGCGGGATCGCCGCCGTGGCCAGCGCGGCCAGCAGCGCGCCGCCCAGCCCGATCACCACGTTGCGGCGGTAACGCCAGCTGTACGCGGCCAGCCGCCGCAGCCACCCGGATCCCGGCTCCCTCGCGCCCGTCGTGTTCCCTGTCCTCGCTGACAGTGCTACCGCCCCACCTCGCTGCTCGTCCCCGTAGCAAAGCCAACAACCCCGCCCGTCCGTTCATTTCCCTCGCTAACCATCTCAGCGGGCCGGGGACGGCGGCCACTATGATCGCCGCATGCCTGCGCTTCCCCGGCGCGCGGAGCGCCACGGGGATCACTTCATCGTCTGCGGCGACGGGCCGCTGGCCTATCGCATCACCCAGGAACTGACCTCCAGGTAACTTCCACGCGGGCCTGCGGGCCCAGGAACTCAATCCCGCCCTCCGCCTGGTGCTCGCCATCTACAACCGGCGGCTCGGCGACCACATCCGGATGCTGTTCCCCGACTGCACGGTGCTGTCCGGGACCGCGATGTCGGCGCCGGCGTTCGTGGCCGCAGCGCTCGGCGAGCCGGCCCCAGCCACGTCCGGGTCGAGCGACGCACCATGTACGTCGCGCGGCCGGGCGACGTGACGAGCAGTCACGTGCTGTGCGGCCTGGTGAGTCCGGCCGACGACCTGGCCTCGCCCCGGCTCGTCCCACCCGGTACCGCGGGCGCGGACCTGGTGCTGGCCGTAGCGGACGGGACGCCGCGCAACCCGCTGACCCGGCGCCGGGATCCGGTGCGCGCGGCCGCGGGCGTGCTCCGCCGGATGGTCATGAACAAGTTCGGGGTGTTGTTCACCGTGCTGCTGGCCATCATCGTGGCGGGCTTCGCGCTGAACTTCGTCCGCTACTCCTTCACCAACGCGGTGTACCTCACGCTGATGGACCTCACCGGGTCGGCGCTCACCGACTACCACGACAAGGGGGTCGAGAAGATCGCGCAGGTGCTGCTGACCTTCGACGGCCTGGCCTTCATCCCGGTGGTGACCGCCCTCATCGTCGGCGCCCGGCTGACCGGCACCATCCGCCGCGCACCGCGGCCGCCCGGCGGCCACGTCATCGTCGTCGGGCTCGGCAACGTCGGCACCAGCGTCACCCGCCAGCTGCACGACCTGGGCTTCGACGTGGTCTGCATCGACAACAAGCCCAACGCCCCCGGCATCCCCCTGGCCCGCCAGCTCGGTCTCCCGGTGGTGATCGGCGACGCGTTCCGCGAGGAGACCTTGCGCCGGGCCAGCCTGGACACGTGCATCGCGCTGGTCTCGGTGACCAGCTCGGACATCGTGAACCTGGAGACCGCGCTGAACGCCCGCGCCCTCCGCGACGATGTACGCATCGTGCTGCGCCTGGCCGACGACGACCTGGCCGAACGGCTGAGCAAGACGATCGCGAACACGGTCTCGCGCAGCGTGCCGTACCTGGCCGCGCCGGCCTTCGCCGCCGCGATGCTCGAGCACCAGGTCCTGCGTACCATTGCCGTGGGCCTGGCACGTCCTGCTGATCGCCGACGTCCGGGTCGCGGACCAGGCCGGGCTGGCCGGGAGCCTCATCGAGGACACCGAGCAGGACGGGCAGGCGCGAGTGCTCGCGCGGCAGGTCAGCGGGTCCAGCGGGCTGGACTGGTCGCCGCGTCGCGACTACCGGCTGGGCCCCGGAGACCGGCTGATTGTCCTGGCCACCAGAAAAGGCCTGGAGCCATTCCTGTCCGCGCGCTAACCGGCGAAGATGGTCTCCGACTGGTAGACCGGCGTGCCGTCCAAGACGGTGGCCAGCACCCGGATGTCTGTGATCCGCTCCGGATCGGTCCGCAGCGGGTTGCGGTCCAGGACCACGAAGTCCCCGAGCTTGCCCGGCTCGAGCGAGCCGATCTCGCCCTCGCGGTGCATGGCGAAGGCGGCCTGCGTGGTGTACAGGTCGAGCGCGTCCCCGGCAGGCAGCCGCTCGGCGGGGCCGAGCACCAGCCCGTCGCCGGTCCGGCGCAGCACCGCGTCCCGCAGGCCGAGCAGCGGATCGGCGGTGATGACCGGGGCGTCGGACGACCCGGCCACGGTGATGCCAGCCCGCCGCCAGGACTCGAACGCGTACAGTTCGTCGGCGCGGTCGCCGAACGCCGCGGCGAACCCGTCGCCCAGCGTCGACATGAACCCGGGCTGGCTGGCCACCACGATGCCCAGCGCCGCGGCCCGGGCGGCTAGCGGCGGGTACATGGCCCCGCCGTGCTCGATCCGGTGACGGCGCGGATTGCCCGGCCCAGGGGGCCCAGGAGATACTGCCGCGCCGGCGAGGACCGTGGCGTACGCATCCAGGACGGTCTCGATCGCCCGGTCGCCCTGGGCGTGGATGGCGACCTGGAAGCCGCGGGCGTCGAAGTCGCGGACCATCTCGGTCAGCTGGTCCCGCTCGAAATACAAGATGCCCGAGCCGTACGGCGGGACCGGGTAGCTGCCGTGGATGGCCGCGGTCCGGGTGCTCATCCCGCCGTCGGCCCAGATCTTCACCGCCTCGGCGGCCAGCCGCGCCCGAGCGCCGGCCCCGTAGGCCTGCGCCGAGCAGCCAGTCCACCTGGTCGTGCACGACCAGCCCGTAGATCCGCTGGCTGAGCAGGCCGTTCGCGTCCGCCTCGGCGAACGCGCCGAAGCTGTCGCGGCGCATGTCGGCCTCGCACGCGGCGGTCACCCCGAACGCGGCCAGCCGCTGACCCGCCATCTCCACCACCCGGGCGGCCTGCGCCGCGCCCATCCGGGCCAGGTCGTGCCTCAGGTTGCGCTCGAACAACGCGAACATCGGGCCCTCGAAGATCACGCCGTCCAGCCGTCCCTCGCGGTCGCGGCCGAACGCCCCGCCGGGCGGATCCGGCTGCCGGTCGTCGAATCCGGCCGCTCGCAGCGCGGCGGTGTTCAGCACGCAGGCGTGCAGCGACGTGTGGTACACCACGGCGGGGCGGTGCGGGACGGCCTGGTCCAGGTCCGCGCGCGTCGGGTGCCGGCCTTCCCGGAGCTTGTACTCCACGTACCCGCTGCCGGTTACCCAGGAGCCCTCGGCCGTGCGGCCGACGGCGTCCCGCAGCCGCGACTGGATGGCCGGGATGTCCGGCGCGGACGGCTGGCTGCAGTCGGCGGCCGCCGCCAGGTAGCCGATGTCGCAGACGTGGCAGTGCGCGTCTATCAGCCCCGGGATGACGGTGGCGCCGTCCAGCCGCACCACCCTGGCGCCCGGTGACGCCGCCGCCCGGACCGCGCTGACCGGGCCCATGGCCGCGATCCGGCCGTCTCGGACCAGCATGGCCTGGGCAGGTCCTGCGTCGCCCGCCATCGTGACGAACTCGGCATCTTCGACGATCAGCTCCATCGGCCTGCCCTCCGGGCGATGCCCGGGTAGTCCAGCACCAGTCCGCTCTCGTCGTAGACCAGCCGGCTGGTAAAGCCGAAGGCCGGCGCGGCGTAGTCGTAGCGCTGGCGGGATCCGTCGTCGGCGATCCGCTGGTAGGCCTGCTCCAGCCGGGCGACGCTTAGGTCCAGGGCCCGGACGTACGCGGCCGGGGCGTCCACGTGCCCGCCCGCCGCCAGCGCGAGGCGGTGGACGGGTAGCGTGTTGGTCATCGCCGAGGACTCCAGGTCGACGTCCAGGCAGCCGTCCAGATGGGGCGCGAGCTCGCCGTTGACCAGCCAGGTCCCGGCCCCGTCGGCCGTCAGGAGGGTCTCCCGCGATCCCGACCCGCTGCGGGCCGTGATCTGCGCGCTGCGGGTCACCCAGTCGGCGTCCAGCCCGATGCTGTACGTCACGACCCAGGTCTGGCCGTCTTCTACCGCGGCCGTGGTCCCGTCCACTGCCCAGCCGTCCCCGAGACCTTGGAAGTAGGCCACCTCGAAGCCCGAACGGGCCCCGAGGTGCTGCCAGCAGGCCGTGGCCGGCGGCGGGCGGAATGACATCCGGCCGGCGCCTCAGCTCGCGTCGGTGCCCTTCGGCGCCGGGGTCATGGTCCCCGCGCTCTTCTGCGCCGAATCCGCAGAACTCGCCGTCGTGCTCTTCCGAGTACCGGTACCCGTCACGCTCTTCTGCGCGCTCGTGGCCGCCGTACTCGCGGATCCAGTGGTCGTCCGCTTAGCCGCCGTGGTCCGCGGAGCCGTCCGGGCCGGCGTGCTCTTCGTCGCCGGTGCCGTGCTGTCCGCAGCCTTCGCCGCCGGCCGAGCCGGTGCCGTGCTGTCCGCAGCCTTCGCCGCCGGCCGAGCCGGTGCCGTGCTGTCCGCAGCCTTCGCCGCCGCTGTGACCGCGGGCGCCTTGGGCTCGCTGTCGGTCACCGCGTCCTGCCACGCGCTCCGGCTGGGAACCTCCGGCGAGCTCTCACGGTAGCCGGGCCACAGCGGTGCGGTCGCCTTCACCAGGTCCTCGGTGAACCTCCGCTGGCTGGCCAGCATCTGCTCGGCCAGGTGGTACGCGTTCGCCACGGCGTCCTGCGCCGTCGGCAGCTTGTCCGCGAACGGCAGGCTGACCAGCGGCAGCTTGGACGGCAGCTTGGGAGCGGCGGTCCGGACCGTCTCGAGCCAGGTCTTGATGGCGGCCATCATGGCCTCCTGGCTCTTCCGGGTCGCGGCCAGAACCTCTTCCTGCGTGGGGATGCTAGCCATGTCATGGTCTCCTTCATTAGCTTGATAGTGCAAACTATACCAAGCATGATTGAGATGTCAAGCAGAGCGCTTGACGTACGCAGCACCGGGCCGTCGGCGCGGCGCCGGAAGCGCTCAGCGGTACTGGTCGCCCAGACTCCGAGGCGGCGGGCTGGACTGGTAGCTGTCGCCGGGCCTGCGGCGCCGTACCGCCCGCCCGGCGACCTGGAGGGTCAGGGTCCAGATGGCGATGCCCAGGATCAGGTTGACCAGTGCGGTCGCGGCCTTCTGGTCCACCGGAGCCGTGGTGCTGAACGGGAACACCACGGCGACGATCGTGGCCAGCCCGATGATCCAGCCGAAAAACACCTGCGGCCGCGGCGTGGTCAGCAGCAGCAGGTGCATGATCGCCGTGGCGACCAGGGCGGCGCCCGCTGCGGACAGCACGTACCCTGCGGTGGATGCGTCGCCCCACGCGCCGTCCCGGCGCGGCGCCAGGATCGGGATGGTGAACAGCCACCGGGCGACCAGGATGCCGACCAGCGCGATCAGGGCCGCGACGATCGCCGTCGCCACTCCGCCAGCCCACAGTGGCCCCGGCTCGATCCAGCGAGTCGGAGCCGAAGGCTCCGGAGGTGGTTCTTCTGCTCTTCGCATGGGAGTTGTCATCGGCGCGCCTAACTAAACCCGAGGATCCCGGATCAGACCTGACCCGCTCACCACTGAGACCTAACCGCTTACGACATTCCGAAACGCCTGCGCCGCGGACAATCATCCGCGCTGGGCGACGCCGGCGTCAGGCTTACCCGACCGTGACCGCGAGCGACGGGTAGCCACTGGCCCCGTTCGGCTCTGGCTGCGCCTGGGCGGCGGTCTGGGTGTAGCCGGTCTTGTCGGTGGCCCGGGCCTCGATCACGTGGTTCCCGCTGGTCGCGTCCCAGTCCCAGACCCACTGCCGCCAGGTGTCGAGATCGGGGACGGCTGCCAGCCGGGCCGGGTTCCACGGACCCTGATCGACCCGAACCTCCACCGCCTCGATGCCCTTGTGCTGCGCCCACGCCACCCCGGCCACCGAGGTCCGGCCGGGCCTGAGCTGGCTTTCGCCGTTCGGCACGTCGATCCGGGATTCGGTCTTGATCGGCGCCTGCTGCGACCAGCCGCGCTGAACCCAGTAGGCGTAGTTCCCGGCGAACGTGGTGACGTTGATGTCCGTCACCCACTTGGTCGCCGAGACGTAGCCGTACAGGCCCGGCACCACCATGCGCGCCGGGAAGCCGTGCTCGATCGGCAGCGGCTGGCCGTTCATCGCCACCGCGAGCAGGGCATCGCGGCCGTCCATCACGGTCTGCACCGGGGTGCCGGAGGTGAACCCGTCCACCGACGTGCACATGAGCTGATCGGCGCCGGCCTTGATCCCAGCCTCGCGCAGCAGGCTGGCCAGGCTCGCGCCCAGCCACAGCGCGTTGCCGATGTAGGGCCCGCCCACCGGGTCGGAGACGCAGCACAAGGTGACGTAATCCTCGATCAGCGGTCGTTTCAGCAGCTCATCGAAGGTGAGCGTGATCTCGCGGCTGACCATGCCGTGAATCCGCAGCTGCCAGCTCGACGGGTCGACCTCGGGCAGGACGATGGCCGTGTCCACCCGGTAGAAGTTGTTGTTGGGCGTGATGAACGAGGCCAGCCCCGGGATGTTCAGGTCGACGCCCGGAGGGAGAGTCGGCACGGTCGTCGGCACGGGCTTGGGGATCTTGATCGCGTTCCGCGCGGTGGTCACGCTGCTCCGTTCGGCCAGCAGCCGCCCGGCCAGCCCGGCCACGGCCGCGGCGCCCGCGGTGGCCACGCTGGCGGCCAGGAAGCCCCGCCGGGCCGGCTCGGTATCCCCCCACGCCTGCGGCGCAGCCGAGGCCCCGGCCGCGGCCGGGGCGCCGATCCGCTCGATCAGCACCCGCAGCACGATGGCCGCCGCCGCCGTCGCGGCCAGCGTCGGCAGCAGGCTGGCCACGGACGCGGTGGGCCGGGTCGCGGCGGCGGTCAGCCCGATGGCCGCGAACACCAGCAGGCCCGCCATCCCGTACCACAGCCGCCGCGTGGCCTCCACGCCGATCACGGCCGCGAAGATCCCGAGCACGACGATGATGCCGCTCACCAGCACGAGCTTGTCGTTGGAGCCGAAGTTGGTGATCGCGAAGTTCTTCAGCCACGGCGGCGTGAAGTCGATTTGCAACTGCCCGACCGCGACCACCGGCGACCCGTTCGCGCCGGTCAGCCCGGCCACCAGCTGCCCCACCCCGAGCGCGGTGGCCGCGGCCAGCAGGCCCGCGATCGCGCCGAGCCCCGCCCGGCGCCTGGCCCAGGGGTCACTCCGACCCTGTCGACTCCCCTTCATGTCCATGTCCCTTATTCGTTGCCGCCGCCCTCAGGGTTTGCCGCCCAAGACGGCAAACCATGGCGGGGTGCTGCTACGAATATCAGTCGTGACCGCTACCGGCAGCCAGGAACCGAGGAACCGGGCGCGACCCGCCCCGGCCGCCCCGGCAGGCACCGACCTCGCCGGCCAGATCGCCCTGGTGGCGCGCGGCGAGGCCACGGCCTTCGACGCCGTCTTCGAGCAGATCGGCCCGTCCGTGTTCGGCGTGGTCAGGCGGGTGATCCGCGATCCGGCCCAGTCCGAGGAGGTCACCCAGGAGGTCATGCTCGAGGTCTGGCGGAGTGCGTCCAAGTTCGACGCCGGGCGGGGGAGTGCGGCCGCCTGGGTGATGACGCTGGCCCATCGCCGGGCCGTGGACCGGGTCCGGTCCGTGCAGAAGGAAGCCGAACGCGAGCGGCGCGTTGCGGTCGCCGAGATCCCGTTCGACGAAGTGATCGAGGCCGTCGAGTCCAGCCTCGAGCGCGAGCGCGTGCGGCGCTGCCTGGGCTCCCTGACCGAGGTGCAGCGCGAGTCGGTCACCCTGGCCTACTACGCCGGCTATACCTACGGCCAGGTGGCCAGCCTGCTCGGCGTGCCGACCGGAACCGTGAAGACCAGGATGCGCGACGCGTTGATCCGGATGCGCGACTGCCTGGGGGTGCCGGAATGAGGTTGAGCATGAAACTGACCAAACGCAGCCAGATACGCGACGCGCACACCCTGGCCGGAGCGTACGCGATGGACGCGGTCTCCGCGCCGGACCGGGAGCGGTTCGAGCGGCACCTGGCCGGGTGCGAGGAGTGCGCGCGAGAGATCGCGAGCCTGCGCGAGACCACCGCCATGCTCGGTACCGCCGCGGCCGAGCCCGTGCCCGCGGGCCTGAAGGAACGGATCGTGGCCGTCGCCGCGGTGACCCGGCAGCAACCGCCCGCCGACGAGACCGAGCCGGTGCCGCTCGCCCACGGCACGTGGGCCAGGGCCGGGATCTGGTTCCGTTCGCTGGCCTGGCCGGGCCGCCTGACCGTGGTGACGGCCGGCGCGGCTGCCGCGGCCGTGCTCGGGGTCGCCGCCGTGTTCGGCATTGCCAACAGCGGCATGCAGCAGCAGATCGACCAGGCCCAGGCCAGCAGCCAGCAGATCGCCGTGGTGCTGACCGCGCAGGATGCCCATATGACCACCGGGACGGTGGCCGGCGGCGGCACCGCCACCATCGTCATGTCCCACTCACGGCACGCGCTGGTCTTCACCGCCCAGGGCCTGCATGCCCTGCCTGCTTCACGCGGTTACGAGCTGTGGCTCATCGGCCCGGCCGGAACCCGGCCCGCCGGGATGCTGCCCGCGGGCAACCACGGCATGACCGGCCCGGTCATCGCCTCCGGCCTGCGCCCGGGGGACCACCTGGCCCTGACCGCCGAACCCGCGGACGGCAGCGCGCAGCCCGACACCCCGATGATGCTCGACATGCAGCTGTAGAACTCTCTAGCCATTAGTGTCCATCGGCCCGGCCTCGTTCGTCGTGATAGTGATGGACGCCCGGAGGTAGCCGATGAAATACATGCTGATTCACACCATCGACCCGAACGCCGAGCACAGCACGGACGGCATGCCCACGTACGATGCCTGGCTGGACGAGATGCTGGCCCGCGGGGTCAACCTGCACGGTGACCGCCTCCGCGACGTCAGCGACGCCACCACGGTGCAGGTCCGCAACCGCGAGGTGCTGGTGAGCGACGGGCCGTTCGCCGAGACCAAGGAGCAGATCGCCGGCTACGACGTGATCGAGTGCACCGATCTGGACGAGGCGATCGAGGTCGCGGCCAAGCACCCGACCGCCTGGCTGGGCACGATCGAAGTCCGCCCGATCCAGGACGACCCATGCGGCAGCCCCTGATACCCATGTATCGTGCTTTGTCGTGAGTGAGGGGACCGGCTGGGCCGGCAGGCTCAGGCGCGTGGTGAACGCCCGCATGGAGGAGATGAGCTTCCGGTCGGGCGTCGCCGTCTTCGCCGGCGTCCTGGCCCTCACCGCGGTGGGAATCGCGCTCACGGTCACGCCGGGGGCTGGCCACCCGGCCGCCGCCGCGCCGCCTTCGGCGTCTGCGTCGGCGAGCGTCACCCAGGTCCCGACGGTACCCCTGTCGTCTGCCTCCGCGGCGCCCTCGTCGTCGGACAGCCCGTCGGCCACCCAGGACGCGCCGCAATCCGCCCCGGCGCCCACTAATGAAGACGCACCCCAGCCCGAGACGACGACGCAGGCGCCCTCTCCGCGGCCTTCCCCAGCCTCGTCCTCTCCGTGGCCGACGCCCAGGCCGCCGTTCTCGCTCGCACCAAACCCGGTTCGGCATAGCCCGCCGCCCGGGTGGCCCCCGGGGTGGCCATGGCCCCTCTATTGAGGCTACCGCTCCTCTCTTACCTCCAGCTCAAGTGGCAGCTCGGCTGCGATGCGCGTCCCCGCCCCCGGTGGGCTCTCGACCGAGATCGACCCGCCGAGCGCCTCGACGCGGTCGGTCAGCCCGACGAGGCCCGAACCGCGGCTTCGATCAGCTCCGCCGATGCCGTCGTCGCGGATGGACAGCATCAGACGGCCATCGCGAGGCGTCACCGAGATATCGATCCGTGACGCCTGCGCGTGCTTGGCCGCATTGGCCAGAGCCTCTGACATGACGTAGTACGCCGCGACCTCGATCGGTGCAGGCAGCCGCGTACCGATCTTGAGGTCCAGCGCGACGGGAATTGCCGACCGACGCGCGAGCGTTCGCAGCGCCGGCGCGAGCCCTCCCTGCGCGAGGATCGCCGGATGGATCCCGCGTGAGAGCGCCTGTAGCTCCTCGACCGCTCCGGCCAGCCCGGTCGCGATCCGGGCAAGCTCCGCGCGAAGGTCGCTCAGGTCGGAAGGCAGACCGGACTGCGCGGCGCGTAGCGCCAACCCGAGCGAGACCAGCCGCTGCTGGGTGCCGTCGTGGAGGTCTCGCTCGATCCGCCGGCGAGCATCGTCTGACGCGGCCACGATGCGTCGCCGCGACGCGGCGAGCTCGGACTTGCTCTCGGCATTCGCGATTGCTGTGGCGACGAGCTCGCCGACTTTCTCCATGCGGTCCTCGGCATCGGGCGGGAGTTCCTCGCTGGCCGCGACGACCATTGCCCCCCAGAGACGGCCCTCCACCACGATCGGGCTCGCAACGGTAGACGCAATGCCGGAGGGCCCCAAGCCCGCGGAAATGGGTCCGCCGGCGGACACCCAGGAGGTTCCGCCCATCCGGGCCGAGCGTCCAGTGTGATAGACGCGTGCGCTGGCGATCGCATCGTCGAAGCTCCAGCGCGCTCCGGCGAACTCGGCGGCGACCTGTCGCGCGGCGCCAACGAGGACGATCGCCCGGTCCTCGGGGTCGAATCGGACGACCCCGGCTACGCGGGTGGCGAACAGCTGACCGACTTCGTCGCTCACCGCCGAGAAGATCTCGGCAGGCCGTACGCCCTCCGCCACCAACGTAGCCACGCGCCGAAGCGCGGCCTGCTCGTCGACCAGCCGCTCGATTGCGGCGCGCGCCTCGGCGTTGCTAATGGCGGTGGCGACGAGACTCGCGAACTGCACGAGGTGCCTCTCCGGCTCTGGCGGCCACGCCCGCTCCCCGGACGTCGCGACAACCAGCGCCCCCCAGATGCCGCCGCGCACGACGATCGGGCAGCCCACCGCCGACCCGACCCTGCGCTCGCGCGCGCCCTCAGCGACCGCGCCAGGAGCGGCAGAGTAATCGTCGATCCGGGCTGGCCGTCCTTCGCGGATGACGGACGCGGTGACGCCGTCACCATCGATCCGCAGCCGCGCGCCGACCGGAAAGCTGGCCGAGATCGCGGCGCCGCGAGCCGCAACTACGGTAGCGGTCCCGTCGCCCTCGTCGCGAAACAAGCCGCAGTCGACGTTTCCGAGTATGTTCCCCGCCTCTTCGGCGACCTTCGCGAACACCTCGCCGGGAGACTCCTCCTCTGCGACAAGCGTCGCCACGCGCCGCAGCGCCGCTTGCTCGTCGGCTAGCCGCGCGAGCGTCTCGCGTGCCTCGGCCCTCGCGATCGCGGTGGCCAGGAGCTCGGTGAAGTCGGAGAGGCCTGCTTCGATGCCTGGCCGCAAAGGCGCCCCTCCCGGGTTGGCGACACAGATGACTCCCCACGGTCGGTCGTCGACGAGGATGGGGACACCGACCGCCGAGCGTATCGACCATGTCCGCATGGCGGCGGCGGACGTGCTTTGCAGCTCCGTGTAGTCCTCGATCCTCGCCGCGCGCCCCGTTTGGAGCACGGTCGCTCCCAAGCTCGGTCCGTCGAGCGGCCACCTGCTGCCGACCGGGAAGCCGGGGTCATCGACAGAGGCGACCACGGTGGAATGCGCATCCGAGTCGTATCGATCGATCGTCACTATGTGAACGCCGAAGACCTGCGCCACTTCTCGCGCGGCCAAGGCGAATACGTCCGCCTCGGCTTTGCCCTGTACAACGAGCGTCGCGACCCGTCGCAGCGCCGCCTGCTCCTCGGCGAGGCGTACGAGCTCGGCTGTCCGCGCCGCGACCTTCGCCTCGAGCTCGTTCCGCGTCTGGCGTAGCGCTTCTTCGGCGCTCGCCCGTTCTTCGATGAGGCGTGCGTTATGGAAGGCCGTCGCGGCGTGATCCGCGGCCAGGGACAGCAGCAGCTGATCGATCGCCGTCGGAAAGTCGCTGCGCGTTCGCGCGGCGGCGACGAGGCCGCCGTGGCCGTCGGCACCGATGGGGACGGCAATACCGCGACACGGCTCCGAGGCGTCACCGACGTCGGCAATGACGGTCCGATCGGGGAATCGAGCCGTAGCGCCTTGACGTTCCAGCCAGTCCGGAAACCCCTTCCACGCATCACCGCGCGTGACGTCGACTGCTCCGCCGTCTGGACGGCGCAGTCGCACGAAGGCAAAGTCGAGCTGCAGCAACGTTACGAGCGCATCGGCGAGCCCGGCTGCCACGGCAGGAGGGCCTTCTCCGATCCACGCCGCCGGGGTCGCGAGCAAGGCGACCAGGTCCCTCAGTGCCGTTTGCAGGCGGAGGGCGTCGCTGGGTGCCTGCCGCATCCACCGCCTCCCAAGCGGGCTCGACCAACCGCCTAGATGCGATTTTGTCGATTCCGAGAGGGCTAGAGAAGTAGTTTAACGAAATACCGATCAGCCTGTCACCGGCACCACCGGTGCTCCAGGCGCCTCGCCACGGGTCAGCGAGCGGGCGGCAGCGGCGTGACAATGTGACGGCCCGCCCGGTCTGGGTGGGGGAGAGCAGCGTGCCTGGCCGCCAGCGCGGCCACCGCGGCGGCCGCCTCTGGCGGCATCGGTTGCACCCGGCCGTCATTTACGTGCAGGAACATCAGCTCGCAGGTCGCCGCCAGGCTCCCGGCGCTGGTCATCTGGTGGAACACGTGCATCCGCTTCTCGTCGTGGCCGAGCAGCTGGGTCCGGTACTCCAGCACCGCGCCCTGCATCACGCCGCTGACGAAGCACAGGTGGCTTTCCGCCGTGTAGATGCCGCCCCCGGTCCGCGCCCGATAGGCGGCGCCAAGGCCCACGTGATCCAGGAAGGCCTCGGTCGCCTCGGTGAACGCCAGGAAGTAATAGGCGTCCATCATGTGGCCGTTGTAGTCGATCCACTCCGGCGGCACGCTCCGGTCGCCGGTACCGAGCCCTCCGGGAATCACCCGGTGTGCTCGAAGCTCGGCACGTCGGCGATCAGCTGGCGGGTGTAGGCCGCCTTGGGCGCGGTCAGTACCTGCGTGACCGAGCCCCGCTCGCAGACCTGACCGGCGCTGATCACCGTCACGTCGTCCGCGATGCTCCGCACCAGCGGCAGGTTGTGGGTGATGAACATCAGCGACAGCCCGCGCTCGGCCTGCAGCCGCAGCAGCAGCTCGACGATCGCCGCCTGCACCGACACGTCGAGCGCCGAGGTGATCTCGTCGCAGACCAGCAGCTCAGGGTCGACGACGAGGGCGCGGGCCAGCGCGACGCGCTGCCGTTCGCCGCCGGACAGCTCGTCGGGGTAGCGCGCCGCGAACGACTCCCGCAGCGCGACCGAGGTCAGCGCGTCCCCGATCCGCTTGTCACGCTCCCTGGCCGGGAGCTTGCTGAAGTGGCTGAGCGGAAACCCGATGATCTGGCCGACGGTCTGGCGGGGGTTGAGCGAGGAGTACGGGTTCTGCGCGACGAACTGGATTTTACGCAGCTGGTCCTGAGTCCTGCCGCGGACGCCGGGCGGTAGTGGCTGGCCGCCGAACGTGATCGTGCCCGTCCAGTCCTTGTGGAGCCCGACGACGCACCGCGCCAGCGTGGTCTTGCCCGACCCCGAGGTGCCGACGATCGCGACCGCCTTCCTGGCTCCCACGTCGAGGTTTACGTCCCTCAGCACCGGCTTGTTCGTATAGGAGACCGATACCCCGCTGACCGTGAGCACCGGTTCCTCGGGCGGGGGGGCCCTGCGCTCCCGGGCTTGCACGGCGGTGGCCGACAGCGCGGCGACCTCCACGGCGCGCACGCACCTGGCCGTGTGCCCGGTGTCCGACACGACGACCGGCAGCGGCTCGCGCAGCTCGCATTCCGCGATCGCGAACTCGCAGCGCGGCCGGAACGAGCAGCCAGCCGGGCGGTTACCCGGGCGCGGCGGAGCGCCCGCCATGCCGTGCAGCTCGTGGGAGGTCTCCATCGAGGGGATGGCCCGCATCAGCCCGCGGGTGTACGGATGGGCCGGCGTCGCGAATAGCTCGCTCGCCGCGCCGATCTCGATCAGCCGCCCGGCGTACATGACCGCGACGTGGTCGGCGATCTCGGCCACCACGGACAGGTCGTGGCTGATGTAGACGGCGGCCACCTGGTAGGTATGGCACAGCCCCCGCACGGTATCCAGGACGCGGCGCTGGGTGGTGACGTCCAGGCCGGTGGTCGGCTCGTCCAGCACGATCAGCTGCGGCAGGCAGGCGAACGCCATGGCCAGGGCCACCCGCTGCTGCTGGCCGCCGGACAGCTGGTGCGGGTAGGAGGCGAGGATCGGGGCGGGGTCCTCCAGGCCAGCTTCGGCCATCACCTGCGTGAGCCGGCCGGCGTCGCCGCCGTGGATGGCGAAGACCTCGCGCAGCTGGGTGCCGACCTTCAGCACCGGGTTCAGCGCGCTGCCCGGGTCCTGCGGGACGTAGGCGACCGTCCGGCCACGCAGTTTCTGCAAGTCGTGTTCTGACAGCGCGAGGATGTCCCGCCCGTCGATGAGCACCTTGCCGCCGCCGATGGCCAGGCCGCGCTTGACCAGGCCGAGCAGGGCGAGCGCGACCGTGGTCTTGCCCGAACCCGATTCGCCCACCAGGCCGAGCACGTGCCCCGGCTGGACCGTGAACGACACCTGGTCGACGACGTCGGCTTCCGGCCGCCTGCGGGTCGCTGGCATCACGATCCGCAGGTTCTCCACCGCCAGCCGGGGCGTGCCCGGGCCGGCTTCCGCCTTGGACGGCGGGATGTCCTCGACCGTCGCGGCCATCGGGATGTCTTCGGATGGGGCGGTCATCCTGTTACCTCCCTCGCCACCAGGGCGATGGGCTCCGGATCGGTGGCGCGGCCGCCGACACCGAGCGAGGCCCGGGCCACCGCGTCGGTGAACGTGTTCACCCCGATGGTAAATAGCGCGATGAGGATGGCCGGCATGAGCACCCCCCACGGGTTGGCGATCAGGCCGACCCGGTTCTCGTTGATCATCAGACCCCAGCTCGCCGCGGGCGGCTGCAGGCCGAAGCCGAGGAAGCTCAGCCCGGCGATGACCAGCATGGAGTAGGTGAGCCGGAGCCCGATCTCCACCATCAGCACCGAGGTCAGGTTGGGCAGTACGTCCCGGCGGATGATCCGGCGGCCCGGGATGCCGAGGATCTGCATGGCCTTGACGAAGTCCCGCTCGCTGATGTCCAGCGCCGCCGCCCGGGTTACCCGGGCCACCTGCGGCGCGTGCGAGATGGCCACGGCCAGCACGATCAGCCAGATCTTCGGGCCGAGGATGCTGACCAGCAGCAGCGCGAAGACCAGCTGCGGGAAGGCCAGGATCACGTCAACGGCGCGCATGATCAGGCCGTCCCACAGGCCGCCGTAATAGGCCGCCATCACACCTAGCACGGCCCCGACGACGACGCCGAGCGCGGTCGCGACGGCCGCCATCGCCAGCAGCTGCCAACCACCGTTCAAGGTCCGGCTCAGCACGTCCCGGCCGAGGACGTCACCGCCGAGCCACGCGACGCTCGAGGCCCGGGCGAACGGCGCCGTCACGAACTCGGTGCTCGAGTACGGCGCGACGGCCGGGCCGATCACCGCCACGAGGACGACGAGCCCCGCGATCACCAGCCCGGCGGTGCCGCGCGGAGTTCGCACCGCGCGGCCGAGCACGGCGATTACCTCTGGTCTGCGCGCCATGACCACCTCCGGTCAGGATCTGGGCAGCCGCCGCCGCGGGCTCACGGCGAGCGCTATGACGTCGGTCAGGATGTTGACGGCGATGTAGAAGGCCGCGAGGACCAGCACGATGGCCTGGATCTGCGGGATGTCCCGGTCGGAGACCGCCGCCACCAGCGCTTGCCCGAGCCCGGGGTAGTTGAACAAGTACTCCACGACCACCACGCCGCCGGCCAGGTACAGGAAGGTCAGCCCGATCACCTGGATGGTCGGAGCGATGGCGTTCGGCAGTGCGTGGAACAGCAGGACCCGCCATTTCGGCACGCCCTTGAGCTGTGCCATCTGCACGTAGTCGCTTTCCAGCGCGTCGATCATCGACGCCCGCATCATCCGGAACACGTACGGCACGACCACGATGACCAGCGTTGCCACGGGCAGCACGAGCTCCTTGGGGTTCGACCATGGCGCGGTGCCCGGCGCGAACACCGAGACCGCGGGGAACCAGTGGATGACCACCGCGGCGAAGAAGATGACCAGGACCACCGCCACGACGAACTCCGGCAGCGCGGTGACGGCCAGCGACGTGACCGACAGCACGTGGTCAAATATGCTGTCCCGGCGCGCCGCGGCGAGCACGCCGAGTCCCACGCCGATCAGCGTGCCGATCGCGCCGGCCAGGACCACCAGGACCAGCGAGTTCAGGATGCGCCCGCCGATGAGCGTGCTGACCGGCTGCCCGTTGGCGAGCGATTTGCCGAAGTTGCCGTGCAGGACGCCGGTGAGCCAGGTCCAGTACTGGTCGACGGCCGGCCGGTTCAGGCCAAGTTGCACCTCCAGCGCGTGCAGGCGCTGCGGGGTCGCCGTGTTCAGCAGCACCGCGCTCGCGGCGTTGCCCGGCAGCGTCTGCGTCGCCGCGAACACCAGGATCGACACCAGCACGAGCGTGAGTATCCCGATCAGGCTCCGCTTGATCAGCAGGTCCCGGATGGGATGCGGCCGGGCGGCCTTGGACGTCGGACCGACGCGTCCGGGTGCCTCAGTCGCGGTGGTCACGATAGCCACACCTTCTTGAAGTCGTAGGCGCCCAGCGACAAGCCGCTCTTGGACGGGACCAGGCCGCCGACGTTGGCGCCGAAACCGTCGATCACCGGGGGGAAGAAGGGGATGACGTAACCGCCCTCGTTGTACTCGATCTGTTGCATCTCGTGCGCGAGCTCGGTTCGGAGCGAGGTGTCAGTGGTGGCGATGGCCTGGGCGTACAGCGAGTTGTACCGGGAGTTGTCCCAGTGTGTCTCGTTGAACGAGGCGGTCGGCAGCGTGGCCAGCGACACCTGGGGCAGGTAGAAGTTGTAGAACCAGTAGTCCTGGGCGAACTGCCATTTCAGGTAGTTCGTGCCGTAGAACTCGTCGACGGTCACGTCGCTCACGTTCACCGTGACCCCGGCCTGCGAAGCCTGCTGGGCGAACACCTGCGCGGCCAGGACCGTGCCCTGCGCGATGTCGGAGGTGACCAGCGTGACGTGCAGGTCCTCGGCGCCCGCCGCCTTGAGCAGAGATCTGGCCTGGTCGATGTCCTGGTGCCGCTGCGGCAGGCTGTGGTCGTACTCCGGGGCCCAGATCCCGAACAGGTCGTTACCGAGCGTCCCGAAGCCGCCGAAGACCAGGTCAAGCATCTGCTGGCGGTCGACGACCAGCCGTATGGCCTGGCGGATGCGCACATCGCTGAACGTCCCCGTGTCCACCCGCATGGTGAACGGGTTCCAGCCGCCGCCGTCCGACAGGAGGATGTTCTTGCCCTCGCCCTGGACCTCGGAGATCACGTCCGCTGAGAGCAGGTTGACCACGTCGACCTGGCCGGCCAGCAGGGCGTTCACCTGGCTGGTCTGGTCGGAGTAGTCGGTGATGACGACCTCGTCCAGGTACGGCAGTCCTGACTGCCAGTAGCCGTCGTGGCGGACGAACGTGGACTGCGTGCCGGGGCTGAAGCTCTTGACCTTGAACGGGCCGGTGCCGGCCGGGGCGGCCAGGTCGTATCCGACGGGGATGATGTCCGAGTAGCCGGGTATGGCCAGGGCCTCGGCCAGGGTGGCGAACGGGGTGCTGCACGGGATCCGCGCCGTGTACGCGTCGAGCTTGGTCATTCCCTTGGCGTCGACGGAGGCCAGGCCGGCCGCGGCGGATCCCGGCGTCTTCGGGTTGAGGATCTGCTGGAACGTATAGATCACGTCGTCCGCGGTCAGCGTCTTGCCGTTGTGGAAGGTGATGCCCTGCTTGACCCGGATCGTCCACTCGGTGGCCTTGGCGTTGGGCGTAACTTCCTCCGCGAGCACGTACACCGGCTGCGCGTCCGGGGTGAGCCCGATCAGGGGCTCGTACAGGTTGTCGATCCTGGAGAAGTCCACGTTCGTGATCGCGCTGACCGGGTCCAGCGTGTCGGCGGTCGATCCGCCCGTGAGGCCTGCCCGCAGCGTCCCGCCGTACCGTGGCTTGCCCGTGGTCGAGGTGGTGAACGCCTTGATCGTGTTACCGGTTCCGCACGCGCTGAGCAGCCCGCCGGTTCCGATGGCCACCGAGCCGGCCACGCCGGCCTTGAGGAATTCCCTGCGGCTGAAGGTCATGTCATGCCTCCGGCGGTAGTGAAGCGGTACGGCCGCTATGAATCCGGATGCCGCGGTGAGTTCACGATGCGAACATAATGTGCATAATGTGATTTATGCCGATGGTAGAGATGCCCCCCTAGTGTGTCAAGGATCACATTAACCCGACCGCGGCCGCCGTCGGCCCAGACCCGACGGCCGCGACGACCGGCGCTGCCGGCTCCGCGCTCTGCTTCCCGCTGGCCGCCACCGTGTACCGCTCGACCAGCTCGAGCAGTTCGGCCAGGAAACCGTCCCGCAGCCGCTCCAGCTCGGCGACCGAACGCCCGTCTGCCTCCCGCAGGCAGCCCTCGATCATCCGGTCCCGGAGTTCGGGCGTGAGCGGCGGCGCCTGCAGCCGGGTCCATGGCTCTTCCAGTGCCGCCCCGAAGTGGTCCAGCATGTGGGCCATGCCGCCACCGCCTCCGGCCAGGTGGAAGGTGAGGCACGGGCCCATCAGCGCCCAGCGCAGCCCCGGGCCGAAGGCGATCGACGCGTCGATCTCCTCCACGGTGGCCTCGCCCGCCGCGACCATGTGCAGCGCCTCCCGCCAGAGCGCCTCCTGCAGGCGGTTCCCGACGAAGCCGGGGAGTTCCCGGCTCAGCCGCAGCGGGCGCTTGCCCGTGCCCGCGTAGAACCGGACCAGCCAGTCCACCGCCGCCGGATCCGTCCGGGAACCGCCCACCACCTCGACCATCGGGATCAGGTACGGCGGGTTGAACGGATGCCCGACCACGCAGCGCTCGGGGTGCTCGCAGTCGGCCTGCAGCATGGTCATCGCGAACCCCGACGTGCTCGACGCGATGACCATCCCCGGCCGCGCGGCCCGGTCGATGTCGGCGAGCACCCGCCGCTTCACCGGTCCGTCCTCCGGCGCGTTCTCCTGCACCAGGTCGGCGCCGGCCACCGCGTCGGCCAGGGTGTCGTGGAAGGTGAGCCGGTCCGGGCTCGCGCCGTTGCGCAGCCCCATCCGGGCCAGCAGTGGCCAGCTCGCCTCGATCATACGGAGCAGGTCAGCGCGTGCGGCCGGCGACGGGTCGTAGACGTCGACGTCGAAGCCCATCCGCAGGTAGTGCAGCGCCCACCCGCCGCCGATCACCCCGGCGCCGACGATACCCACCCGGCGAGCCGCCTCCGGTGCCGCAGTGCCGATCAGAACAGCGGTCATCCCGTCACCTCCTCGCTCAGCCAGCCGACGACCAGGTCGGCCAGTTCCGCCCGGTGCCAGGAGAAGGCGTGGTCCGCCCCCTCCACCTCGACGTAGCGGCATGACGGTCCGGCCCGCTCCCGCAGCTCCCGGGCCTGGGCCACCGGCACCCACCGGTCAGCCGTGCCGTGCACCACCAGCAGCGGCCGCGGCCCGATCGCCGCCGCGGCGGCCAGCGCGTCCGTCTGCTCCGTCACCACCGCCACCTGCCAGGCGAACTCCTCCGGGGTGGTGGCCAGGAACCTGGTGAACTCCTCCGCGATGAACTCCGGGCTCCGCCGCAGGTTGTTCCCGAGCCTGGCCGCCGCTCCGTATACGGCGACCGCGCGCAGCCGCGGTTCGGCGGCCGCGGTCACCAGGGCGGCCCAGCCGCCCATGCTGTGGCCCAGCACCGCGATCCGGGCCGAGTCCACCCGCGGGCAGGCCGGCCAGGTAATCCACGGCCGCGGTCACGTCGCGGGGGACGGTGCGCAGGTCATACCGGCCCGCGCTACCCCAGCAGCCGCGGTAGTGGAACAGCAGCGAATTCCAGCCCCGGTCCCGTAGCCGGACCGCGAGGTCAAGGTTCTTCTCCAGGCCCGGGCAGCCGTGCAGCAACAGCACGGTGGGTTTCGGCTCCTCGCCGCGAGCCAGGTACAGGACGCCGAGCAGGCGGTGCCCGTCGCTGTCGAAAGTGACGCCGGTAAGGCCCTCGTCCTCAATAGCCCACATTGTCCAGGCCCTTGAGGCCCAGCATCTCCCGCGCCTCGGCCGGGGTGGCGATCTCCAGCGACAGCGCCTCCAGGATTCCCCTGATCTTGGTCACCTGGCTGGCGTTGGACTCGGCGACCTGGCCCTTGCCCAGGTACAGGCTGTCCTCCAGGCCGACCCGGACGTGCGAGCCCATGATCGCCGCCGCGGTGACGATGCCCATCTGGAACCGGCCCGCGCCCAGCGTCGACCACTGGTACGCGTCGCCCAGCAGCCGGTCGGCGGTCCGCTTCATGTGCACGATGTGGTCGACGTCCGGGCCGATGC
Source organism: uncultured Actinomycetes bacterium (assembly GCA_963742795.1). Lineage (GTDB taxonomy): Bacteria > Actinomycetota > Actinomycetes > Streptosporangiales > Streptosporangiaceae > Palsa-504. The sequence goes on from CAVUNL010000026.1 coordinate 290,138, forward strand.
CGCCCATCGTGCCGAAGATGGTCTGCACGAAGATGGGCGGCCTGACCAGGCCCTGGTCCAGGTAATAGGCCAGCGTGTACAGGTGCGAGGTGTCGTACGCCTCGGCCTCGAAGCGGGTGCCGGTCTGCGGGCCGACCACCTTGAGCATGTACTCGATGTCGGCGTAGGTGGACACGAACGGCTCGGCCCGGGTCGACTCCAGGTACGGCTCTTCCCAGTCGAACTTGAACTGGCCCCGGTACCGGTCGATCATCGGGAAGCTGCCGTAGTTCATCGTGCCCAGGTTGAGCGTGCATAGCTCGGGCTTGAGCTCGAGCACGCCCTTCAGCCGCTCGGCCACGGTCATGCCGGTGCCGCCGCCGGTGGTGATGCTCACGATGGCGTCGCTGCGTTCCTTGATGCCCTTCGCGTACTGGGCGAACAGCGCTGGGTCGGCCGAGGGGCTGCCGTCCTCGGGGTTGCGCGCGTGCACGTGGAGCACGGCGGCCCCGGCCTCGGCGGCGGCCACGCCCTGGTCGACGAGATCACTGACCGTGTATGGCAGGTAGGGCGACATCGACGGGGTGTGCCCGGATCCGGTGAGCGCGCAGGTGATGATGACCTTGCCTGCCATCGCGGGCCTCCTACGTTCACGATACGAACGTTTTGTTACCAATGTGCAGCGTATCGGCCGGTTGGGCATGGGTCAATATGCCGAACGGAGCGTGGTGCGTGCGCCCGGTCAGATCCGGAGTCAGTCCACCAGATCGCCGATCTCGGCGGCCGTCTGCAGGGCCTCCCGGCCGATCTCGCGCAGCCGCCGGGCCGAGTTCATCGGCGCCGGTCCCCACACGTTGACCACCGCGGTCGGCGCGCGCCGGGAGTTGAGCACGGCCGCCGACGCGCCGGAGGAGAACTCCTCGTACTCCCGGTCGCACAGCGCGAACCCGGTCCGGCGGACCTCGGCCAGCTCGCGCTCCAGCTCTTCCCGGTCGGTGACGGTGTGGTCGGTGTAGCGCGGCAGGGTGGCGGGCAGGATCGCGTCCCGCTCGTCGCGGCCGAGCCAGGCCAGGAACGCCTTGCCGCCGGAGGTGGCGTGCAGCGGCAGCGGCTTATCCAGCCAGTTCGGCGCCATCATGTTCGGCGGCTCCACCTGGTCGGTGTAGACCAGGTTGAACCGCCTGGCCACCGCGAGCGTGACGACCTCGCCGGTGCGCAGGCACAGGTCGGTCAGCAGCGGCCGGACCCGGCGGATCAGCGCGTCGTCGGTCACGGCGGACGCGATTACGGTGGCGCCGTAGCCGACCGTGTACCGCTGGGTGACCACGTCCCGGTCCACCAGCCCGTGGTGCTCGAGCGTACGAAGCAGCCGCCACGCGGTGGCCCGGTTGATACCGCACCGGCGGGCCAGCTCGAGCACGGTGGGCGGGGTGGTGCTCGCGGCGACCGCCTTCAGCAGCACGATGGCCCGGTCGACCGCCTGGATGCGCTGCACGCCATCGGCTGCCGGACCAGGCATTTCGGCGGTGCTCGCCGCTGGGCCTGACATAAATTGCAGCATAACCACGATCGGTGCCGCTCCAGCACCTCCCTCGGCGGCCAGCCACCTCCCACCGGGTACATCATGGTCGGATGCCACTATTCGAGTTCGAAGGCCTCAAGCCGGAGGTCAGCCCTACCGCGTGGATCGCGCCGACGGCCACCCTGATCGGGGACGTGCGCGTGGAGGCCGAGGCGTCCATCTGGTACGGCGCCGTGCTGCGTGCCGATTTCGGGCCGATCCTCGTGCGGCGGGGTGCGAACATCCAGGACGGGTCGGTGCTGCATGGCGGCAGCGACCCGGTGACCGAGGTGGGGGAGGGGGCGACCATCGGCCACCTGTGCGTGGTCCACGGCGCGGTCATCGGCACGGAAGCGCTGGTGGGGAACGGAGCCACGGTGCTCGACGGCGCGATCGTCGGCCGCCGGGCGCTGGTCGCGGGCGGCGCCACGGTGCCGCCGGGAATGGTCATCCCCGATGGCATGCTGGCCGCCGGCGTCCCGGCGCGGGTCGTCCGGGAGGTCAGCGGCGGAGCCAAGCAGTGGGTGGAGACCAACCCCGCCGTCTACCGCGACCTGGCCCGTCGGCATGCCGTCGGTGTACGGCCCATAGACCCGTGACGGCCGCCGGGTTACCATCGCCCGGAATGCCTAGGAGGGGTACGTCATGGATAAGGATCTGGCCGAGCAGGTCGCCGGCATCGCCCAGCGCGTGGTCGCCAGCGGGGCGATCTCCGCCAACGGGCACGGCAACGTCAGCGTCCGGGTACCCGGCGAGGAGGAGATGTACTTCACCGCGGGTCACGGCGTGCTGATCTTCCATCGCACCCCGGACCTGGCTATCCTGGCCGGCGGCGTCGTTGAGGAGGCGGCCCAGGCCGGCCTGAATTCCGAAGGACTGGGCGGACCGGTGGAGATCCCGCCAGACCTGCGGGCCGCCGCGTTGCAGCGGGCCATGGCCTTCGACAGCCGGGGGACCGTGCACGCCTGATATGTACGCCACTACTGTGTCCACCGCTGTATCCTCCGCTGGCGAGCAGACCGCGCTGCGCTGTCGCCCGCTCAGGTCGGCGAGATTATCTCCACCCTGCTCGCCTTATCGCGGCTTCTTGACGGCCAGATCGCCCACTCGCACGGTTCCAGGCACCACGATGCGCGTGTTCATCCCGCGCAGCCGGAGCCGGCGGCCGATCCGGGAGTTGACGAACCGCATCGCCTCGGTCCCGAAGCGCTCGATGAACTTCGCGCAGCCGGTGTGCGGCGCCTCGCTGACCCGCAGCACGGCGTCCCCCACCGCGAGCAGGCTCCCTGCCGGGAGGTTGTCCACGCTGAGGTCCAGATCGAGGTAGAGCTGATCCCCGGCCAGTGCCATCCGCTCGGTCCCTCCGGCGACCAGTTCGGCCAGCCGGGCGTTGATCACCGTCACCTGCTTGTCCGGGTGTGCGGAGCCGTCCGGCGTGCTGGCGCTGCCGCGGGTAAGCCAGTTGTCCCCCTTGAGCCCGGTGACCTGGTCCAGGACCGCCTCCTCCGGCAGGTCCCGCTGGCCCGTCTCCGGGCGGCGGACGAGCAGTACCAGCCGGCCGCCGTCCTGCGGGGACTCGCGGACATGGCCGAGACCGGCCTCCAGATGCTCACGCGACAGATGTTCCACAACCCCGATTCTCGCCAGCCAGCGCCTGATTGGCCAACCGATATCCTGCCACCCCATGGACGAGCGATTTGACACCGTGCAGCTGCCGGACGAGCCAGATGCCGTCGCACCCGACGGCTCGGACGTGCGCGTGCTGCTCCAGCTCGCCCGAGGCTCGATGGCGCATTTCGAGCTGGGCGCAGGCCGGGTCTCCCGGGCCGTTGCGCACCGTTCGGTCGAGGAGATCTGGTACATCCTGAATGGGAACGGCCAGATGTGGCGGCGGCAGGCCGAGCGGGAGGAGACGGTGTCCCTGCGCTCCGGGACCTGCGTGTCCATTCCCGCGGGCACGCATTTCCAGTTCCGGGCGGACAGCAGCGGTCCGCTAGCCGCGGTTGGCATGACCATGCCGCCCTGGCCCGGCGAAGACGAGGCATACGAGGTCCCCGGCACCTGGCCCGCCCACCCCAGCGGCACCTAAGGCCGTGGTGTCAAGGCGCATCCGCGGCGCGGTCCTGAACCTGGTCACAGCCTCCCGGTAAACCACAAAGCCGGCCTTCTCGTAAAACGCCAGCGCATGCGGGTTCGCGGTCACCTCAACCCACCCGATCCCGCGCCTGCGCGCGATCGCGATCATGTCCAGCACCATGGCCCGCCCGATCCCACGCCTCATCAACCCGGGCTCGACGAACAGATCCTCGATCTCGAAGGCGTCCCCGGCGCCGAGCCAGCTAGCGAAGCCGACGATCTCACCCCCCGCGACCGCCGCCCGCGTCCGCCCCTCTCGCACCGCGAGATCAGAAAACCTCAGCGTCTCGGGATGCGCCAGCAGGTTCGGCCGGTCTCCCTCGTTGGACAACGACGACCTGCGGTACACCCCGCTCAACGCCGTCATGTCGTCGGCCACCGCGTCGCGAATCGAGACCCCAGTCACGCCCTAGGTTCGCCCAGGACCAGCCATTCCGCCAATTGATTTTCGCGCGCATATTCGCGTGCCCAAACGTCCCACTGGCCCCGACCTGACATGCCCGGGCACCGACAGCCATAAGCCGCAGAACCCGGGCCAGGGGAAGATCATCCGCCTGGACAGGCACCTGCGTAAACTCGGAGAAGCGCGCTAGGGCACCATTGCCGCGGATCGGGAGGTCAGTTGTGGGACGGGAAATACGTATAGCGCTGATGCTGACGGCAGCTGCGTGCCTGGTGGCCGTGCTAGTGGACTGGGCAGTGGAGGAACTGAACAGCGAGGCGACGCAGGCCAGTGTCGAGGCTGAGCAGGCCAGTGTCGAGGCTGAGCAGGCCAGTGTCGAGGCTGAGCAGGCCAGTGTCGAGGCTGAGCAGGCCATCGTCGAGGCAGAGCAGGCCACCGTCGAGGCAGAGCAGGCCACCGTCGAGGCAGAGCAGGCCACCGTCGAGGCAGGGCAAGAAGATACTGGAAGAGCCCAGGACGCGACCGCGGAATCGCACGACCAAGGCGTGAGGTAGCAGGCGGCCGGCCAAGCGCCGCACAGACAGCGGATATCCGCCCGCCGACCCCGGCCGGGGATGCCAAGTGCTCAGACGAGCCCCGCGGTCGTGGCACTGACGGTGACACGGCCCGTACCCGTGCGGCAAGACGGGACAGACACGGCCAATCTTCGAGCGATCGGCTGTATCCGTCCCGGCAGAATACGAACTATAAGTTTCCGGGGGCGCAAGCGGCTAGCTTTGAGGTGGGCCGGGCTTCACTGGAGGCGGGTATATGCACCTGTTTGAGTGCGAGGCGACGTTCGAGGCCGAGCCAGCCGAGATCTGGAAGGTGTGGACGGACGTGGAACGCTGGCCTGAGTGGGATGTCAGCAAGGAGATCGCCCGGCTCGATGGCCCGTTCCAGCCCGGTGTCTCCGGCTGGGCAAAGCAGCGCGGCAACCTTGGCGGCCCCTTCACCATCACCGCGGTGGATGACGGGCGGCGTTGGGTGACCGAATGCCCGATCCCCCTGGGCAAGGTCGTCTTCGACCATTTGCTCGAGCCAGCCGGCGAGGGACACGTCCGGGTGGTCAAGAGAGTTGAGGTGTACGGCGGATTCGGGTCCCTGCTCCGGCTGATCGCCCCCAAGATGCGCCGCGACATAAGCCAGTCTTTGGCTGCCCTGGAACGTCAGCTTTCCGCGTTAGGAACCAGAAGACACGGGCACCAAGTTCACGGCTTTGGCCCGAGCCAGAGTAGCAGCGAGGTGATCGCCAGGTCGGATTCGTCCAGGAGCCATGCGGCGGAAGCTGATGGCCAGGTCCCGGCGCCGAAAGGCGGAGAACGTCGGCCGGTACTTCCATCCCTCGCCCCAGGCGATTGCCCGAGCTCACCAGCCCGCTTGCTCACGGCGGCACCAGGCGCTGAGCTGGCCCCCGGCTTCCTGGTCCAGCCCCGCGAACGGGGCGGTCCATAGCGTCAACTGCCACAGTCGCCAAGCTTGACGGCGGCGGTGCAGCCGGCGGAAGCCAACCTCAGTCGCGCTGGCTCATCCACACCGAAACGTGGGCAGGGTCCAGCGCCTGGTGCACCACGCCGGCCAGGTCGGCCTGGACCGCGTCCAGGTCGACGGCGTCTTTCAGCCGCGCCGCGAATGCCGCCACGGTCTTGTCGGCGTCATAGCGGGCCCGGTTGAACCGCCGGTCCACCGCCCGCTGGACTCGTTGCCTCAGCGGATTGAACAATGCCGCCGCTGCCAGCGTGGCGGCGGCCACCGCCACCGGAGTGCGGAACTGGAACACCTGGGTGGCCAGCAGGACCAGTCCTGTGTACACCCCGACCAGCAGGCCGGTCACGATCGTGTACGACAGGGTCCGGGAGATGATCCGGTCTATGTCGTACAGCCGGTACTTCAAGATAGCCATGGCCATGCTGGCCGGAAGCGCCGCCGCGCCGAGCCCGAGCAGAAAGCCGAGAACCAGCTGGACCTGAGGCAGATCTGGGTAGAGCGCCAGTACTGGCTGAAAGATGACTTGGGAGACGGCAAGGACGGCGGCGCCGCTCAGCAGCCACTTCAGCTGCTGGCGCCGCTCCCCCGACGAGCGCCGCCAGCTCAGTACCTGCGCAGCGACGAACGACAGCAAGAAGGCGGCGAGCACCGGGAAGATCAGCCAGTAAAAGGTGGCCGACGAAATGGCCGTGAGACCCCCGCCTGAGTCGACGCGGACATGGCGCGCGGCAAGGGCGGTAGCCGCAAGCGCATACGTGCCCCCCGCGTGGCATGCAACCACCGCCAGGAAGGACCACAGCACCGGACGCCAGCGCGGCGACGGGAGCCGCCCGTCGGGGAACAGCAGGATCGCGAGCCCGAGCAGCACGATGCCCGGCGACCAGGAATACTCCAGCAGCAGCGCGACCGCGCCAAACGGCAGGTGGTGGCCAAGACGGTAAGCGAGCAGCGCATAGGACGCGGCATCCGCCGGGAGCAGCTGGAGGCAAGCGGGGACGGTGAGCAGGATCCAGCCGATCGCGTTGCGGGGCTGCCGGCGGACGATGACGAAACCCACCGCCGAGAACAGCACGGCCACAGCGATGTTCTGACCGCCGTTTAGCTGCCAGTTCTGGTGCGCCAGGGCGTAGAGCGGCACTGAGGCGGCGGCAAGTAGAACGGCAAGCACGACCAGTACTACCGCGATCGCTGATGACGCCACCACGAAGCGGCGCGCCGCGACCTCCGTCGTCACCGGTACCGGCCCGGCTGCCGGCTGCGCCTCCTGCATGACCGCAACGTACGCCCGCACCGTTCCGGGACCGTTACCGCTCAGCACGGAAACCCCGGTTAGTACTCCAACGGACTTCGTTATCTTCATGATTGGGGGCTTGCCGACGTCGTGCTGGCCCGGCACGACGCGTCGGGCACCTGGGTTGCTGGCACGATGAATCACATGCCTGCTGTCCGCCGCTTCACGGCCGGGGATGCCCCTGCCGCCGCAGCCATCATCCGCGGCCTTCCGGACTACTTCACCGACGATGTGCCCGCCAAGGTCGAACGCGACGCCGCCAGCCACCAGGCCTGGGTCCTCACCGACTCCGAGTCGGTCGCGGGCATCGCCGTAGCTGCCAGGAAATCACCCGGCGGGGCAGAAATCCTGTGGCTCGCCGTCGATGCTGCCCGGCGCGGCCGCGGGCACGGAACCAGGCTGCTCGGCCACGTCCTGGACCACCTGGCCACCGCCGGAATCAGCATCGTGGAGGCCAAGACCCTGGACCGCTCCTCCGGCTACCGCCCCTACGAGGCCACCCGCCGTCCGTAACGCTCTCGGAACGCCGTGCCACTAGCGTTAGCGCATTCCGGTATGGCGGCCAAGAGGAGAGGCAATCCGGTGAGTCCGAGGGCACGCGCCTGGCAGTGGCTGCCTCACGTACGCCCCATCATCGTTCCGGCGGTCAGCTTCGGGCCCTTGGTCCGGCCGCATGTCCCGATGACTGTTCCGGATCAAGATTCCTCGATGTGCGGCGCAACCTTTTGGCGCCACATACCCCTGTCTATATATGACCGTCCTGGTATCGGACGGTTCCGCCAGCGAAAAGTGGGGGAGGCGCGCTGATGGTGCTACGGAGCCACTTGGCCCGCGTCGCCGAGATCACCGGGAGCCGCGGCGGGCTACCGGGATTCCTGGTCGGCGGGTGAACTCGGCCGATGGTTCTGATGAGCCTTGAGGAGGAGTACGACGACCAGGTCACCGTGCTCTACCGCAGGTACGCGGGCCGGGTGCAGGGTTATCTGGTCAATATGGGCTGCGACCAGGGCCTGGCCGAAGAGATCACGGATGACGCCTTCCTGGCCGCGCGTCGTCGCTGGGCGCGGGTGCGGACCCTTGATGAGCCCGAAGGCTACGTCTTCAAGATTGCCAGGAATGAACGGGGCAAGCGGCAGAAGGCTCACGATTGCCGCGCGAAGGACCTGGATCCCGATCCGAATGCGGCGGTGCGGGCCGCTGGCGATGACTATGCCCAGATCGTGGCCGATCGCGCTGCTGTCTGGCAGGCGCTGCGCCAGTTGCCAGCCGGCCAGCAGGAAGCAGTCGTGCTGCGGGACGTCGCGGGCCTTTCTGAAGCCGCGACCGCCCGGGCCATGGGCGTCAGCGCAGGTTGCGTGAAACGGTACACGTTCGAGGGCCGGCACAGACTCCGCGTTCTGCTCGCAGATTTCCGGCGGCCGGAAGAGCGGCCGGAAGAGCGGGCAGGAGAAGGGAACGGCTGATGATCGGGGACCAGGAGCTGGATGCTCTTTTTACCACGCTCGGCGGCCAGCTCGATGACGCGGAGCTCGACCGCCGGGTGGCCGGGATCCGGGGTGCCCTGCGCCGGCTGCGTGAGGATCAAGCCGAAGCCACCCGGATCAATGCCCTAGCGACGGATCCCGATGACGAACCGTCGATGGCCGCGCTGGTCACCCGCGCGGCGGAGGGCGACCCGATTGCCTGGGAGGAGATCGTGGAGCGGTACGCGCCGCTGGTGTGGTCGATCTGCCGCCGGTTCCAGCTCAGCGGCCATGAAATCGAGGACGTGGCGCAGAACGTATGGCTGCTGCTGGTCGAACACTGCGGTCGGCTGCGCGAACCGGCCGCACTGCCCGGCTGGCTGGCCACCACCACCCGGCGGGAATGTCTCCGCGTGGTGACGGCAACCCAGAAGTCCGAACGAGCGGAGACGAAGCTGGACGAAACGCTCCAGTTCGCCAGCGATACGGCGATCGAGGAAGAGATCCTCACCGCCGAACGGAACGCGGCCTGGCGCGCGGCGTTCGCCGAGCTCCCGCCGCGCTGCCAGAAGTTCCTGGCCATGCTCATGGCCGACCCGCCGTACTCCTACGCGGAGATCAGCGCGGCACTAAACATCCCGGTCGGCAGCATCGGCCCCCAGCGAGCCCGCTGCCTGCAACGGTTGCGCCGGTCCGACGCCGTCATCGCCCGCGGCCGGGGCGACGGACCAAGCCCGCCACCCGGGGAGGCGGCGGGGGTCTGACGGCCGGGACGACGAGCAGCTTCGCGCGGCGCGCCAAAACAAGCCGATCTATGTGCGGTCATCCTGGCACGGACTCGGACCGGTGCCTCGGCGCCTGCTCCGGACGGCTGTCAAGCCAGAGCGCCCAGGGCTCGATCACGCCGATCTGCAGCAGTCTGGCTGAGGCCCACGGATCCCGGGCGAGGCGTGTCCTGACCTCCTGCTCATCGGCGGCCTCGACCACGTGCAGGGTCTGCTCGCCGTTGCCAACCGGGCCGCCCAGGATGACGAAGCCGTCGTCGACCAGCCCGTCCATGAAGGCCGCGTGCTCATCCCAGCCGTCCTGCTCCCGGATGGGGCGCGTGGGGTCCCAGCCGGGGCCGTGTACCAGCCTGACCGCGAAATGTGCCATGTCCGGAGCGTACTGGCCGCCACTGACAGATAGACGCTGACAGACAGATCAGTCGTCCCGGTGAACCGTTCCGCAGCGCGGGTCTACCGTTGTCAACGGTGGCCGCGAGGAAGGGAACCCGATGGCGCCCCGAGTAAACAGCGACCTGCTGCTGGTCGGAAGCCTGCCGGCGCACTCGGCCGATTCGGCCCTGCGCGCTGCGGCGGGATTCTTCGGCGACCTGGTGTTCGCGCTGCCCGACGGCGAGACGGGCCCCCGGGCCGCATGGGTCGGCTATGAGCGGGAACGGCTCGTCCGGCCGAACCCCGGCCTGGTCGTGGTCCAGGAGACCGAATCGCCGACCGGGATCCCGCGGCACGCGTACGAAACGCCGGTGTTCGGCATCGCCCCCGGCGTCACCGAACTGCGGTGGGATTCCTGGCCTCGCATCGACGATGCGATCGCGGGCTACCGGGTGTTCAGCGCGTTGCGCGCCGAGGGGATGATCCCTGGCCACCTCCGGTTCCAGGTCGGGCTCCCGTTCCCGGCCAGCGCCGTCCGCGGCGCAGAACCCCGCTGACGCCGTGAAGCCGGTCAGGCGTCCCTCCGTCGCGGCAGGTACATGGCCAGCCCGTCTTGGACATCGGGGTGAGCTTTCCCTGAGCGGCCGCTGATACGTTACCCGCAGGTCCCAACGCGCGTAACGGAGGTTCGGCATGACCGAGAGCGAGTTCCCGGCCCCGCAGAGCGGGTTCGTGGTCACCCATTTCCTGGTCGTCTCCGACCAGGACCGGTCCCGCGAGTTCTACCGGTCGGTGTTCGGAGCCACGGTGGTCCTCGAACGCGACCCGGTCATCCTGAAGATCGCCAACAGCTGGCTCATCCTCAACGTGGGCGGCGGCCCGACCGACGACAAACCCACGGTGACGCTCACAACGCCCTCCGACCCCGACCGGACCAGCGCGTTCATGAACCTCAGGGTGGCCGACATCGCGGCTTCCTACGCGGAGTGGTCGGCCAAAGGCGCCGAGTTCCTGACCGAGCCCAAGGTCCACGCCACCGAGATCCGCGCGTACATCCGCGACCCCGACGGTCACCTGATCGAGGTCGGCCAGTCCACCGTCACCCGAGGCAGCCATGACTGAACAGCCACCCGCCGTCAAGGCCTGGCACGCCGTCGTCGAGTCCGGCGACCCGGCCCTCCTGGACGGCCTGCTGGCCGACGACGTGGTGTTCCGCTCGCCCGCCGTGTTCGCGCCGCAAGAAGGCAAGGACGTGGCCGCGCTGTACCTGCGCAGCGCGATGGCGGTACTAGGGCCCTCGCTGCGCTATGTCGGCGAGTGGTACGCCCCGTCCAGCGCGGTGCTCGAGTTCGAGGCCGAACTCGACGGCCTGTACGTCCACGGCGTCGACATGCTGCGCTGGAACGACGACGACCAGCTGGTCAGCTTCACGGTAATGGTCCGGCCCATGCGCGGCCTGACCAAGCTCGTCGAGCTGATGCAGCGCCAGCTCACGGGAAACACGGCATGAGCATCCAGCTGAACCACACCATCGTCTCCTGCCGTGACCAGCAGCGCTCGGCGGCATTCCTCAGCGAGATCCTCGGCCTGCCCCCGGCGACCCGCTTCGGCCACTTTCTCGTGGTGCAAGCAGACAACGACGTCTCCCTCGATTTCGCCGAGACCACCGGCCCGATCACCTCGCAGCACTACGCGTTCCTGGTCAGCGAGGTCGAGTTCGACGCCGCCTTCGACCGCCTCCGCGAGCGGGACCTGCCCTACTGGGCCGATCCGGCCCGGACCCAGCGCCAGGCCATCAACCACCGCGACGCCGGCCGCGGCCTGTACTTCGAAGACCCGGACGGCCACCTCCTGGAGATCCTCACCCGCCCCTACGGCAGCGGCCCCCCGCCCGCGATCTAGAACATAACCGGCGTGTCGTCGGGCCTCCGGATCAGTTCGCTCGCTATCATGTTCGGTAGAAAGATCATTTTTCCGAACGGACCGTGGCTATGAGCGAAATACCGGTTCCCCGCCACCCTGGGCAGGACGGTGACCCGTCCGGCATGCCCGCGGGACCAGGTGACCACCCCTGGCTCGGGTCGCCGGGGTGGCGACTGGTGCCGCAGAGCCCGGACTGGGACGAGGCCTACCTGGCCGCCATGGCCGACGACGAGGACCCCGGTGACCCGGACGAGTACGAAGATCCCGACAACGCACCGCCGACCGGGCTGGATGACCATGAGCTGGCCGCGCTGATCGCCGAGGCTCGCGAGATCACCGCCGACCAGGCCCGGGCCGCTGAGGCCGCAGCCCGGCTGGGTCACACCGCGGTGCTGGCCGCGGTCGGCGCCGTGTCGGCAGGCCGGCGGGGCCCGGGGATGCCCGGATCCGCGCAGACGTTCCCGGGCGAGTACACCAGCCCGGCAGCCGGGTTCGCGTCTGGGAAGCCGCTGGATGTCGCGCCCGGCTGTGCGACGCTGGGCTCGTTCCTGGAGGACACCGCCGGGGACGACCGGTATGCCGGGGCCAGCGACGACGAGTTGCAGGGCGTGATCTGCGCGTGGGACCGGGCCGAGGCGGCCATGGCCGCCGGCAAGCACGCTGCGGTCGCCGAGTTGATCCGGCGCCGCCCGGCGAGCGGGGCCGCGGTGGAGGGCCCGGCGGAGATCCCCGAGGTGTGGCATGAGTTCAGCGGGCGGGAGCTGGGCGCGGTACTGGGCGTCTCGCCGGGGGATGCGGAGGAGATCCTGGATCTGGCCTGGCACCTGGAAGTCAACCTGCCCGGCACCAAGGCCGCGTTCCGGGCCGGGATCCTCAACCGGGACAAGGCCGCCATCATCGCGAACGCTACCGCGCTCTTGGACCCCGAGGAGGCCCGGGCCGCCGAGGCCATGGTGCTGGACCGGGCCGGGTCGTTGACCCCGGCCGCGCTGCGATCGGCGATCCGCCGGGCCGTCATGGAAGTGAACCCGGAGAACGCTAAGAAGCGGCGCGAGCATATGGCTAAGCGCACCCGGGTGGAACGCTGGACCGAGTCCTCCGGCAACGGGGGCCTGGCCGGGCGGGAACTGCCCCCGGCCGAGGTCCTAGCCGCCGACCAGCGGATCACCGCTTGGGCGAAACAGCTGAAGAAGGCCGGGCTGGAGGGCGGCATGGATCAGTTGCGGGCTAAGGCCTTCATAGACCTGCTGCTCGGCACCGATTCCCGGCCTCAGGCGAACGCGACAAACGACACCGCCGAGCCCCGCACCCCGGCCCCCGCAGGGCCGTTGGCCGGCGTGATCCCGCCTGGGTTCGCCGGCCGGGTCACCCTTACCATCCCTGCCGCGACCCTCCTTGACCTCGCAGACCGGCCCGGAGAGATGGCAGGGATCGGGCCCATCGACCCCGACTTGGCCCGTGACCTGGTCGGCGCCGCCGCCCGCAATCCCCGCTCCACCTGGTGCGTCACGGTCACCGACCGCCAGGGCCACGCCATCGGCCACGGCTGCGCCCGACCGGTACCCGCCAACGGCTCCCGGCACCGCGCTAAACCGGACAAACCGGACGGTCCCGACCCGCCCGGCAGACCGCGGTTCACCATCATCCTCGCCGGCCGTTCCGGGCCGCCCGGCGGCTACGGCACCTGGCGGTTGTCCACCGGGATCCCCGGCCAGCGGGACTTGCTCATCGAGATCGGCCCGATCCCCACGGACGGGTGCGACCACCGACACGAGGCAAAGGGGCATGATCCCGGCGTGATGCTCCGGCACCTGACCCAGGTCCGGCACGCGACATGCACCGGCCCCGGCTGCCGGAGACCTGCCGTGAACTGCGACTTTGAGCACAACGTCCCGTATGAGGCGGGCGGCCGAACCTGCGTGTGTAACGGGAATCCGAAGTGCCGCTTCGACCACCGGCTCAAGCAAGACCCCCGCTGGAACGCCGAACAGCTTCCGGGCGGTCAGGTCCGGTGGACCATGCCCTCCGGACGGCAGCACGTCACCGAACCCACCCGGTACCCCATCTAAGTCCCAGCAGCGTCTCGGCAGGCCCGCACGAAGTCCCGGACTGCTGGCCGCCGCTCGTCCCGGCGCCACGCGATCGCCAGCCTGGCGGGCTCAAGGTCGCTGACCGGGATGCAGACGATCCCCGGCCGCGCATAGATGGCGGCGTTCCCCTCGGCCAGCGTCAGGCAGCCCGCCGGTAGGCCCGTACCGCCAGCGGCACGAACACGATGAAGATCCCGGCCAGCCAGATCAGGCTCCGCCACACGTTGGGCCATAGAGTTGGCTCGAGCGTGCCGCCCAGAGCCATCGCGCGCATGGCGTCGACGACGGCCGTGACCGGCTGGTGGTTGGCGAAGGCTTGCAGCCAGCCGGGCATGGTCGCGATCGGCACGAACGCCGAGGACACGAACGTAAGCGGGAACAGCCAGATCAACCCGAACGACTGCACCGATTCCTCGTCTCCGATGGCCAGCCCGGTGAAGGCGGAGATGCACGCGATCGCCACGCCGAACACGGTGGCCAGCACGACCATGGCGACGGCGGGGCCGACACCGTTGAGGAACCGGAACCCGACCGCGTAGCCTACGGCGACGATGATCAAGATGGTGACGAACATCCGAATGGTGTCGGCCGTGAGCCGCCCGGTGAGCACCGCCGAGCGTGCGATCGGCATGGATTTCAGCCGGTCGATGGTCCCCTTCTGCAGCTCCTGCGCGAGAACGATGGCGGTCCCGAACGTCGCGAACGCCGCGGTCTGCGCGATGATGCCCGGCATCAGGAAGTTGACGTAGCCGCCGGGGACGTTGACCGGGATCGCGCCGCCGAAGACGAACCGGAACAGCAGCACGAAGATCACCGGCTGGATCACGCTGAAGAAGATGTAAGCGGGCACCCGGAACCACACCAGCAGGCTGCGCTTGGTGAGGGTGAGCGTGTCGCTCAGCCCCCAGCGGATCCGGTAGCCCAGGCCGGGAGCCCAGGCCGAGCCCGTTATCGCCGTCATGATGCCGCCCTCGCAGTGTCAGTATCTTCGGCTTGCCCGCGACGCGATCCGCGCCGGCGTCCCCCACCCACCTCCCCATCCCCCTTCATTTGTTCATCCTCTGCGGCGTGTCCGGTCAGCGTCAGGAACACATCGTCGAGCGACGGCCGGCGCAGCGCCAGCCCGTGGCTCGCTATGTCTGCGGCATCCAGCGCGCGCACCGCGTCGATCAGCGCGTCGGACCCGCGGGCCCCGACGCCCACGCTGACCACGCCGGTCTCAGGGTCGGCGTGCGGCTCTCCCTCGCCGATCGGCTTGATTGCCGCCACCGCGTCGGCGGCCCGGCTGCGGTCGGGCACCGTGAACTCGATCACGTCCCCGCCGACCCGGTTCTTCAGCTCCTCGGACGTGCCCGCGGCGATGACCAGGCCGTGGTCGATGACCACGATCTCGTCCGCCAGTTCGTCGGCTTCGTCGAGGTACTGGGTCGTCAGCAGCAGCGTGGTTCCCCCGGCCACCAGCGACCTGATGATGTCCCACATCCCCAGCCGCGCCCGCGGGTCTAGCCCGGTGGTCGGTTCGTCCAGGAACAGCACCCGCGGCAGGCCGACCAGGCTCGCAGCCAGGTCCAGGCGCCGCTGCATGCCGCCGGAGTAGGTCTTCGCGGTCCGGTCGGCGGCGTCGGCCAGCCCGAACTGCTCGAGCAACTCGGCGGCGCGGCTGCGGCTCTCCGGTCGGCTCAAGTGGTACAGCCGTCCGATGATCTCCAGATTCTCCCGGCCGGTCAGCGACTCCTCGATCGCGGCCGACTGCCCGGCCAGCCCGATCGAGCGGCGGACCGCGGCCGCGTCCCGGACGACGTCGTGGCCCTCGACCACCGCCCGTCCCCCGTCCGGGAGCAGCAAGGTGGTCAGGATCCGCACCGCGGTGGTCTTGCCCGCGCCGTTGGGCCCGAGCACGCCGAGCACCGTGCCGCGCGGCACGGACAAGTCGATACCACGCAGCGCGTGAACCTCCCCGAACGATTTGGTCAAGCCCTCCACGAAGATCGCAGGCTGCCCACCTGCCCCGTTGAACTGCGACATGGATCCTCCCGACACCCCGTCAGCATCCCCCGGCACGAAACTACTCCTCACAGTGCGAACGGGCCCAACGAGATTAACCTTCCCGCCGCCCAGTGATATGACGAAACAACCGCCGCCAGTTCATCGCAAACGAACCGGCTGGCGGCGTGGAGCACCACGTCCGTTAGGAAGATAGATAGATCTTTTACCGAACGGAGCGTGGTTCGTGCGGCAGAATTCCTCCGTGCTTCCCGTTGCTGAGCTGCACCTGCACATTGAAGGAACGCTCGAGCCCGAGCTCCTGGTCCGGCTCGCGGCGCGCAACGACGTCACGCTCCCCACCACCGACGTGGCCGAACTGCGGGCCCGGTACAAGTTCGACAGCCTGCAGGCCTTCCTGGACCTGCACTACGTGAACCTCAAGGTCCTCAAGCAAGAGCAGGACTTCTACGACCTGGCGCACGCGTACCTGACCCGGGCCGCGGCGGCCGGGGTCCGCCGGGCCGAGATCTTCTTCGACCCGCAGACCCACCTGGGGCACGGGGTGCCGCTGGCTGCCGTGTTCGGCGGGCTGACCGCCGCGCTGGCCGACGGCCAGCGCGACCACGGCGTCTCCGCCGACTTGATCTTGTGTTTCCTCAGGGACCGAGGGTCCGACGCCGCCGGCGAGACGCTCCGCGCCGCCCTGCCGTTCCGGGACCAGTTCATCGGCGTCGGACTCGATTCCACCGAGATCGGCTACCCGCCCGCGCTGTTTACCCAGGTGTACCGGCAGGCCGCAGCCGAGGGCCTGCGGCTGGTCGCGCACGCGGGGGAGGAGGGCGGCCCGGACACCGTGCACGAGGCGCTCGACCTGCTGCACGTCGAGCGCGTCGACCACGGCGTGCGGTCCATGGAGGATCCTGGGCTGGTCGCGGAGCTGCGGGACCGGCAGATCGCGCTGACCGTGTGCCCGCTGTCCAACGTGGCGCTGCGCGTGGTCGACACCCTTGACCAGCATGTCTTGCCGGACATGCTGCACGCCGGCCTGCTCGCCTGCGTGAACAGCGACGACCCGGCCTACTTCGGCGGGTACGTGGACGACAACCTGGCCGCGGTCCGGGCCGCGTTCTCCTTCGACGACGCGGCGCTGGCCGGGCTGGCCCGCAACTCGTTCGACGCCTGCTTCGCCGATAGCAGCGACAAAAGCCGGTGGAAGGCCGAGGTGGACGCCTGGCTGGCCGTCGGCACCAGGCCCAATCCGACGCTGGCCAACCCGGCCAGCACGTAGGCGTCCGCGGCGATGAGCTGCACCGGGGTCAGGTTCAGCTCGGCGTAGTGCCCGCCGCCGAGCGGGACCCGCCAGATGATCGCGGCCCACCCCGCAATCGCCACTGCCGCCACCGCGGCCAGTCCGGCCACCGCGGTCCGGCTCGGCCACCGCCGGGCCGCCGCGACCACCACCACCAGCAGCGCGGGCACGGCCAGCACCCAGTGGTGCGACCAGGAGATGGGCGAGACGAGCAGGCTCGTCACCGCGCACAGCGCGAACGCCTGCGCCGCCTGGCCGGCCCGCCCGGCCCGGGCCGCGAGCGCGATCCCCGCCCCGCCGACCGCCGCGGCGGCCGGCACCCACACCGGCCCGACCGAGAGCGTGCCCAGCACCCGTGCCAGCGCGCCGAGCAGGCTCTGGTTGGCCACGTTCTGGATCCGGCCCACGTGCCCCGGGTCCAGGAAGCTCAGGTCCCAGTACCGGGCGGCGTCGCCCGGCACCAGTGCGAAGGTGACCGCCACCGTCGCAGCGAAGGTCGCGCCTGCCGTCGCGGCCGCCCGGTACCGCCGGGTGGCCAGCAGGTAGACCGCGAACAGGGCCGGGGTGAGCTTGATCCCGGCCGCGACCCCGGTCAGCGCGCCGCCGAACCTATGATTCCCATCCCGCTCGATCCAGACCAGGTCGACCAGCACGAGCAGGGTAAGCAACACGTTGATCTGGCCGTACTTCAGGTTCGTCCGCTCCGGTTCGAGCCAGATAGCAGCCGCGGAGAAGGCCAGCGCCAGCTGCGCCGCCCGGTCCCGGGCCAGCCGGTCGGGCCACGGCGGCAGCCGCAGGACCAGGTACGAGGTGACCGGCAGCGCCAGTACCGTGGCCGCGCTGACCAGGACCCGCCCGGCGGTGACCGGCAGCCAGCCGAGCGGGGCGAAAAGCAGCGCGGCGAACGGCGGGTAGGTGAACCGCAGGCCGAAAGCGAACCGCAGCTGGTACAGCGGCGTCCCGTGCCGTACCGCGGCGCCGCCGGCCGCGTAGATGGACAGGTCGCCGAACGCCGCCCGGCTCCTCAGCGTGGCCAGGGCGCACCAGGTCGCCGACAGCACGTACCCGCCGGCCAGCCAACCGGTGCGCCGCACGGCTCTACTTTCCCGCGAACCCACCCTAGGGCAGGTCGTTGAGGAACCGGGCCACGATCGGGCCGCAGGTAGGCCCGCCGTTGCCGCTGGAGTTGACCACCAGGCACGCGAACGCGGTATCGCCCTTGAAGCCCATCAGCCAGGCGTCGATCTTGAGCGGCGTGGTCGTCCCGTACTGGGCGGTCCCGGTCTTGGCGTAGGTCCCGGCCGGCAGGCCCTGACCTGCCGCGGTGCCGCTGGCCACCACGGACGCCATCATCTCGTGCAGGTCGCTGACCACGTCCGACGGCAGCTGGCTGGTGGCCGTCGTCCCCGTCGCGCTGCTCCCGGACGCGCCGACGACCAGCTGCGGCGAGCGCACCGTCCCGGTGTCGGCGGCCGCGGCCACCATGGCCATGGACAGCGGCGACATCAGGACCCGGCCCTGCCCGATCGACGTGGCGGCCAGGTCGGCCTTGTCGGACGGCGGCGGGACCGAGCCGTCGAAGGAGACCAGCCCGAGGTGCAGGCTGCGGCCGACCCCCAGCATGGTCGCGGCGGCTGGCAGGTCGGGCGTGGTCAGGTGGCCGGTGGCCAGCTGGATGAAGGCGGTGTTGCACGACTCGGTGAACGCTTGCAGCAGCGTCCTGACCGGCGCCTCGCCCTCGGCGTTGTGGAACACCTCGCCGTCCACGGTGGCGGTGCCCGGGCAGCTGGCCGCCGATTTCGGGGTCAGCCCGCTGGTGATCAGCGCGGTCGAGGTGATCACCTTGAACGTCGAGCCGGGCGGGAAGCCGCCGTCGATGGCCTGGTCGAAGCCGCCGGAGTTGACCGAGACCGAGGCCAGGACGTCGCCGCTGGTGGCGTTCACCGCGACCAGCGCGGCGCTCTTCTTCTCACCCGCCAGCGCCGCCTCGGCGGCATGCTGCACGGCGGAGTCGATCGTGGTGGTGACCGGAGTGCCCGGGTGCGGCGCCAGCGTGGCTACGGTGGCGACCTTGGTCCCGCCCGGGTTGACGACCGTGACCGTGGCGCCCGGCTGGCCGGCCAGCTGCCGCTCGTCGGCCTGCTCCAGCCCGGTCTGGCCCACGGTGCTCGTCGCGTCGTACGGCGCGCCGAGCTGCCCGAGTTCCTGGGCGGTGATCGGCCCGACCGTGCCGACCACGCCCGCGGCCAGGCCCGGGGTGAGGGCGCTGCGCGCGTTGCTCGACTGGAACACCGTGCCGGGGATCGGGTAGATGGTCGGCTGCAGCTGGTTGTAGCGCGCCTGGGACACGGTGAAGACCGGCTCGAAATAGGTCGGGTGCAGCTTGGCCGCGGCGATCGCGTCGCTGGCCGCGCTCACGGGAGCTCCGGCCGCGACCAGCGCCGCCTGGACCGTCTTGGCGTCCTTGATCCGGGCGCCCTCCACGCCGATCGTGACCGCCTGGCCCGTCGTTACCAAAGGTGCCCCGCCCGCGCCGAGGATGGCCGCGCGGGTCGGCCAGGTCACGTGTAGCGAAAGCTGCTCGCCGGCCCGCAGCTGCGGCGCGATCGTGGCGGGCGACCAGATGACCAGCCAGTGGCCCTGGCTCAGCATCAGGTTCAGGGTGGACTTGATCGTGATCGTGCCCACGCCGGTCAGCGCGAGCCGCTGGGTGAACGGCTCGGCGGCCTTCGATCCGCTGGTTACCGCGGTGCCCGGGGCGAAGGTGGCCTGGTGCACGCCGAGGCTGGTGAACGCCGCCTTGTTCACCGCGGTGAAGTCGGCGGGCGGCTTCCAGGCCAGCTGCTGCATCGCGGCCCAGTCCTGCTTGGCCCAGGCGGCGAAGTACGCGCTCGCCGTCGTCTGCGGCTGCGGTGCCGAGCTGCACGCGTTCAGCAGCCCGCTGACCAGCATCGCCGCCACCGCCATGGCCACCGGGCCGACTTTGTTGCCCAGGCTCATGACCAGAAAGGGTACGCGGCGTCGCGCCGTACCGCGGCGTAATGTCGGTCCCTTCCGCTATGTTCCGGGCCATGCTCATGTTGCACACGTCCGACTGGCACCTGGGCCGATCGCTGCACCGGGCCGATCTGCGCTCGGCGCAGGCCGCGTTCCTCGACCACCTGGTTTCCACGGTCCGTGCCGAAAAGGTGGACGTGGTGCTGGTCGCGGGGGACGTCTACGACCGGGCCGTGCCCCCGGTGGACGCGGTCGAGATGTGCGAGGACGCGCTGCTCCGGCTGCACGACACCGGGGCCAGGATCGTGCTGATCAGCGGCAATCACGACTCCGCCCGCCGGCTCGGGTTCGGGGCGGCCTGCTGGACAAGACCGGCGTGCACCTGCGCACCCAAGTCGCCAAACTGGCCCGGCCGGTCCTGCTGGAGGACGCGCACGGGCCGGTGGCCGTCTACGGCGTGCCGTATCTCGAACCCGACGCGGTCCGCGGCGAGTTTCCCGGCGATTCCCCGAGGGGCCACGCCGGGGTGCTCGGCCACGCGGTCCGCGTCATCCAGGCCGATGCGGACGCCCGCGGCGTGCGCCGCCGGGTGGTCATGGCCCACGGGTGGGTGACCGGGGGAGCGGCCAGCGATTCCGAACGCGACATCACGGTCGGCGGCGTCGGCCAGGTGCCCGCGGACACCCTGGCCGGCTTCAGCTACGTCGCGCTCGGCCATCTGCACGGCCAGCAGACCCTCGCCGCGCACCTGCGCTACAGCGGCTCGCCGCTGCCCTACTCGTTCTCCGAGGCGACCCATCGCAAGGGCAGCTGGCTGGTCGAACTCGACGCGCACGGCATCGCGCGGGCCGAACGCGTGCCCGCGCCGCAGTACCGTCGGCTCAGCCTGCTCCGCGGCCGGCTCGCCGACCTGCTCGGCTCGCCCGCTTACAGCGAATTCGAGGACGACTTCGTGTCGGTCACCCTCACCGACCCGAGCCGGCCCGAGGGCCCGATGGATGCGCTGCGGACCCGGTTCCCCCACATTCTCGTGCTCACCTTCGAGCCCGAAGGCACCGTGCCCGACGCCGGCTGCTACCGCGCCCGGGTCGCCGGCCGCGACGATCGGGCCATCGCGGAGGAGTTCGTCCAGCACGTCAGGAACGCCCCGGCCACCGACGGCGAACGGCGGCTGCTCGCCGACGCGTTCGAGGCCGTCCGCACGGAGGAGGCAAGCTGATGCGCCCGCACCGGCTGCGTGTGACCGCGTTCGGTGCGTTCGGCGGCACGGTCGAGGTGTGCTTCGACGACCTGGCCAGCGCGGGCCTGTTCCTGCTGCACGGCGAGACCGGTGCGGGCAAGACCACGCTGCTGGACGCGATCGGGTTCGCCCTCTACGGCCGGGTCCCCGGCGAGCGCGGCAAGGCCCGGCGGCTGCGCTCGGATCACGCGGCGTCCGGTGCGCCGACCGAGGTCCAGCTCGAGGCGACCATGGGCGGCCGCCGGATGCGCATCACCCGCAAGCCCGAGCAGCAGCGTCCCAAACGGCGGGGCGGCGGGACCACCACCGAGCAGGCCAAGATCCTGCTCGAGGAATCGGACGGCGGGACGTGGCGAGCCGTCTCCACCCGCGCAGGCGAGGCCGACGACGAGATCAGGGACCTCATGGGCATGTCGGCCGAGCAGTTCTACCAGGTCGTCCTGCTGCCCCAGGGTCAGTTCGCGCAGTTCCTGCACGCCCCGGCGGACAAGCGAGCCGAGCTGCTGGAAAAGCTGTTCGGCACCGACCGGTTCGGCAAGGTCGAGAACTGGCTCGCCGAACGTCGCCGCTCCACCGCCCGCGTGGTGGCCGAGGCCGAGGTCGCCATCAGGGAGCTGGCCGCTCGCGTCGCCCAGGTCGCAGGCGCATCCCACGCCGTGGCCGACCCCGCCGTGCCCCCGGGCGACCCGGACGCACTCGCTGGCGACCCCGACCCAGACGCGCTGCCCGATCCCGCCTGGGCCCCGCGCCTCACCGAGGCCGCCGTCGCCGCGGTCGCAGCCAGCCAGGCTCGCGTCCGAGCCCGCCGCACGGAGCTGGACCAGGCTCAGGACCGCCTGCGCGCCGCCGAGCGTCTGGCCGAGCGCCAGCGCCGCCGGGCCGACGCGCTGCGCACCCGCGACCAGCTCGATCGGGCCGCTCCCGGCCTGCAGCAGCTAACGGCCGAACTCGGCGCGGCCGTCCGCAGCGCCGAGGTGACCCCCGCGCTCGAAGAAGCCGACCGGACTGCGGGCGCCCTGGCCGAGACCCGCCGGGCCGAGCGGCAGGCCCGCGCCGACGTGGCCCGGATACCCGGGGCCAGGCCCGAGGCCAGCGACGCCGAGCTGCGCCTGGCCGCCCAGGAGCACGTCACCAGTTCCGGCCGGCTGGAGGGGCTCCGGCCCACCGAGCAGCAGGCCGTCGCGGAGGACCGGACCGCGGCCGCCGCCCGGGACGCCGCGGCCGCGCTGGGCGCCCAGGTCGCCGAGGCCACGGAGGAGGCCGCCGACCGGCACGGCCGGCGGCCCGAGCTGAACCGCCAGCGTGACCAGGCCCGCGAGGCCGCCGAGCGGCTGCCCGGCGCCCAGGCCGAAGCCGACCGCTACCAGCGAGCCGCCGACGACATGGCCGCGCTGGTCCTGGCCCGAGCCGACGTCGTCAAGCAGTCGCAGGCCTACATCACGGCCAAGATCGAGCACGCCGAGCTGCTCAGCGAGGCGGCCCAGCTCCGGATGGCGCGGATCGACGGGATGCGCGCCGAGCTCGCCGCCACCCTGGTCGACGGTGCGCCCTGCCCGGTCTGCGGCTCGCTCGACCATCCGGAGCTGTGCGAGCTTGCAGGCGAGCGCGTCACGCGCGAGCAGGAAGAGGCCGCCGACGCCGACGCGGCGACCGCCTCGGAACGCGCCGAGACGATCGGGGCCCGGCTGGGGGCGGCCGACGAGCGGGTCGCCGACCTGGGTAGCCGCCTGGAAGCCGCAGGCTTCGCCGCCGACCCGGATCCCCGATCGCTGAACGCCGAGGCCGGACGCCTCGCTACGCGCGGCCGGGAGCTCCAGGCCGAGGCCGAACGGCTGGCCGCGATCCAGCTGCCCGACCTGCAGTCCGCCCTGGATGCCCTCGACCGGGACATCACCGGCGCCCAGCTGCGGCTGGTCGAGCTGACCGACCAGCACGCCGCCGAGCTGCGCCGGGCCGCCGAGGCCGGCCAGCGCGCCGCGCGGGCCCGCGAAGCGCTGGCCGCCGAGCTCGACGGGGCGGCCAGCCTGGACGCCGCCCTGGCCCGCGAACGAGAAGCGGCCTCGGCGCTGAGCGCCGCCGCGGATGCGGCCGAAGCGACCGCCCGCGCCCAGGCCGACGCCCGCCGGGCCGCCGACCTGGTCGCCAAGGCCGCCCCCGAGGCCGGCTTCCAGGATCCCGAGGCCGCCCGGCAGGCCCGCCGGGCCGGCGACTGGCGGATCCGGGCCGACCGCGAGATCCGCGATCACGAGGCCGCCGCCCGGGCCGTCGCCGAGCTGCTGGCCGACCCCGACCTCGACGTGCCGCTGGACCCGCCCGCCGACACCGACGGTACGGCCGCCGTGGTCGACGCGGCCCGCCAGGGCCACGACGAGGCCCTGGCCGCGCACGACCGCGCCCAGCACAAGGCCGAGCAGCTGGCCGAGCTCACCCCGCGGCTGACCGCGCGGCTCGGCGCGCTGCGGCCGCTCACCGACGAGGCCGCCGAGGCCCGGCGCCTGGCCGACCTGGCCGCGGGGCAGGGCGCCAACACGCTGCGGATGACCCTGTCCGCGTTCGTCCTCGCCGCTCGTCTGGAAGAGGTCGCGGCCGCGGCCAGCGAGCGGCTGCTCGCGATGACCTCGGGCCGGTACTCGCTGATCCACACCGACGCGCGCCGTGGCGCGGGCCGTTCCGGGCTCGGCCTGCTGGCCTGCGACACCTGGACCGGCGTGGACCGCGACACCAGCACCCTGTCCGGCGGCGAGACCTTCCTGGCCAGCCTGGCCCTGGCCCTCGGCCTGGCCGACGTGGTCACCGCCGAGGCGGGCGGGACCAGGATCGAGGCGCTGTTCGTCGACGAGGGCTTCGGCAGCCTGGACGAAGAGACCCTGGACGAGGTGATGACGGTGCTCGACGGCCTGCGCGAGGGAGGCCGGATGGTCGGCATCGTCAGCCACGTGGCTGAGCTGAAGCAGCGGATCCCGGCCCAGATCCGCGTGCACAAGGCCCGCTCCGGCAGCCACCTGACCGTCTGCGGTCAGATGGAATAGCTGTCAAATACCGAAAAGGGTCGTTTTCCTCCTCAACTGACCCATAAGTCCGAGATGCCGCTAATAACGATACGGTGACCCAGACGTTCCAAGATGGCTGCATACGGCCCCGAAAAGGGGCCGTCCCCCCTCGTCACGGGACCTTGCGCCGGTTTACCATCGGAAACTGTCAGTCAAGAAATGGAAAACTCTGACCGTACGGCTGTGGCGGGACGGACGGGAGTGTCAGAGGTGACGAGCGGGTAGGAATAGGAATCGTATGACAATAGATCCCGGTGTTCGACGCATCGTGGTCGGTGTCGACGGCTCGGCCGAGTCCGTAGCCGCTCTGAGATGGGCGTGCAGGGAAGCGAGCCTGCGCGCCGCCGAGGTCCACGCGGTCCTCGCCCTGGAATCCGCATGTCATCAGGTCGCCAGCTATGCGGTCCCGGCCCCGCGGCAGTCCAACGGGAGCTGGGGCCCCGCCCGTGAGGTGCTGCGCCGGTCGGTCAGCGAGGCGGTCAGCCTGTATCCCGGTGTCAGCGTGCGCACCGAGATCACCGAAGGGCTCGCGGCGCGGGTCCTGCTCGACGACGCACGCGAGGCCGACATGCTGGTCCTCGGCCGCACCGCGCACGGTCCGGATCCCTACCGAGGGGCCGGACCCGTCATCCGGGCGTGCCTGCGGGCCGCCCCGTGCCCGGTCGTCGTCATCGGCCCGGCCGCCACGGGCGAGCCGGACCGCGGCGACCATGTCCCCGAGTCGCGGCAGCGGAGGCAAAGCTACCTGACCGCGGCCAGGTAGGGGCGGAGTAGCGTCGCGGTCATGAAGATCGCGACGATCACGGTATGGCTGCCCGACCTGGGCTGGGTCGAGGCGATGGGCGGCCTGCCCGAACCGATGACCGCCGACGTCTGGACCGGCGGCGAGGAGCTGCCAGATTCGGCCGACGAGGCCGAGATCGTGGTGATCCCGTTCGGGGTGCCCGGCTCCCGGCTTGCGCTGCTGGGCAAGCTGCCGAACCTGCGGCTGGTCCAGCTCATGTCGGCGGGCGCCGAACGGGTGATTCCCCACATCCCGGCCGGAGTCACGCTGTGCAACGCCCGCGGCGCGCACGATCCCGCGGTGGCCGAGTGGATCATGGCCGTGATCCTGGCTCAGCTGCGCTCGCTGCCCGATTACGTCGAAGCGCAGCACACGGGGACCTGGGTACCCGCGCCGAGCGAGCCGCTGGCCGGCCAGACGGCGCTGATCGTCGGCTACGGCTCGATCGGCGAGGCGGTCGAGCGCCTGCTGGTCCCGTTCGGGGTGCGGGTCGAACGCGTCGCCCGGCACCCGCGGCCCGGCGTGTCCGGCCCCGGCGACCTGCCGGCCCTGCTGCCGCGAGCGGACATCGTGATCCTGCTCGTCCCGGTCACCCCGGGTACCGTGGGGCTGGCCGACGCGCGGTTCCTCGGCGCCATGCACGACCACGCGCTGCTGGTCAACGCGGCCCGCGGTGCCATCGTAGACACCGGCGCGCTGCTGGCCGAGCTGAGTTCGGGACGGCTGCGGGCCGCGCTCGACGTCACCGACCCCGAGCCGCTGCCGCCCGGGCACCCGCTCTGGTCCGCGCCGGGCCTGCTGCTCACCCCGCACGTGGCCGGGCTGAGCACGCAGACCATCGCGCGGGCCCGGGCCATCGTCTGGGACCAGCTGACCCGCTACGCGGCGGGCCGGCCGCTGCGCAACGTGGTCGGCGAGCGGGGCTACTGACCGCGCGCAGCCCGGCGGTGAGACAATCGTGCCGTGCCGTCTTCCCTGGTCGAGGTGTCCCCGAGGGTCAGCGCCGCGCTCGCGGCCGGTGAACCGGTGGTCGCCCTGGAGTCTACGATCATCTCGCACGGACTGCCGCGTCCGGGCAACCTGGCCGCCGCGCAACGATTCGAGCAGATCCTGCAGCAGCGCAACGTGATCCCGGCCACCATCGCGCTCATCGACGGGGTGCCAAAGGTCGGCCTCGACGCCAAGGACCTGGAGCGAATCGCGGGCGATGAGTCGGTGGTCAAGGTGGGCAGCCGGGACATCGCCATCGCCATGGCCCGCAAGGTGACCGGCGGCACTACGGTCGCGGCCACGTCCGTGCTGGCCGCGCGGGCCGGGTTGCGGGTGTTTGCCACCGGCGGCCTGGGCGGCGTGCACCGAGGCGCGGGCGAGACGTTCGACGAGTCCTCGGACCTGACCGTCCTGTCCCGGACGCCGATCACGGTTGTCTCGGCCGGGGTGAAGTCGATCCTGGACATCGCGGCCACCCTGGAGCGACTCGAGACGCTCAGCGTCGCGATCGTCGGCTACCAGACCTCACGGTTCCCCGCCTTCTGGCTGTCGGACTCCGGTTACGACCTGGACTGGCGGGTCGACTCCGCGGACGAGATCGCCGACATCATGGCGGCCAGGGACGCGTTCGGCGAGCCGTCCGCCCTGCTCGTGGCGAACCCGCTGCCGAGCGCGCTGCAGCTGGACCCCGGCGTGCTCGACGACGCGATGGGGGAGGCGCTGGCCCTCGCGTCCGAACAGGGCATCCGCGGCAAGGCGGTCAGCCCGTTCCTGCTCGACCGCATCCAGCAGGTGACCGGCGGGGTCAGCGTCGATGTGAACCTGAACATCGCGCGCGGCAACATTGAGCTCGCGGGCCAGATCGCGACGTCATGGGCCGCGCGGACTGGTGACCCCCGCTGACCGCCGCCCGGCGGATCCTCGTCTGTGGTGATGTAGTCAATGACGTCCTGGTCAAGCCGCTGGACGGCGTCACGCCGGGCAGTGACACCCCGGCCGCGATCCGGGACCGCCCGGGTGGGGCCGCGGCCAACCAGGCCGCCTGGATGGCCCATCTCGGCACCGCGGTCACCTTCGTCGGCCGGGTCGGCGCCCGTGACGGGGCTTATCACCGGCACGAGCTGACCCGGGTCGGCGTCCGCGCGCACCTGGCCGTCGACCCGGAGGCGGACACCGGCGCGATCGTGATCATGGTGGCCCCCGACGGAGAGCGGACCATGTTCACCGACCGGGCCGCGAACCAGAATCTAAATATCCAGGACCTCCCGGCCCGCCTGCTGGACGACGCGGACGTACTGCACCTGACCGGCTACACGTTCTTCGAGCCGCCACTGCTCGAGGTGGCCCTCTGGCTGCTCGGCCAGGCCCGGTCCCGCGGCCTGGCCATCACCATCGATCCCGGCTCAGCCGCCTTCCTGGCCCGGATGGAACCCGGGGCGTTCCTGCGCTGGACCGGCAGCGCCGCGGTCTGCTTTCCCAACCGCGACGAGGCCGCCGTCCTGGTCGGCGAGGCGGACCCGGCCACCATGGCGACCCGCCTCACCAGGCACTACGGCGTGGTGGCGCTGAAGCTGGGCGGCGCGGGCTGCGTGCTCGCGACGCCGGGCCAGGCCCCGGTCCGGGTCGCGGCCCACCCGGCGCGGGCGCGAGATACGACCGGCGCCGGCGACGCGTTCTGCGGCGCCTTTATGAGCCAGTGGCTCAAAATCGCGACAGACCCGCAGCTTGCGGAGCTGATCAGCGCGGCGGAGTTCGCCGTACGCGTCGCCGCTTCGGTCGTCACGCGTTTCGGCGCCCGGCCCACGGCGCCCCATTAGCCCCGAGGGCCCCTTCCGCCATGCGGATACGGCCCCCCTAGGATGGTCTGCGTCAGCAGCTGATGGTCACCTCGGCCGGCGCGGTCCTCGTGTCCGGGCTGAGGACGTCCAGCGTGACCTTCTGCGTCGCGCTGCCATGGCCCTGGCCCTGGACGGCGACGGTCACGACGACGTCGTGCTGGCCGGCGGTGACCGTCTGGCTCAGCGGCTGCGGGGCCTGGGTCTGCGGCTGGAACACCCACTGGTAGGACACCGTCCCGGCCGAGCCGTCGGTCACGATCTGCCCGGTCACGTTCACCCCGCAGCCGGTCTTGGTCTGCTGGATGATGCTCACCCCGGTCACGTGGAGAGCCGGGTGATCAAAGAAGCGCAGCCACACCACCACGCCGGCCGCGACGAGCAGGATCACGGTCAGCGCCGAGCCCAGCACCCGGCGCACCCGGCGCAGCCGGCCCTGTCGCGGAGGCGGCCCGGACCGGTGCCCGGTACGCCACACGCTCTCGGCCGCCACCCCGGCCTGACTTGCGGGCACCCCCGGCCCGTACCGCAGCACATCCGACGGAGGCGTGCTGTCCGGCGTTGGCCGGTACGTCACCGGCTCACCCGCCGCGGCCGCGGCCTCCGGCTGGCTCCGCACCACGATGGTGGGCGACTGATGCGCGGCATCGGGCACCGGAGGGCGCGCCGTGACATCCGCGCCCGGCGCAGGCGGCACCGTCTCGGCTTCCGGTCGGCGCGTCGGGACGTACGTCGGCTGGTGTCCAGGCTGAACCGGGGTGGGCTGCGTGGCTGGTTCCCGCCCCGGGAGCCCAGGTGTATCTTCGTCAGGCCCCGATGACCCCATGTGGCCCTTCTTCCGTCAGGTATAGTGGCGTGCCCATAACGGTACGGTCGGGGAAGCCCCGGCTCGTGATACCCGGCCAGACCCGGGCGTTGGCGATTCAGTGTCACACCATGAGTCTTTGCAGGTCAATGGTGCCCATAGGGAGGAAATAGTGCTGCCTTGCAGACCCCCCCTGAACAGGCCGCCCTCGGCGGCCAGGTCCTCATCTCCCAGGGGGGTACCGTCGACCCGGACGTCCTCGCTGGACAGATCCAGGCCTTGATGCGCAACGGCCGGAGCCAGACCATCACTCTCGGTGGCGCGGGCGGGACGCTGGTGCTCAACGGTGCGACGCTGTCCTTTGCCGTAACCGGCCCGCCAGCGATCGGCGGCCCGACGCCCCACGGATGAGCGGGCTAGCGCAGCCACTCCAGCAACATGTCGTTGAGTCGGCCGGGCGCGTCCAAGGGCATCCAGTGGCTCGCGTCCGCGACTTCCTCGTACCGCCACGGTCCCGCCACCAGCGAGGCCGAGTTCCGCATCATCTCGCCGTCGAGGTAGTGGTCCCCGGTGGACCAGATGCCCATGGTCGGCGCGGTGACCGGCGGCAGTTCTGGTGGCGGCGCGGGCAGGCGCGGGGCGAGGTTGGCCCGGTACCAGTTCAGCGACGCGGTCAGCGCCCCGGGCCGGGACAGGTCCGCGATCCACTGCGCCTGGTCCCCGTCACCCCGGCTGAACATGCGCAGCCAGGCCCAGTCGTCGTGCTGGAGGGTGGCCTCGGCGATGCCGGCGAACTGGAAGAACAGCTGGTACCAGGCCATCTCACGGGATCTGAGGGTCGGCGTGGCCCGCGGATGCGACACCGAGATCACGGTCAGCGTGCGAACTCGGGCCGGGCTGAGCATGGCCGTGAACCAGGCCACCGCCGCGCCCCAGTCATGGCCGACCACGTGCGCGGTGCCGATCTCTAGCTGGTCCAGGATCGCGGTCATGTCGGCGACCGAGTTCCGCAGCCGGTACGCCGTCACCTCCTCCGGCCGCCCGGAACGGCCGAACCCGCGCAGGTCCGGCGCGATGACCCGGAACCCGTGATCCACCAGAAACGGGACCTGGTGGCGCCAGAGCCGGGCCGAGTCCGGCCACCCGTGGATCAGCAGCACCGGGATGCCCTCGCCGTGGTCCTCGACATACAGCGAAATCCCATTAGCCGCCAAAACCTTGCCGTCCCCAGATACCGTCATGCCGCCGATCATGACATGCCCGCGGACCGGCCGGGAACGACCAGGCCCAGCTCGTAGGCGGTGACCACCGCCTGGGTCCGGTCCCGCAGCCCGAGCTTGGTCAGCATGCGGCTCACGTGCGACTTGACGGTCTCCTCGGTGACGACCAGGCGGGCGGCTATCTCCGGGTTCGACAGGCCTTCCGCGACGAGGCGCAGGACCTGCGTCTCGCGCGGGGTGAGGGTCGCCAGCGCCCCCGTGGCCGGGGCCTCGGCCCTGGGCCGCAGGCGGGTGAACTCGCTGATCAGGCGCCGGGTGACGGCCGGCGCAAGCAGGGCCTCGCCCGCCGCGATCACCCGCACGGCCTCGAACAGCCGCTCGGCGGTGACGTCCTTGAGCAGGAAGCCGCTGGCCCCGGCGCACAGCGCGTCGTACACGTAGCGGTCCAGGTCGAAGGTCGTCAGGATGAGGATCCGTGGGCCCGGGCTCCCGTCCGGCCCGGATCCGGCGAGCTGCCTGGTGGCCTCGATGCCGTCCATGACGGGCATGCGCACGTCCATCAGGACGACGTCGGGGGACAGCTCGCGGCAGATCTGCACCGCCTCGGTCCCGTCGCAGGCGGTGCCGACCACCGCGAAGTCCGGCTGGGTGTCCAGCAGCGCGGCGAAGCCGGTGCGCACCACGTGGTGATCGTCGGCGACGACGATCCGGACGGCCCGAGGCGGATTGGTCAACGGGTCACTCCGTCTTGGCCGGCAACGTGGCGTCGATCAGGAAGCCGCCGCCCGGGGCGGCGCCGGTCTGCAGGTCGCCGCCGGCGGCCGCGGCGCGCTCGCGCATGCCGGCCAGCCCGTGGCCGCCGGCTTCCCGCGCCGGGACCGGCGCCAGGGCGGATGCGAGCGGGGGGCCTGGCCCGTTATCACGGATGCGCAGCCGCAGGGCGTCGGTGGTGTAGCGCAGTTCCACGTCGACCGCCGCGCCCGGCGCGTGCCTGCGGGCGTTGGTCAGGGCTTCCTGCACAATGCGGTACGCGGCGAGTTCGACGCCGGGATCGAGGGTGACGGGCGGGCCGGAGACGATCAGCCTGGCGGCCGCGCCCGAGGCGCTCCTCGCCTCGTCGAGCAGCTCGTTGAGCTGGCGCAGGCCGGGCTGGGGATGCCGGTCCGCACCACTGTGATCCACGCCACCGTGGTCCGCACCTGGCTGGTCTGCGGCGGAGGCCTGGGCGTCCTCGCGCAGGACGCCGAGCAGCCGCCGCATTTCGGTCAGGCCGGCTCGCGCGGTATCACCGATCTGCAACAGCCGCTGCGCACCTGCGGCGGGCATGCCCGGGGTGGCCAGCCGGGCCGTCTCCGCCTGGACGGCGATCATCGATATGTGGTGCGCCACCACGTCGTGCAGTTCGCGGGCGATGCGCGCTCGTTCCCCGCGGGCCGTGTGCTCGAGCAGGGTGCCGGCGACGGCCTGCCGGGCGGCGCTGTGCGCCAGCGCCTCGCTGCGCGCCTGCTGGGCGATCCCGGCCAGGGCGGCCGCCGGGGCCAAACAGGCCAGCAACACGATCAGGACTCGTTCCTCCGTACCCGCGTGCCCGGTATCGGCCAGCGCGAGGATCAGGAACGGCAGGGCCAGAGCCGGCGCCAGGAACCGGTCCGGGTCCCATGAGGTCACCGTCCGCGGGCGGTCGTTCCGTGCCACGCCGTTCCGGCCCAGCCGGTACAGGACGATCAGCGTCGCGGCCAGGCCCGCGACCGTGAGCGTCCCGAAGGCCGCGAGCGAGAGCGTGCTGGCCGCGCAGATGGCCACGGCGGCCGCCAGCGGCCCGAGAAAGGCCAGCGGTAGCGTGGTGCTCGCGGCCAGCGCGCCCATCCCGGCCAGGTCGGCCACACTTACCCCGGTGGCGGCGCCGCGCGCGATCGCCTCGGTCATGGCCGCAAGCGCGAGCAGGGCCCCGGCCACGGCAGGCGCGTGCGGGCCATCCGGGACCGCGGCCATCCGCCGGGTCCACTGCGGCCATCCGCCCCGGTCACCTGCTGCGTCCATGTAGATCATTGTCGCCGCCCGGGCGGGGCGTGGCGTCACCCCGGCCGGGGATACCGCCGTCCCTCCTGGGAGGGAGGCGAAGACCGCTCCCTGGCGTGACGACCGTGACCACCTCCGTTCCCCAGACTGTCAAAGCATGGAGGCAACCATTGAAGTCAGCGGCCTGCGCAAGCGGTTCGGGCCGGTGCTGGCCCTGGACGGGATGTCGTTCAGGGTCGCCCCGGGCCAGGTGACCGGCTTCGTCGGCCCGAACGGCGCCGGGAAATCCACCACGATGCGGGTGATCCTCGGCCTCGATGCCACGGATGAGGGCACCGCGCTGATCGGCGGGCAGCCCTACGCGAGCCTGCGGCACCCGCTGAGCCATGTCGGGGCGCTGCTGGACGCCGCCGCGCTGCAGCCGAGCCGGAGCGCCCGCAATCACTTGCTATGGCTGGCCCACTCCCAGGGCCTGGACGCCAAACGGGTCGACGAGGTCGTGGAGCAGGCCGGGCTGGGCTCCGCGATCCGGCGCAAGGCCGGCGGGTTCTCCCTCGGCATGCGGCAGCGGCTGGGGATCGCCGCCGCGCTCCTCGGTGATCCGCCGGTGCTGATGATGGACGAGCCGTTCAACGGCATGGATCCCGAGGGCATCGTGTGGATACGCGGGTTCCTGCGGTCGCTGGCCGCCCAGGGCCGGGCCGTGCTGGTATCCAGCCATCTGATGAGCGAGCTGCAGGACACCGCGGACCACCTGGTGGTGGTCGGCCGTGGCCAGGTCATCGCGGATACCACGGTCAGCAAAATGATCGCGGCCGCGTCCGGCGGCCGGGTCACGGTGCGCACCACCGCGCGGGCCGAGGCGACGACGGTGCTGGCGCACGCGGGGGCCATCATCGCCGCCACCGGCCAGGACACGCTCATCATCTCCGGGCTGCCGGCGGAGAAGATCGTGGCGCTGCTCGGCGAGAGCGGGCTGCCGTTCTCGGAGGTGTCGCCGCATCGCGCGACGCTGGAGGAGGCCTACATGGAGCTCACCAGGGACGCGGTCGAGTTCCGCGCCACCACGGCTAGCACAAAGGAGGCGGCGCGATGACCGCCGGCGCCGTTACCCCGTACCGGCCGGGCCAGCAGACCGGGCGGGACGGCTTCGCGCAGCTCCTGCGCGCGGAGTGGGTCAAGTTCAGGACCGTCCGCGGCTGGGTCATCGGCCTGCTCGTCGCGGTCCTGGTGATGCTCGGGCTCGGGCTGTTCGGCGCCGCGGGCAGCAGCAGCTCGTGCCAGAGCACGTCCGGCGGGCCAGGCCCGGTCCGGCCAGGGCTGCTCCACCGCGAACCCCCCGGTGGGGCCGGGAGGTGAGGCGGTGAGCGACAGCTTCTACTTCGTGCGCCAGCCGCTGGCCGGGAACGGCAGCATCACCGTCCGGGTCACCTCACTGACCGGCATGATCCCGTCGGGGAACGGCCCCGTGCTCGGCACGCGTCCCGGCCTCGTGCCGTGGGCCAAGGCCGGGATCATCATCAGGGCGAGCACCCAGCCAGGCTCGGCGTACGCGGCGATGATGGTCACCGCGGACCACGGCGTGCGGATGCAGGACAACTTCACCGGCGACACGGCGGGCCAGCCCGGCGCCGTCACGGCGTCAGACCCGCGCTGGCTGCGGCTGACCCGCTCCGGCGACACCATCACCGGCTACGACTCGGCCGACGGCACGCACTGGACCCAGGTCGGCTCCGTTGCGCTGGCCGGGCTGCCGCCGACCGTCCAAGCCGGGCTGTTCGCCGCCTCGCCGGCGTACCAGGCGATCTCCCAGGGCTTGGGTGGCGGGGAAAACGGGACCATCGCCCCCAGCCAGGACACCGGCGTCCTCGATCACGTCAGCCAGTCGGGCACCTGGCCGGCCGGCCGCTGGACCGGGGACTATATCGGAGCCGACTACGGGTCGGGGATCGGCGGGTACCACCAGGCCGGCGGCCGGTTCGCCGTGACCGGGTCCGGCGACATCGCGCCCGCCGTGCCCGGGCAGGCCGGCGGCGAGGACCTGACCGTCACGACCTTCCTCGTCGGCACGTTCGCGGGGCTGATCGCGGTGATCGTGGTCGCGGCAATGTTCATCACCGCCGAGTACCGGCGGGGCCTGATCCGCACCACGCTGATCGCGAGCCCGCGGCGGGGCCGGGTGCTGGCGGCCAAGGCCATCGTGATCGGCTCGGTCGCCTTCGTGACCGGGCTGGTCGCCGCCGCCGCCGCGGTGATCTTGGGTACCCAGCTGGCCCGCGGCCGGGTGTACGTGTTCCCGGTGTCGTGGCTGACCGAGCTTCGCATGGTCGTCGGCACCGCGGCGCTGGTCGCCGTGGCCGCCGTCCTCGCCCTCGCCGTCGGGACCATGATGCGCCGCAGCGCCGCCGCGGTCACTATCGTCATCGTGATGATCGTCCTGCCGTACCTGCTGGGCGTCGTCTCCGTCCTGCCGCCCGGCGCCGCGGACTGGGTGCTGCGGATCACCCCGGCCGCCGCCTTCGCCGTTCAGCAGGCCGTACCGCAGTACCCGCAGGTCACCGCCCTGTACCTGCCGGGGGGCTCGGGCGGTGGTTACTTCCCGCTGGCGCCCTGGGCCGGCTTCGCCGTGCTGTGCGGCTGGGCCGCCGTCGCCGTGGCTCTGGCCCTGGTCCTGCTGCGCCGGAGGGACGCGTGAGGCTGCCCGTTCCGGCCAGCACGGCGCCGGCCGAAGCGCTGCACGCGGAGTGGACCAAGACCCGCACGATAGCCAGCACCGGGTGGCTGCTGCTGGCCGTGATCGCGCTGACCGTGGCCGTCGGCGCCGCGGCGGCCGCGGGCACCAGCTGCCCGTCCGGCGTCGTCTGCCAGGTGGACCCGGCCAAGGTCAGCCTCACCGGGATCGACCTCGGCCAGGCGGTCGTCGCCATGGTGGGCGTGCTGGCGATCAGCAACGAGTACAGCACGGGCATGATCCGCATCACGCTGTCCGCCATGCCGCGGCGCACCGTCGTCCTGGCCGCCAAGGCCGCTGTCCTGGGCCTCCAAGTGCTGGCCGCGGGCACCATCGCGGTGCTCGCGTCCGTCCTGGCCGGGCGGCTCATCCTGTCCGGCCACGGGTTCACCCCGGCCCACGGCTATGAGCTGCTGTCCCTCGGCCACGGCCCAGTGCTGCGCGCCGCCGCCGGATCGGTCCTCTATCTGGCCCTGGTCGCCCTGCTCAGCCTCGGCGTGGCCACCGCCGTCCGCGATTCCGCGGTGGCCATCGGGATCGTCCTCGGCTTGCTGTACCTTTTTCCCATCGTCGCTAACGTGGTGGGTAATGCACACTGGCACCGACACCTGGAGCAGATCGGGCCGATGACCGCTGGGCTCGCCATCCAGGCCACCACCGGTCTGACCAGCCTGCCTATCAGCCCGTGGGCGGGCCTCGGCGTGCTGGCCGCCTGGGCCGCGGCCGCGCTGCTGGCCGGCGGGCTCGTGCTCCGGCTGCGTGACGCGTGAGCGGGATTCCTATGACCCCGGCGACGGCCGGCCCGTACTCCCCAGCCGACCCGTCCGAGCCGTGGCCGGTCCGGCGGGCGTTTCCCCTGCTCGCCACCCTGGGGCTCATCCTGATCGGCATGGCCGGCACGATCTGGGGGCCGGCCTACTACCACGAGACGACCTGGGCCGTCCCCGATGACCTGTGGGCCACGCTGGTCGCGGCCCAGCGGTTCCTGCACCTGGACCTGGCCGGCCTGTACACCGCGCCCACCAACCTGGTCAGCTTCCCGGGCGCGGCCGTGATCTTGGTCCCGGTCGCGGCGCTCATGGACCTGGCCGGGATCCCGATCCAGGCCGGCCGGCAGGGCGTCCACCCGGCCGGGTGGCTGGTCGCCGGGCCGCTGGAGACCATTCTGTCGGCCCTGGTGCTGTTCGCCGCAGACGCGCTGGCCCAGCGCATGGGCGTGAACCTGCTCAAGCGGTTCCTGCTCGCCGCCGCGAGCGCGACCGCGCTGTGGAACGTCTCGGTGCGCTGGGGTCATCCCGAAGACGCGGTGGCGATCGGGCTCCTGCTGTACGCGGTCCTCGGGATCTCAAACGAACGACCCAACCGGGCCGCCTGGCTCACCGGGGCCGCGGTCGCGGTCCAGCCGCTCGCGTTGCTCGCCTTCCCACTGGTTGCGATAGCGGCGGTCAGACCGCGGCGCCTGCCCGGCTTCGTGGCCCGGGCCGCTACCCCATCGACAGCATTGCTGGCCGCCGCGGCCGCGGCGAACTGGACGGCCACCATTCACGCGGTCACCAATCAGCCCAACGCGCCGACCATCGACCACCCCACGCCGTGGATCTACCTGACCCTGCTGGCCCCGCACATGAGCGACGGATCGGTGGCTGCCGGACCCGCCCGCGCGCTGGCCGTCCTGGTGGCCTGCGGCTGCGCCGCCCTCACCTGGCGCCGGTGGCAGACGGCGCGGCTAGCCGGGATGTGGCGCCCCGACGACCTGGCCGCGCTGCTGTGGTGGGTCGCGGTGACCCTGGCCCTGCGCACGGTGTTCGAGCCGGTGATGGTGTCGTACTACGTGTGGCCGCCGCTCGCGGTGGCGCTCGTGGCCGCCTCGCGGGACTGGGTCCGCCTGCTCCCGGCCACCGTCACGGCCACGGTGCTCACGTTCTTGTCCCAGGGCTCGTGGCGGAACCCGTGGGTCTGGTGGACCCCGATCGTCGTGGTGCTGGCGCTGACCCTACTCAGCGCAAAGCCCCGCCGGTCACCGGCGGCGCAGGTGCTGCCAGAGCCGGGGGAGCAGTTCGTCGCCGGCGGCACGCCATGAGGCGATCTCGTCCGCGGACAGCGGGGTGACCGAGTACGGCGTGCCGAACCCCGCGCCCATCGTCTCCCTAACCCCGCGCGCGGCCAGGTAGACCTCGCAGGCGGCGGCCAGCACCCACATCCGGGCCACCGCGAGCCCCGGCGTGGCGCCCAGGGTAATCGCCCCGTTCCCGCGCAGCAGCACCGCCTCACCCACCGCCAGCAAACGCGCCGCGCGTTCGGCCAGTTCCGGCGACCGGAGCAGGACGGCGCTGTCGTGCACGGGGACCGACTCGCCGAGCCAGGCCGCCTGGCCGTGCAGCGGCACCAGCGATGCGGCGGTGGCTGCCGCGGCGAACCCGCTGGCCGGCTGGGCCCGGGCGATCGCGCCCGCGTCCGGCCGCGCGCTATACAACGCCAGGTGCGCCCACGCCTCGGCCGGGACGCCGGCGGGCAGCGGGGGAGCGGCGGTCAGCGGCACCGCGATCACCTGGGACGCCGTGACGTCGGCCAGGTCCGCGGCCGGCGTGATCAACATGACCTCCGCGGCCCGTGCCGACACGTGCCCGTAGGCGGTCACCAACCCCAACCGCGCCAGCACCTTCGCCGCCTCAGCTACCTCAGCCTCGATCATCCTCAGCTCTCCTCTTCCCAGACGGCCCAACCCGTGGCTAAACTGTATGCAGTCTAAACTGTATGCAGTTTGCGGAACAGGGAAAGGCAGAGCCGTGATCTCAGGGCTGCACCATTACGCGCTGGAAGTGCCGGACCTAGATATCGCAGAAGGCTTCCTGCAGGACTTCGGCCTCGAAACCCACGAGAAGGACGGTTCGCTGGTGGCCCGGTGCCCGGGCCGCGACCAGGAGCAGGTTCGCCTGGTCCGGGCTCCGGTCAAGCGGCTGCACCACGTCACGTTCACGCTGCGTCCGGGTAGCACCGACGCCGTCCGCGAAGCCCTGGACCGGGCCGGAACGCCCGTCATCGAGCCCCCGGCCGGCGCCACCGAAGACGGCCTGTGGATCCGCGACCCCGACGGCACCGCCGTGCAGCTGCTCGATACCGAACTGGCCCCGTCCCGGCCGATGGCCGAGGTCCTGGTCAACATGGGCGCCACCCAGCAACGGCTCAACGTCGCCCAGTGGACCGAAGCCACCAAGGACGTGCTGCCCCGCCGGCTGGGTCACTCCCTGCTGTTCACCGCCCGGCCCGGCCCGATGACCGACTTCTACACCCAGGTCCTGGGGCTGCGCGTCAGCGACACCATCCACCACGACCGGGTCACGTTCCTCAACGCCGGACCCGGCGACCACCACGTCTTCGGCTTTATCGCCAGCACTCACCGGGGCTTCCACCACGCCAGCTTCGAGGTGCCGTCCATCGACGCCATCGCGATCGGCGCCGACCGGATGCGCGCCCGCGGCCGCGGTG
The DNA here is from genome assembly GCA_963742795.1 of uncultured Actinomycetes bacterium. Taxonomy (GTDB): domain Bacteria; phylum Actinomycetota; class Actinomycetes; order Streptosporangiales; family Streptosporangiaceae; genus Palsa-504. The sequence goes on from CAVUNL010000026.1 coordinate 328,120, forward strand.
CGGGCTGGGGCCTGGGCCGGCACACCATCGGGTCGAACTTTTTCCACTACAACCCCGATCCGTGGGGCTCGTGGATCGAGTGGTTCTCCGACATCGACCAGATCGACGACTGCTGGGTGGCCAACGACTGGGACGTCCCCCCGCACCTGTGGGGAACCCCGCCACCCCAGACCTTCCTAAGCAACCAAGAGCCAAGGAGCGCAGAATGAGCCGCGACATAGCCCCGATCTTCGCCGCCATCGACGCGATGGACGCTGACAAGTTCAATTCGTACCTCACCCCAGACGTGAGGTTCCGCTTCGCCAACGCCGACCCCGCCGTTGGGCACGCTGCCGTCAAGGAGGGCGTGGAGGCCTTCTGGGCCACCATCGACGGCCTCACCCACCACGTACAAAGAAGCTGGGACTTCGGCGAGACCACCATCGTCCAGATCGACGTGGAGTACCGCCGCAAGGACGGCAAGTCCGTCACCACGCCGAACGTCGACATCCTCATCTTCGAAGGCGACCTGGTGAAGGACTGGCAGATCTACATCGACGTCGCCCCCGTCTACGCCCCATGATCACCCTCACCGACGTCGCCTACGTCCGGTCCGGGGCGGCCGATCTCGACGCCGCCATCCGGTTCGCGACCGAGATCGTCGGCCTGGAGCTGGCCGCTCCAAGTGAACAAGGCGTCGCGCACCTGCGCGCCGATCACCGCCACCACTGCCTGGCCCTGGTCGAGGGCGCGTCCGGGGTGATCGCCTCCGGCTTCACCGTGGCCGACTCGGACGCGCTCGAGGACGCGGAAACCGAGCTCGAGCGCTCCGGCCTGGCCGTCCATCGTGGCTCGGCCGCGGAGGCCCGGTCCCGGCGTGTCCGCGAGTTCATCGCCTTCGACGACCCGTTCGGGAACCGGATCGAGCTGGTCAGCCAGCAGGAGACCGTCGGCCAGGCCGGTGGCGTTCAGCCGCGCCGCCGGGATCACCGAGTTCGGCCACCTGTGCCTGGACGCGCCCGACGTGCACGAGGCCTACCGGTTCTGGAGCACGCGCTTCAACGCCCGGGTGTCCGACTGGATCGGCGACGCCGCCTGCCTCATGCGCATTGATCCCGTGCACCACAAGCTCGCCGTCTTCCGCGGCGACGAACCGGGCCTGTGCCACATGAACTTCCAGGTGGCCACCATCGACGACTTGTTCAGGAGCTGGCATTTTCTGCGTTCGCAAGGAGTCGAGATCGAGATGGGCCCCGGCCGCCACCCGCAGTCCACCGCGATCTTCCTGTATTTCCAAGGGCCGGAACAGTTCACCTACGAGTACTCGTTCGGAGTGCGCCGGATCGAGGACGAGGCGAGCTGGGTGCCCCGCACCTTCGACCCGGCCGAACCCGGCTCGATCGACATGTGGCTCGGCCCCACCACCCGTCCCGTCACCCAGCCGCAGGTCCGCTCCGCCCAGCCCGCCGCGGTCTTAGCCGAGTTCCTAGCCGTCGTGCAGCCCCATCTCGCCTAAGAAAGGCCCGCGCGCAGGAACGCCCGGGCGATCACGCCGTAGCCGGCCTGGTTCGCGTGCTGGTTCGGCCCGCGCGGCGGGCTCGCGCATTCCCAGGTCCACCGGCAGATCAGGGCCACGTTGCGCGGGACGGTGCCGACCTCCGGCACCGCCACGCGGTTGCCGAAGTCCGAGGTCTGGAACGCGCCGAACACGTTCGCCACCCGGACGTCGGACTTGGCGTAGGCGTTATTGAGGAGGTCGTTGTAGCCCACGGCCAGCTTCTCGCTGAGCCAGGCGACAGTCCGGCCCGGCAGGCCGTTACGCCATTCGGCCAGGGAGGGCAGGTAATAGCTCATCCCGACGATGCGGACGTCGGGTCCTGCGGCCGCCCGCACCCGGGTCAGGATCGTGTCCAGGTTGCTGACCGTATCCGGGAAGGCGGTTCCCACGCAGTGCATGATGGTCGGCAGGCTCTCCCCGCTGCCGCAGTTCTCGGGGTCGTTGGCGCCGATGTCGATGGTGACCAGACGCACGTGACCGCGATGGGCGGTCAGGAACGCCGCCGCTGCGGCCAGCTGGGAACCGCCAGGATAGTGGCAGATCCCGCCGTGGATCATGGTGGCGGTCGTCTCACCCGGGCAGCCCAGCTTGACCAGCTGCAGCGTGGGCTGGCTGGGACGGAGCATCGTGTACAGCTGATCGGCGTAGCCCTGCCCGGTCTCGACGCTGGTCCCGGCCGCGTTGGGCTGGACGCCCTGGGACAGCGAATCACCCAGGGCCAGGTAATAGGTGGCCGGGGTTGCCACGGCATCCGACGTGGCGGGCCCGGAACACGCGGCAACCGCCACCGCGACGGCGGCAGCAGCGAGCGCGATGCGGACCGGACCCATGTCTCACTTTTCCCGAGATCGACTATAGGTCGGCGTCGGCCCACAATCGCCCGGCCGTTCAGTCAACTCTCAGCTGGCAACTCTCAGCTGGCAGCTCTCAGCTTGCTCCGGTCAGGCGCAGCACCGTGGGCGGCTGGCGGTCGATCAGGGACACCGCGTGCGGCACCGCCACCGGCACGAAGTCCGGCGCGCAGTCGGTCAGCACCCGCAGCGCCGTGCGGGCCAGGTGGTGCGCCATCTCGGTGAGCGCGCCCTGCTCGTCGCCCGCGATCAGCGCCTCCAGGATCGCCGCGTGCTCGACGTCACCGGCCGCCTGCCAGCTGTTGGGCTCGGACAGCTGGTAGATGCGGATGTAGCGGGTGGTCCGGTCGGCGAACGCCCGCAGCTGCCGTTGCATGGTCTCGCCCGCCGCCGCGGTGCAGACCCGGTGGTATTCGGTGTGCGCGGTGAACCACGCGTCGAAGTCGCCGTTCTTGGCCGCCCGCCGCATCGTGGTCAGCAGCCGCTTGGCCTCAGTGCGCGCCTTCGCGCCGAAGTGGCCGATCGTCATCGACAGGGCGAGCGTCTCCAGCAGGATCCGGCTCGCGTAGATGTCGTCGAGCTCGGCCGGATCCAGCCCCGCGACCCGGGTCCGCTGGTTCGGCTCGATCTCGACCAGGCCCTCTTCCTGCAGCATCCGCAGCACTTCCCGCAGCGGCGTGCGGCTGATCCCGAGCTGCGCGGCCAGGCTCACCTGCGACAGCTTGGTACCCGGCGGCAAGGTCCCGTCGAGGATGCACTCCCGCAGGTACGCATGGATGTGCGGAATGGCCTGCCGGGCCTCGGGCAGGTCCACCCGGTGAATGTCCGGCACCTGCACGACACGAGGCATGGCCACCATTCTCCCTTCACCCCAACTGCATACAGTTTACTCCATCTTCAAATAGAACATATAGGCTAAGTAGAATTGATTGACGGCGATGTGTATGACATTCTGTTCGTATCACCTTCCTTCATTTCTGCCGAACGGAGCGTGGTGCATGCCCCAGGACCACCCCCGCACCCGCTGGTGCGTCACCGCCGTGAACCCCGACGGCACCGCCGCCGCGCACGCCTGCCTCCCCGGCCGCCACCCCCCGCCCGCCACCGGGCCCGCGGGCATCCTCACCACCCCGCTGACCCCGGTCACCCGCGGTCCCTGCGACCACGCCCACGCCGAGGGCGGCTACCGGCCCAGCCGCAAGCTCCAGCACCTGGTCCGCGCCCGCAGCGCCCGGTGCACCGCCCCGGGCTGCCGCCGGCCCGCCGCCCGCTGCGACCTCGACCACACCGTCTCCTGGGACCGGGGCGGCCTCCCCCCTGGCCGTTAGGGTTCGGCGGAGGGCAGGAGGTCGAGGATCCGGGTCTGCGGCACGCCGGCTAGGCCGGGCGAAGATGCTGGTGATGACCAGACGTGCTGCATCAGGAAATCGGCGAATGTCTGCGCCGGCCCGGCCGAGTCGAACTCCAGGTCAAGCATCAGATACTGCGGGTCATCCACGGGAAGGCGGATCGCGAAGCTGCGAACTCCCGCCTGTACACGTGCTTCGGCGAATCCGTCGAATGCCTTTCTCCAGAGCTGATAATCGGTGATCGCGTGCTCGATCCGGAGCGTCGTCATCAGGTTTCTCCGTTACGTTGCGGTAGTTGCTGTTGAAATGCACGGTAGGCCGCTCCGCTGGTCATGCGGTATCCCAGCTATCTGGGGGGTCACGCTCTGGCGGGGCCGCCCGCGTGTGGCAAGCGCCGGGGTTCGGGGGCATACGCTCATTTGGTGGCCGACAGCTGGGCGCGGGCCCGCGCCCGTGAGCGAATCGGGGCTGTGGTCTCGGAACCTGTCGACGCCAGGAGGCTGCGCCTGCACGTACTGGCGGTGCTCCGCGAGGTTATCGACTTCGACGCATACGTCTGGTTGCTCACTGACCCCGTCACGACGGTCGGCGCCGCGCCGGTCGCCGATGTCCCCTGCCTGCCCGAGCTCCCGGCCCTGATCAAGGCGAAGTACGCAACCCCGGTCAATCGCTGGACGGTCCTGCAACTGCAGAAGTCCCCCGCCGGAACCCTAAGGGATGCCGTTGGCGGAGAACTGGATCGCAGCCTGATGTGGCGCGAGGTGCTGAGCAGATACGGAATCGGCGACATGGTCTCGGCGGTATTCGCAGACCAGTTCGGCTGCTGGGGATTCCTCGACCTGTGGCGTAACAACACCCGCGGCTCGTTCAGCGCCGCCGACGCGGGGTTCCTCGCCGCGGCCGCCGCACCGCTGGCTACCGCGCTTCGTCACTGCCAGGCAAGAACGTTCGTAGACCCGGCGACTCAGCATCGGCCGAACCTCGGACCGGTTGTCCTGACCCTTGACGACGACCTGCGGATCACGAGCCGCACGGCAGCTTCGCGCGGATGGCTGGACGTCCTGCTTCCTCCCGAGGCTGACGAAAGGGCCATCCCGGCGAGCGTCTACAACGTCGCCGCCCAGCTCTTGGCCGTCGAGCAAGGCGTCGACGCGCATCCGGCGTTCGCCCGCACGCATCTGGCTGATGGCTTCTGGCTTGCTCTGCGTGCCGCCAGGCTGTCGCCAGACCTGCCTCCCGCCAGCGGAGCGGCAACGATCGTCGTCACCATCGAGGAGGCGTCCGCCTCCGAGCGGGTCGAGCTCTTCGGCCGCGCTTTCGGGCTCAGTGCCCGCGAATACGAACTGTTCGGCCTGCTTGCCACGGGCAGCGACACGCGATCGATGGCGCGCGAGATGTCGCTGTCCGAGCACACGATCCAGGATCATCTCAAGTCGATTTTCGCCAAGACTGGCGCCCACGACCGCGTCACCGTTCTATCGCGCGCCCTGGGAACCAGACTCGAGGCACGCCGATGAGCGGGCCGGTCCCGCGACCTCCGCGGGGCCGGTCCGAGCTGACCCGCCGCGCTTCCGCTCCAGCCCGACCGGCACACCAGGACGACCGTCGAGACGACCGTCCGGCCGAAACCTGAACACTGTTTTGCCGTTTCCCGGGCTCGGCCGCGTCCGCCGCCGCCGGGAGGCCCTTGACTGGGAGCCCCTCACGCCGGATCTCCACTAGGCTCACCCGGTGGCCAGCACGCCGTTCTGCTATCAGTCCCCCGACGAAGACAGCGCCCGGTGGCTCGGCTTCCCGTTCCGGGACGGCGACATCGTGATCAGCACCCGGTCCAAGACCGGGACCACGTGGGTGCAGATGATCTGCGCCCTGCTGATCTTCCAGACCCCTGACCTCCCGGCTCCGCTCGCGCAGCTCTCGCCGTGGCTGGATCACCTGATCGTGCCACGCGAGCAGGTCTACGCCGAGCTCGCCGCGCAGGAACACCGGCGGTTCATCAAGACCCACACTCCGCTGGACGGGATTCCCCTCGACCCCCGGGCCACCTACATCGTCACCGCCCGCGACCCCCTCGATATGGCGGTGTCGCTCTACCACCAGGGCGCCAACATCGACCGTGCTCGCCTCCGGCAGCTGACCGGCGAGCCCGAGCCAGCCACGCCTCGGCGGGCACTCAAGCCGCTGCGGGACTGGCTGCTCGGCTGGATCGTCCGCGAGGAGAACCCGCGCCAGCAGCCGGACTCGCTGCCCGGCATCATGTGGCACCTATCCGATGCCTGGGCCAGGCGCGCCGAGCCGAACGTCCTGCTCGTGCACTACGACGACCTGGCCGCTGATCTGGCGGGTCAGATGCGCTGGCTCGCCGGGCAGCTCGGCATAACGGTCGCCGAGGAGACCTGGCCTGCGCTCGCGCGAGCCGCCTCGTTCGAGGCCATGCGGGCCCGCGCGGACCGGCTCGTGCCGACCGCCGGGATCTTCAAGGACAACGCCGCGTTCTTCCGCCGCGGCACGTCCGGCGCCGGACGCGAGATCCTCACCGCGGACGAACTCGCCGCCTACCACGCCCGCGTCGCCCAGCTAGCCCCGCCCGACCTCCTCGTCTGGCTCCACCCGCCCCGCGAGGACCAATAACGAGGACCAATAACGAGGACCAATAACGAGGACCAATAAAACCGGCAGCTCGCCTGTCGATCGGAGCGGTCCGCGCTCGTATAGGAGGTAGCGAAGCCGGCCTGAGGTCGGCGTAACCTGACGAAGCGAGGAGGCGCCATGTCCGAGCCGACGGTCCTGGTGAAGGGTCTGGGCATTCCCGAGTCGCCGCGGTGGCACGGGGGCCGGCTGTGGTTCTGCAACTGGATAGACCGGCAGATCGTGGCCGTCGACCTGGACGGCCGGGCCGAGGTCGCTCCGGCGCGGGACCAGGAGCAGTTGATGGGGTATTCCATCGACTGGCTGCCCGACGGCAGGCTGCTCATGACCGGGGACCGGCTGCGGCGCCAGGAGCCCGACGGGTCGATGGCCACCCTCGCCGAGCAGAAGGCGAACGAGATCGTCGTGGACGCGCGCGGCAACATCTACCTCAACGGCGCGGACTTCGACTTCGCGGGTGGCGAGGCGCCCAAGCCCGGCTACATCAAGCTCCTCACGCCCGACGGCAACCTGCGCCAGGTCGCGGACGATATCCAGTTCCCTAACGGCATGGTCATCGCGCCCGGCAACCGGACGCTGATCATCTCCGAGTCCTTCGCCGGTCGGCTCACCGCGTTCGACATCGACGCGGACGGCGGGCTGTCCAATCGGCGGGTCTTCGCCGAGGGACTCGGCCCGGACGGCATCTGCGCCGACGCCGAGGGCGCGGTCTGGGTCTCCGCCGGCGGATCCTCGGTCGTCCGCGTCGCCGAGGGCGGCGAGATCCTGCAGCGCGTCGAACTCCGCCAGAACCGGGCGCCGTTCGCGGTCATGCTCGGCGGCCCGGACCGGCGGACGCTGTTCATCATGACCGCCGAGTGGCGGGCGGCCGACGGCATCGCCGCGAACCTGGAGCGGCTGACCAGCGGGCCGCGCACCGGGGAGATCCTGACCCTGCCGGTCTCGGTCCCCGGCGCCGGCGGCCATGACCCGGCCGGACCCTCCGGCGGACTGTTTCGTCTGCCGCAAGCACCGGGAGCGGGGCGCCCTAGTGCCCGGCGGCCCGGTGGGGGAGGACGACCTGGTCCTCGTCTCCCACATCCCGGCCGGTCCCGATCGCCCGGCCTACCTCGGGCACCTGTTCGTCGAGCCCCGCCGGCACGCGCCGGGCCTGGCCGACCTGACCGACGCCGAGGCGCGGGCGGTCGGCTGGTGGTGCACGCGGGCCAGCCGGGCGCTGCGTGAGGCGGCCGGAGCCGAGCACGTGTACGCGCAGGTGATCGGCGACAAGGTCCCGCACCTGCACGTCCACCTGCTGCCGCGGTATCCCGGCGCACCCGAACAGTACTGGTGGGACAGGGTCGCCCAGTGGCCGGACGCGCCCCGCGGCGCCGCGCCGCAGATCGCCGATCTGGTCCGCGACCTCCGCAATTACCTCGCCTGATCACGCCACGATCCACAACAAACTGCATGCAGTTTAACCGTCCGGCCTCTTGCCACCGACCGCCCAAACTGCATACAGTTTTGGCATGGACAGAGTCGGAGTGATCGGCCTGGGCAAGATGGGCCTGCCGATCGCCAGGAATTTGATGGACCGGGGATTCGGCGTCATCGGCTACCGGCGCAGCGGCTCACCCGAACTCGCCGCGGCGGGCGGCATCGTGGCCGCCAGCGCGGCCGAGGTCGCGGCCGGCGCCGACGTGCTGCTGTCCATCGTCCCGGACGCCGACGCCGTCGAGGACGTGATCACAGGCCCCGACGGCACGCTAAAACAACTACGACCAGGCACGATCCACCTCGAGATGAGCACCATCGAAGTGCCGCGCAAGGCCCGGCTCCGCGACGAGGTACAGGCCCGTGGCGGTGACCTGCTGGACTGCCCGATCAGCGGCAGCCCCGGCATGGTCGTGCCGCGGCTGGCCACCACGTTCGCCTCGGGCGAGCAGGAAAGCGTCGAGAAAGTCAGCAAGGTACTGGACGCCATCTCCGGGCCCTGGGTCTACACCGGCGCGTTCGGCACCGGCGCGCAGCTGAAGTACATCGCCAACCTGCTGCTCGCCGTGCACACCGTGGCCGCGGCCGAGGCGATGGCCCTGGCCCGGCGCAGCGGCCTGGACCTGGAACTGGTCCAGAAAACCCTCGACACCTCGATCGCGAGCTCGGCGATCTGGACCCAGCGCGGCCCCCTGATGGCCGAACGCCGCTACACCCCCGCCCCCGGCCCCGTCCGCACCCTGCACCCCATCCTGGAGCAGATCGCGGACCACGCCACCCGCACAGGCTTGTCCACTCCCGTGTTCGCCGCGGCCAAGGAGGTCTTCGACCAGGCCCTCGCCGACGGCCGGGCCGAGGAAGACATCGCCTGCGTGCACGACCAGATCGAAGGCCCCCGATGACCTGGTCCGTAGCCACCTACACCGCCCAAGGCAGCAAAGGACTCGGCATCCTCCGCGAAGACGGCACCGTTGTCACGCCCGCCGACCTCAAGCGCTGGGCCACCGCGATGGAACTGCTCGCTGACTGGCCCGCCGCCGAGCCGGTCCTGCGTAGCCTGGACATCACCGACGCGCCCGCCGTCGAGTACGACACGCTGCTCGCGCCGCTGCGCTGGCCGCGCAAGGTGATCTGCGCGGGCGTCAACTACCGCCGGCACATGGCCGAGATGGGCGGCGAGATCCCGGCCGACGGCTGGCGTCCGTTCTTCTTCCTCAAGGCCCCCACCACGTCGGTGATCGGCCCGCACGACCCGATTCTGGTCACAAACCCGGCCCGCGCCCGGTACGACTGGGAGGCCGAACTGGCCGTGGTCATCGGTACCGCCGGGAAAGACATTTCGGCCGAACGGGCCGTGGCTCACGTGGCCGCCTACTGCGTCGCCAACGACGTGACCGCGCGCGGCTACCATCGGCGCGAGGTGGTCCCGGCTGACGCGTTCGCCTACGACTGGTTCGCGGCTAAGTCCATGGAGGGCTCGCTGCCGCTCGGCCCGGGCCTCACCCCGGCGTTCCTGGTACCCGATCCGCAGGACCTGCGGCTGCGCCTGTGGGTGAACGACGAGCTGCAGCAGGACGAATCTACCGCCGACATGATCTGCTCGGTCGCCGAGCTGATCGCGGCCGCGAGCCAGGTCGTCACGCTCGAGCCCGGCGACGTCATCGCGACCGGCACACCGTCCGGGGTCGGCGCTGGGCGCGGTCGCTACCTGCGCGGCGGCGACGTCGTCCGGGTCACCATCGACGGCCTCGGCACGCTTTGCAACACCGTTAAGGAGAACTCATGATCTTCGTCAGCCACGCCCTGCCAGTCAACGTGCCGGACGAGCCGCGCCTGGGCCGGCAGCAAGTGTGGGACGGCCTGGTGCTCAAGGCCAACAACGCGCTGCCGTTCGTGCCCGCCATGACCTACTGCGAGGTGACCCGACGGCACAGCGACACCGTGTTCGACCGCGACATTGACTTCCGAGGCCAGCGCTTCACCGAGCGGATCACGCTCGAGGCCCCGTACCGGGTGACCTTCACCCGCATCGCCGGCCCCGTGCTCGGCACGATCGCCAACGAGATTATTGCTGGCCATGACGGCCTGGCCCTGCGGTTCAGCTTCGCCTTGGTCGTCGTGGGCGTGGCCGGCGGGTCGGCCGAGGAGCAGGCGTACGCCGACTCGATGACCGGGGATTACCTCCAGGCCGTCGCGGCCACGCTGAACGCGATGCGCCGCCTCGCCGAGGCCGCGGTCGCCAGCTGACGGCCCTCCCTCCGGCGCCGGGGAACTAGGCAGGATCCGGGACTGTTGCAGTAGGGGTGAACCCCGATCCCCGCCGGGCGCTGCCGGGCGAGCTGTCGCTGCGTGACGGCACGCCCGCGATGATCTGGCCGCTGCTGCCCACCGATGGCCAGGCGCTGCGCGAGATGTTCCGCCGTCTGTCGCCGGAGTCGCGGCAGCGACGGTTCCTGTCCTCACTCAGCGATCTCGACGACGCGATGATCCAGCGGCTGGTCGGCAAGGTGGACGGGGTGCATCACATCGCGCTGGTGCTCGTCGTGCTGCCGCCCGATGGCGAGGAATGGCCGGTCGGAGTGGCCCGCCTCGTGCAGGACCCCGCCGATCCGGCCAGCGCCGAGGTCGCCTTCACGGTCGCCGACGAGTGGCAGGGCCGCGGTGTCGGCACCGCGCTCGCCGACGCCTTGATCCAGCGCCGCCCGGCCGCGGTCACGCGGCTGCGCGCCGATGTCGAGGCGGAAAACCTGGCGTCGCTGGCGCTGCTCACCCGGGCCGGGCGCATGTCATCCGGCGTGCCCCGCCGCGGCATCGTGGACGTCACGGTCGACCTTCAGGCCGCCTGACGGCTTGACCCTGACACCGTGTCAGGGGGTACAACGGGACCGTGTTCAGCATCGGGGAGTTCGCACGGCACGGCCGCGTATCGGTCCGCATGCTGCGGCACTACGACGCGATCGGCCTGCTCCGCCCGGCCACCGTCGACGCTGCGACCGGGTACCGCTTCTACCAGGCCGGACAGCTGGCCGAGCTGAACCGCATCATTGCCCTGAAGGACCTCGGCTTCACCCTGGGCCAGGTGCAGGCGATCCTGGCCGAACAGGTCAGCGCGGCCGAGCTGCGCGGCATGCTGAAGCTGCGCCGGGCCGAGATCCACGCTCAGATCCAGGACGAGACGGCCCGGCTGGCCCGGGTCGAGGCGCGCTTGGCGACCATTGAGGACGAGGCCCGCGTCCCGGTCGACGGGGTGGTGATCAAGCGCCTCGCGCCGGTCCGGGTGGGGGAGCTGACCGGCACCGCCGCGGGGTACGAGCCGGAGGCCATCACCCCGGTCATCCAGCCGCTGTACCGCGACCTGTGGCAGCTGCTGGCCGGCGCGAGCGTCAGCGCGGCGGGCCCGGCCGTCGCGTACTACGAGGACACCCCGTACGGCGACGGCGCCATCGTCGTCCACGCCGCCGTGCCGGTGGTCGCCGAGCCCGGCGGGGAGCACCGCTTCCGCGTCGTGGACCTGCCCGAGGTGGACACCGCGGCGGCCATCATCCACCACGGCTCCATGGATGACGTGCTGGCCACCGGTCAGGCCCTGGCCCGGTGGATCGACGCCAGCGGGTACCGCTCGGCCGGGTACGCTCGCGAGGTCACGTTGGAATGGTCCGAAGACCCTGATCAGTGGGTCACCGAACTGCAGCAGCCCATCGAATTGTGAATAGGGGATGAACCGATGTCAGTACCGGAGATCGTGACCCGCTCCGAGCAGCCGTACGTGGCGATCAGGGGACACGTGAGCATGGCCGAGATCGGCGCGTTCGCCGTCCGCACCGGTGAGGTGTTTGGCTGGCTGGGCGCTCGCGGCCTGGCCCCCGCCGGGCCGCCGTTCCTCAAGTACAACGTGATCGACATGGCGCGCCAGCTCGAGATCGACAACGGCGTGCCGGTCGCTGCACCCGTGGATAGCGGAGGCGACGGCGAGCTTGTGGCCGGCGTCCTGCCCGCCGGGCGCTACGCCACGCTCACCCACGTGGGTCACCCCAGCGAGCTCGTGGAGGCCACCAAGACGCTGCTGGACTGGGCCGCCGGACAGGGCCTGACCTGGGACATGTCGCCGGACGCCGACGGTGAGCGGTGGGGCAGCAGGCTGGAGATCTACCTGAGCGACCCCCGCGAGGAGCCGGACATGAGCAAGTGGGTCACCCAGCTCGCCTTCCGCCTGGCCGACTAGCCGGGCCGGTCGATAGCCTGCTCGCGCCGCAGCGCCACCCCGGCGCGCACCGACGGTCATGTCGCGGCGGATCGGGACGTCCTATTGTTGGGGTTGTGCTGAGCGGACCGCGCTTGCGCCAGGTGGCCCTGGTGGCGCGCGACTGCGGCCAGGTAGCAGGCGAACTGCGCCGGGCCTTCGGCTGGCCGCCACCCTTTCACGATCAGGGGGTGGGACAGTTCGGCCTGACCAACGCGGTGTTTACCGTGGGCGACACATTCGTGGAGGTGGTGGCTCCCGCGCAGCCGGACACGACCGCCGGCCGGTACCTCACGCGGCGCGGCGGTAACACCGGCTACATGGCGATATTCCAGGTCCCGGATCTGGCGGCGGCCCGTCGCAGGGTCGCCAGCCTGGGCGTACGGGTGATCTGGGTCGCCGACCTGCCCGACATCGCGGCGACCCACCTTCATCCCGGGGACGTCCCCGGCGCCATCGTGTCCTTGGACTGGGCGGCTCCCGAGCGATCGTGGCGGTGGGCGGGTCCGTCGTGGACGGGGCGGGTGCCCGAACATGCCCCGGGCGGCTTCTCCGGTGAGGAAGGCTGACATGACCGCGCTCGATACGGGGACCGAGGATCTGCGGGCCGAGATCGACGGCGGCGTCGCGGTGATCACCATGAACCGGCCGGATCGGCGGAACGCGTTCTCCCAGGCCATGGTGTCCGCCCTGGGGGCGGTCCTGGCCCAGGTGGAGACCGACGACGCGGTTGGCTGCGTCGTGCTCACCGGGGCGGGCGGCGCGTTCTGCGCGGGCGGTGACGTCAAGAACATGGCCGCGCAGCCGGCCGATCGCGGCGACGGTCCCGGCCCGTCACTCGACGCTCGCATCCACCGCCAGCGACTGAACCAGCGGGCCACCAGCGGCCGCCTGTGGAGCATGCCCAAGCCGACGATCGCCGCGATCGGGGGGCCCGCGGCCGGAGCTGGCCTGTCACTGGCGCTGGCCTGCGATCTGCGCTACGCGGTACCGGGGGCGGTGCTGACCACCGCGTTCGCCAAGGTCGCGTTCGCCGGAGACTACGGCGGGACATGGTTTCTGACCCGGCTGGTGGGCAGCAGCAAAGCCAAAGAGCTCTATTACTTCTCCGAGCGGCTGAGCGCCGAGGACGCCGAGCGGCTCGGGATCGTCAACGCCATCTTCCCGCCCGCCGACTTCGAGCGGGAGGTCATGGAACGCGCTCGCCAGCTCGCGCAAGGGCCGTCGGTCGCTTACCGCTACATGAAGGAGAACCTGAACCGGGCCGTATCCGGCGAGCTGGGTGACTGCATGGACCTGGAAGTAACCCACCACGTGCATACCGGGCTCACCCAGGATCATCACGAAGCCGCCCAAGCCTTCGTGGACAAACGCGAACCGCATTTCCACGGCCGGTAGTCCGCAGAGTCAGGAAGGGTCGGATGATGACGACAACAGAGGACGCCAGGGTGAGGGTGCGGTATCCGCTGGACCCGCTGACGGCGGAGGAGATCGAGACGGTCCGCCAGATCCTCACCCAAGACCGAGGCCTGGCCGCGAGCGCCCGATTCGTCTACGTCACGCTGCGGGAGCCAGCCAAAGACGCGATCCTGCGCTACCAGCCGGGCGATGAGTTGGAGCGCGAGGCGCACGTCGTGCTCCGGGAACGGGCCGAATGCCGGACCTACGAGGCGGTGGTCTCGATCACCGCCGGCGAGGTGCGCCTGTGGCGGGAGGTGCCCGGTGTCCAGCCGGCGATCATGCTCGAAGAGTTCCTGGCCACCGAGCAAGCGGTCAGGAAGGACGCCCGCTGGCAGGAGGCGATGCGCCGGCGCGGCGTCACCGACTTCGACATGGTCATGATCGACCCCTGGTCGGTCGGCTACCACGGCCCCGAGGACGCGGCCGGCCGGGGCCGGTTCCTCCGGCCGCTGACCTGGGTGCGCCAGGGGGACCCTGACGACAACGGATACGCCCGGCCGGTGGAGGGCCTGATCGTCCGCTTCGACCTCGACCGCATGGAAGTGGTGGACATCGAGGACCACGGAGTGATTCCCCTGCCGCCGGGCGGCGGCAACTACACCGCCGAAGGAATCCGCGACCCCGCGAACGTCCCGCATTTCCCCGATGGCCCCCGGCAGGACCTGAAGCCGGTGCAGATCACCCAGCCCGAAGGCACCAGCTTCACCGTCGACGGGCACGAGGTGCGCTGGCAGAAATGGCGGTTCCGGGTCGGTTTCACGCCGCGCGAGGGGCTGGTCCTCTACCTGGTGCGCTACCAGGACCAGGGATCCCTCCGGCCGGTCATCTACCGTGCCTCGCTGGCGGAAATGTTCATCCCCTACGGCGATCCGCGCCCCGCGCACTACCGTAAGAACGTCTTCGACATGGGCGAATACGGAATCGGGGTGCTCGCCAACAGCCTGGAGCTGGGCTGCGACTGCCTGGGTGAGATCTACTACTTCGACGCCTGCCTCAACGACAACGACGGCCATCCGCAGCTGATCAAGAACGCGATCTGCCTGCACGAGGAAGACCACGGCATGTCGTGGAAGCACGCCGACTGGCGGACCGGCAAGACCGAAGTCCGGCGCTCGCGCCGGCTGGTGATTTCGATGATCGCCACCGTCGGGAACTACGAGTACGGCTACTTCTGGTACCTCTACCAGGACGGCACCATCGAATACGAGGTCAAGCTGACCGGCGTGATCTCCAACGGGGCACTGCCCGAAGGCCAGAAACCGGCCCACGGCACCCTGGTCGCGCCCCAGGTCTACGGTCCCAACCACCAGCACATCTTCTGCGTGCGGCTGGACATGATGGTCGACGGGCCGCAGAACACCGTCTATGAGTGCGACTCGGTGGCGTTGCCGCCCGGCCCGGAAAACCCGTACGGCAACGCCTGGGTGGTGCGGCAGACTCCGCTGCGCCGCGAATCGCAGGCGCAGCGGGTCGCTGACGGGCGCGCCGCCCGCTACTGGAAGATCACCAACTCCGGCCGGCGGAACGCCACCGGCGAGCCGGTCGCCTACAAGCTGGTGCCCCAGGACAGCGTGCTGCCCTTCTGCCAGCCCGACACGCACATCATGCGGCGAGCCCAGTTCGCCACCAAACACCTGTGGGTTACCGCCTACGATCCCGACCAGCGGTTCCCGGCCGGCGAATACCCCAACCAGCACCCCGGCGGGGACGGCCTGCCGGCCTGGACCGCAGCCGACCGCCCGCTGGAAGACACCGACCTGGTGCTCTGGCACACGTTCACCGCCCACCACGTGGTGCGCCCGGAGGACTGGCCGGTGATGCCGGTCACCCGCGTCGGGTTCCAGCTCAGGGCCGACGGTTTCTTCGACGGCAACCCCGCCCTTGACCTACCTTCGTAAGGGCAGGAACAGCGAGCCCAGGTGGGTGAAGTGAGCGGCCAGGACCGCGCCGGCCGGGACGGCCACCGCGTCGGTCATGCCGCCGGTCAGCACGATCCAGCCAGGCTCGATGGCCAGGCCGCGCCGGCCCAGGTCGTTGGCGGCCAGGGCGAGCGCCTCGGCCGGGTGGCCCTGTACGGCGGCGCCGGTGGCCGAGTCCACCACCTGCCCGTTCAGCTCGACCAGGCACGCCTCAAGGCTGAGATCCAGCGCCGCGGGTGACGCCGCCACCGGCCCGGTGACGAAGCAGCCCGAGGACGCGTTGTCCGCGACCACGTCGGGCAGGGCGAACCGGAAGTCGCGGTACCGGCTGTCGATGACCTCCAGGCCGCCGTACACCGATTCCACCGCGGCCAGCGCGGTGGCCGCGGTGACGCCCGGGCCTGCCAGCCGCGAGCCCATCACGAACACGATCTCCGGCTCGGCCCGCGGGTGGATGAGTCGCTCGCGGGGCACGGGCGCGCCGGCCGGGAGCACCATCGCGTCGGTCAGCCAGGCCACCAGCGGCGAGCTGATGTTCATCCGCTGCTGCTTGGCCCGGCTGGTCAGCCCGAGCTTGACCCCGACCAGCCGCTCACCGCGGGCTAGCCGCCGCCGCAGCGTCTCATCCTGCACCGCGTACGCGGTGGCCAGGTCCAGGCCGGGCCACTCGTCGGTGATCGGCGGCCGGTCGGTCCCGGCCGCCTCGGCCTCGAGCAGCACGCCCGCCGCGCGGTCCACCGTCCACTCGCTCATCGTGCGGCTCCCGCCGGGCTCGTGGCCTCCGCGCTCTCGGCCTGCAGTTGCAGCGCGATGTCGATGATCATGTCTTCCTGGCCGCCCACGTAACCCGCCTCGCCGACCCGCTGCAAGATCGCGTGCGCCGGCACCCCGTAGCGTTCCGCGGCCCGCTGCGCATGCAGCAGGAACGAGGAGTACACCCCGGCATACCCCTGCACCACCGAGGCCCGGTCCATCCACGGCAGCCGCGGGATGATGGGCCGCACCACCTCCTCGGCCGCGGCCAGCACGCCGTCCACGTCCACCCCGGTGCCGATGCCGAGCCGGGCGAACGTCGCGGCCAGCACCTCGGTGGGCGCGTTCCCGGACCCCGGAGACGGCGGGTCGAACTGCGGGTCGGCCCGCAGCGTGAACCCGGGCACGTACCGTGCCACCTCGGCCACCATGTCCAGCACCGACGCGGTGATCGCGTCGTGGTCGGCGTCGGGGGAGATGGCGCAGAACACCGTGTCGCGCATGATCATCGGCGGCTCGACCGGGTTCAGCACGATGACCGCCTTGCCGCGCTCGGCCCCGCCGACACGCTCGATGGCCCGCGCGGTGGTGGTGGTGAACTCGTCGATGTTGGCCCGGGTGCCGGGCCCGGCCGACCGCGACGCGATCGAGGCCACGATCTCCGCGTACGGCACGGGCGTCACCGAGGAGACGGCGTACACCAGCGGGATCGTAGCCTGGCCACCGCAGGTGATCATGTTGAGGTTCGGCGCGCCCAGGTGCTCGCGCAGGTTGACCGGCGGGCAGACCAGCGGCCCGACGGCCGCCGGGGTCAGGTCCACCGCCCGGATGCCCGCATCGGCGTACCGGGGCGCGTGCTCCAGGTGCGCCCGGGCCGAGGTGGCCTCGAACACCAGGTCTGGCAGCTCGTCCCGGGCCAGCAGCCAGTCCACTCCCTCCGCGCTGGCCATAACCCCCGAACGCCGGGCCCGCTCCAGGCCCTCGGACGACGGGTCGACGCCGACCATGTACCGGACCTCGATGTGCTCGCTGCGTCGCAGCTTGGCCAGCAGGTCGGAGCCGATGTTGCCCGACCCGACGATCGCCGCGATGGTCATCATTTCTCCCCGGCCGCGAAGCGCGCGGTTACCCGGCCCAGGCCGGCGAACGTGGCGGTCACCGTGTCGCCGGGGCCGACCGGGACCGACGCGGTCACCGAGCCGGGCAGGATCACCTGCCCGGCGTCGAGCTCGACCCCCCGGGCGCCGACCGTGTTGGCCAGCCACACCAGCGCCCGCAGCGGCGAGCCGAGCACCGCGCCGCAGGCCCCGGTGCCGGCCAGCTCGCCGTTCTTGTGCAGGTTGCACCCGGCCAGCCGCAGATCGACCGCACTCAAATCGGCGGGGCTGCTGCCCAGCACCACCCCGCCGGAGGAGGCGTTGTCCGCGATGGTGTCGGCCAGCCCGATCTTCCAGTCCCTGATCCGCGAGTCGATCAGCTCCAGCGCGGGCAGCACGAAGGCGACCGCCGCGATCGCGTCGGCCACCGTTACGCCCGGTCCGCGCAGCGGCCGGGCCAGCACGAACGCGGTCTCGGGTTCGACCCGCGGCTGCAGGAAGCCGGACAGCGGGATCGGGTCGTACTCCGGCCAGAACATGCGGTCGAGCAGGTGCCCGTAGTCCGGCTGGTCCACGTTCATCTGACGCTGCATGGCCGGGGAGGTCAGGCCGACCTTGTGCCCCTTGATCCGGGCGCCGTCGGCGGTCCACCGCGCCACCTGGAGCAGCTGGATCTCGTACGCGTCCAGCACGGTCAGGCCGGAATACTGCTCGGTCAGCGGCTCGACCGGCTTGCGGCTCGCATACGCGCCGAGCAGCACCTCGGCGATCTCCACCTGCGTCCCCTGATCCACGACGCCCCTTCCCGACACCAAACTGTATGCACTTTACCGCACCCGGCCCCCGGCAAGCCAGGGAGTCTGATCAAATCCGCCAGCATGACTAGCGCCGCGCGGCGGCTCACGACCGAAGCTACATTGCGGTCTGGACCGCGCCGGCGTCCCGGACCTGTCGAGGGCAATCGGGCGATGGGCGAGCCGACCTAGACTTGGGTGTAGCCGACCTGGACTGTGAACTAATGGCCAAGACCGATGTCATCCGCACGCCCGATCAGCGCTTGCGGGTTTTCGTCAGTTCGGCGCTGCAGGAGCTGGCCGCTGAGCGCCAGGCAGTGCGGGACGCGGTGACCCGGCTGCGGCTGGTGCCGGTGATGTTCGAGCTGGGTGCCCGGCCGCATCCGCCGCGCCAGACCTATCGTGCTTACCTGGCGCAGAGCCAGGTCTTCGTCGGCGTCTACTGGCAAAGCTACGGCTCGGTCGAACCCGGGGAGGAGGTGTCCGGGCTCGAGGATGAATACGTGCTCTCGGCGGGCCTGCCTAGGCTCATCTACATCAAGTCGCCGGCGCCGGATCGTGAGGCGCGCCTGGCGGCGTTGCTCGCCCGGATCAGGGACGACGACGTCTCCTATCACACCTTCTCTACTCCCGCCGAACTGCAAGGCCTCGTCGAGAACGACCTGGCCGTGCTGCTGAGCGAGCGTTTCGAGACGGCACGATTGGCACGCCGCCTACTTCCTGGCGGTCGCTGAGTCGGCCGAACCCCGGCTGCGAGGAGCCGGACAGTTGGCCTGGCTGGAACGGCTGGAGATCGAGCATGGCAACCTGGCGGCCGCGATGTCCTGGCTGGTGAACCAGGACCAAATCGAGTCAGCGCACCATCTGGGCGAGATGATCTGGCGGTTCTGGTGGTTGCATGGGCACGGCGAGGAACTCCTTTACTACGGCGAGAGGATCCTGGCTAAGGGCGAAGACCTTCCGCCGGACGAGCTTGGCTACGCGCAGAGCGGCGTCGGCTTCGCGCTCATGGCCAGCGGGGACCAGGCCAGGGCACGGACGCTTTTCGAGCAGAGCCTGTCGCTGTTCCGTGAGATCCAGGACAAGTTCGGCATAGCCCTGTCCGCGGGTGCCCTCGGCCACCTGGCCGCGCTGCGCCACGAGTACGCGCGAGCCGGCGAGCTGCTCGACGAAAGCCTGGCCCTGCAACGGGAACTGGGCAACGACGAGTCCATCGCCTTGGTGTACAACTTCCTCGGCCAGATCCCGCTCAGCCAGGGCGAGCCCGAACGCGCAGCGCAGCTCTTCGCTCAGGGCCTGGACCTTTCCCGCCGCGTTCCGGGCTGGTTCCCTCTCCTCGTTTCGCTCTACGACCTGGCGCTCAGCAGCCAGACGCGAGGCGACCTGACCGGCGCGGCGGAACTGTTGAAGGAGGGGCTGACGCTAGCCGCCGAGGCGGGGGACGAGGCGAGTGTCGGCTACTACCTGAAGAGACTGGCGGCAGTGGCCGCGCTGCAGGGGGACGCCGAGCGAGCGGTGGTCCTGCTAGCAGCCGCAGGAGCCCTGCTCCAAGCCGCGGGCAGCGGTTGGCTGCTGGCCTACGTGGCGCCCGTCCCGCCCGGCGATGATGCCCCGACCGCGCTCCGATCCCGGCTGGGAGAAACACAATTCCAGCAGGCCTGGGCGCGGGGCGGCTCCATGGGACGCCACCACGCCGTTGGGTACGCACTGAAGGAAGCAACATGACCTGATCGGTGTGCATAATCACGCCGAGGAACTGGCCGCCGCGTGCCCGGGCCCCGCTATCGTAACGGGCAACGATAATGATTTCGGTGCGCGGCGCCGCCGGGTCACGGCACCGAGACCCAGGCCTGGATCAACTCGATCATGAACGGCGGCGCGGCGGGCGGGGCCGCGCTGGCCGGAGTCGCCTCGACCCGGCCCGTGCTCGCCCTTGGTGTGGCCGCGGCCGCCCCGGTCGCGGCGGCCGGTGCCGCTGGCATGCACCACGCTCCGTTCGGAAAGAATGACAGACGGGACCGCGGCGGAGCGGTACCTTGGCTGCCCGGCCCGATAGGAGGTCAGGCGTGAGCTTGTGGACGACCCAGCGCGTGCTGGACGCGGCGGCCGCGATGGAGTGGGTACCCGGCGGCGCCATCGAGCTGCGCACCGATGACTACCGCCTGATCCGGTACCCGGACGTGGTGCTCGACCCCACCTTCCGCGCCGCGCAGGTCACCTGGTCGCGGACCACGCGTCCGCTGGGAGAGATCATCGACGAGATCGCGGTGCACGCCCGCGGCTGGGGCGTACCCGGAGTGGCCTGGTGGATCTCGGCTGCGACCGAGCCGGCCGAGACCGAGGAGGCGCTGTGCGCCCGGGACGCCGAGCTGATCGACGCCGTGCAGATCCTGGCCCGCGAGCTCGACGGCGGGCTACCGCCGCTGGATGTCCCCGACGACGTGGTGGTGGAGCTGGTCCAGGACGAGCGCACCTTCCGCGCGTCCTCCGCGATCACCGTCCAGGGCTGGGGGCGACCCGAGCCGGACGAGGCCGAGCTGACTCGCCAGCTCGACGAGACGCTGGCTAACCTCGCGGCCTGGTCCAGCTTCCGGTTGGTGGCCCTGGTCGACGGCGAGCCGGTCACGACCGGCGGCTGCACGCTGGCCGGCGAGGTGGCCCAGCTGTGGGGCGCGATCACGCTGCCCGCGTCACGGGGACGCGGCAGCTACCGGGCGGTGCTCGCCGAGCGGCTCCGCCTGGCCCGCGAGCACGGCGCCACGCTGGCCCTGGTTAAAGGGCGGATCCTGACCTCCGGGCCGACTCTGCTCCGGGCCGGGTTCGCCGACTACGGTGAGGAGCGCTGCTACTGGGTCCCGGTCAGCTGACGCCAGGTCCTCGCCGGCTGATCTGATCCACAACGAGGCATGAGCGGGTTCGAGCGTCCGCTGCACCACCGCGGTCAGGTCGGTGCGGACCGAGTCCAGGTCGACCGCGTCCTTGAGCCGGGCCGCGAAGGCGGCCACGGTCTGGTCGGCGTCGTAGCGGGCCCGGTTGAACCGCCGGTCCACAGCGTGCTGCACCCGCCGCCGCAGCGGGTTGAACAAGGCGGCGGCCACCAGCGTGGACGCCGCGACGGCGGCCGAGGAGGAGAACGTCAGCAGGTGCGTGGCCAGCAGGACCAGACCGGTGTAAACGCCGATCAGCAGCCCGGTGACGATCGCGTAGGCCAGCGTCCGGGAGATGATCCGGTCGATGTCGTACAGCCGGTACCGCAGGATCCCCACCCCGATGCTGATGGGTAGCGCGATCAGGGTAGCCGCGAGCAGATAGGACAGGACACCCGAGGTGGCCGCGCTGCCCGCGACGCCGACGGCCAAGGCCACCGCGGCCCCGCTGGCCAGCCACTTGAGCTGCTGGCGGTGGACTCCGTCCGCCTGGCGCCAGCTCAGCACCTGGTGGACCACGAACGACAGCCAGATCACCCCGGTTGATCCCAGGACGAAGACCAGCAGCCCGGCCGAAGGGTGCGCCAGCCAGGCCGCCATACCCGGCGGGTTCGCGACGTCGCCGCTGGCGTCGACCCGGATGTCGTGCGCCGCCACCGCGGCGACCGCCGGGCCGAACTCGCCCACCGCCAAGGTCGCGCCGAGCACGGCGTAGGCCAGCAGCACCCACCGCCAGCGGGCGGACGTCACCCGGCCGTCCGGGAACAGCAGGATCGCCAGCGGAAGCACGAACAGCGAGGGCTGGGTCACCGGCGCGACCACCACGGCCGCCGGGCCGAACGGAAGACCGGAGTGCCCCAGGTGGTACCGGAGCACGGCGTAGTACTGGGCGTCGGCGCCGAGCAGGAACAGGAACGGGAAGGAGATCAGGATCCAGCCCACCGGATTGCGCGGCTGGTGATACGCGACCACGACACCGGTCAGGCCGAACACCGGCAAGCCCGCGGCCGCCCCGAGGTACCCGATGCTCAGCTGGTGCGCCAGGCCGATCAGCACGCCTGCGGCGGCCCATAGGACGAGCACCGCACCGCCGAAGATCAGCGCGGCCCTCCTGCCGCGTCGGCGTCTCGCTTCGTCCATGCAAGCCACCTTAGGGACCGAGCGTTCCGGAATCGTTACCGCAGCATGCTCCGTTTTGAGAGTTGTGCCCCGGCCGCGGTCATGCTCTCATGCACCCATGGCCGACATCATCCAGTCCTCGCCGCAGGCCGAAGCCCTCGACACGCTGGGCGAGATCGAGCGCCAGGTGCTGTGGCTGTCCACGGCGATCATCGACCACGCGAACCGGGTCCGGCCCAATCCCGGCGGGATGAAGGTCGGCGGGCACCAGGCGTCGTCCGCGTCCATGGTCTCGATCATGACCGCGCTGTGGTTCGGGCACCTAAGGCCCGAAGACCGGGTGTCGGTCAAGCCGCACGCCTCGCCGGTGCTGCACGCCATCAACTACCTGCTGGGCGAGCTGGACGAGTCGTACCTGCCGACGCTGCGCGCGTTCGCCGGCCTGCAGAGCTATCCCAGCCGGGTCAAGGACCCCGACCCGGTCGACTACTCGACCGGGTCGGTCGGCATCGGCGCGACCGCGCCGATCTGGGGCGCGGTGGCCAGCCGGTACCTAGGCAGCCATTTCCAGGGCACCGAAAGCCCGGGCCGCCAGTACTCGCTGCTGGGTGACGCCGAGCTCGACGAGGGCGCGGTGTGGGAGGCCGTCGTCGACCCCGGCGTGGCCGAGCTGGGCGAGGTCGTCTGGGTCGTGGACGTCAACCGGCAGTCGCTGGACCGCGTGGTCCCGCTGATCGCCACCGACCGGCTGCGCGGCATGTTCACCGCGGCCGGCTGGCAGGTCATCACGCTGAAGTACGGCCGGCTGCTGGAGGACCTGTTCACCCGGCCTGGCGGCGACGCGCTGCGGCACCGGATCGACGCCATGCCCAATCCGGAGTACCAGCGGCTGCTCCGCTGCGACCCCGCCGAACTCCGCCGCAGGCTGCCGGCCGGTGATGAGCAGCGCGACGAGGCGCTGGCCGGGCTCATCGCCGGCCTGGACGACCCGACCCTCACCGCAGCGATCAGGAACCTCGGCGGGCATGACCTGAGTAGCCTGAACGAGGCCTTTGCTGCGATTGACGACGACCGGCCCACGCTGGTCCTGGCCTACACGATCAAGGGCTACGGCCTGCCCGTCGAAGGCCACCCGCAGAACCACTCCGCGCTGCTGACCGCCGGGCAGATGCGCGAGCTCGCGGCGCACCTGGGCACCGACGCCGACCAGCCCTGGCATCGCTTCCCCCAGGACAGCGCGGCCGGCGGCTGTGCGCCGAGACCACCCAGCGGCTGAAGCGGCCGGTCATTCAGCAGCAGGCTCCGCCCGATGTACCCAAAGACCTCGGCCACACGCCGACCGCGGTGGCCACCACCCAGGCGGCGCTGGGCCGGGCCCTGCTCGATCTGACCCGCGAGGCCCCGGAGGCGGCCGGGCGGGTGGTGACGGTCAGCCCGGACGTCAGCTCCAGCACCAACCTCGGCGGATGGGTGAACAAGGTCGGCGTGTGGTCGGCCAGCGAGCGGACCGACTGGTTCGCCGACGACGCCGAGACGATCCTGCACTGGCGGGAAAAGCCGACCGGGCAGCACATCGAGCTCGGCATCGCCGAGACCAACCTGGTCGGGCTGATCGGCGAGCTCGGCGCGACCTGGAGCCGGTGGGGCCAGCCGCTGCTGCCGATCGGGGTGCTCTACGACCCGTTCGTGGAGCGGGCGCTCGAGCCGTGGTCGTTCGGGATCTACGCGGGCGGCCAGTCGCTCCTGGTCGGCACGCCGTCCGGGGTCAGTTTGGCCCCAGAAGGCGGCGCGCACCAGTCGATCACCACCCCGTCGATCGGGATCGAGCAGCCGGGCTGCGTCACCTACGAGCCGGCCTTCGCCCTCGACACCGAGTGGTGCCTGCTGGCCAGCCTGGCCCGGCTCGGCCGACCGGGCGGCAGCTCGGCCTACCTGCGCTTGTCCACCCGCCCGGTCAGCCAGAAGCTGGCCGGCGTGCCCGCCGATCCCGCGGCCCGGGAACGGCGCCGCCGCCAGGTCGTGGCGGGCGCCTACCCGCTGCTCCGCGCCGCGGACCCCAAGGTCACCATCGCGGCCATGGGCGCGGTCGTGCCGGAGGCGCTGGCCGCCGCGGAGCGGCTGGCCGCGGCCGGCACGCCCGCGGACGTCGTCTGCGTGACCAGCCCCGGCCTGCTGTTCCGGGCCCTGCGCGCCCGCGCGGGGCTCCAGGCGGAAACCGAGACGTGGATCCTGGACCAGGCCTTTCCCGCGTCCCGGGCCACGCCGCTGGTGACCGTCCTGGACGGGCACCCGCACACGCTGGCCTTCCTGGCCACCATCAACCGCGTCCCGCACGCCGCCCTCGGCGTGGCCCAGTTCGGCCAGTCCGGGTCGATCGAAGACCTGTACCGCTACAACGGCCTCGACACCGACGCCATCATCCGCGCCGCCCTCGACCTCGGGGACCGATGAGTTTGATCGTGCCGGATCGTCGGCCCGGGGAGGGGATTGCGAGTGAAGGTGGATCAATGGCTGACCTGCACGACCTGCTGGCGAGTTACGTAGCGGACGGATCGCTGCCGGGAGCGGTGGCCGTGCTGGCTGGTGGCGACCGGACCGAGGTGACGGTCGTCGGTTCGGCCGCGGTCGGCGGCACCCCGATGGCCCGGGACGCGATCTTCCGTTTCGCGTCGATCACCAAGCCGATCACCGCCGCGGCGGTCATGATGCTGATCCAGGACGGCCGGATCGCGCTCGATGACTCAGTCGCCGGGTGGCTGCCGGAACTGGCGGACCCCAAGGTCGTGCGCACGCCGGCCAGCCCGGTCGACGACCTGGTCCCTGCCGCGCGGCCGATTACCGTCTTCGACCTGCTCACCTCCCGCGCCGGATACGGCTGGGCGTCCGACTTCACGCTGCCCGCGGTCCAGGCCCTCTTCCCGGTCCAGAGGGACGGCCGCGAGGTGGCCAGCTTCCCGCCGCCGGATGTGTGGATGGCCGACCTGGCCCGGGTCCCGATGCTGTACCAGCCCGGCGAGGCGTGGCTGTACGACACGTGCTCGACGCTGCAGGGCGTGCTGATCGCCCGCGTCAGCGGCCAGTCGCTGCCCGCCTTTCTGGCTGACCGGGTCTTCGGGCCGCTGGGAATGACCGACACCGGATTCGACGTCCCGGCCGCCAAGCGCGCCCGGTTCACCAGCTACTACCGGGTCGGTCCGGCGGGCGGCCTGGAGCTGGCCGACGGCCCTGACGGGCAGTGGAGCACCATGCCCGCGTTTCCGCTGGGTAACGGCGGACTGGCCGGGACCGCCGATGACTGGCTCGCCTTCGGCCGGATGCTGCTGGCCGGGGGCACCACTGCGGACGGCCGCCGGCTGCTCACGGCCGATTCGGTGCGGCTGATGACCACCGACCACACCACCAGCCGCCAGCGGGAGATCGGCGCGTTGTTCCTGGAGGGTCAGGGCTGGGGGTTCGGCGGCTCGGTGGACATCGCCCCCATCGATCCGTGGAACGTGCCGGGACGCTACGGCTGGGTCGGCGGGACGGGAACGTCGGCACACATCAACCCGTCGGACGGCACGGTCGCCATCCTGCACACCCAGGTGGCGGCGGACAGCCCGGTCGCGCCGGGCTGGATGCGGGACTTCTGGCGGTACACGGCCGGCGCTTACTGACGGCCCACGCAAACCGGGCTAAGCTGGCCTGCATCCGTGCTAGCGGGGAGGCGCCGTCGATGACAGGGCCCGCGGGCGAGATCGCAGCAGGCCATGGCCGCTGGCGCGCGTGCCACGCCGACCGCGAGCAGGTGGTCGGCGCCCTTCAGGCCGCGTTCGTGCTGGGCCGGCTGACCGCGGACGAACTGGACGAGCGGGTCGGCCAGGCGCTGGCGGCGCGGACCTACGCCGAGCTGGCCGCGCTCACCACCGACCTGCCCGCCGACCCAGCGCCAGCCCCACAGCCAGCGCCAGCCCGACAGCCAACGCCAGCGCCACAGCCAGCGCCAGCCCGGTGGCCGCAGAACACGGCCGCAAGCCGGGCGGTCAAGGCGGGTGCAGGCGCGATCGGGGTGGCGGTGATCGCGCTCGGCGCCGCGATAGCCGTGGCCGGCGAACCCGCAGCAGCCGCGGTCATCGCGGTCTTCATGGTGGTCTTGGCCGCCGTCGCCACCGCCGTGGTGGCCTCGCTCATTCATGTGGCCCTGAAGCTCGAGTCACGCCAGCGACGCCGCCGCCGCGGCCAGCATCCGTCCGGACCGGAATCCGGCGCGGGCGGTCACTCGGCCCAGCAGCTCCAGGCCCCGGGAGCCGACCCGGTACGGCCGCCGCGCCGGCCGCACGGGCTGCTCGCCACTGGCCTGGCGGGATAATCCCGGCTTGGTGCGTTACCTCACGGCGGCCGAACAGACCGGTAACTGGCTGCTGGCCACGGCCGAGCGGAGCCCGCAGGACCCGTGGACGGTGCGCTGGCCGCACGCCCCGGCCTGGAGCGCGCCTGAAGCGTGGACCGGATGAGCACCGAGCCGGAGCTGGAGCTGATCGACTGGCGGCGCAGGGTTGGTGAGCTCTACGCGGCCGTGCGTGACCAGGACGATCCGCGGCGCGGGCACACGCTGTGGCGAGACGGGCGAGATGAGCTGTTCCGATCCCATCCGCAGAGCCCGCTGCCGCCCGGCGACCCGCTGCGCAGCTCCGGCGTGCCGTACTGGCCCTACGATCCGCGACTGCGGTTCGACGTGCCCTTGCTTCGCGGTGACCGGGACGTGTCGCTGTCCGTGCCGAGCAGCGAGGGCACGATCCCGATGACCCAGCTTGGCCGCGTGAACCTGCCGGCGCCGGTGGACGCGGCCATCGATGTGTGGTGGCTGCAGCAGTACGCCGGCGGCCTGTTCCTGCCGCTGCGCGACGGGACCGCAGGCCAGTCGAGTTACGGCGGCGGCCGGTACGTGCTCGACACCGCCAAGGGCGCCGACCTGGGCGGCCGAGCCGGGCGGCTGATCGTCGACCTGAACTTTCTGTACCATCCCTCGTGCCGGTACAGCGACGCCTGGCTGTGCCCGCTGGCTCCGCCGGGGAATACGATCAGCGCCCAGGTCAGGGCGGGCGAGCGCCTGTCGGCCTCCGTGTAGCTAGGATGTACCCCACCAAACCAGGTCATAGCCGGTGTACTCCCGTCGAAGACAACGGAGAAAATCGTGCGGACGCAGGATCATGGTCGCGAGGTCCAGCGAATCGTCCCCGCGCCGGCCGCCGCCGCCCCCGGGGTACACGATGTGCCTTCGCCGCGGATCAATCTCCAGCGGATCCGGCCCATGGCGCCCGATATCGCCTGGGCCGTGTTCGTGGGCATCAACCTGGCCGCCATGCGCCTGATCCCGGCCTGGCAGACGGTGCCGTTCCTGGCCATCTGGGTCAGCCTGACGGTGATCTACGGGTTCCGGCTGTGGCGCATCCAGCCCACCATCTTGACCCTGGCCGCGGTGACGCTGGCCACCGGCGGCATCATCTTCGTGCAGGTCCTCAAGGGCCAGCAGGACGCCGACTACCTGGCCGAGGTCCCGCTGATCGCGCTGATGTTCCTGGTCATGGTGTGGCACGGCCGTCGGCGGCTGGCCGCCACGGAGGAACGGCTGACCGCCATGGAACAGGTGCAGCTGATCTCCCAGGAGAACCTGCGGCTGCTGGAGCAGCAGCGTCAGTTCCTGCAGGACGCCTCGCACGAGCTGGGCACCCCGATCACCGTGGCCCTCGGCCACGCCGAACTGATCGAGCGGGCCGCCACCGATCAGGGGGTGGCCGCGGACGCCCGGGTGGTCACCGGCGAACTGGCCCGGCTGCGCCGGCTGACCAACCGCCTGCTCCTGCTAGCCTCGGCCGGGACCCCGGACTTCCTGCACGTCACCCCGGTGTCGGCCGACTCCCTGGTCCTGGACGCCCTGGAACGTTGGGGCAATTTCCCGCGCCGCTGGCGGCTGGGAGAGGTGACCGAAGCGACCGTCCTCGGCGACAGCGACCGGCTGGTCGCCGCGCTGGACGCGCTGCTGGAGAACGCCGTCGCGCATACCGAACCGGGCGACCTGATCGAGGTCAGCGTCCATTCCGAGGGCGAGAACATAGTCCTGGCCGTGCGCGACTCGGGCTGCGGCATCCCGTCCACCGAGCTCGACCGGATCTTCCGCCGGTTCAGCCGCGCCCAGCCGTCCCGCAACCGGGAGGCGGGCGGGTTCGGGCTCGGCCTGCCCATCGTGAAGGCCATCGCCGAAGCCCACCACGGCTCGGTCCGGGTCCGCAGCGCCAGCGGCAAAGGCTCGACGTTCGAGATGGTCATCCCCGCCGTCCCCGACGCCCTGGCCAGCTAAACCGCCAGGCGTCGGCCGCACGGGCGGTTCGCGCCGGACGAGGTCGTCCTCTCGGCCGATTCGCGGCGGGCCGCCGTTGCATAGCCTGAACTGTGTTCGCGTTCAAGGCCGCCATCGTGGTCCTGGTCCTGTTCGTAGCCGGCGTGCTGCGCGATCGTCGCAGCTTCGCCAATGCGGTCCTGCTCGGCCTCGCGCTCGCGCTGCTCGCGCTCGGGACGGCTGAGCGGCTGGCCAGGGCGCACGACGCGGTGAGCAGGCTGGTCCTGCTGGCGATGTTCGCGCTGGTGGCCGTCGCCCCGTTGCTCGTCGCCGGGTACCTGGTGGTGAACGGCGTGACGATGGTGCGCCGGGAAAGCCTGCGGCCGTCCAACCTGCTGTCGCTGCTGGTCGGCCTCGGCATCCTCGCGGTCATCGGGTTCCGGCTGGCGACGCCGCTCACCAGCTCCGGCGAACTAGCGCTGTCGGCCACGATCGTCATGCTGCTGTTCGGCTACGTCTCGTTCCAGTGCGTGTCGTTCGTGCTATACGCCTTCCTCTACGGCCGCCTGCGCGTGCCGCGCCATGCCGATTTCGTCGTGGTGCTCGGCTCCGGGCTGCTCGACGGCGGGCGGATCCCGCCGCTGCTGGCCAGCAGGCTGGACCGGGGCCGCGCGGTCTTCCGCGCCTTGGCGGCGCACGGCAGCGACCCGGTGCTGATCGTCTCCGGCGGCAAGGGCAGCGACGAGCAAGTCTCCGAGGCCGACGCGATGGTCGGCTACCTGGCCGCGCGCGGCTTCCCCACCGACCGGATCGAACGCGAGGACCAGTCAGCGAACACCGAGGAAAACCTGGCCAACAGCGAGGCGATCATGGACCGCCTCCGCCCCGGTGCCACGTGTGTCATCGTGACCAGCAACTACCACGTGTTCCGCACGGCGATGATCGCCCGCCGCATCGGCGTCCGCGGACAGGTGACCGGCGCGCGCACCGCCGGCTACTACTGGCCGAGCGCCACCCTGCGCGAGTTCGCCGCCGTCTTCCTCAGCTACAAGGCAGTCAACCTGGCCGTCTGCTTCCTGCTCGTCGCGATCCCGGTCACGGTCACCCTGCTGCACCACGCCCCCGCCGGACCCGCCGCGGTGCACACCGGGTAGACATCCATCACGCCGGCCTGGTCAGGAAGTCATCGATATCAGCCGCGAACTCGGCGTGATGCTGGAAGAGGAACCCGTGCGCGGAGTCGGGGTAGATCTTGACCCAGGCTTGCGGGATCAGGCCCGCGAGCAGGTAGGAGTAGTGCGGCAGGATCATCGGGTCGCTGTCGCCGTTGGCCACGAATACCGGCATCTCTATGCAGCTCAGCCGTTGCAGCAGCGCATGGTCCGGGATCCCCCAGGTGCACACCGCGTCGTATTGCGCCTCGCGTGTCTGCCAGGTTGTCGGGGTGTCCCGGTCCTGGGTCCTGGCGTATATCCGAGCCAGCATCTGCTGGCCGGCTTGCCGGCTGGCCCGTGACCGGGTGAAGAACACGCCGAGAAACCCGTCCGGGCTGGTTTCGGGGGTGCCGACTGCGCCGATGACCTCCGGCGCCCAGCCGTGCATCCCGGCCGCGCCTTGCGGCGCTGAGGACGCCAGGACCAGCCTGCGGACGATTGCCGGCCGGATCAGCGCGATCTCCTGCGCGACGAAGCTGCCGATCGAGAACCCCAGGATGTCCGCCTGGCCCGAACCCAGGGCGGTGATGAACGCGATGGCGTCGCGCGCCATCTGCCGCACGGTGTCCGGCGTCTGCCCGGACGAGCCGCCGACCCCGGTGTTGTCGAACGTCACCACCCGCCGGCCCGGCGCCAGCGCGTCGATCAGCGCCGGATCCCAGCTGTCGAGGTTCCCGCGGAAGTGCTGCAGCAAAACGAGCGGCACCTCACCGTCGCCGGCCTCGCGGTAGGCGTAGTCGACGCCGTTCGCGGCGCTGACGAGCTTGTTCGGGAGCTCTGCGTATGTCGTGGCCACAGGCGTCCTCCAGTCATCGTTCCGTCGCCCCCTTCTGCGATTATCATGCCGCGAGCGACGCGCTCGTATCCGCCAGTAGACGGTCCGCTCGGCCAGCAGCACGCCCTCGGCGGCGGTCATCCCCGGGTATCGGTTCTCGATCCCGCGGTGCTTGTAGAACACCCGCATGTTCAGGTGCGGAATGGCCTCACCCGGGGTCTCGACCAGGTACTCGACGGACTCCACGACCCCGGAGCGGACCGGGCCGTGCGGGATGGTGAACACCCCGGCGGCCGGATCACGCCGTTCGAGGCGTTCCGCGCTCTGGCCAGAGAGAACCCGCCGCCAACGCGTGTCAGCAGGTCAGGCCAGGGCGGTGACCACGGCTATGACGGCGACCAGGGCGATGAGCATGTACAGCAAATAGGTGTCCAGGCGGCCCGACTGCAGGCGCTTGGCGGCCGTCACGACCGCCATGAAGGCCCCGAGCGCAGGCCGGTAGACGTAGGTCTCGACCACTTCCATGACGTCGGAGGCGTACCGCAGATGCGCGGCGGCCTCTTCCCAGCCGGGATCGGCGCGGTCGGGCGGCCCGGACCCGTCGTCGCTGACGTCGTCCTCCATCATGACCTCGCGCACCTCGGCGCGGGTGTGCAGGACGCCGGCCAGCACCCGCCGGGTGGGGTTGGCGTAGCCGAACGCGGTGTAGGAGTCGGCGCCCTCGACGCCGATCGTCGCCGAGTGCCAGGCCGGGACCCGGCGCACCCGCAGCAGCCGCCGGCCCGACACCGCCCAGGCGAACAGCACGGTCACCAGCAGCATCAGCGGCATCTCTACCCACAGCCAGGACGGCGACAGGATGGAGAACCCGGCGAAGGTCGGCTGCAGGACCCACGGGGACTTCAGCGCGCCCAGGGTCAGTGAGGCCGGGACGACGGGCGACAGCCCGGCCGCGATCACCCGGATCTCCAGCGGCGTGATCGCCGCGGTCACCAGGCAGCCGAGGGCCAGCAGCACCACTGCGGCCCTTCCGGCCCAGCCGTACTCGCCCCGGGCCGATCCGGGCTCGGCACCGCGGCCCAGGACGATCAGGCCGACGAGGCGGACGAAGGTGACGCCGGCGAAGCCGACGGTGAGGGCGACCGCCGCGCCGGCCAGGGCGAGCACCAGGCGGTAACCGAGGCCCGGCACCCGGAACTGCTGCATCAGGGACTCCAGCAGGAACCACTCGGACACGAACCCGACGGTGGGCGGCAGCCCGGCCAGGGTCACCGAGCCCACGGCCAGCCCGAACCCGCTCCACGGGGTCCGCCGCGCCCGTCCGCGCAGCTCCTCGAGGTCGTCGGCGCCGGTAGCGGCCTCGATCCCGGCGGAGGAGGTGAACA
Organism: uncultured Actinomycetes bacterium; assembly: GCA_963742795.1. GTDB lineage: Bacteria > Actinomycetota > Actinomycetes > Streptosporangiales > Streptosporangiaceae > Palsa-504. The sequence continues at coordinate 359,979 of CAVUNL010000026.1, forward strand.
GCAGCGACTTGGCCACCGTATGCGTGACCACCTGCAGCGTGGCAGCCAGCAGCCCGGCCGCGGTCAGCCGCTGGTCCCCGGTTGCCGCGCCGGTCAACGCGACGCCGAAGCCGGTGACGATGAGCCCGGTGTTCTCGATGCTGGAGTAGGCGATCACCCGGGACAGCCGGTTCTGCACCGCCGCGTGGGCGATGCCGAGCAGGGCGCTGACCGCGCCGAGCACCAGCAGCGTGCCGGTCAGCCAGCCGGGGGCCCGGCCTACCAGCTCGAGCGTGCGCCACATGCCGTAGAAGGCTACGTTGACGCACACGCCGGCCATGATCGCGCGGGCCGGGCCCGGCGCGGCGGCGTAACCGCGCGGCAGCCAGACCTGGAACGGCACCAGGCCGGCCTTGACGGCGAACCCGCCGAGGAGCAGTACCTCGGCGGTGGTGCGGACCGCGCCGCCCGGGACATGGGTGAACGAGGCCAGCATGATCGAGTGCGACCTGGTCGCCAGGAGCAGCAGGCCGGCCAGCAGCGCGGCCCCGCTGACCTTGCCGAACGCGAACGTGACCTGCGCCGCGGCAGCCCGGCCCGGCTTGTTGCGCTCGGCGCCCGCGAGCAGGTAGAAGGCGAGGGTCAGCGTCTCCCAGCCGAACAGCGCGGTGAACGCGTCCTGCGCGGTCATGACCACCGCGACCGCCCCGAGCGCCAGCGCGTAGCTCCCGCCCAGCCCCCGCCGGGCGGCTGACCTTGACCGGCGGGCCCAGCTGGCGAACGCGACCGAAACCGGGACCGCCGCGCCGAAGCTCAGCGCCAGGAACATCCCGGACAGCTTGTCGGCGGCCAGGGCGGCGGCCTGCTGGCCGGGTACCGGGTCCCCGAGCCAGCCGGCCACGTCGAGCTGCACGGCCCGCCCGGCCAGGGCGAAGCCGCCCAGCACGGCCAGGCACGCCGAGCCCGCCGCGCCGAGCAGGTACAGCGGCCCGGACCGCATGAACCGGCCGCCGAGGAAGTCGGCCGCGGCGGCCAGGACCAGCAGGATCAGTCCCGCCGCGAACAGGCCGCTCATCGTAGCCCCTTCCCGCTGCCGGCCAGCTGGCCGACCGCGATCAGCAGGGCATTGAGGATGCCGAACGGACTGGGCGGGGAGCCCGGCAGCCAGACATCGACCGGTACCGTGGCGTCGACCCCGGCGGTGACAGCCTCGCTCTGGCTCAGGAGCCCGCCGCTGACCGCGTCGGTGCCGACCGCGATGACGACCTTCGGGTCGGGCATCCCGTCGTAGGTGACGCGCAGCGGGCCGGACATGCCGCGGGCGCCGGCCCCGGTGACCAGCAGCACGTCGGCGTGCCGCGGGCTGGCCGTGAAGAACACCCCCAGCCGGTGGATGTCGTAGACCGGGCCGAGCAGCGCCTGGATCTCCCACTCCTCGCTCCCGTCGGACCCGGCGTCCACGTGCCGGACGTGCACGCTGCGGCGCAGCGCGGTGGTCCGTGCCCGCAAAGCGGCCCGGGCCGCCGCCACCGCCTCATCGGTCTCGGGAACCTCAGGGACGACGAGTGCTTCCCGCCTCAGCGCGGCCGCGGTGGGACCCGTCGCACCCTGGGACCAGGCGAACAGGTCGGGCCGTTCGGCTACGCACCGGCCGCACAAGATGCACCGCCCCTGGTCGACGCCCTCCGCGGAGATGGCTCCCGCCGGGCAGAGCGCCGAGTCGACGGAGCCGGTGAGGCCGAGGGTGCGGACCGGGCCGCGCCAGCCGTCGGCGTAGGGATCGGACCGGGCCGGCCAGCGGGTGGTGACCACGCCGTCGCGCAGGCCGCGCAGCACCCAGATGCTCACTGTTCCGCCTCCCCGGGAATCACAGTGCTACCCCCGCGACGGACAGGCCGAAGCTGGCCTCGATGAACGGGAAGTCGGTCAGGATGTCCCCGGTGAAGACCTCGTGCATCAGCACCAGGTTGTGAAACGACGCCGACCTCGGGTGGCAGTAGACGATCCGGCCCTCGCGGAGCAAGAAGTCGTACAGGACCTCGCCCTGCGGGGCTTCGGCCCAGCCGACCGCGCGACCACTGGTCGGCTTGCAGGGGACCCGGGGCAGATCGGCGGCCCGTTCGGTCGAAAGATCGTCGGCGGCCTGCCGGATCAGGCCGAACGCCTGGTCCACCTCCTCCCACCGGACCCGCAGCCGGGCCAGCGCGTCACCGGCGGTGTGCGGGGGGGCAGGTGGTACGGCCAGCGACAGATACCCGTCGTAGGGGCGCGTGAGCCGCGCGTCGTCGGCGTACCCGGCCGCCTTCCCGATCGGGCCGAGCGCCCCGTGCTGGCGGGCGCGCGCCGGCGTCAGCGGTCCGGTGCCGCGCAGCCGGTCCAGGAACGAGGAAGTGGCCATCACCGCGGCGGCGTCGGCGGTGACCGCCTTGTGGAGCTGGGCGGCCTCGGCGAGGATCTGCGCGGGCGGCAGCAACGGCAGCGCGCTGACCCCGCCGGGCACCACCACGCCACGGCCGAACCGGCTGCCGCACAGCGCGCTGACCAGCCGTAGCACCCGCTCCTTGTGCAGCGCGAACCGGGCGGTGGCCACCGCGAGCCCGGCCGTGTCGGCCAGCCGGACGGCGACATCGAGGTGGTTGGCGATCCGCTCGAGTTCGGCGTACAGCACCCGGACCAGGCCCGCGGCCGGAGTCGGCTGGCAGCCCGCGACTTTTTCGACCGCGCGGCAGAAGGCCAGGGCGTGGGCGACCGAGGCAATGCCCTCGGCGCGTTCGGCCAGGAGGACACCGTCGGCCACCGTCATCCCGGCGAACCGGTCCTCCACGCCGCGGTGCTTGTAGAACACCCGCATGTTCAGGTGCGGGATCGCCTCGCCGGGCGTCTCGACCAGGTACTCGATCGATTCCACCACCCCGGAGCGGACCGGGCCGTGCGGGATCGTGAAGATCCCGTAGCCCTCGACGTGCCGGGGCAGCGCGTGCTCCTCCGGTGAGCCGGGCCGGATGAGCGGGGCCAGCCGCGGGTGCCCGACCGGGACCACGCCGAAGCGGTCGTGGATCACGCGCTCGTACCAGAACGCGGCTCCCAGCCGCGGGGTGAGCGCGGGATAGCTCACCGCGCCAGGCGGCAGCGGCGCGTCGAGCGTGTCGATGCCCCCGCCCGCCTCCCCTTCCCCCTTCACTGCGAGGTGCGCGGACAGGACCAGGGTGCCGCCCTCGGGCTTGGTGGCGAAAAGGCCGGCGAACCGGTCCCCTCTATTGACCCGTGAGCAGAGTTCGTCCCACAGCGCGGTGACGCCGGGCTGGGTTATCGTCATCGCGTCGCCTCCAGCTGGATGACAGCACGGGAGATCAGGCTGGTGAGCTCCCCCGGGGGATGCAGGCCGAGGATGAACAGCACCGCAACGCCGGCGACGACCGGGACCACCATCCAGGCTGAGGGCTCGCCGCGGAGCAGTGCCGGCCGGGCCCGCAGCGGAGCCGGGGTGAGCAGCATCCGCGTGGCCGAGGCGGTCAGGCCGAGGAACGCCACTGTGACCAGCACGATCAAGACGGCTGCGGCGGCGAAGTTACCCGAGCCGAAGCCACCGTAGACGATCTGGAACTCGCTGCGGAAGATCCCCGACGGCGGCATCGCCGCTAGCGCGAATACCGCGAGCAGGAGCAGCGGCCCGCTCCATGGCAGCAGGTCAAGGCCGCCGCGGATGGCGGAGATTTGCTTGCTGCCGAACTTGGCCACCAGCACCCCCGCGCCCATGAACGCGTTCCCCTTGGCCGCCGCGTGCGCCAGCACGTGCAGCATGACGCCGGCCAGCGCCACCGGCGCGCCGAAGCTGACCCCGATGGTCAGGATGCCCATGTGCTCCACGCTGGAGTAGGCCAGCAGCCGCTTGATGTCGCGCTGGCCGAACACGTACAACGCGGCGAGCAGCAGCGAGGCCACCCCGAAGGCCAGCAGCGCGTCCCGCGGGAAGCCGCTGCCCAGCGTCGCCTCTGCGACCTGGTAGAAGCGCAGGATCGCGTAGAAGCTGACCGCGAGCAGCGACCCGGACAGCAGCGCGGACACTGGCGTCGGGGCCTCGGAGTGCGCGTCCGGCAGCCAGGTGTGCACCGGGAACAGGCCGACCTTGGTGCCGTAGCCCAGCAGCGCGAGCAGGAACGCGAGCCGGACCGGGGTGGCCGGCAGGTGCGGGCCCGCCAGGATGAGCGGCTCGATGGCCAGGTTGTAGTGCTCGCCCAGCACCTGGGATCCGGCGTAGTAGGCAAACACCGTGCCGAGCAGGGCCAGGCTCAGGCCCGAGCTGGCGATCAGCACATATTTCCAGGCGGCTTCGGCCGCCCCGTCGGTGTCCTCGATGGCGACCAGCAGGGCCGAGATGATCGTGGTCACCTCCACTGCGATCCACAGCAGGGCCAGGCTGCTCATCAGCGGCGCGGCCAGCATGGACCACGCGAACACGTTCAGCCCGGCGTAGAACCGGCGAGCGTACAGTTCTTCGTGCCGCTTGAGGTAGCCGACCGAGTAGACCGCCACGGCCGCGTACAGGAAGCCGGTGGCCAGCAGGAAGATCGCGCTCACCGCGTCGACCCGCAGGTAGGACAGGTAACTGAGATCATGGTGCGCGGTCGCCGGGATCAGCGCCAGGACCAGGGCGAAGCACCCGATACCGGATGCCACGGTGACCGCGGCAGCCACCTGGACGGTCCGGGTTGGCAGGATCGCGCAGGTAATTCCCGCGGCCAGCGGGACGATCAGCAGGGCCAGGACGACGCCGATCACCGGCTCACCCCCGCAGCCGGGTCAGGTCGGCGGTGGACAGCGACTCAGCCCTTGTGTGGTGGGCGCGGATCAGCATGCCGAACACCACCACCGCCACCAGCAAGTCGAACAGGAACGCGGTCTCCAGGATCAGCGGCAGGCCGGCCGCTACCACCAGCGCGGCCAGCGAGATCGCGTTTTCCAGCGCGAGGAACCCGATCGCCTGGGACGCCACGTCCCGGCGCACGATCATCAGGCCGAACGCCACCAGCATCATCGCGCCCGCGATGGCCAGCGCGGTGGCCGGGGCGGCCGGCCCGCGGATGCCCAGCGACCCGAAGCAGAAGAACCCGAATGCGGCCAGCACGATCCCGGCCAGCACGGCGGAGGCCGGGCTCAGGATCTGGCTGCCCGCCACGCCCAGCGCCTCCTCCTCGTCCACGATCGTGCCTAGCAGGCGGCGCAACACCAGCGGGACGGCGACCACCTTCAGCGCGGCGGACAGCGCGGCCAGCGCGTATAGGTCCGGCAGGTTCCGGTCGGCGGCGATGACGATGGCCAGCACCGAGATCAGCGCCGACTGCACGGCGTACAGCCGGACCTGGTCCCGGGCCAGGGCCTGGCGCAGCATGCCGAACTCGATCAGCAGCATCACCGCCGCGATCACGTTGGCCGCGCCCACGTAGATCGGCGGCGCTGCCGGGACCGCGCTGGCCAGGCTCATCAGCCACCTCCCAGGTACAGGGTGAACACGCCGAGCACGGCGAGCAGGAACGCGCCCGCCACGAACTCGGTGATCTTGAACAGGCGCAGCTTGGCGAAGGAGTTGTCGATCACCGCGACCACGCACCCGACCGCGCAGGCCTTGGCCAGCAGGGCCACGATGGCCAGCAGCACCCCCCCGAGCCGCTGGGTGGACGCCAGGCCCCACGGCGCGAGGAACACGTCGGACAAGATCGTGAACAGGATCAGCTGCTTGAGCTCGGAGCCCCACCTGAGCAGCGCGAAGTACGGACCGGAGTGCTCGAAGGCCCGGGCTTCCTCGATCATCCCGAACTCGTTGGTTCCGGTGTGCGTCTCGACCGGGATCCGGCCCGTCTCGTGCAGGATCACCATGAACAGCGCGGCCGAGGCCAGCAGGTGCGCCGGCCGGATGATCTGCCCGGCGTTCGACCGGACGGTCGCCGCGAGCGCGTACGGCAGGTCGGTGCCGGTCAGCAGGGCCACGGTGAATACCACGAACAGCACCACCGGCTCGGTGATGGCCGAGAACGTCTTGGCCCGGCTCGACCCCAGCTGCGCGTAAGGATCGCCGGTCTCCAGCGCGGCGGTCGCGACCACAAAGCTGGCCAGCGACAGCAGGAACCCGCCGCCCAGGATGTCGCCCATGTAGCCAAGCGGCAGCGGGAAGGTGGTCAGCACCGGGATCAGCAACGGGATGGTCAGGTAGGCGGCCACCGCGATGACCGGGGCGGCCAGGAAGAACCAGCTCGCGCCTTCGGGTGCCAGCGCCTCCTTGCGAAACAGCTTGGCCAGGTCGTAGTAGGGCTGCAGCAACCGAGGCCCCCGGCGGCCCTGCAGCCGCGTCTCGACCTTGGCGATCACGCCCGTCACCCCGGGCGCGCCGATGGCGACGGTCAGCACCTGTAGCAGCTGGATCAGGGGAATCGGCAGGGCCACGCTCACCGCGCGGACCCAAGATCACTGCCGGGCGGTTCCAGCGCATCGGTCATGAGGATGGCCTCCTACCCATCGTTTCCTTCGGGGTAGAGGCCATCAGCGCGGCTCCGCGCGGTTGTGGCGAGCCTCATCGCCAGGAAGTCATTGTGACCTACACCGCGGCCGGCCCGCAAACGGCCGGTCTGAGACACTGCGGTCGTGGCCACCGCGGAAGACGCCGTCCGCTGCGGCTTGCTGCGCCGCGGTTTCATCCTGGAGTGGACGACGCTCGGCTGGAACGTCGCGGGCATCGCGGTGCTGGCGGTCGCGGCCATTACCGCCCGGTCGGTCGCGCTGGCCGGGTTCGGCCTGGACTCTCTGATCGAGATCGGCGCTTCCACGGTGGTGATCTGGGAGCTGTCCGGCACCGGGCAGGCCCGGCAGCGGAATGCGCTGCGGCTGATCGGGGGCGCCTTCGGCCTGCTGGCCCTGTACCTGGCCGCCCAGTCCACGTGGGTGCTCGCGGTCGGCTACCACCCCGGCCGCAGCCTGGCCGGGATCGGCTGGACCGCCTTGACCGCGGGCGTGATGTTCGCGCTGGCCGCCGGGAAGGTGCGCACCGGCTCAGCACTGGGCAACCCGGTGCTGCAGACCGAGGGCCGGGTCACCCTGGTGGACGGGATCTTGGCCACCGCGGTCCTGGCCGGCCTGGCCCTCAACGCCGGACTGGGCTGGTGGTGGGCTGACCCGGCCGCCGGTTACGTCCTGGTCTACTATGCCGTCCGCGAAGTCCGGTCAATCCTCACCGCGCAGGACGGACCCGACAGCACATGACACAACTACGGGTGGCGGTGGCCGGCGGCGGCCTCGGCGGGCTCGCTCTCGCCCAGGGCCTGCTGCAGGCCGGCGCCGACGTCACCGTCTACGAACGCGACGCCAACCTGGTCACCCGGCGGCAGGGTTACCGGCTGCACCTGGACGCGCGAGCCGGGCTGGCCCTGGACGCCACGTTGCCGCCGGAGTCCTTCGCGTTGTTCCAGGCCACTTGCGCCCAGTCGAGCCGGCGTCTGACCGTGACCACCGAACGGCTGCGGGGTCCGCCGCGAGCGGGTCGCCGCCGACCGCGGCGACGACCCGTACGCGGCCGCCACGTTGTCCACGTCGGTGGACCGCCAGACGCTCCGGGAGGTGCTGGCCACGGGCCTGGACGACGGCAAGACGCCGCTAGGCCCGGACGCCGTGCTGCCCGCAGTCCTCGAAGACGGGTTCACCGCCGTGGTCGGCGGCCGCATCGGCATGGCGATCGGCGTGGTGCGCTTCCGGGCGCCGCCGCAGGCTCTCGGGCTCACGCCCGCCCAGGACTACCTGATGTGGGCACTGGCCGGGGATCGCCAGTGCTTCGGCGTCCCGGACACCGAGCTCACCGCACTGGACCCGGCCGGGCTGCACGCGCTGTCCGCCGGGCTGATCAGGACCTGGCACCCGGACCTGCGGGCGCTGCACGCCGCGGCCGACGTCGACCAGACGTTCGCCATCCGGGTCCGCACCTCGCCCGTCGTGCCCGCCTGGCCGCCGAGCCGGGTCACGGTGCTCGGCGATGCCATCCACGCGATGAGCCCGGCCCGTGGTTCGGGCGCGAATACCGCGCTGCAAGACGCCGCGCTGCTCAGCCGGTTGCTGGGCACGCCGCCGCGGACGGCTGCGATGTGGTAGCCGCCATCGGCGACTACGAACGGCAGATGCGCGAGTACGGGTACGCCGCGGTCGCCGCGTCCCGCCAGGCCGAGGCGCAGACCGGCGCCCGCCGCAACCGGCTGCTGTTCTTGCTGTACCGCCGGCTGGCCCGCGGGTGACCTACGAGTGACCCACACCTTATCCTCGCTGGACATGAGCGTCCCCGCCCCGGCCTGGGTGGTGGCCGGCCCGCCCGGCGCCGGCAAGAGCACCGTGGCCGCGCTGCTGCTCGCCTCGCTCGCCCCGGTCCCGGCGCTGCTCGACAAGGACACCATGTACGGCTCGTTCGTGGCTGCGATCCTGGCCGCCAGCGGACGCCCGCCCGGGGAGCGCGAAGGCCCGTGGTACGACGAGCACATCAAGGTGCACGAGTACGCCGGCCTGACCGCCACCGCCCGCGAGATCCGCTCGTACGGCTGTCCCGTCCTGCTGTCCGGCCCGTTCACCGGGCAGATCCACGACGCCGGCCGGTGGCGTTCCTGGGTGGCCGAACTGGGCGGCGGGACCGTGCACCTGGTCTGGGTCAGGTCGGACCCGGCCACTGTGCGCCACCGGCTGACCGCCCGCGGGCTGGACCGCGACGCCGCCAAGCTGGCCGGCTTCGCGGAGTTCACCGACCGGATCCGGCTCGGCACCGAGCCCGCCGCCCCGCACTTCACCGTCGACAACCGCCTGACCGCGGCCGTGCCGCTGGAGGCTCAGGTCGCCGGCCTGGTAGCCCAGGCCAAGCACCACAGCTCCGGCGGGCTAACGTAGACCCGCACGACACCGGCGACGACAAAGGAGTCCCATGCAGCTGAGCGCGCGCAACCAGATCCCGGCCCGGGTGACCAGCATCAACACCGGAGAGGCCATCGCCAACGTCGAGCTCGACGCGAACGGCACGCGACTGGTGGCCTCGATTACCGTCGAAGCCGTCGAGCAGCTCGGCCTGACCGAAGGCAGCCAGGTCACCGCCATCATCAAGGCCTCCGACGTCATCCTCGCCACCGGATAGCGGTGGACCGGACCGTCCAGACCCCGGATGCTGGGCCGCAGCGTGGCGCACTCCACCCCGTGGGATCCGCGTCCCCTAAGTGCACGCCTGGCTGAAGGAACGGCTGTCAGACACGCCCTCCGGACTGCGATGATTGGACCGGGACCCTGCGTGAGCGGGAGGGAGGGCAGCGCGCATGGAGGAAGAGAGCGTCATCCGCTTGCGGCGGGTCGTCCTGCGGCTCGCGCGGCAGCTGAACGCGGCCTCGGTGGGGGAGGGGCTGACCCCGACCCAGGCGTCGGTGCTCGGCATCGTGACGAACCGTGGCCCGCTCGGCCTGACCGAACTCACCGAGATCGAGGGACTCAACCCGACCATGCTGTCCCGGGTCGTCGGCAAGCTCGACTCGTTCGGCCTGATCCGCCGGCTGCGCGACCCGGACGATTTCCGCGCCGCCCGGGTCGAGGTCACGCCCGAGGGCAGGCAGGCCTATCAGCGCATCGCCGCGGAACGCGCCGCGATCCTGTCCCAACGTGTCGCGGGCCTGCCCCCCGAGCAGGCGGCCGCCCTGGTCGCGGCGCTGCCCGCGCTGGAGAACCTGGCCGAGGACCTGCGCGCGGCGGTCCGCCGCGGGCGCGGCGAGCGGGCGTAGCCGGGGTCAGCTCGCCCGGGACGCGAGCTCGTTCCCGTCGTCCAGGGTGGTCGGGGTTCCGGGCGCGTCCGGGTTGACGATGAGGATATTGCTGCGCGCGTGCCGCCACAGTTCCTGGCTCGCGCTGTCGTCCATCAGCGCGGGGAGCCCGCCGTGGGACGGGGCGCCGATCACGATCGTGCCGGCCCCGATGGTGGCGGCGTACTCGGCGACCATCCGCCCGGCCACGCCGTGACCGGGGGCGTGCCGCAGGACCTGGCCCTGCGCGGGCACGCGGTGCGCGGCCAGCAGGTCCAGCTGGTTCCTGACCAGCGCCCGGGCGTCCTCCAGGTCCTCGCCGTCGACGGCCGTGTAGGTCGCGGTGACGTCCTCCTGGGCGTGCACCACGTACACCGCCCGGCCGTTGGCCGCGGCCAGCCGGGCCGCGGTTTCGGTGACCCGGGCCGCCATAGGTGAGTTGTCGACCGCGGCCAGGATCACGCCGGCCGCGCCGTTCGGGGCGGTGCCCACCACCGGCGCAGTGCCCCCCACCGGCACCAGGACCGGGGCGGCGGGCCCGGTATCCGCGGCCACCGGCTCGGCCTGGACCCGTTCGGCCTCGGTCAGCAGGCTGTGGGCAGTGGACAAGATGACGACGCCCGCGACGACCGCGCCCACCGCGATGTAGAACGGGAAGTGGATGTTGACCGCGAGGACCAGCCGGCCCGCCACGTAAGGGGCCAGGCCCCCGCCGATGAACCGGACGAAGCTGTACGCCGCCGAAGCCACCGGCTTCTCCACCGGTGACACGGTCATCGCCGCCTGGGTGGTGACCGTGTTGTTGATCCCGATGAAGATCCCCGACACGATGACGGCCGGGATCAGCACCGCGTTGTCCGTCGTCCAGATAGCGATGACCAGTATCACCACCGCGAAGGCCGCCAGGTTGAGGTACATGGTCCGCGCGATGCCCAGGCTGGCCTGCAGCCGCGGCGCGCCGAACACCGCGAAGAGGGCCACGAAGATGCCCCAGCCGGTGAAGACCAGTCCCAGCCGGATCGGACTCAGGTTCATCGGGAACGGCGCGTAGCCCAGGACGGTGAAGAAGCCCCAGTTGTAGCACAGCGCGGTCAGCGACAGGGTGAGCAGGCCGCGGTGCCGCAGCGCGCGCAGCGGCGCCGACAGGCCAGTCTTGTGTTTCGGCTTCGGGATGGGCTCAACCAGAACGACGGTGGCGATCAGCGCGATGGCCATCAGGACCGCGACCCCGTAGAACGGCCCCCGCCAGCTGATCTCGCCCAGCGTGCCGCCCAGCAGCGGACCGATCGCGATGCCGACCCCCAGTGCGGTCTCGTACAGCACGATGGCGCCCGCGAAGCCGCCGCTGGCCGAGGCCACGATGACCGCCAGCGAGGTGGCGATGAACAGCGCGTTGCCCACGCCCCAGCCCGCCCGGAAGCCGATGATCGCGTTGATGCTGGGGGAGGCCCCGGCCAGCGCGCTGAACACCACGATCACGATCAGCCCTGCGATCAGCGTCTTCTTGGCCCCCAGCAGGCTGGAGACCCAGTTGGTGATCAGCATCGCGACCGCGGTGACCATCAGGTAACTGGTGAACAGCAGCGTCACCTCGCTCGGCGAGGCGTGCAGCTCATGGGAGATGGCGGGCAGGATCGGGTCCACCAGCCCGATGCCCATGAACGAGACCACGCAGGCGAACGCGACCGCGAAGACGGCTTTCGGCTGCCGGAACGGGCTCGCCACCGAGCCACTCATCAGCGTTCTCCAATCGTCAGGCCGGCCGCCGTCGGCTCGGCACGCTGGGCGTTGGCCAGGGCACCGGCCGCCACCGGCTCGGCGCGCTCGGCGTTGGCCAGGGCACCGGCCGCCACCGGCTCGGCACGTTCGGCGTTAACTAGGGCGTCCATGGCCGGCAGGGCCGCGGCCAGCGCCGCCCGCTCGTCCGGGCTGAGCCGGTCCAGTAGCCCGGCCACCCGCTCGGCCCGCACCGCCCGCCGTCTGGCCAGCATGGCCCTGCCGTCGGCCGTGATCCGCACCTGCACGACCCGTCCGTCAGCCGGATCCGCGGCCCGGGCGACCAGGCCCGCGTCCTCCAGCCGGGTGATCAACTGCGTCATGCCCGGCTGCGTCACGCCCTCCCGGCCCGCCAGCCAGGTCAGCCGCGACGGCCCGGACCGATCCAGGGTGGCCAGCGTCGCGGCCGACGTCAGCGACAACCCGCTCGCCGGGCTCAGCGACCGGAACAGCCCGATCAGCCGCTCCAGCGCCGCCGCCACCCCGGCCGCCAGCGTTTCGGCCGGCCGCTCGCGGTCCCCCTCCGAGTCCGCCGACCGCCCGCCAGGTCCCTCTGAAACTTCCATAAGTTATTTATATCACTTACTTATACATATTCGCATCCAAACATATATCCGTCACACGTTGTGCTACCGAATGTTACATGATATAGTGTTCGAAGAACGTGCTTCATTATTTCTCTTCCGAACGGAGCGTGGCGCGTGCTCCAGGAACCCCTCCCCGATCCCCAGCCGGACGACGACGAGCCGGTTGGCTCCGGCCCGGCCGGGGACAGCGGTGCCCCCTGGCAGGACGATGACGCTCAGGGTCCGGAGCAGGGCCTGTTCGTCTGCCTGCCGGCCGAGGAGCTGTCCCTGGCCGGATTCGCCCAGAACGGCCAGGCCGACACCATGGCGCCCGGGCCGCTGCTGGGTACGGTGCTGCACACCGTGATCGGCGAGGACGGCGCCGGGCTGCCCGGGCTGTCCGACGACCAGCTGATCGGGGTTCTGTCAGGGGGCAGGCGGATGGAGGCGTGGACCGCGTGGGTGCAGCTGGCGGCCATGCGCGAGCTGGCCCGCCGCCGCCCGGCCGTAGAGCCCGGTGATAGCGGCCGGGCCGGCTTCAGCGACTTCGCCGCCGACGAGCTGACGGGGGAGTTCCACCTGACCTTGGAGGCCGCGACCGCCCAGATCGGCTACGCGTGCGCGGTCGCGGACCGGCTGCCCCGCACCTTCGCGGCGCTCGCGGCGGGCCAGATCCACCCGGTGGCGGTCAAGATCATCGAGGACGAGACCAGGTACCTGTCCGCGAAGAACGTCGCCAAGGCCGATGCGGACCTCGCGGAGCTGGCGCAGTCGAAGTCCTTCGGGCGGCTGCGCTACGCCGCACACCGGCTCGTGCTCAAACTCGATCCCGGCTACGCAAAGCTCCGCAAGGACGAAGACAGGAAATACGCGCACGTCCGCCGGTTCCGGGAGAATTCCGGGAACGCCGGGATGGTCGCCCATGAGATGGCCCCCGACGAGGTCCTGGCCTCCTGGCAGCACGTCGAGCAGCGCGCCCTGGACCTGCGCGCCGCCGGAATGCCCGGCACCCTCCAGGAACTGCGCGTCCGCGCATACCTCGACTTGCTGCAGGAGCGCGACAGCCGCCCAGCCCCGGGTCACCCAGTCGACCCCGACGGGAGCGACGGCCCCGATGGAAGCGACGGCAACGACGGCCCCGACGGCCCGGACAGTCCCGGCGGGGGCGGCGGCCCCGGCGGCCCCGGCGGCCCCGGCGGCCCCGGCGGCGCGGGCGGGAGCGACGGTCCCGAGCCTCCGGCCAGCGACCAGGGTCGGGCAGGCGGCAGCACCCGTCACGACCCCGAGCCGAGCGTCGCGGCGCTGGTCACGATCACCGTGCCGCTCGAGACGACGCTTGGCATGTCCGAGACCCCCGGCGAGGTCGGCGGGTTCGGCCTGATCGACGCCCCCGACGCCCGCGACCTCGTCGCCGCCGCGGCCAGACACCCCCGCACCCGCTGGTGCATCACTGTTCTGAACCCCGATGGCACCGCCGCCGCGCACGGCTGCGCGTCTGGCCGCCACCCGCCACCGGGCCGCGCCAACCTCACTGTCACCAGTAGTCCCGCTCCCGGCCCCGACCCGCCGCCCGGCACCCGGCCGCAGGATTACCTGCGCAGCCTGGGCATCCGCCTGGTCCCGATCGCCCGCGGCCACTGCGACCACGCCCACGCCGAGACCGGCTACCGGCCCAGCCGCAAACTCCAGCACCTGGTCCGCGCCCGCAGCGCCCGGTGCACCGCCCCGGGCTGCGGCGGGCCCGCCGCCCGCTGCGACCTCGACCACACCGTCCCCTGGGACCAGGGCGGCCTCACCTGTGAATGTGACCTCGCTCCGCCGTGCAAACGATAATGACACAGGTTAAGTGTCAGCTTCTGGTACCGGGAGGCATGCGGTCGGCGGGCCGGTCCCTGCGGCTTCTGGTTTCCGGCTGTGCGTAGAAATCGAATGCCTGGTCAGGTGTCATGGGCGTGCTCGTCTCTCCGGTACTGGCCGGCAATCCTGTCCGCCGCCTCGTAACAGCCGATCGGGCGACGGGCCAGGGAGGTGCGGCTCTCGCTGGTTCCGAGCCAAGCCAGAGAAAGCGTTTCGGCGGAAACACGCCAAGAGGCGCCGATCGCATGCATTGATGATCGCTGGCTAGGAACCCAGCCGTGGCGACGCGCACGATTACCCGCGGAGGGCTGCCGGTGAACCGCAGCACTTCTTGTACTTCCTGCTGCTGCCACAAGGACACGGTTCGTTACGCCCGACCTTGCGGCCGCTGCCGGGGCGTGCTGCTGCGGGTTCCCGGAGCAGCACGGCCTGCCGCTTCCACTCGCGGGCTTCGTCTGACCTGCCGGTGTGTCCTCGCACAAGAACGCGAGCCTGTCCGCTATGTCGGCCCGGTCGCGGACGCCATGGATCGAGTAGCCCCGGAGCAGCAGTTCACCTGCCCGGTGAGGATCTTCCGGATCGGCCTTGACCGAGCCGCGGCGACAGTCGGCCCAACCGATCCAGCCCCAGCCCCAGCGCGGATCGGCGGTCAGCCATGATTCGAAGAGCTCATCGGCCGCGCAGTGCTCGCCGATCTCGAAGTACGTCTCGGCCAGTGCCCGCCGGAGGTTCTCGATCCGCCACTGCTCCTCGCCGGGGAACCTGCGGAGCGCTACAGAGCAGAGTCCGATTCGCGCCGTCAGGAACTCCCGGCTGTTGACTCCCGCGTTCCACAGCTCCATTTCGACGTCGCTGAGCCAGTTGTACAGCGACTGGGTGAGCAGGAAGCGGTCGTCGAACTCATCGATGGAGCCGATTCCGGTCGGGTCGCACAAATGCAGCACATCGGCCCAGGCGTCCAGCCAGGTTGCGGCGCACGCGGCCAGATCACGCTGCTCTTGGCGGTCGTAGCCTGCCTGAATCTTGTCGTCGAGCAACTCCAGGCAGACCTTATCCGGCCACCAGCGCTCCCACAGCGCGAGCAGGCAAATCCAGATCCAGTCCCCATCGAAGCCGCCACCGGGATTGCGGGCTTCCCAGTCGCGGTGGAGCGGGCGTGCCACCTCCTCGGCGGATAGCGCGCCCGCGCAGAGGTTCCCGACACCGCTGCGGTCCAGCTCGAAGCCCATGCTGCGGAGCTTGTCCAGCAGTTCGCCGTCGGTCAGCTTCGCCGCACTCGACCGCAACGGCCTGTTGCCAGTCTCCAGTTTGCGGAGCAGCGGCTCGTCCTTCGCCGCCTCCTCCTGACAGAAACGGTCGAGGGTCACCCACGACATTCTCAGCTGATCGCGCATGTGAATACCCGGCTCCCTCAACGGCCGCCCAGGGCGGCGAGCTTGCGGTTCACCGCCGTCAGGTCGAACGGTTCGGGTTTCGCTGGGCCGGGCTCCGCTTGGCCGTCGTCATCGGGGTCGCCGGAGTACCAGGGTTCTTCTTCCGGGTACTCGGCCGGGGAGTCGCCGCTGAACTTCGTGCATACGGGGTAGACCGAGGCGGGGTCCCGCGGCAGCTTCTTCTGCAGGACGATCTCGTGCGTCCAGTTCGCGCCGAAGTCGTACTCGTAGACGATCTTCCCGCCCCCGGCGGCGAGCGCGTCCCGCACCCGCACGCTGTACTCGTCGCCGGTCCCTTCCAGCTCGAAGGACGGGTCGCTGTACGTTGCGCGCCGCACCCGGAACGCGTGGAGGTGGTCGCCGTCCCATCCGTACACGACCTGGATCACCCGGTGCAGGGCGGACAAGCTCGCGGTGGCAGGCAGCACCACGATCCGCCAGATCGGCGGGCGCCAGCGCGCGAGCGTGACCTTCAGTTGCAGGCACTGGTGCACGCTGAGCGCCGCGGACCCGGCCGAGGCGACGTGATCAGCTATCTGCTGCGCGAGCGGTCCAGCCGACGGGTGGTCGCTGACGCGCACCACGGCCAGGCGGTGGTCCAGGTCATCCGCCGCCAGCTGCTCCCCGGGAAGGACGTCCCACAGTACGCTGACCGCTTCGTCCGGCCCTTTCTCCGCGAGCGCTAGCGCGGCGGACTCCACCGCGAGCCACAGCCACTCGGCGTCGCCCGGCTCCGGCCCGGCGTCCATCTGGTACAGCGCATACTTCGCGTGCGGCCCGATACCGGGCACCCCCGTCATCTCCCGCCACGCGGGCAGTGCGTCCTTACCCAGCAGTTCGACCACGTCAGCGGCGATCCAGCGCAGCCGGGGCTCCATCGATGCGCCGACCTGGAGCAGCCGCCGCGCAGCGTCCACCGGGTCAGGCTGGGCGTCCAGCCAGTCCCACGCCCGCTCATCCCGGTCGTCCTCGCCGCACTCCGCCAGGTAGCCGATCAGTTCCACGGCGGTGAGATCCTCCCCGGGTCCGGCCAGCGCGGCCCGCAGCCGCTCCGCCGCCCACTGGCCCAGCGGGGTGATCGCGCACCCGCCGGCCAGCACGTCGTCGCCGCTGACCGCGCCGAACGACGCCAGCCTCGCGGCGGCCCTGATCACCGACCCCTCGTCCGCCATCCAGCCGTACGACGCGTCCACGGCGAACTCGTCATACAGGTCCCGCGCCTCGGCCCGCACCGCATGCACAAGCGCATGGCCGGTCGGCACCTGCTCATCTTGGAGCACGCCGAGCAACGCGAGCACATCGTCGGCGGCCTCTTCATGCTCGTCCGGATCGTGACCAGCCTCGGCGGCGGAACAGGCACTCAGCCCGGCAAGCCAGGCGGACAGCACCTCGGAGTCCGCGGGCGGCCAGCAGGCAAGCGCCGGGCCCGCGCTCACCGTCCCGTCATCGACCCGCAGCAGCCCCGCGGCCAGCGCGAGGCACCACGGACGGTGAAGCGCCGCGATGTCAGCCGCGGTACGCGCCCGCGCGGGCAGGGAGACACCGATCACCTCGGCGGCGGCTGGCAAGTCGGGCCTACGGAGCACCCGCCGCGGGGTGACAGGGCGCGGCCCGGTATCGCCGACCCACCGGCCCAGCGCGACCGCCCGGACCATGACGACACAGTCCCGCGCCAGCCGGGCAGCGTCACGAAGTTCGGCCTCGCCCATACGTCCGACTTTACCGAGGACATGAGCCGACTGCTGACCGCATGGCGTAGATGCCGGCTGCTGTAAGTAGGTGCAGCACAGGGCCGGTGTGGCGGCATAATGGCAATCGCTAGGGGCCTCGTCGTAGACAGGCTCGCTGGTTGCTTCCAGCAGGCCAACCCATCGCGATGCCCCGGTCAGGTAGCACAGTAGATAATCCCCGCGCTTGTTCGTCTGAACTGTCTTCCAGCGCTTCTCGCGGAAGCCAGTGACATCGCCTCCATGGTCAAGAAATTCTTTCCAGGTTTCGACAGTGAACAGGTCTAGCCAGCACGTCTGGGGCATGTCGATAGTCCGCCAGCGCGCGAGCCCGAATCGGCTGAATGCCGCGCGGCCGACGTCAGCTCCCAAGGCTCCCAGAGGCTCCCAAGGCTCCCAAGGCTCCCAAGGCTCCCAAGGCAGCCAGCAGCAGCTACGGGCCGGTACGGCCTTGCCTGACGCCCTGAATCGCATGCGATCGCTACCATTACTAGTGTGGAGATGCAGGCGTTTGAGACGGTTGACCAGGCCGCCGGCAGCGCTGTGGCCATGCTCCAGGAGGGCGAGCGGCTGAGCAGGCTCTGGCGCTATATCTTCGTCCAGATGCTTGACGACTACACGAGCGTCCTGCGGCACGCAGGAGTCTCGGCCGCCGCGCGGATGTGGGCAAGCGCCCCCAGGAGCACCGGAGACAGCCGGGTCGATGCCGCGTTCGCGGCGATGGCCGAGTACCTGGCCCGCCGGGACGGGTGGGACGTTCCGTCATGGGCCCGGTTGCCCGAACGTGAGGCATGGCCCTGGTGGTTCGTCACCGACCTGCGAGGCCTCCACCCGCGCGCACTGGTCGAGTCGCCGTCTTCATTCCGCCGCCGCGGCGTCTTCATCACCAGCGGGGCACTTGACCGCGTATGAGCACCGGCCTCGGGAGGGAGGACATCCGCGCGCTCCTCGATGACCTATCCGCGGAACTGGCGGCACGCGGGGCAAGAGCGGAGATCTTCCTCGTCGGAGGCGCCGCCCTGGCCGTGGCATATGACGCCACGAGGGCGACCAGGGACCTCGATGCGGTGTTCATCCCGACCGACGTAGTCCGGCAAGCCGCAAGGGCGGTAGCGGAACACCGGGGACTCACCGAAGACTGGCTAAACGACGCGGTGAAAGGATTCCTGCCCGGCCCCGACCCGGACGCGCAGCGCTTCTACTCAAGCGACTCGCTGATCGTCGACGTCGCGTCCCCAAGGTACCTGCTCGCCATGAAGCTCTTCGCGGCCCGCGCCGAGATCGACGCCGACGACATCATCCTGCTCTACCGCCAGCTCGGGTTCACCACGGTGGACGAAGGCCTCGACCTGGTTGAGCAGGCCTATCCAGGACGGCCGATCCCGGCGAAGGTGAAGTTCCTCCTCACTGAAATCGTGGACTCGATGCAGCGCTTAACTCCACCACGAGCGCGGCGTTGCGGGCCTGATTGTGTGTGTGATGACAGTCCGCCGTGCAAGTGTTAATAACACAGACTTGTCGCTCTCCGCGAATGTCAAAAGGTGAAAGTCCGGCGGTTACGCTAGATGCGCGACGCGGTACTGATCCCAGATCTCGGGGCGAAGGCGGCCGCGGGCGGAGACGTCGAGACCGTTTTCCTTCGCCCACGTCCTGACTTCCGCTGCCGAGACGGCAGCGGGTTTGGATGGGCGCGCCGGCGCTGGGGCGGCCATCACTGGGACGGCCATCTCGGTGCCAGGGAACAGCGGGATCTCACCAATCACCGGATTGGTGAAGCCGATCCTCTTGTAGGCGGTAAGCCTCTTCCCGTGCATTCGGGTCAGCATGGGCACTCTGGTGTCGGCGTAGTCGTGTACCTCGACCGTCGTTTTCCCCGGGAGGTCACGCATGATCCGGCCGACGTTCTGCGTGATGATCGACTCCGAGGAGGACGGTGAGCACAGGAAGAGCGTGTCGAGCGCCGGGCAGTCGAAGCCTTCGCCAATGTAGCTGGCGGTTGCCGCCAGCAGCATTGGCTCGTGCGCGCGCACCGGGTCCCAGTCCGCGAGCTGCTTCAGGATGACACGCCGCTTTCCAGGGGATATGGAGCCGTGCAGCACCATCGGCACCAGGCCACGGGCGTTCAGTTCGGCGGCGAGCTGGTCGACGTGCTCGGTCCGTCCTGCCATCACCAGGCAGTTACGGCCACGTCTGATCGCGTGCGCCACATCATCGATGATCTGCGCGGTGCGGATCCGGTCCGACACGAGTGCCGGGATGATGATCGACTGAAGGATGCCGGGCGTGTCGCTGTCGATGTCGTCACGGATCGTGGTGGCGGTCGGATGAACATGCAGTTCCTGGATAAGGTCCGTCGCACTCGGGATCTTGTGTCGCACCTGTCCGCAGTGCAT
The DNA here is from genome assembly GCA_963742795.1 of uncultured Actinomycetes bacterium. Classification (GTDB taxonomy): domain Bacteria; phylum Actinomycetota; class Actinomycetes; order Streptosporangiales; family Streptosporangiaceae; genus Palsa-504. Next base: position 379,507 of record CAVUNL010000026.1, read on the forward strand.
GAACATGATCTCCTCACGGCCATCCGCCCGCTTCGGCGTCGCGGTGAGCCCGAGCCAGCGCCGTGCGGGTATCGCCTGGATCGCCCGCGCGAACGTGTGGGCCGCGACATGGTGGCACTCATCTACGATGACCAGGCCGTACTCAGAAAGGATCGCTGCTGGGTCATCTGCCCGAGTGAGTGACTGCAGCGTTGCCAGGTCGATCCGGCCGGTGAGTTTCGTCTTCTTGCCGCCACCGAGCTGGCCGATATCCTTGGGGCCAAGACCCAGGTGTTCACGCAGCCGCGCCTTCCACTGGTCCACCAGCGGAGTCCGGTCGACCAGGATTAGTGTCGGCACCTTATGCCGGGCGATCACGCCGCAGCCCATTACCGTCTTCCCCGCGCCAGGCGGCGCGACGAGGACCCCGAGCTCGTGGGCGGCGACGGCGTCTACCGCGGCCTGCTGTTCTGCCCGCAGCGTGCCGGTGAACTCGATCTCCAGCTCGGCCGGTGCGCTGCGGAGATCGGTGATCGCCAGGCGGCTGCCCGCTTTCTCGATCAGCTTCGCGGCACGGTCGGCGACGCCGCGTGGCAGGAACAGCCGGTCCAGGGACTCCGAGTAGCAGCGCAGCATCCGCGGCGCGCCCCAGACGCTCAGCCCGATCTGCTGCCGACTGTAGAACTCGGGATTGTGGAGTGATGCGAGGTGCTTCAGCGACGACAGTAGACTCGGCGGCAGCCCGGCCCGGCGGATCGCCAGCATGCCGCTCAGTTCAGCTTTGATGACGTCCGGCGGCGGAGGCTCGGCCGCCAGCGGAGATCTGTGCAGTCGCACCGCAGGACCGACCGTTGGTGGCTGAAGCTCTTCTGCGCGCTCCACTACGTCGCGGCGGGTAATGCGCTCAAGCGACGACAAGTACGCGAACTGATCCTGGTAGGGCTCGAACGTCGCCGGATCGACGAACAACGTCGTGCGATTCTGACGGCACCTGCCCTCCAGCGGCAGCGCGATCAGGTTCCCGAAGCCGCGCCGCGGCAGATAATCCTGCGCAGGGAAGAGGCGGTCGTAGCTCTCTATGTCCATCTCGCCGCGGATCGCCATCGCCTCGTATAGCAGCGCGGCACCCATGGCCCGCGCGTCGGCGGCAGCTACCGGCTCCGAGAAGAAAGCCCACACGTGTGCGCCGTCGCCCGACCGGGAAATCTCGACAGCTGCGGGCACGCCGGCCCAGGCAGCCGCTTCCGCGTACGCAGCGGCGTCGAGCCGCCAGGTGCCGCCGTCGAAGTCGCAGACCAGCAGGCGGCAGGTACTGTCAGGCAGCGTCACGTACAGCCCGCAGGCGGTCGGGTTTTCCTTAGTCAGGTGCGCGGAGATGACCTCATCGGTAAGCGGCAGGTACTCCGGGTTGTCGCGGGTGGTGCCGGGCCGCCGTTTCGGCGCCCAGCCTTTGGTGCCTTCCGCGGTGTTCTCCCAGCGGTAGGCGTACACATCGCTGCGTCCCGCGAAGAGGGTCCGGTACAGGCCCACCTTGGCCTGCAAGCTCGACTCGTGATCTACCCGCGGTAGGGGAGGCCCGTGGACCGGGCCGAACAACGGCATCTGCCGCGGCGGCGTTTTCGCGGCGACGTGGGGTTCAGCCTGCAGCGGCAAGGGGTCGCTGGCGCTTAGCGGCAGGGTGGTCAGCGCATCCAGGCGTGCCCTAAGTGCGGCGACCTCTTCGCGCAACAGTGGTATCTCTGCGCAGTGCGCGCAGCATTCCGACCCAGGCATCTCGGCGGACATCCTTCAATACTGCCCTGACAGGCGTGATGCCCTGTCAGGGCCCGGGCTGACTGTGACTGGCTAGATTCAGGTAGCTATGTGCAGGTAGCTATTCAGCAAGCGTCAGCGGTTTAGCGTTGGGCGTCTGGGCTGACTTTGCTGGCTGCGAGGCTGCTGGGTTTTCGCGGGCGCGGGAGGCGGGCTGGATGGCGACACGCCGGGGCGGGTTGTTGACCAGCGGGGCGGAATGGCGATGATTGCCGATTGTGGCCGGTGTGTCTGGTGTTCCTTCGGTGGAGGAGCTTTCGGTTCTGCCGGCCGGCGAGCTGGCGGCCCGGCTGGCTGAGGCATACCGGCTGATCGGCGAGCTGACCGCGCGGGCGGAGCGGCTGACCGCGGAGGTCCGGCGCCTGTCGGCCCGGGTGGAAGACCTCGAGCGCCAGGCCCTCAGGAATTCGTCCACGTCGTCGCGGCCCCCTTCGTCCGACAGCCCGTATAAGAAGGGCAGGGACCGGTCGCTGCGCGAGCGGGGGAAACGGCGGCCGGGAAAGCAGCCCGGCGATCCCGGATCGACGATGAACCTGGTTGATGACCCGGACGAGAGCTTTGACTGCCCGCCGGGCGCGTGCCGCGGGTGCGGCACGGACCTGGCCGGCGAGCCGGTGCAGGCGCAGCGCCGCCATCAGGTCACCGACATCGCCCCAGCGCCGGCGCCGAAGGTCACCCAGTACGTGGCGCAGGCGAAGGAGTGCCCCGGGTGCGGGACGGTCACCGAAGGGGAGCTGCCCGCGCACGTGCGGGCGCGGGCCAGCTTCGGGCCGGAGATCTGCGCGCAGGCCGCGAACCTGACCGCCGGGCACCACATCCCGGTCTACCGGGCGACGCTCCTGCTGTACCAGCTCGCCGGGATCGCCGTCTCGACGGGGTGGATGGCCGGGATCCGGGGCCGTGCCGCCGGGCTGGTGGAGGCCAGCGGGTTCATGACCCGGGTCCGGGAACTGCTGAAGGCAGCCCCGGCGGTGCACGCTGATGAGACCCCGGCCCGGGCGGCGGGCGGGACCCGGTACGTGCACCTGGCCTGCACCCGGTACCTGACCTGCATGCACACCGGGGACCGGTCAGCGGACGCGATCGACGCCGGCGGCGTGCTGCCCGGCTACCAGGGCATCATCGTCCGTGACGGCTACGCCGGCTACGGGTACCTCACCGATGCGCTGCACGCCTGGTGCGCAGTTCACCTGCTCAGGGACCTCAAGGGCCTGTACGACTTCGAGCCCGGCAAGCAGGAATGGGCCTCGCAGATGGCCTGCCTGCTGATCGAGGCCCGCGACGCCGCGTCGTCCGCCCGCCAGGCCGGGCAATGCGCGCTGGAGACCGCGGTCCTGGACGACCTGGTCACCCGGTATCGGGCGCTGGCCGCCGCCGGGCTCGCCGGCAACCTTTACCGCCGGACCGCGACCGCGAAGGACGCCCGCCGGATCGCCCGCCGGTTCCTCGGCTTCGAGGACCTGATCCTGCGGTTCGCGGCCCGCCCTGACCTGGACATTTTCTCCAATAACGAGGCCGAGCGGACGATCCGGCCGGTCAAGGTCCAGCAGCGCAGCTCCGGAGGCGCCTGGCGGACCCTCACCGGGCTCGCCGGCTTCGCGATCGTCCAGTCCTACCTGTCCACTGCCGCCAAATGGGGCGTCAGCAAACTCGACGCCCTCCGCGACCTGTTCAACGGCCGCGCCTGGCTACGGCCTGGCATCGAACCATCTGGATAGCGCGGCTTCGCCGCCTGGTTCTGCTGACGTGAACTGGCCGTGGCTGCTCGCCGGGCGTGACCGCGGCCTTGTGCCAGTGAAGCCGGCGTTCGCGAGAAATGGCCGCCCGGAGGGCTTGCGGTGACTGGACCGGCGTGCTCGGAGGCCGGAAAGTCCTATGCCGCTCCCGGGAGGCCATCCGGCGCAGATCCCCCGCAAGGCTTCCGGTCACCTGCGCGCCTTGGCATCATTTACCCGTGGACAGCGACTGGGACCGTTTTCATCTCCCGGTGCCAGCAAGCCCTAGGCTACCTGGTCGAAGGACGACCCGGACCATTCAAGGCGCTCTGGTCACACGCCGGTGACGTGGTGATCATGGGCGCATTCGGCGGTTACGAACGAGGCTGGGAACAGGTCAGCGCGCGGCTCGACTGGGCCGCCGCCGGCATCAAGGCCACCGATCGCGCCGCGGAGAACGTCGTGACGGTCGTCGGCGATGACCTCGCCTACACCGTCGACCTGGAGCACATGACCCGTCACGCCGGTGATCAGCCGCAGCCCCGGACACTGCGCTGCACCCAGGCCTACCGCCGTGAAAACGGCGAGTGGAAGGTCATACTGCGCCACGCTGACGAGCTTCCCTGCAAAGACGAACAGCAAAGATGACCCACAGCCGCCCGCATCACATCACGCCGCTGATACTTGCTGAATAGCTACATGTGCAGGCCATCGGCACGAGCGGCGCGGTCAGCAGCAACAGGTCCCCAGGACGTTATCACTCGACCGTTTAGCCTGGTCAGTGTCTTATATGCGGATGCGGGCATTCTCCAACACACGTGATAACGACACACTTCGCGCCGATCTTTGAGCGGAGCTCGGCCTGGAGGCTAAGGACCATAGCCCGGACAGCGGCACAACCATGATCCTCTCCTCCTTGCGGTAGGCGAGTTCCCCGAGGTTGAGCAGGAAGCCCGCGATGAACCGCTCACCTAGCCTGTCGCGGAGTAGCCGGAGGCCGCTCAGGTCAGTGTCCTGGACGCGGGATCCGGCCTTCACTTCGAAACCGGCGACGCGGCCGTCCCAGGTCTCGAGAACAAGATCAACCTCGTCCCCGCTCTGCGTCCGGAAGTACGCGGCCGTGACTGCCTCTTCCGACCAGCTCACCTGCTTGAGGATCTCCCCGACGGCGAACGTCTCGACGAGATGCCCGAACTCGGTCAGCACAGCGGGATCGCGGCTGCTGATCTTCGCAGCGCTGAGCCCGAGCAGCCAGCCGGCCAGCCCCGAGTCGATGACGTGCACCTTGGGGTACGCGGCGATCCGCTTGCCAAGGGTCGTGCCCCACGCGGGCAGCCGCTGGATCATGAAGGCCGCCTCCAGCAAAGTCGCGTAGCGGTTCGCGGTGCTGGTTTCCAGCCCGACGGCCTGCCCGGCTTTGGATATGTTGAGCATCTGGCCAGTCTGCGCCGCGAACTGGCGGAGCAGCCGGGGAAGCGCCTCCCGCTGCCGTACTCTGGCGATGTCGAGCACGTCGCGCATCACGACGAGGTTCACATAGTCGGCGAACCACGACGTACGGGCCCTCGGCGTCAGGCGCTGCAAGATCATGGGGAAGCCGCCCGTCACGATGCGATCCACGTACTCATCCCTGGTCACCGGACGCGATGGCATCTCCGGCAGCCTGGCCGGGTCCGCCCAGAGCCGGTCGATGAAGTTCTCCCGGCGCCCGTGAAGCTCCCCCTGGGACAACGGCAGGACGTTGATGACGTGGGCCCGCCCAGTCAGCGACTGCGCCGCCTGCGGCAGGACCGAGTACCTCGTGGATCCTGTGAGCACGTAGCGCCCGGGCCTGGTGTCCGTGTTGAGCTCGGCCTTGATCGCGTCCAGGATCTCCGGGACATGCTGGAACTCGTCGATGAGAACCGGCCCGGGACCGGAGACGATGAAGCCGGGGTCGCTGGCCGCCGCCGCTCGCGCGTCCGGGCGGTCAAGGTCGAGGACGGGCCGGTCGAACTCGGCCGCGAGCGCAGCGAGCAAGGTGCTCTTGCCCACAGTGCGCGGCCCGGTGAGGATCACGACGGGCTCTTCGCTCATGCGCTGAGGGACGACTTCGGCGAGTCGGCGAGGACGCAGCCCGCTAGTAGCCTTCATGCACTTCAGGATGCCATGCGGGGGAACTCTTGAACGACTTTCTGGGAAACTTTACAGCTCTATACTGGGAAACTTTACGGCTCCATACTGGGAAACATTACAGCGATGACCTGGGCAGCCTGACGTACATCAGGTGGGAGTCCAGACGAGGCACGCTCGCTGCAGAGCACGCGCGCTGCCCTGGATGTGTGTGAAGACAGTCCGAAGTGCAAGCGATAACCACACAGGTTGTCCACCCGGCTCCGGGAGTGGAGCCAGGTCATGCCCGACGAGGACAACGACGGCAGGTTCCCCGACGAGAGCCCGGTCAAGGTCCGCTACCCGCGCTCGAAGCAGGAAGAACACGGCGACCGCGAGCGGTGGCCGTGGCTGCCAGGAACCGTGGTAGAGCAGTGCGGCCCGGACGAATGGTTCGTGTGCATCGAGGTCCGCGAGCTGGCCGTGCTGCGCGACGGCCGGCGCGCGCCGCGCGGGACCGCCAGCCGTAACCTCTACTATCCCTGCTGCTTCCGGGACAGCTCGGAGATCCGGCCACGGCCCTCATCGAGCAGCCTAGCGACGGCGCGGCGCGCGGCGAGCCGGTGAACGGGGACCGGGTGATTCGTTTCGCGACGGCGGCCGTGGTCTGCGCCGTGGCGGCCTTCGCGGCGGTGGTGTCCTACTCCCACATCTACGGTCTGGGCCGGATGCACGGCCAGGACGGCACGGCGGCCCGCCTGCTGCCGCTGAGCGTGGACGGGCTGATCCTGGCCGCCTCGCTCGTGCTGCTGCACGAGGCCCGCAACGACCGGGACGCGCCAGGGCTGGCCCGGCTGATGCTGTGGCTCGGCATCGGCGCGACGGTCGGCGCGAACATCGCCTTCGGCGCGGGGTACGGGCTGCTCGGGGCGCTGATCTCGGCGTGGCCCGCGGTGGCGTTCATCGGTTCGGTGGAGATCGCGGTGCAGCAGGTGCCAGGGGCCCGCGGGCCGGGCGCGGCCACCAGCGGGCCAGCGGTACCAGGGATGTGGAGCAGGCGGTCCGCGCGGCGTACGCGGCGTCCGTCCTGGCGGGTGAGCCGCTGAGCCAGCGGGCCTTGGCCGGGCGGTTCGGCCTGTCCCGGCGCAAGGTCAGCCAGCTCGTCACCCAGGTCACCGCGTCCGGCCACGGCGATCTGCGGGGGAGCGAGGCGGCATGAGCACGAAGCCGTACGACGAGTGGCCGTGGTGGTGTCAGCTGCTGTGGCCCTGGTCCGGCGTGCCGTGGTTTGAGGAGATCGAGGACTTCGACGCTTTCCTGGCCGCGATCCGGCAGCAGTTCGCCCGGCAGGCCGACGAGCTGGCCGCGGACCTGGCCGGCGACGACCGGCCGTGCGAGGGATACCTGGCCAAGGCGGGACGGCTGACCGATGCCCGCCACCAGGCTGAGGAGATCATCAGCCACGAGTACGGCCTGCCGGTGCCAGACGGCGAAGATGACGGCGATCAGGGCGCCGCGCCGGGCACAGCCCCGGACCGCCCGCCGCGCCGGGCGTCCCGGCGAGGGCGGGACCAAGGTCTCGAACGCGCAGATCAGCACGATCGCGGCGAGCAGCGAGAGCGTCCACTGGCGGCCCCTGGTCGCGGTAGGGGCGCCTCAGTTTCCGGAACCCGGGACGCCTTCATGCCGCCGTCCGGACTGGGCCGGCGGTGGCCGGAGCCACGGCCTGGCCGCCGGGAAGCAGTGCCCCGCCGTCGTCAAACAGCACCACGCCGTTGCACAGCAGGCTCCACCCCTGCCCGGGATGGTCTGCGACGACCTTGGCCGCGCTGCGACCTGGCGCCAGAGCATCCGGGCACCGCGGCCGGTGCCGGCATTCCCGCTTTCCGGCCCGCCGCCCGTCACCGGTCTCGGTGGCCGGCTCCCGGATGTGGCTGGCGGTGGGCTGCCGCAGCATGGCTGGATGCATGGTGTCCTTCTCGCGGGGTCACTCTGGGTTAATCGGGACCGAGCCGGCGTACCGAAATCAGGACCACGCCGAGGTCGCAGACCCGGTTCAGCAGCCCGTGCAGGGCGGCCTGATCCGCGACCGGGCCGGAGATGACCGTCCGGCTGTCGTCACTGCCGATCGCCAGGCCCTCGAACCAGGCCGTCCAGCGCGAGTCCAGGACCCCCTCGACGCGGATCTCGTAGCGCGATGACCGCGCCGTGTCGCTCATCTGTACCGTCCTTCCGTCAGGTTCCGTGATCTGCACGCTATGGGGCAGCACGCGGCATGGCGTCACCTGAAAGTGGATATGCCGGGTGGAATCTTCCGCGGCGGCCCCGGGCGTCCCGTTCGGCTACCTGGCCGGCTCCAGCGTGCCTTCGCCGCCGGGCCGCGCGCCTGATCCCGGCCCTCCGGCATCATTGACCGCTGACCGGCCGCGAGCTGGAGGTGCTGCGGATACTGGCGGCGGGCCGGTCAAACCAGGCCAGTGCCCGCGAATTGGTGGTCACCCTGGACACGGTCAAAGGCACGTGGGCCACGTCCTGGGCAAGCTCGGCGCGGCCAGCCGCACCGAGTCCGTGGCTCGGGCCCGCGTACTGAGCCTCATCCCTGGCGGGCCGTCGCAACCCCGGCCGGGTCACTGCATTCCCACGAGGGCCAGGCACCAACGCCGGGCCAGGTTACACCTTAGTGCCCGGTACTCCCCGGAAGATTCCACCCGGCATGTCCCCTTTCGGGGGACGCCTGGCCCGCCCGATCTTCCTAGCGTGCGGAGAACGGAACGCACACCGAAAGGAAGATGCGCAATGGCCACCGTCAAGCCCGGCCCGTCCAACGGCAGCACCGCGCTCACCCGCACCGCCGCGGCCCCCGCCAGCTGACCCCGCCTTGTATCCGCAGCCAGGCGGCTTGCATCTCCGCTATTCTGTCTTGCTAAGTACTGGTAGCTAGTGATACTGTATACCTGTAGTCAGTAAGACTGAGTAGCTGAAGGAGGAGGTGTTCCATGGGCAAGCAGGTGACGGAGATGCTCAAGGGGACGCTGGAGGGCATCGTTCTCGCGATCTTGTCCGCCCGGCCCGCGTACGGCTACGAGATCACGGCATGGCTGCGGGAGAAGGGCTTCTCCGACATCGCCGAGGGCACCGTCTACGCGCTGCTGATCAGGATCGAGCAGCGCGGCCTTGTCGACGTGGAGAAGGTCCCCTCCGAGAAGGGGCCGCCGCGCAAGGTCTACTCCCTCAACGCTCAGGGACAGGAATATCTCGAAGAGTTCTGGAGGACCTGGAGCTTCCTCACAGAACGGCTCGAACAGCTCCGCGAAGGAGGCAAGTGAAATGGCAGCGAAGTGGATCGAGCTGGTCACCGGGTCGCTCGAGCAGAAGAAGCAGTACAGGCAGTACAAGGCCCGCATCGAGGCTCTGCCCGAGCCGTACGGCACCGCCGCGAAGGCGCTGGAGCGGTACTTCATGTACAACGGAGGCGTCACGGACGGCGAGACCGCCGTCAAGATGCTCGGCGACTTCGCCGACCTCTGGGAGCGTGCCGCGGCCGACGGCACGCCTTTGCGCGCGATCGTCGGCGACGACCCGGTCGAGTTCGCCGATACATTCGCGCAGGCCTACACCGGAAAGCGATGGATCGACAAGGAACGCGCCCGGCTCACCAAGGCGATCGAGGACGCGGAGCGAGGGGAACAGGAATGACCACCGACGCAGCCATCCACGTGCAGGGTCTGGAGAAGTCATACAAGGAGCTGCGTGTGCTGCGTGGCGTGGATTTCGAGGTGGCGCGGGGCAGCATTTTCGCGTTGCTTGGCTCGAACGGCGCGGGCAAGACCACGATCGTGAATATCTTGTCCACGCTGCTGAGGCCCGACGCGGGGATGGTCACCGTTGATGGTTTCGGTGTCGGCGCGCAGGCTGCGGACGTGCGGGAGTCGATCAGCCTCACCGGGCAGTTCGCGGCGGTGGATGAGATCCTCACCGGGCGGGAGAACCTGGTGCTGGTGGCCCGGTTGCGCCACCTGAAGGGCGCCGGGCAGATCGCCGATGACCTGCTGGCCCGCTTCCAGCTCACCGACGCGGCCGGGCGAAGGGTGGCCACGTATTCCGGAGGCATGCGCCGCCGCCTGGACATCGCCATGAGCCTCATCGGGAATCCGCCGGTGATCTTCCTGGACGAACCGACCACCGGGCTGGACCCGGAGTCTCGCCTCGAGGTGCACAACAGCGTCAAGCAGCTCGCAAGGCGGGGCACGACGGTGCTGCTCACCACGCAGTATCTGGACGAGGCCGAACAGCTCGCCGACCGGATCGCGATCTTGCACCAGGGGCGGATCATCGCGAACGGCACCCTTGCGGAGCTGAAACAGCTCCTCCCGCCCGCCCAGGTCGAGTACGTCGAGAAACAGCCCAGCCTCGAAGAGGTCTTCCTTGCCATCACCGGCCACGACGGTAATGGCAGCAACAACGGCAACGACAGCGGGCTGGCAACGACGCCACCCACAACAAAGGAACCACGATGACCACGCACTTCTCCGGCGACACCGCCGTCTTGACGGGCCGGTCCCTGCGCCACATCACGCGCAGCCCGGACACCATCATCACGACCGCGATCATGCCGATCGCCCTCTTGCTACTGTTCGTCTACGTGTTCGGCGGCGCGATCCACACCGGGCCAGAACGGTATGTGACCTACCTGCTGCCCGGAATCCTGCTCATCACGATCGCGATGGGCATCTCCTACACCGCAGTCCGGCTCTTCACCGACATGCAAAGCGGCATCTTCGAGCGATTCCAGTCCATGCCGATCGCACGCTCAAGCGCGCTGTGGGCGCACGTGCTGACCTCGCTGGCCGCCAACCTGATCTCGCTCGTGCTCGTCGTGCTCGTCGCCGTCGCCATGGGATTCCGCACCGGCGCGCCAGCGGCGGCATGGCTCGCCGTCGCCGGCATCCTGGTCCTGTTCACCCTGGCATTGACGTGGATCGCCGTCATCGCCGGCCTGTCCGCCAAAACCGCGGAAGGCGCGGGCGCCTTCGCCTACCCGATCATCTTCCTGCCATTCATCAGCTCGGCATTCGTGCCCACCGCCACCATGCCCGGCCCGGTGCGCGCGTTCGCCGACAACCAGCCCGTGACATCCATCGTCAACACGGTCCGCGACCTGTTCGCCCAGAAGCCGGTCAGCACCAGCATCTGGACCGCCCTCGCCTGGTGCGCCGGCATCCTCATCGTCGCCTACGCCCTCGCCATGGTCACCTACCGGCGCAAGATCGCCTAAGTCCCGGTGTCCCGGCGCGATCTCAACCGCTGACCTGGGCTCGCGCCTTCCCGCTGGAGCCCCCGACCGGAATGACCCCATCCCACACCGAGGCAAGACACACCGAGGAACAGACATGGTAAGCAACAAACACGCATCTGCGACCGGCTCCGCGGTCCGCCAGGCGGCTGGCGGCGGGCGCAGGCCGGGCACGGCAGGCCGGGGCCCGTTCGCCGCACTGGGACGGGCCGTGGTGCGCCACCCGTGGCTGACCATTCTGGCCTGGGTGGTGGCCGCGGTCGCCGTGATCGCCACGTCGCCAGGCCTGCCGACCACGACGAACGAAAGCAGCTTCCTGCCGAAGAGTTATGAGTCGATCCGGGCCGCGAACCTGCAGGACAAAGCGTTCCCGCAGGCCGGGCACGTCACCGCGTCGGCGGCCATCATCGTGTTCTCCCGGGCCGATGGCGGCAAGCTGACCCCGGCTGACTCGGCGAAGGTCCGCTCGGTCGCCGCGTCGCTGGGCGCCAGGCACATCCACAACATCGTGGGCGTCACGGCTGGCCCGCCCTCGCCGAACAGCGAGGTGCAGACGGCCCTGGTGGCCATGCCCAGCAACGTGGTCAACGGGTCCAGCACGGCGGCCGGTGACGCGATCAAGGTGCTGCGCGCCGACATCAAGCCGCTGGTGGCCGGCACCGGCCTGCACGAGGGGGTGACCGGGTCCGCCGCCCAGCAGCTGGACAGCCAGCAATCCAGCCAGCGGGCCGAGCAGATCGTCCTGCTCGCCACGCTCGTGCTGATCCTGCTCCTGCTGCTGGTGATCTTCCGCAGCCCGATCATCGCCGTCCTGCCGCTGCTCGTGATCGCGCTGGTCTCCCAGGTCGCGACCGGCCTGATCAGCGACGTGAACAAGGCACTGAACCTCAATACCGACAGCTCGATCTCCACCATCTTGATCGTCGTCCTGTTCGGCATCGGCACCGACTACATCCTGTTCCTGATGTTCCGCTACCGGGAGCGGCTGCGGGCCGGGGAGGACCCCAAGCAGGCCATGGTCAGCGCGGTGACCAGGGTCGGCGAGGTGATCGCGTCAGCTGCGGGCGTGGTCATCGCCGCGTTCCTGGCGCTGCTGCTGTCCACGCTGAGCGTGCTGCGGTCGATCGGCCCGGCGCTGGCCATCGCGGTGGCCGTCACCCTGATCGCCGGGCTGACCCTGGTCCCTGCGGTCGTGTCGCTGCTCGGCCCGCGCGTGTTCTGGCCCTCCAAAGCCTCTCGCCGCGAGCCCACCGCGGCCCGGTTCGCGGCCATCGGCCGTTCCCTCGGGCGCCGGCCCGCCACCTACGCCATCGTGTCCGGCCTGGTCCTGGCGGTCCTGGCCATCGGGGCGTTCAGCTACAAGCCGACCTTCGACCTGTCCTCGGCGGGCATCCCCAGCACTGCCGAATCACAGACCGCGCTGAAGACCCTGGAGAAGGGGCTGCCGCCCGGCGCCACCGACCCAACCGTCGTGCTCCTGCACCAGCCCTCAGGCGGGGCACTGCCCGCTTCGGACGTGGCCGCGTTCGGCGCGAAGCTCAAGACGCTGCCGGGCGTGGGCGCGGTGGCACCGCCCAAGCTGAGCGCGGACCACGCCACGGCCGCGTACAACGTGACGCTCTCCTATAACCCGCAGTCCACGGTGGCGGTGGACGTGCTCAAGAACCAGCTGCGCCCGGCCGTGCACGCGGCCGCACCCGCCGGCACGTCCGCGCTGACCGGCGGCACCACCGCGGTGTTCGCCGACATCCAGAAGGCCGTCAACCACGACTACGCGGTCGTGTTCCCCACCGCCGCCGTCATCATCCTGCTCATCCTGGGACTTCTGCTGCGCAGCGTGGTGGCGCCGTGGTACCTGCTGGCCTCGGTCGTGCTCGGGTTCGACGCCACCCTCGGGGCCAGCGTGCTGGTATTCCAGGGCCTCGGCGGCCAGACCGGCCTGGTGTTCCTGCTGCCGGTCTACATGTGCCTGTTCGTGGTCGCACTCGGCACCGACTACAACATCCTGATGATCGCCCGGCTGCGCGAACAGGCCAAGGAGGGCATGCCGCCCCGCCAGGCAGCCAGCGTCGCATTCCGGCACGCGGCACCAACGATCGCGGCGGCCGGGCTGATCCTGGCCGGAACCTTCGCATCGCTGACCCTGGCCGGCAACACGATCCTGGCCCAGCTGGGATTCGCGGTCGCCTGCGGGATCGCGCTGGCCGCGTTCGTCATGGCCATGTTCTTCTCCCCCAGCCTCACCGCCCTCATCGGCCGCAGGGCCTGGTGGCCCGGCCACGCCGCCGAACCGCAGGCACCCGCTGGGCAACTGACCCGGGAGGCCGCGCACTGAACCGTCTCGCCCGTGCCAGTGAGGCGGGGTGAAGCACCACCGTCCGTTCGGAATAGAGACCTTTGACCGAACGGACGGTGGTATCACGCGCACAGCGCGGCCGTTCGGTCCAACCAGTGCTCTCGGGGCGGGGCAGGCTCGTGGCGGTAGCTACCCTGATGGCTGCACTTGGTGGGAACGAGTGACCGCGGGAGGAATGCGAGCGGAGGTAAGTGGGCGTTCAGCCCGATTCCGGAGCGGGCCAACAGCTTCGCCTACCGCGACATGGAGCAGCACAAGAGGATCGTCAGCGAGGCGTACGCGGGCGTCGGCTGGCGTGTACCGCAACTACTTGAACAACTCCGGGCCACTGACGACCTCTACTTCGACGCCGTCAGCCTGGTCGACCTGCCCGCGTGGTCCAAGGGCCGCATCACGCTGGCCGGCGACGCCGGCTCTTGCGTGTTGCTGCTGGGCGACGGCTCCAGCCTCGCCATCGCGGGCGCGCACACCCTCGCCACCGCACTCGCGGACCGGCCAGCCGATTATGCCGCCGCCTTCGGCCAGTACGAAGCCGTCCACCGCGCTCGCGTCACGCCCAAACAACGCGCCGTCAACCGCTCCGCACCACTGCTCGTCCCCCGGGCCCGGTTCGGCCTCGCCGCCCGCAGTCCTGTCGCCCGCCTCTGGCCAGGCGGCATCTGAGACTGACGAGGTCGCGTGCTCAATTATCTATGGCTGCGAAAACTCCGGAGTCCGCAGGCCTCACCGTCGTGCCGCTGATCCTGCTGCCATTCGTGAGCAGCGCGATCGTGCCGGCTGCCAAGATGGGACAAGGTGTCCGGCAATTCGCGGAGTATCAGCCCTTCACGCCGATTATCGAATCGTTGCGTGGATTGCTCGCCGACACCCGTCAGGCGGCTACGCGGCCGCCCCTCTCGCCTGGTGCGCCGGGATCGCCCTCGTCGGATACCTGTGGGCGCGTGCCAGGTTCAGCAAGCGAGCGTAGCTTCGACCAGCTCACGCTGCTCGCCTGCGCCCCCTCCTGCGTCGCCTCGGCGGACCGCGCTTCGCCGAGGCGACGCCGTGTGGCCTGTTCGATGTGGGCCACATCCGGTTGCGACCGATCCGGCAGTCCGCGCGCGCCGGAGGTTGCCGGCCAATCCCTCGCGATGGGTCTCCATCCAGATGTCGCAGGCTGTCACCACATTATCGTGAACACACGCTGATTCTGCTGCCTGCTAGCTGCGGCCAGCTTGCATGGTCCTGTCACAGCTGCGAGGTAGAGAGGTGGCCGGGTGTGCACACAGCGGATGCCGACTGGGCGGGTACGGCCGTGGTGGGGACGACAGGTCCAGGCACGTACATGATGACGGGCGGGTGGTCGCCAAGCCAGTATCCAGAGACGAATGCGGGTGACAGATGGACAGGCGAATTCCCGAACGGCGGTGCAGTTCCTGGGCGCGATCGCTGGGGAGCTGGAATCGCGGGGTCTGATGGTCCGCCCATCGCACCGGCAAGGCATGGTGACAGAGATTGCCGCAGCTAGCCCTGTACACCCTGAGCGGGGCGCGGTCCGGATCGGTTATGACGGCTTCTTGATCTGGGAGCGGTGGGACCCGGCCGCGAACAGTGACCGGGCTACTGAGATCTGACCAGGTGTCGCGTTCCCCCCGCTGGAGACCGGCGCTCAGGTAATCCGCCGGGTCTTCGGACAGGTCGAGCTTCGCGACTCGCAGGCCACCGCACTCAGACGGGGGCGTCTTCTGAGGGCCGTCTGCCCCGCGTCCAGCGGGAGATCTGCGTGGCCCACTGGCTGGCCGCGGCCGACGTCCCCGCCGTCGGGAGCGCCGCCGAGGAGGAGAACTCACCAGCGGCATCCCAGCGCATGATTGCCGTATTGCGTGATCTCACAGCAATTCTCGGCTGGCGACAGCCCATTCAGATCGGCCTAGTCTGTGCGCATCGGCTGAACGTCACGCAATTGATGGGGCTCCCGCGCATATCGGCGGCAGTGTGCGCGTTCTCCTCGACCTCCTGTATCACTCAGCGTGATGTCGGGACAGGACGCGGACGCTCCGGACCGCCACATGTTCCTGTGACCCGGCGACCTGGGCAGCACCGGGACAGCACCCGCCAACTCCACCGCGACGTTCCCTGGGTCCGGCCGTCTGACGGGACCGCCCCGCTAGATGATCCCGGCCCGGCGTCCCCGGTCGTCCGAGAGTTCGCGCCCGGGCCTGGCCTGACCGGAATGCAGATCAGCATCCGGGCATTCTGGACGGGCTTCCCGCCGCTCACCCTCTGCGCCGTGATCCGCGATCAGCTTCGCCGCCAGGGGTGATGGACCCGTGCGCGATGCACGACGGATGGGGTGCCGCCGCCATGGCAATCCAGGAAGACCCTGACCGCAGATGCGGATGTTTCCGCAGGTAGCGGCGTTGCATAAAATATACGACCTAGCCTACTGGCCGTGGCTCGGACTGCTGTTCGGCATGCAGCACGGGAGCCTCTAACGCGGACTTCCGTGCTCGATAATTGAGCCTCCATCGTGGCTGTCCTGGAGCGAAGACGGCGACGCCCGGCCGGTGCTGACCTGCGAACATGTGACTTCCCGGATTCCTGCCCGACAGCATCCAGCGGTCGATATCACTGTTATGTTCGTTGATCAGCCAGAAGTGTTATGAAACAGTTACCTGAGAGATATCGACCTGATCGTCCCGTTCCTAGCCGACTGACCAGGACGATCAGGCCGATACAGGGCTGACATGCCGTGTCCGGGCCTGCGGCCGCCCGCAGGGCGGTTCTGGTAGACCGGGCACGTGGCAGCGAATCCGGCCCCCGGCGCGGAGTACTTCACTGTCCCCCGGCACCCGAACCAGCGGCGGTATGAGGCGCTACGCGCCTACTTCACCGAGGGCCTGACCGTCGAGCAGGCCGGCGCCCGGGCCGGCTACACCCGCTCCAGCATGGCCAGCTTGCTGCGCGACTTCCGGGCCGGGGAGCTCGAGCTGTTCGCCCCGCCCGGCAAGCCCGGCCCCAAGACCGCCCCGGCCAAGGACCGCGCCCGCGCCCGGGTGCTCGAGCTGCGCCGCGAGGGCCTGTCGGTGCACGAGATCAGCGCCCGGCTGCGCGCCGAGGGAACCCCGCTCAACCGCACCGGGGTCGGGCAGATCCTCGCCGAGGAGGGCTTCGGCCTGCTGCTGCGCGGCCCCGCGCCCGAGGCCAGCACCAGCCCGGCCACCGCCGGCCGGGACACCGGCCTGCCCCGGGCCGCGGTCATCGACTTCACCGCCTTCCCCGCCCGTGCCGAGACCCGGCTGGCCGGGCTGCTGCTCGCGCTGCCTGACCTGGTCGCCCTGGACCTGCCCGCCCTGACCGGCAAGGCCGGGTATCCGGGCACCTCGGTCATCCCGGCGGTGTCGTGGCTGCTGTCCCTGCTCGCGCTGAAGCTGACCGGCACCCGCCGGGTCTCCCACGTCGATGACCTGCTGACCGACCCGGCCAGCGCCCTGTTCGCCGGGCTGGCCGTCCTGCCGAAGAAATCCGCGCTCACCGACTACTCTTACCGGCTCGCCCACGACCACCAGCAGCGGCTCCTGGCCGCCCTGGACGCCAAGATGATCAGCGCCGGGCTGGCCACCCCCGGCGAGGCGATCTTCGACCTGGACTTCCACGCCATCATGCACTGGGGCCAGGACCCGGTTCTGGAAAAGCACTACGTCCCGTCCCGGTCCCAGCGGGCCCGCTCGGTGCTGACCTTCTTCGCCCAGGACACCGGCACCCACAACCTGGTCTACGCCAACGCCGACATCTCCAAGGCCACCCAGAACCGGGAGGCCATCGCGTTCTGCGACCACTGGAAAGCAGGTATCCGGGACCGACCCGAAGATGCTGATCATGGACCAGAAGGTCACCACCCAGGCCATCCTCGGCGAGCTCGACGCCCGCGGCGTCAAGTTCGCCACCTTGCGCATGCGATCGGCCTCCCTGATGCGCTACATCAACGGCCTGGCCAGCAGCGACTACAAGACCGCGACCCTGGACCGGCCCGGTCCCTACAACCGGCCCCGCGTCCACGAGGACCCCGCCGTCACGCTGACCAGCTACCCCGGCACCGTCCGCCAGCTCATCGTCACCGGTCTGGGCCGCGAGCAGCCCACCGTCATCATCACCAACGACAACCAGATCAAGACCCGGGCGCTGATCAGCCAGTACGCCCGCCGGATGACCATCGAGCAGCGCCTCGCCGAGATCATCGGCGCATTCTGCGCCGACGCCCTGTCCTCCACCGTCAACCTCAACGTCGACCTCGACGTCGTCTTGTACGTCCTGGCCCAGGCCCTGCTCGCCGCGTTCCGCACCCGGCTCGGCCCCGGCTACGCCACCGCCACCCCCGACACCCTCCAGCGGCGCTTCCTCGACACCGCCGGAACCATCACCACCGACGGCGACACCATCACCGTCACCCTCAGCCGACGCGCCTACTCACCCGTCCTGCGCCACTCCGACCTGCGCGCCGACACCACCATCCCCTGGTGGCAAAACCGGCGCCTCCGCTTCCAGTTCAGCTAGCCGGAGGGGCGATTCGCTGCATGGAAATCCGCGCTAATAACCGGGCGCCGACCCGCCTGAATCGAAAATCGGTCGGTCAGTGGGCAGGCGGCAGCGCTCCGGGCGGAGCGCCAGCGGAGCCGGAGTGAAGGCGGGCAGGTCTTGGGCTGCTCGCCGAACACGGCCTGCTCCGCGACGACATGGACACCGACGACATCAGCTACGCCTACCAGCCGACCTTCGAAGGCTTCCTGCAACAAGCAGCCGCACCCGCCGACGGCCTGGCACAGCGGGCGGACCTGCTCGCGCGAACCATCCGGCCGGCTTTCGAGAACGACCGGGCGATCCCGGACACCGAGCTGCGCGACGTCGCAGCCGCCGCCACCGTTCTGCTCACCGACCTCATCGACGCCGACTACGCCGAACCCGGCCTGCACCGGAACGCCGGCCAAACGGACAAGGCTGGCCCGCCCGAGCGTGAGAGACCATCAGAAGCGTGGCTCTACGGGTGTGCTCTGGGATCTGGCCCATATTTCCGTCCCCGGCGCGAATTCCGGCACGGCCCAGCCGCCCGCCGGCGGCTAGACTGGCCGGACCCAGCGGCGACGCTGGCCATCGCCGGACACAGGATATGTAGGTCGCCGATGGCTGAGCTATCTGCGGCGGCCCCGGCCGGGGTTGCCGCCTCCGAGCGGGATATCCTGCTGGCCACCAAGCTGCACGTGCCCCGGCCGCGGAAGGGATTCGTGGCCCGCCCGCGGCTGGTGGGAGCGCTGGATGAAGGCCTGGCGGGGCGGCTGATCCTGGTGTGCGCCCCAGCTGGATTCGGCAAGACGGCGCTGGTGGCCGACTGGGCCCGGTCTGGCAAGCGGCCGGTTGCCTGGCTGTCGCTGGACGCGGGCGACGACGACCCGGCACGGTTTTGGCGTCATGTGGTTGCGGCGCTGGACCGGGCGCGGCCGGGGATCGGGGAGCTGGCCGGCCCGCTGCTCGGCCCCGCCGCCGCCGTCGTTTGAGGGGCTGGTGACGGCGCTGATCAACGAGCTGGCCGCCCAGCCCGGCGAGGACGAGATGGTGCTGGTCCTCGACGACTACCACCTGATCGACAGCCAGCTCGTGCACTCGTCCGTTGGGCTCCTGGTTGAGCATCTGCCGCCGGGATTGCACCTGGTGCTGGCCAGCCGGTCCGATCCGCCGCTGCCGCAGGCGCGTCTGCGGGCCGGCGGGCAGCTGGCGGAGCTGCGCATCGGCGAGTTGCGGTTCACCGCGGCTGAGGCGGCGGCGCTGCTGCGCGAATCGGCTGGTGCTGACCTGCCTGACCCGGCGGTGGCGGCGCTGGCGGCCAGGACCGAGGGGTGGGTGGCCGGCCTGCAGCTGGCCGCCCTGTCCTTGGGAGGGCAGGCGGATCCCGTCGGCTTCGTGACGGCGTTCAGCGGCAGCCATCGCTATGTCCTGGACTACCTGACTGAGGAGGTGCTTGAGCGCCAGCCCGAGCAGGTGCGCGACTTCCTGCTGGAGACCTCGGTGCTGGAGCGGCTGTCCGGCGGGCTGTGCGACGCGGTCACTGGCCGGGGCGGCAGCCAGGCGATGCTGGAGACCATCGAGCAGGCAGGACTGTTCCTGGTACCGCTGGATGAGGTGCGCGGCTGGTGGCGCTACCACCATCTGTTCGCCGACCTGCTCCGCGCCCGCCTGCGGCAGGAACGGCCCGGCCTGATCCCTGGGCTGCACCGTAACGCCGCGAGCTGGTGTGAGGAACATGGGCTGGCCGACGACGCCGTCCGGCACGCACTGAGCGCCGGGGATGCGGTCTGGGCCGCGCGGCTGATCGAGCGGCATGCCGATGAGCTGTTGGGCCGCGGCGAGCGTGTGACCGTGCAGCGGTGGCTGGCGGCGCTGCCCGCCCGGCTGGCTGGCTCCCGGCCGCGGCTGCTGCTGGCCCAGGAGCGCCTGGCCGTGCTCAGCGGCCGGGTGGCAGCGGCTGCGGACCTGCTCGATGCCGCCGAGCGCGCCCAAGCAGGCGCCGCCGGGGGTGTCGGCGAACCCTACGAACCGTCGGCCGGGCGGGGTGCGAGCCTGCTGGCCAATGTCCCCGCTACGATCGCGCTCGACCGTGCTTACCTCGCCGAGCTCCGCGGCGACGCCGAACAGGCGGCCACGGATTCGTCACGGGCCCTGGCCGAGGCCGGCGACGACGAGTGGATGCTGGCCTCCCACGCCCGCGGGTACCTCGGCATCGCCGAGTGGATGCGCGGCCGACTATGGCAAGCCGAGCAGTTGTTGTCGGAGACCGTTGCCCAGTGGCGTGCGGTCGGCGAGTCCGCCGTGGCCGCCTGGGGCTATCACCATCTTGCCCAGATCCAGCGCGCCCGGGGCCGCCTGGACGTGGCGGCGGGGACCTATCAGCAGGCGATCGGCCTAACGCCTGGCGCTGGCGTCGGGTATGTGGGCTTGGCCGAGGTGGCATACCAGGGGGACGAGCTTGATACTGCCCTCCGCCAGGTCAGCGAGGGCATCCTACTCGCCGAGAATTACCCCTACACCCAGCCGCTGGCCACGGGACTGGCGAGGCTGGCGTGGATCCTGCAGGCTCAAGGAGATCTGGCCGGGGCCCGCGAGGCAATGGGCAAGGCATTGCAGGCGGCGCCTGGCCCAGCGGTGACCGGCCTGCTCAACCCCGTCCCTCCGCAGCGGGCACGGTTGCTGCTCGCCCAGGGCGACGTTGCCGCAGCAGACCGCTGGGCGCACGAGAACGGCCTGCGCGCAACGGACACGCCGCCCTACAGCCGGGAGCCGGAGTATCTCGTGCTCACGCGCGTGCTGCTGGCGCAAGACCGCCCGGCCGCGGCGCTCGGGCTGCTGGACCGGCTGCAGACTACGGCCGCCGCCCAAGGCCGGACCGGCAGCGTCATCGAGATCGGCGCGCTGCGGGCGCTAGCGCTGGCGGCTGGCGGTGAGGACGCCGAAGCGGTCACCGCCCTGGCCGGGACGCTGATGCTGGCCTGCCCGCAGGGCTATGTGCGGGTGTTCGCCGATGAGGACGCGCCGATGGCCGCGCTGCTCGGTCGGCTCGTCGCGGCCCAGCGCACCGGCCAGGCCGCCGCCGGTGTCCCGCTCGGCTACCTGGCCCGGCTCCAGCGTGCCTTCGCCGCCGGGCAGCCCGCGCCTGAGCCCGGCCCCTCAGGCATCGTCGACCCGCTGACCAGCCGTGAGCTGCAAGTGCTGCAGATGCTGGCGATGGGCAGGTCGAACCAGGCCATCGCCGGCGAGCTCGTGGTCACCCTGGACACGGTCAAGAAGCACGTGGGCCATATCCTGGGCAAGCTCGGCGCGGCCAACCGCACCGAGGCCGTCGCCCGGGCCCGTGAGCTGAGCCTGATCCCCTGACGCAAACCCCCGTTCCACCCGGGACTGCGGAAGCTTCCAGAAGTATGAGCTGACGAACGTGGCTGCTGTCACCCGAAGCGGACATGCCGGCGCGCGGTCGCCGATCAGCGGCGCTATCCCCACTTCAGGGGCGTCCTGGAGACCGGCGCGCTGCAAGACGACGCTGGCCCCGACATCAGCTCGGGCTGGACGCCATTCCCTCCGGCCTGGCCAGTCGCACCAAGGAACATTCCGCCCACACCGGATAACTAAGTTAGCGCCTGCCTTCCACGCCAGCGCCATGCAACGGTGCCTTCCGCCACCGGTGCTCCAGCCCGCCAGAATGATCGATCTGCACGCTGCTGGTGGTCACCTCCGGCGCTCACCGATCGGTCAGCGTTGTACTCGGCGCGCCCTGATACGAGCCACTCCACTGAATTGACGACCGTCGCCGTTGTTAGCGGGCATACAAGATAGCGCATAAGTATACGAACGCGAAACGCCCTCAAATCGGCAGATCCGGGCGTGGGCCAGCCATCGGACCACGGATAGCGGTGTACAGATCGTTCGGTTTGGCGCAGCACCGAGCGGCCATGTCGGCGACCAGGTCGCCGGTCATATCAGGCGGCTCTAGCGCACCACCTCTCGGTCGGCCGTCACCATCCGTGACATGAGCCGGAGGTGGCCCAGGCGGCGTCGGCGGCGGCAGCGGGATCGGTCCAGGCCAGGTTGCGGATCTGCGCGGTGGCGTCGGCGGCGGCGCGGGTGGCGTGGTCCCAGATCGCGCTGCGTGCCTCGGCGGTGAGGTTCAATTGGGGACGGCCGGGTGCGGCCCGGGTCGGGGTCCACCGCTGCTGCAGCTTGGGCCAGCTCAGGTCCGGGGCGAGTTTCCCGCCGCCGTACCAGACCGGTCCGCTGTCCTTGGTGGTGTCGCCGGGCAGGGCGACCGAGTACCCGGTGACCTGAGCGGGGTTGGTGACGCTGAACCGCTTGCGCACCAGCATCCCGGCTTGGCCCAGGCGTGCGAAGAACTCGTCCTCGCTGCTGGCGGCCGCGGCGGCGGTCGTGACCTGGCGTCGCAGCGTGACCCTGGGTGCTTCGTCTAGGCCGCGGCGGGCGGCCTTCTCGTTCTCTGCCCGGGCCGGCCGGCGGGCCGCGGTGCGGTCGGCGGGCGCGGTGGAGCGCAGCCCGTACAGCTGCTCGGCGGCCAGGCAGGCGGCGCGGACCTTGTACCGCTCCCAGGACAGGCCGGGCTTGCCGCCGTCCTGGCGGGCCAGCATGGCGACCAGGTGGATGTGGTCGTCGCCGTGCCGGACGGCGACCCAGCGGACGGCCTCGTCTTCCTGCCTGTACGGTGACAAGCCAGTACGGTGCATCACCTCGTGCGCGATGGCGGCCCATTCGTCGTCGCTGAGCATCCGGTCGTCGGGAGCGGCGCGCATCGAGCAGTGCCATACCGGCCGCGTGTAGGCCCGCGTGCCGAGGGCGGTCTGCGGCTGCAAGAGCAGGCCGGTGAGATTGGTGAAGTCCCGCGTACCATCTGGGCGCAGCGGAGGTTCCAGGTCAGCGGGGTGCCGCCAGCCAGCCACAATGTGGGGATCGGTGTGTTCTTCATGGCGGCCGGGACCGAACAGGTAGTACAGCAGCGGCTGGACGTGTTCCCCGCGCGGGGTGCTGATCTTCCCGATCACGTGGTCACCGTTGCCGCGTCCGTGAACCTCGCCCCAGGGCCTTGCGCACGGCGTCGGCTACGGCGTCGATGTGGTCGGCGCGGCGGATGGTCTCGGCCGCGTAGCGGGGCTGGTTCCCGGTGGGCTGCCCGGTGGCGTTCAGCTTCGTGGCCGCCTGGTTCAAGTTGGCGGCGATGCGGCGGACCAGCCCGGCGGCGCGCATCAGCTCGATCAGGATCTGCCTGAGTGGTTCCTGGCCGCTGGCTGCCCTGCCGTTCGCAGCGGCGGCCATGGCAGCCTGGGCGGCGTACGCTCTGCGGGCCAGCCCCGCTCGCCCGGCCGCCGCTGTGACGACCGCGTACTCCTCGCCGGTCAGGGTGAACTCCACCCGGCGCGTGCGCGGCACCGGCTGCCGTGCCCGCCTCCGTCCCTGCCCGCTGACGCCGGTTCCGCTGCTGCCGTTGCTGGTGCCTGTCAATTCGTCGTGCTCTCTGCTCGCGGCTTCCAATTTCGTGGCTGTCTTCTTTTACCTCCCGCCGATTTCTCGAACGGGAGGTTTACCGGTGGCCATGTCCTGGTGTCAGTTTACGTCTGGACCGCGCCCGGTCCAGACGTAAGAGGGGGTTTACCACACACCAGTCCGGTCGCTTCCGGCCGTTTCCGGCCCCGGTCAAAGGCTCTGGTCTATGACCGCCCATATCCCTTCCTCGCCGCTGGTTTGGCGGTCACTGGCGCACGCGGGAGCGAACCGGAGTCCTCGCTAACCTCTGGTTCCCTCGCTGATGCCGGGAGTGGCCGGCTACTGCTGAACCGCAGGTCAACGGCTGGTCCTGTGTCCGATGGAGCAGGGTAGCGCACTGGTGCCGGGCCGGTGATCACCGCGTGGTGGTGTTCACCGCAATGCCGGGTACGCAGCACAGGGATGTATCCCCGGTTTAGGTGTTCAAGCCAAAAATTTCGCGGTGCTAATCAGTAATAGCCAGTGTTGCTGGGTGATGCTGAATCCTGCCCAGTAATGCCCAGTACGGTCTAACGCGGTCTATAGTGGCGCACATTGATTTGCCAGCAGCAGCGAATAGGCGGGTACCGTGAAATGCGGCAAAACGCCGCACGTTAAAACAAGGACAGCAGCGGCCGAGTGAAACCGGGGGACCGCCCATGACTCAGCGGGGAACCAGGTCTTGATGGGCCGGGCAGCGACGGTGAGCAAGCGGGCTGCGTCGGGCCGTCCGGTCCCGCGCCCGCGTGAGGCGGGACCGGACGAGGACCGCCCAGCCGCAGACGGGCAGGAGACGGACCTAGATGCCTACATCGCCCGGCTGCTCGATGCCGCACCCCCGCTGGCTGGCGAGCAGCGTGACACGCACGCGCTGCTGCTGCGCCGCCCGCGCCGCAGGTGAGCGCCGGGACCGCCACATGTCCTGGTGGTATGGCCAGCGCGGCGCGCTGCCGTGCCCGGTCAGGAGATCTCGTGCCGCTCCCAGCCGGGGGGCAGCTTGGGCAGGCCGATCAGCACGTCGAGGCCGAGGTGTTCCCGCAGCAGGGATTTGAGGTGCCGGCCTTCGATGATCTCGATCCGGCTGCCGTTGCGGGCGGCGAAGTCGCGGCTGGCCTTGCCCACCCAGGAGGTGGTGACCAGGACGCCCTTAGCGGCGTTCTTGTCCTCCATTACCCCGGCCAGGGCGTGCACGGCCTCCACGCCGACGATCTTGCTGTACCGCTTGGCCTGGATGATGCACAGCCCGCCGACGATCGGGTCCTCGTTGACCGCGACCGCGTCCACGCCGTCGTCCTTGGAGTCCTGGGTCTTCCAGGACTTCATGCCCATCGCCTCGAACAGCTTGCGGGTCAGGTGCTCGAACTCCCCAGGGGAGAGAGCCAGCAGGTCCGGGCGGCTGTCCAGGCCGGCGATGACGTCCATCTCCTCGACGAACTTGTACTTCGACAGATCGAACTTCAGGACGGGTTCGACCGGTACCAGGTCCCAGGGGTTGCGGGGAGATCAGCGCGTTGAGGTAGCCGCGCAGGCACGCCTTGGGGTCCAGCTCCGGTTCGTCCAGGACGATCTCGGCGAAGGCGTCCCGCATGGCCTGGACGCTGAGCAGCAGCGGCCGGACCGGCTTGCCGGTGGCGCGGTCCTTGGCCGAGACGTAGCCGTTGAACACGATCCCGCCGACCAGCGTGGCCGGGGCGACGTCGAACGCCTCGGCCAGCGTGCGCAGCGCCACCCGGCCGATCAGCTTCTCATACAGCTTGTTGACCTCGGCTGGCTTGCGCGGCTCGGCCTGGATGAGGTCCTTGGTCTTCACGTACCGGTAGCCGGTGACTGCGGGGATGACCTCCTGCCGGGGCAGCTCGTACTCCACCCACAGCTCACGGGATTCCGGGATGTACCGGGCCGCGCACGACCCGTCCAGGCCCTGTGGGTACACCGAGGTCGCCAGCGCCTGCTGGATCGCCGCCACGAACGCGTCCGGGCCGTTGGCGTTGAAAGCGGCCTCGGCGCCGCGGCTGTGCCCGGCCAGGTCACGGTTGCGGTCGGCCAGCAGCCGCTCGAACGCGGTGACCGTAGCCCGCACTGCCTCGGTCCGGAACTCGGCTTCAGCCGCCCGCCGTTCCACCGCCCGGCGGCGCCGGTCCGCCTCGCTGGCCTGCTGGTCCCGGCGCTCGGCGGCCTCCCGCTGCTGCTGCGCGCGGGCCTGGGCTGCCGCCTGCCGCTCCTGCTCCCGTACCTGCTGGGCGGCCAGCCGCTCCGCCTTCGCCGCCGCCTGCTGCCGGGTGCGCTCGGCCTGCTGCTCCTCGCGGAGCCTGGCCTGGGCCGCGCGTTCCTCTTCCCGGCGCAGCTGCGCGGCCTCCTTCTCCGCCTGAGCCGCGACCCTGCGTTCTTCTGCGGCCCACGCCCTGGCGGCCTGTTCTTCCAGCTTCTGTTGCTGCAGCTTGGCCTTCTGGCGAGCCTCATACATCTGGGCGAGCAGCGACTTGCGTCTGGGCATCACGTCCTCCGAGCGGGCAAGAGCACCTCACGGGCGCGACAGACCGCAATACGATTCCTACTTAACGTAACGGACAAACCCGCCTCATCCAAGACCACGTCTCCGACGAGGACGGGACTTTACACTCAGCGTGCGAGTATCAGCACGCTACGCCAGGGACCGCATCACGGCAGGGTCGCTGGGCGCGCATGGCAGGAAGGAGTCCCCAAGTGGACGACAGGACATGGAACGTCCTGGTTGACGCCGCCAAGGAAGGACACGCGGTCGCGATGGCCGAGGGCTTCGTGATGCCGCCGGCGCTTTATCCCCTCGTCAAGGGACGTCTCGTCGGCTATGTACGGCTCCGGCCTGTCTACCAGGGCCAGGACGCAGCCACAGCGATCGGCGAGATGTCCAACCTCGCCGCGGCTGCCCGCGCCGACGAAGTTGCCATCTTCTGGGAAACCCAGGACATAGCCGCTGCATGCGAACATGTCCCGCTGCACCCTGATCCTGGACTCAACGCCCTGCTGGCCACCGCGGACACCCATGTCGTTCACCGGTTCCCGTACCAGGAGCGCCAGCTTCCGGGCCAGACCCCCGAAGGGCTGCTCCGGGTCGAGCCGACGTGGCTCCCTCCGCCCCCGCCTGCTCCAGAAGGTCCGCTCGAACCCGCGATACAGGCCCTGCTGGACTTCTGCTGGCAACCCCTGAACCTAGATCGTCCGGATCTTCTCGACCAGGCCACAGCATGGCTGCGATCACAGGGCTATACCGTCGAGCTCCTCACTTACCCGTCGGCCTAGGGCAAGGAGCCCACCCTGACAGCAGCACCGCTAAGCCAACCGCGAGGCATGCCGCAGCGCCCGGTTTGTTTCCCGGGCCGCCGACAAAGCCCGCCCCGTCCTCACGCGGTGCCGGGCTGCTTCCAGGTGACGGTGATCGTGGCCGGGTCGAACGGGCGGCGAGCGCCCCGGCCCGGCGAGTGCAGCGTGATGCCCATCAACGTCTTGATGATGGCGCGCTGGCGGGACCGGTCCAGCGTCTCCCACAACATGGCGGCGTTCTCGGCGGCCACCAGCGGAGCCAGCACGTTCTCCCGCGCCGCGTTCTCCAGCTCGGCGCCGATCTCATCCAGCCGCAGGTTGGCCCGCCCCGTCGCGGCGAGCATCTGCGGCCGGGTGATCAGCCCGAGAGCGCGGTCGGCGGCCATCTCCTCCAGGTTCTTGCGGATCGCCGTCGCCTCCTCCCGCAGCGCCACCACATCCGGGCCGTTCTCGGGGACCATGACCAGGTCGGCGGCGTCCGCGCGGGCCAGCCGTCCGGTGACCAGCCTGGTGATGAATTCCTCGACCGGCTCGGCCTGCCGGGCCACGTGCTCGCCGGGCCAGGACCGGTCCCGGGTCGGCATCGAGCACCGGTAGACCCGGTGCCCGGTATGCGACAGCCCCCCGGCGACCACGTTGCCGCACGGGCACAGCGCCAGCCCGCCCAGCAGGGTCCGCACCCCCCGCGGCGGCTTGCGGGACGGGTCATCGAGGATGCCGCGCACCGCCCGCCACGTCTCCTCCGACACCAGCGGCTCCCAGTTGCCCTGGCCGACGATCTCCCCCCGGTACACCGACAGGCCCGCGATCCGTGGGTTCAGCAAGATGCTCCGGATGCTGGCCCGGTTCCACCGGGCGGTGCCGCGCCGGTCCTGCTGCGGCGGCGTCAGCTCCAGCTTGGTCCACTCCCGCATGATCCCGGAGACGGTGCCTCCGCCCAGCAGCGCCGCGCACGCCTCCGCTACCGCCGGGCCTTCCACCGGGTGAGCGGTCACGTGGTCCTCCCGGTAGCCGAACGGGCGCGGGCCACCTATAAACCGCTGCCCGTTGATGGCCGCCTGCTCGTTGGCCAGCTTCTGCCGTTCGGCCTTGCGCTCCTGCTCGGCCTTGGCGACCGCGATCAGGATGCGGGCGTGCAGCCGCCCGGAGTCGGTGCCCAGGTCGATGTTCCCGTCCACCTCGGCGAACCGCACCCCGGCCTTGTCGAACCGGGGGATCAGGTACTCCAGGTCCAGTGGCTCGCGGATGAACCGGTCCCACTTGAAGCACAGCACCGCATCCACCATGCAGGCATCGACCAGCCGCATCGCCTCCTCATACCCAGGCCGGTACTTCCCCGGCTTAGTAGGGTCCTTCCGCGTCACCCCGATGTCGTTATCCGACAGCCGGTACACCACCGTCCAGCCGCGCTCGCGGGCCTTCTGCTCCAGCTTGGCCATCTGGTTCGCCACGCCGTGCCCGTCGTGGGCCTTGTCCATGCTGATCCGCACGTAGATCAGGCAGCGGATGACGCCGTCGGGCGGCCTGCTGGCCTCGGCTAGCTGTATCGTGTCGCGGATCGTCATATGTGTTAATATAACTGACAGGAGCCCTTGTGCCGGCACCACCATCGGTGCAAGCAAGCCCAGGGCTGGCACCTTGAGCAACCCGAACCGGGCGTCCTGATCTGGCACACCCCATCCGGCCGCACCTACGCCACTGGCCCCACCGCTTACCTGGCTTAACGCTGCCGAAGGCGAGGGCCTAGTGGGCAGATCGCTGACGCCAGAAACGCATCAGGTGTTTCTAAGTCGACGAGAATCTGATTCACCTCTTGGTACGCTGTGCCGATGAGGCTATCCCCAATCCTCCCGGTTAGTCTGGCCGTGGCCGCCGTCGCGTTGAGCGCTTCTCAAGGCAACACTGTGGTCGAACCGGATAAGCGCGGCAACCAAGGGGTAGTGGCGTTTCCTCTCTTCGCTTTAAAGGCGAGCGACCGGATCCTCTCATCCAATAATCACTACTCCCATGAGAGTCACTCCTCCCACGTTTCGGGTGGGCACAGCTCTCATGAGTCGCATTTTTCGTCGATCCCTTCCTCGTCTGCACCAGCGCCTGTTCCTAGCACAACGGCACCCGCGCAGATCGTGGGCTCCCCCACAGCTGCCCCTTCCCAATCGGGGACAGCCACTGCCGCTCCCGTCCCGGCTGGCTCCGGCTCAGGCGCCCCGCCTTCCGGCGCGGTCCCGTCCGGCTCTCTCTACAGCTTCAGTCCGCAGCCGACAGGGAATACTTCGGGTGGCGGTGATTCGGCAGTGGGGGTGCTCGGTGTACTTGTGGTGACAGTTGGCGGGGTGACCTATATCATTTATCGCCGCAATCGGCGGCCGAGATGAGATCAGATGCCACAAGATACTGAAGGCGTGGAAATAAGGTTCCACAGGAGCACCACTGACCTCTATGCTCTCCAACGGGCTGCATACGCGCTCGCTGATCTGATGACGATCGATATCAGGGCATCCGATACTGATTACGTCTGCACGTTGTTCCCTCGTGGCGGAGGACTTGACGAGGACGTACTTAAACACCGGATCCGGACTGAGGTCATTGACCAGGGCCTTCGCCTCAGAATTGCGAAGGAAACGGAGCCTATCCGCAACCTGATTTTCGCGCTCGCCTTCTCGGAGACCGGTCTTGCTGACGGCGGGAATACCGAACAATGAACCTCAAGTTGCCACGCCACGCGACTGTACTGCCGCCGTCGGGCTGGCAGTTGCTGCCAATGCGGTTCCACCGCTTCGACTCGGATTCAGTCCTGCTGACCAATCTGGTCGGTGAGCATCTCTTCGTGTCGCACGACCAGTTCCTTGCCGTGATGGAAGGTACCTGTGATGATCAAGAGCTTCTCGCCCGTTTGCGCTCCAGGCATCTGATCCAGCGGCCAGGTGATCGGTTGCCCGCTGAACTACTTGCCGTCAAGCTCCGGACCCGCCTGCATCATCTGCCCGACTCGACAGGATTGCATATATTCGTACTCACGCTTCGATGCGAGCATACCTGCCGTTATTGTCAGGTGTCACGACAGTCGTCTGCGCGAAGCGAGTTCGACATGAACCGGGAAACGGCTCGCCGCGCCCTGGCGCTGGCTTTCCGGTCGCCATCGCCACACCTGAAGCTCGAGTTCCAGGGCGGCGAGCCGCTTCTCAATTTCCCGCTGCTAAAGTGGATAGTAGGAGAGGCCAAGCATATAAACCAGGATCATGGCAAGGATCTGGCCTTCGTTATCGCCACCAACCTGGCCTTGCTCGATGACGACGTTCTAGAGTTCTGTGCTGACGAAGACGTCTATGTCTCTACCTCGCTCGACGGGCCCGCTGATCTGCATAACAGTAACCGCAGGAGGCCAGGTCAAGACAGCTGGCAGAAGACGGTCGCAGGCATCAGGCGGGTTCAAGACGGGCTAGGGCCCGACCGGGTGAGTGCTCTGATGACCACCACTGAGGCAAGCCTTGATCGTGTGCATGCCATAATTGATACTTACGTCGAATTGGGACTGCGCAATGTATTCCTGCGACCGATCTCGCCCTACGGCTTCGCGCTCCGCACGCGCGGAGGCGCCGGTTACGATGTGGAACGATGGCTGCGGTTCTATGAAGAGGGACTTGATTATATTATCGAGCTCAACCGCGGCGGACTACCTATGGTAGAAAGCTATGCTGCCATAATCGCCAGTAAAATATTTAGCAACAAAGACCCAGGCTATGTCGACCTTACGTCACCTGCGGGAATAGGGCTGGGAGCGCTGGTCTACAACTACGACGGGGACATCTATGCTTCCGATGAGGGCCGCATGCTTGCAGAAATGAATGATCACACATTCCGCCTAGGTAACGTGGCGACGAGCACATATAAAGATATCTTGCTGAATGAGAAACTTCTACAGCCCTTGGTCGAGTCTTTCACGCTTAGCGCCCCGATGTGTGAGAGTTGCGCCTTCGAGCCCTATTGCGGAGCGGATCCGGTCTTTCACCATGCCGCTGTCGGGAACTTTGTCGGGCACAAGGCGACCTCGGGGTTCTGTCGCCGCAATATGGGCATATTTAAAGCTATCCTTCGCCGGGCACGCGACGATAAGTTCTCTCAAGAACTGTTCTGGCGGTGGGGACAACGATGATCAGGCTATCGGGCCGTAGCACTCCAATAGGACTAGACGGAGAGGTCCATCCTGATGTCTGGAGGGTTTGCCGTCTCGAAAAAGACGAGACCGGCGGTGCCTTGGCCTGCGTGTCCACCCGCAGAGATGTCGGTGACCGAACTCGGATCTATCTGACGCCTTCGTCAGCGGCTACTGCGTCTGTTCCCGCTATTAAATTGAGCCGCGAGCTGGCGCACATCGCCGAGGGCGACATCATATATATCGCGCCGGACGGCTCTCGGGTGAGTGTGCTGTGGAAGAACACTTCCGTGCATAATAGTCTCTTGCTTACTGAGCAATGTGATAACTATTGCTTGATGTGTTCCCAGCCGCCGAAAACACGCGATGATACCTGGCTGTTCGAGCGGGCCAAGCGAGTGGTGAGCCTCTTGCCGCCTACAGCGCGGAGTCTTGGGCTTACCGGTGGCGAGCCCACCTTGCATGCCGACTCCCTCATCGGCCTGCTCGAGCACTGCCGAGACACGGCTCCCTGGCTTCAATTGCACCTGCTATCGAATGGTCGGCGATTCGCCGACATCGGCTTCAGCCAGCGTTATGCAGGAGTCGGTATCCGGGACATCATGGTGGGAATTCCCGTCTACGCACCCGAGCCTGGCCTGCACGACTTCATCGTCCAAGCCAGCGGCGCCTTCGAAGAGACGGTTCACGGGATACTCAACCTGGCGACTCTCGGCCAGTGTATAGAACTGCGGGTAGTCATCCAACGGCATACGGTTCCGGTGCTGCCAGAGCTTGCTGTCTTCATCGCTCGCAACCTCCCGTTCGTCGATCAAGTGGCTCTCATGGGGCTCGAGATGACCGGACTGGCACGACCGAACTCGGCCGAAGTATGGATCGATCCGGTCGATTACCAAGCCGAGTTGGCCGACGCTGCGTCTACTCTGGCGGCCGCTGGCATCGTGACCAAGATTTTCAATCACCAGCTGTGCGTTCTTGACGAACGGCTCTGGCCCTTCGCAGTGCGGTCCATAAGTGACTGGAAGAACGACTACCTGGATTTCTGCAGCAACTGCTCGGTGCGTGACGTCTGTGGCGGCGTCTTCACGACGAGCGGTAGCCGCCTAAGCGCCGCGTTGCGGCCCATACCGGCAGTACAGACGCAACCGACAGTGAGCCCCCAACGTCTCTGATCAGCTTGATCGGCTACTAAGCTGCACTACCGCGGATGTCTGGCACACCCCCGCTGGCCGCACCTACGCCACCGCGCCTACCGTCTATCCGGCCTGACCGCCAGCGAGAATGGCCCTCGCGAGATAATCGAAATACGCTGGTATGCATCGCACCGAAGGAGGTGCTGGTGGTGATGCCACAACCGGGATACGAGAGGGCAGCAGGCCGCGCCAGCCGGAGCCGCCTGCGGGCCTCGCATGCCGACCGCGAATATGTGGTCAACACCCTGAAGGACGCGTTCGTCCAGGGTCGGCTGACCAAGGACGAGTTCGATTCGCGGGTCGCCCACGCCCTGGCTGCGCGGACGTACGCCGACCTGGCCACGCTCAGCGCCGATCTTCCCGCCATGCCGCCCGCCGCCCGGCCGCCATGCAAACCCGTGCCGGTGCGCAAACCCATCCCGGCACGCCCTGCGAACACCGCGGTCAAGAACGGCGCTCGCGTGATCGCTGCGACAACCGTGCTCACCGGCGGCGTATGGGCGGGCGCGTTGCTCAGCCAAACCGGCAGCCAGGCGTTGGGCGGGCTGGTATTCGCCGTCACCTTTCTCTGGTTCGGGATCGTGATGCTGGTCGGGTCGGTGATGCTCGAATCGCGGTTTCACAAGCGGTCAGGCCTCAACCCTTCGTAGCCACCGGATCGTCGTCGACCAGGATGCGGGGCAGGCCGAACGGCCGGAGGGTGGCAGACCCGAACCGGGTCACGGCTACCCGTCGCGCAGGGCGGACTTCAGGATCTTGCCCGAGGGCCCCTTCGCCAGCTGTACGCGGCGTTACTAGCTAACCGATGCTGGCCGCCAGGTCCTGATAGTGAGGGACGAGCTCGTCCCACCGCGCCTCGCTGTCGCCGCGCTAACGCCCGGCGAGGTAGGCGGCGAGATTCTCGGCATGGATCTGCCACCCGGCACCCGGCCCCCGTAGAAGGCGATCTTGTCCAGCGGCATGCCCGGACCTCGGTAACCAGGATGGTCTGGCCTCCGTCCGCGGTCAGCGTGGCATCGATGGCCTCGTCGTACGGCGGCACCCCTTCCCGCCCAGATAGGACTCGTCCGTCTCCCTGGTCGTCACGAGCAGCCGCCGCAGGGCTCGCACGCTTCCACGCGCCCGGTGCCGTCCATGTCAGCAGACTCGATGTGCAGGCGGAACTCTCCGCCGGGGCAGAGGTCGCCTTCTTCCTGGCCGTACCAGCGGGCCAGGCGACGGGGATCGCTGAGTGCTGACCACGGGCCGTCGATGTCGGTGTCGTAGCGGTCTTCGATGCGCACCACGCCGCGGCCGTCTGCTGATCGAAGGCTGACCAGGATGCGGGTGCCCGGGCGTGCGTTGCCGGTCATCTGGTACTCCTTCGTTGGTGTTTCCCCCGGGCTATCTCGGCGTGCAGGGCATCCAGCCGCTGCTCCCACAGGGCCCAGTACCGGCCTAGCCATTCATCGATCTCGGCGAGCGGCTGCGGGCGAAGGCTGTAGACCCGCCGCTGCGCCTCCTGGCGGACCTCGGCCAGCCCCGCCTCTCGCAGCACCCGCAGGTGCCGCGATACCCCCGGGCGGGCAATCGGCAGCAGTCCAGCCAGCTCGCCGGCGGTGGCCGAGTCGCGGGACAGCGTTTCCAGCATGGTCCGCCGGCTTTCGTCCGCCAGTGCCCGCAGAGCAGCTTCCATGGCGTTAAGGTACCGAAGTAGTTACGTAACTGCCAAGGTACATAAGCGATCTAACGCGGTATGACAAAGGGCCGCGACTGGCTGGAACCAGGAGAGGATCAGCGACCTGGTACGTCGGGTCGATATGGGGCGCTGTACTTATCGGCGATCGTTCTGCGTCTTTTGCGTGGGAATCAGCTCATCGCTCCGGGCGCCGTCAGCCGCCACCCACCGATAAAAATGGGCGCCGCAAGGTTCCGTCCGTAACGATCTCGTAGCGCTCACTTTCTAAGCTGACGTTGTAGATCAGCGGAATCGCCCGAACTTGGAGGGCGTCATGGCGGTGGGTGTCATCACCGGACGGTTCCATCCCAGCCGTGGCCCTGACGCTCGGGTCACGATGACATTCGGGGGTCTGCACCGTCTTATCTTCTGCTGCCCAACTCCTCCAGCAAAGGGTGCAAGGGAGCAGCGGTTGGGGAAAGGGGGTAACGAAAATGACAGCCTTCGTTAGCCCGGAGCGAGCCACGGGGGCCTCGCTCACTGGTGCCGTCGGCTTGCTAATACTCGCGATCGCCGGTGTGATGATGGTCATAGCGGCGCCGACCCAGGTACGCTACGGGGCGCATAACCCAGCGAAGCCGTCCGCCGTGCAGCTCACGACGGATCTTTGCCACCAACTCACGTCGAGGAGTGTTTCGACGACGGTATACGCGTGTCTGGCCGCGCCTTGGGCGAAGGAGCACGCCAGCGCCTTCTAACGCCAGCTCAGGCACCTATCGACGCGCCGCAGGACCTGTAACACGCCGTCGCGCAGCGCGGACTTCAAGATCTTGCCCGAAGGCCCCTTCGGCAGCTCGCCCACGAACCGGATCTCCCGCGGGTACTTGTACGCCGCCAGCCGCTCCCGGCAGTAGGCGATCACGTTCTCCGCGCCGAGCTCACTACCAGGGCGCGGGACCACGACCGCCACCACCTCCTCGCCGAGCCGCTCGTCCGGCTTGCCGATCACGGCCGCCTCGACGATGTCCGGGTGGGCGTACAGCACCTCCTCGATCTCGCGCGGGTAGACGTTGTACCCGCCCCGGATCACCAGGTCCTTGGCGCGATCGACGATGAAAAAGAAGCCGTCTGAATCCACGTAACCGAGATCCCCGCTGTGCAGCCAGCCGCCGCGCAGCGTCTCCGCGGTGGCCTCGGGCCGCCCCAGATAGCCCTTCATGACGTTGTGCCCGCGGATCAAGATCTCGCCCACGTTCTCGCGCCCCGGGGGCAGCGGCCGGTCCGAGGCATCGCCCACCCGCATCGTGACCCCCCACAGCGGCTTGCCGATGGACAGAACCCGCCGGTCGCCGGGCCGGTTGAACGAGCACGAACTGGCCGTCTCGGACATGCCGTAACCCTCGAGCACCTCGATGCCGTACATGCCCTCGAACGTGCGCATGATGTCTTCCGGCAGCGACGCGCCGCCGGACACGGCCACACGCAGCGCCGATAGGTCGCGGCCGGCGATGTCCTGCTGGGCCAGGGCGTGCAGCATGGTCGGCACGCCGCCGATCACCGTGCACCGGTCGCGCTCCATCACGTCCAGCACGTCGGCGGGCGCGAACCGCGGCACGATCGACAGGCAGCCGCCGTACCGAACGCTCACGTTGATCACCGACGATAGCCCGAACACGTGGAAGAACGGCAGGACGGCCAGGGTCACGTCATCGCTGCGAGCGCCGAATAGCTGGCCCGCGATCGTGCAGTTCATGTACAGCTGGAAGTGGGTGAGCTCCGCGCCCTTCGGCTTGCCCGTGGTCCCGCTGGTATAGATGAGCACGGCCGTGTCTCCCGGGGCGCGCGGCGCGACCCCCCCGCCCGGAGCGTCCAGCGCGGAACCGGGCATCAGCGCGCTGACCGGCCGGGCGTCGTCGGGCAGCGGAGCGGCACCGAAGCTGACCAGGTACAGCGGGAGGCCCAGCCGCTCGCACGCCTTGCTGGCCTCGGCGTGCATGCCCTCGAATCCGATCAGCAGCTTGGCCGACGAGTCGCCCAGGTGGTATTCGAGCTCGGGCGCCATCAGCAGCGGGTTGAGCGGCAGCACTACCATCCCCGCCTTGAGCGCCCCGAAGTAGGCGGTCAGGAAGTGCGGCACGTTCGGCAGTTGCAGCGCCACCACATCGCCGGTCTCCAGGCCGGCCTCGCGCAGGCCCGCCGCGAACCGGCCCGATTGCTCGTCGAGATCGCCGTAGGTCGTCGCGGTTCCCATGAAACGGTAGGCCGGGGCGTCCGGCGCGGCCAGGGCCGCCTCGGTCAGGATGGTCGCCAAGTTGAACATCATGCCCACCCCCTTGTAGGTGAGACATATATTAAAGGTGTATCACCACCGTGCCTAGGTCGTGGCCGAGCGAGCGGAGCGGGCAGTGATCTACTTCGTCCGGAGACCGACACCGGGACCGGCCGACGAAACGGCCGGACCGGATACGCCAAGCCCAAAGGGACCAGGGGACGCAAAGGGCCCATCGGCCGGGCTGTTCCTGACCGAGCCCGTCCGCGGCCTGGTCGACCTGGCCGCCCTCCTGGTCGCCGCGCCCTGGCTGGCCACCGCCCCGCGCGGCGACGGTCACGGCGTGCTGGTGCTGCCGGGGTTGCTCGCCTCCGACACCAGCACCCTGCCGCTGCGGGTATACCTCGGCTGGCTCGGCTACGACGTGCGCGGCTGGGACCTCGGGTGCAACCGCGGGCCCACCGAGGAGGTGCTGGCCGGGATGCCCCGCGCGCTGCTGGCCCACGCCCGGCGCACCGGAGGCTCGGTCTCGCTGGTGGGCTGGAGCCTGGGCGGCGTCTACGCCCGGGAACTGGCCCGCCGGGACGCAAAGCATGTCCGGCAGGTCATAACCCTCGGCAGTCCTTTTGCCATGCAAGACCCCGGCCGGCAGAGCCTCGTCAACGGTCCCTACCAGCGCCTCAGTCACCTGCACGCCGACGACGCCCGGCTGCCCACCTCCGCGCAGCGCGCCCGGCCCATCGGCGTGCTCTCGACCTCGGTCTACTCCCGCCTGGACGGCGTCGTGTCCTGGCAGGCCTGCAGGGAGCCAGAAAGCCAAAACCATCAGAACGTCGAGGTCCGCTGCAGTCACATCGGCTTCGGCGTCGACCCGGCCACGTTGTGGCTGATCGCCGACCGGCTGGCCGTCCCGCACGGCCAGCACCGCCCCTTCCGCCCGCCGCCGCTGCTGCGGCCTGTCTACCCGGACCGCCGATGATCGACTCCGACCCCGCCGGCACGCACCCGGCACCCTGGGACTACGCCGCCCCCTGGGGCGCGCGCGGCTACGTCACCGACCTGGACGGCCCCGTCCACTGGGTCGAGTTCACCACCGACAAAGGCCAAAGCGGGAGCGAAAGCCAGCCGCCGATCGTGTTCGTGCACGGCCTGGGCGGCTCGCACCTGAACTGGTGCCTGCTCGGACCGCGCCTGGCCGCGGGCCGCCGCGCGGTCGCGCTGGACCTGCACGGGTTCGGCCTGACCCCCGGCCTGCGCGCCAATTCCACCGTGCAGGCCAACGCCCGCCTCCTGGACCGCTGGATACAAACGGTCATCGGCGAGCCGGTAATCCTGGTCGGCAACTCGATGGGCGGCCTGATCTCCATCCTCGAAACCACCGCCAACCCGAACCAAATACAAGGCCTGGTGCTCCTCGACCCCGCTCTCCCGCTCCCGCCGCAGAAACCCGACTGGCAGGTCAGCGGCCAGTTCCTGCTCTACGCGCTGCCCGGCCTCGGAGAATTCGCCGTTGCCAAGCTGATGGCCAGCGTCTCGCCGGACAAAGCCGTCCAGCAGCTCGTGCAGCTCTGCTTCGCCGACCCGTCGCGAGCCGAACCCGAGATGATCCGGGCCGAGGTCGCGCTCAGCACCAAGCGTCACCCGGCCACGCCCGCCCAGGCGAAGGCGCGGGCCCGGATCTTCCTGGCCGCGGCCCGGTCCCTGCTCCGGGTCCTCAGCCGGCGCCAGCGTCTCGCCAAGATGATGGCCGGGATCGACGTCCCGGTCCTGCTCATCGGCGGCGAGGACGACCGGCTGGTGCCGGTGGCGGCCATGCGCCAGGCCGCGGCCCGCAATCCCCGCTGGGAGTCCGTTATCCTCCCCGGAGTCGGGCATACGCCGATGCTCGAGGTTCCCGACGACACCAGCGCCGCAATCCGCGACTGGCTGGATCGCCACTTCAAGAGCTAAAACGAGGCACAAGGAGAACCCGGGACATGCAGCAACTGACCGGACTTGACGCCTCCTTCCTCGCGCTCGAGACGACCAGCTCCACCGGCCACGTCGGCGGGCTGTCCGTGCTGGACCCGAAAGAAGCGCCCAAGCCGCTGACCCTGGCCCGGCTGACCGAAGTCCTGGCCCAGCGCCTCCCGCTCATACCGGTCCTGCGGCGCAAGCTGCTGAACGTCCCGCTCGGCCTGGACCAGCCGTACTGGATCGACGATCCGGACTTCGACATCGAGTACCACGTCCGCGAACTCGCCCTGCCCCGCCCCGGATCGGACGCCCAGCTGACCGAACAGGTCAGCCGGCTTCACGCCCGGCCCCTAGACCGCAGCCGCCCGCTGTGGGAGATCTACCTGATCACCGGGCTGGCCCATCGGCGTGCCGCGGTCTACACCAAGATCCACCACGCGGCGATCGACGGCGCGTCAGGCGCCGAGCTCCTCACCGTGCTGCTCGACATGACCCCGGCCGGACGCGAGCTGCCGCCGGCGAAGCCGTGGCACCCGGAAAAGGCCCCGAGCTGGCCGGAGCTGGCCGCTAGGGCGGCCGCGAAACTGGCGTGGCGCCCGGTCCAGACCGTCCGCATCACCAACGAACTGGTCAAGGTGCTGCCCACCCTGGCCCCGGTGGTGAGCACGGTGGTCGGCGGCATGCTGGGCCTGAACCGCGGCGACGGCGAGGTCATCGCGACCATGCCGGGACGCCCGCCCGCGACGCCGTTCAACAAGCCGATCACCCAGCATCGCCGCTTCGCGTTCCGCAGCGTGGACCTCAACACGGTCAAGCAGATAAAGAACGCCTTCGGCGTCTCGGTCAACGACGTGGTAATGGCCATGTGCGCGGGTGCCCTGCGGCGCTGGCTGGCCGACCGCGAGGCGCTGCCGTCCCAGCCGCTCATCGCGATGATCCCGGTCTCGGTGCGCGACCCGGCCAGCAAGGGGGCGCTGGGCAACAAGGTGTCGGCCATGCTGGCCGCGCTGCCCACCAACGTCGGCGATCCCGGCCTGCGGCTGGAGATCGTCCATCAGGCGACCAGGATCGCCAAGGCCCAGCAGGCGGCGGTCCCGCAGGGCCTGGTCGACCAGATCAGCGACTTCACCCCGCCGGCCCTGACCGCGCGGGCCGCCCGGGTCGTGTTCGCCACCGGCGTGCTGCACCGGCTTCCGCCGTTCAACCTGACCATCTCCAACGTCCCCGGCCCGAACGTCCCGGTGTACCTGTGCGGGGCCAGGCTGATCGCGCACTACCCGGTGTCGGTGGTCACCGACGGCCAGGGCCTGAACATCACCCTGGTCGGCTACCTGGGCCAGCTGCACTTCGGCCTGGTGGCCTGCCGTGAGCTGGTCCCGGATATCGACGTGCTGGCCGGCTACCTGGTCGACGAGCTGGCCCTGCTGGCCGAAGCTGCCGAGAAGCTGGCCACCGAATAAATGACCGACATCCAAGCCGTCCTCCCGCAAGGAATCCAGCCGCCCGCCATGGTTCCCGGGCACATTTTCGCCGCGGCGGTGGACACCTTCGTGGCCGGGCACCGGCTGGACATGCGGTCGCTCGCCCGGCGCATCGGGGTGGCCCGCGCCACCTTGTACCGCCGGGTCGGCAACCGTGAGCAGCTGCTGGACCAGGTGCTATGGTGGCGGGCCCGCCGCCTGCTCGCCGACCAGGTGCGGGCCAGCGCCGACCTGACCGGGACGGACCGGCTCACCGCGGTGATCGGCGGGGTGCTGCGCGCGATTGGCGCCGACCGCCCGGTCCGGATGTTCCTGGAGTCCGACCCGGAGACCGCGCTGCGCCTGCTGACCGGGCCCCGCAGCACCGTCCACCAGGGCATGGCGGACGCGCTGGAGAACCTCATCGACCTCGAACGCGGCCGCGGCGCGTTCGACGCGCGCCTGGACACTCCCACGCTGGCCTTCGCCATCGTCCGGGTCAGCGAGGGGTTCCTCTACTCCGACGTGATCGCCGACCGAGCCCCCGACATCGGCCGCGCCGTCACCGTCATCGAGGCCCTGATCCGCGGACTCGACCTGGTAGACCGCGCGCCGGTGCCCTAGATCGCGAGGATCAGCTTGCCGGTGTTCGCCCCCTCGAACAGCTTCAGCAGCGTCTCGGGGAACTCCTCCACACCGCCGGTCACCAGGGTCTCGCGCGCGACGAGCCGCCCGGACCGGTACCAGCCGGCCAGCTCGGCCATGGCCTCGGGGTACCGGTCGACGTAGTCGAAGACCAGAAAACCGGTCATGGACGCCCGCGCCACCAGCAGCATCATGTAGTTGGCGGGGCCCCGCACCTGAGTTTCGTTATATTGCGAGATCGCGCCGCAGATGGCGATCCTGGCCCCACGCGCGACGCAGGTCAGGACGTCGTCGAGGATCTCGCCGCCCACGTTGTCGAAGTAGACGTCGACCCCGCCGGGCGCAAGCTCGCGCAGGGTCCGGCGCAGGTGCGGCAGCCGGTAGTCGATCGCCGCGTCGAACCCGAACTCCTCGGTCACCAGCCGGCATTTCTCCTGTCCGCCGGCGATCCCGATGACCTGGCCGGCGCCCTTGATCTTGGCGATCTGCCCGGTCACGCTGCCCACCGCCCCGGCCGCGCCGGACACGACCACCGTGTCGCCTTCCTTGAGCCGCCCGACCTCCAGCAGGCCGAAGTAGGCGGTCAGCCCGGTCATCCCCAGCACGCCCAGGTACGCCGTGGGCTCGGCCAGCGAGACGTCGAGCTTGAGCACGCCCCGGCCGTCGGACACGGCGTACTCCTGCACGCCGAACGACCCGTAGACATAGTCGCCGGCCGCGAATCCGGGGTGCTCGGAGGCGGCGACCCGGCCGATCCCGCCGGCCCGCATGACGGCGCCGATCTCGACCGCGGGGACGTAGGAGGCGCCCGCGTTCATCCAGCCCCGCATGGCCGGGTCGATGGACAGGTGCGAGATCTCCGTGACGAACTCCCCGGGACCCGGGTCCGGCACGGCCTCGTTCGTGAATTGCCAGTCTGCGAGCCGGGGAAGCCCGGACGGGCGGGCGGCCAGGCGGACCTGGCGGTTGGTCTGTGGCATAAAGACAAATTATGCCGAACGAACCGCCGTTCCGCCTCCGGCCACCTGCAACGCGTCCCATGCTCAAACGCGATGTCCGAAACCCGCCAGCTATGCGCCTCGTGCGCCCATAGCTTCTAGGTATGAGCATCTACCAGACGCTGAACAGCCCGGTGGGCGAATTGCTCCTGGTCGGCGAGCAGACCAAGGGAGGAGTGGCACTGACGTCGGTGTCGATGACCGGCCAGCGCTACGCGCCCGTGCCCCGCGACGACTGGCGCTTGTCGCCGGACGCGTTCACCGACGCCGCCGGCCAGCTCGGAGCGTATTTCGCGGGCGAGCTGACCGTCTTCGACCTCGATCTCGCCCCCCGCGGCACCCCGTTCCAGCAGCGGATCTGGCAGGCCCTGGACTCCGTCCGGTACGGCACCACGATCACCTACGGCGAGCTCGCCGCCCAGCTCGGCGTCCCGCGAGACCGGATCGTGGCCCTGGGCGCCGCGGTCGGCGCCAACCCGCTGCTGATCGTCCGTCCGTGCCACCGGGTCATCGGCGCAGACGGCACCATGCGAGGCTACGCCGGGGGAGTGGAGCGCAAGCAGTGGCTGCTCAGCCACGAAGGCGCCCTGCAGCCGATGCTCACCCCGGACCTGTCATGACCACCGCGACCATCGCCGGCCCGCCGCGGCAGCTGCTCGCCGCGGCGGACTGGCCGGCGATCAGCGCCGACCTTGACGTCAGCGGCTGCGCCGTCACCCCCCGGCTCCTGTCCCCGGCCCAATGCCGTGAGCTGGCCGGCCTGTACGACCGGCCGGAGCGGTTCCGGTCCGCCATCGACATGGCCCGGCACCGGTTCGGCTCCGGCCAGTACCAGTACTTCACCCACGACCTGCCCGAAGCGGTCCGAGCGCTGCGCGAGGCGTTCTACCCGCACCTGCTCACCATCGCCCGGAGCTGGGCCGGCCTGCGCCGGCCCGCCCCGTGGCCGGACACCCTGGAGGAGTGGCTGGACATGTGCCACCGGGCCGGGCAGGCCAAGAGCGCCCAGATCCTGCTCAGATACCAGGCCGGAGACTGGAACGCCCTGCACCGCGACCTGTTCGGCGACCTGGTCTTCCCGCTCCAGGTCGTCATCGGCCTCGATGAGCACGGCGCCGACTACACCGGCGGTGAGTTCCTGCTCGTCGAGCAGCGGCCCCGGGCCCAGTCCCGCGGCACCGCCGCGGTCCTGCCACAAGGTCACGGCCTGATCTTCACCACCCGCGACCGCCCGGTGCGCTCCGCCCGGGGTTGGTCCGCCGCCCCGGTGCGCCACGGCGTGAGCACGGTCCGCTCCGGCCGCCGCCACGCCCTGGGCCTGGTCTTCCACGACGCCTAACCGACGCCGTTATCGCTCCTGTTCGGTGGGACGGATCAGCATCTCGTTGACCGCGACATGCCGCGGCCGGGTGACGATGTAGGTGATCGCGTCGGCGATATCCGCGGCCTCCATCGTCTGCCCGAACTGGCCCCGGATGCAGGCTTCACCCGGCCATCATCTCCTAGGGGATATCCCCCAGTCGAAGATGGGTGGCAGGCTACTGCCGCCCGCCGGGCCCCGTCCGTAGCGTTTTTGCCATGGCTACGAGGGAAGGAAGCCCGATGATTGAAGCACGGGGGCTCGTCAAGCGCTACGGTTCCACCGCGGCGGTCAACGACCTGAGTTTCACGATCCGCCCCGGTCTGGTGACCGGGTTCCTCGGCCCCAACGGGGCCGGCAAGACCACCACCATGCGGCTGATTCTCGGCCTGGACTACCCGTCCGCCGGGACCGTCACCGTCAACGGCAAGCCGTACGCGCAGTTGCCGGACCCGATGCACGAGGTGGGCGCCCTGCTGGACGCCGGCGCCGTGCACGGCGGCCGCACCGCCCGTAACCACCTGCTCGGCCTGGCCCAGACCAACGGCATCGGCCCGCGCCGGGTGGACGAGGTGCTCGGCCTGGTCGGCCTGACCGACGTGGCCGGCGAGCGGTCCCGGGGCTTCTCGCTCGGCATGCGGCAGCGGCTCGGCATCGCCGCGGCGCTGCTCGGCGACCCGCAGATCCTGATGTTCGACGAGCCGGTCAACGGGCTGGACCCCGAGGGCATCGTGTGGATCCGGAACCTGATGAGGTCGCTGGCCGCCGAGGGCCGCGCGGTGCTCGTGTCCAGCCACCTGATGTCGGAGATGGAGTACACCGCCGACCACCTGCTGGTCATCGGGCGCGGCCGGCTCATCGCCGACTCCAGCATGGCCGAGTTCATCGCCCGCGGCTCCGGCCAGGCCGTCCGGGTGCGGACCCCGCAGCCCGACGCGCTGGCCCGGGCCGTCGCCGCCGCGGGCGGCAGCGTCTCGCCGCCGAAGGCGACGACGGGCAGCTCGAGGTCTGCGGCCTCACCGAGGACCAGGTGTCCGACCTCGCCTTCGCCCACGGCATCCGCCTGTACCACCTCGCCGCGACCCGGGTGTCGCTCGAGCACGCCTTCATGGAACTGACCGCCGACAGCGTGGAGTACCGCGCCGAGCTACCCGCCTAGGAGACCTGAGATGACATCGCTAACGATCGCAACCCGCCCCACCGCGTCAGTGCCGACTCGGCGGACCATACTGCGGCGCACGCTTCACTCGGAGTTCACCAAGCTACGCTCGCTCCGCTCCACCTACTGGATCATGTTCGCGCTGATCCTGGCGAGCGTCGCCTGGTGCGTGGCGTACTGCCTGGGCACTGTGCACCAGTGGCCGCACATGTCGGCGCAGGATCGCTCGGGCTTCGACGCGACGCAGGACAGCATCCTCGGGCTGGCCTTGCTGGGTCAGCTGGTCATCGTGGTGCTCGGCGCGCTCGTGATCACGTCGGAGTACTCGACCGGCACGGTGCGGACGTCGCTGACCGCGATGCCGAGGCGGGGGACGCTCTACGCCGCCAAGGCGGCCGTGTTCGCCGCGGTCAGCCTGGTCGTGGCCGTCGTGGCCAGCTTCGGTACCTTCTTCCTCGGCCGGGTACTGCTCAGGAGCACCCACGCGGCCATGTCCTTGTCCCAGCCGGGGGTGCTGCGGTCGCTGATCATCACCGCGCTGTTCGTCGAGGCCTGCGGCCTGGTCGCCTTCGGCATCGGCGCCCTCGTGCGGAACACGGCGGGCGCACTCACCCTCTCCTTCGGATGCCTCGTGCTGGTGCCCGAGCTCATCAGGACGCTGCCAGTATTCCTGCACAACGACCTGACCCGGTGGGTGCCAGGCGGTGACGCCATCAACTCGATGACCGCCACCATCGGGGGGCAGACCCCGCACACGTTCTCGGCCTGGGGTGAGCTCGCGGTGATCGCGGGCTACGCGGCGATCCTGCTCGTGCTCGGTGCGGTCCAGTTCAGCCGCCGTGACGCCTAGCACGCAGACAATACTCTAGGAAGGTGCTTCGGGAGATGAAGGCATGGCTGCGCGATCATCCGCAGCGGGCGGACGTCCTGCTGGCCGTCGTGCTGCTGGCGCTCAGCGGGGGGCAGTTCACCGCCGGACAGGACAGTGCCGCCCCGCGAGCCGCCTTCATCGCGGTCACCGTCCTGCTCGCCGCCACCGTGATACCGCGCCGCCGGTACCCGGTGGCGGCGTTCGCCGCTGCGGCGGTGATCGGCGCTGCGCAGATCGCCTTCGGCGTGGGGCCCGGCCA
The DNA here is from genome assembly GCA_963742795.1 of uncultured Actinomycetes bacterium. Lineage (GTDB taxonomy): Bacteria > Actinomycetota > Actinomycetes > Streptosporangiales > Streptosporangiaceae > Palsa-504. The sequence goes on from CAVUNL010000026.1 coordinate 424,080, forward strand.
GGCGCCGGTCTTCGCCCTCCAGCCGACGAACACCGACGTGGTGATTCTCGTGCTGCTGTATACCTTGGCCGCGTACCGGCCCCGGCCGGTCTCCATCGCCGGACTGGTGGTCTGCCTGCTCGGCGCGGCGGCGGCCATCGCCCGCTGGTCTCCGGCCCACGGGGCGCACCGGCCGGCGCGCTCTTCGGGGCGGCCGCCGGGCTCGGCGGCGTGACGCTGGCCGCGTGGGTGCTCGGCGATTCCGTGGCCTACCGGTACCGGCGCGCCTACTATGCCTCGCTGGAGGAGCGCGCCGCCCGGCTGGAAGCCGAGCGGGACGCGCAGGCGCGGATCGCCGCCGCCGCCGAACGCGCCCGCGAACTGCAGGAACGGCGGGCCCGCGCGGTCGACGAGTCGGCCGCCCGGCTGCGCCGGATCGAGCGCGACCTGCACGACGGGGCTCAGGTCCGGCTGGCCGCGCTGGCCATGACGCTGGGGGAGGTCAAGGAGAACCTGGAACAGTCCTCCGGCGACGACCGTACCCTCGCGCTGGTCGGCGCGGCCCACCAGAACGCCAAGGACACGCTGGCCGAACTGCGGGACCTGGCCCGCGGCATTCACCCGCCGGTGCTCGACCGCGGCCTCGGCCCGGCCCTGGGCATCCTGGCCGGGACCAGCGCGATCCCGGTCGGCCGTGACCGTCGCCCTCACCGAGCGGCCCTCGCCTGCCATCGAGGCCATGGCCTACTTCTGCGCGGCCGAGCTGCTCGCCAACGCGACCAAGCACAGCGGCGCGAGCCACGTGACGATCAACGTGGCGCGAACCGGGCTCCGGGCTGGTGCTGACGGTGACCGACGACGGGGACGGCGGTGCCCGCCTGGTCCCGGGCGGCGGGCTGGCCGGGCTGCTCGAGCGCGTGCAGACCGTCGACGGGCGGCTGGAGGTCGACAGCCCGCCCGGCGGCCCTACCATCGTCACCATCGAACTCCCGAGGCACGCCTGATGACCGCTACCCCCGAGCGCCTGCGCATCGTGATCGCCGAAGACGCCGCGATCATGCGCGACGGGCTGACCCAGACCCTGACCCGGCGCGGCCACGACGTGGTGGCCGCGGTAGCCGACGCCGACGCGCTGCGGCAGGCGGTCGAGGAACACGAGCCCGACGTGGCCATCATCGACGTGCGCATGCCGCCGACCCACACCGACGAGGGGCTGCGCGCCGCCCAGGCCATCCATAAGGAGCACCCCGGCGTCGGCGTGCTGGTGTTCTCCCAGTACATCGAGACCCAGTCGGCGACCGAACTGCTCGCCGCGGCCCCGGCCGGGGTCGGCTACCTGCTCAAGGACCGGGTCGCCGACGTCAGCGACTTCATCGACGCCATCACCCGGGTCGCCCACGGCGGGACCGTGCTCGACCCCGAGGTCGTCCGCCAGCTGCTGACCGCCAGCCGCCGCGGGGACACCCTGGCCGCCCTGACCCCACGCGAGCGGGAGGTGCTCTCGCTCCTGGCTCAGGGCCGGTCCAACGCAGCCATCGCGTCCGCGCTGTTCATCTCCCCGAAGGTCGTGGAGAAACACATCGCGAACATCTTCGACAAACTCGGCCTGGCCCCCGACGACAACGACAACCGCCGCGTCATCGCCGCCCTCCGCTACCTGGAGTCCTAGCCTCGCGTCAGCGCACTGTCTGGCTTACAGCGCGCGCCCCGCTACCGGCCGAGGTCCCATGGACATCTGCAAGCGGACCAGGCAAGCCAGCTCGACCGATGGCTCAACCCCTAGTTCTCGCCGTACCAGGTCTCGGTACGTGACGAAGTCGCGGCGCGCTTCGATGAGATTGGACTCCGCCAAGTGTGCTTCGAGCAAGGCTCGTTGCGCGCTTTCGCGCAGCGGTTCGACGCTTATCGCCGTCATTGCTGCGTCCACCGCTTCGCCGTGCCGACCCAGCGCGGTCATTGCGCGGCTCAGCGCCTCCAGCGCGTGCAGCATCCGCTGGCGCAGCCGCTCTCGCTCAATGATCGCCCAGTCGTCGTAGCATCCCGGCAGCAGGTCCAGAGCGTCGGTCAGCGGCCTGCTCAGCGACAGGTCCTCCGGCAGGGGACGCCGGGCGATGATCCGGCTGGCCCAGTCGGCGATCTCGAGCACGTCCACGACCACACTCGGGCGAAGGCCGACCGACCGCTTGCTCACGTCCAGAACATCGATATCTGCGCAGCGCAACCGCCACAGCGCAGACCGCAGATTTCCCGCGGCCCGGCGGTCATCGACGGAAGGCCAGAGCGTCCCGGCGGCATGACACCGCTCGACGCGGCTCCGCCGCAGGGCGAGGAATGCGAGAAGCCGTTTGCAGCCTTCCGGAACTTCGATACGGCATTCGTTCTGCGTCACGTAAAGGCCGCCGAGCAGGTGCACCGCGATGTCTCTGCCTGGGGGACCGCAGGAATTCAGCTCTGCCGTGTCTGGTAGCCCCATCTCCCCTCCCTGCTCCCGCCAAGCGTGAGCCGACGCTAACTCCCGGGCCGTCACCACCGCGTTACCGCCGCTCTGCTCCTATGGTACGGAGCGAATCCGGCTGTCCCTGATACAGGTCGTGCGCCATTGGCGGATGAATTCCTGAGGGACTCCGTGACCGCTCGAATAGCATCGTCGGGTACCGTGAAGTGCCGTTCAGCATCGAGTCGTGCTGTATACAAATTGCCGGGCCCCGCGCAGGCCGCCATTGATCGCAACGGTAATAAGCAAATTCCCCAGCTGTAACTCTATTTGCCCCGGGTGCGAGTGACGTGATCGTGACGGCTCATTGCGACGATTCCGAGCATGGAGCTCAGATCCAGAGGCCACAGATGACGGGCCTGACCAGCTCGCCACGCACCAGCCGCGGTGCCATCGTCGGCCTGGACCCCGCGAATCCTCTCGCGAGCGTAGTGGCGTTCCAATACAACCCCGACGAGATGACCCGTACCCTGCAGGCCAGGGCGGCGGCCGGCGGGTCGGGCACCTCTGAGGGCGCCCGCAACGAGGCGCTGCGGCTGACCGGCGCTCCGATCGAGACCATCAGCCTGACCGTGGAGATCGACGCCGCAGACCAGCTGGAGACAGGCGATCCGCTGGCCACCACGTATGGCATCTACCCGCAGCTGTCCTGCCTGGAGATGCTGCTTTACCCGAAGAGCACTGTGGTGGCTGCGAACGCCGCGCTGGCCGCTGCGGGTTCGATCGAGCTAGTCTCAGCCGAGGCGCCGCTGACCCTGCTTATCTGGGGTACCAGGCGCGTGGTGCCGGTCCGGCTCACCCAGTTCTCGATCACCGAGCAGGCCTACGACCCGAACCTGAACCCGATCCGGGCGCGGGTGCAACTGGGCCTGCGGGTCCTGTCCTATAGCGATCTCGAGACCACGAACCCCGGCTACCACCTGTTCCTGGCGTACCAGGTGACCAAGGAGGTGATGGCCGAGCTGGGCAGCGGGGCCGCGGCCACGACTGGGACGAGCATCACCGGCCAACTGTCACTGGGGGTATGAGGTGCTGGCTCCGGGAAGCAGGTACGCGAGCGTCGGAACGGCTACCGTCATGATCTCAGATGGGGTCGGCGGTCAGCGCGACGTGACCTACTTGCTGCGCCGGTTCCCGCCGCAGCCGGACAGCCTGCCGCTGCTGGCCGAGCACCTGGTCGTACGCGGTGACCGGCCGGACCTGATCGCCGCGGCTCAGTTCAATGACCCGACCCAGTTCTGGCGCGTCTGCGACGCCAACCCGGTGATCCATCCCGAAGACCTGTGCTCCGACGACCGGATCGGCGAGTTGATCCGGATCCCGGTCCCGCAGGCGTGAGGAGCGATGCGATGGCACCGCTGACCACGACCCTTACTCTGCTGATCGGCCCGACCCTGCCGGTACCGGCCCCGTCGGCGCTGCTGGACGCGCTGGACCATGTGGAGGTCACCACATCGGACCGCGGCCGGTCCGGCTTCCAGCTGGTCTTCTCGGCCGGGCGGTCGGGCTCGGCCGACCGCATCGACTACTCGCTGCTCAGCCAGCCGGAACTAAAGCTCTTCAACCGGGTGGTGCTGCTGGTCGCGTTCGGCGGCCCGCCGAAGGTGCTCATGGACGGCGTGATGACGCACCGGGAGCTGATGCCGGGCGATCTGCCGGGTAGCGGCACACTCACTGTCACTGGCGAAGACGTCAGCGTGATGATGGACCTGGAGGAGAAGAACGTCGAGCACCCGGCCCAGGCCGAGAATGTCATCGCCACGTTGCTGATCGCGTCCTATCCCACTTATGGCCTGATCCCGCAGGTCACGCCACCCCCGCTGGTCGACTCGCCGACCCCCATCGAGCGGATCCCGGTCCAGCGCGGCACCGACCTGGCGTACCTCAATACGATGGCGGCCCGGTTCGGCTTCGTCTGTTACGTAGTTCCCGGCCCGGTGCCGATGACGAACACTGTGTATTGGGGCCCGCCGGTGCGATCGGGCCCCCCGCAGCCTGCGCTCACCGTCGACATGGGCGCACAGACAAACGTGGAGCGGATCTCCTTCCGCGCCAACGGCCTAGCCCCCACCAAGGTCCGCGGCGTGGTCCAGGATCCGCTCAGCGACCAGGCCGTGGCGGTGGCCAGCGCCGCCAGCCTGCGGGTGCCGCTGTCCGCGCAGCCAGACTGGCAGACCCTGCCATCAACCCGGACCACGCTGATGAGCGGCAGCGGTCTCACCGCGAGCCAGGCGCTCGCTCGGGCGCAGGGTACGGCCGACGCGTCGACCGACTCGGTAACCGCGACCGGGACCCTGGACGCGCTGAGCTACGGCGACCTGCTCACCGCCCGCGGCCTGGTCGGGCTGCGGGGCGCCGGCTGGACTCACGACGGGCTCTGGTACGTGCAGCAGGTAAGCCATCAGATCAGGCGCGGCGAGTACACCCAGTCCTTCACCCTCACCCGAGACGGCAGCGGGTCTACCCTGGCGGCGGTGCAGCCGTGACAGAGCGTCACTACGGTAGGTACCGGGGCAAGGTAGCCGCGAACTCGGACCCGATGCAGCTTGGCCGGATCCAGGTGACATGCCCGGCTGTTCTCGGCGACGGTCGGCTGGCCTGGGCACTGCCCTCTAGCCCGTACGCCGGTCCGGGAGTAGGGTTCTTCGCCGTTCCGCCAGAGGGGACAGACGTGTGGGTCGAGTTCGAGGGCGGCGACCCGGATCACCCGGTCTGGGTCGGCTGCTTCTGGAGCAAGGGGCAAGTCCCGGTGCAGCCCTCGGTGGCCTCCACCAAGATGCTGAAGACCGACGGGCTGACCCTCACGGTCGATGACCTGCCCGGTGGAGCCGGGGTCACCTTGGAGGTGTCATCTCCCGCGGTCGCCGTCCCGATCAAGATCGCGCTCACCTCGTCCGGGATCGAGATAAGTACCGGAAGCGCCAGTGTGAAGCTCGACCCGGTGTCGGTCTCGCTCAACGACGATGCGCTGAAGGTGATCTGATGAGCGGACCGCTGCTGGATGCTCAGGCCACCGTGCTCTGCGCGCACGCCGGCCAGGCCCTCCCCACCGTGCCCAGTACCCGGGTCCAGCTCGGCGGCACGCCCGCGGTAATGCTGCCGGTCCCTTACACCGTTGCGGGCTGCACCTTGCCGCCGGTCGCTGGCGGCCCGTGCATCACCGCTCAGTGGGTCATGGGGGCGACCAGGGTACTGATCGAAGGCTCACCCGCACTGCTCACCGACAGCATCGCGATCTGTGTGCCGACCGGGACACCGCTAAGTCCAGTGGTCACCCAGCTTCGCGTGCAGGGGAGCTGAGCTATGCACATCGACTACCCGTTCCATGTCGGCGGCGGCGGCCGGACCGCCAGCACGGACGACGACGATTACGTGCGCGACCTGGTCGAGCAGGTGCTGTTCACCGCGCCAGGCGAACGGGTGAACCGGCCGACGTTCGGCAGCGGCATACTGCGCCTGGTCTTTGAGCCCGCTGGGGCCGAGGTGGCGGCGGCCACCCAGTTCCTGGTACAGTCCGCGCTGCAGCAATGGCTGGCCGACGTCGTCGAGGTGCAAGCCGTACAGGTCGACAGCCAGGACTCGACGCTCATCGTCGCGGTCAGGTACCGGCCGCGTACGTCGGCCGACGCCCGCACCGCTGTCTTCGTCAGGCCGGTGTGACGGCCGTGGACCCGCTGGCCAGGTACGCGTGCGATGACCCGGACGGGCGGCGCCAGGACACGCTGGCCGGTGGCCGGCTGAACGGCATCGACGACGTGGAGGTCGACACAGGCCATCCCGGTATCCCCGGCTACCGCACCCTGCTGGTGCGCTGCCTGCGCCCGCTGCCGCCGGGGCTGCGTGGTGACGGGGTCCGGGTGGAGGCCGCCGCATTGCCGCCGAACCGCCCGGTCCAGGTGACCTGGGCCGCCCCGGCTCCGCAGCTAGCCGACCTGGCCGCGATCGGTCAGGCCTCCGCCGCCGACGTCGAGCAGTTCGCCGGCGATCACCCGGATCCGGCTCTGCTCGTGGTCCGGACGGATTCCCCCGGCGACCTTTCCCCCTACAAGCTGGTGATCGCGGACCCGGACGCCGCGGAATTCGACCCGTGCCTGGCCGAGGCCGGATTCGGTTTCGGCCTGGACTGTGACACCGACCTGGACTGCCCCGCCGTCCCGCCCTGTCCGCCGGACCGCGTCGCCGAGCCCGTTATCGACTACCTCAGCCGGGACTACGCCGGACTGCGCCAGTTGCTGCTCGACAGGCTGTCCACGGTGACGCCGGCCTGGACCGACCGGAACGCAGCGGACACCGGTGTGACGATCGTGGAAATCTTCGCCTACCTCGGCGATCTGCTCGCGGCGGCGCAGGACGCGGTATCCGCCGAGGCGTATCTCGGCACGGCCCGCCGCCGGGTGTCAGTGGCCAGGCACGCCCGGCTACTGGACTACATCATGCACCAGGGCGCTGCCGCGCGCGCCTGGCTGGTGCTCGAGGTGGACGAGAACGTCTCCGCCGCGTTCGCGCGCCGCGCGGGATGCCCGCCGGCTGGCGAGTCGGTACCGGACATGATCCCGGTCGGCTGGCAGGTCAGTTCCGCCGACAGCAGCATCGTCTTCCATACGCTGCACGCTTCCACCCCGCTCGCCGCCAGGAACGCGATCGACATCTACACCTGGGGGCAGCAGCGCTGCTGCTTGCCGCGCGGAGCGACCGCCGCGACCCTGGTCGGGACGGTAGCCGGGCTGGGCCTGGCCCAGGGCGACGTGCTGGTCCTGGAAGAGGTTCACGGCGCCGGCCTGGAGGAGCCGCCAGATAAGACGCACCGCTGGCCGGTCCGCCTGTCCGCCGACCCGGTGGACGGCTACGACCCGGTCACCGATACCCACGTGGTGGAGGTCACCTGGTACGACGAGGACCAGCTGCCCTTCCCGCTGTGCGCGTGGAGGTTCCCGCTCGGCCGGTGCCAGGGTGATATAGGGGCGGCCGTGGCACGCGGCAACGTCGTTCTGGCCGGGCACGGCTCGCTGGTCCAGGACGAACCGGTCGTGCCCTTCGAGGTTCCCGCGCAGGGCCGGTATTCCCCCGCACTCGGCAGCCGCGGCCTGGCCTGGGCGCTACCCTACGTCGATACCGCGTCCCGAGCGCTGGCCGCCGCCCGGGCGCTGGTGATCGACCCGCGGGACGCCCTCGCGGACATGACCAGGCTCACCGACGGCCGGGAGGACTGGACCCTGCAGCGGGACCTGCTGTCCAGCGACCGGTTCGCCTCTGACTACGTCGCCGAGCCTGACGACGACGGCACGGTGCACCTGCGCTTTGGCGACGACGTCTCCGGGCGTCAACCTATGGCGGGACAGCGGTTCACCGCGTCGTACCGGGTCGGCGGCGGCACCGCGGGGAATGTCGGCCGGGAGGTGCTGACCGTTCCGGTCTCGGCCGTGCCCGGGGTGAACGTCCGAAACCCCATGCCCGCAAGCGGCGGTGCCGAGCCCGAGCCCATCGAACAGGTGAGGCAGTTCGCCCCGCAGGCGTTCCGGGTCCAGGAGCGAGCGGTGACCGACGATGACTATGCGGCCGCGGCGGGGCGCGACCCGCGAGTCCAGCGCGCGGTGGGCACCAGGCGCTGGACCGGCTCTTGGTACACCGAGTTTGTCGCCGTCGACCGGCAGGGCGGCATCGGCGCGGACCCCGCCTTCCGCGCCGAACTGACCGCCGAGCTCGAGCCCTACCGCATGGCGGGCAGCGACGTCGTGGTGCAGCCCCCGGCGTACGTGCCGCTGGACATCGCGCTAACCGTCTACCTCGCGCCCGGCTACTTCCGCGGAACGGTCAAGCTGGCCCTGATCCAGGCGTTCTCGACCCGGGACCTGCCGGGCGGCGGCCGCGGCTTCTTCCACCCTGGCAACTTCACGTTCGCCACGCCGGTCTATCTCAGCCGGGTGATCACCGCGGCCATGGCGGTCGCGGGGGTCGCCTGGGCGGATGCGGTGACGTTCCAGCGGTTCGGCCAGCCGTCCGCCGGCGAGCTCGCCGTCGGCCTGATCGGCATGGATCGGCTCGAGGTCGCCCGCTGCGATAGCGAGGCCATTGATCCGGCGGCGGGGCGGATCAGCTTCGACATGACCGGAGGGCTGTGACGGTGTGCCAGGATACGGCCGACTGCGGCTGCTGCGGGATCACCTCGGCGGCCCCAGACGTCGGCAATCCGCCGGGGCTTGCTGCGATCGCCTACCGGAGCGGCACCCACGGCGCGATCCTGCGCCGGATGCTCGCCGCCCTCGGCAGTCAGCTGCCGCAGCTGGACCCGACCGCGACCGATGACCCCGCGATCGCCCTGCTCGACGCCTGGGCCACGGTGGCTGACATCGTCACTTTCTACCAAGAACGGATCGCTAACGAGGGGTTCCTGCGCACCGCCACCGAGCTCAGGTCCGTCCTCGAGCTGGCCCGCGCGATCGGTTACGAGCTGCGCCCCGGCGTCGCCGCGGCAGCCTACCTGGACTTCCGGATGCAGGTCCCGGCGGCGGCCGCCCCGGCACCCGGCCCGGCGGCGCCCAGCACGGCGGTGATCCCGCAGGGCACTAAGGTGCTCAGCGTGCCCGCTCAGGGCAAGCTGCCCCAGCCTTTCGAGACCGGGCAGGAGTTCACTGCCGACGCCGCGCTGAACGAACTCTCGCTGCGCACCCGCGAGGCACAGGTCCTTGGCCCGGGGCTGATTCAGCTCTACCTGGATGGGCTTACGACCGGGCTGCGACCCGGCGACCCGATCCTCGTCGTCGAGCACACTGACCCGCCTGCGGTGCCGGCCGCGTTCGAGTTCCGTGTGCTGCGCTCGGTTGCTCCGCAGCCGGCCACAGCTCCGGACGCGGCACCAGCGACGCTCGTGACCTGGGACGATGGGTTCACGAATCACTTCACGAAGCCCGAGGTGTACGCGTTCGGTGTGCGCGCGGCGATGTTCGGCTACAACGCGCCCGATTGGGCGACGCTGCCGGATGCCTACCGGAACGCATACGCCACTCAGGCCGGCGGTGGTGCAAAGATGAGCGACCCGGAGTGGCCGCAGTTCGGCCTGGACGCATTGCAACCTATGAGCGGCGGGGCGATGTACCTGGACGCGGTGTACCCCGCCATCGCCGCGAATTCATTCCTTGTGCTCCGTCAGCCCGCCGCCGACCCGCAGCTGTACCGGGTCAAGAATGCGGTCCCCTCCGGCCTGGCCAAGTTCGCGATCAGCGCCAAGAGCAGCTACGTCACGCTGGACCGGAGTACCGGTCTGGCGACGTTCGACCGGCGGCAGGTCACCGTGTACGCAGCCACGCGCCAGCTGACCCTCGCACAGGCACCGATCGGCGGGACCGTGGCCGGGCGCGGGCTCGACCTGGCTGCGCCCGCCCCGCTCGCCGCCGGGCAGCCGGTTCTGATCACCGGCTTCTCGGACGGCGTGCCGGTGGTCCAGCCGAACCAGGTCAACAGCGTCGCGGATATCTCGGTCACGCTGACAAACGACCTGTCCAGCCCTCTGGCCCGGGAGTCGGTCCGAATCGCGGGCAACGTCGTCCTCGCCACGCACGGCGAGACCGTCGCGGACGAGGTGCTCGGCAGTGGCGACGGGACCGCTTCGAACCAGCAGTTCACGCTGCGCAAGCCGAACCTGACGCACGTCGCGGCGAAGACGCCGTCCGGTGTGGCGGATTCGCTGGAGATCCGGGTGGACGGCGTGCTGTGGACCGAGGTACCGTCGCTGTACCCCGCGGGCCCGCACGACCGGGTCTACGTGGTCCGGATCGCCGACGACGCCACCGCGACGGTGATCTTCGGGGACGGGATGCACGGGGCCCGCCTGCCAACCGGGCAGGAGAACGTGCATGCCCGCTACCGCAGCGGGATAGGCCTGGACGGCCTGGTTGACTCCGATGCGCTGACCCTGCTGCCGCAGCGTCCGCTCGGAGTGGCCACGGTGGACAACCCGCTGCCTTCGGGCGGCGCGAAAGCGCCGGAAACCCTGGGGGAGGCCCGGACCAACGCGCCGCTTACCGTGCTCACCCTGGACCGGGTGGTGTCGCTGGCCGACTACGAGGACTACGCACGGAGCTTCGGCGGGATCGCCAAGGCGCGCGCGATATCGCTGCCGGGCACGGCCGTGCCCACGGTATTCATCACGGTGGCCGGACCCGGCGGGACTGCGGTGCAGAACCCTACGATCGACGATCTGCTCGGCGCCCTGGATACGGTCCGGGACCAGGCGCCCGCGGTGCAGGCGGAAAGCTTCACCTCGGTCGGCTTCCGGCTTGCGGTCCAGGTCCTGGCCGACCCGGCCCGGCTCTTTACCGACGTGCAAGCGGCGGTGCTCCAGGCCCTCGAGGCAAGCTTTTCCGCCGATCAGCTGGCCTTCGGCCAGCCAGTAACGGCCGCGGCGGTCATCGCGGCCACCCAGGCCGTAGACGGCGTGGTGGCGGCCAGGCTGACCGAGTTGCGGCTAGCCGATCCTCCACCGCAGCCGGGTGATCCGGCGGTAGTAGAGGTACTGTCGGCTCCGGACGCGCAGCCGGCGCCGGGGCACCCTGGCCAGGTACAGCCAGCCGGCCTGCTGACGCTCGCCCCCGGCCAGCCCGACGTAGGGGCGTGGACACCGTGAGCGTGGCCGGCGGCGACCAGCGGCCGGTATATGACCTGCTCCCGGTCATTCACCGGCTCAGGGATGCCGAGCGCGGCCTGCCGCTGCAGGCGCTGCTCGAGGTGACCGAGACCGAACTGGCGCAGCTCCGGGATGACGTCGACGGGCTTTACGACGACTGGTTCGTCGAGACCTGTGCGGAGTGGGTGCTGCCGTACATCGGCGACCTGCTCGGCGTACAGGGCCTGCGCCCGGTACCCGGTGCCGCCGGCCTGCGCAAGCTGGTGGCGAACACGATCCGGTACCGGCGCCGGAAGGGCACTCCCGGCGTTATCGAACAGGTGGCCGGGGACGTCACCGGATGGCCTGCCCACGTAGTCGAGTATTACCGGCTGCTCAGCCTCACCCAGCATCTGGATCACGTACGGCCCGGCGCCGCCCGGACCGCCGACCTGCGGGACGCCGACGGGCTGGCTCTGACCGGTACCCCGTTCGATGAGACCGCCCGGACCGGCGAGGTGCGGCACATCGACATCGGCCGCGGACGGTACAACCTGCCGGATATCGGCGTGTACCTATGGCGGCTGGGAGCGTACCCGGTGACGGGCGGAGACGCCCGGCAGACCGGTCCCGGCTGGACGTTCGATCCAGTCGGCCGCGACGTACCGCTGTTTCACCAGGCCCGAACCGAGACGGATACCGTGACCCACCTGGCCGAGGAGGTGGACGTCCCCGCGCCGTTGCGTCGGCGGGCCCTGATCCGGGAGCTGACCCCGCCGCAGCACCTGGTGTTCCTGGCCGAACCCAGCCCCGCGCTGCGGATCTCGCTGGACGGCCAGAAGATCACCCCCGATCGCCTGACCTGCCGCGACCTGAGCGACTGGGCCCCGGCCGACGATGGCAACGTGGCAGTGGACCCTGTACTCGGCCGGATCATGCTGCCGTCGGCGTCGGCCCCGCAGCGGGTGCAGGTCGACTATTCGTACGGCTACCCGGGCGACGTCGGTGCCGGCCCGCACGACCGCCGGGCCACCCTGGCGAGCGCCCTCGACCTGACCGACCCGGCGCCGCCCGTCGACTGGTCGGTCCAGGTGTCCAAGGACGGGCCGCCGGTGCCTGGGCGCACCGTCTCCACTCTGGGAGACGCGCTGCGGCTGTGGAACGCGCGCACCGACGTGACTCCCGGCCAGATCGGGGTGATCGCGGTGACCGACAGCGCCACCTACGCCGAGGATCTGCAGGTGGTCATCCCGGCCGGCGACCGGCTGCTGCTCGTCGCGGCGGACTGGCCGGGCGCCGACCCGGGTACGCCCGCGCTCGGGCTCGATGTCCTGCCCCAGTCCGCACGGGGACTCCGGCCGCATCTGGTCGGCAGCATTCAGGTCACCGGGGCCAGCGGCGCGGGCTGCGAATTCCTCCTCGACGGGATCTCGGTGGAGGGCGACCTGAAGGTCCAGCCCGGTGACCTGGGCACCCTGGTGCTCGCCGACAGCACCCTGACCGCGGGCCGGGTCACCGTCGGCGGTAACCCGCACCTGGCGGTCCGGGTACTTCGCAGCGTCCTGGCCGGGCTGACGTTGCCCGGAGTGCCGTCGCTGAGCCTCGCGGACACCCTGCTGTCCGATCACGCGCAGGCCTTGGACGCCGCCGACGCACGCGTGGACGTACAGGGCTGCACGCTGTTCGGGCCCTCGCTGGCGCGCATCCTGACCGCGGGGAACTCGCTGTTCTGCGGCGCGGCCGACGTCCGGCAAGTGCAGGACGGATGCGTGCGGTTCAGTTACCTGGCCCCGGGGTCGCGCACCCCGCGGCGTTACCACTGCCAGCCGGCGGACCCCGCAGCCGCGGACACGGTAGCACCCCGCTTCACCTCGGACCAGCCGGCCGACCCAGCGTTCGGCCAGCTCGCGCCTAGCTGCCCGGCCGAGATCACCACGGGCGCCGACGACGAGGGCGAGATGGGCGCCTATCACTTCCTCCAGCAGTCCCTGCGACTGGCCAACCTGACCTCGCAGCTCACGGCGTACCTGCGCTTCGGGCTCGAGGCCGGGGTCTTCTTCGCGACGTGAGGTGAGCACGATGAAGGGCGACTTCACCCGGCAGGCATTCCGCCCGCGCAACCACTACCGGGGAGTGCTGCAGCAGCAGGGCCGGGTCCAGCTCGACGCGGACTGGAACGAGCAGGTGCTGCTGCAGGCGTACCTGGACCGGCTGGTCGCGGAGGATACGATCGGCCCGCATGGCGCGCCGGAACACGCCGCCGGGATGGCGATCGTGTCCAAGGATGGGAAGCTGCAGATCTCACCGGGCCGCTACTACGTACACGGGATCCTCTGCGAGAACGAGGATTTCATCCCGCTCGACGCACAGCCTGATCTGCCTGGCGTTGAGCTGTCATCAGGCCCGGGGGACTACATCGCATTCCTTGACGTGTGGCACAGGCTCATCACCACGGTGGAGAATCCGGCGCTGCGCGAGGTGGCGCTGGGTGGCCCGGACACGGCCACCCGGACCAAGACGGTCTGGCAGGCGCGGGTGCGGCCCAAGGCGTTCCCGCTGCCGCCCAGGATCGGTTCGGGGCAACTGCGTGCCCAAGCCGCCGCTTCCGGACCGGTGACCAGCCCGTGTGATGCCCCCACCGGCACCGGCTACCGGCGCCTGGACAACCAGCTTTACCGGGTGGAGATCCGCGACCACGGCGACCCGGGAACGGCCACGTTCCTTTGGTCCAGGGAGAACGGCTCGGTGACGGCCCGGCTGCTGAAGAAGAACGGTAACGACCTCGTCCTCGACTCGATCGGCCGGGACGGTCGGCTGTCGTTCGACAAGGGCTGGGTGGAGGTCACCAACTCCGAACTGGTGCTACAGGGGAAGCCCGGTTTCCTGGGCAGCATCGGGCACGTGCAGGGCGACACCGTGACCGTGGCCGACTGGTACGGCGGCCAGGCGCCGCCGGATGACTTCGATTCCAGCGCGATCGTACGGCGGTGGGAATCCGGCGCGTCGACGGTGACTCTGCCTGCCACGGCGGACGACTGGATCGGGCTGGAGAGCGGTGTCCAGATCCAGTTCTCGGGCACCGGTTTCTGTACTGGGGACTACTGGCTTATACCGGCCAGGACCGCGAACCTGGAGGGTGTCTCCTCCGTACCGGGGCTCGCCGGGAACGTGGACTGGCCGCAGGGCAAGGACGGCCCGGCCTACGAGTCAGCCGAGGGGATCTGGCACACCTACGCCGACATCGCCGCGCTTGAGCTATCGCCAGACGGAACGTGGACGGTCACGACCAACTACGGCCCGGTCTTCCCGCCGATCACCGAGCTTGCCGCGGCCGTCGAGGTCGGCTACAGCGGCGGCGACGCCCAGCGGGTGCTGCCGGGGAATCCGCTGCCGCAGCCGCTTGAGGTGTCGGTGACGCGCCGCGGCGCCGGCGTGCCTGATGCGGTCGTGCGGTTCGAGGCGGCCGACTCCGACGGACGGCTGGCCCTCAGCTCCGCGGACCTGGCCGGATCCGCGGCTGCCGTCCTGGACGTGACCGCCGATGGGGACGGTGTCGCCCGGTGCTGGTGGCGGCCAGCGGATGACACCGGGCGTCCCGTCCAGCGGGTCACCGCCCGCTGGATCGGCCCGGACGGGATCCCGGCCGACCCGCTGATCGACTTCACCGCCGCCTTCACGCTCGCATCCGACGTCAGCTTCGACCCGGCTGGCTGCGCGCGGATGGCGGGCCAGGACACCGCACAGGACGCGATCCACGCCCTGGCCGCGGCCGCGGCCCTGGTCCCGGCGGGCGGTGACGGGCAGGACGGCCTGACCGGTACGGACCTGTCCCAGCCCGTGACAGTGCGGGTAAGCACCGGTTGCGGCGACCCGGTCCTCGGCGCGGTGGTCCGGTTCTCGGTGACCTCTGGAGCGGTGGCACCGGCCAAAGCCGGCCTGGCGGGCGGCGCGACGAGCTCGGATATCACCACCGTGGCCCCGGATGGCTCGGCGACATGCTGGTGGCGCCTTGGCGATGAGGTCCCAGTGCAGACCCTGGCCGCGACGCTCCTGGCCGGCGCCGCACCGGACCCGTCGGCCACGCCGCTGACGTTCGTCGCCGGGGTGGCCACTGACCAGGGCATTCAGATTATGCAGGTGGTCACCAGTTCAGGCGCACCGCTGCCGAACGACGGCGAGCTGGCCGTCGCCGATCTCGCTAGCGGATTGACGGTACAGCTGGACCGGCCGCCGAACCCAGCGGCGGTAACCGGGCAACCAGTCCTAAACATCACCCTCGATATGCCGTACCCGCTGTCCGGAGCGGACCAGGCTCTGTGGGGCACCGCGGTGGTCGGCACTATGCCGCTCGCCCTGGCCGGCCAGGCGGGCCTGGCGGCAGGCGACCCCCAGGCGGTGACCTGGACAGCCGCCGACACGAGCCAGGGCCTGCTGGCCAACCTGTTCGCCGTGGTGACCAAGGTCCACGCCGACCGTGTGCTCTGCCACCTCGCCGTCGACCGCCACCTCACCGGCGGCGCGAGCTACGCGCAGTGGTTCTGGCTGGTGCCCGAAGTAAAGAACCTGGTACTCGTGCCGCACCTCCAAGGCAGGCTGCAGTTGCCGTCTGCCAGAGAGATGATGGCCCGTGCCGTCTCCCGTGATGAGATCCGGGCCGCCGTCGGGGCCGGCGTACAGGTCAGTGCCCAGCCCGCGCAGAACCTGACGGCGGCACGACGCGCGGCCGGCAACGCCTTCCGCAGCCGGGGGTATCAGCGGCGGCTGACGCTGATCGTGGCCGAACCGTACGCCGCGGCGGCAGCCAAGATCGCCGAAGCGCTCGCCAATGCGGCCAGCGTTACGGTGGAGGTCGTCCCGGCCGCCGACCCGGCCACCGAGGCGAGCAACCGCCTCGCCGCCGGCCAGCCGGTGGACGGCATCCTCACCGATGACACCGACACCCCCGCCGTCACTACACTGCCCGATTTCCCGGAGGCGTTCCCGCTATGAGAGCCGGACTTGGCCGCTGATCTCCATTCGGGTCAGAACGCCGCGGTCCCGGCTGCGGTCTTGTCCAGCCCTCCACAAAGAGCTGTTGGGCCCTCACCAGCCGCTACTGGATCGTACATATAAGCGGACACGCCCGCTCCGCCATTAGCGGTAACGTATACCTCGTAAGCGGGAAAACCATCGTGTGCACCACTGACAGTGCATGTGCGCGCGATCGTATCCACACTCACCGTGAGATTAAGATCGATATCGCACGCATACCATGCTCTTGGGTTCTTGGCGGATCCGACGAACATGATATCGAACTTCGTCGGTGCATGTGAGACGACGGTGTTTATTAGCCCAGCAGTGGACGCCTTAGCGACGCCTATAACTCGCGTGCAGGTACTATCGAGTTCGTGTGTCGTGCCAGTGTCGCTCCAATTTATGAGCGGCCGTCCCGTTATCACTTCAAATTCGATCTCCTGATGAGTCCGGTAAGAAGCATGAATAGCGTTACTGAAGCCACGACTATCGCCAGCATAGCAATAGCCGAATGGGTCCACCACGCTGGCCATCGGGATGAACGAATGAACCCAAACCTTAACTGTTCGCACGGTAGGCGGAGAGGGGGAGGGAGGCGGAGAGGGAGAGGGTCGGGACAGCAGTACTACGCGCTGGTTGGGGTCCTGGCTCGCTGAGAACTCAGATGTTTCGCCGTGGGCCAGCACGCTGACCTTTGCCGCCGGGATGCCGAGCCGTATCAGTTCCGCCTGTGCAGCCTCCGCGCGTTGGCACGACAGGATCCAGTTGCTGGCATCTGTGCCCAACGTGCTGGCGTATCCGTGGACGATGACATCGTCCGTGCCACCGCCCGCGACCCACGCGGCGACGAACTTGGTGAGCGCCGCGGTGTGGGCCGGGGTGATGGCGAACCCGCCCACCGGGAACAGCAGATCCGTGCCGGTCGGGGCGGTGGCGGTGAGATCTGTGGGACAGCCCAGTCCGGGTGGGATCGCCGCCGGGTCTCCGGCCCGCTGGATCACGTCGGCCACAGGCGCCCCGCCTCCCTGCTGTACGACATGGGTGAGCTCATGCGCCAGGAGTCGTCGGCCAGTTCCGGTCTCCGGCGCGTACTGCCCGGGAGCGAACGCCAGATCGGTGCCGACGGTGAACGCTCGCGCGCCCAGCGATTGCGCGACGTCTCCCGCGGTCTTGCCGGTGTGAATGCGGACCGCGCGGAAGTCGTGACCGAAGCGAGGTTCGAAGTAGGCCCGCACAGACTCCGGCAGGGGTTGCCCTCCTCCCATTGCGGCGATCTGCCTTTGGATCGCGGGCGAGACGTGCTCCTGCGTTGCGGTCGCGGCGCTGGCGAGAACCGCATCCTGCTCGTCGGCCTCCTCGTCGGTCTGGCCAGCCACCGCCGACCGCTCGCTTCCGGCGCGCACCCGCTGCACGTATGAGATCTGATGGCTCGCGAGTGCCGCAGGCGCGTCGTAGTCCTGGCGTCCGGCAACCAGTTCGGCTACCCGGTCCGCTTCCTGCTCATAACGGTCTGCGGATGGTCCGAGCGCGAACGCTGGCTGGAGCGCGGAGGGGCGCACCGCGAGCCGCGAGAAGAAGTGGTTAGGTACCGCGTGCTTGATCGTTTTGCCCTCGTCGTGGTCGCAGGTGCCGGGCGGGCACTGGACGCCACCGCAGCGCTGGACGTACCGGAGTCCGGACAGCGTGCTCACCGGCGGCGCACCCGCCATGACCCGCTCCGCCGTGGGAATCACCCCGCCACCGCCACTGCGAAGCCAGAAAGGGCGGACGACTCCGCGACGCCGATGCCGGCTCGAATCGCCTCGCGCGGCCTGCTGGCGTCAATGCTGGCGCATCCAGCCACATCTGGCTGCGCCCCCAAATGGTTCGCGGTATCGAGAACAGCCCGGTCATCGCCTGCGGCGTGTACCGGTTGCATCTCAGAATGCTAGCCACGGGAGCGTCACACGCTCGTTACCGGTTGCAGGGCTGCCGTTCCCGTGCCCCATGGCAGAGTCTTTTCCGGTCAATCCATCACTATCGCCACCGGTGGCAGGTCCATGTGGCCTACCCACTGGTGTGCCGGACCGTCCGGATGCGCCGGGAACACCAGATCCACGCTCAGCACGTACTGTCCCGCGCCGACCTCCCAGGCCTTACCGCCGAGAGCGATAAGCGCCCGGCCCTGCTCCCCGGTCGGCACACCCGCGGTTTGCATGTCTACCCGAATGGCGAGCGTGGACTCTGACGGGATCATCGCCCAGTGAGCGTACGGGACGGGGCCGCTCATTACCAATGCTGAGGCGTCGACCGGCCGGCCGACCCGGTCGCGAAGGTAGGCTCGGATCTCTGGCTGGTTGATGACCTCGACTGGCACCGGCAACAGGTTCCGTAGATCCAGGTAGACCGCACACCGCAGGCCTGGCCGCAGGTCTTCGAATTGCAGCCGCAGCCGCCCGGCGAGCCCGTTGACCGATTCGGACCAGGCACCAGCGGTCGGCTGTCGCATAACCGGCATCAGGCCCGTCAGCAGGTGGCGCCACTGATGGTGCGGCAGAATGGGCAGGCCCGCGCCTTCTCGATTGTGGCATCGCAGAAGAAAGTGGACGTCGCGTGATGATTGGCCACCGCGAACCGAGTACGCGGGCCGCCGCCCACACTGAACTCCCAGGGGATCGCCCAGAGGAAGTCCGAAGCACCGCAAATAGAGACCCCCAGTATGCTGTGGGCCGGGCCGAGGAAGGTCTTAATGGTGTCCACCCCGAGCACCGGCGTCCCGGTTACCGCGTTCCCCGGCCCGCCCGCCACCAGACCGCCGAGCGCGTGTACCCGGCCGGCGTAAATTGACCAGAAACTGCCCGGCGGGGTCACCACGGCCGCCACAGTGCCCTCGCCGAACATGACTCCCTGGAACGACACGTCTTGCGGTTCGATGAACGGATTGGCCTGGAATCCAGCGCCGCAGGTACCTGCCGGAGCCCCGAAACCCGGCGCTGTGCCAGGGACTTCGGTCATCCGCACTCCGGTGGGTGTGACGATCGTGATCGCGTGCGTGGAGATCACCCGGCCCGCGGTGGCGCCTGCGGCGACGCGTAGCTCGAGCACCGCGCCGGCCGCCACGGCCGGGGCGGTGTACGTCGCCGTGCCGGCCGGGGTGACTCCGGCCAGCGCCCCGCCGCCCGCGACCAGATGCCATTCCAGCCCTCCCAACGCGGCGGCGCCGGTGACGGGGAATGAGAAGAAATTGAGATCGATGATCTCGCCAACGCCGAACCGGGTACTACTGCGCCCGGCAAAGTTGTCCCGGGGAGTGAGGGTACCGATCACGATCGGCAGCGGGATAGGGCCCGCGGACTGGGACAGCAGTACTACGCGCTGGTTGGGGTCCTGGCTCGCTGAGAACTCAGATGTTTCGCCGTGGGCCAGCACGCTGACCTTTGCCGCCGGGATGCCGAGCCGTATCAGTTCCGCCTGTGCAGCCTCCGCGCGTTGGCACGACAGGATCCAGTTGCTGGCATCTGTGCCCAACGTGCTGGCGTATCCGTGGACGATGACATCGTCCGTGCCACCGCCCGCGACCCACGCGGCGACGAACTTGGTGAGCGCCGCGGTGTGGGCCGGGGTGATGGCGAACCCGCCCACCGGGAACAGCAGATCCGTGCCGGTCGGGGCGGTGGCGGTGAGATCTGTGGGACAGCCCAGTCCGGGTGGGATCGCCGCCGGGTCTCCGGCCCGCTGGATCACGTCGGCCACAGGCGCCCCGCCTCCCTGCTGTACGACATGGGTGAGCTCATGCGCCAGGAGTCGTCGGCCAGTTCCGGTCTCCGGCGCGTACTGCCCGGGAGCGAACGCCAGATCGGTGCCGACGGTGAACGCTCGCGCGCCCAGCGATTGCGCGACGTCTCCCGCGGTCTTGCCGGTGTGAATGCGGACCGCGCGGAAGTCGTGACCGAAGCGAGGTTCGAAGTAGGCCCGCACAGACTCCGGCAGGGGTTGCCCTCCTCCCATTGCGGCGATCTGCCTTTGGATCGCGGGCGAGACGTGCTCCTGCGTTGCGGTCGCGGCGCTGGCGAGAACCGCATCCTGCTCGTCGGCCTCCTCGTCGGTCTGGCCAGCCACCGCCGACCGCTCGCTTCCGGCGCGCACCCGCTGCACGTATGAGATCTGATGGCTCGCGAGTGCCGCAGGCGCGTCGTAGTCCTGGCGTCCGGCAACCAGTTCGGCTACCCGGTCCGCTTCCTGCTCATAACGGTCTGCGGATGGTCCGAGCGCGAACGCTGGCTGGAGCGCGGAGGGGCGCACCGCGAGCCGCGAGAAGAAGTGGTTAGGTACCGCGTGCTTGATCGTTTTGCCCTCGTCGTGGTCGCAGGTGCCGGGCGGGCACTGGACGCCACCGCAGCGCTGGACGTACCGGAGTCCGGACAGCGTGCTCACCGGCGGCGCACCCGCCATGACCCGCTCCGCCGTGGGAATCACCCCGCCACCGGCTCTCCGACTACGGTTACGGCCTGTGTCATCGGGCACCTGGTCCGGTCGCCGTTTCGATCGCCGCTGCGATCGATTGGTCCACCGCGGCGGCGATCTGCCGGGCTTGAGGCTGGGGAAGCAGACGCAGAACCTGTGCTGACGCCGTCGGAGTCCCATCCCGGCCGCTGCTGTCGAGGATCAGCTCGTCAATGTAGACGTTTACGTCATCCACCCGGCGACCTCCGAGTCAGATAGAGCCTTCTCAAGTTTCGCGTATTCGGCACGGGCAGCCAAGAGGAGGTGCGGCATCCGGACTGGCTGGCCGGCCTCGGCGGCCAGGAACGCGGCGGACAGCGCGATGTTGCGGATCGTGCCGCCGGAGACCCCCAGGCGGGCCAGCTTCTCCGGGACCAGGCCGTCGGTAGGCAGTTCGGGCGGCAGTATCCGGCGCCAGATCTCGGCCCGGCCGGCGGCGTCGGGAAAGGGGAACTGGACCACGAAACGCAGCCGACGCAAGAACGCGCTGTCGATTGCGTCCTTCAGGTTCGTGGTCAAGATGGCCAGGCCGCGGTAGGTCTCCATCCGTTGCAGGAGGTAGCTCACCTCGATGTTGGCGTACCGATCATGGCTGTCCTTTACCTCGCTGCGCTTGCCGAACAGCGCGTCCGCCTCGTCGAACAACAATACGGCGCCGCCGCTCTCCGCGGCGTCGAAGATCCGGCGGAGGTTCTTCTCGGTCTCCCCGATGTACTTGCTGACCACGTGGCTGAGGTCCACGCGGTACAGGTCAAGAGACAGGTCCCGGGCCACCACCTCGGCGGCGAACGTCTTACCGGTCCCGGTCGGCCCAGCGAACAGCGCCGCGACGCCGCTGCCGCGGGAGGTGCGGGCGCCGAAGCCCCAGTCTTCGAAGACGGTCATCCGGTGCCGAACGTGCCTGGTCATCTCGCGCAGCAGTCGCCCTTGCACGGCGGGCAGCACCAGGTCCTCCCAGCGGGCCCGGGGGATGATCCGCTGCGCCAGGCCGTCGAGGGCAGGCCGGGCCAGGGACCGGCATGCGTCCCACAGCTGTGGCCCCGCATCGGGATCATCGGGCCGGGCCTGCGCGGCGATAGACCTGATATCCGCGGCCCCGAGGGAGAAGTGCCCGGCCAGCCGGTTCGCCCAGCCCGCCAGGGCCGGGCCGGAGGACGCCAACGCCGAACGCCAGATATCCCGCAGCTCGGCGGGTTCCGCGGGTGGTATCTCAATCGCCGGAGAGCCAGCGTCCTCCTCGCTCGGCACCTCGCAGGCGACCGCTACTGGGCCGCTCAGCCGCCGGGTGAACTGCCGCGCGGACTGCCCGGACTCGCTGACCGGATCGTCGATCTCGAGCAGCCAGCAGCGCCCGGCCAGCACCGACTCCCGTTCGCAGATCCGGGCCAGCAGGTCACGGTCCGCGGCGGCGGCGGGCAGGTCGACGGCACGCAGCACGACCGGCTGCAGGCCGATTCCCGCCGACGCCGCCGAAACCATCGCGCGCAGATCCGGGCCATGCCGACCGTACAGCCGGACCCGCCGGCCACCAGGCCGGGACCACAACAGCGCCAATTGATCCGCGGCCGCATGCAACGAGGCTGACAACGGGGACGTTGGCTCCAGCGGATCGGCCAGGCACGCGATCCGCGGGTCCAGGTAGTTCAGGCCGGCCAGCGCGTGCAGCACCCGCTCGTCCACCCGAAGCACGCTCGTGGTCGGGGTCTCCGGGTGAGCCGGTTCCACCAGGTGCCAGCGGCGCAGCGCCGCCGCGGGCGTGATCGCCGACCAGTGCGGGTCTGGCAGCGTCGCCATGGCCAGGCTGAACGTCGCGTACCGGCGGGCCGGATCGCCGTGGGCGCTGGCGCAGGCGGACGCGACCGCGCTGTCGAGTTCCACTCCCGCGCAGAGCAGCAGCGTGTCCCGTTCGAACCCGGACAGGCCGAACCCCTCGGCGATCCCCTGCAGCGCCGGGGGTGCAGGCATCTGCGCGAGCACCTGGTCGCGGCGGCGCACCCGGTCCGCTACGTCCTCGCTGGTCAGCCGCCCAGCCAGCACAGCCAGCGCCGCGGCCAGGAACTCCTGGTTCGCCTGCACCCAACCGTCCGCCAAGGTCGGCGCGGCCGCCGCCTGGCTCATGAGATCACAACCTGAGGTGCGTCGAAGCTGCCGTTCGGACCGACGGTGAGGGCGCTCTGCGCGCCGTCCACCTGAACCCGCACGAGATACGTGCCTGGCACCACGCCGGTCACCGTGGCGGTGACGCTGCCGGTTGTCGGCGGGGCGCCCGCGGCGGGCAGCGGGACGGTGAAGACGTACCCGCGCCCGGCCTGACCGGCGGGCGGCTGGCGCTCGTTGAGGAAGAGCAGCACCCGCTGGGACTGCCCGACCGGCGGCTGGACGGACACCGTCACCTGGGTCGCGCCGGCCGCGCCGGGCGCGGTCGTGACCGTGCCGACCACGGGACGGACCAGCAGGGGGACGGTCGCGGATTCGGCCCCTGCGCGCTCCTCGGGTGGCGTGCCGACGAGGCGCGGGTGCCGGACCTGCAGGCTGTGTAGTCCGGCCGGCGTCGCCGCGGGCAGCGGCATCGTGATCCGGGTTCCCGTGACGCCGCCGGGCGGGGCGAGCGTCTCGGTGTCGTCCACGCGGATGCGGGTGAGGTAGGTACCGCGCAGCCGCTCGCCCTCGATCCGGATCGTCGACCCGGGCACGATGGGGTCGGTCGGCCCGGAATCCGCGATCACCCTGCTCACCGCCGGGATGTTCAGCGCGGCGGCTTCCACCGCGCGGGTGAGCACCGGCAGCGCGGGCTGCACCGTCAGGTCGGCATCGAGCAGCACCACCGAGGCCTGATAGGTGACCGAGAGCCGGTACGGCATCTGAAAAAACGTCGACCAGAGGTTGTAGAGCTCCTGGAGGTTCAGCGGCGACGGAACGAACCGGACCAGCTCCGTCTGGTCAGGCAGGTCGGAGAACTGCTGCCAGGTGGTCGGGTCGTCGGTGATGGCCGCGGCGATGATGGCCTGCAGCTGCTGCCGGTCCAGGATCGGGTCCGCCACCAGCGCGGTCACCGCCGCGCCGAGCATCCGCTGCGGCTCAAGCGCGTTCTCGTCACCGGAGAACGTGAGCAGGTAGTGCAGGTCGATGGCCTGCTCCGGGCGATTGAGCACGCTGCCGTCACTGCGCCGGATCGGCAGCATGTTGCCGGCTAGCGCCGCGTTCGTGGTCACCTGATACAGGAAGATATTGATCCCACGTGCGTCCCCGTCCGCTGCGGTCAGCATGTCCGGCCGCAGCGTTGTCACCCGGGCGTTCTCCACGCCCCCGGCCGGGACCGCCACCAGCGCCTCGCCGAGGATCCTGCGTAGTGCCGCGGTGACCATTGCGACGGCCAGGGAGTTGCTCACGACGGACCGTTATTTCGCCGCTCGAGGTATTCATCCAGTGACAGCGGCCGCGGACCGGGGGAGCGGGCCGGTGGCGGCGGAGGCGGCGGCGCAGGCGGCTGCCGCACCTCCACCCGGCCGATCGTCACGTTCACCACGGGTGCCGGGGTGATATCCCGAATGTGCGCGGGCCGCCGGGCCGCCTCCGGCAGCACGCTGTCGATCGTGCCCGCGAGGGCGAGCAGGCCGGTCGGCGGACTGCCGGTCACGTCGGTCGGGCCGGCCGCATCCCGCGCATCGGCAACGGCCGGCGGTCCGGCCGGGTCTTCGGTCGCCGAATGGGCGCGAGCCGGCGACCGCGCCGGTTCAGGCGGACCTGCCGCGGCGGATCGCGCGGCCCCGGCCGGCGCATCTGCGACGTCCCAAGAGGCGGCCAGGACGGGCGGACCGGCGGTCATCGGCGGACCGGTGCGGACCAGCGGGCCGGTCGGAACCGGTGAGGGTCGGCCGTCCGCGGCGCGGGCCGGGCGGGCCGCCCGGTAGGACGGCGGCCGGGCGGACCGGCTGTGCGCAGCGGTGACTACGGGTGCCGGGTCGGCCAGGCCCGTCGGCGCCGGCCGGGGCAGCCGGTCCGGCACCGGGGCGGCGCGCGGCGGCGATGGGCGGCGGACGGGAGCAGGGTATCCCGGCTCCGGCCGGACTGCGGGACGGACCCCGGGGCGGCGCATGGCCGGGCCCGCTGGCCCGGCGGCGGCCGGGAGGTCGGCGCGGGTGTCGGCCGCCGTGGCCTGGCTCACCGAGCGGACGGCTGGGTCCTTACGCGGCTGGTCATCGGTGGTCCGTTCGGTATCTGGCTCTTTGATACCGAACGGGTCAGCGGTCTGCTCGTCCCCAGACGGCTCAGGTCCGGCCGCGGTGAGCCGCGCCATCGACGGCGCATGCACCCGTCTGCCGTCGGGCGACGGCTCCGGCGCGGCCCTCGGAACCTCCCGCAGTCCCGGCTCCGGGTCGAGGGGAGGCCAGGCCGGGTCGGCCGCGAGGGCTGGCTCTGCCGTCGCGCTGGGCATCGCGTCCCTGCTCTCCGGCCACACAGTGAGGTCAGCCGGGCCCGCGGTGGCCGGCTCGAACCGTGACCGCGGCCGGGGCCGCAGGACCGGGCCGCCCCCGAACGCACGGACCAGCATGTGGTCGAGGTATCCAGACATCAGCCGGCCAGATCTAGGTACATCGCCCGCCGCCGCGGGCTAAGGTCCAGCACGTCCGGCTCCGTCCAGCCGTAGCTCGTGGCGAGCGCGTGCACGTCCCGCATCAGCGTGAAGGCCTGCGCCTCGATTTCCGCCCAGAGCAACGCGGGCACGTCCAGCGGCACCGAGGAATCCAGCCCGCAGGCAGGGCAGCGCACCAGCAAGTCGATGGCACCGGCAGGTGCTGCCCGCTCCATCGCGATCTCGACGGCCGTCTCCGTCTCCGCCCCCGGCGTCGCATCCGGCTCAAAACCGAGGCAGGCCGAGAGCAGAGCGGCACGCGCCCGATCGGGCGGCCAACCGCCCAGCGCGATCAGGTCTGCCGTGGTCGGCAGGCGAAAAGGAACCTCGGCGCCGTCTACCAGCACGCTCAGCCGCTCGCCCGGCTCGTGCACGGGAAGGGCGGCCACCGCCGCCACGTTGACCGGCACCTCGAGCACCGACCCGCACCCTGGGCAGTCTGCGCAGGCCGGGGTCTGGTCGCCGGCCACCAGCCGGAACAGCCGGGCGAGCAGCACGTCCCGGGTTCCGACGTCGATCGTCGCGGCCTCCGCGGTCGGCCTGCCACGGCTCGCGGCCAGCAGGGTCACCGCCCGCCGCACCGGGTCTTGCGTACTACCGGCCTCCCAGAGCGTAAGCAGCTCGCGGGATCCCAGTTCACGCATGGTCTACGCTCCCGGAACGGTAAAGCTGGTCTCCTTCGGCTCCGGGACGCTGTAGTCCCGCTCCCAGCCCTCGTTCTCCAGCTTGATGTGCTGGATCGCCACGGCGTTGGCGTTGCCGTCGAGGTCCGGCAGCGACTGCCATTCCGACACCCAGCAGCGGTACACCTTGTAGCTGATGGCGAGTTGGCCAGCCTCGTTATAGAGCTCGATGATCATGTCCTTGCGGAAATCCAGCAGAGACACCTCCGAGCCCAGGCCGGCACCGTAGTTCCAGACCTTGTTCGCCCACTGCTCGAAGGCCACGTCGTGGGTGACGCCGCGTTCCAGGGTGATCGCGTCGTACTCGGTCCGCCCGGGCGACTTCCGGCTGCTGCTCGGGTCGCCGCCTTCCCGGTGCTTGACCACCTCAGTGGAGCGCTTGAGCACGCCCACCTTGCTGACCCCGGCCACGTAGCGGCCGTCCCACTTCACCCGGAACTTGAAGTTCTTGTAGGGGTCGAACCGCGTCGGGTTGACGCTGAACTGGGCCATGTCGCTCGCTCCTATGCCTGCGCTTGGACCATCTGCTGGATCTGCAGGATCACGAACTCGGCCGGGCGCAGCGGCGCGAACCCGACCAGGATGTTGACCCGCCCGAGGTTCTGGTCGTTCGGCGTGGTGGTCTCGGCGTCGCACTTCACGAAGTAGGCGGCCTGCGGGGTACTTCCCTGGAATGCGCCCTGCCGGAACAGGCCCTGCATGAACGCTCCCACGTTCAGGCGGATCTGGGCCCAGAGGGGCTCGTCGTTCGGCTCGAACACGACCCACTGGGAGCCCCGGTACAAAGACTCCTCCAGGTACAGGGCCAGCCGTCTGACTGGCACGTACTTGTACTCATCGGCGAGCTCGTCCGCCCCGCGCAGGGTCCGGGATCCCCAGACCACCCGGCCGATAACCGGGAAGGTCCGGAAGCAGTTGATGCCGAGCGGGTTCAGCTCGCCGTTTTCGTCGTTGGTCAGGTTGACGGTCAGGTCGCTTACCCCGGCCAGGGTCGCGTCGATGCCGGCCGGCGCCTTCCAGACGCCGCGGGCGGTGTCAGTCCGGGCCATGATCCCGGCGACGGCGCCACAAGGCACGAACGTCCGCAGCCGGTTCTCCGACGTGGGGTCGGGCTCGCGCAGGCGCGGGAAGTAGAGCGCGGCATTGCGGGCCGCAGTCCCGGTCAGTCCGAGGGTTCCGAGCTGCGCGATCGCGTTGCCGGTGGTCAAGTCGGGTGGCGAATCGACGATCAGCATGGCCCGCCGGGTGACGCAGTAGTTCAGCGCGGCCGAGTACACGCCGGGTGATGTCTGGTCCGTGTCGTCCAGGGTCGGTGGCGGGATGCAGAGCAGGTTGAACAGGTCGGCCTCGTCGAGCGCCCACAACCCTTGATGCTGGGCCTGAAGGGTCCCGCCGATGTAGTCGTTGTCGGTCAGCGTCCCGCCGTCGGTACCCGCCGTCCCGACCGTGTACGTGCCCGGTGCGGGTGTCGTCGTAGGCAGCGGTCCGGCCACGGTGAGCAGGACCGAGTCCTCCTCCAGCACATGTTGCACGTTCCGGCCCTGTGCGAGCACGGTGAGGTTCGGGAAGGTCTCGGAGTCGCCCGACACCGTGTCGGTGACGGTCAGGTTGAACAGGTCTGAGGACTGCACGCCGTAACGTTGCGCCACGTACGGATCGGTGCTGCCAGCGGTGATGGTGACGCTCAACCCAGCGGACCAGGCGCCGGGGCTGGCCGCCGCCAGCGCCAGGCCGCCGGCCGTGATCGTCGAGGCGGTGGCATCGCTGCTGGCCAGCCGAACCACCAGGGCCTGGCCGCCGCCGTTGGCGAAGAAATCACTCACCGCGAAGCTGACCGTACTCTGCATCCACAGGCCACCGAAGATCCGCTGGTAGTCGGCGAAGCCGTTCACCATGACGGGATCGTTCACGGGGCCCTTCAGCGCGCGGCCGAGGAACGCGGTGATCGAGGTCGCCACCCCGGTGATCGGCCGGATCCCGCTCGGGATCTCGGTGACGTAGACACCCGGGTACAAAGTGACGGGCGGCATCAGGACCGTCCTCCCTCATCGTGACCGTAACGGCCGCCGGCCGACCCGCGGTCCCGGTCCCGGTCCCGGTCCCGGTCGCGGTCCCGGTCCCGGTCGCGGTCGCGGTCGCGGTCTTCGCCGCGGCCCTCACCGTTGCCACGGAGGTCATCGTCGCCTCGCCCCGGATCGTCCTGATCTTGGCGCGGATGGGACTTCAGCCGGATGTACTCGGCGAAGACCTGGTCCGCGGTGTGCTCCTCCAGCTGCTGGCAGGCAGCTGTCCTCTGATCCTGGTGACACTGGTAAACGGCCTGCTGGCGAACCAGTTCCGAGACGGCCGCATAGCCCTTGATCTGGCAGGTCAGCGTCCTGCACAGGCAGTCGACATATGCATTTACATGCTCGAAGCCACGCCAGACGGTTTCCTCGTGATCACGAGCGACCAGGGCGGCCGCGTACAGCATCTCGAAGTCCACGCTGCGGGAATCGCTGGCCATTTTCGACACGATCCCGGCTGTTTCGGTCTTCAGGTCGCTCACCCGCTTGGCGAGATTCACCGGCTCCGCGATCAGGTCCGTGAAGACAGCTACGGCGGCTGCGGTGCGCCGTTCGATGTCGGCGATCGCCGACGCGATGTCCTCGGGACGGCAATCTTGCGCCATGTCATCGAAATCGCAGTCGTCGTCGAACGCGCACCCCTGCTTCGGATCACATGCCCTTAGGCGGCCCTGCACGATGGAGAAGGCCCGATCCAGAAGCCGAATCTTGTTGTCGTTGTCCACCAGGCACCTGAGCTGATCGATGACCTGGTTGAGCTGCTTGGCCAGGTCGTCAACGTCGGGCTTGGCCGTAGACCGAGCCAAGCCGTACGCGCTCCGCGCGCCGTCGTACTGCGTGCGTGCTTGGGTCAACTCGTCCTCGTGGGCCTTGTTGTAGTCCGCCTGAGCCTGGATTCCCGTGGCCCGGCATTTCAGATTGTCGAGTAGCTCCGGGTCGCAATCCGCACAGGGCGTCGGACCGCCCTCCGGGCTGACTGGTCCCGTTCCCGCTCCGGTCTGGGCAGTGGTCATCGAATTCCTCCCTGATCGGCCTGCCCGATGATTCTCGGCGTCGAGGCGTCACCGGACCGTCGCAGGCTCATGCTCCTGGCCAGGCAACGCCGGCTCACCGGGCCTGGGATCCCTGGAGCGGCGGCCGTTGACACTCCGACGACGCTGAGGTGACAGCAGTAGTTGGAGAATCCCCGTCATGTCGCCACAACGGGCCGAAGCAGGAGTGTGCATTGTCCGAGTCGAGGTCCAGTCAGCACATCTGCTCATTACGGTTATGACCGATCGCAACCTCGGCCGCACCATGCATCCGGCCGCGTCCCATCCTGAACGCCGCTTCACCGATCTCGAGGAGGCGCTTCAGGCCGTCGCGGACTTCCTGCGCTCTTTCGGCGAGCGTAGCCAGGCACGGTAGCCGGAGCAGGCGCTCGCGGTCGCCGCCATCTGGCGGCGCACGTGCACTCCAGCACCGGGCAGCTGAGCATCAGCGCCGGCCGGATCGAACTGGCGCCGTGGAGCTTCCTCCGGCTCGCCGGCCCCTGAAACGCGGTGCCTGTTTAGCCGGCAAAGGCCTGCAATTGCCCTATCACTCACCGTGAATGCCCGGCCTAGGCACTCTTATTTACGCAAACAGCCAGGTCCACGGCGTGTCGTCTCGACCGGGAACGAAACGGCACGGTAAAACTGGACCAGCCGCCAGGCCCCAGAGAATACCCGGCTAGTTCATCAGAATTAACTAAGCGTCAGCACCAGCGTAATCGTTACAGTGCCCCATTCACCGATAAGAAACCGGACCGTCCACCGATGAGCCTCTTACCGCTGCCCGCGCGGCACCGCGCCTATCGGCCGGCCCGCGGCCGGCCAGCCAGCCAGCCTCACCAATCCGCCGGAGGTACTCCGACTATGGCCCCGAGCATCCCCAAGGCGCCCGCGGTTCTGCGGGCGATTACGGCTGCCGTGGCCGTCGTGGTCCTTACCGCGGGCCCGGCCTCGGCCCGCTCAGCCGTCTTTACGAACGCCGCCGCTCCTGCCTCTCCGGCCCGGTGCCAGCCCGCTGACCTGGGCATTAGCGTGCCCGCCGCCATCGCGGGCGACCCTGACGAGGGAATGGGGAAACGAGCCTGGAATATCGTTTTCCGCAATAACTCCAAGACCACGTGCTCGCTGCGCGGCTGGCCGCGGATCGCGGTCCGCACGACCGCGGGAAAGACTGTTGCCACCACGGTCAGCAAGGTGAATTACAGCAACCTCGCCCCGGTCCCGGACACCGAGATCGTCCTGCCGGCCGGGCAGAGCGCCATTGTCACGGCCACGTCCGCGACCGCCCCGGGCCGCTGCGTCACCCGGTGGACGCTCGGGCTGACCCTGCCGGGAGCGGCCCGCCCGGTCACGGTCCGCGGCCCGGCCGGCTCCTTCGCCCCGTGCGTGGGCGGGCCGCTGCGGCTGTCGCCTTTTTACGCCGAGCAGACCCTGACCCGCGACATCAAGGCCCTGAGCAGCTCGGCGGCTCCGTCGCCCTTCGCCGCCGCTACGGGCGCGGAGCCCGCCACTTGCGCCACCGCCGCGCTGCGGGCCAGCGTCACCTCGGTCGCGGACGAGCACGATGGGTCCATCATCGAACTGCGGCTCAGCAACGCTGGCCAGGCGTGCGTGCTACCCGAGGGCTGGCCGACGGTGCGGCTGGACGAGGCCGGCGGCGCCAGCCAGGTAGCCAAGATCTTCCCCGACACCGCCGCCGTCCAGGCCGGGCGCAAGCTGCTCACCACCTACCAGCACGGCAGCACGCAGAGCACGGCGCTGACCCTGTCGCGAGGCGGGTCGGTCTCCGTCGCGCTGTTCGCCGCGGCCACCGGGCCGCAGGCCTGCCAGCGGGTCACCTCGCTGGTTGTCTACCCGACCACGGCAGCACGTGGCGCGGGCCGCGCCGCCCCGCTGGCCACCCCGGTCCGGATCTGCGGCGCGCCCCGGGTTCTGTCGTTCGTGCCGAGCGGTTCCGGCGCCCGGGCCATGGCCATCGCCCACGACGCGCTGGCTACCGCGCAGTCCCATTCCGCGCAGGCCGATTCCGCGCAGGCCGATTCCGCGCAGGCCGATTCCGCGCAGGCCGATTCCGCGCAGGCTAACGGCCGGAGCGGCTTCTACTCCGGAACCGACAGCGCCGCCCCGCAGGCGTGCGGCAACGGCAGCGGCCCCTACACCGAGCCGCCGGCGGCTGCAGCAAGGGCAGTGCCGGCGCGTACGGCGAGTACATCGGCGAGGTGGGCTCGTTCATGAACTGGCAGCACTGCACCACCGCCGGGCTGGCCTGGGAGCAGGCCAACTACAACATGGCCACCGACAACGTGGTCAAGTTCAGCACCGGCCTCGGCGCCGCCGCCTACTGGTTCGCGGCCGGCCCCGGGCGTGACCCGCACTACAACGGCAGCACCGCGGAGGCCGCGATCTGGGGCCAGGAGCAGGCGCAACAGGCCCTTTCGGACCTGGGCGGCAAGGTCTTCGACTTCCGCTACATCTTCATGGACATCGAGAACAACGGCGTGCCGCCCGACGAGGACGGCTGGAACACGGTCTGGAACGGCCCGTGCGGCAACACCGTGAAGACCGGATACATCCCCGCCAATGTCGACTTCGCCACCTGGGTGGGCTTCGCCGACTACATCAATAATCACTCGTCCTACCTGGCGGGCGTCTATTCCTCGGGCGGTAACTGGTACGGCTCATGGGCCGGGATCTTCGGCAACGAGAAGCTCAGCAACACCGCCGAATGGACGTTCACTAACGAGCAGGCGCAGCTGGACTTCCCGTCCGGGTTCTCCGGCTCCCACGCCAGCGCGCAGTGGTTCTCCGGCGAGCCGGCCGCCTGCGACCTGCTGTGGCAGTGGTCCGGCGGGAACGGCGTGCTCAACGGCTACGGCGACTTCGACGTAGCCAAAGCGGCCAACGACGCCAGCCCCGCGTGCGCGCCGACGCCCCCGCCCCCGCCCCCGCCCCCGGTGATCATTCACCATCACTAGCGCCTGGGCCGTGCCACGTCACGTCCCCAGACCGGTTCCCGTCCTCGGCCCCGGAGGTACCGTGGAAGCGGAGTCCAGCTATGACCGAACGCAAGCCACCGGACCTCAGCTTCACCTCATGGATCGACCGGCAGATCAACGAGGCGGCCGAGCGGGGGGCCTTCGACAATCTGCCCGGCGCGGGTAAGCCGCTGCCCAAGCGGACCGGCGCCGATGCCGCCCAGGCCTGGCTGCGGGACTACTTGCGCCGCGAGGGCGTGTCCGCCGACGAGCTCCTGCCCACCCCGCTAAAGCTGCGCAAGGAGACCGAACGCCTGGCCGAGACGGTCCAGGACCTGGGCAGCGAGCAGGAGGTCCGCGCCGTCGTCGCGGACATCAACCGGCGCATTATCGAGTGGCGCCGGATCCCGGCCGGCCCGCCCGTATTCCTCCCGCTCCTGGACGCGGAAAGCTTGGTCGGCCGATGGCACGACGCGCATCCGGATCCTCCACGGCCGCCGTCTCCGGTTCCCGCACCAGCCCCACCGGCTCGACGGTGGCGTCGCCGCCGCCGCTGACTCTCACAACGAGACCTGCCAGTCGCAGGCCGGCGGCCGCCGGGCCCGCGGCGATGCGTCAGTAGAGGGTCAGGACGGGTCCGGTCTTCACGATGGTGCCGTTGTTGCCGCCGATGAACGCGTGGACCTTCAGGTGCGCGGTGTAGAGGATGAACGTATTCGAGACGCAACTGCTATTGCCGGGCC
Organism: uncultured Actinomycetes bacterium; assembly: GCA_963742795.1. GTDB lineage: Bacteria > Actinomycetota > Actinomycetes > Streptosporangiales > Streptosporangiaceae > Palsa-504. Next base: position 456,778 of record CAVUNL010000026.1, read on the forward strand.
CGGTCAGGATGGTGGCGCCGATATTCTGGCTGGACCCGCTGGCGCTATAGACAAGCGCTACCGCTCCCACCGAGAACGCGGACCCGGTCTGCTTCGCGCACATCGTCACCTTCACGCGTGCGGTGCCTATCTTTTCGTAGGAGCCAGAGGCGCTGACGACGTTGTCGCCGGGGATGCTGGGCACCGTGAAAGTGTGCGTCCCAGAACTGGTGCTCGAGGAACTCGTCGCGTGCGGGGAACTCGGACGCACGGAAGCCGTGGCCGTGGCGGAGGGCTTAGCGGCCGCGGAATGCTTGCGTGTCGGCGAGCTTGCTGGCGTCGGGGATGACGTGGGTGTACTCGTAAGCGCGGACGTCGGCGACGCCCCGGCCAGGGCCGACGATCCGCTTGGGGCCGCCGCCGATGGGACGGAAGAACTCGACCCACTCGCCCCGCACGCGCTCAAGCCAGCCCCGCAGATCACGGCAGCGATGATCACAGCCGGTACCCGGCACAACCTCATGCTCCTACCCTCCGTTAAGTAACCAAATGTTACACAAAGTGACTATAATGACTACGTTGTAACGATAGGTGATTGGCCCTGGGTCGCGTAGCGGACTTAACCAGAAACAGAGCACTTCAGCCGAGGCTCGTGTCCGTAGGGTCCCACCGTTCTCTGGTCGGCAACGTCATATGCCCAGATAGAGCCGGGCTTCCCGGCCAGCCGCTCCGGCCCCGGGCCGCGTACCGCCTCACATGGCGGCGGGTCCTCCAGTACCAGGCCGACGGCAATCCGCCTGACCGGTCACTGTAGCTTGCCGCGGCCGCGTTCAGAGTCCGGCGCGACTTTCTCGCCGCCCTGCGGTCGTGGTGGAGCTGTCCTAGTCAGCGGGCAGTTCGGTGATGGCGTAAACGGTCGCAGGTTCGGTGATGCCACCCCGGGTAGCGGCGTAATTGGGGTAACAGTGGCCTCGGCGGCGCGGGCGGCGGGACCTCGCGCCGAAGGCCAGGACGCTCAGCCGCGGTCGTGGAGGGTCACCTGGTAGCCGTCGGGGTCCGCGAACGTGAAAGTGCGGCCGAACGGCCCGTCGACGGGCGCTGAGACGATCGTCGTGCCGGCGGCGGCGAGGGCGTCGTGGATGTCCTGCGCGTCGGGGGCGTGCAGCCACAGCGCCATTCCCTGGCCCGGCTGAGCGATCGCGTCCAGGTCGGTGCCCGCGACGACGTCGCGGACGGCGAACGCGATCGGCTTGGTGTCGAACACGACGGCGTGCGGCGGTCCTGCGTCGGAGCGCTTCAGCCCCAGGTACTGCTCGTAGAAAGCGGCGGAACGCTCCAGGTCGCGCACCTGCAGTGAAATGAAGTCGGGTCCGGTGACGGCCACGATCCTTGCCTCCTCATTGGATGTCAGTCTTCTGACACACCACAATGTATGTCAGACTACTGACATGAGTCAAGGCGAGCCCGGAATCGAGCTGGATACATCGCTGGGGTACCTGCTGAAGGCGGCCGCGAGCGCCCTGCACTCTGCCCTGGAGGCCGTGCTGAGGCCGCTTGGCATGACGATCACCCACTACGCCTGCCTGGAGCTGCTTGCCCAGCGACCGGGTCTGTCCAACTCCGAGCTTGCCCGCGGCGCCTTCGTCACCCGGCAGTCGATGAACGTGCTCCTGCAGGCCCTCGAACGCCAGGGACTCGTTGTCCGCCCGGCACAGGCACCCGTCGGCAGGGCCCTGCCGACCGAGCTGACCGCCCGCGGGCGCCGCCAGCTCAAGGTGGCCAGCGCCGCGGTTCGCCGTGTCGAGCAAGACATGCTGGCCAATCTGGATGTCAGCGAACAAAATCAGATGCGGCGCCTGCTCACTGCGTGCATCGCCTCATTGACCGAACCGCCCGCATCGGGCGACGTGACTCCTCCGGACCGGCCGCCTGCATCAGGGCAGGTGGCGCAGGCAGCAACACCCTGATGACGCGCGGTTTGCGCGCTGCGGTGATGAGCGCATAGCGCCTCCAATTCTTCCGCCCCGGTGTCGGCCTCCGGCGCTGTGTGGCTCGCGATTTTCGTGGCCGGCGCCGCCTGGCGTCTGCGCCGCGATACCGCCAGAGTGTGATCCAGTGGGTGAGGCCGGGCGAGGGCGTGTCCGCTGGCGAGCTGTCCGCTAGGCGAAGTCGCGGATCTGCTCCGCGTACGCGTCGCTGCCGGCAATCGCCTTGGCGAAGATCGCCGGGTTGGTGGTCACCCCCACCACGTGGTCATGAGCGACCAGGTCGGCTAGGCTGCCGGTCACCAGCCGCTGGCGGCTCAGGTCATCGAGCCAGATTGAGACGCCCTTGGCGCCGAGTTCAGTCAGCGGATCAGCCATGTCGCGATCCTTTCTGCCCGAGCGGGCAGCTCGTGTTCACTGTGGTACGCCAGCCAGCGCGAAGAACTCCCCGGGCGACGAGCAGCGCTGGCGTCACGACTGATCAGCGCCGATCGCTACGCAGCAGTGTCCGGGCTGTGGATCCAGCACCGGACGCAGGCCCTCAACGCCCAGGCCGGCCACGATCCCCTCGATCAGTCCCAGGTTCATGCCGCAGACCACGTCGCGGTGACGCTCGGCCAGCTGGTGGAACGGGCAGTTCCGCAGCCGGATCACGCCGTCCTCGCCGCGCCTGGGCTCATATCCGTTCCCAGACAGCGCTTCGTTCAGGGCCGCGATCCCGTCCAGGTCTTCGATCCCATCCCGGCCAGCGACCCCGAGCCAGTCTGCGACCCCGGGCCGGAACCGGCCGCCGAGCTCGGCGCCGAGCCGGCGCGCGGCCTCGAGCAGCGCGGCCCGGCTGTTGCCGCTCGGATCTGCCTCGACCGCCTGCACCAGCAGCCGCGCCGCGAGCTCGTACTCCCGGGGCGGGACGGTGACCGCGAACTCGCGATCCGACCGCATGTAGAGCTTGGCGGGCCGTCCGGCCCCCGGTCCGCTACGCCCGGGCGGCCGCTGATAGGACGCCGTCAGCAACCCGGCCTCGACCAGCTTGTCCAGATGGTAGACGGCCAGCGCCCGGCCCACCTCCGCCGCGGCCGCCGCGTCGTCTCGCCCTACCGGTTCGGCCCGCTCGCACACCACTTCGTACAGACGGCGCCGTACCGGATCATCCAGGCTGCTCAACGAGGCCAGGTCGGTCATGCTCGAACTCTATCACTAAAATCGGCTAATTAAAGAAGATAGAGGGGCGGCCTTCCTGGCCGAGCTGCGTGCCCGTCAGATGGGCTCGATTGTCGGGTAGGCAGGCTCCCACATGGCCCGGCGCACCCGCGCCGCGGGATCATCGAGCGGTACGCCCGCCAGTCCCTCGTCCTGCGCCGCCCGGGCCACGGCGGTCGCCACCGCGGCCGAGACCGCGCGCAGGCTGGTGACCGGGGGTAGCACCGGCGCGCCCGGAGTGCTCGCCTCGGACAGGTCGGCCAGGGCCTGGGCCGCGGCGGCCAGCATAGGGTCGCTGACCCGGCGCGCCCGGCAGACGGTCACCCCGAGCCCGAGGCCCGGGAAGATTAGCGCGTTGTTGGCCTGGGCGATCTGGTAGCTCACGCCATGGTACGGGACGGGTTCGAACGGGCTGCCGGTAGCGATGAGCGCCCGGCCCTGCGTCCAGGCGATGAGATCGGCGGGCCGGGCCTCCGAATGCGAGGTCGGGTTGGACAGCGGCATGATGATCGGCCGCTCAACGTGCGCCGCCATCTCTGTGACGATCGCCTCGGTGAAGGCGCCCGGCTGGGTTGAGGTCCCGATCAGCATGGTCGGGCGGCTGCGCGCCACCACCTCGGCCAGCCCGATCCGGCCCTCGCCGTCCCGCGGCCAGTCGCTGACTTCGGCGGCCGGCCGGGCGTAGGGGACCTGGAAGTCCCGCAGCGTCCCCGGGTAGTCGCTGGTCAGCAGGCCTTTGCTGCCGAGTGCGTAGAAACACCGGGTGGCTTCGTCCGGGCTGAGGCCCTCGGTGATCATTACCTGCCGCAGGACGTCCGCGATCCCGATCCCGGCGGTGCCGGCGCCGTGGATCACTACCCGCTGGTCGCGCATCCGCGATCCCGCCGCCCGTACCGCGCCGAGCGCGGCGGCCAGCACCACCGCGGCCGTGCCCTGGATGTCGTCGTTGAACGTCAGGCAGTTACCGGCGTACTTGGTCAGGATGCGGTGCGCGTTGCCCGCGCCGAAGTCCTCCCAGTGCAGCAGCGCGTTCGGGAACATGCGGGTGGCCACGCTGACGTAGGTGTCGATCAGGTCGTCGTACCGCTCGCCCCGGACGCGCGGGTGCCGGTTGCCGGGGTACATCTCCTCGGCCAGCAGGGCCGGGTTGTCGGTGCCCGCGTCCAGCACGACCGGGATGATCCGGCGCGGGTGCAGGCCCGCCGCGGCGACGTAGACGGCGAGCTTGCCCATGGCGATCTGGATGCCGCCGACTCCCCAGTCGCCGATGCCGAGGATGCCCTCGGAGTCGGTGGCGATGATCAGGTCCACGTCCTCGGGCCCCAGACCGTAGTTGCGAAACGCGGTCTCGACCTGGCCGGGGTGATCCACCGACATGAACACGCCGCGGGGACGGCCGAACTCGTAGCTGTACCGCTCGATCGCCGTCCCGATGGTGGGGGTGTAGACGATCGGCAGCATCTCGGAGATGTGCTCGGTCAGCAGCCGGTAGAACAGCACCTCGTTGCGGTCCCGCAGGCCGGCCAGGTACAGGTTCTTGGCCAGGTCATCGGGCTGGCGCTGGTACTGCCCGTAGACCCGGTGCAGTTGTCCCTCGATGGTCGACACGCCCTCGGGTAGCAGGCCGGTCAGCCCGAGCGCCTCCCGCTCGGCGAGGGTGAACGCGGTGCCCCGGTTCAGCAGCGACGACACCAGCACCGACGAGCCGCGCAGCCGGACCCGCGCCACCACGCCCTCTGGAGTCGAGACGAGATCGTACGGACGTTCCGCCATCACACCACCCACCCAGTTGCGGCCTGCGAGAGGTTGCCGCAAGGAGCCTACGGTGGCCTGGGGGTCGCGTGCTATAGGGAGGGGCTTCCGGGGCCAGCCTCAGTAGCGGACCCGGCCGTGCCCAGCTCGGTTCGTAGCAAGGACATGGCCCGGGCGGTGTACGCCTTGACGGCGGTCTCGCTGATCCCGATCGCCGAGGCGACCTGGGTCTCGGGCAGGTCGGCGAAGTACCGCAGCACCACGACCTCGCGCTGCCGGGGCGGCAGGGTCCACAGCGCCGAGATGAAGGCGGACCGCTCGACCTCGATGCTCGTCTCGCCGGGATCGCTGGGCACGTCGGGCGCGAGCCGGGGCGCGAGCCGGGGCACGAGCTTGTCCACCACTACGTGCCGCAGCAGCGCGGCCCGGGAGCGGCCGACGACCGACCGGCGCAGGTAAGACAGCGCGTGCTCGGCGTCCGGCAACCGCCGCCAGGCGGCGTGCACGGCCACGAACGAGTCCTGCACGATCTCCTCCGCCGTGGCCAGATCCTGTACCAGCAGCGCGGCGATCCTGACCAGCGGCCGGTAGTGGGTCAGGTAGAGCGCGGTCACCTCGCGGTCGGCGTCCTGAGGGCTCCCTGACCTGGACGGCTCCCGGCCCGGCATCGTCTTCAGCGCCCGCATGGTGGTGGTCCTCGCCTCCGGCCGGTGGTGTCCGCGGGCCGGCCAGCCCGCTCGCTCACCGGTAAGAGTCGGCTGCGGCGTAAACGCCAACAACTATCGCGTGCCGGATCACAACCGGCGTTCGGGGAGGAGACCGTCAGCTGGCCAGTTTGGCCGCGATACGCTGCGGATCCGGCCAGTGCACGTCGTAGACCAGGTTCAGCTTCTCGAGTAGCCAGATGACGCGGGCGCTCGGGTCGATCTGCCCCGGCAACGTCCCGTGCCGTGCCGAGGTCGGGTCGGCGTGATGAGAGTTATGCCAGCTCTCGCCCAGGGACAAGATGGCCAGCGGCCAGAAATTCGTCGCCCGGTCCCGGCATGAGAACGGGCGCTTGCCCACCACATGGCAGACCGAGTTCACCGACCAGGTGACATGGTGCAAGAGCGCCACACGGATCAGGCCGGCCCAGAAGAATCCCGTCACGGCACCGACCCAGGTGCCTGTGACCAGGCCGCCGACGGCCGCGGGCACGAGCAGCGACGCGGCGACCAGCACCCCGGAGAACCGCCCGATGGCCCGCAGGTCGCGGTCGGCCAGCAGGTCGGGCGCGAACCGGGCCCGGTTGCTCAGCTCGCGCTTGAGCATCCAGCCGACGTGGGCGTAGATCATCCCCTTCAGCAGGGCCCGGGTGTCCGTTCCGTATCGCCAGGGGGAGTGCGGATCGCCCTCCCGATCGGAGAACGCGTGGTGACGGCGATGGTTGGCCACCCACTGGACCGGTGAACCCTCGACCGCGAGCGAGCCGCCGACGGCCAGCGCGATGCGCAGCCCCCGCCGGGCCTTGAACGAGCGGTGGGTGAAGCCGCGGTGATAGCCGACCGTGACGGCCAGGCCCGTCACCACGTAGGCGGTCGCGGCCATGGACAGATCCAGGATTGACAGGCCCCAGCCCCAGCCGACCGGGATGGCGACCGCGAGCCCGATCAGGGGAAGCAGCACAGCCACCCACATCGCGACGCCCGCCGCCATTGACTGCGGTACGTCCAGGAGCGGCTTGGCCGCATCGGGCTGGGAAACCTCGACGGCCTTCCCGCCGTCGCCGATGACGCTCGTGCTCTGTGACGCCTCCACCTGATGCCTAACCCCAATCTGCTAGAACTCGCGCTGCAAAATCAGTATGTATGGCGTCAGATGGTGCTGCTACTTCCGCGGCCCGAGAATCAGGCAAACTTTGCGCGATCCTTTCCCGCCGAATGAGTAACCGTGGTGCTAAGCAGCGGCGCTCCCCTGAGGACCGGACCAGGGCCACCAGTGCTCCAGCGACCGGCCGCCCCGCGCGGCCAGTGTCCATCGGCAGGACTTCCGTTCGTCGTGAGGACGACCGCGTTTCACAGACGGAAGGAAGGCTCGTCATGAACCCCAACTACGCATACCAGCTGCACCAGGCTCAGCGGGTCACCTCCCGCACCCAGACCCTAGCCGACGACTATCAGCGCGGACGCCAGGCCGCAGCCGTCTCGCGCGGCAGCCGCCGGTTGGCCCGGGCGACGGTCGGGCGGCTGGTCAGCCACGCATATCGACGGCGTTCACCCTCGTGGGTCTGATCGTGACGATCACCCGCCGGTCACCGGGCCCGTCATGATCGCGCAGGTCGGCCTGGTATTTCGCGCCGAACCGGTCCGCGAACGAATAGTCGTCGTCGGGCGTGATCTCGGCGTCGCCACGGATCTCCAGGTAGCGGTACGGGACGGCCAGGTCCAGCAGGAGCAGGCTCACGCCCGGGTTCGCGAGCAGGTTCTTGGTCTTCTGCCGCGAGGTATTGAGCGAGATCTTGACTGTATCGCCGTCGGCGAGGTACCAGACCTCGGACAGCTGCGGACGGCCATCCGGGCCGACCGTGCCGAGCGTCGCGACCTGGCCGTCGAGCAGGTCCCGGTGAGACGGGGGGATCTCTGGCATGATGCTCCGTTCTCGCGCCTGTTTCATCCAGCCATAACCTAATACCAAGGGCCTGCACGGCCGGCCAGCACGACCACGATCGAGCGGCGCGGTCAGGCCGTCGCCGCGGCGGCGTTGATGATGACCGCGTACACCCGATGCCAGGCGACCGGACCGAAGCCCGCCGCGTCCAGCAGGCGGTTGGCCCGCCGCCTGGTGCGCGCCTTGCCGGACTGGCTGAAGAGCAGCGTCGGGACCAGCCATCCGGAGAACTGATCGACCAGAATGAGATGGCCACCGGGAACCAGAACCCGGTGGCACTCGGCCAGTCCCGCCTGCTGGTCCGACCAGTGATCGAACGAGGTCACGCTGACCACCAGGTCGAACGAGCCGTCCCCGAACGGCAGGTGCTCGGCCGCGCCGACCGAGAACCGCAACCGCTCGTCGCCGGGAATGAACAGGGCCGAGGCCGCGGCGACCTTGATCATTCCCGGCGCCGGGTCGATCCCGGTCAGTTCGGTGGCGGCCGGGCAGCGGCTGGCCAGCAGCCGGAGCAGATAACCACTCCCGCATCCGACATCGAGCACTCGCTCGGGTGCCGCGGTGGCGGTCAGGGCGATCTCGGCGGTTTGGCCGGCGATGTCGTGATGAAGCCGGCCGAGCCACCCCTGGTCATACCCGGTGGCCCGCTCATCGAAGGCGGCCACATCGCGGTACCTGGGTGGCGAGGCATCGCTCGTCATCTAAACCGCCAGCCACGGGCCAGGCAGGCCTGCCGCACTGCCTTGCGGGAGAGAATAACGCGTCATGCGAGGATGTCAACCGTGGATGATGCGTCACGCAAGGCCCGGCGGCTGATCGAGGCCACCCCGCACCTGACCCTGGCCACCGCCGACGCCTCGGGCAAGCCGTGGAGCAACCCGGTGTACTTCGCCCACGACCAGGCGTTCAGGCTCTACTGGGTGTCGTTCAAGCAGACCGTTCACTCGGCGAATATCCGGGTCCGCCCGCAGGTCGGCATCTCCCTCCTCGGCGAGCCGCCGGACCACGAGGGAGAAGGAGCGTATTTCGACGCGGTCGCGACCGAACTTCACGACCTGACCGAGGTCGAGCGCGCCATCGAGGTCCGGCGCACGCGGCCGCAGGACAGGAAATTCGCCGTCACAGGGCCCGGCGATGTCCTGGGTGACGCGGCCTGGCGGATCTACCGAGCCGTTCCCGTGGCCGCGTACACGTACCACGATGCTGCCGAGATCGTTCACGGCCAGCACGTGGACGTCCGGGTCAAGGTGACCCTCTAACCGGGCGGTTAGTCGAACTCGGTGGGGAGCGAGGGATCCCGGTGGTGCGCCAGAGCCCGCTCGAGCTGGCGGTGGTTGACCCGGCCCAGGGACAGCGGCGGCAGCCCGCCCAGGCCGAACCACCCGACCTCGAGCGTCTCCAGCTCGGCCGGCGGCTGCACGGCGCCGTCGCGGCGGCACAGGAAGAACAGCTTGTAGACGTGCACCGGCAGCGGCGGCAGGTTGCCCTGCAGGTCGCGGTCCCAGCAGGCGATCAGCTTCACCGCCGAGCTGTGGTAGCCGGTCTCCTCGAGGACTTCCCGGGTGACCGCGACCGAGGGGGCGTCCCCGGGATCGGCCCAGCCGCCCGGCAGCGACCACCGGCCGTCGGTCTTCTCGCGCATGAGCAGCACGCGCTCGTCGTCGTCGAAGATCGCCCCGCGCACGTCGACCTTCGGCGTGGCGTAGCCCGAGTCGCGGCCGAGCTCGATCGCAAGCTCGGCGGCCGGGCGGCCGCTGATCACCGCCAGCAAGTCGGCGGCCAGCTGGCTCACCTGCCGGTACCGGTCCAGGTCGTAGTCGCCCGTGGCGAAGGTCAGCCCGTCCTGGGCCAGCGCGGCGAGCTTGATCCCGATCCGGCGTACCGCGTCGGCTGGTGTATCGGCCACCCCGGCACACTATAGGGTGCGGCCGAAGGCCAACGAAGGGGGAGAGGCGGGGGGATCGCGCTGAACGTCGGCACGGGTGAGCAAGCACCCGCGATCGTGATCGACCTCGGCGACCACCCGGACCTCGCTGGCCTGCCCGCGCCGCTGGGGCTGGACCCGGCCGGGCCCCCGCGCGACGAGCGCTACGCGCTCACCGTCGACCGGTCCGGGATCAAGCTGCGCGCCCGGGAGCCGGCTGGCGTCGCCCGCGGCCTGACCAGCCTGCTCCAGCTCATCGCGACCGCGACCGCGACCGCGACAACGACTGCGGTACCGCTGCCGGCGCTGGACATCCTGGACGCCCCGCGGTTCGCCTGGCGCGGCCTCACCGTCGACGTGGTGCGCCGGTTCTTCCCGCCGGCCCAGATCCGGACGCTGATCGACCTGGCCGCGCTGTACAAGCTCGACGTGCTGCACCTGCACCTCACCGACGACCAGGGCTGGCGCGTCGAGGCCGGACGGCCGGCGCCGATGCGCGAACCCGACGGCAGCTTCTACACCGACGACGAGGTGCGCGCCCTGGTCGCGTACGCCGCCGACCGGTTCGTCACCCTGCTGCCCGAGATCGACACTCCCGGCCACGGCCTGGCCTTGCTGCGGCTCCGCCCCGAACTCGGCAGCGGACGCAACCTGGTCCGGCCCGGCCAGCCCCACCAGAGCGCCTGGCTCGACCCCGAACTGCCCGCCACCTTCGAGGTCCTGGACGCCGCCCTGGCCGAACTGGCCGGCCTGTTCCCCGGCCCGTTCGGCCAGGGCGGCGGCGACGAGCCCTACGGCATGCCGGACCAGGCCTACGGCGTCTACGTCCGCCGGCTCAAGCAGGCCGCCCGGGCCCTGGGCAAGCGCACGGTGGGCTGGCAGGAGTCGATCCGGGCTGGCGCCGATCCCGGGCACGTCATCAGTACTGGATGGACGCCTCCAGCCTCGGCGTCGGGGAGGGAAGCCCCGGTCGCGCCGCGCGTGACCGCGTGCCGGTCATGTCACCCCAGGCACACTGCTACCAATATGGCCGCTAGGGCGCCGGCCTTCAGGCCGGCGGTGAAGGCAGCCGGACGTGAGCCAGTCGGGCGGGGCGGTTCTGCTGTTCGACGTACTGGCGCAGGACAGAGATGGGGCGCCGCCGGCCGGCCCAGTGAAGTGCCACCCCGGACCAGAGCGCTTAGCCCGCCCGTAGTGGCGGCGCAGGTCTGGGAATGTCTGCCGCAGGCGGCGGGAAGACGTCCCTTTGGGGCTGTTCACCAGCTGGAAGATAGCCACCGTGAGCGGGAAGTTGACTGGGTGCGAATGCTCGGCCCGGCCGTTGAACTCGCGAAGTTCCGCGCTGAAGTCCGCACACAGGTCGCGCATGCTCCGTCGGTTCCAGATAGCCAGAGCCGTACACCTGATGCCGGTATCTGGGGCGAAAACCAGGACGAAATGGCAGCGTCGCCAGTGTGTCTATCCCAGTATCCGGCGGTATAACCGCGTATCGTGAGGGGTGTGCAGCTCCGGTACAGCTACCGCCTTGACCCGCAGCCGCGGCACCGGGCCGCGCTGGGGAAGGCGTTCGGCTGCGCGCGGGTGGTGTTCAACGACGGGCTGGCGGCGCGGCACCAGGCGCACCAGGCCGGGCAGCCGTACCTCACCGATGCGGAGCTGTCAGCCCGGCTGACCGCGGCCAAGGCCACCAGCGAGCGGGCCTGGCTGACCGAGGTATCCGCCGTAGTGCTCCAACAGGCGCTGGCTGACCTGAACACCGCGTACCGGAACTACTTCGCCTCGCTCACCGGCACGCGGAAAGGACCGAAGGCCGGACCGCCCCGGTTCCGGTCCCGCAAGGACACCCGGCAGGCGATCCGGTTCACCGCCAACGCCCGGTTCAAGTTGCTCCCCAGCGGCAAGCTGCGCCTGCCCAAGATCGGGGACGTCCTGGTGCGGTGGTCCCGGCCGCTGCCGTCCGAGCCGTCCAGCGTCACCGTGATCAAGGACTCGGCGGGCCGGTACTTTGCGAGCTTCGTGGTGCAGGCCGGCCCCAGTAACTTGCCCGAGGCGAATTCCATGATCGGCATCGACCTGGGGCTGAGGCACTTCGCGGTCCTGTCCGATGGCCGTAAGATCACCTCCCCGCGGTTCTTGCGCCGTGCGGAGGCCAAGCTGCGGCGGGCGCAGCGGTCGCTGTCCCGCAAGCAGAAGGGAAGCAGGAACCGGGACAAGGCCAGGGTCACGGTGGCCAGGGCGCATGCCCGGGTGGCCGACGCGCGGCGGGATTTCTGCCACCAGCTGTCCACGGCGCTGATCCGCGAAAACCAAGCGGTCGCCGTGGAGAACCTGTGCGTGACAGGTCTGGCCCGGAGGCGCTGGCCGACCCCGGGCAGCGGGAACGCCGCGACCACGTGGGGCTGCGTTCCTGCGCGCGCCAGATGCTGGCCGGCACCTTCGACTGGGAACCGGTCGCCGTGCTTGGCGCCGCCGCGCGCCCCGACCACGTCGCCAGGGTCGGGGCCGCGCTGTGGTGCGAGACCGTCCGCGACGTCGACGACCTGACCTTCTTGCTCCTGCCGCGGCTGGCGGGCACCGCCGAGAAGGCCTGGGGCGCGGCCGGGGTGGTGCGCTGGCCCGAGCACCGCGACGCCCTGGCCCGGCACGAGCGGCTCTGCGCCCAGGACGGGCTCACGTTCTTCAGCGCGGCGCGTCCCTGACCGGATCGGGACGGCCCGTTCATAGACCGAGTACCAGGTCCAGCTGACGGAGCTGCACGGACCGGGGCGTGGTCCGCATCAGGGCGTCGCGCACGGCACAGGCCCGGCGGCCCTGCCACTGGCCCATGGCGCCGATATTCCGCGCGATCAGCGTGGTGGCGGCGGCGTTGCGCCACCTGCCCCGCTGGTAGGCCCGCAGTGCCGCCGGCGGGTGGATCGAGGCCGCCAGGCAGGCGGCCAGCGTCGTGGCGTCAACGATCGCCTGGCATGCCCCCTGGGCCAGGTCCGGCGTCATCGGGTGGATGGCGTCGCCGACCAGCACCACCCGTCCCCGGGCCCAGGTCCGGGCCGGGCGGCGGTCGTAGATGTCGTTGCGGATCAGTGCGGCCTCGGGGGTCGCGTCGATGATGGCGGGGATGGGATCCTGCCAGATCCCGAAGTGCTTGCGCAGTAGCGCCGCGGTGTCGCTATCGTCCTTCCCGCCGGCCGGCGCGTTCCAGGTCGCCCACCAGATGACCCGGTCGCCGCTGGTCGGACCCTGACCGAAACGCGCGCCCTGGCCCCAGATCTCCCAGCTGTCCCGGGGCAGCGGAACCGAGCCCGGCGGTGTGAGAGAGCGCACCGCGGTGTAGCCGCGGTACCGCAGAGGTGCGGGCCCGAACAGCGCGGCTCGCACCGCCGAATGCACCCCGTCCGCGCCGACCAGGACATCGGCCTGCACCTCGCGCCCGTCCGCGAAACGCGCGATCACGGCCCGGCCGTTGTCCTCGAAGCCGGTGCAGCGGGCCCCCAGCTGGATGACCGCCGGATCGAGCTCGGCCGCCAGCAGTTGCTGCAGCTCGGCGCGGTGGACGGTCACGAACCCGGTCCTCCACCGCTGCGTCATCAGCTCGGCCGGGAGGCACAGCAGCCAGCTGCCGTCGGCACGCATCAAGCCTTGCCTGTCTACCTGCGCGGCCAGCTTCGCCACCTGGTCGGCCAGCCCGATCTGATCGAAGGCGGCCATGGCGTTCGGCCACAAGCCGACCCCGGCTCCGACCTCTTTTAGCTCCGGAGCCTGCTCGTAGACCTCGACGGTCATACCCTGGCGGGCCAGGGCGATGGCGGCCGTCAGGCCCCCGATCCCGCCGCCGATAACGGCAATCTTTACTCCCATGACCAGGAGCCTAAGAACACAGCGATACGGAATCGTTACGATCAGCGGGGCGCGTACCTGACCGCCGTGAACGGCCAGGCCGAACGCAGCCACGCGGACACCGCCTGATACAAGGTCACGTCGAGCGCGGCATGGTCCGCACTGACCCAGGACCGCACATCAGCCTCGGAAGCCCCGGAAGCATCGGGGTAGATGTACACGCACCCGATGATCTCGTCGCTGCCCGCGGCCCGCACCGTGTACGTAAACCCCGAACGCCCGGCGAAGTCCGCGGCGTGCCGCTCCAGGTCGCCGAGGTTCTCCGCCGCCGTCATGTCCGGCGTCGGCCACGGCCGCCCCTCGAACCCGGGGGTCGACCGGATGTGCGCGATGCTGGAGGTCCAGGCCCGGTAGTCGCCCTCGTTGTGCTCCGGCCCGAGTGGCTCCAGCCGGAACTCCTCACCCACCAGCTCGCGCGGCACCTCGAAATCCTCAGGCACGAAGCTCATAACCGCCCACGCTAACCCTCCGGCACGGCGGCCGTGGTGCGCATGGCCAGCCACACTTCGGCCAGCGCTTCGGTCGAGGCCAGCGACCGCCCGCTGAGCTGCTCGAACCGGCGGATCCGGTACAGCAGGGTGTTCGCGTGGATGTGCAGCGCTCGCGCCGCCCGGTCGGTCTGCCGGTCGTGCTCGAGCCAGACCCGGACCGAAGGCAACGCGACGGGATCGACGGCGTGGTGGAGCGGATCCGCGCGCGCGTCGGCGACGCGCCGCTGTACCTGTCGATCGACATCGACGTGCTCGACCCGGCCCACGCCCCGGGCACCGGCACCCCCGAGGCCGGCGGCCTGACCTCCAGGGAACTGCTCGGCATCCTGCGCGGCCTGGCCGGAATGCGCCTGGTCGGCGCGGACGTGGTGGAGGTCGCCCCGGCCTACGATCACGCCGAGATGACCACCGTGGCCGCCGCCCACGTCGCCTACGAGCTGCTGGCCCTCATCCTGCTGGGCCGCTGACACCACGGACCGTTCGGTAAATTCATTTTTTTATTCCGAACGAAACGTGGTCCGTGCCCCCGCCCACCATCTTGAGCCAGCCGGTCAGGCCGCGGCCCGGGGCTCGACGGACGCCAGTTCCCGCTGACCGCGCCGGGCCGGGATGGTGCCAGCCGCGTCGGCGTCGCGGATGGACAGCGACCAGGCCACCCCGCACAGGGCGATCGCGGCCGCGACGCCGAACGCCACGCGGTACGCGGTGAGGTTGGCCACCTCGTGCCCGGCGACCAGGTGCACCGGGCCGACCAGCACGATGGCGGTGGTCAGCACGGCCACGCCGATCGCCCCGCCGAGTTGGCGCACCGCGTTGAACATGGTGGAGGCCCGGCCGGTCGACGCGGGCGTGATGGTGGCGAACGACGCCGCCTGGACCGGGACGAACACCTGGGCCATGAACAGGCCCAGCGTGAGCATGAGCAGCCGCGCCCACCACAGGCTGGTTCCCGGTCCCAGCAGCGTGAGCAGCCCGATCGAGGCCGCGGTCCCGATCAGCCCGATGGTGATGTGCCGGCGCGGGCCGAGCCGCGGGTACAGCACCCGGCTGGCCAGCTGCGCGCCGGCCATGACCCCGATCGCCTCGGGAAAGGTGCTCAGCCCGGAACCTAGCGCGCTCAGGCCGCGGCCGTCCTGGTAGTACAGCGAGATCGCGTACAACGTGCCCAGGAACGCGATCGAGGCCAGCACCATCACCCCGTTGCCCGCCAGGAACAGGCGGTTCTTCAGCAGCCGCAGGTCCACCATGGGCGCGGGCGACCTCAGCTCGACGACCACCATCGCGGCCAGCAGCACCAGCCCGGCCGCGAGGGTGGCGAGCACCTCCGGTTTCTGCCAGCCCAGGTTGGGTCCCTCCGAGACGCCGTACATCAGCAGCCCCAGACCTAGCCCGGACAGCAGGAAGCCGGCCAGGTCGAACCGGCCCGGCCGGTCCTGCTTTTGCTGTTGTAGGAACAGCAAGCCGAAGGCGAACGCCGCGGCGCCGAGCGGCAGGTTGACGTAGAACACCCACCGCCAGGACAGGTCGGTGACCAGCAGGCCGCCCAGCACCGGGCCGAGGGCCGGGGCGAACGTGGTGGGCACGGTGAGGATGGCCGAGGCCCTGATCCGCTCCGCGGGCGGGAAAGCGCGGAACAGCATCGCCATTCCGACCGGAGCGAGCATTCCGCCGCCCGCGCCCTGCAGGATCCGGAACGCGACCAGCTCACCCAGGCTGGAGGCTAGCCCGCACAGCGCCGAGGCGGCGGTGAACACCACGATGGCGGCGAGCATTACTCGCTTGCCGCCGAAGCGGTCACCGAGCCAGCCGGACGCCGGGATGAAAACGGCCAGGCTGACCAGGTAGGCGATCGAGATGCTGTCCACCGCCGTGGTGCTCACCCCGAAGTCGCGGCCGATGGTGGGCAGCGCCACGTTGACGATCGTCGCGTCCATGATGCTCATGAACATGGCCGCCACGAAGACCACCCCGACCACGACCTTCTGGGTCATGCGCGCTCCCACGGCTTGGTCCAGCGCCTCCCGGGCACCCGAAATTCCGGCCCGCGTAGCATGCCCATGACACGACCTTTGCTGCTAGGGAGATCACTCATGCGCGTCGCGGTGCTGGGAACCGGCATCATGGGCACCGGCATGGCCCACAGTCTGTTGCGTTCCGGTCTGGACGTCACCGTGTGGAACCGGTCCTCGGGCCGGGCCGCGCCGCTGGCCGCCGACGGTGCGCGGGTGGCCGGCACCGCCGCCGAGGCGGTGGGCGACGCGGACGCGGTGATCACGATCCTGTGGGACGGCAGCTCGGTGTCCGATGTGATGACCGAGGCGCTGTCCGCCGCGCCGGACGGGCTCCTGTGGGCCCAGGCCAGCACGGTGAGCCTGCACGACGCGGGCGAACGGCTGCCCGCGCTGGCCGCCAAGCACGGCGCCCGCTACCTCGACGCTCCGGTGCTGGGCACCCGCCAGCCCGCCGAGGAGGGCAAGCTCACCGTCCTGGCCGCCGCCTCGGAGGCCCTGCGCGACCCGATGGCGCCGGTGTTCGGCGCCATCGCGGGCCGGATCGTGTGGGTTAGCGAACGGCCCGGCGACGGTACCCGGCTCAAGCTGGTGGCCAACTCCTGGGTGGCCACCATCGTGGCCGCCACCGCCCAGTCGATCGCGCTCGCCGAGGGGCTCGGCCTGGATCCGCGGGCGTTCCTGGACATGATGCACGGCAGCGCCGTGGACGCCCCGTACCTGCACGTCAAGGGGCAGGCCATCATTGCGGGCCAGTTCGCGCCCTCGTTCGCGGTGGACGGCGCGGTCAAGGACACCGGGCTGATCGCCGCCGCGATGCGCGAGTCCGGCACCGACGCCACGCTCATGGAGGCGGTCGGGAACCAGTACCGCAAGGCCTCCGACGCCGGGTACGGCGAGGAAGACATGGCCGCCGTGTTCCGCGCCTTCCGGCCCTGAGCGCCCCGAGCATGCGCCGCAACGCCAGCACCGTCGTGGTCCTGCCCGGCCCGGCCCCGGCCGAGGTCCTGGCCGCGGTCGGCCGGTCGATGAACGTGGCCCTGATCCGGCCCCCCGAGCCTGCCGATGACGACGCCGACGGGTTCGAGGCGGCCGCCGGAGCGCTGCAGCAGGCCGGGCGGTCCACCTCGGCCTACGCGCTGGTCCCAGCCGACCCGCTCGCTGCGCTGGCCGCCAGCTGGCGGGCCATGTGGGACGTGTCCCGGCCCGAAGGCCCGGCCGGGTTCGAGGCCGAGGCGCTCAAGGTCCTGACCGCGTGGCGGTCCGGCCGGTTCGAGCTGCCCGACTACTACCTGGTCCTAGGCCCCGGTCCTGCCGGTCCTGCCCGCCCTGCCGGTCCTGCCCGCCCTGCCGGTCCTGCCCGCCCTGCCGGTCCTGCCGGTCCCGCCGGTCCCGCGGCCGGCGATCCGGGGCCGGACTTCTACCTTGGCCCGCTGCGGACCACCCGGCCGCAACGGGTGGCCGTGGTGGCCGCGACCGAGCCCGCCCAGCAGGTCGTCGGCGTCCTGCACGCCCTCGGCTCCCTGCCGTACGGCCCGTGGTGGCCGGGCCTGGACAAGGTGATCGAGGCGGCCCGCACCTTCTATCCGGGCCAGCTGGCCGGGGGGACGGCCGCCACCGGATGAGCCTCACCGTCAAGCCCCTGACCCTGGAGTGGTGGCCGGCCCTGGAAGGGTTGTTCGGCCGGGCGGGCGCCTCGAACGGCTGCTGGTGCATGTACTGGCGGATCGGTCCGCGCTACCGCGACCGGCCGCGCGCCGACAACCGGGACGACCTCAGGCAGCTTGCCGCCTCGGATCAGCCGCCGGGGCTGCTCGCCTTCGACGGCGACCTGGCCGTCGGGTGGTGCGAGCTCGCCCCGCGCGCGGACCTGGCCTGGCTGGGCCGCAGCCGGTTCCTCGGACCAGTCGACGACCTTCCTGTCTGGTCCCTGCCGTGCTTCTACGTGCGACGCACGCACCGCGGGCAGGGCGTCACGGACGCGCTGATCGAGGCCGCCGTCCCGGCCGCAGCCGCCGGAGGCGCTCCGGCCCTGGAGGCCTATCCGGTCGACACGGCGGTGCCGGGCCACACCACCAACCTGTTCCCGGGAGTCGCGACGGCCTTCGCCCGGCACGCCTTCCAGGTCGTGGCCCGGCGCAAGCCGGACCGCCCGGTGATGCGCCTCAGCCCCCTGGCCCGGTGATGTAGACCGGGGTCACGCCGGCCTTCAGTTCTATCTGGCCGTCGCGGGCCTGGACGGTCTCGGTCTGGCCGAAGGCGTCGGTCACGACGGCCGCGCGCCGGGCCAGGGCCAGGTGATGGTGACCGGCGGTTCGTCCTCGCCGCCGAACGCGCCGGCAGGCCGACGAGCAGTTCGAGCTCGGCCTCACCTTCCTCCTCGACGGCATCGTCAGCAGCCTGCCCGGCCCCGGCGCTACTCATTGATCGTGGACAGAAATGGTCGCAATAGAGGCTGTCGCATAGCCCTCCATGACTCGGTGTCAACCCCCAACCTGCGCCCGGAACATGGCCGAATGTCCGGATCAAGCGGTCGGATTATGGGCGAAATGTCCCGAACATCCGACTTGACAAAGCCCGTTCGGAAGTTGTGCGACAGCCTCAATAGCGACCAAAGATACCCACGATCATGAAACGGCCCCGGCGACTCTGATTGTGCTCTCCGTGTGGTGCCGGAGCGGGCTGGTTGTGGCCACCGCCAAGGCCGTCGAGTCCATGCCGCGTTGCTCTTTCCCGCCGCCCCTCACCGCGTGTACTCCAGTACCGAGGGCTTCCGAGCACCCACAGGAGGATCACGATGCCGTACCACGCCGACGTGATCGGCTCGCTGCTGCGTCCGCGTTACCTCTCCGAGGCGCGCGCCGCGCTGGCCGCCGGGCGGATCAGCAACGAGGAATTCAAGCGGATCGAGGACCGCGCGGTCGACCAGGCCATCGCGATGCAGGAGGGTGTCGGCCTCGACGTCGTCAACGACGGGGAACTGCGCCGCTTCTCCTTCCTCGATCACCTGCTCGGGGACATGGAGGGGGTGGCCGACATGCCCGGAGCGCCGGTGCACTTCCACGCTCCGGATCCCGCGCAGGACTGGGACTGGCACCCGCCGATCACCGTCACCGGCCGCCTCCGGCCCCGGGGCCCGATGATGACCATCGAGGAGTTCAGCTACGCGCGCGGCCGGGCCCGCGTCCCGGTGAAGATCACGATGCCGAGCCCGCTGGTCGTGTACGGCGCGTGGTCACCGGAACATTCCCGCCCGGCCTACTCCGATCCGTTCGAGCTGTTCGCCGACGCGGCCGATATCATCCGCGCCGAGGCCCGCGAACTGGCCCGGCTCGGCTGCACGTACATCCAGATCGACTCGCCCGACCTCGGCACGCTGGTGGATCCGGAGAACCGCGCGCTGCGCGAGGGCCTGGGCATGTCCACCGAGCGCACCCTCACCGAGGGCGTGGACATCATCAACTCCGTGGCCGACGTGCCCGGAGTGACGTTCGGCCTGCACATCTGCAAGGGAAACTACGAGAGCAAGTGGATCGCCACCGGGGGGTATGAGTACACCGCCGACAAGGTGTTCGCCCGCTCGGACAACTTCGACGTGTTCCTGCTCGAGTACGACGACGAGCGGTCAGGTTCCTTCGAACCGCTGGCCAACGTGCCCGACGACAAGGTGGTCGTGCTCGGCCTGGTCTCGAGCAAGCTCCCCGGGATCGAGCCCGCCGACCAGCTCATCGCCCGTATCGACGAGGCGGCCCGCTACGTCGACCGCGAGCGGCTCGCGCTGTCCACCCAGTGCGGGTTCTCACCGGTCTCGATCGGCGCCAACCTGATCAGCGAGGACACCCAGCAACGCAAGCTTGAGCTGGTCGCGGAGGTCGCCCACCAGGTCTGGTGACGCCCGAGGGTACGACGGGGCCTTCGTAGGCCGCGTCCAGCGCCTCGCGCACGACTTATCCGGTCCGGGCCACCGCGGCCCGGGGCGCCGACGGCACCGGAAGGTTGCGTGCGGCCAGGCCGGCCTCGATGGCTCCCACGACCGACTCGGCCACCTTCACCCTGGCCCATCGCTTGTCCTCGGCCTCGACCAGCACCCACGGTGCGGGCGCGTGGTCGGTCCGGTCCAGCATCTCCTTCACGGCCGCCTCATACTGCGGCCACTTCTCGCGGTTCCGCCAGTCCTCGGCGGTCAGCTTCCAGGCCTTCAGCGGATCGCGCTCCCGGGCCGTGAACCGTTTGAGCTGCTCTCCGGGCGACAGGTGCATCCAGAACTTGACGATGATCATGCCCTCGTCGGCCAGCGTCCGCTCGAAGTCGACGATCTCCCGATAGGCGCGCCGCCACTGGTCCTTGGCGGCGAACCCTTCGACCCGTTCTACCAGGACCCGGCCATACCAGGACCGGTCCAGCACCGCCATGCCGCCCCAGCCGGGCAGCACCGGCCAGAACCGCCACAGGAAGTGGTGGCGTTTCTCGTCGTAGGTGGGCGCGCTGAACTGGGCGACCCGGACGTGCCGCGGGTCTAGCGGCGCGACGAGCCGCTTGATCGCGCCGCCCTTGCCGGACGCGTCCCACCCCTCGAACAGGACGCAGACCGGCGGCCCGAGCTGCGGTTTCTCCCCGATCTGGCCCCCCAGGGTCAGCCGCAACTGCAGCAGCCGGTCCTGGGCCGCGGCCAGCCGGACCTCCTCCTGCCTAGGGGTGAGCTTCAGGCTGAGATCCAGCCCCGCGAGTCCGCCGCCCTTGGCCGCCATGCGCCGCACCTCCCTCGAATCCTTCACCGATTTACCCGGATTCGGATTGCCTGTAACGGCCAGCGGAGGCAGTCAGCCGACCGAGGGCGGCCCGCCCGGCGTGTGGGCCCCGGCCCGGTCGGCAGCCAGGCCCATTGCCGCCCTCCGGGCCATGGGTGAGACTGGGCGCGTGTCACGCCTATCCGGCACCAGGTGGTATGGCCATGTCACCAAGCTGGTGGTCACCGGCTTGGTCCTGGCGTGGACGGCGGCTGGGTGTTCCAGCCCGTCGGCGGTAACCGGAGGGCCGGCGACCTCGTGCTACCAGTTCGCGGCCCAGGCCATCCAGCGTCACGTCACGGTGACCGTGGTACCTCCCGCCTGCCAGGGGCTGAGCCAGGTCGAGGTGAACGTCGCGGTCACCCGGGCGCTGCGCGCCGCGGCGGCCGGGGTACGCGGCAAGGTCCGCCGGCGCCGGGTCATCGCCCGCGACAGCCGGTACGTGACGGGGCTGATCCGGGCCATTCCCGCGTCCGGCCCGCCCACGGCGTCGTCAGGACCGCCGGGCGGCCGTCCAGTCGCGGCCCCGTCGTCGCGCCCGCCCAGCCGCGAGGCGTTCAGCCTGGCGGCGCTGGCCGCGTGGCTGGTCACCGCCGGCCTGGGCGTGTCGATGATGGCCCGGTGGTTCATCCGTGCCCGGCGGCAAGGCAGCGGGCAGCAGCCGGTGCTGAACTTCGCCCATTTCGGCCTGGCCCTGACCGGCCTGCTGGTCTGGATCAGCTACCTGACTACTAACGTCACCGGCCTGGCCTGGGCCGCCTGCGGGCTGCTGCTCGCCGTGGCCAGTTTGGGCATGACCCTGGTGTTCCTCGGCCCGGCCAGCACGGCAACCGTCGTCCGGTCCGGGGACGGCCCGGCCCCCGCCGGCCATCCACCCGTCTTCGCCATCGCCGCGCACGTCACCGCCGCCTGCATCACTATCCTGCTCGCCACGCTCGC
This sequence comes from uncultured Actinomycetes bacterium, assembly GCA_963742795.1. GTDB lineage: Bacteria > Actinomycetota > Actinomycetes > Streptosporangiales > Streptosporangiaceae > Palsa-504. Next base: position 478,384 of record CAVUNL010000026.1, read on the forward strand.
GGCCATCGGCGCTGGTTAACCGGCCGACGTCAACGTAATCCGCTGAGGCGTCGTCTACGGGGTATACCTGCCGCCTGACCCGTATCCCGGCTGAATCCCGGGTCCGGGTTACGCTGTCATGTGGTCCCCTGTTGGGAAGGGGTGTGATGACAGGACCGGGATACGAACAGGCGGTAGCCGTGGCGGGCCGCGGCCACCTGCGGGCCTCGAGCGCGGATCGCGAGCAGATGATCGACGCGCTCAAGGCCGCATTCGTGGAGGGCCGGCTGACCAAGGACGAGTTCGATGCGCGAGTCACTCAGACGCTCGCCTCGCGCACCTACGCGGAACTGGCCACGGTGATCGCGAACCTGCCCGCCGAGCCAGCCAGTCCCGATCCGCCGTGCAAGCCGGCCAGCCGGCCGGCGAGCAACGCAGTCAGGTGGGTCGCATCCGGGTTCGTGACGCCCGTCATCGTGGCCGCCGCTTATGGGTTGGCTTCCCTGCGCGGCGGTGGCGGATACGAAGTTGTCGCCTTCGTGATCGCGGCCGTCTATTTCATCTTCTGGCTGTCTGCCGGAGCCGACATGCTCTGGCAATGGCACTGCATGTCGTTGCCAGGGATGGGAATGTGCGTCCGGTGCGCGCACACCGCTGCGTCGCACCGCGCCCGCGCGTCCTGCGCGGTCCGGCTGGGTTCGCTGAAATCCAGGCGCTGCTCGTGTTCGGGGTATGTCCCGCCCGGGCTATCGCCTAAGGCCGCCGACCGGCGTCTGCTGTCGACTCGGTAGAGAGGCCTACCGCGTTGACCTCGTCGGTCCAGCTCATGATCGCTACGCTGCGTGCACCGGAGCGTCTGGACCGGGACCGGGTGGCGCCCTGGCTGGGACACGCCGACGGCGTCTCGGCCTGACCCCGGTAAGCCGCCTGACCCAACTTCACACCTCGGATGGCAGCTGACCCATGGAAATCCCTGACTTCAGCCTGGACCTGTTCTCTCTCGCCGGGCGCAATGCTCTCGTCACCGGCGGAAACTCCGGCCTGGGCCGGGCCTTCTCCACCGCCCTGGCCAAGGCCGGCGCCGACGTGTTCGCCGTCGGCCTGGCCCAGGACGACGGGACCACCCGCCGGCTGATCGAGGGCGCCGGAAGGCGGATGGAGTTCATGGCCGCCGACATCACGCAGCCGGGCGTTCCGGGTGGCGTTGTCCGCCGCTGCGTCGCGACGCTCGGTTCGGTCGACATCCTGGTCAACTGCGCCGGCATCGCCCTCCTAGCCGAGGTCGAGGCGTTCGGCCGTGACCAGTGGGACCGCATGGTGGCGGTTAATCTCACCGCCGCCTTTGAAGTCGCGTACGAGGCCAGCAGGTTCATGATCCAGCAACGATCCGGCAAGATCATCAATATTGCCTCGCTGTTCTCCTTCCTCGGCGGCCAGCGCTCGCCGGCCTATGCCGCGACCAAGGCCGGAATCGTGGGTTTCACCAAGGCCTACTGCGACGAGCTGGCGGCCTACAACATCCAGGTCAACGCCATCGCGCCGGGATACTTCAAGACCGCGATCACCGAGGCGACTCGCGCCGATCCCGCCGCCGACCGCCGCATCGTCGAGCACATCCCCGCGGCCCGCTGGGGCGAGGCCGGCGACCTGATGGGCGCGGCCGTCTTCCTGGCCAGCCGGGCCGCGGACTACGTTAACGGCCATGTGCTGGTCGTCGACGGCGGCTACCTCATCCGCTGACGCTTCCCAGAGAGGGCGCAGAACCCACCATGGCCCCATCCCGATCTCCGCTGAACCGCCAGTCGATCGTCGCGGCGATGACCGAACTGCTCGGCTCCCACGCCGTCGAGACCGGCGATGAGCAGCTGAAGGCGGCCAGCGTCGACCGGTTTAAGAAGTACACCGCCGTCCACGGCATCTACGACGGGCCCATCCCGGCCGCCATCGTCTACCCCTCCTCGACCGCAGACGTGGCGGCTATCCTGCGCTTCGCCGAGGAGAACCTGGTCAACGTCGTGCCCCGCACCGGTCGGACCGCCACGGAGGGCGGCCTGGAAACGGTGGTCGAGGACAGCCTCGTGGTCGACGGGTCACGGATGAACGCGATCCTGTCGATCGACTCGGTCGACATGATGGCCACCGTGCAGTGCGGCGTCGGCCTGCAGGAGCTGGAGGACCTCCTGCGGGCCCAGGGCCTGACCACCGGGCATTCACCCCAGTCCAAGCCGCTCGCCCAGCTGGGCGGCCTGGTCGCGACCCGGTCGATCGGCCAGTTCTCCACGCTGTACGGCGGCATCGAGGACATGGTCGTCGGCCTGGAAGCCGTCTTCCCCGGCGGGCAGGTCACCCGCATCAAGAACGTGCCCCGCCGGGCGGCGGGCCCGGACATCCGCCACATCGTCATCGGCAGCGAGGGGGCGCTGTGCTTCATCACCGAGGTGACGGTCAAGCTGTTCCGCTACCGGCCGGAGAACAACCGCTACTTCGGCTTTCTCGTCCAGGACTTCGGGAACGGCATTGACGCTCTCCGCGAGCTGATCACGGCGGGGTACCGGCCCTCGGTGTGCCGGGTCTACTCACCCGAGGACGCCCGGCAGCACTTCGCCGACTTCTACCAGGGCAAGAACGTCGTCGTGTTCGTCGCCGAGGGCCAGAAGGGCATCGTCGAGGCCACCGCGGAGGCGATCGAGGAAGTGTTCGCCGGCCGCCCCCACCAGCGCGTCGATTCCGGCCTGATCCAGCACTGGTTCGAGAACCTCAACTGGGGCCAGGACAAGATCGACGCCGAGCAGGCCGCCATGCTCGAGCACGCCCACCTGGGCTACACCACCGAGGTCTCGGTCAACTGGTCACAGGTCAGCGGCCTGTTCGACGCCGTCATGGCCCGGATCCGCGGCGAATTCCCGCGCGCCGGTGACCTGACCATGCTCGGCGCGCACTCCTCGCATAGCTACCAGACCGGGACCAACCTCTACTTCGTCTACGACTACACGATCAACTGCAGCCCCCGAGAAGAGATCGAGGTCTACCACAAGCCGCTGAACGCGATCATCGTCACCGAAGCCCTGCGGCTGGGCGGGTCGATGGTGCACCACCACGGGGTCGGCAAGTACCGCACGCCCTGGGTAAAACAGGAGCATGGCAGCGCCTACTACCTGCTATCGACCCTCAAGCACGCGTTCGACCCCCACGGCGTGATGAACGCGGGCACGATCTTCCCGCTGGATCCGGGCTGACCATGACGCCGTACCTGCTGGCCATCGACAACGGCTCACAGAGCACCAAGGTGACGATCTTCGACGCCCGCGGTCACGCTGTCGCCTCGGCACGCCGACGGCTCAGGCCCTACGACACCTCGGTTCCGGGGCGCGCCATCCATCCCGGTGACGACATCTGGGACTCAATCCAGCACGCGTGCCGCGCCGCGATGGCCCAGTTTTCCGGAAATCCGGCCGACATCGCAGCGGTTGGCCTGTGCACCATCCGGTTCTGCCGGGCCCTGCTGGCCGCGGACGGCAGCCTCACCGAGCCGGTGCTGAGCTGGATGGACCAGCGAGTCTCCCGCGCCTACGAGCCGGCCGGCCCGCTGACCCGCTACGTCACCACCTCCTCCGGTTACATCACCCACCGCCTGACCGGCCAGTTCACCGACGCCGCGGCCAACTACCAGGGTGTCTGGCCCATCGACCAGGACACGGCGACCTGGTCGAGCGATCCCGCCGCCTACGTCTCCACCGGCATGCCGCGCGACATGCTCTTCGACCTGGTCCCCCCGGGCGGCCGGCTCGGCCAGGTGACCGCCGCGGCGGCGCAAGCCACGGGCATCCCGGCCGGCCTGCCGGTCTACGCCACGGCCAACGACAAGGCCGTCGAGGCGCTGGGCAGCGGCCTGGAAGAAGGCACCGTGCTGCTGTCGCTGGGCACCTACATCGCGGCCATGACCATCGGCTCGTCCTCGGCGAGCGCGGACGACAGCTACTGGGTCAACTTCGCCGCCCGGCCCGGGAGGTACCTGTACGAGAGCACCGGAATCCGCCGCGGCATGTGGATGGTCAGCTGGTACCGCACCCTGCTGGAGGGCTCGCACGGCGAAGAGCTGGAAATGACACGTCTAGAGGACGCCCTCAACGCGGAGGCCAGCCAGCTAGCTCCAGGCAGCAACGGGTTGCTGACACTGCCGGACTGGCTCGCGCCCGGCCACGCGGTCTGGCGCCGGGGCGCGCTGCTGGGCTTCGACGGCAGCCAGGGCCGAGCCCATATTTACCGCTCGATCCTCGAGGGCATCGCCCTGACCATGGCGAACAACACCGCCGCGATGGAGAAGACGCTCGGGCGCCGGCTCTCGCCGGTCCTGGTGTCCGGGGGCGGTTCCCGATCAGACGTGATGATGCAGGTCGTCGCCGACGTCTTCGACCGTCCGGCCCGCCGTACCACGGTCACCGACGCCGCCGGTCTCGGCGCGGCCATCTGCGCCGCCGTCGGCCACGGCATCTACCCGGACTGGGACCAAGCCACCGCCGCGATGGTCGCCATCGGTGACCAGTTCGCCCCAGACGCATCAGCGGTCCGCGCCTACCAGCAGATCAACAAGATCTACGCGGGCCTGACCTCATTCACCGACCCTCTGTTCCGCTCGATGGCCGACGTGCTGGAGGGCCTAGATCGCGCCTGACACCTAGTCTGACAATTCGGGTACTCGGACGACCGCGAACACGGACTGGCCGAAGGGCGGGCGGACCAGGCGTTCGGCGGCGCGCGTGACCGGGAGGACGAGCCGGTCGTAAAGCTTCACCATCGTCCCTTCCTTCGGCGTCAGCCGGAACACGCTGGTGGCCAGGTAGTACCCGATGAGACCGAGCGCGTTGGCGTAGTGCAGGTGCTCGATGGTCAGCCCGGCTTCGGTCAGCGCCTTCCGCATGCTCTTCTTCGTGTACCGCCGCACGTGTCCGGTCGCGATGTCCACCGGGCTCATGGCGAACGGGAACGCCGGCACGATCAGGACGATCCGGCCGCCGGGCCGTACCAGGCGCGCCATGCTCCGCAGCGCCGCGACGTGGTCCTCGATGTGTTCGAGGACGTTGTACGACACCGCACCGGAGTACGTGTTCACCTCGTCGGTGGGCAGCAGCATCTGCCGGATGTCCACGCTCTCGTGTCCGGCGAGCCGCTCCTTGAGCGCCACCAGACGGCCGGGATCGGCTTCCGTGGCGGTAAAGCGGCTGAAGTGCGGGGCCCACTCCAGCGCGTAGTCGCCGAGACCGCTGCCGACCTCGATCGGGTCATCGCCGAGGAACGGCATGGCTAGTTCCACGAACCAGCGCCGGTGGTTCACGGCTGTCGCGAGGCCTTCGAGGACCTCGGACTGGACGCGCTGATCTCCGTTGATTCGCGGCATCTGCCACTCCAGGTTAGGCAGCTTACGGGTCTTGAACGACGGAACAGCTTGGGTAATCGGCGGACCCGGCAACCTTAGCGGATAGTGCAGATAGTAAGGCTCAATTGGTGGAAGTGCCCTTACCCGATAGGCTCGCCCGGGTGGGCACGTCGAGTGCCGCCCAGGCCATCGTCCAGCAGACCGCTTCCGGGCGGTCCGCGGACCGGCCCACGCCTCGATGGGCAGATGCTGCCGCCGTCGTGTTGTACCTCGCGCTCGCGCTCTGGGTGACATCCGGGTTGTGGATTCACGTCGGCTCGCTCGCACTGGTGAACGGCGGTTCCGACGTTCGCTTCTTCGAGTGGACCCTGGTCCACGCGACGCGGATCTTCACGCACGGCGAGAACCCGCTGTTCACCCCCCAGCTGAACGCGCCGAACGGCGTGAACCTGATGGCCAACACCGGTCTGCTCGGCCTGACCGTGCCGCTGGTACCGGTGACCCTCCTGTTCGGGCCCGCGGTGGCGTTCACGGTCATGCTCACCGGAGGCCTGACCGCCACCGCGTGGGCCTGGTACTACGTGCTCTCCCGGCACATCGTCGGCTACTGGCCGGCAGCCCTGGTCGGAGGGCTGTTCGCCGGGTTCGCGCCCGGCATGGTCGACCAGGTGAACGGCCATCCGGACCTGGTCGGCCAGTTCCTGATCCCGTTCATCATCTGGCGGGCCATCTCGCTGCGTACCGCGCGCGACGGCGTCGTGCTCGGGCTGCTGGTCACCTGGCAGGCGTTCCTCAACGAGGAGCTGCTGTTCCAGACCGGTCTGGCCGTGGCGGTCTTCGTGGCGGTGTACGCGGTGTTCCGCCCGGCCGAGGTGCTGGCGCGGGTCAGGCCGTTCGTGGCCGGGCTGGGGGCAGCCGTGCTCACGGCTGGCGCGCTTCTGGCCTATCCGCTGTGGTTTCAGTTCTTCGGTCCGCAAAGCTACCGGGGCCTGCCCGAGACCGTGCTGGGGTACGGCACCGACCTGCGGGCCTTTGCGGCGTTCTCCCAGTCGTCGCTGGTCCGGCACGGCGCCTCGCATAGCAGCTACGGCGGACCGCCGGAGGAGAACACGTTCTTCGGCGCCCCGCTGCTCATCGCCACCGGGGTGATCGTGGTCTGGCTGTGGCGGCGGCATGTGGCGGTACGGGCGCTGGCCGTCGTCGCGCTCGTCTTCGCCGTGCTGTCGCTGGGCCGGACCGTGAGGGTCGGCGGCCATACCGTGCTTCAGCACGGTCCGATGAGCCTGCTCGACCACCTGCAGCTATTCGACAGCGTGGTCCCGACTCGGTTCGGCCTCGCGCTGATCCCGGTCATCGCGATCCTGCTCGCGTTCTCGGTCCGCGCGGCGGCGACCGCATCGGGTGCCTGGCTCCGGTACGGCTGGACGCTGGTACTGGTCGCGGTCCTGCTGCCGATCGCGCCCTGGCCGGTGCCCGCCGAGCGTGCCGCGCCGGTGCCCGGGTTCTTCACCAGCGGGCTGTGGCACCAGTACGTGGCCGATGACGAGTCGGTGTTCGCCGTGAACTCGGTCTTCTGGATCGGTTCGTTCACGACGATGAACTGGGACAACGCGACCGGGCAGGAGTACCGGATGGTCGGCGGGTACTTCCTCGGGCCGTTCCCGGGCGGCTCGGGGAACTACGGCCCTCCGCTCCGCCCGACCGCCGAGCTGCTCATCAACATCGTGCAGTACGGCGCAAGCACCCGGATCACCGCTGCGCAGCGGGCCGCCTTCCGGGCCGATGTGCGGTACTGGCACGCCGCGATCGTGGTGCTCAGCCCGGCCGCGCCGCACTATGACCAGCTGCGTAACGTCCTCGACCAGCTGACCGGGCTGCCTGCCGCGGCAGGTTCCGGGAGCTCTCCTCTGGGACGTCCGGACGCCGTCCGGCTAAAACCCTCGCTCTACCCGCAGGTGGCGTGAGTAGCGGTGCCACCGGTCTGTCATCGCGGCACCGGCCCGCAGCTCAGGGTGCTGCTGCCTCCTCAACCGACTCGGGCTGGCCGGCCGGGTTGTGGCCGGCCGGGCGGCCGGAGAGGTGACCAGCCAGGATCTGCACGGCCTGCGCGGTCCAGGCGGAGGGGCGGGGGCGGGCGCCGTCCACCAGGCCGTTCCAGTAAATCGACCAGGTGCCCGCGACCACGCGCCGCAGGACCGGGGCGGTGAGCAGGCGCGTGACCGCCGACGTGGTCCTCGGTCTGCGCAACATAACAGTCTGCAGTGCCGACGCGCCGGCCATGTACCGCCCGAACGCCGCCTCGGCCGCCTCGGCGTATGCGGCGCCCGCCCGGGCCGGGTCGGCGAGCACCGCTTCGGCGGCCAGCCTGGCGCTGACCATAGCCGGTCCGATGCCCTCGCCCTGCAGGGGGTTGATCAATCCGGCGGCATCTCCGGCCAGCAGTACGTTACCGGCGGCAGGCGGGGTACCGGTGCCGCCCATGCGCAGCCATCCGCCCATGACCGACCCCGGCTGCGCGTCCCGGCCCAGGTCGCCATGCCGGCCGAGCATCGCGACCAGCCGGGCCAGGTCGCCGCGCAGCGGCGCCTGCCTGCGGCTGTTTCCCAGGCCGACCCCTATGCCGACGTTCGCCTGACCGTTCTCGCCGGGAAACAGCCAGCCGTATCCCGGGTAGATACGCCACGGGCTAGCGTCGAGCAAGACCAGCAGCGGCAGCGGAACCTCCGCCGGCACATACGCGCGGATCGCGAACCCCCACAGCGCCGTCTGCGGGTCGAGCATCCCGGCCAGCCGGGCGACCGGGCTCAGCGCCCCGTCCGCGGCGATGATCACCTCCCCGGCCAGGCGCTGCCCGTCGCTGGAGATGACGGCGTCCACCCTGCCGTCCCCGCCCGCTTCGACCGCGGTGATCCGAGCTCGTACCGGGACCGCGCCGGCCTCCAGGGCGGCTTCGCGTAGCGAGTGATCCAACGCGAGCCGCGGCACGATGATCCCGTGACCGGGGTAGGTGCGCCCGGTGAAGGCAGGCAGCCTGCTCCGCCGACCGGAAGGGCCGACCGCGAGCAGGTCAGAGCCCTGGCCGGCGTCGGGGACACGCAGCCCGAGATCCGCCAGAACCTGCACGCCGCGGGGCCCCACCAGGTCCCCGCACGCCTTATCGCGCGGGAAAGCCGCCTTGTCCGCCAGCGCCACCCGCGCACCGGACCGGGCCAGCACCAGCGCGGCGATGCTGCCGGCCGGCCCGGCGCCGACCACCACCACATCGAACCGGCGGCTCACCTGGCCAGTACCAGCGGCCGGGGCCAGTACCGGACGTAAGCGTCCAGCGCCTCCATTGCAGCACCCTCTCTGCCCCACGATGACACAGAGCCCCACCTTCACCGTTGTCGTGGCTGGGTTGATCTACCTCTAGCCCGAAGAGTAGCGGCGCACAAGCTTCCCTGGCCTGCGGGCCGGTCGTTACAGAAAATAGTCAGGTTCACTACAGTAAACATGCGGGTTACCTACAAGTAGATTTCAGGCGAAGACCAGGTTCGTCGCCCATTATCGGACTGGCTCCCTCCGGTGCCATGCCTTCTGGGCCGCATCGGGAATGCGCCCGAGAGCGCCCCGCCGGATCCCCTAACCCCCCGTATCCGGCGGGGTGCCTCGCCAAGCCGCTGCGGGGCAGGGCAGCAGGCCGAGGCACCCGACCCGGAGAAACGAGCACGTCATGACGAACGCCGAGCTGCTGGCCCTCATCGAGCGCAGCGGCCACAAGCTCACCTATGAGCATTTCCGGACCTGGGTCGTGGCGCAGTCGGTCCGTAACGCGCTGCAGACGTTCCACGGCGGCTGTGCGTTCGACCCGGACAACCCGGGCAGCGGGGAAGGATTCATCAGCGATTGGCAGATGCGCGCGCTGAACATCACCATCCGCCGTGCCGTGCATGAGGCGCTGCGCCAGGCGGACAAAGCCCGCAACGTCGCGGCGCAGCCGCACCGCCGGATGCTGTACCCCGCAGAGCAGGAAGCGCTGGACTTCTGTGAGTTCCAGCTCGGGACGATTCGCGACTACATGGAGCCGCCCGGCTCGCCCGAACTGGAGGAGGCCTACCAGCGTTACGTCACCGAGCCGGACGTCAACCGGTGAGCCGATCCGCGAGCACATGGCGCGTCGTCGCGACGTGACAGCGTGGCTGGTCAGTTGCCCGGGTCACCGGAGCATGGCCAGGAACCGCTTGGGAAGCGGCGGGATGATGCGGCCACCTGCGGGCTGCCCGACGGTGGCGCGTGTCGGCGGGATGATGGCCGCCTGCAGGCGGCGGACGACGTCAAGGTGATCGCTGGTCCAGATCATCCGGACCGCGGTGGCGCTGGCCCTGTCGTCGTCACCCAGCAGGTCGCGGCGTACGGCCCGGAAAAGGCGGCCGTCGGCGGCCTGGTCGTCAGCGAGCGGCTGGGGTAGCTCACCGCCGGCGATCATGGTGGTCGCGAGACCGTCGTACCAGCCCGTGACGCGTTCAGCGGTGCCCAGGATCTCATGGCGTGGGGCGGCTACGTCGGCGCCCGCTTGGCCGTCGTCGCCTCGCCAGAGGTCCAGTACCGCGTCGGCCTCCAGACGCAGTCCGGCGACTCCGGTGACCAGCCCGGACATATCGGCAAGCGGGAACCGTTTCGGGCCGCGTTCGGCCAGGTACGTGCGGAACGCGTCATCGAGCCGGCGCGATGCCGCAGCGGCCCGGGCCGCGTCGCCGGCACAGCGGCGGGGGGTGCGGGCGTGCTCGGGTCGCCGTGTGAGGTCCCGGATCGCACCGTGCTGGCGAGGTAGCTGGCGCCGTCGGCGTATGCCTGCGCCAGCGCCCGGCGCAGCGCGGCCGCCGCGCCCCGCGGCCAGAACAGGACACCCACGACCATGCTCACGCCGGCCCCGATGGCAACGTCTTCGATCCGCACCAGGCCGACGCGCCATCCGGTCGGCTGGATGATGTTGAACAAGATCACCAGTGTGAGGGTGAACGCCGCCTGCCCTCCAGCGAACGAGATGACCGCTGGGGCGACCCCCGCGAGAAAGACCGCCAGCGGAAGCAGGAACCATAGCAGTGTGGTGTTCGTCCCGATCCCCGCGAGCAGGGCCGCGCCGGCGATGAAACCCGCTACCGTGCCGAGCATGGCGCGAATGGCGTCCTGCCCGGTGTTCAGCGCATTGGAGCGCAGCACCGACAGCGCGCCGAGAACCACCCAGAACGAGTGCTGGACCCCGGTCAGTCTCGCGGCGAGCACCGCCAGCCCCAGCCCGGCGGCACCACGCAAGCTGTTGTGCAACCAGACCGAGTGCGGCTCGAGGTAGGACGTGATCCGTTCCCGTGCCGCGGACAGCGTCCCCGGCACACCTTCGGGCTGGCGGCCAAGCCACCGATCCCGCCAGCTCCGTCGCTCGGCGGCCGCGGTCAGCTCGACGGTGCGCGCGATAAGCGAGACCGCGTGGCTCAGCTCCTCCGCACGGAAGGCGGGGTCAAGCGAGGTAATGACCTCGCTGACCGGCTCCCCGCCCGCGGCCGGGTCGCTCGCCGGCCGCAGGGACCGGGCCCGGAAAGGCCGGCCGTCACGCCCTCCTGCATTTTCGCGTGCGCAGCAGCCAGTTCGGTCAGCGCGGCGTCGAGCTCATCGCTGCTCCCGCCCGTGGAGTCCAGGAGATCCGCGGCACGGTCGAGAACCGTGGCCGCGGCCTCCTTGACCCTCAGCGCTGCGCGGTTGACGCCGTCGCGGTGGAGCCCAGGCTGAATGACAATGCTGTTCAGCCAGATCAGCTCGTCTACCAGGCGTACCGTCGTCCTGGCGGTAGTGCTCAACCCGGTTGGGCGGTAGGGCATCGCCAGGAAGGCGCTGCGTAGCGCCTCGACGGCCTGGTCCGCCTGGGCAGCCGCGTGATCGCGATCCACCGCGAATTGTTCGTCCATGCCGCTGAGCAGGTACTCGATCCCCGCTGCGAGGCCAGCGTGGCCAGGCAGACGAACACCCCGCCGGTCACGGCGAGCGCTGCCTGCGCCTGGAGCCGTTCCGCCATGGGGCCGCCGAAGTCGACCAGGAGCAGCATCGCGAAAGACCCGAACGCCGCGTACGTAGCCAACTGCGGGTTGCCAATGACCTTGTCGCCCAACGCGAACAGGGCCGGCATGATAATCGCTGCTCGGGTGGCACGGCGCAGGGCGGCGAAACCGCGGTCGCGCTGGCCCAGCCACCGCAGGGGGTGCAAGTGCGCCAGCCGCATCTCCGGCATGTGCGAGAGTCCGCCCTCACATCTAGGCACTACTATCCTTGGCCACCAGCCCCCCCATAGCAACAGCGGGGGGCCGCGGGGGAGAGGAACCCGACCCGGCCCGGGCGCCTCGCCGGGTGCACTCATCCGCGGCGCCGTCAGCCAAGCGATCGGACCAGGTATTCCCAGACCGCCCGGACCGGGCCCAGCTCGGCCGCCACCGCCTGGCCGAGCTTCCGGGTCAGGATCAGGTCGGCCGTCCGCGTGAACCGGGGCACCTCGGGCGGGACAAAGTAGTGGTCGGGCCCGGGGCCCCTGGCGGGCCCGGGGCAGTTCCTTCCACCCTCATACCCACCGCACGCTTCGCTAGAGACAAGGTGACCGGCTCGTCCGCGAGCTAGCTGCATGCGCCGCAGCGATCGAGAAGACATCGCCTCGATTACGATGCGGTTATGCTGGCGACGAGGAAGACGTTCGGTGACGTGAGCGTCTGGCCGAGCGGCGACCTCGTGGCGACAGTGGAGATCGGGCGCCCGCCGGACAACTTCTTCGATGTCGACCTCATCACGTCACTCGCGGACGCCTGCGCGTGGCTGGACGGGCAGCCGGAGTTCCGCGCGGCGGTGCTGTGCTCGGACGGCAAGCATTTCTGCGCGGGCGCGGACTTCGCCGGCCGCTCCGGACGGCCCGGGATGGGCGGCGCGAAGGAGCTCTACGCCGCGGCGGCCCGGCTGTTCGAGGCGCGTACGCCGGTGGTCGCCGCCGTGCAGGGCGCGGCGGTCGGCGGCGGGCTCGGGCTGGCCTGCGCCGCCGACTTCCGGGTCGCCAGCCCGCGGGCCAGGTTCTGCGCGAATTTCGCCCGGCTCGGTCTGCACCATGGCTTCGCGCTGACGGTCACGCTGCCAGCGATCATCGGCGAGCAGCGCGCGCTGGACCTGCTGTGCACCGGCCGCCGGGTCGGCGGCGAGGAGGCCGCCCGGATCGGGCTGGCCGACCGGCTGGCCGAACCCGAAGGCCTGCGGGCAGCCGCGCAGGAGCTGGCCGCCGAGCTCGCCGCCGGCGCCCCGCTCGCGGTGCGGTCGATCCGGGAGACGATGCGCGGGACGCTGGCCGGCCGGGCCCGGGCGGCGATGGACCGGGAACTGGCGGAGCAGGACCGGCTGCGCCAGACGGCGGACTTCGCCGAGGGCATCCGCGCGTCCGCGCAACGGCGGCCACCCCGATTCGAGGCCCGGTGACCGCGGCCATTCCGGATACGGCCGGCGTGCTCGCCGAGCTGCGGCGGTGGATCGAGGCCAGCTGGGATCCGGAGCTCAGCCTGGTGCACTGGCGGGAGCTGCTGGCCGACGCGGGGTGGGCGTGCCCGGCCTGGCCGAACGACTGGTGCGGTGCGGTCGCTGCCAGCCGGCGTGGCCGCGCTGGTGACAGAGGAACTGGCCGGCGCGGGAGTGCCCGGTCCGGCCGAAGGGGTCGGGGTGGGGCTGGCCGGGCCGGTGCTCATCGAGCACGGCACCGATGCGCTCCGGGAACGGTTCGTCAGGCGTACCGTCACCGGCGAGATCACCTGGTGCCAGTTGTTCAGCGAACCAGGTGCGGGCTCGGACCTGGCCGGGCTGACCACGCGGGCCGAGGCGGTCGCTGACGGGTGGCTGGTGACGGGGCAGAAGGTGTGGTCGACCGGAGCGGCGACCGCGGACTTCGGGCTGCTGCTGGCCCGCACCGATGCCAGCGTGCCCAAGCACTGCGGCATCACCTGCTTTGTGCTGCCGATGCGCCAGCCGGGTGTCGAGGCGCGCCCGCTGCGGCAGATGAACGGGCACGCCTCGTTCAACGAGGTGTTCCTGGATCAGGCCAAGGTCCCGGCCGTCAACCTGATCGGCGAGGAGGGCGGCGGCTGGACGGTCGCGCTGTCGATCCTCGCGCACGAGCGCCGTCTGGCCGCATCCCGGCCCGGCCCGGTGCCGGCCGGGGCGACCGGGCGGGCCTGGCGGGAGGCGATCGCGGAGCGGACCGCGGCCAGCGAGCCGCACAAGTGGTACCCGCAGCGAGCCGGCCGACCGGATCTGGTCACCGGCCAGGCGATCGCGCACGGCCTGGCCGGCGACCCGCTGGTGCGCCAGGAGATCGCCCGGCTGGTGGAGCTGGCCTGGTCGGCGCGGTGGACGGCCGAGCGTGCCGCCGCCGCGCGGGCGGCCGGCCGACCGCCCGGGCCGGAAGGCTCGCTGGGCAAGCTGGCCAGCAGCGTCATCGCCCGGCAGGCGGCGCGGGTCCACGCGCTGATCGCCGGGCCGCACGGCATGCTGGCCGGGCCCGGATCACCGCTGGACGGGACGATCGCCGAGATTTTCCTCTCCGTGCCGGGCATCTCCATCGCCGGCGGCACCGACCAGATCCAGCGGACGATCATCGGCGAACGGATCCTCGGCCTTCCCAGGGAGCCCGACCCCAGCCGGAATCTGCCCTTCCGCGAGGTGCCTGGTGAATTATCTGGACCGAGACGGCGTCCGCATCAAATACCAGACCTTCGGGCCACCGGACGGCGTCACACCGCTTCTGCTCACCCACGGCTTCTCCGCATCGTCGGCGATGTGGCAGCCGAACATCGCGGCGCTCGCCGCCGCGCGGCCGGTCATCACCTGGGACCTGCGCGGCCACGGCGGCAGCGACGCACCGGATGACCTGGCGCGCTACTCAGCCGAAGCCTGCGTGGCGGACATGGCCGCGCTGCTCGACGCGTGCGGGATCGCGCGCGTGGTGGCCGGCGGGCTGTCCCTCGGCGGGTTCCTGTCGCTGGAGTTCCGCCTGGCCTACCCGGACCGCGTCGCCGGGCTGGTCCTGTGTGACACCGGCCCGGGCTACCGTCGCGACGAAGCGCGGCAGCAGTGGAACGACCGGGCCATCGCACTCGCCGAGCGCCTGGAGCGCGACTCGGCTCGCGGGCTGGCGCTCGCCGCCCGCGGCATGCTCACCCAGCGCGACGCGCGCGTGATCGACGCGCTGTCAGCGATGACGATCCCGGCGCTAGTGCTGGTCGGCGCCCGGGACAAGGATTACCTCGGCGCGGCCGAGTACATGGCGGCGAGACTTCCCCGGGCTACGTACGCGGCGATCCCGGATGCCGGCCACGTATGCAACGTCGACCAGCCAGACCTGTTCAGCCAGCAGGTACTCGCCTTCCTGGACCAGCCCGATCTCCGGTAAGCACACCAGGATGCATATGACACTTTTCGTATTTGCCGATGAGCAGCAGGACCTGCGGGCCATGGTACGGCGGTTCGTGGCGGAGAAATCGCCGGTCAGCGAGGTACGGCGGCTGATGGCGACCGACGCCGGGTACGACCCGGCGGTCTGGGCGCAGCTCGGGCAGCTCGGGCTCGCCGGGCTCACCATCCCGGAGAAGTACGGCGGCGCGGGGTGCGGGCCGGTGGAGCAGGTGATCGTGTGCGAGGAGATGGGGGCGGCGCTGCTGTGCGCGCCGTATCTGGCCAGCGCCGTGCTCGCCACCTGGGCGCTGCTGGCCAGCGGCGACGCGGTCGCGCAAGCGGATCTGCTGCCTCCGATAGCGTCCGGCGAGACGATCGCTACGCTCGCCGTGCCGGAAGACGATGGCTCGTGGGCGCCGGACGAGTTCAGCGTCACCGCAGGCCGGTCCGGTGACCGGTGGCTGCTGGACGGGCGCAAGTCGTTCGTGCTCGACGGCATGACCGCGGACCTGATCCTTGTCGCCGCTTCGTCCGATGACGGGCCCGCGCTGTTCGCGGTCGACGGCGAGGCGCTGGGCCTGTCCCGTCAGGCGATGCAGACGCTCGACATGACCCGCAAGCAAGCCGTGCTCACGTTCAGCGGAACCCCGGGCCGGCTGGTGGGCCGGCCCGGTGCGGCCGCGGAGATCGTGGCGCAGGCGGTTCGTGGTGGCGTGCTCGCGCTGGCCGCGGAGCAGGTCGGCGGGGCGCAGCGCTGCCTGGACATGGCGGTAGCGTACGCAAAGGTCCGGCATCAATTCGGCCGGGCGATCGGCAGCTTCCAGGCGGTCAAGCACATGTGTGCGGACATGCTGCTCGAGGTCGAGTCCGCCAGGTCCGCCGCTTACCGCGCGGCCTGGGCGGCGGCGGACGGCGCCGCCGATCTGCCGCTGATCGCCAGCCTCGCCAAGGCCTACTGTTCGGAGGCCTACTTCCACGTCGCCGCGTCGAACATCCAGGTTCACGGAGGCATCGGCTTCACCTGGGAACATGATGCGCACCTGTACTACCGGCGGGCCAAGTCCGCCGAGGTCATGTTGGGCACACCGGCATCACACCGTGAGGTCATCGCCGGTTTGCTGCTCAAGGACGCCACGGGTTAACTGTGCATCCGGCTTTGCCCGGGGTGGTTAGGGCAGCGGCGTCATTCCGTGCTCGGGGAAGACGGCCGTCCTGGTGGCCAGGATGGCCTGGTCGAGGGGGTCTGCCGGGTCGTATCCGGATTCGAAGCTGGCGTATCCCGTCTGGGCTCCTTCGGTCATGAACTCGGGTGCAAGGCGGCCGGTGCCGCGGGCCGCGTACTCACGCCAGGCGGCCGGGATGCGCGCCCCGGGATCGATCGGATGCCCGGCGGCCTCGGCCAGCAGGTGCGCCCACGTCCTGGGGACGACCTGTAGCAGCTCGTAACCGCCTCCCCCGGTCAGCAGCCAGCGGCCGCCCGCCACCTGGTGGGCCAGCTCGTGGATCGCGGCGCCCGCGGCGCGCTGTGCGTCGATGGACAGCTCCATCGCGTGGTGCAGGCCGCCGGCGATGCTCGCGCCATGCTGCGCCGTGCCGGCCCAGACCGCCCGGGCCGCCGCCAGGGTCGCGCCCGCCACCAGCGCCGACGCGTCGTGCATGCCGGGGAACACCGGGTCATCTTCGGTGCCCAGGCCGAAGAAACCCAGCATCGGGGCGTCCGGCCGGTCCCCGCCCGCCAGCCGTACCTCCGCGATGTAGCGCGGGTCGTGCACCAGCTCAAGCTCCGCGTCAGTGGCGGGCACCGGCCTCTGGACCGACACCCCGGCCTCGGCGAACAGGCCGAAGGCCCGTGCCAGCTCGATCGTCAGCTCAACCCGGGCCGGCGTCATCGGATGGCCCTGCCTCGGACCCTCCAAGCCATGCGAACCCGGAGAGCTTAATCGCGGACCTCATCGGGATCATCTTCCCAGCCGGCCGAGCGGCCGGCCTTCACGGCACCCGGCGGGCTGGCGACTGCACAGCCTGACCGAGGTCCCGCTATCAATCTACATACGCAATTTAAAACTAGCAAAATATTTCCAGAAAAGGTATAGTCGTTATTTACCTGGGACGAGGTGGCGTTCACTGCCCGGCCCGGATGCTCCTGCGCCTCACACGGCTCAGGCACCCGGCCGCGCGGCACCGCCCGAGCAAGAGCCATGTCCGTGTCTACTGAAGGGGCCCGATCCATGAGTTCAGAACGAGCGAGCGACGTTACGGCAGAACGACCCGCCAGGTTCGCGGGTGACAAGCTCGACGGAAAGGTGGCGCTGGTCACGGGGGGAACCCGGGGCATCGGAGCCGCCATCTGCCGAAGTCTCGCGTCACAAGGAGCCTCTGTGGCGGCGGGATATAGCCGGAACAAAGAGGCTGCCGAGGCGTTCCGCTCCGACTTCACCGAAGCATTCGGCGCTCGCTCGGTGATCACGTTGCATTCCGGCAACGTCGGCTTCGCCGACGATTGCAGGCGTGTCGTCGCTGAGGTGCTGGATCAGCAGGGTCACATCGACATCCTCGTCAACAATGCCGGCATCACGATCGACAAGACCCATGCCAAGCTGACCGACGACGACTGGCAAAAGGTGCTGGCGGTCAACCTGTCGGGGGCGTTCTTCCTCGCCCAGGCCGTTCTGCCGCACATGATCGAGCGCGGCAGCGGCCGGATCGTTAACGTGTCATCCATCATCGGGGAAATCGGCAACATCGGGCAGGCGAACTACGCGGCCTCCAAGTCAGGCCTGTTCGGGCTCACCAAGACCCTCGCCAAGGAAGTCGCTTTCATGCTGGAACGTTCGGGGAAGCTCACTGACGACGGGCTGGCCGTGACGGTGAACACCGTTACTCCCGGCTTTATCGCGACCGAGATGGTCGAGGCCATACCAGAGAAAGTCATCGAGAAGATCAAGGGGCAGATCCCGATGCGGCGATTGGGCCGGCCTGAAGAGGTCGCGCGCGTCGTACATTTCCTTGCCGCCGACGCCTCCTCCTACATCACCGGGCAGGTATGGGGAGTCAACGGCGGAATGGACATGTTATGCACCGCAGATTCCGTCCGGCCAGGTGACGAGGATCGACGAGGTGCATGCCTCCGGGCAGGCCCGTTCCCAGGGCCTGCTCATAAGGTCGAGCATGCCACGCCCGGCCGGCTGACCACGTCGTGCTGACACTTAGGCGGACCATAGCGACGTACCGTTTGGCGCTCGTGGAGGTCGCGGCGCCCATGGAAGGATTTCTCCGGTGATCAAGCATATCTACGAGATCGACTATCCGCCCAGAGGCAAGGACAAGTACCTCAGGTGGGTCCGATCGATCGCGGATGCTCTTCAGGCTCCGGCTGAGCTGCGGCGGCTGGCGTCCTACGACAATGTTTACTCGACGACACCCCATCGCGTCGTCGAGTTCACCTTCGACTCTCCGCAGGACGCGGCCACGTATTTCGACCGGAAGGAAATCGGGCTGATATTGCAAAGCGAGCTGCCGACGCACAGCGCCAACATCCATATTAAGGTCCTGGCGCTACGTGATGATTACATCAAGGCAACAGTGGCTGAAACGGCCACTGCACACCAGGATCGGACCTAAGTTCCTGTTCACACGCGTGCCCGCGTGGCTACCCGGGCCTGATCGCCGAACCCAATTCTGCCGCCGCATGAGGCGGCGGTCGCCGACGTAGTTCTGCCGGATGTGCACCCTGGCCGGAGCCAACGGCCCGCTTCCGTGCGAAAGTGGCTTACATGCGGAAATACGTCATCATGGGCATCCAGGGCAGCGGCAAGGGAACTCACGCGAAAATGCTCGCCGGGGGCTTCGACCTGGAGCACATCGCGGTCGGGGATATCTTCCGGTGGAACGTCCAGCACCACACCAAGCTCGGCGCGCAGGTCAGGCGCACGATGGCGGCGGGATTGCTGGTCGGCGACGACCTCGTCGAGGGCGTGGTGAAGCAACGGCTCAGCGAGCACGACTGGAACTACGGCTTCATCATCGACGGCTTCCCGCGCAACCAGCGGCAGGCGGAGTTCTTCCTGGAGAGCTACGACATCGACGGGGTCATCCATCTCGACCTGCCCGACAGCGAGGTGGCGCGCCGGGTGCTCGCCCGGCGGCTGTGCGCGGGCTGCGGGATGGACTACAGCCTGATCGACAACAGCCCGTCCACCGACGGGCAGGTGCGACGCCTGCGGCGGCGAGCTGATCAGGCGCGAAGACGACACCGAGGAGGCGCTCGCCGTCCGGCTCCGCGAGTATCACGAGAAGACCAATCCCGTGCTGGACATCTTCGGCCGCAAGGAGTACGTCATCACGGTGGACTCCCGGCCCGCCCAGCAGCAGGTCCAGCAGGCCATCAGGGACAGGATCGGGCTGCCGCCTTCCCGCGTGACGGCGGCGAGCAGCCAGGCTGATGCGCGGTAAACCGAACGACGAACCGGAACTGATCTCCAACGTAACGACGGCAGTCGGCCTGCTCACCTTCGCGCTGGAGCTGATCAGCGTGACCCAAGCCGCCAGGCCACGTTAATTCGTCCCGGCCGCGCTGGCTCCGCCGGGTCGGATCGTCGGCGGCGCGCAGCACCATGACTGAACGGCCGGTCACGTCGACCGCCGTCCCGCTGGCCAGCACCGCGGGCGGGCCGCCCGCACCGGTGCCCGATCGGTTCGGCAGCGCCGCCGTATCGACAACAAGATGCCAGCCGTCTGCGTGATCGGCGCCGGGCAGAACGAACCGCACGGCGTCGCTGTGCGCATTGAATAGCAGCAGGAAATGCTCGTCGCGGATGGGCTCGCCGCGGGCGCCCGGCTCGGTAATGGCCTCACCATTCAGGAACACCGCCAGCGACCTCGCGAAGCCGGAGCGCCAGTCCGCTTCGGTCATTTCCCGGCCGGACGGGGTCAGCCAGACGATGTCCCGCAGGCCGTCCGGGCCGGTCCGGGCGGGGCGCCCGCTGAAGAACCTGCGCCGCCGGAACACCGGGTGCGCCCGGCGCAGCGCGGACAGCGCGCCTGTGAAGTCAGCCAGGTCCGCGTATTCGCCGGCGTTCTCCCAGTCCACCCACGACAGCGGCGAATCCTGACAATAGGCGTTGTTGCTGCCCTGCTGGGTGCGCCCCATCTCGTCACCAGCCAGCAGCATCGGGACGCCCTGCGAGCAGAACAGCGTGGTCAGGAAATTGCGGACCTGGCGGGCGCGCAGCACGCTGACCGCCGGATCGTCGGACGAGCCTTCCGCGCCGCAGTTCCAGGATCGGTTGTCATCGGTGCCGTCCTCGTTGTTCTCGCCGTTGGCCTCGTTGTGCTTGCGGTTATAGCTGACCAGGTCCGCGAGCGTGAACCCGTCATGACACGTCACGTAGTTCACTGATGCCACCGGCCGCCGCCCGCTGGTCTCGTACAAGTCGCTGGAGCCGGTCAGCCGCTGGGCAAACTCCGGCAGCACGCTGGGCTCGCCACGCCACAGGTCCCGCACGCAGTCACGGTAGTGGCCGTTCCATTCCGACCACAGCGGCGGGAACCTGCCGACCTGGTAGCCGCCTTCCCCGACATCCCACGGCTCGGCGATCAGCTTCACCTGCGACACGACCGGATCCTGCTGGACCAGATCGAAGAACGCGGCCAGCCGGTCCACGTCATGCAGCTGCCGGGCCAGGGCTGCGGCCAGGTCGAAACGGAACCCGTCCACGTGCATGTCCAGGATCCAGTAACGCAGCGAGTCCATGATCAGCTGCAGCGCTTGCGGACTGCGGGCATTAAGACTGTTGCCGCAGCCGGTGTAGTCCAGGTAGACCCCCGGGTCACCATCGGCAAGCCGGTAGTACGCGGCGTTGTCGATGCCGCGGAAAGATAGCGTAGGACCGGAGGCGCCGCCCTCGGCCGTATGGTTGTAGACGACGTCCAAGATCACCTCGATGCCCGCCGCGTGCAGCGCCTTGACCATAGACTTGAACTCGGTGACATGGCCATGTGGCTCGGTGGATGACGAGTAGCCGTTGTGCGGCGCGAGGAAACCGATCGTGTTGTAACCCCAGTAGTTGGACCGGCCGCCTGCTGCCAGCTGCCGCTCCGAGATGAACTGATGCACCGGCATCAGCTCGACAGCGGTCACGCCCAGCCGGGTCAGGTGGTCGATGATGACCGGGCAGGCCAGCCCCGCATAGGTGCCCCGCTGTCCGGGCGGGACCTCGGGATGGCGCAGGGTCAAGCCGCGGACATGCGCCTCGTAGATCACCGTCTCGTGATACGGCGTTCGCGGCGGCCGGTCATCCGCCCAGTCGAAATACGAGTTCGTAACTACATTGCGAGGCATGAAAGGGGCGCTGTCGCGAGTGCTGATCGCCTCTGGCGCGCCGGGCCGGTGGGAGAACAGAGCCTCGTGCCAGTGCACCTGACCCGCGACGGCCTTGCCATAAGGGTCGAGCAGCAGCTTCGCCGCATTGCACCGGTGACCGCGGGCCGGCGTGTACGGGCCGTGCACGCGATACCCGTAGTGTTGACCCGGGCCGACGCCGGGCAGGTAGCAGTGCCAGACGAAACCGTCCACCTCGGTGAGCTCGACCCGACTCTCCCTGCGGTTACCCGGACCGAACAGGCACAACTCGACCCGCTCGGCCACTTCAGAGAACAGGGCAAAATTGGTCCCTGACCCGTCCCAGGTAGCACCAAGCGGATAAGCAGCGCCAGGCCAGACGCGCATTCACTGACTGTATCGTCAGGAATGCCAGTACGTCGTCACCGCCGTGCTGGTGGTGCAGCGCCTCGGTGTGCCCCTGGCGGGCCTGGTGGCGCCGGCCGCCCTGCTCAGCGCGGCGCTGGGGTTCGGCATGCAGCGGTTCGTCCAGGACATCGGGGCCGGGTTCTTCATCACCGCCGAACGCCAGTACGGGTTCGGCGACGTCGTCCGGATCTCGGTCACCGGGGTGTCGGAGCCAGCCGTCGGCACGGTCGAGGACGTGACCCTCCGGGTGACCAGGATCCGCTCGGTCACCGGTGAGGTCATCACCACACCCAACGGCCAGATCACCCAGGTGACCAACCTGTCCCGCGACTGGGCGCGCGCCGTGATCGACGTGCCCGTCCCCGCCGCCGTCGAGGTCAGCCGGGTCACTGAGGTGCTCAAGCGGGTCGGCGAGGAAGCGTGGAACGACGACCGGCTGCGCAAGATGATGCTCGACCCGCCGACCGTGATGGGCGTGGAACGGATCGAGGTCGACACGTTCTCGGTGCGCATGGTGGCGCGGACGCTGCCCGGCATGCAGTTCGACGTCGGCCGGGAGCTGCGCGCCCGCGTTGCGTCCGCCTTCCGTCAGGAGGGTATCAACGTGCCCGCCGACCTCCACACCGGCCACCCCCTCCGTAGCGGCCACGCCCAGCTCGTCGCCGCCCCCGGCGTCCGGTTCTCCCGGGCCATCGCCCACCTCCAGCCTGCCCTGATCCGGTGCCATCGCATCGCCACGGAATCCCGTCGGCGGTCAGGCAGGCTCGCGTCCTGCTGGGTCGAGCGCCCGTCCGACCAGGAAGACCAGCTGTCGCGTGACGAGCCCCGGCCATATACCAACCGCTGTCTTACCGTGGACGTATGACCGGATGGGGCAATCTGCCGCCCGCGCTGCCGCCGCATGGCACAGTGCTGGCCTGGGCGCGGGGCTGCCGGTGCGAAGAGTGCGAACGCGAGTACCAGCATTTCGTGTCCGAACTGGCATTGCGGAAGCCGCTGAGGCTTCCCTCTCAGCCGGAGCCCCGCAAGCTGGATGCCGATACCCGCGCCCGGCTGGAACCGGCGGTGAGCCAGTCTGAGTGCCCCGTGTGCGGCGCGCTGCGCCATCAGCGGTGCCGCAACCTGGCGTTCCCCCAGCATTTCGCGCCGACTCATCCTGAGCGACGGCGGCGCGTGGGAAGCTGAGGACTGACCGCGCCAACAAGATCTTTTGCATGCCTAGGTATCCACCATGACCGAACAGATGCACGCCGCCGCCGACCGCCTCTACGAGCAGGTCTCATAGGGGTTAGTGGCAACGGCCAGTACGCGGCGGAGCAGGGCGGTCGACTGCAGGGACCTCACGGCCTCCTCATGGAGGGACCGCAGCGCGGGGTCGTCGCCAGGGTCGAGCGCCGCGGCCTCCCGCGCCTCAGTGAGGGCCTGCGCGGAGAAGTCCACGCCGATAAGGAGCGTCCCGGCTTGCTTGGCGACTAGCAGGCCATAGGCACCTCGGCCGCAGGCGAGGTCGAGCAGCGTGCTCCCGGGCCTGAGCCGGAGCTCTTCGGCCAGCTCCTGGATGGCTTCGGCGGGGACCACTCCGGCTCGCGTGCCCGGCGGGAAGCCCACGTGCCGGTTCATGATCTCGGCGACGGCCGGCATGGCGGCCTGGTCTGCGTACCAGCCGTCGAAATATCCGGCGGACAGCGGTTTCGGGGGCATGCGCCAAGATTACTGAGACAGAAGCCCGTCCTTCAGTCTCAGCCGTTGATGTGGCCCGTGACATCACCGGGTGTCCGGATCGGGTCTTCCCCGGCGACCGCGGGAGACCGGGGGAGGAGCGTGAACCCGGTCCGTTTGGATATAAAAGACTTTTTTCCGAACGGACCATACCGCGAGCTTCGGGTCTTGTTCGTACCAAAGTGACCAGAGAGCCATCCAGCTGAATTCTGCCCTGAGGCGATTTGTCGGCAGACACGCATAGTCGCCGGATTCCGGGTACGGGAACAGTTACGGTGCCAGGGCCCGACCCGGAACCGTGTCCCGCCGCCCGGGCAGGCGGTCGGCGGATCAGGTGGTTCGCCCAGGAGGTGGTGCATGAAGCCCTTCGTGATCAATAAGCACGGCCGGCTGGTGTTCCCGGCTAACTTCCTCGGCGAGCTGGATTTCTCGGTCCTGGAGTCTCTCGACCAGTTCACCGCGGTGATCGGGCGCGACTTCGAGGCCAAGGCGCCGACCGGTACCGACATCCTGGCCCGGGTCGAGGCCGGCACCTATCCAGGGCGCTTCGAGCTACTGCGTGACCTGGGGCAGAACCTGTTCTGGGTCAACCGGTACGCGCTCACCATGTTCGACAAGCGGCCGACGCGGTGGCGGGACCTGCCCAAGGGCCGCGACGACGTCTTCCTGCCGGCGCTGACCCCGTGGGAAGACAGCGAGCGGAAGGTGACCGCGGTAGAACGCGCCTTCCGTGAGCTGCCCGCGACGTGGGACGCCGACACCGAGAACAGGGTGTTCGACCTGCTGTTCGGTGTGTTCAGCACCAAGCTCCACCACGCCACCGAACTGCCCGCGATCAAGCCGACCGTGGCGGAGTTCCTCAGCCAGCCCGAGACGCTGACGTTCGTCATGCCGGACCATGACCCCGACTACCCGGTGTTCACGTTCGAGCAGATCCTCGACGCTCACGAGTCCGTGCCGGAACTCGAGGCGCTGATGCGCTGGGCGATGGTGCTGTACAACCAGTATCCGTGGGATCGCGCGCGCACCGAGCTACGCGGGCCTGGCGAGATCGGCGACGACGACTTCGTGGTCGCGTTCCACCCGCGCAACCGCGACGTCCTGGCCTTCATCGAGCGGGTCAGGCGTTCAGCGGGCGGCGGGCGCGAGCCGGCCACCGTGGCGGGCCGAAGCCGGCCAGCCGAGGCCGTGGCTCCAGTAAGGCCCTATCCGCCGGTCCGGGTGCGGGAGGCGTTCCGGATCCAGCCGAAGCTCGAGGCCCTCGCGGTCGTGCGCGGCGAGTACGTCTGCAGCAACGACGACGTGATCAGGAACGCGAGCTTTTCGTGGTCGCCGATGAACGCCGCGGAGATCAGCGCGAAAACCGGGATCGGCCAGCGCCGCTACACCAGCCGGGAGCCCGAGCAGCTGGCCCTGCCCGCGGCCCGGGCGGCGCTGGCCAAGTCCGGCCGTGCTGCGGAGGAAATCGGCGCCGTCCTGGTCAGCACGTGCACGAGCAACCGGTTGATCCCGTCCATCGCGTGCTGGCTGTCCGGCGAGCTCGGCCTGCTGCAGACCCATGCCTCCGCCGACCTGGTTGCCGCCTGCGCGGGGCTGCCTTACGGGATGGCGGAGGCCATCCGCCAGCTCCAGGAGGTCGACCGGCCGGTCCTGCTGGTCTGCGTAGAGAAGTTCTCCGACAAGATCGGCAGCGTCCGCACCTCCCGGATGATCTTCGGGGACGGGGCCGCGGCCATGGTCATCGGCCCGGCCCCGGACGGCGACCCGGGCGACGTGGAGGTCGTGCAGACCTACGCCAGCGGGCCGCACACCGAGGTCAACTCGATCATCTGGCCGAACGCGGACTTCGACAACGACATCACCGTGTACGGTCCCGAGGTCAAGTCGCTGGTGCAGCGTTACCTGGTCCAGATGCTGGACGAGCTCGGCGAGCTTCCCGATCCCGACGACCCCGGGCGCACGCTGCTCGACGCCATCGACCTGATCGTGCCGCACCAGGCCAACAAGACGATGATCCTCAACCTGGCGGCCAAGGCCGGGCTGTCCGCCGACCAGCTGTACTTCAACGTGGACCAGATGGGGAACGTGTCGGCGGCGAGCATCCCGATCGCGCTCTTCGACGCCGTGCGCGACGGCGCGATAACCAGCCGGACGCGGGTCTTCGCGCCCGGCTTCGGGGCCGGTGCGGTCGGCGGCTACGCCGTGCTGCAGGTCGACCCGGCCATCGTGGCCGACGAGGTGGTGCTGGACGTCATCCTTCAGACCGCGATGCCGCCACCGCTAGTCGGCGGCACCAGCGACGACATGCGCGCGGCGTTCGGCGGGTGACGCGATGAGCAACGACAGTCGGGCCGCGTTCAGCCGGGTCGCGGTCGTCAACCGGGGCGAGCCGGCCATGCGGCTGATCAACGCCGTCCGGGAGTGGAACGCCGAGGGGCGGCCGCCGCTGCGCGTCATCGCCTTCTACACGGCCGCCGACCGGCGCGCGACGTTCGTCCGCGAGGCGGACGAGGCGGTGCTCATCGGCCCGGCGGACCCGGGCGAGGCGTTCGCCGCCAGCCCCTACCTGGACTACGCCGAACTGGAGCGCGCGCTGCGGGTTTGCCGGGCCGATGCAGTGTGGCCGGGCTGGGGGTTCGTCTCGGAGAAGGCCGAGTTCGCCGAGCTGTGCGAGCGGCTGGGGATCACCTTCATCGGCCCGTCGGCCGACGTGATGCGCAGGCTCGGTGACAAGATCGAGTCCAAGCGGCTGGCCGAGGAGGTCGGCGTACCGCTCGCGGCGTGGAGCGGCGGTCCGGTGGCCAACCTCAAGGAAGCACACGCCGCAGCGGAGTCGATCGGCTATCCGCTGATGGTCAAGGCGACCGCGGGCGGCGGCGGGCGCGGCATCCGGCTGGTTCGGTCGGCCGGGCAGCTTGACGAGGCGTTCGAGCGGGCCAGCTCGGAGGCGTCGAAGACGGCCGGCGACGCGACGGTGTTCCTCGAGCGGGCCATCCGCGGCGGCCACCACGTCGAGGTGCAGGTCGTCGCCGACGCCAAGGGCGCGGTGTGGACGCTGGGCGTCCGGGACTGCAGCGTGCAGCGGCGCAACCAGAAGGTGATCGAGGAGTCCGCCTCCACGGCGCTGCACGCCGAGCAGGAGAAGATGGTGCGCGCCCACGCCGCGGAGCTGATCCGGGCCGCCGGCTACGTCAACGCCGCGACCGTGGAGTTCCTGTACGAGCCGGGCGAACGGCTGCTGTCGTTCCTCGAGGTCAACACCCGGCTGCAGGTCGAGCACCCGGTCACCGAGGCGACCACCGGCCTGGACATCGTCAAGCTGCAGCTGCACATCGCGGCCGGCGGCGCGCTGGCCGAGATCGGGGTCCTGCTCGACGAGGTCACGGGCGAGCCGCCGGTGTACGGGCACGCCATCGAGGCCCGGCTGACCGCCGAGGACCCGGAACGTGACTTCGCGCCGGCGCCGGGCCTGATCGAGCACTTGGCGCTGCCCGCGGGCCCTGGCATCAGGGTCGACAGCGGGGTCTCGGCGGGCGATGTCATCCCCCCGCAGTTCGACTCGATGATCGCCAAGGTGATCGCCTGGGGCCGGGACCGGGCCGAGGCCCGCGCCCGGCTGTCCCGCGCGCTCCGGCAGACCGCCGCGGTGATCAAGGGCGGGACCACGAACAAGGGCTTCCTGCTCGATCTGCTGGACCGGCCGGAGTTCGTCCGCGGCGAGGTCGACACGACCTGGCTGGACACGATGATGGCCGACGGCTATGCCCCGCCGCGGCGGGTCGACGTCGCGCTGCTGGCCACCGCCTTCGAGGCCTACCAGGCGCACGACCGGCGCCAGCAGGACCGGCTGTTCACCTCTGCCGAGCACGGGCGCCCGGAGGTAGGGCACGAGACGTGGCATCAGGCCGACGTCCGCGTCGGCTCCGAGGCCTATCAGCTCCGGGTGTCCCGGCCCCGGCCGGACCGGTACCGGGTGGAGCTGGCCGGAGATGAACCCGGAGATGAACAGAGCCGCGCGGTACAGGTCGACGTCGAACGGTCGGGCCGGTTCGAGCTCACCCTCGGCGTCGGCGGCCAGCACTTCGACGTGCTCTCGGTCGCGCAGGGCACGGACTACCTGGTCGAGGTCGACGGAGCGGTACACCGGATCTCCGGCGGCGAGGCGGGGCTGGTCCGCGCGCCGGCCCCGGCGATGGTGGTGGCCATAACGGTCGGCGTCGGCGACGAGGTCGCCGAGGGCGACGTCGTGGCCATCGTGGAGAGCATGAAGCTCGAGACCGCGCTGCGCGCCCCGGTGGCCGGCCGGATCGCCGAGGTGCTCGTCGACGTCAACACCCAGGTCGAGACCGGTGCCAAGCTGGTCAGGATCGAGCAGGATCCGGAACTGCAGGCCGACGGCGGCCGTGAGTCGGATGCCCGGGTCGACCTGAGCGCGCTGGCCGGCCCGGGCGGCGACGACCAGGACCCGGCGGCGGCCGCCGCCGACGCGCTGGCGGCCCTGCACTCCATGGTGCTCGGCTTCGACATCGACGGGGACGAGGCCGGACGGCAGCTGAAGAGGCTGGCCGCCGCGCGAGCGGAGCTGCCGGCCGGCGACCTGGGCTACTGGCCGGCGAGACGGAGATCCTGCGGATCTTCGCCGACATTTCCGCGCTGTGGCGCAACCGCCGGGTGCCCAGCGAGACCGAAGCCGACGACGAGGCCGCGGTGGACGCCGAGGCCGCTCACAACCAGCAGGAGTACCTGCACGCCTACCTGCGCTCCGTGGACGCGGACGCGGAAGGCCTGCCCGAGTCGTTCCGGATCAAGCTGCGCCGGACCCTCGCCCACTACGGCATCACCGGACTAGAGCCCTCGCCCGAGCTCGGGCCGGCGCTGTACCGGATCTTCCTGGCCCACCGCCGCGCGGCCACCCACATGCCGGTCGTGGCCGAACTGCTGCGCTGGCGGCTGCGCGACCCCGAATCACTGTCGGCGGAGCCTCGGGGGGGATCGGGGGGGTCGTCCCCCCCGGAGCCAGCACTGTCGGCGGAGTCGTCCCCCCCGGAGCCAGCGCTGCCGGACGACGCCCGCGAGGACTACCGGCGGGTCGTCGACCAGCTAATGTCGGCCACTCAGTTGCGCCACCCCGCCGTCGGCGACCTGGCCCGGCAGGTCCGGTACCGGTGCTTCGACGCCCCGGCCGTCGCTGCCGAGCGGGCCCGGGCGCAGCAGAAGGTGCGCGCGCAGGTCGATGACCTGTCATCCGACCCGCAAACCAGGGCCGCTCAGATCGACGCCATCGTCGGCTCTGGAGCGCCGATCCTCGGCATCTTCACCGAGCGGGACCAGGCGGTCATGCTCGAGGTGATGACCCGGCGCTACTACCGGATACGGTCGTTGAGAACCGTGCGCGTCGTAGAGCACCGCGGTCGCCCCATACTGACCGCCGAGTACACCCACGACGGGCAGGACTACCTGGTCATCGCGACCGTCGCCGCCGAGGAAAGACACGGCACGGAAAGCGCGGCGGAATCCGGCCTGCCCGAGTTGGTCGGCGCCCTCCCGGCCGGCCGTACCGTGCTCGTAGACCTCTACGTGACCTCGCAGACCCCCGAGGACCAGGCCGACGGCGACCCCGACGCCCGCGCCGCGCGGATCCGCGACAAGCTCGGCGTCGTCCCGCCCGCCGTCGAGCGGGTCGCGGTGGCGGTGCGCAAGACCGGCGGCGGCTGGCCGGCCTGGTTCACCTTCCGCCCGGGACCGGACGGTAGGCCGGAGGAGGACCGGCCTCAGCGCGATCTGCACCCGATGATCGCCGAACGCCTGGGCCTGTGGCGCTTCTCCCGGTTCGAGCTGACCCGCCTGCCCGCGGCGCCCGACGTGCACCTGTTCCGCATCCGGGGCCGCGAGGTACCTGACGACCAGCGGCTCATGGTGCTGGCCGACGTCCGCGACCTGACCATCCTGCGGGACCAGGACCGGCGGGTCCGCGGTCTGCCGCAGCTCGAGCGCGCCCTGGACGACTGCCTGGACAGCCTGCGCGCGGCCCGGTCGGCCGACCGCGAGCTGGCCAGGCTGGACTGGAACCGTGTCAAGCTCTACGTCTGGCCGGTCGTGGACGCCACGCCCGACGAGTTCGACCAGGTGATCAGGTCGCTTGCGCCGCGTACCGAAGGCCTCGGCCTGGAACAGGTTATGGTGCAGTTCAAGATGGCTGCCCCGGACGGCGAGGTCCGCGAGCTGATGCTGCGGATGTCGCGGCCGCCGGGCGCCGGGCTGACGCTGCGGGTCACCGACCCGCCGCCGGAGCCGCTGCGCGAGCTGAACTCCTACACGCAGAAGGTGATCCGGGCCCGTCGCCGCGGCACGGTCTACCCGTACGAGCTCATTCCGCTGATCACCCGGTCGCCGGACCCTGGCGGCGCCCCGGGCGCGTTCACCGAATACGACCTCGACGAGTCGGGCTCTCCGGTACCGGTAGACCGGGAGCCGGGGCGCAATACCGCGAACCTGGTGCTGGGCGTGGTCAGCACGCCGACCGCGCGCTACCCCGAGGGGATGCGCCGGGTCGTGCTGATGGGCGACCCGACGCGCGCGCTGGGCGCGCTGGCCGAGCCGGAGTGCCGCCGGGTGCTCGCCGCCCTGGACCTGGCGCGGCGGCTGCACGCCCCGGTGGAGTGGTTCGCCATCTCGGCGGGAGCCAAGATCTCCATGGACTCCGGCACCGAGACGATGGACTGGATCTCCCGGGCGCTGCGCGGGATCGTCGAGTTCACCCGGGACGGCGGCGAGATCAACGTCGTGGTCACCGGCATCAACGTCGGCGCCCAGCCGTACTGGAACGCCGAGGCCACGATGCTGATGCACACCAAGGGCATCCTGATCATGACCCCGTACTCGGCGATGGTCCTGACCGGGAAGCAGTCGCTGGACTACTCCGGCGGGGTCTCGGCCGAGGACAACTTCGGCATCGGCGGTTACGACCGGATCATGGGCCCCAATGGCGAGGCCCAGTACTGGGCGCCGGACCTGTCCGCGGCCATCGACGTCCTGCTGGCGCACTACGAGCACGCGTATGTGGCCGTGGGCGAGCGCTTCCCCCGGCGGGCCCCGACTACCGACCCGGACGACCGGGATATCTCGGTATCGCCGCACTCCGGGCCGGCCACCGAGTTCGGCACGCTCGGCGAGGTCTTCGGCGCCGCGACCAACCCCGAGCGCAAGAAGCCCTTCGACATCCGCTCGCTGCTGCGCGGCGTGGCCGACGCCGACCATCCGACGCTGGAACGCTGGGCCGACATGGCTGACGCCGAGTCGGCCGTGGTGCTCGACGCGCACCTGGGCGGGCAGCCGGTCGTGGTGATCGGGTTCGAGTCCCGGCCGCTGCCCCGGCACGGGCTCTCCCCGGTGGACGGCCCGTCCCAGTGGACGGCCGGCACGCTGTTCCCCCTGTCGTCGAAGAAGACGGCGCGGGCGATCAACGCGGCCAGCGGGAACCGCCCGCTGGTGATCCTGGCCAACCTGTCCGGGTTCGACGGCTCGCCGGAGTCGCTGCGCCGGCTTCAGCTGGAGTACGGCGCGGAGATCGGCCGCGCGATAGTCAACTTCGACGGCCCGATCGTGTTCTGCGTGGTCTCGCGGTATCACGGCGGGGCGTTCGTGGTGTTCTCCGGGACGCTCAACGACACCATGGAAGTCGCCGCGGTGGAGGGATCCTACGCCTCGGTGATCGGCGGGGCGCCCGCCGCCGCGGTGGTGTTCGCCGCGGAGGTCAACAAGCGTACGTCGGCCGATCCCCGGGTGGCCGGCCTGCAGGCGAGGGCCGCCGAGGCCACCTCCGCCGGAGACGAGGACGAGGCGTCCCGGCTGCGCGCCGAGCTGGCGTCGGTCTGGCCGGCGGTGCACGCCGAGAAGCTCGGGCAGGTCGCCGACGAGTTCGACCGGGTGCACAGCATCGAGCGGGCCCACCAGGTGGGTTCGGTCCAGGCCATCGTGCCCCCCGCCCGGCTGCGGTCCTACCTGATCGACGCGGTCCGCCGGGGGATGCGGCGCACGCTGGCCGTATCGCCCGCGCCGTCCATATCGGCCACGCCCAGCTCGTCACCGTCCCCGGTGTCCGGTTCTCCTGGCCCAGCGCCCACCTCCAGCCTGCCCTGATCCGGCGGTAGCGGTCACAGCGAGTCCGCTGCGGCAATGAGCTCCAGGATGCGAGCCGGGGGCAAGTGCTGCTCGTAGATCCGCACCCCGAAGGGTGCGAGCGCGTCCTCGATTGCGTTCACTACCGTGGGCGGTGCGACGATCATGCCGCCTTCGCCTACGCCACGGAAGTTGACGTCAGCGTCGAGCGGCACGGTCTGGAGGTGCTCGATCTCGATGCGGGGAACGTCACAGGCGGTCGGCATCAGGTAATCCATGAACGTGGCCGACTGGAAGCTGCCGTCCTCGGCGTACGCCGATCGTTCGAGCAGCACCGCGCCGATGCCCTGCGCGATGCCGCCTCGGATCTGGCCCTCGACGACGGCGGGATTGATAAGGGCGCCGCAGTCTTCAACGGCGACATACCGCTCCACGTTCACGATGCCGGTCTCGGCATCGACTTCTACGATCGCGCAGTGAGTGCCGCCAGACCATCCGCCTTCGCCGCCGTCGAACGCGGCCTCGACCTCGAGCGCGGCCTCCACGTCGGCACCGAACTGCCCTGATGCCGCGCGCCGCGCGACCTCGCTTACCGCGATCGCGCTCGCCGGGTCACCGCGGACCCAGACATTGCCGTCGGTGATCAGGAGATCCTGCGCGCTGACCTCCATGAGATAGGCCGCGAAATCGAGCACCTTGGCCTTGAGCTGCCGGGCGCCATGGAGCGCCACGCCTCCGGTCATGGTGGCCGACCGGCTGCCGCCGGTCAGCCCGAACGGGACGACGTCGCTGTCGCCGACGACGACGCGGACCTGCTCGAACGGCACACCGAACTCGTCTGCGGCGATCTGGGCCAGGGTCGTCTGGTGGCTCTGGCCGTGCGGCATCTGGCCGGTGAACAGCGCGACGATGCCGTCTTCCTCAAGCCGGAGGCGCATGGACTCATTGCCCAGGGCGCCGTCGGGCCCCCGCGGGCCCGGAGCGGCTTCGATGAACGTGGCTACCCCCATGCCGAGGTAGCGGCCCAGCACTCGGGCCTCGGCCTGCCGGCGCCGGAATGCGGGGAAGTCCACCATCTGGGCAACCCGCTCCAGTGACTCGTTGGTCGTGACTCCCACCAGCGGACGGCCGGTAATCATCACGGCCGGCGGGTCGGTGCGTGCGGCGAGGTTGCGCAGCCGGATCTCGACCGGATCGAGGCCGAGGTCTTTCGCGATGAGGTCCAGGACGCGTTCCCGCACGAACGTCTCGGACGCCCACGGCCCGCGATAGGCGACGTACGATGCCTTGTTCGTGATCGCCGCGGTCGACTCGAACCCCAGGGCCGCGAGCTTGTACGGACCGGGCAGCATCGCCTGCATGATGTCCGGCACCATCGTGCCCAGGCCGGGGTACGCACCGGTGTCGATGACCATCTTCACGTCCAGCCCGAGCAGGTCGCCGTCGTTGCTGACCGCGGCCCGGACGTCGAAGCTCTCCTCGCGCGCCTGTCCCGACGCGGTGAGGTTCTCGCCGCGGTCCTCGACCCACTTGACCGGCCGGCCGAGATGACGCGAGGCGGCGGCGACGGCGAGTTCTTCGCGTGATGCCCCGATCTTCAGGCCGAACGACCCGCCGATATCCCCGGCCAGGACACGTACCTGGTCACCCTGGATACCCAGGCGCGTGGCCACACCATTCCTGGTGATGTGCACGCTTTGCGTGGCCGCGTAGACCGTCATGGCAGCTAGATCGGCATCCCAGCTCGCGACGCAGCCGCGTCCCTCCATGGGCACGTTCTGGTGCCGGTGCACGTCGATGTGGAAGTCGATGACGCGATCGGCATTGGCGAACGTGCCTGAGACGTCGCCGAACTCGTTGCGCGAGTGCGGGCGGGCGATGTTGTCACCCAGGTTCGCGAACAGCGGCGGGCTGCTCGGGTCGAGCGCGAACGCTGCACTAATCACCGCTGGGAGTTGCTCGTAGTCGGCCTCCACCAGCTCACAGCCGTCCTCGGCGAGGTAACGGCTCTCGGCGATGACGATCGCCACCGGATCGCCCACGAAGCGCACTTTGTCGGTGGCGAGCAGGGTGAACTCCGGGGTGGGCCCCCCGGTAGTGAAAAGCGCCAGCAGCGGATCCGGCGCCTGGACCGTCATCGCTTCCAGATCCGCTCCGGTGAGCACCGCGACCACTCCGGGCAGTGCCCGCGCGGCCGAGACATCGACCGAGAGCACCCGGCCGTGAGCCAGCGGCGAGCGCAAGAACGCGGCGTGCAGCATCCCGGGCAGCTTGATGTCGTCGACGTACCGGCCCGCGCCGGTCAGGATGCGCGGGTCCTCCGAACGCTTGATGCTGGCGCCGGTGTAGCGCTCAGCCACGATTTCTGCCATGGTCTCCTTGCCTCAGCGCTCGCGGTTGCGCAGTGTTCGATTGCGCTGGGCGGCCAGCAGGACGCCGTCGATGATGCTCTGGTAGCCCGTGCACCGGCAGATGTTGCCGGATAGCGCCTCGCGGATCTGCTGCTCGCCGGCGTCGGGGTGGTCGCTGAGGAGCGCGGTAGCCTGCATGACGAACCCCGGCGTGCAGAAACCGCACTGGAAGCTGTGCGAATCCCACATCGCTTGCTGCAGTGTGCCCAGCCCGCCGTCGGGGGCCAGCCCCTCGATCGTCGTTACCTCGCGGCCGGCGGCCTGGACCGCCAGCATCAGGCACGAGCGCACCGCGCGGCCGTCGACGATGACCGTGCACGCACCGCAGACCCCGTGCTCGCAGCCGACGTGGGTGCCGGTGAGATCAAGGTCATCCCGCAGGAAGTCCGCCAGCGTCTTGCGCGCCTCCGGCGAACCCGTGCGCGTCGCGCCGTTGACCCTCAAGGTGATGCCGGGTGGAGTTACAGCCATCAGTTACTGCCTCTCGCGGCGTTGTCCGCAGCTGCTCGCAGGCCGCGACGCGCGATGGCGGCCGCGACCGTCTTCCGGTAGTCCGACGACCCGTGCAGGTCGGCCGGCGGGTCGATGTCGTCGGTCGCACGGCGGGCCGCCTCGTCGAACAGCTCCGTCGACGGCCTCTCCCCGACCAGCAGATCCTCCGCGGCGGCCGCCCGGACCGGCACGTAAGAAACGCCGGCCAACGCCAGCCGCGCCTCGCTGATCACCCCGCCGGACAACACCAGTGACACCGCCAGACCCACCATGGCGAAGTCGCCGTGGCGCCGGGCAACCTCCTGGAAACTAACTCCCGTGCCCGGTTTTGCGGCCGGGAACCGCACCTCCACGAGCAGCTCGTCAGGCCGGCGCGACGTCGTGAGATAACCCTCGAACCACTGCGCCGCCGGGATCACCCGTTCGCCCGACGGGCCGCGCACCACGAACTCGGCATCCAGCGCCCTGGCCACCGCCGGCAACTCGGCGGCCGGATCGGCATGCGCCAGGCTGCCGCCTATCGTGCCGCGGTTGCGGATTGCCTCATGACCGATAAATGGCAACGCGGCCGCCAGCAACGGCACGGCACCGGACAGGGCCTCGGATTCCTCGGCCACGTACTCCCGCGTCATGGCGCCGATCGTCACCCAGCCGTCTGCCGCCGATACCCCGGACAGCTCATCTATGCCGTTGATGTCGATCAGCACCGCCGGGCGGGCCAGCCGCAGCGCCAGCAGCGGTATCAAGCTCTGGCCGCCGGCCAGGACGCTCGCCTCGTCAAGGTGCTCACCAAGCAAATCGACAGCTTCGGCAACGGTCGTCGGTGCCTCGTACTCAACAGGAGGCAGCTTCATCGGCGCGGCCCTTCGATCGGGGGCAACTCTTCCCTAGCCCGCCACGGCTCATTAGCTACCCTAACAACCTTGGCGACGGTAACCACGGCCACCACAGCCGGCTCCCCGCAGACCTTCTCATTCAGTCGGGCCGGCGTCCCAGGCCCCACGGTCCTGCTCGACGAGCGTGACTAGTTCGCCGCCCGCCGAGACCCGGGCGGTGCGGCGGGCCTCAGTGAGGAGCATCAGCGCCAGCAGCCCGGCCACCTCACCGTCCTCCGGCATGAGGGCACGGATCAGGCGAGTGAGCCGGATCGCCTCGGCGATCAGACCGTGACGTACGGGATCGGTGTCGGGGCCGGTCGCCAGGTAGCCCTCGTTGAAGACGAGGAAGAGGACGCCTTGAGCCGGTCCTTGAATACGTCGATGGCCGCCATCTCGTCCGGGGTGGCGAGGCCGGCCGTGTCGTCGATTACGGAAACCAGGTACTGCATCACGGATCATCTCCTGTAGTCCGGGGCGCCCCTCGTGGGCGGCCGCTCACCCCTGCTACGAACACCTCCGCCCCGATCCGACACCGCGTCCCGGACTTCTTTCAAGGCCTGGCCTCCCAGCCGGACACGCTACCGCCAACCGCCGGCCTAATCCCCGGGTCCAAACCCTGCCAGAGCAACGCGCGCATGGCGGGGCGCCATGCGGGTACCAGTACCCGCATGGCGTGCCGTATCAGCGAGTTGGTGATCGACAGCCGAGACCCCGAACGCCTTGCCGCGTTCTGGTGTGACGTGCTTGGCTACGTCGTCCTCGACCGGGTCGAGAACAGCGTCGAGATCGGCCCTGAAGACGAAGGCTTCGGCGGGCTCCAGCCGACGATCGTCTTCGATCTGACCGACAAGCCGAAGGCCGGCAAGCTGCCGCTGCATATCGACGTGAACCCCACCGATCGAGACCAGGATGAAGAGCTTGAGCGTCTGCTGGCTGCCGGCGCCAAGCCCGCTGACGTGGGTCAGACGGGCGAGGAATCCTGGCACGTCCTGGCCGATCCGGAGGGCAACGAATTCTGCCTGCTGCGCCGACGCCTGAGCGGCTAGTCCGTGAACGGGACGTCCGTCCAGTTGTTTATCTTGCCGACCTCGAAGGACGCGGCTACCGGCAGATCTCTGCTCTTACGGGCATCCCGCTCGGGAGCGTGAAGTCGTCCCTGCATGGGGGCCGGTGCCAGCCACGCGCCGAACTCGGCAGTTATGCGTCCCGGGGCTAGGCCAGCGTGCCACGTTAGACCGACCATTTTGATAGCGGAGGGGAAGTGAGAGGCGCGTGGGCATTTGGTTGGTGGGCAGGGGGTCGCCGGGCGGGCTCCGGTCGTTCGATCCTCTCCGTATCGCAGACCTGGAATACCGGATGTGGGTGGGCGAGTCGGTGATCGGCCTGTACTGCTACCTGTTCGGCGAGACCGAGGCCGCGGTCAGGCCAGCCGCCATGCACCGGGTGCAGGCGATGGACCTGTCCGATCAGTGGGTCCGTGAGGGCTGCCCACCCGACAGCCTGCTGCTTGCGGACGAGCGTGCCGCGCTGGTCCGCGCTTACGCTGCGCTGCTCGCCGCCATCCACCACGAGGAACGCTGATGAGCGCAACACGCCACCCGCGCGTACGCGTACGCGTACGGGCCGACGAGACGTCCAGCCAGGCCTGCCGTGTCGGCCTTCGCCTTCGCTGGCCTGAACGTCCAGCG
Organism: uncultured Actinomycetes bacterium; assembly: GCA_963742795.1. Classification (GTDB taxonomy): domain Bacteria; phylum Actinomycetota; class Actinomycetes; order Streptosporangiales; family Streptosporangiaceae; genus Palsa-504. The sequence goes on from CAVUNL010000026.1 coordinate 515,232, forward strand.
ATCATTCAGAAACGAGCGCTAACTTCTTGGCATGGACGAATTCCGGGCCCGCCGAGTGGTCGATGCCCTTCGTGACCGTGGCGTTAACGCTCACTTTCTCCGGGGTGGCGTAGGCCAGTTCGGCGTTCGCGTATCACTGCCCGGCGGCCGCGACGCCGAGTGGGATACCGACGGTACCGCAGGTCTCGAAGCGCAGGTCATGCGCGACGGCATGCTGGTTGGCTACGTGCCTCAGATCGACGGCTCCGAGGACTTCGACGAATCCCAGATCGTTGACGCTATCGCCCGGACAGACTATGACCAGCCGATCGCCCGCCAGCGGACCGTGGCACCGCCGCCCAGCCCCGCCCTCACCCGGGAAGGCGGCGTCTTCCGCCGGTTCCTCGACGGCTTCCGCTACAGATAACGAGGGCCGCCGGCCAGGCCTGGCGTAGAGCGGGGAGATGCGGAGGTCCCACGGCCTGATCCAGCTGCTGCCGGGAGAGGCGGGATGCGCCGAGTGGCGGTGACGCTGTTTGGTGGTACCGTCGCGGGGTTACGGGCCGGGAAAAGGAGGGCTTTGATGACCGCACCGCTGCAGGTGATCGCCTTGAGCTTCAGCCGCGACGCCGGTTCGGAGGACAGGATCCTGGCCGAGGTCGATCGTCTGCGCGGCCGGGGAGTTCTTCGCTTGCTCGACATGCTCTTCGTGGCCAAAAGCCAGGACGGCACCATCGAACGGCTGACCATCGGTGATGACGAGGATTTCGGCTCGCTGCTGGCGGCAGTGGTTCCCTTCACGGACCGCGGTCCGGCTGTGCCGGTGCCGGCTGACGGTCTGGCAGCCTTTGACCCGGCCGATGCGCGGGCTCTGGCCGGTTCTCTGGAGCCAGGGACCGCCCTGGCCTTCCTGCTCGTCGAGCACTACTGGGCCGCCCCACTTTTCGACGCCATCGCCGAGACCGGCGGCACGCTGATCGGCGAGGGCTTCCTCACCGCCGAGACCGGGCTGGTGGTAGGAGCCGAGGTCGCCGCCATGGAGGAGGCAGCGGAAGTGATCGCCCAGGCCCAAGCCGAAGAGGCCACTGCCGTGCTCGCGATGGCTGCCGCCCAAGCCGAAGCGGCCCAGGCAGTGGCCGAGTCGCAGCGGATCCAGTCGGCCGCTGCCGCCGGCGCCGTCCGGGCGCTGATCACCGCCGGGCTGATCGAGGAGGCGGCCACCCACGAGGCGGTCACGGCGCTGACCGCCGCCGGCCTGATCGTGGCTGCCGCCGATCAGGCCGCCGCTGACGCCGTAGCCGAAGACGTCGCCACCGTCGAAGCCGCCGACGAGGTGGCTGCCGAGTCCGTGGCGGAGTCCCTCATCACCATTGCCGCCGCCGACGAGATAGCCGCCGACGCGAGCAGCCAAGCCGGGGCACGAGTCAGGGCAGCTTCGATCACAATGGCAGAGGCCCAGGTCCTGCGATACCTCCCCACGCCACTCCCCTTCTCAGTTATCGCCGGCAAGCTGGGCATCTCCCGGTCCGCAGCCAAGGAGCGAGCGGAACGCCTGTATAACAGGCTCGGCGTCCACAGCCGGGACGAGGCGGTCAGCCGGGCCCGCTCCCTAGGCCTCATCCACGCTAAGTAATCCGGGCGCGGATGCTCCGCTGTTACCGTCGTGATCAGTGACCGCGATCAACCAGTCCCGGCCTTGCTAACGGCGGCGGGTCACGATGATCGGTAGTTCGCTCGGCACCAGAGTGCTGCTGACCACGGGGTGCACGGCGGCGCCGTCGCCGAGCCGTAGCTGCCATCGGCCGGCGATCGCGCTGAGCAACAGGGTTGACTCGGTCCAGGCGAACCCCTCGCCGATGCAGTTCCTGATGCCCTGGCCGAACGGGAAGAAGGTTGCCCGCATATCGCTCCTGCTGTAGTCGGTGGCCCACCGGTCTGGCTCGAAGCGGTCGGGATCGCGGTGCAGCCGCGCGTCGCGGTTGAGCGCGTACGGGCTGAAGAAGATCCTGCTTCCCGCTCGGAGCAGGTGACCGCCAAGCTCGACATCGACGAGCGCCCGGCGGGGCAGAATCCAGACCGGGCTGTACAGGCGTAGCGCCTCGGTGATCACAGCGCGGGTAAAGGGCAGCCTGCTAAGGGTCTCGTAGCTAGCATCGGCGCCGTCCAGCACGAGGTCGGCTTCCTCCTGGAGCCGTTCCTGGATCCGCGGATGCTGAGCCAGCAGGTAGCAGGCCCAGGCGATAGTGTTTCCCGTCGTCTCGGAACCCGCGATGACGAGGGTTGTCGCTTCGTCACGCAGTTGCTTGCTGGTCATCCCCGTGCCGGTGTCGTCGCGGGCGCGCATGAGGATCGAGATCAGGTCGTCGTGGTCCGCCCCCACCGTCTGGTAGCCGTCGATGATGCCTGTCAGCAGGGCGCGCAGGCGCCGGCTGGCCGCGCCGAACCGCCGGTTGGACCGGGTCGGTACCCACGCGAGCCCCGGAACGTTCGCGGTGATCCCTCGGGCCACGAGCTCGGATAGCAGTATCCGCAGCAGTCGCTCGATTTCGTCGATCGCATCCGCGCCGATGTCGCTGGAAAGGAGCGTCCTGGTCAGCACGGTGAGCGTGATCGACCGCATCTCCCGGTCGAAGGCGAGCGTCCCGCCGTCTGGCCATGCACTGATGCGCGGCACCGAGACATCGCGCATCGTGGCCACATAGCGGGCGATCTCGGTGCGATGGAACGCGGGCTGCATGAGGCGCCGCTGCCGCTGATGGCTCTCGCCTTCGGACATCACCAGTCCGTTGCCTATCAGCCGCTTGGCCCGGCCGAAGTTCAGGCCCTTGCCCAGCTTCCTGGCCTCGCCGACCAGCGCCTGCCTGATCACGCCCGGGCTGTTCAGCACGTAAAAATGGAATGGCCCGAACCGGATGCGAACCACATCGCCGTGTTCCCTCGCCCGCTGGAACAGCGCGAGCGGGTCGCGGCCGAACTCCAGCGCGTGCCCCAGAACCCGCTGCCCGCCCGGCATCACGGGAACCTCACGCGTGACCTTCCCGTTAGCGACGGTCATCCTTCGCGCTCCTGACAGCATCCGCCACAACCCGCCAGCCAGCGGGTGCGGCGCCAGGCCGATCGTTACTGATGGACCGGCAAATGAACAACGCACCGTCGGCCGCCAGGATGCCTGCCGCGGGCACGGAGGCCCTCCTCTCCATTCGCCCTGGTGGTCAGCGCTTGGCCGCCGGGGAGTGCTGGTAGCACCGGTCCAGGCGTCGGTTCACCGCGCGAATGAAAGACGCGTCATCGCCGGCCAGCGCCGGCCTGGCGCACTGCCCCGGCGGCCTGCCGTGCCGCCACGAGAATCGGATCCCACACCGGCGCGAACGGCGGAGCGTACGCGAGGTCCAGGGCGGTCATCTCTTCTACCGTCATCCGGTTCCATAGCGCTGTCGCAGCCGTGTCGATCCGCTTGGCTGATCCCTCCTGACCGACGATCTGCACTCCCAGCAGACGTCCGGTGTAGCGTTCGGCGGTCATCTTGACGTTCATCCGCTGGGTGCCCGGGAAGTAGCCGGCCTTCGTGGTGGACCGCACGGTCACGGTCACGTATTCGAACCCGGCGCGTGTGGCGTCGCGCTCGCGCAGCCCGGTCCGGGCGATCTCCAGATGGCACACCTTGCTCACCGCCGTGCCGACCACCCCGGGAAACGTGGCGTAGGAGCCGGCCAGATTGTGCCCGATGACCCGGCCCTGCTTGTTGGCGTGGGTGCCGAGCGCCACATGCTGGTACTGACCCGAAACCAGGTTGAGGACCTCCACGCAGTCGCCGCCCGCCCAGATATGGTCGTAGCCCAGAACCTGCATCTGCACGTTCGTGCGCAGGCCGCCGTGATCCCCGAGCGCCAGGCCGGCATCTTGTGCGAGCGCGGTGTTCGGCCGTACCCCGAGGCCGAGGACGACGACGTCGGCCGGGATCGAGCCGTCGGCGGTCAGCACCGAGCGGATCCTGTGGTTGTTGCCGGTCTCGAATCCGATGACGGCGGTTTCGGTGCGCACATCGATGCCGATGTCCTCCATGGCCCGGTGTACCGCCGCCCCCATGTCCGGGTCGAGCGTGGTCATCGGCTGCGCGGCCTGATCGACGACCGTGACGGCGACCCCGCGCCGCACAAGGGCCTCGGCCATCTCCACGCCGATGTAGCCCCCGCCGACCACCACGGCCCGCCGCGGCTGCGTGCGGTGCAGATCCGCCAGGAGCGCGGCGCCGTCGTCGAGAGTCTGCACGCCGAACACGCCGTCGGCGTCCACGCCGGGCAGCGGCGGTCGCACCGGGACCGCGCCGGTCGCGATGACCAGAGAGTCAAAGCCTTCCCGGAACGAACGCCCGGCGGCAACGTCATGAGCGAGCACCCGTCCGGCCGCGAGGTCGATCTGCTCCACCTCGGTTCGCATCCGAAGGTCGATGCCGTTGCGTCGGTGTGCGTCCGGCGAACGGGCGACCAGAGGCTCCGGCGCGTTGACATCACCTGCTACCCAGTACGGGATGCCACAGGCAGAGTACGAGCTGTACGCGCCGCGCTCGAACGCGACGATCTCGACCGCGTCGCCTGCGATTCGCTTGGCCTGCGAGGCTGCGCTCATCCCGGCCGCGTCCGCCCCGATTACGACGATCCGCTCGGTCATGGGATCAGTGCACCCCACTGCCCGGGCCGCTCCGTCGCGTACGTCGCCACCGGTCAGGCCGTCCCGGTGATGGTGCGGATCTCGGTTCCCGCCCGGACCGCCCTGGTGACCGGGGTCTTCTCCGCGATCTCGGCCAGCTTCGCGCGCTGGTCGTCGCCGACGCCGTGCAGGGTGATCAGCCGGTCGATCCACCTGGTGTTCCGGTCTTTGACGACGTAGGTCAGCTTGACATCCACGCCAGCCAGCGGCCAGCTCTGGTGTTCGGCGTACATTCGCAGCGTGATCGCGGTGCAAGCACCCAGCCCGGCCAGCAGCAGGCCAAACGGAGCCGGACCGCTGTCGGCACCGCCGCGGCCCACCGGTTCGTCGCCGCGCAGCGCATGACCCCCGCTGTTGATGCGCACACCGTACGGCGTTTCCTCACTTGTCACCGTGGCGGTGGCGATGGTCTGGTCACGGTCGTCGCTCATCGCGTCATCCTTAACCTATGCGCGTCCGCTGGCCGCGGCGGGGTATGCCGTGCTGCACGCTGATCTTCGCGGCCAGTCACTCGCCCTGCGTTCCCTTGCCGCCGCCGGGGCGGCGATCATCAGCAGCCTCACTTCGCCTCCCAGCCGGAAACCCTTGTCGCGCGGACGCCGAGCACAGCTTCATCGTCACGGTAATGAAACCCGTCGTCCATGTTCCCTGGGATCAAGTCCTGCCGTGGATATTGTCCGGTGGTGCCGATTCCTGACTCCCAGGGAGCGGTGCTCGCGGCCCCGACGCGCGCTCAGCGGTCAAATACCGACCAGCAGATGTCGTTCCGCAACCGCTGGTCGTCAAGTACGAGCTGGCGAATCGGCTCCGGGAGCTGGTCACGCTGCCACTGGCACTCGAGGCGCCGAGCGGCCTCGCCCTCGCCTTCCGGCGCCGCAGCACGTGCTGCCTTGATCGCATAGGCGGCCGCACCGAGCTCGTGCGCGGCGACGTGTGCGACGGCCCCGGCCTGGCCAGCAGCGTACGCGGCATGCCGTGCTGCCCCACGCAGGTCTCTGGCCGCGCCCATTGCATGGCCGCCCGCGGCGCGAGCCTGGGTCATCTTGACCTCGCCACGCACCCACGCGCGGGCATGCTCGATCGCCTGACGCGGTCGTCGGTCCTCAGGCTGAGCCGACTCGAAGAGGTCAAGGACGTGTTCCGCGCACGATGCCGCCCAAAGAGCGAGGAGATGGTGATCCGAATCAGTGAGGGTCCCACCGCGGCGGATCGTCACGAAGCGAGGGTCCCGGACCTTCGGAAGGATCATGGTTGGCACTCCTTTTAGGTCCCCGCGCACGGGTGTGCGGGTGGCCCGCCAACGACGTTCGTACCGTCAGGCTTCGCTGGGTTCCACTCGTCTTCGCCGACGAGCAGGCGGCTGTGGCTTAGCGCCAAGACCCCGCCTGCCAGCAGAGCCAGCGCCAGCGTCTCAACGGCCAGGTTCAGCGCTCCGGCTTGGATGTGCTCGCCGAAAAGGAACATTCCGAGCAGGCTGGCCGCCAGCGGATCGAGGATCGTGAACCCTGGCCAGATGTCGACTCCGGCCGCCCCTGGGCGTCTTGCGTTTTTAGCGCCAAGGCGCTGGCATACCGAGGACGTGGCTGTACAAAAGCTCGCTGCGAGGGCCAGCGAGATCGCCTTATCCATCTTCTGGGACGTGCACCGGAGGCCTGAGGGGCCGAATCAGCGGATTATGCGGAGGGCGAGCCGCGGGGGGCAGCCGTGCTGTACCAGGCTGGCGATCTGATGCCAGTCGACGTTGTCGGCGTCAGCCTCGGCCAGTGGCCCTGGGATCCCGAGACGCTTGAGCTGAGTCACGCGCCATTGGTGCACGCGATACTCGTCGTGGTCGATGACCTCGTGGCAAGCGACTGCCTGGGTCGGCTCCATCGTTCATTCCTCCAGCCGGGCTCGGTTAGCGGACGGCTCTGCTGCCTGGCCGGCAGCCTGGTACGCCACGGCCCGCTGCTCATCATCGAGCTCATGTAGGTGCTGCAGTGCCGGCGCTGCAGCCAGCAGTATCGCGGTCTCGTCGGGTGGAAGCTTGTCGATCAGCTGGGCGAACGCCTCCGCCCCGGCTCTGCGCCGGGATCGCAGGTAATCCGTCCCCGCTGCGGTCAGCGCCACCAGCACCACCCGCTGGTCACGCGGATCCTGCCGGCGCTCCACCAGGCCTGCCCTCTCCAGGACGGTGACAAGTGCGGTCATTGACGGCTGGGTCACCCCTTCGATGGCCGCCAGGTCGGTGATGCGCCGCGGGCCGGTGCGCTCCACAGTGGCCAGCGTCGACGCCGACGTAAGGCTGATCTCCCTGGGCTGCTGCCGCACAGCGGCCGACACGAGCCGGTAGAGCGCCTCGGCGACCGCGATCCGCTCGCCGGGGGCGTGCTTCCTTTCCGGGCTCACAGCCTTATCATAGAACCATCTATATAGATGAACAAATGCAACCCGTCAGCCGCGTCATCGCCGAGGGCCGGACAGGCGCTCGCGCTCCTGGCCATTACCGCTGCCGAACGACGCGGTCATAACGAACTCCGGCTGCCACAACGATGTCAGCACGCCCCGGCGTGCTGACATCGTTGCCGTTCAGACGGCGCCGCGGCGGATGGCTCGTGCTGCGATCCCTGGGGGCGCGTCCAGGGTCCAAGCCGAGGCTTGCCTGGTTGCGTGACTGCGGCGACTATGAGGGCGTGGCCATTGTCCTGGTTCTAGTCGCGGCAGGTGCTGCTATCTGGTGGCTGGTGAGGCACAAGCGGTGGGGGACGGTCCAGAAGGTGGTCTTCTGGGTGGTAGTCGTGGCGGTGCTGTGGGTGGTGGTGAACTTTTATAGCGCACCGCATCCTGGGGGTTAGGCGTGCTGTTCTGTGAAGCCGCCGTCTCGTCAGGCCGCGCCGCGGCGGATGGCCTTTTCCGCACCGGGGAAGACCAGGGTCCAGCTCACGCGGTCGGCTGCTGTGATGCCGTGCGATCGACTAGTGCTTGCCGCGCTGGCGGGGACCTATGCCTGGAGCGCTGGCTCGTCGGGGGCGGACAGGCTCAGCACGGCGCCGGCCACCGCGGGCGATGCGCAGAACTTCGCCTCCAGAGCCCGCAGCCGGACCGCCAGATGGGACTCGGTGTCATCACCGGTGAGGTCGACGTCGCCCGTCACGAAGACCATCCGCGGTCCGATGATCTCCAGCCGCAGATAGGTGACCCGGGCCACCTCTGGCATCTCCAGCAGGGCCCGCAGAACCGCAGAACGTATCCGGGGATCGGCTTCCTCGCCAACCAGGAACCGCAGGTTGCGGTTGATCAAGACAATCGCGACGACACCGAGCAGCAGGCCGACCAGAATCGAACCAACCGCGTCCGGCACCGCGGAACCGCTCAGCTGATGGGCGGCCAGCCCGGCCGCCGCGATGATCAAGCCGGCCAAGGCGGCGGAGTCCTCGGCGAACACCGCACGCAGCGTGGGATCGGAGGTCACCATCACGTGCTCGATCAGATCCCGCTGCAACGGCTCGGCCTCGGACCTGGCTTGCCGGACCGATTGCAGGAACGAGATTCCCTCCAGGACAAAGGACACGGCCAGCACGACATACCCGATAACGAAGCGTTCGGCCGGCTCCGGATGGATAAGTTCCTGGATGCCGCGCGTGACTGATACCGCGCCGCCGGCCACGAAAACCCCGATCGCCGCGAACAGCGACCACACGTAGGCTTCCCGGCCATGGCCGAACGGGTGAGCGCGGTCCGGCGGACGGCGTGCCCGCCGGTTGGCGATCAGCAAGAAAATCTCGTTGCCGCAGTCGGCCCATGAATGCGCCGCCTCGGCCGCCAGCGACGCCGACCCGGTCACCGCGGCGGCAGCCGACTTCGCCGCGGCAATCAGGAGGTTGGCGCCGAAGGCTACCAGCACCGTGATGAGGCTCTCCGATGCGGCGGGACCGCGCAGCAACGGCACCGGCATGAGCGGCTCACGCGATCCGCGGGCCACCCCTCCGGCCGCCACCGGTGCCGCAGCCTGCTCGCCGCCCTGCTCGCGCGCCATCAACCACTCATAACACAGTCCGCTGGCGCTGGTAACCGGCACAGAAATCACAACCGATCAGGCACCAGCGTGCCGCTGGACTTCTCCTGGCGACATGCGCGCCTGTTGTTGGAGCCGAGCTGCGATGCCGGTGCCCAGCTCCACGGCCTGCCCGATGCCACGGTAACGACACGGCGGATTCGGGCGTCGCGGGCGGCCAGGAGGAGACATACGACGGAGCCCACGGAATACTTGAGCAGATCAACGCGGTCGGCGTACTGGACGAGCCTTCCCTTCTGGGCGATGGGCGCAGCAAGGAACAGGTGTCCCAGCGCGGGGCAGTCGAATGGCCGTTTCGGCAGATGGGCGGGCCGAGTCCGCGGGGCCGGCGATCTTGCTGGGTTCCTGCTGTCAGGCAGCTTCGGTAGTGGTCACCGTGAGCGTGTGGTCGGCGAAGTTGGCGACGAGCTCCAGGTGCCCGCCGAGTGCCTGCACGTAGCGCGCGATGGCCTCGATGGTTGACAGTTTGCCGCGCTCGATCTGAGAGACCCTGCCCGGGGTGACGCCCATGGTTTCAGCGAGCTGGGCCTGGGTGAGGCCGCGCTGCTTGCGCTCTTCGGCAAGCCTCTGGCCGCTCTGCCGGGCCATCAGTGCCTTACGGCGCCGTTCGGCTTCTTCGGGACCGCCGACGCGCTCGATGTAGGCGTCGCGGTCCCACTTGGTGTAGCTGGTCACTGGCTGCCTTCCTCCGCTGCCCGTTCCTTCAGGTAGATCTCGTAGAGCTGCTCGGCACGAGGGATCATCCGTGCATACCACTTGTTCCAGCTCCCCGCCTTATCGCCAGCGACGAGCAGGATCGCGGAGCGCCACGGGTCGAAGACGAACAGGATGCGGACCTCGCTTCGCCCGCGGGAGCCGGGCCGGAGTTCCTTCAGGTTCGCGATCTTCGAGTTGGTGATGGTGTCGACGAGCGGCAGGCCCAGCGCGGGTCCTGAGCGGCTTAGCGTGTAGATGGCGTCATCGACCAGGTCGGCGGTCTTCGGGTCGCTGTTCTGGAGTTCCCGTAGCCAAGTGGCGACCTCATCGGTCTGGTAGATGCCCCACTCGTCCACTTCAATGACTATAGCAAATCCTATAGTCCAGGGTCGGAGCGCTTCCAAGCGACGAGATCAGGTCGTCGCCACGTCGGCGCTGGGTGTGTATGGCAGCCGTCGTGGGGGTCTGCGGGCGTCTGAACACCTTTGCTCCCTTTTCTGGCTCTCACGGCGCTTGGCGCGCCGGGAGCCTTCCAGGTGTCAAGATCATTGAGGGCTGTCCGGATCTCGAGTTGCTGGCTCCTGCTCGTCGATGGACGGGGTCCTGTAAATGTCCGATGCTGATCAGGTCAGGCTGCTTCGGTGCCGGGTTCGATGAAGGCGAGCCGCTGGTCGCCGAAGTCGGCGATGATCTCTAGGCGGCCGCCGAGGGCTTCGACGTAGGCGGCCAGGGTGCGCAGTTCGGTGGTGCCGGGCTTGGCGTGCTCGATGGCGGACACGCGGCCTTGGGTGATGCCCATCCGGGCAGCGACCTGGGCCTGGGTGATGCCGAGGCGGCGGCGCATCTCGGCGAGCCGGAAGGCGCGCTGCTCGGCGCGCAGCTGCTTCATCCCGGCGGCGATGGCGGCCTTGTCGGCAGGATCGGGATAGAACTCGGTGAGGAACTCGTCCCGGGTGTAGTGGTGGAACTCGCTGCTGCTCATCGGATGTCCTCTTGTTGTTTCAGGTAGTCCTCGTAACGCTGCTCAGCCAGCGGGATCGCGCGCCGGTACCAGGTCTCCCATTTGCCAGCCTTATCTCCGGCTGTCAGCAGGATCGCATTGCGCTTGGGGTCGAAGATATACAGGATGCGGATCTCGCTGCGCCCGGCGGAGCCTGGCCGCAGTTCTTTCAGGTTGGTCAGCCGGGAGTGGTGGACGCGGTCGGCGAGCGGGCGGCCCAGCTCCGGCCCGGCTTCGAGCAGCATGCCGATGGCCTGGCCGACCTGGATCGCGCTGGCCCGGTCGCGCTTGCGCAAACCGTGCAGCCATGCCCGGACCTCCTGTGTCATGACCAGGGCATAGGCCATGTCAGCTGCCTCCCCGCAGCGGTAGCATTACGCAGACATGATATCACATCAGCATAATATTACATGACTTTAACGGAGCTCGTTAGCCGTCTGTGCTGGCGCTTGGAGTGAGCGCCAGCCTGCGCGGGTCGGAGAAGCCGAGACCGGCGTAGCCGGGCGCGCGTTTGGCGAGCATGGCGGCCAGGACGCCGGTCCGCTCATCGAGGTAGTCGTGGACTTCGGCCGTGGTCTTGTTCTCATGTGAGCGCAAGATCCGGCCTACGTACTGGGTCAGGCTGCCCTTATTGGCGACCGGCGCGGCGAGGAACAACGTGTCCAGGGCTGGGCAGTCGAAGCCTTCGCCAGCATACGGGCCGGTGGCCACGACCAAGAGGGGCGGGGCGCCGGGCTGCGGCTGCAGGCGGGCCAGCGCCGCCGCGCGGCTCTTGGCACCCATCCCGCCGCGAAGGATAACCGGGTCATGCCCGGCCTCGCGTAGCAAGTCGGCGAACGTTTCCAGATGGCTGGTCCGGTTGGTGAGGACCAAGCAGTTGCGGTCCTTGCTGAGTGCGGCGAGGACGTCCGCGGTGACCTGCCGGGTGCGCTGCTCATCAGAGACCAGATGCCGGTAGATGGCCGTCATGCCGCCAGGGCGGGACGGGTCGGCGTCGCCGTCGGCGCGACCAGCACCCCCAGATCGTGCCTGCACAAGGCCTGGACGGCCGCCTGCTGAGGCCAGGTCAGCACGGCCGAGCAGGTGAATGCCTGGATGGTGCCGGCCGCGCGCTCATCGGTGAGGTCCAGCTTGCCGCCCGCCTGCGCGGCAGCGTGCCGCAGCGACGCGGCCAGCGCGGGCGTCAGGTCGGCCAGCTCAACCCGGATGCCCGCGCCCAGCCGGGCCCGGACCACAGTCGATGCCTCCGGCCGGATCTTCGTGGCGATTGGCGCGGCAAGGCTGGTGACCTGGCTGCCCGCCGGTACTCGCCCGGCCTTGTCCGCGGCCCGGCTCACCTCCTTGGGCGTCATGCGGCCAAGCGTCGACAGGTAAGACCACTGATCCTGGTGCGGTTCGAGATTCTCCAGGTTCAGGAACAGGGTCGCGTTGCGGTCCCGAGCTGGCCGGAAGAGCGGCAGCGCAATCAGGTTTCCGACACCGCCGGCCGGGAGCAGATCCTGGGACGGGAACAGCCGGTCATAACTGGCCAGGTTCACCTTCCCGCGAATCGCCATCGCCTCACGCAGCAGGCCGGTGCCCAGTCGTCGCGCAGTCTCCGCCGGCACTGGCGCGGTGAAGAAAACCCACGCGTGCATACCCACCCCCGAACGCGACACCTCCAGCGTCACCGGTACCCCGAACGCCCGCCCCGCCTTGATGTACATCAGCGCCTCGGTTAGCGCGTCCTGCCCGTCGAAGTCAGCGGCCAGCCACCAGCACCTGTCGCCGTCCAGTAGCGGATAAACGCCGACGTGCGCATCGCCCTTCAGATGAGCAGCCAGCACATCCGTGGTCAGCGGCAGGTAGTCCCGCCTCTCATGCGGGATCCCGCGCTGCCACCCGCCGCGCACCGCCGGGAGCCAGCCCTTCCAGCCAGTACGGGAGTTCTCGATCCGGATGGCGTAGATGTCAGTGCGCGCCGCGAACAGCGCCCGGAAGAACGCCACCTTCGCGTGATTGGGCGAGTCCTTATGGACCAGTCCCGGCGGCGCATCGAAGAAACCGGCCTGCGCCGGATCGGGCGGCTCAGCCTGCCGCGGACTCAGCTCCAGCATCTTCAGCAGGCGCGCGTTCTCCGCTCGCAGCCGCGCCAGTTCCGCGGCCACAGCCGCGGTAATCTCAGTCACGCCCACACCATATGTAACCCGCGGCCACGCGGCTCATGCCGAAGGTCCATTCAGGCGGCAGCTCGCTCGTCGGCTTGCCTGACCGGCCTCTTGGCGTGGTGTGTGAAATGACCACCTCGTAAAAGACGCGGCCCGAAGTGCCGATCGCGGAACACGGCAGATCCCCGTTGCGGTGTTCGCGAATGGTATGGGCAAGGCCGCCCGGAGGCCCAAATCGATGTATTCCTCTCGCTCAGCCGCTCACCGCCCGAGTGGCTACCAACGAGCCGAACAACAGCCGGTCAGAGACTGTCCGAACCAGACGTTCTGGCGCGACCAGGCCAGGCATGGACTCCGGTCAGCCAGGCGTGTCGGCAGGGATGCGCGTGTCGTGCCGCGCTGGGCGGCATGCTAAAACCGACCGCGCGTGACGTCGAGGATGCCTGGATGGTCGCCGCACCCGATAGCTCCCACGGCTAAGCGCTCCGAGCTGACCGGAACCGCCGGGGCGCCTTATGCAGAGGCCGGAATGCCGACGCTGTGACCAGCAATTATTGGGCAAAACCGCAGGAGCCTGGCTCCCCTACTGGCTCTAAGCGCGCTAGACAAGATTTCGAAAAATGGCGTGGGCCGTACTGGATTTGAACCAGTGACCTCTTCCGTGTCGGGGAATTCCGGAGTGTCTGTCACCGTCGGACTGAGTCGAACGGGGAGCCACTGACCTGCGCGAACATTCTGACTGGGTCGGACTGGGTCCGGGTATGGCTGACTACGCTGGCTCTCATTTCTGGCTCTCATGGCCTCGCGCGGCATCTGCGATCGACGCCCGTGATGACACGATTCTGTCAGTGGTCCCGGTCATAATCCGGCCATGAAGCTGCGGCGGCTGCGAGATGACGACGTCCTGGAAGACGGCGCTATCGTCCTGGTCCGCGGCGGTGACCTTGACCCGGACATCCTGCTCGCGGACGCGGAACGCTACCACGGCATCTACGGCGTCTACGGGATATCGGTCTTCGCCGTCCGCGGCGCCACCGTCGACGAGCTCGCCCAGCAGGTGCCGCTGGTCCGCTTCGATCGCCTGAGCCTGCTGACGGTCAGCGACGTTCTAGCCGCCGGGATGAGGCTGGAGCCGACCGGCCGCAACCCGCGTCATTACACCGTGGGCTTCGATGACCTCGCTGACGGCGTGCAACGGCTGGTCAGGTGCCCGCATCAGGTCGTGCCGAACGCCTACCACGACGCGTAACCTGGGGAGAGGAGGAACCCTGATGGATTCGCCTATCGACCTGGCAGCCGACCTCAACGACGAAGACGATGAAGGGCTCGGCTGGTCCACCCTGGGCGAGGCCCGGGATCCTACGCGCATCCGCCCCGGAGTGATGCTGGTCGCCGGCAACCGCCAGGCCCAGGCGGTCGTCCGGGTAGTGGCCGTCGATGACGACGGGCAAGTTCACTTCACCGTGCTGCCGGGGTCCGTGGAGAAGAACCGCCACCTCGTCGGCCGCGCTCTGGCCTGACCACCGCCCCGCAGCCAGCCCATCCCGATTCCAGCACTCCGATCGCCATCCATGGTCCATAGGCCAAGGAGACCGTCCACTCATGCCGAATAGCGGGCGTTGTGGGAGCGCATATCTATGCGCAGCATGGCATGCTTACTCACGGCTTGCGGCCCTTTCGGCGCTTACCGCGCAGCCTTCCCATCATTCTGATAGGAAATCAGATCGGATCGGGCGCGTAAGCGGCTGATGACCTCGTCGCGCCACTAAGCGCACCTATCGTCCAGTTCTGTTCCCCCTCGGCTCCGCCGTATCAGGTGTGCGCGGTGGGTGGGCGGCTTGTTCCGCCAGCACCGCCATCAGGGGAAGCAACGGTTGCTGGCCTCTAGGGCTTTTGGGGACCAGCCGCTTGGGGGCTGGCGTCGGCGAGGCCGGCCCGGTGGGCGATGGCGGCTGCCTCGGTGCGGCTGGCAGCGTGGAGCTTGGCCAGGATGTTCGATACGTGGACGCTGGCGGTCTTGGCCGAGATGAAAAGCTCAGCCGCGATGTCACGATTGCTGCGGCCCGCGCTGAGCAGGCGCAGCACCTCGATCTCCCGCGCCGTCAGGCCGAAGTTCCTCTCAATCTGGCCTCCGGCTGGCCCGGCGGGGAGGCTGAGGCGGGCCCGCCTGGCCAGCGTCCCGATCTGTTCGCGCAGCGGGACGGCGGCGAGGCGGTCCGCCAGGGGAGCGGCGCGCGCCAGCCGCTGCGCTGCGCCATCGCGGTCACCGCGGTCCATTGCTGCCTCGGCGGCGTGCAGCAGCGCGCGGGCCTGCGGGTAGGGACACTGGAGGCGATCCCACGCCTTCGCTGCCGCATCCCACCGGGCCAGCGCGCCTGCGCCCGGCGCGCCCCCCGCGGCGCCCGCCCACACCGAGTCCGCGGCGAAGGTGAGCCGGTGTGCCTGCTGGACGGGCCCGATGACGTTCATCGTCTCCGCCAGTTCGCGCAGCCGGTCAAGCAGGCGGTGTGCCCGGTCGGCCAGGCTGTCGTCACGGACGGCGGCCGCGGAGGTGAGGGCCGTGCCGCAGGCCCGGGCGCCCGCCACAAGCAGCGGCCAGGTGTAGCGCGGGCTGCGCCGCACGTCGGCGCGGTCGAGCGCCTGCCCGGCGATCGTCAGTGCATCCCCAGGACGGTCCCGGGCCAGGCGCAGGCCGGTCTCAAGCCGGGCCAGCGGCAGGTGGGTCTGGTCCCGGTACCCGTGCCGGGTCAGTGCGCCGCGGGTGGCCGTGGCTGACTGTGCTGCTCTTGCCAGGTCGCCACGGGCCAGCGCCATCTGGCCGGCGAGCAGCAGCAGCACAGCGCGTGTGCCCGGTGGCGGGGACAGGTCCAGGGCGTGCTCGATCACTTCGCCTGCCTCGTCCCAGCGGCCGAGCGACATCAGCGGTTCCGCCACGTTGGCAGCTAGCAGCGTGCCCGTGACCCGGGCGAGGCCGTATTCCCGCGCGCTGATGACGCCCTGCCGGGCCACCTGTGCGGCCCGCTCGTGCTCGCCCATCCCCTCCAGCAGGTCAGACTCGGTGACGGTCGCCTGGAGCTGAGGATCGTGGGCCTGAGCGCGCTCGGCAAGGGCGCGTGCCTGCGCTAGCATTTCCAGGTTCTGGGCGTTCAGCTTGTACCCCCGGGCATGAGCGCGCGCCTCCGCGACTGTGATCAGTGCGTACGCCTCGGTCGCGGCGTCGCCCGTCTGGCGAGCGAGCGCGAGGGCCTCCTCGCCCATGGCGCGGGCGCCGGGCTCGTTTGACGTGGCCATCCGCTTGGCGCACCTGGCGAGCATCCGGGCCCGCACCGCACTGGGCGGGGTGGCGGGCATCAGCCGCACCGCTTCCTGCAGCTCATCGAGGCTATCCGCGCGGCCCAGACGGTATTTCATCACGCCTCGCTGCTCCAACAGCACGGCCGCACGCGCGGGCTCGTTGCCCGGGTCGATCTCCTTCAGCGCGGCGGTCGCGAACTCGATGCCCTGCTCATCCTCACCCGCGGCGGGCGCGGCTTCGGCCGCCGATTCGAGAACATCCAGGTGGCCGGCGCCAAGGCGCTCCGCGGCATCGGGCAGCGTGGGCCACAGTTCGAGGACCCTGGCCAGCAGGGCGAGCCTCTCGGCGTGAGCGAGGGAGCGCCCGGCCGCCGCCGCTGCCCGCCAGGCGCTCTCCAGCGCCCGGGCCGCGTCATGTGCCAGGTACCAGTGATGCGCCTGCTCGATCACCGCACGGCCCGGCGCGAGCAGGGACGGGTCAGCAGCCAGGATCTCGGCCAGGCGTGTGTGCAGCCGGGTCTTCTCACCCGGCAGCACCTCACCGAGAATCGCCTCACGAATCAGCGCGTGCCGGAACCCATACCCGTCACCAGCGGGCACCAGCACGTTCGCCGACACCGCCGGTTGCAAGGCTGCGAGCAGCGGCCCGTCGCTGAGCCCGGTGACCGCGGCCAGCAGCGCGTGCCCGCAGCGCTGCCCAGCCACGCCCATCGCTCCCAGCACCTCCTGCGTCTCGGCGGGGAGCTGCCGCACGTCAGCGAGCACCAGATCACGCAACGACTCCGGCAGCCCAGGGCCGAGCAGGTCGCCGCGGCGCAGCAGCGCTTCCAAGAACAACGGGTTGCCCTCGCTGCGCGAGAACACGCGGTCCGCCAGTTCCGGCTCGGGATCACGGCCCAGCAGGGCGGCCACCAGCTCACGCCCCTCGCGGCGGGTCAGTCTGGGCAGCTCAAGCCGCACCACCCAGCCGAGCCTGTCAAGTTCGGCGAGCACCGGCCGCAGCGGATGGACCCGGTACAGCTCGTCGGAGCGGAACGTGACAACGATCAGCACGCCATCCAGGACCCGCTGATTGCCGACCAGGAAAGACAGCAGATCACGCGTGGACCGGTCGGACCAGTGCGCGTCCTCGATCACCAAGAGAACCGGCCCGCTCTCGGCCAAGTGCCCGAACAGGGCCAGGACCTGCTCGAACATCCTCGCCCGCGCCTCACCCGGATCCCCCTGGAGGTCGGGCTCCCCAAGCTCGGGCAGCAGCCGGGCCAGTTCCTGCCCGCCGCGCCCGGGCAGCAAAGCCACAACGCCATCAGTGCCCAGGCCGCGGACAAGCTCCCGCAGCACACCAGTAAACGGAGCAAACGGCAGGCCCTCGGCACTCAGCTCTAGGCAGTACCCGTACAGGACCCTGGTGATGCCTGCGGCCCGCGCCCGCGTCGCGAACTCGCTGAGCAGCCGCGACTTGCCGACCCCCGCCTCACCGCCGATGAGCACAGCCGACGGCTGGCCCCGCCGGACCCGTTCGAAGGCGGCATCCAGCGCGGCCAGTTCCTCGACCCGGCCCACAAACACCGGGGCACCCGCGCCCAGGCTCACGAGCTCCATCATGTCCCTGCACAAGGCGGGCAGCCAAGGCTTCCGCGCGGGGACACCCACAGAATTGAGGCCACGCCTGCGGCCGTCGACCCGCGATCATGCAGGCGTGCCCAGCGCCAGCCCAACCGCCGAACGTGCGGGCTCGTATTCACGTCACCATCCGCAGGCACAGAATGCCCACTCGGGGAGCGGCATAGACCCGCCACGCTAACGACTAGGTAGTCGCCCAGATGGGCGGATCTCGCGCGACGGTCGCGATCAGCAGATGTCACCATACGTAACTGCCCTTCCGCTAAGCCAGCGACCTCATCGCCGAATATTTGCTCATGCTCTTTGGCGTCTGCGGGCGGGTTCCGGGGCTCAGAACAGCCGGCTATGGTCGCCGGGTGGGCTGTCGCGGTGTCGCCATGAACTCGGGCTCCACGGTTCGCGCCGATGACTGCCTGTGTCCGGCCGGCCTTCCTCGTCGTCCGCTGATAGCCCGTCACCTTCGGGGTTCCTTGGCCTGCGGGGCGGACGCCGTTGCTGCTCGTGTCACCCAGCTGGGTGAGGGGCAGCGCACGGGCCACCCCGGATTAAGTGCGGGCCGGGACGCGAGTGTCGTCCCGGGTTTGGGACGGTATCGGTCCAAGTTCGTGGTCGTGCGGTGCTGCCAGCGTGCCCGCTGTGCCCGCACCCCGGCGTAGCAGGTACGTGATCGCTGCGTGGGTGAGGGCGGCGAGCCCGGTCAGGGCGTAGGAGTCGCCCGCGGCCTGCTGCCACCATGACCAGTGCAGTTCGCGGCCGCCCCCGGCGGGGAGCAGCCAGTGCGGCGCTATCGCGAAGGTGAGCAGGGCCAGGACCGCGAATGTCGGCGGCCGCCGGCGGTCCGGGGTGGTGGTGGCCAGGTAGGTGAGCAGCGCGGGGGCCGCCCAGACCCAGTGATGTGACCAGGATATGGGCGAGATCAGCAATCCGCCCGCGGCGTTAAGCACCAGGGCGTGCGTCACGCGGCCGGCCTGGATGGCGCCGCGCATGCCGGTGACCGCGAGGGCCGCGACGAGCAGGCACAGGGCGAGCCAGAGCCAGGCCCGCGCGGGATTGCTGAGGCCCAGGCGGGCCAGGGTTCCGAGGATGGACTGGTTCGAAGCGAAGGAGATCCCGCCGGTCCGCGCGGGCTGGTAGGCGACCTTGGTCCAGTAGCGGAGCGAGTCGTGCGGGGCCAGGGCGAACCCGGCGCCGGTGCAGGCCGCGAAGCTCAGCCCGGCTCGGGCCGCGCTGCGCAGGTCGCGGCGCAGCAGGAAGAACAGCACGAAGACCGCGGGAGTGAGTTTCAGCGCGGCGGCGATGCCGACACCGATCCCCCGCGGCCATCGCGGCGCCCGGGTCAGGCAGTCGGCGCTGACCAGGGCCATGAGGACTGCGTTGATCTGGCCGTAGGTCAAGGTGGAGCGGATGGGTTCGAGCAGCAGCGCGGCGGGCAGCGCCCAGGGCAGCAGCCGCCGCATCCGGGTGCCCGCCTCACCAGGGGTGCTGGCGGTGAAGCACCGCAGGCTGGCCGCGACGCCGGCGATGGTGGCGGCGGTGAGCAGCCAGTTCGCCGCGCTGTAGCCGATGAGCGTCAGGGGAATGAAGCTCAGGGCTGCGAACGGCGGGTAGGTGAACGGCAGCTGGTGGCCGTCGCCGAGCCTGGGCAGCCGGCCGTACAGATCGCCGCCGTGCAGCAGCACCCTAGCGCCGGTGCGGTAGACATCCAGATCGAGGCGGTAGCCGCCCAGGCCGATGCCGCGGCCGACATGAACGAAGTAGATCGCCGCGGCGGCCAGGTTCACCGTCACCAGCAGCGCGGATCCTCGCCGGCCCGAAAGGTTCACCGCCGGCCGTGTGCTCGCCCACCAGGTGCTGGCCGGGCAATGGATAGTGCGCATGGTGATCTCCAGCCGTGTCGGGGCTTGGTACGCCGGCCGAGGCGTCGTTGGTGCGCCAACGCGCCCGCCGTTCGCACTTCGCATCCGGGGGTCCGCCGGTCCGGCGTCGGTCACGCGGCGAGGCGTCTTACGCCAGGCCGCGTGACCGACGATCAGCTTCCTGTCAGCCGGCCCTTGTCATGCCGGTCATTCCGCCCGCAAGGCGGACGCCGTCCTGGCGCGGGCAGCCCAGGTGGCTGGGAGCAGCGCGCCCGCCACGGCGATGGCCAGCCCGGACAGGGCGAGCAAGACCAGCTCCAGAGGGTGATACACGCTGAGCACTGACGGCGGCACGTCCGTCTGCGCGGCGTGAGCCATGACCGGCAGCACGTACTGGTGCAGGGCGACGCCGGCCGGGATCGCGGCCAGGCCGGCGACCAGGCCGATCCCGGCGACCGAGCACACCACCATGGCGATCATCTGCCGGGGCGTCATGCCGACCGCCTTGAACACGCCCAGGTCGTGCACCCGCTCCCTGGTCTGCAGCACCACGGTATTGAGCACGCCGAGCCCGGCCACCGCGACGAGCAGCAGCGTCAGCGTGGCGATCAGGCCGATGATGACGTAGAACTGCGAGGAGCCGCTGCCGTTGGCCGAGACGTCGTAGTACTGCCCGAGCGCGGCGTGCACCGTGGTCGCGTAGGCCTGGGCGTTGGTGCCCGGCTTCAGCGCCACGTCGTACTGGCCCGGGGCCAGGCCGGGATCGAGGGCGGCCAGGGTGGACGTGCTGGCGATCATCCCCGGCCTGTCCTCGGCCGCCGGGAGCAAGACCTCCCCGGCGATCCGGACCGTGAGGTGCCTGGCGCCGGAGGTCAGCGTGTAGGTGTCTCCCACCTTGGCGCCGGTGTCGGTGAGGAAGGCGGTGTTGACGTCCGCCTGGCCGGTTCCGGCGTACCAGTGCCCGGTGATCATGGCGTAGCCGGTCCAGCTGGCGTCGCCGCCGAAGCCGGTCAGGGACAGGCGATCGGACAGGCCCAGGACGCTGATATCGTCATCGGCCTCGGCCACGTAGTGCAGCGTGCCCGGCTGGGCGCGCAGCGCCGTCTCGACCGCCCGTTCCTGCGCGGCCAGGCTCGGCACAGCCGGGCCCGCGCCTGGACCCTTCACCACGCTCCCGGAGGCGGGACCGCCGGGGATATTCACCTGCACCTGCTCGGCCGTGAGATTCAGGTCGTTGTAGACCCGGTCCAGCGACGCGCCCAGGCCGGCCCCGAACGTCACCGCGATGCCGCCGAACACGATCGCCGCCAGGGTGACCATCGTCCGGCTGGGCCGGGCGAACGGCCCGGCCAGGCCGATCGTCACCGGCCGCGGCAGCAGCCGCGCCCGGCCGAGCAGCCGGTGCGCGCCGTACCCGTGGGAGGGCCGGGGCGCCCGCCCGGTCGCGATGGCCTGCACCGCGCTCATCCGGCCCGCGCGCAGCGCCAGCAGCAGCGCGGCCAGGCCGGCCAGGCCCAGCATGGCCAGCGGCACCGCCACGTCGACCCACACCGGGACGGCCAGCGCGCCCACGCCGTACACCTGCGCGGTCTGGCCGAGCAGCGGCACGGACAGCAGGTTGCCGGCCGCCACGCCGGCCACGCAGCCGAGGAACGCGGGGACCGCGACCTGGATGACGTAGGAGGCCACCACCTGGCCGGGCGAGAACCCGATGGACTTCAGCACGCCGATCCGGCGGGTGCCCGCGACCACGGCGCCGCTGACCACGTTGGCCACGATCAGCACCGACATCACCAGCCCGAGCAGCCCGAACGCGACGATGAACGGCACCCAGGGCGCGATCGAGCCGGTGGCCTGCAGCTTGACGGTCAGCCAGGACTGCGCGCCGAGCAGGGCGCCGGGCGGCAGCGCGGCCCGCACCGCCGCGATGTCCGCGTTCACCTGCGCGGTCGCCCCGGCGCTGGCGAAGCGGTACAGCATCTGCGCCACGTCCGGGGCCCCCGGCGCGCGCAGCGCGGCGATCTCCGCGGGCGCCACCCAGGCCTGAGCCGTGTGGGTGATCGACGTGGCGGTGCCGACCAGGGTGAGGCGAGGCGACCCGGGCACGCCGGTCATGGTGATCTGCGTCCCGATGCCCATGTCCAGACCCCGGGTGTTAGCCAGCACGACCTGTCCCGGCCGCGTCGGCCAGTGGCCCGAGGTCAGCGTGAGGTCATCGACCGGGCCGCCCGGCGAGGCACGGCCGACCACGGTCAGCTGCTGCTGGAAAGGGAGTGGAGGACCGGACTGGCCGGGCGGTGGGGCCGCGAGCATGCTCGCGGTGACCGTAGTCTCGGGGAACGGCCCGGCCGCCGCCGTCACCCCGGGCAGCCGGGTGGTGGCGGCCAGCTGGGCCGCCGAGGCCTTGGCCGCCACGGTCACCTCCGAGCCGTGCTGCGCGGCGAACGCGTGATCGAACGGCGCGTTGGAGTCGACCAGCAGGCCGAGCGCCAGCGTGGAGGCGGCGGTGGCGGCCAGCACCACCAGGCCGATCACGATGGCCTGCACGCGCCGCCCGGACAGCCCGCCGCGGGCGGCCCGGACGGCCGGGCCGGCCCTCATCGCCGCGCCCCCGCGGCGGCGTCGCTGGCCACCCGGCCGTCGACGATCTCGATGACCCGGGTCGCGTAGCGCGCGGCCAGGTCCGGGTTGTGGGTGACCAGGATCAGCGTCTGGCCGGACCGGTTGAGGTCGAGCAGCAGCTCGCCGATCTCCTCGCCGTTGGCGCTGTCCAGGGCACCGGTCGGCTCGTCGGCCAGCAGCAGCGCGGGCCGGTTCACCAAGGCGCGGGCGATCGCCACCCGCTGCCGCTGGCCGCCGGACAGCCGGGCCGGGTAGGCCTGGCGGTGCTGGCCGATCCGCAGCGCCGCCAGCAGTTCATCCGCCCGGGCCCGGGCCTGGCCCGGCGCCATCCCGGCCAGCTGGGCGGGAAGCAGCACGTTGTCCAGCACGGTCAGGTCGTCCAGCAGGTTGAAGAACTGGAAGATCATCCCGATCTGCTGCCGCCGGAACCGGGCCACGCCGGTCTCGCTCAGCCGGTCGATCCGCTGCCCGGCCACGGTGACCGTCCCGCTGGTCGGCCGGTCCAGGCCGGCGATCATGTTCAGCAGCGTCGATTTACCGCTGCCCGACGGGCCCATCACCGCGACCGACTCGCCGGGCGCGATCTGCATGCTGACGCCGTCCACCGCGGACGCGGCGTCACTGTCGTAGCGCCTGGTCACTTCGTCGAGCCGGATCAGGGCATCCATGCCCGGCACCCCGCCTTCGCGGGGCCGTCCGGTCGGGGGATCCGCCCCCAAACTATTGCGTGAATACATCGAAGTGCGTCCTTTCTTTAGTGCGCGACACGTACGCGTGTGGTGGCTGACGACGGGTGAGTTTCAGTGGGCTGACCCGGGCGCGACGGCGGTAGGCCAGGAGCGCGGCCAGCCCGCCGCCTAGGGTCCACGCCGCGAGGACGAGGACCGCCCGCGGCGCCGACGCCTGGCCGCCGGCGATCCGCCAGCCCAGCTCTGCCAGCCCGTTGGACGGCAGGGCCTGGCCGATGTCTTGCATGACATGCGGCATCGCTGACAGGGGTATCCACAGGCCGCCCAGAGCGCCGAGGGCGTAGTACAGAGCCATGGTGAGGGAGAACGCGATGTCATCTCCGGCGAGATAGCCGATGGCCAGGCCGAGCAGGGCCAGGGGGAGCACGCCGGCCCACATGGCGGCCAGCATGGCCAGCCATTGAGCCGCGGTGAGCTGCACGTGGTGGCTGACCACTGCGGTGAGCGCCACGAGCGCCATGGCGGGGAGGGCGGCGGCCACCGCCGTGAGGAGCTTGCCGGACAGTGCCGCCGCCGCGCTGAGCGGGGTGACGCGCAGTTGCCGGGTCCAGCCGATGGCCCGCTCATGGGCGATCCGGGGGCCGGTGGCCGAGAAGACGGCCCACATCGCGCCGTAGGCGACCATGGCCACCATCAGCTCCACCGGCTGGGGCAGTCCCTGGGCGCGCTGGCCGTGGGAGCCGAACAGGCCGGTGAACAGCAGGTACAGCCCGATCGGCATGCCGACGGCGATGATCAGGTAGCGGACGTCACGCAGGGAGCGCCGCAGTTCCAGGGCGAGGAAGCCGGTCATGACGCCCCTTCGAGCAGCCGCAGGAACGATGTCTCCAGGTCGGGCCCGCCGACCTCCAGGCCGGACCACCGCAGCCCGCTGCGCACCAACGAGGTCACGGTGGCGTCGGTGTCGCTGGAGTGCAGGGTGACCCGCGAATGGTCGTGTTCGACCGCGCGGACGCCGTCCAGGTCGGCGAGCAGCGCCGGCGAACCCTGGAGGAGGGTGAAGCGGACCTGCTGGTCGCCGAGGTTTGCCTTGATCGCGGCCGGCGGGCCGTCGGCGATCTTGCGCCCGGCGGCGATCACGACCACCCGGTCCGCGGCGTCGTCGGCCTCGTGCAGGTAGTGGGTGGCGAACAGCACGGTGCGTCCCCGGCCGGCGAAGCGGTGGATCTGCTGCCAGAAGTTTCGCCGCGCGTGGACGTCCATCGCCGCGGTCGGCTCGTCGAGGACCAGCAGCAGCGGGTCGCCCGCGATCGCGGCGGCGAACCGGACCCGCTGCGCCTGCCCGCCCGACAGCCGGTCGGCACGACGGCCCAGAAGTGAGCCCAGGCCGGCGAGGCCGACCAGCTCGCCGAACGGCAACGGCCGGGGGTACAGGCCGCGCACCATGGCGAGCAGCTCCCCGACCCGCACGCCCGGCATCAGGCCGGCGTCCTGGAGCATGGCGCCGACCAGCCCGCCGGCGACAGCCTGCGATGGAGGCCGGCCATACACCTGCACCTGGCCACGGCCGGGGCTCAGCAGGCCCAGCAGCAAGCCGATGGTGGTCGTCTTCCCGGCCCCGTTCGGACCCAGCAGCGCTACCGTCTCCCCGGCCGCCACGTGCAGGTCAAGGCCAGCCAGGGCCACCGTCGGGCCGTAGGACTTGGCCAGCCCGGCCGTCCACACCGCGGGCCGGTCCCGGCTCGCCTGCAGCGCCGCCCCCGGCCCCGGCCGCGCAGCGGGAATGGGATCGGTTCTTGCAGATGCCACCGCACTTCCTCCTAATAAGGCATCGCCCGGGCCGGTCTTACCGCTGCTATCCACGGCTTCCGGCCACGCGACGGGGGTGATCATCCTTAAGGCAGCTGAGCAGCGACCGGACCCAGCGCATGCGCGCGGCGGCTGCCTCCGGATGGTCGCCGAACTCCTGCGCCATCCGGCCAGTGCAGCCATCCCCGCCGAGCTGCTGCACGGTGACCCTGATCGCCTCCGCCACAGCGCCGGCGGTTGGCGCATCCGATCGCTGCAGGCTGGGGGCGAACAGCGCCTGGCACTGGGCGTGGTCCACGTTCAGGCGGGCTGGCGTTCGGAACCGGGCCACGCCGGTCTCGCTCAGCCGGTCGATCCGCTCCCTGGCCACGGTGACCGTCCCGCTGGTCGGCCGGTCCAGGCCGGCGATCATGTTCAGCAGCGTCGACTTCCCGCTGCCCGACGGGCCCATCACCGCGACCGACTCGCCGGCCGCGATCTGCATGCTGACGCCGTCCACCGCGGGCGCGGCGTCACTGTCGTGGCGTTTGGTGACTTCGTCGAGTCCTATCAGGGCATCCATGCGCGACACGCTAGGTCCGCCCGGTCCTGGCCCGCCTCGGCCGCGAGACGCAACTTGCTAGCCGCGGCGGCTGACTTTCGCCTGGCAGGTCGTTCGCGAGGCGGAGGCGTCTAGGCCGGGCGGGCGATGCCGCGCGGGGGAGTCGCGGGGGACAATGAGCTGGTGAGCGAGAGCAGGCGAGGGCTGGTGCGGACCGGCCTTGCCCAGGCGCTGGCGTTCGCCCGGTCCACCGAGCCGCGGCCGGCGGTCTCCCGGCGCGCCATCAGTGCCGACATCGTCCTGGCGGCGGTCGCCACCGCCGCGGTACTGGCCGTCAGGCCGTCCTCGGCCTTTGCGCTGGAGCCGCTGCTGGTGATCCTGACGGCGGCCCCGCTGGCGCTGCGCCGGGTCTTCCCGCTGGCCGCGTTCTGGACGATTCTGGCTGCTGTCTTCGGCACCTATTACGGCCAGACGTACGGCGCGACGATTATCACCATCCTCATCGTGGCGTTCGCCGCCTACTCGGCCGTTGTGCACAGCCGGTTCCGCGGCGCCGCGCTGCTCAGCATGCCCCTGGCGGCCGTCCTGGTGATCGCGCTCTTCCGGGACCCCGCGCTTCCCGTCCCGGCGCGGGCCACCCCCTTGCTGATCTTCATCCCGATCATGATCGTGGGAAACGCGGTCCACCGGTGGGCCCGGCGGGCCGGCGACTCCGGCGCGCGGCTTCGCCGGGCCCAGGCCGAGCACGAGGCGGCCACCAGGCGCGCGCTGGCGCTGGAACGGGCGCGCCTGGCGAGCGAGCTGCACGACGTCGTGACGCACAACGTGAGCATGATGGTGGTGCTGGCCGGCGCCGCCCGGCAGGTACTGAGCGCCGATCCCGCCGAGGCCATCAAGGCACTGCGCGCGGTGGAATCAAGCGGCCGCACAGCCATGACCGAGCTTCGTCATCTGCTCGGCCTGCTCAGCCCCCCGCCGGGGACCGCGGATGCCGGCGGGCCGGCCGGGCAACCGTCTGCGCCGCTGGATGCTGGCAGCAGCCCGGCCGGTGCAGCCGACCTGGCGCCGCAGCCCGGTCTCGACGAGCTGCGCGAGATGGTCGACCGTGTCGTCACCGCCGGGCTGCCCGTAGAACTGCACATCACCGGGACACCGCGGGACCTGCCGCCCGGCCTGGGACTGGCCGTGTTCCGGGTGGTGCAGGAGTCGCTCACCAACGTGATCAAGCATGCCGGAAAGCCGCAGACCGAAGTGCGGCTCAACTACGAACCAGCTGCACTGGTGGTGGAGGTCGCCGACGGCGGGCGGCCGATTCCCGCCGCTGGCCCGGCACCGGATGCCAGCGGCGCCGGCGTTCCCGGCGGTGCCGGGATGGGCCTGCTTGGCCTGCGGGAACGGGTGGCACTCTACGGCGGCGAGCTCGCTGCCGGACCGCGGCCCGGCGGGGGATGGCTGGTGCAGGCGAGGATCCCGGTGGAACCAGCCGAGATACCAGCGGAAGCGGGCCCGCCATGAGCGAGGCAGCCGCGGCCGGCGCTCCGCTCCGCGTGGTCATCGCCGATGACCAGACCCTGGTCCGCAGCGGGTTCCGGCTGATCCTGAACATGGCCGGGATCACGGTTGCGGGCGAAGCAGCCAACGGCAAGGAAGCGGTCGCCGCGGTGCTTCAGCACCGCCCCGACGTTGTCCTCATGGACATCCGGATGCCGGGGATGGACGGGCTCGAGGCCACCCGCCGCATCCTCGGGTCCAAGCCGGGATGGGGATGCCGGATCATCATCCTCACCACGTTCGACCTCGACCAGTACGTCTACGCCGCGCTGACCGCCGGGGCGAGCGGGTTCTTGCTCAAGGACACCTCGCCCGAGCAGCTCGTCGCCGCGGTGCGCCTGGTCCGCTCCGGCGACGCGCTGCTCGCGCCGTCCATCACCCGCCGCCTGATCGAACGCTTCGCCCCGCACCAGCCCGACCAGTTCATCTCGCACGCTAGCCTGTCCGACCTGACAGCGCGAGAACTGCAGGTACTGCGGCTGCTGGCCCGCGGGCTGAGCAACGCCGAACTGGCCGCAGAGCTGACGCTCAGCGCGGCGACGGTCAAGACCCATGTGGCCAGCATCCTCGCCAAGCTGCAGCTACGGGACCGGGTCCAGGCCATTGTCCTCGCCTACCAGACCGGGCTGGCAGGAACGCCGCCCAGCAATCCGGCCGCAGGCGGACCGTGAATCCTCGGGACGGCACCGTCCATCCCGGCAGGCCTGGAGCCGCGTCACCCGCGCCCCGGGTCAAGCTCCGCCTCGCCCCAGTCGTCTTCGGCCGCGGCGACCGTGACAGCTGGGCGTGCCCGGGGTGAGTGAACCCCGGTCAGGGCACTGGCCACGCCGAAAGCCGCACGCCGGCGATCACGTCGAGAACCAGCCCAGAGGCGGTCAGCGTGTTGCGCAAAGACCACCAGGGCCGGCCCGCAGGCGTCGATCACCGCGACGTCGACCGCGAGCACCACCCCACCCGATCGGCAAGGATCATTCC
Source organism: uncultured Actinomycetes bacterium (assembly GCA_963742795.1). Taxonomy (GTDB): domain Bacteria; phylum Actinomycetota; class Actinomycetes; order Streptosporangiales; family Streptosporangiaceae; genus Palsa-504. The sequence goes on from CAVUNL010000026.1 coordinate 542,775, forward strand.
CTGAGGACGGCGGAACATCTGTTATGTACTGCCTCGCGTCGTCAGCTTGAGCATGACGGAGCCGCGCATAGCGCGGTTCTTGGTCGTGAGCCGTCGAGCAGGGTTGATCACGCAACGTGGCAAGAGCGCGATCCAGTCCCAGCGACGGATCGCCGATACGCGCTGGAGGTTGGTGGCGTGCTCGACAGGCCTGAGATGCACAGAACCGTGTGTTCTGGCTGGGCTTCGCCTCACCGAGCGGCGCAAGCCGGGCGTCAGTTCGTCGGCCGTTCCCGCGCACCGGGCACCCCGGAATGTCCGGGCACGCGTGCCATGTCCGCGGCAGGGTGGCCCTTGTGGTTGTTCCCAGGCGCCGGTGATGACCACCGCGGCCGGGACTTGGGGATGCGGCGTGCGGATGGTGACCCACGCTGCCTCCAGCGCCGTGATCACGTGGCGTCATGACGGGATCGGCACCCGGCGGCTTCATGGACCGCGCCCTTGTCAAGCATGCCGCCGCGCGGCAGTGGCGAATTGAGTCACAGCGACGCGCGGTGACCTTGGATGCTCATGGCCGGGCATGGACCCGTCCGCGCAGGTCCAGCCGCTGTTGCCTGCTGCTCCAGGCACAAACCCCGCTGGGCTTTGGGCCGAAGTGTTAGGTCTTCATCTGTCCCGGAGGATCGCCAGCGAGCCGGCGACCGGGGGGTGGTGGCGGAGGAGAGGGCGGTTTGAACGATGGCAAAGAGGGGTTTCCCAGGATCGGAGTTGGTGGCTACCACCACGGGGATCGTCCCGGCGAGGATGCCGAAGAAGATCTGCAGGCACGCTGAGCCGTCGCAGAAAGGGCCGCCGCCCTTGCCCCGGTAGCCGGGTTGGCTGCTGATCGAGCAGTCCCAGCCCAGACAGTCGCGGTCCATCTGCTGCCGTTGGCTGCGTGACAGCAGGCCGTCGCTGATCAGGCCCTCGAGTACCCGGAGCATGCTGGCCGGTGTCATGAACCAGCCGCCCCCAGCGCACGCCGATGGCGGCACCGGGGCCTGCCTGCCCCGTGCGGTCCGGGCGCCAGGCGGCGGATAGATCAGCACGGCATCGCGGACGGGCGCGCAGGTGGCGTCCGTGACGCCCACCGGGTCGAAGACCTGACGCGGCATATAGCTGAGGAAGAAGCGGTCCGCGGCGGCGGCGCGCGCGGCTGGGCCCGGCTGCGGAGCCCCTTCCATGAAGGGCAGCATGTCTCGGAAGATGGTGAAGTTGATGTTGTTGTAGTCCGCCACTTGCTTGTCGATCTGCTGGATGCCCTGCCTGATTTGTTCCCTCGCCGCATTGCCGGTTTTGAAGACCAGGCCGCTGTCGAGGCGGAATCCTGCCCGGTGGGTCAGCAGTTCACCGAAGGTGATGGTGCCTACCCCCGGGCCTTTGACCCAGTCCGGGGGCAGAAAAGGCCAGATCCGGCTGCCGGTGCTGAGATGGTGCCGGGCCAGTGACTTCAGCACGGCAATCGTCGTGAACATCTTGCCGACGCTGAGGACATTCACCATGACATCCGGTCCCATGGCGAGCTTCGGCGGGTCTGCGGCCGTGCGGGCAAGGCCGGAGGAAACAACTATCGACGTGCCAATGAGCCCCACGTAGCCGACGACTTTTCCCTTGAGTTGGGTATCGATGCTGCTGGCCAGCCGGCTGAGCGAAATGCATGCATGGGCAGTACAGACCCTATCGGCGGAACCCGCCGGCGCTGGCGGCGGGGTTGCCGCGGGGCCCCCCGCGCCCGGCCCCGCGGCGGGGCCGGCGGTGCACGACGCGGCCAGCGTCACTGCCCCTAGCGCAACTACCCAGATCCGGCTGGCCACCGCGGACCTCCCCGCTCCCACCACAGCTTCACAAGGTGCCGTCCGAACTGGGACGATGGGAGTTCCTGAGGCTTCCACGTTCCGAGCGCAGAGGACACCTCGCTAGTGCGATTGTTGCATGGTCTGGCGAAGATCCACGCATCTTGGCCCCGGGGATGATCGGCGGGGCGGACAGCATCGACGACATGGATGTGCTGCGGGCACGGAGCGATGCCTGCGCTGTGTGGGGGGTGCGGGCGCCGTCCACGCTGGCTTCGTTCCTGCGCTCGTTCACCTGGGGGAACGTGTGGCTGGCGGTGGAGATGACCGGCCACCGGGGCTATGCGAGGCATGACCCGGCTGGGCGGGGCAGCGGCTGGTGCTGCGGAAGACCACGACCGGGGGGTAGGGTTCGGGTCCGGGGCCAGGAACGATAGGCTCGCGGTCGGTGCGGCGGGGTCGCCTCGTGGCATGGCAGGATGAAGGACTTGAACTGATGGCAACAGGCACAGTGAAGTGGTTCAACGCCGATAAGGGCTATGGTTTCATCGCCCCCGATGACGGGACGGCGGATGTGTTCGTCCACTTCTCCGCGATCGCGAGCTCCGGCTACAGGTCGCTGGATGAGAACCAGAAGGTCGAATTCGAAACGACCCAGGGACAAAAAGGACCGCAGGCGGAGAACGTCCGCCCTGTCTGACATAACACCCCGCGCCCTCCCACGACGCGCTGGTCAAAGCAACCCGGTGGACCTGCCGGTGCCCTGGGCATGCGTTAAATTCCGCAGAGTCGGGACGTCGGTAATGTCCGAGCATGGAATATTCGGTCGGTTTCGACCACTCGACGGGGCCCGATCACCGTCTCGAGGGAAAGATCAGCGTCTCTGCTGCGCTATCGACTTTGGCACGCAGAACCCCCGCGTTCTGCGCGGCTGGACAGCGTCCGCACGCGGACCCGCCGCCCGCGCTTAACGGCGGGTCGGCGGGCGGTTATTTGGCCGTTGGCGGGGCCTCTCAGCAGTCCCGGTATGGCCTATTGGATGGTCGCCTGTTCTGTATATTTATACATCGCCATCCTTGGGGCGAATGTTCGCTTCTGCCGCGTTCCCCGCGGTCTGCTGGGATGATCTTGGGCCCGGTCTTCCGCTACCGGACACGACGGGCGTGAAATTACTGTGTGGATGACGAACTGAGGCGGGAGTTGCGGGCCCGCCGTGATGAGGATCAGCGGATCCGCACGCTGGTGTCCCCGCCCCAGGGGCAGCAGGCGGTCAGGCTGCCTGACGAGGTAGCGGCAGAGTGGCAGCGCATCGACGAGGATAACACCCGGTGGCTCGGGGAACTTCTCAGCGCCCGGGGCTGGCCAGGGCGGACGCTGGTCGGCGAGGACGGCGCCGCCGCGGCGTGGCTGCTGGCCCAGCATGCCGACGGCGATCCTGTCCGGCAGCGAGCATTCCTGGATGCCCTGCGCGGCGCGGTCGGCCAAGGCGAGGCGTCGTCGGCGCACCTGGCCTACCTGGAGGATCGGGTCCGGGTCAATGCCGGGCAGCGCCAGCTGTACGGCACCCAGTTCACCGTTACCGACGGGCACTTCGGGCCGCACCCGATTGACGATCCGCAAAGGCTGGACGAGCGCCGCGCGGAAGCCGGACTTGAACCGTTTGCCGACTACGACGCCCGAATGCGGGCCCACCATAATGAGCGCTTATACCGCTCCCGAGAACGCTTGGTAAGCCGCGTCTGATCGCACTCACATGCGCGTTGAGTAAACGTTCTATTCCTTTCTGTGCACGAACTACCCGCCGGAGGCCTGGTCAAGGCCCACGGGAAGTCTTGTTTGCCGACCGCAACGTCAAGTGCTCTGACCAGCTGTTAAGCGGTAAAACCGCAGGTCGCTGGCTCTCATTACGGCTCTCACCGCTAGACAGGCTTTCGAAAAATGGCGTGGGCCGTACTGGATTTGAACCAGTGACCTCTTCCGTGTCAGGGTGCCGCTCCGGCACTCCGGGGCCAGTACTGCCGAGCCCCTGACCTGCTGTCTTGCCCGGCCGGACCCCGGCAGAGCCCTCGCGATTCCCCTGCATTTACCCCCGTTATCCCGGCTGCACTAGGGCCACTGTAGGGCTAGCTTTAGGGCCATTTCGAACCCTGGTTCGGGCAGATGGGCGGGCCGAGTCCGCCGGAGGGCGGCGATCTTTCTGGACCATCAGCTCACCGAGCCGTCCCGGCCGCACCGAGTCACAGACTGGGTGGCGATGTGCGCTCTCAGCAACACGGATGCTGGCCGCGGACCGCTGCGCCCCCGGTGGGACAACCCGGCGTGCCACGTCTTCTGCGCCGTCTGGGTACGCCGGCGCGGTGGGGGAGTGGCGGTGGCGATGATTCGAGGTGGTCAGCACCGATGTCCGGATTGCGCGGTTCACCACCCGAATCTGCCGATGACCGGGTGTTATGTTGGTCTCAGAAACTTCAAGTGGCGGTCCGCAAGCTGCGCCACGGATGTGATGGGCACGGCGCGCGGTTGTCAACGGTCGAATATGGCAATACTTAAGTTAGCGGGGTCCCAACGGGAGATCTTGACGGCCAGGGTTCTGTACCGAGCAAGTCGTCTACCAGTCCTGGAGTCCGCGCATCATTCCACCGAATGAGCGCGGCAAACAGGCTCTTAGCATGCCTAGTAGGCTGGGCAGTCTCAAGCTCGCCAGTCGGCGTTGGCTACACGGCACCTCCCGGTGTGGAGGGGAAGGGAGCAGGTGATGAGGCCACCTTGTCCGCCAGAGCAGAACCTTAGGGTTCTTTCCGGGTTCAGCTTGCCCTCAACAGATAGTCCCTACCCGCGTCCCCTGGACGGGAGTGTCACGGTAGCAGTAGTCGACTTGACAGAGAACGACGACCCAATCCGGGTCGTGCATACGGACGACGGGTTCGGAGTCGAAGTCGAATGGTGCATCTGTGGCCCGCTCGCTGTGGATGTAGGCGGATGCTGGACGGTGCGCATTTATATGGATGATATCGACGGGGTCGCGCCATTCCACGGCATGCTAGGCTCAGCCAAGGTCGACGTGGCAAGCGCGGCTGTGCCCGAAATCGCGGGTGACTCCCCTGATGATGCTCGGCGTTACAAGCAAAGGTTCTATGTCGCGCCGGGCACGGTCGGGGCAGGCATCTACACTCTTATCGCTGTCATCACCTTGGCTACCGGGACCTGTACGAATCCCGGCTTGGTATTCGGGGACACGCTTGGCTATGCGCAGATCCCCGTTTTGGTGTTCATGGACTCCGAATAACCTCGAAACCTGTCCAGACGTCCAACTTCCTGAGCAAGAGTTCCTTGGCGCGCTGAGTCAGCCAAGCTACCTCGGCTTGCCGCGAGGCGCCGTGCACAAGTCTCACTCATGCTGTCAAGGCCCCAGCTGATAGTTTAGTATGTCACCAAGGACAGGTGGCCGCCCGTGGAGGCCCAGCATGCAAGTTGACAAAGCGAAGAAGTTGATCAAGGCTGCACGGTGGAGTGTCGCGGGCGGCATTCTGTTGCTGTCATTTTTTTTCTTCATATCGCATAACTGGGCCATTTGTGATCAGAAGCTCGCTGCTGTCGGCACACAAGCGGTTGTCAAGGTATGCCATTCGCCGTCATTGACCGACCTGCCAGTCATTGCCATTCTTCTATTGGTACTTCTTCTTCTTCTGCCTGATCTTTCGGAGGTTGGCTTTCCTGGGCTTTTCTCCCTGAAGCGGCAGGTTGAACAGCAGGAGACGAAGCTAGGCAACCTAGAACAAGAGCTTACGTTTCAAGCGGAAGTGAAGCAGGTCGCGCAACAAACCCAGAAGGTAGAGAGCACGTTTAATATACAGCTGGCGGATACCGGGGAGGCCTTGCGCGACTTTGAGCGTAAATCAGGTATTGCCATTCATTACGCAGATGACAATGGCGCCGTCGGGCTTAGCAATACTCAACGGGCGCAGCTGAGATCTCAGCTAATAGACGACGCAAATGCGGTGGACGAACTGGTCCGGCGCGGGAGCAGTTTGACAGAATTGGATAAGGCTAAGGCGCGGGAGTACGAGGTATATTCTGAATTGTTGAAAAGAAAAATACAACGCAGGCCTGGCGACAGCTATTTCGAGCTTACTCGTGATATTGGGGAGAGTCGTCAGAGGCTAAGTAGCCTCGACGGTCAGCCTGACCCAGAGAAAGATGCCGACCTTGCGGAGTGGGTCGAGAAATTCGCGCCCGAAATCGCTATAATTGATGCTGCTCGTGATGCAGTAATAAAGTCTGGGCCCATAACTGATAACAAGTTGCTTGAGGCCGCTAAATTGGCTGAAGGACTGCTCACATCTTGGAAAGCGAGAGAAAGAGAACGATCGGAGGCGCATTGAAGGTCATAAAGACGTCATGCCTGCGGTATTCGGTTTGGATTCCTCAGCTGTCCACAAGAGGGAACGTACGGGTGTAGTGCGCGTATTTATGCGACGACGATCACGGCCGAGGACGCTAACACTAGACCAAGATGCCCGCTCATGCCGCGTTGAGGTACGTCGCGCATTGGCGCTCCGAGCGCGCCAGTAAGGCCGCCGCCTCCGGTGACGACCGCCCTGGACCTATCAGCGCGACCGGCCGGGCGGGCGGGTGCCAGACCTGCACCGTGATCGTGCCGCCCCGATGCGCCTTCGTCGGCGGCCTGGGATCCTGATCGACCACCAGCCCGTCGACAGCCATCGGGCGCTCGGTGAGCCGAACGGTCTTGACGCGAAGCTCACGCCAGCTCGCTACCTCTAGGCAGACCTGGTAGAACAGCCCGCGGACGTCCGGGACGGCACCGGGCCTGTTGCGCCGGCGCCGCGGCCCCAGCCAGCCGGTCCGCCCGCCGATGATGCCCAGGCCGGCTGGCGCCAGCCCCGCTGATTCGATGCCGGTCCCCGGCTGTGCCAGGCTTCCGCCCGAACGCCGGAGGCCGACCGCCTCGTCGTAGCGCTTGCGGCTGTCCGGATCCCCGAGCACGTCCCACGCCGTGTCCAGGAGTTCTTGCGCCAGCCTGACCGCCGTGACGACGTTCGGCGGGGCGCCCGAGATCAGTTCTGGCCGCAGTAGGCTCGCCTTATCCTCGTACTTCCGCTGGATCTTGCGCGTCTCGGCGCCCGGCATCACGCCGAGCACGTCGTACCAGGTGATGCCGGGCGCTATGGCGTCTCCTGGATCACGCCCGTGGGAGCAGGAGGCCGCTCCGGCTCGAGCCGGCTGGCCGCTGGACGGGTAGGGCTGGTCCATGATGACCTCTGCAAAGTGAGCGCGCCGGGGGGCGCAGCCGTTAGGCCTAACCGAGCTACGCACTTACACGTACGGAGGCCGGAGGCGTCTGCCTGATACGCGAGTCTTCTGCTACGCTCAGTGATTTTTTGAGGTCAACGCTCTGGCCGGGTTAACCGGCGGGGCGTTGGCCGTGGACGGATCGGTCCGGCCGACAGGTCAAATCCCCGCCAGCACCTTGTTGAAATACTGGAGGGCGCGAACCGTCCTCGTCCACCGGGTGACGGGCTTGTCGTGATGCTGGGTAGCGGTCATGTTCAATCACCTTGTCTGTGCTGAGGCGGCCAGTGCCAGGCCGGTCCGCCCGCAGGTCTGCGACTGACACCGATCGTGCCAGCGCGTCATTGCTTGCCGGTTGAGCCGCGATTGCGCGGTTGATCAGCCGGGTGTTAATCCGCGGAGCGGGAAAGAGGCCCCTGTAATACAGGCCCCGATCTCCGGACCCCATCCGGCAGCGGACCATCGGGATAACGCGCTCCAGCGCGGGTTCCCCGCGCGGCTTCCGGGCACCTCCGCGCCTTGACATCATGTACCCGTGGACAGCGACTGGGACCGCTTCATCTCCCGGTGCCAGCAGGCCTTGGACGACCTGGTCGAAGGACGACCCGAACCCTTCAAGGCGCTCTGGTCACATGCCGACGACGTGGTGATCATGGGCGCGTTCGGCGGTTACGAACGAGGCTGGGACCAGGTCAGCGCGCGGCTCGACTGGGCCGCCGCCGGCATCAAGGCCACCGACCGCGCCGCGGAGAACATCGTGGCGGTCGTCGGCGATAACCTCGCCTATACCGTCGACCTGGAGCACATGACCCGCCACGCCGGTGACGACCCCACGCCCAGGACCCTGCGCTGCACCCAGGCCTACCGCCGCGAAAACGGCGAATGGAAGGTCATACTGCGCCACGCTGACGAGCTTCCCGACAAAGACGAACAGCAAAGATGACCCACAGCCGCCCACGTCGTCACGCTGCTGATGCTCGCTGATGAATAGCTACATTCCCCGAACCCCTCCGGAACGGAAAAGGCCTCCCCGTAATACAAGCACGGATTCCCGGCAACCCTTCAGGAACGGGAAAGTGCCGTGGGCCAACCTTGGTTTTGGCCCATCGCGAGCAGGCCGACCGTATTTTTATACAGCGGCTCCCGGGGGGTGACTGTCCGGATCTGCCGCATATCGGGCGCCAGGTTCAGCTGATGCAGTCGTCTCCACGGCTGGGCGCCGCATCGACGAGCACCTCGGGCAGTGGGCGGGCGGTGCAGGCCTCAAGGGAGCCAGCCTGCCGGACCCTCCTGAGGCTGACCCAGAGGCTCATCACCGGTACATCACACTGAGTGACTGGGAGGGTCAGGGAGAACGCTCACCGAGCCGCCGTTCGGCGCGGCTGCAGCGTATGCCACGATCGCCAACCGAGCTGTACCGAACATGCCGATCTGCGCGCACGAGAAGCGCGAATGGCCAGCCGAAGAAACCGCGCCTATTCGCGCTAGGGTGATTTGCATTCCGCTTGGCCGTCACGGCCGGTCGTCGTTCCCCGGTGCCAGCTGTCGTGGGCACGTCGTGTGCGCCTCAGGCCATGGACAGCCGCGGGCTCGTCTGACGTTGGCGGGCCCGCCGATGCGAGCCTGGTGTGGCAAGCTGGGGCCGGTGAAGGTGGTCTTCGACGCCGAACTGTGGCTGTGGGACGCCCGGCGCACCGATACCTGGGTCTTTGTTAGCCTCCCGGCGAGCCAGTCCGAGGAGATCCGCGACCTGGTCGGCGGGCTGCGCTGCGGTTTCGGTTCAGTCCGGGTGCGGGTCACGATCGGGAGCAGTACGTGGGTGACGTCCATCTTCCCGGGCAGCCAGGCCGGCTACGTACTTCCGGTCAAGCGGCCGGTCCTCGTCGCGGAGGCCCTCGACGTCGGAGACGTGGCGACGGTAACTGTGGAACTCGTCGACTTCACTTAGCGGTGGCCCTCAGCCTCAAGGCCGACTTGGGAGACAAACGCGCCGAGCCGCCGTTAGGCGCGGTCTAGTGACTGCGGATGCCAGTTGGAGCAGGGATGCAGATGATGCGTTCTGGCCCCTCGTCCGAGACCGTCGCCTGCCGCATGCTCGCCTGGCGTCGAGGGAACCGGCGTCGACGGGCCGGGTTCGCTTGACTTTGCCCGCCGGGTGGTTCGGACTCACCTCCAGCGTGGATCACCGTCGCCGGGGAACGTGACGTTCCCGGGAGCCGGGGCTGGGCTGACAATAGCCGTGAGACGTGCTGGCTGCCCAGCGGATGGCAGATTGCGCCAGCGGGCAGGTCGTGGCGGCGGTCGGGGACCTGCGGGCGCAGTAACGGCAGCCGGGGCCGGTGGCCTGGACGCTTCGACCGCCAGTGGGGCTGGCGCGTGGTCGCCCGGGAACAGAAATCTTCTGATCCCGGTCAACCTCCGGCCTGCGCCGCTCGTACTTGGTGGGTGACATCGACGAGAGGGGCGCGATGGACGGCGAACAGTCCGCCGATGTGCTCGAGGAACTGCTCGCTGTCAAGGGCAAGCACCTGCTGCATACCGCTGTCCTCCTGGCGGGCGGCCAGGACGACGGTGAGGACCTGCTCCAGGCCGCACTCGAGCGGGTGTTCAGGCGCTGGCGGACGATACGCGGCAACCCTGAGGGTTACCTGCGGCGGACGCTTTACCATCTGGCCGCCGACGGCTGGCGCCGCCAACAGGCCTGGCGCGCGCGCCTCGGCCTGCTCGGCCAGCCCGGGGCGCAGCCCGATGAAACCGGCACCGTGGATACCAGAGACCAGCTGCTCCGGCAGCTGCGCCAGCTTCCGGCCAGGCAGCGCACCGCGATCGTGCTCCGCTACTGGGAAGAGCTCACCGAGGCTCAGGTCGCGCAGGCCATGGGCTGTGTTCCCCGGGCACGGTCAAATCCGTTACCTCACGCGGCATGCGCAAGCTCCGCGAACTCAACGGCCTCGGCGAAAACGATGGCACGCCGCAACCGACAGGGAGAACGTCATGAGCACCGACTTCGAGCAGCGGCTGCGGGCCGAGATGGAACACATCGCCGTGCGTCCGCGGCCGGGCCTGGTGAAGGATGCGCACCGCAGGTACCGCGGCAAACGCCGCAGGATACGGGCGGTGGCCGCTGCTGCCACTGCCGTGGCTATCGCCGCCGGGACCGTGGCCGGTGTCGCAGCAGCCACGGCGTCCCCTACCGCGATCCCGGCGCTGACGACCGCATACGTCCTCAGCCACGCCAGCAGTGCGCTCGCCGCAACCAACCGGATTATGTACACCACGACCACGACCACCACTTTCGGCCCGCCGGCAACCACGCGGTTCGTCACCGACGTCTGGGTCTACGGCAGCCGGGCTCGGCAGGTCGATGAACCGGCCGGCGGCAAGCCGAAGTGGGACTCCTGGGTGCAGACTGGCCACGGTAAGCCGACCCTGATCATGGTTAACTACCAGGACCGGACGTGGGAGCGCTTCGGCATCCCCCCGTCGTCAGGGCCAGCGCCGAAGCTGTCTGTCTGCGGAAAGTTCGGAGCGCTCCTGATGGCGCCGAGTGCCACGCAGGCGGACTGGAAGCTGGTCATCGGCGCAGGATTGCGGTGCGGCCTGTTCCACGTGGCCGGCCACCAGCGGGTCGACGGCATCGACGCGATCAAGGTCACCGGCAGCGCGAATAGCGGCATCGCGCTCTGGGCCAGCTCGGCTGGCGGCATCACTCTTTGGCTCGACCCGCACACCTACCTTCCGGTGCAACTGGCTGGGAGTGAGGCCAGCACCGGATCGAAGCCAGCGGCGGTAGTGATCCGTTTTTACTGGCTGCCGCCGACCCGGGCCAACCTGGCCCAGCTGACCGGGACGATCCCGCCAGGGTTCCATCTCACTCACCCCCGCTGACATCCGCGTCCACTCGCAGGCTGGCATCAATCGCGCCCGCCCAGCGGTGAGCGCGCCAGATCCGCCGTTAGGTAGTGCGTCCTGAAAGGGGAGTGAGGCGATGTAGAAGGTCGCCGGTACGAACCGTGCTGTGCCAGTGATGGAGGTAGGTCCTCCGGGTTCGCCGTGCAGGCGGGGAGCCCAAACCACCGCAAGCTGCGCCGGTTAAGAGCCGGGGTGGTGAGCGTTGCGGGAAAAGGCCCGCTGTCAGCGGGTCAGGTGGGCGACGAGAAGACGAACGTGCGTGAACCACTGCTGACGCATCGATAGGCGGAACGATGGCATCAAAACCGGGGAAGTGCATAGTTGCGCATATATTGATCCAACCGGGCCCTTGGTCCACGTGTGGCCCTCAGGTTCGTTGCTTCACCGATGCGTCACATGACGCAGCTCTGGTCGCTCATCTGATGCATGGTTGTTTCATCAGGGCGTACGCTGAGAACCACCCGGGATGGAGGTGATGACGATGATCGTCATGCTGATCGTCCTGGTACCGCTTGCGATCCTGGTTTCCTGGGCCGTGGTCCACGACCTGAAGCGGCGTCGCCGTCACGCCGCCGCCGTAGACGTGGGGCCGCGGGCAGCAGCTCTTAAGGCTTCCGTGCAGGCCAAGGCGAGTGAGTCCCAAATCGGGCTGTAGATAAGGACACGAGCGCAAGTTCCCTTCAAGGTCGCCAAGTCATCGAAGGGAAGTACCCACGCCTGTGTCAGACCGATTATCCCCACCGAACGCATCCGCGGCCACATCGATGAGCTGTTGGCCCAAGACAAGCAGCTGCCGGTGATCCTGGAACAGGTCGTCCGGCTCGCCGCGCGCGTTTCGGGCCGGGCTTCTGGTCTGACCCTCGCTTGTAAGCTACCGGCACGGTGTCGGTTACCGTCGTTCACCTGGGGATTTGGCTTTCCGCCGTCTGACTCTATCGACCGGGGTCGTATGCCGTTGTGGTCAACATTGGTGGTCAACCGCCGACTTCGGCCAGTCTGGCCGCCGCTTCGGAGCGGGTGTCGGGGTCGAACGCGTCGTCGGCCACGATGCTGCGCAGGGCCTCGGCGGCCTGGGTCTCGTCGACTTCGGCCAGTCTGGCCGCCGCCTCAAAACGGGTGTCGGGGTCGAACGCGTCGTCGGCCACGATGCTGCGCAGGGCCTCGGCGCCCCGGGCTGGATTGTCTTCGGCCATTCTCAGCGCCGCCTCAAAGCGGTCGTCATCTTCGTCTTCGTACATGGCGGTATCGGCTTCCTGTGAGAGGGTCGTCTCGATATTCGCTGTCCGTTGATGGACGAAGCGACACTTGCCGTGCCCGCGCCATATGGCCTGCGCAGGGAGCATAGCCACGTGCCCGGTCCAGCCTGTCATTGTCTGGCTCCCGTCCGGGTAGGATTATCCCGCGAGATGAAGCCCACGCTACACACGCGCATGCACCGCAGGAATGAGGCATCCACCCGCCTTAGAGCGGGGGTTACCCCCAGGCGGCCAGGCATCTCGAACCGACCGGCGAGTGATCCTCTGGATGCGAACTATCCGCATCGGTCAACGGCGATCGTTTGCGCAGAGGTTCGCCGCGTGCCCATCGGGCCTGGCCTCTGGCCTGGCCCTCGCCGTCAGGCCCGCCGGGCCGTCACGTCCTGCTGGTGGTGGGTGATATGGATGTCGGCGTGGGGATCGATGGTTGTCATCGCGCACCTGGCCTGCCTTTCTCCTTGCCCGGTGGGTTCTTCATCGTCGCGCTGGCGGTGCCGGTGCTAGATCTCGTAGGTGGGGTGCCCGCTTGCGCTGCGGCGGGTGACTTCCTTGATGAAGGTTCTGGGGTGGGCGGACAGCTGGGTCCCATCGTGCAGGACGCGGAACTGGTTGTCATCGATCGCCACGATGACGACCTTGCCGCGGTGGGCGTGCCCGACCTGGAGCTTGGCCCCGCCGACCATGAGCAGGCCCTGGCTGGAGACCACCCAGGCCATGCTGCCGTCTACCTGCATGCCCCTGCGGGGTCGGGGTCGGGTGCCGCGTGCCTAGGTCCAACTGATCGTTGACGTTCTGGCTTCAGGTGATGCTTGACGGTTTCTAGGGTTTGGCGGTGGTGCCGGGGCCCGGTTCGCTGTGCTGCCTGGTCTCCGGATAGGTGCCAGTCAACGCCGGTGCCGCGGCCGGGGTCAACGCGCAGCACGGCCACCCGGAGCGCGAGGACGAACGACGTTGAGGCCCCGGCTGGCCCGGCGGATCTTGAGCGGCCCGGGGATGGGACTGCCGGTTCAGGCGGTGATGGTCAACGGCAGGACCGGGGTGCGCCTGCGGGGGGAGTCGCCAGGACTGGTGCCAAGGGTGAGCGTTGCCTGGATTCCCCAGTCTCCGCCGGGAACCTTGTAGCCAAGACGGGGTGTGAAGCTGGCAGTCCCGATCAGCAGCGGGAGTCGCACGGTCTGCCCTGGCGCCACCCGGAACACGATTAGTGGAAGGCGCTGGGCGCCGGAGAATCCGCCGACTACCTCACCGGTCTGCGGATCGACGATGACCCCGGTGACCTGGCCATTGGTCGCGATCTGAAGCTCGTGACCGGTCAGGTTGCGCAGCAGCAGACCGTGCCGCAGGGTTTGCCCGGATCTGACCACGGCAGGGCCGTCCAGCTCGGCTGCTATCTGCTGCGGGTCGAGCAGGTCCTGGGTCGGGCCGGTTTCCGGTCGGGGACGCAGCGGACGGCCGGGCGGGTAGGGCAGCGCCCCGACCGTCAGCTCGACATCGTCCCCGAACTGCCGGTGTAGTTCCTCGGCGGTGGTGGTAGCCCAGGGCGCCAAGGTGATGGCGAACGGCGGCACCCTGCCCTCGTCCACTTCTGGCATCGGGTACTGCATCAGGACGCCGGGCTGCTCATCGCGCAGCCGGAACAGTACCACCTTCAGCTCGTCCCAGGCCGCCATACCGGCAGGCTATCCGGTGTTACCGCCCTCGCTATTTGAACATCCAGCGGCTGAATTATCTGTGGACGATTCGGCACAGCTCTGCGAGGATCGCAGGCATCCGATGAGCAGGCCGTGGCTGAGATGCCGTCTGAACGGACTCTTTACCGCCTGTTCGGCCGGCTGCAGGCGGGCAAGCACGCGACCGGGTCGGCCAGGACCCGGCGCTCGCTTGCGGCCCGCCCGGACGGGCCGTTCGGCCGCCGGGAGGCGAACGCACCCGGCGAGCTCATGGAGATCGACTCAACGCCGCTGGATGTGCTGGTCCGCCTGGGCGACGGCGTGGTCGGACGGGTCGAGCTCACCGCGCTGGTCGACGTCGCGACGCGGACGGTGACCGCCGCGGTGCTGCGGCCGACCACCAAGGCCCCCGACGCGAGCGTGCTGCTCGCGCGGACGGTCACCCCGGAGCCGATGCGGCCGGGCTGGCCGCAGGCCATGGCGATGGCGGAATCGGCGCTGCCGTTCCGGCGGCTGCTGGGCATCGACGAGCGCCTTCGGCACGCCGCCGCCCGCCCGGTTATCATCCCGTCCACGATCGTGGTCGACCACGGCAAGGTGTTCGTGTCGGCGTCGTTCATGGCCTCGTGTGAGTTCCTCGGCATCAACGTGCAGCCGGCCCGCAAGGCGACCGGGACCGATAAACCGCATATCGAGCGAACCCTGGGTTCGGTAGCCTCGCTGTTCGCCCAGTACGTGGCCGGATATACGGGCCGCAGCCCGGAATATCGCGGGCGGCGCGCCGAGGACGCCGCGGTCTGGCCGTTGCCCGAGCTGCAGGACCTCCTCGATCAGTGGATCATCGCTGGCAGAACCGGCCGCATGACGGCCTGCGGGATCCGCTGCTGCCGGGCCGCGAGTTCACCCCGAACGAGAAATATGCCGCGCTGGTAGAGACCGCCGGGTACCTGCCGCTGGCGCTGTCCGCCGAGGACCATGTCGAGTTGCTTCCCGCGTGCTGGCGGGTCATCAACGCCTACGGGATAAAGCTGAGCCGGCGGGTCTATGACGGCCCCGAGCTCAACCGGTTCCGGTTGCAGCATTCCGGGGTGGCCGCCCGCGACGGCCAATGGGAGGTCCACTACGACCCGTTATCGCTACCTTGCGATAAGGGGTCTAAGGGGTATTCAGTTAACCGGACCAGCCGCAAGATCTTGGTGTGCCTAGCTGCCATGACCACAGCATCTAGCGGCCTGTTCTCATCTGGTCCGCTCAAGTGAATAGCCCAGAGGGGTCTTATGCCGACCTGGGCATCATCCCGACCACGGATCATCTGCCCTGGTGAGGCAGTGGCGAGCGCGTAATTTCATCGGGATAATCCTTGGCATCTCACTCCATGTGGTGGCACGATGACAAAGGGGCGGGTTGTCGGGTTTCGGCAGGTGTCCCATGCGCGATCACGATCACGTCGGGGCCCAGGTCAGCGGGCTGCTCGCCGACCGGGCCCCGGGTTTTGCCGCGTATCTCGCCGGACGCGGGTATACGAAGTCGTCGGTAGACCACCACTTGTACCTGATAGCGGACCTGAGCGCCTGGCTGGCCGGTCAGGGGCTGGACGCCGGGGACCTGGCCGGGCCGGCCGCGGACCGGTTCTGGGACGACCTCCACGCCCGGGGAAGTTACCTGGTCAAGGGAACGTCACTCAAACCGCTGCTGGACTATCTTCGCGGGATCGGCGTGCTGCCGGAGCAGGCCGGCGGCCCTGCCAGCGCGGCGGATGCGCTGCTGCACGAATATGAGCGGTATCTCCGTGCCGAGCGCGGGGCCGGAGAGGTAACGGCCGGGCATTACCTTCGGCACGCGCATGAGTTCCTGGACGTTGCGGGCTGGCCGCAGGACGGGCCGGAGTTCGGTGCCGGCCTGGCGGCCCTGGACGGCGCGCAGGTGCTGGACATCGTGTCACGCCAGGTCGCCCGTCACCGGCTGCCCTCGGTCGGCGCGGCCTTAACGGGCGACCGGGCGTTCCTGCGGTTCCTGGAACACTCACGGCGGACAGCGCGCCCGCTGTCCGCGGCTGTCCCTCGGGCCGCCCGCCAGCCGTCCCGGCTGCCCGTGCAGGTCGATCCGGCGGTGGCAGCGGCGATCGTGGCCAGCTGCGATCGCTCCACCGAAGGCGGATGCCGTGACCGGGCGGTGCTGCTCCTGCTGCACCGCTACGGCCTGCGGCCCGTTGAGGTCACCCGCCTGAACCTGGCCGACCTGCGCTGGCGGGCCGGGGAGTTCGTCGTCCACGGGAAAGGCGGCCGTGTTGACGTCCTTCCCCTGGTCCGTGACGCCGGGGAGGCGATCGTGGAGTACCTGCAGGCCCGCCGGCCCGCGCCGCCCGGAGTCACCGCGGTGTTCCTGTCCGCCCGCGCGCCGGTGCGGCCGATGTTCAAGAGCTCAGTCGGCGCCCTCGTCGGGCGGGCCTGCGCCAGGGCCGGCGTTCCCCGGACCGGGCCGCGGGCATTCCGGCACGCCGTCGGGCACGACCTGCTGAAGGAAGGCGCCTCCCTTGTGGAGATCCGGGACGTGCTCCGGCACCGCGACATCGAGACCACGAGCGCGTATACCCGGGCGGACGTATCGTCGCTGCGGCCGCTCGCGCGTCCCTGGCCAGGCAGCGGGCCGCGGGGATGACCCCGGTGACCGCGGCCGCCGGCGCGCTCGGCACGCTGGCCGAGAAGTACCTGGCGTTCCGCCGCAGCCTCGGCTTCGAGATGGACAAGCCGGGGTTCCTGGTCCGCCGGTTCGCCGCGTACTGCGACGGCGCCGACATCGATCACGTGACAGACCAGGCCGTCCTGGACTGGGTCCTGCTCGCGCAGCCGATCGCCCCGTCCTACCGGTGGCTGCGCCTGAACGCGGCCCGCGGGTTCGCCCTCTACCTGCACGCGCTGGACCCCGGGCACCAGGTCCCGCCCCCGGACCTGGTGCCCGGCCGACGCGACCGGCCGGCCCCGTGCATCATGACCGGCGAGCAGGTCGAGACGCTGATGGAAACCGGCCGGGCGGCTGCGGCCGGAACTGCACGCGGCCACCTACCAGACACTGACCGGCCTGGTCGCGGCGACCGGGATGCGGACCTGCGAGGCCGCCCGCGCCGACGACAGCGACATCGACCCGGACGAGGCCGCGATGACCCTGCACGGCAAGAACCGCCGGGACCGGCGGATCCCGCTGCACCCCACCACGCTGGACGCGCTCGCCGGCTACCAGCAGCTCCGCGACCGGCTGATCCCCGGCTATGCCGGCCCGAGCCTGCTGGTCAACATCAAGGGAGTCCGGCTGAACGCCAGCCAGGTCCGCTCGCATTTCGCGCACCTGGTCGACAAGGCCGGCCTCGGAGACCTCACTCCCCGCCCGACGCTGCGGGCACTGCGCCACACGTTCGCCGTCACCACGCTGACCAGCTGGCTGAACGACGACGCCGACACCCAGGCCTGCCTCCCGCTGCTCCAGGCCCACATGGGACACACGAAACCACGGCACACCTTTTACTACCTGCAGGCCGTCCCCGAACTGCTGCAGGCCGCCAGCGACCACATGCTCCGGGCCGCCGCCCGCGAAGCCGGCGGCCCGGCCGCCTCACCACCGGAGAAAACGCCATGAGCGACCTCGCCCCGATCCTCCAGGGATTCTTCCGCGTCAAGCTGATGCAGCACAAAGACGCCAGCCCCCACACCATCGCCAGCTACCGCGACACCTGGCGGCTGCTGCTGCACTACGCCCAGCAGGCGACCGGCACGCCGCCGGAGAAGATGCGGCTCGCCCAGCTCGACCACGACCTGGTCACCGGCTTCCTGCACCACCTGGACACCGACCGCGGCAACGCCGCCCGCACCCGCAACAACCGGCTGGCCGCCATCCACTCGATGTTCCGCTACGCCGCCCTGCACGCACCCGACGACGCCGAGGTGATCCAGCGCGTGCTGTCCATCGAGTCCGCCCGGACCGACGACACCGAGATCCCCTGGCTCACTCCCGAAGAAACGGCCGCCGTCCTGGCCGCCCCCGACCGCAGCACCTGGACAGGCCGCCGCGACCACGCCATGATGACCGTCCTGCTCGCCACCGGGCTGCGCGTCTCCGAGCTCCTCAGCCTCACCCGCGCCGACGCGCGCATCCGGCCCTCCGGGTCCCACGTCCGCTGCACGGGCAAGGGACGGCACGAACGGTCAACCCCGCTGGACCCGGCCAGCGCGGCGGTGCTCGGCGAATGGCTGGACCATACCAGCGGCCAGCCCTCAGACCCGCTGTTCCCCGCCCGCGGGCGGGCCATCCGGAAGCTGACCCGCGACGGCTTCCAGGCCCGGCTCGACAAATACCAGGAGATCGCGGCGCAGACGCAGCCGTCCCTGGCCGGAAAACGCCTGTTCCCGCATCTTTTCCGCCACACCAGGGCCATGAACATGCGGATCGCCGGCCACGACGTCAGCATCATCGCGCTCTGGCTAGGACACCAGGACGTGTCCTCAACGATGAAGTACCTTCATGCCGACCTGAAGCTCAAGGAACGGGCACTTGACCGCACCGCAGTGACCGAACAGCAACTGGGACGCTACCAGCCCAGCGACACCGTTCTCGACTTCCTCGACAGCCTCGCCGCACCGGAATACGACTAACCACGCTGCCTGCATTATCCCGACCTCCGGCAGTCTCCGCCTGCCAGGACACGTGAACATCGGGATGATGCCC